>NZ_JBVAYA010000004.1:132066-652225 GCF_055419625.1 Mycobacterium sp. IDUB_1 | reverse complement strand
TTCGATTCCTTCGCGGTCTCGGCGGCCAGCTTGATCAGTTCCTGCTCGGGAGTCTTGGAGAACCCGTAGTTGAAGCTCGACCCGCCCAACCCGTCACCGTGGGTTACCTCGATCACCGGCACCCCCGCCGCATCCAAGGCCGCGACGATCGCCCCGACCTCGTCGAGGGTGAACTGGTGGCGCTTGTGATGGGAGCCGTCGCGCAGCGACGTGTCGGTCATCCGCACATCCCACATCGGATCGAAATAGATCTGCTCAGTGCTCATGCGTGACCTCCTGAGACTGTCTGCTCTTCGCGCAAGCGCTCATCGCGCGTAGCCGCCAAAGACTGAAGGACGCGATCCCTGACTATTTCGTTGCCCACCTTGGTGGCCGCGGCGGTCATGATGTCCAGATTTCCCGCATACGGCGGCAGGTAGTCCCCCGCACCCTCCACTTCGATGAAGGTGGTCACGACGTGGTTGCCGCCGTTGACCACCGACGGCTCGTCGAACTGCGGCTCGTTGAGCAACCGGTAGCCCGGCACATAGGTCTGCACCTCGGCCACCACGTCCTTGATCGACGCCGTGATCGCCGCGTGGTCGGCATCCTCGGGGATCGCGCAGAAAATGGTGTCGCGCATGATCATCGGCGGATCCGCCGGATTGAGAATGATGATCGCCTTACCCCGCGCCGCGCCACCGATGTGCTGCACACCCGCACTGGTGGTCTTGGTGAACTCGTCGATGTTGGCCCGGGTGCCCGGCCCCGCCGACGCCGAGGACACCGACGCCACGATCTCGGCATACGGCACCCCCACCACCCGCGACACCGCGTACACGATCGGGATCGTCGCCTGCCCCCCGCAGGTCACCATGTTCACGTTCGGCGCATCCAGATGCTCGCGCAGATTCGCCGGCGGAATCACCCCCGGCCCGATCGCGGCCGGCGTCAGATCGATGGCCCGGATACCGGCCTCGGCGTAACGCGGCGCCGCATCCCGGTGCACATAGGCGCTGGTCGCCTCGAACACCATGTCGGGCAGCTCCTCACGCGCGAGCAACCAGTCCACACCCTCGTGCGAGGTTTCCAGGCCCAGCGTGCGGGCCCGCGCCAAACCCTCACTCTCGGGGTCGATACCGATCATCCACCGCGGCTCCAACCACTCCGAACGCAGCAGCTTGTACAACAGGTCGGTACTGATGTTCCCCGACCCCACAATCGCCACGGTTGCCTTGCTACCAGCCATCGGGCTCACTCCTGACATCAAAAGTGCTCTTTCTCAGACGAATTCGACGAGAACTTCGCCGAGCCCGGTGAGTTCGGCTCGAAAATGGTCACCCTTGGCCACGTCGACGGCGCGTGTGCACGAGCCGGAGAGAACGACGTGCCCCGCTTCGAGCGTGACGGCGTATGCGGACAGGGTGCGCGCCAACCACGCCACGGCGTTGGCCGGGTGGCCGAGGGCCGCGCTGGTGGAGCCCTGGGTCACCAGGACGTCGCGTCCGCCGAAGCCCGAGTAGAGCGCCGCATCCACAGCGGCGAGATCGACCGCATCGGGCGCCGCGCGGTCAGGGCCCAGGACGAACTTGCCCGAGGATGCGTTGTCGGCGATCGTGTCGATGATGCCGATGCGCCAGTTGAGGATGCGGCTGTCGATGAGTTCGATTGCTGCGCTGACGTACTCGGTGGCGTTGAGGACATCCTCGGGGGTGCAGTCTGCGGGCAGGGCGGCGCCGAGGACGAACGCCACCTCTACTTCGATGCGGGGGTGGCACAGTGACGACAGGTCGACGACGGCGCCGTTCTCGACGACCATGTCCGTGAGCAGGTGTCCGAAATCGGGTTCGTCGACGCCCATCATCTGCTGCATCACCGGAGATGAGAGTCCGATTTTGTGCCCGCAGATCGTTACGCCTGCGGCGAGCCGTTCTGCGATGTTGGCGCGTTGAATCGCGTAGGCGTCGGCGACGTTTAGGTCAGGGTAGGCGTCGATCAGTGGGTCGACCGGCCTGCGCTGTTGCTCGGCCTGGCGCAGCATGCGTGCCGCGGCGTCGCGAGTCATGTTGTCCGGCATGAAAATCCCTTCGGGCGGTGCGGTCACTGTAGGAATACTGCCGCGAGAATCAGGTGTCGTGTTCCGCCCAGCGGACGTGTGCTAGGCCACCCGCTGCAGGAATCCGGTGACCACCGACTCGAAGGCGGCCTTCGCCTCGATCATCGCCCAGTGCCCGCAGCGGGGGAACACGTGCAATTCGGCGTCGGGGATCGTGCGCATCGGTATCAGTGCCATGTCCAGCGGGCTGACGCGGTCGTCGCGCCCCCAGGTGAGCAAGGTCGGCGCGGAGACCTTGTGCATGCGTGCCCAGGGTAGGGGCGCCTCGGACGACGCCATCGCGGCCATCATGGCCGAGAACGCGGCCTTGCCGTACATCCGACGTGCCGCGGCCAATGTCTCGGGATCGGTGGCCAGCGCCCAGCGCTCTTCGATCAGTTGCTCGGTGACCAGCGATTGGTCGTAGACCATCGAGTTGAGCCAGTCGACCAGACGCTGCCGGGTCGGGTTCTCGGTGAACTCCTGCAGCAACCGGATACCTTCGCTGGGTCCGGGGGAGAAGACGTTGGTGCCGATCCCACCGATGGTCACCAGGCGGCCCACTCGTTCAGGCGCCGTGATCGCGGTGTTGATACCCACCCCACCGCCCATGGAGTTGCCGACGATGTGCGCCCGCTCGATGCCCAATGCGTCGAGGAACGGGACAACAGTGCCCTGCGCGGTGACCATGGGATGCCCACCCCAGTCGTCGGACACGCCGAAACCGGGGAACTCCAGGACCAGGCACCGGAAGCGCTCGGCGAAGGTCGGCAGAACCCCGCGGAAGTTGCGCCACCCCGTCACCCCGGGCCCCGATCCGTGCAGGAACAACAGCACCGGTCCCTGGCCGACATCGTAATAGCGCAAAGGCCCCGCGCTCGTAGAGGTTTCATGCAGGATCTCGGACCCACCAGGGGAGTTCGGGACAGCAGTCTGTGACACGGCTCCTCATTTCGTCACGTCCGGATCGTCACGTCCGGATCGTCACCGCGAGCGTCACACGCACCGAGTGGCGGGCGCAACGCGTCGTTCCGTTGACCGGTGAGCCGCGTGGAAACAGAGCCCCGGACCCGTTCTCCCGATGGGCGGGACAGCCCATTTTCTGGCAGTCGAGAAGATGCGAGGGTTCCCCGAGTCAAGACGTGTCCCCGGTCACAGCGTCACATCGGGTGACACGCCGAATGGAGGAAGCGATGCCGCAGCGACATCTCGCCGTCCCGCTGCAGGGGGTCGGTGGATTGTTCGCCATGTCGGTCGATGCCGCCAAGTTCGTCGTGCGCGGACCATTCCAATGGCGGGAGTTTCTCGACCAGTCCTGGTTCGTGGCACGGGTATCCATGGCGCCCACGTTGTTGGTGGCGATCCCGTTCACCGTTCTGGTGTCATTCACGCTCAACATCCTGCTGCGCGAGCTGGGGGCGGCCGATCTGTCCGGAGCGGGTGCGGCGTTCGGCGCGGTCACCCAGGTCGGTCCGATGGTGACGGTGCTCATCGTCGCCGGCGCGGGCGCGACGGCGATGTGCGCGGATCTGGGATCGCGCACGATTCGCGAAGAGATCGATGCGATGGAAGTACTCGGTATCAACCCCGTGCAGCGGCTGGTCACGCCCCGAATGCTGGCCTCGGGGCTGGTCGCAATGCTGCTCAACAGCCTGGTCGTGATCATCGGCATCCTCGGCGGTTACCTGTTCTCCGTGTTCGTGCAGGACGTCAACCCGGGTGCATTCGCCGCAGGCATCACGCTGTTGACCGGCATTCCGGAAGTCGTCATCTCCTGTGTCAAAGCCGCGCTGTTCGGTCTCATCGCCGGAATGGTTGCCTGCTACCGCGGGCTGACCATCAGCGGCGGCGGTGCCAAAGCCGTCGGCAACGCCGTCAACGAGACCGTGGTCTACGCGTTCATGGCGCTGTTCGTTGTCAACGTCGTGGTCACCGCGATCGGCATCCAGATGACCAGCAAGTGACGGGCGGCACCACTGTGGCTATTCAATCGACCTACCCCCGCCTGGTGCGGGCAACGCGACAACCAGCGGCCATCGTCGGCGGCATCGGCGACCACGTCCTGTTCTACGGCAGAGCACTGCGTTCCGTGCCCTATGCGGCCGCCCACTACCGCAGCGAAGTCATCCGCCTGATCGCCGAGATCAGCATGGGTGCAGGAACATTGGCGATGATCGGCGGAACGGTGGTCATCGTCGGATTCCTGACACTGGCCACCGGCGGGGTGCTGGCGATCCAGGGGTACAGCTCGCTGGGCAACATCGGCATCGAAGCACTCACCGGCTTCCTTGCTGCCTTCATCAACGTGCGCATCTCTGCGCCCATCGTCGCCGGCATCGGCCTCGCCGCCACCTTCGGTGCGGGTGTCACTGCGCAATTGGGAGCGATGCGTATCAACGAAGAAATCGACGCTCTGGAATCGATGGGCATCCGGGCCGTCGAGTACCTGGTGAGCACCCGCATCGTCGCCGGCATGGTGGCCATCACGCCGCTGTACTCGATCGCGGTCATCCTGTCGTTTCTGGCCAGCCAGTTCACCACCGTGGTGCTGCTGGGGCAGTCCGGTGGTCTTTATGCCCACTACTTCACCACGTTCCTGAACCCGATCGATCTCCTGTGGTCGTTCCTCCAAGCGATACTCATGGCGTTGGCAATCCTGTTGGTGCACACCTACTTCGGGTACTTCGCCTCGGGAGGCCCCGCGGGGGTGGGGGTCGCCGTCGGCAACGCGGTACGCACATCGTTGATCGTCGTGGTCTCGATCACCTTGCTCACCTCGTTGGCCGTCTACGGCTCCAACGGCAACTTCAACCTCTCCGGTTAGCAGAAACCCTTGTCGAACAACGCTGCACGTATGTGGACGGGTGCCGTCGCGCTCGCCGTGATCGCCGCCGTCGTCGCCGGCGCCGTGGTGCTGTTCCGTGGCGGAGTCGCCCCGACGGCCTCGCTGACGGTCATCTCACCTCGCGCGGGACTAGTGATGAATCCGGAAGCCAAAGTGAAATGGCACGGCGCGCAAGTCGGCAAGGTCGTCACCATCGACGCGTTGCCCGACGGACAAGCCGCGATCCGGCTTGCGATGAATCCGCACGACCTCGGCCTGATTCCGGCCAACGCCACGGTGCAGATCGCCTCGAGCACGGTCTTCGGAGCGAAATTCATCGACCTGATCCCTCCTACGACACCGTCGGCCGACCCGATGCGCGCCGGCCAGGTGCTCGACGCCCGGCACGTCACTGTCGAGATCAACACCGTCTTCGAGCAGCTGGTGACAGTGCTCCGGGAAGTTCAACCCGAGAAGCTCAATGAAACCCTCGGCGCGCTGGCCCAAGCGTTCGGCGGCCGCGGTGACAAGGTCGGACAGACCATGACCGACTTCGACGACCTGTTGGCCACACTCGACCCCAGCCTGCCGGCGCTGCGGCATGAGCTGTCCGTCGCACCCGGTGTCCTCAACGCCTACGCCGACGCCGCGCCTGACCTCACGAAGACGGCGGCCAACGCGACCCAGCTCAGCGACACCCTCGTCGATCGTCAACAGGACCTCGACGCCCTGCTGATCAGCACGATAGGGCTGGCCGACATCGGCACCGACGTCATCGCCACCAACGGCGATTCGCTGGCCAGCACTTTGCGCCTGCTGGTGCCCACCACCACGTTGACCAACCGGTACAACCCCGCGTTGACGTGTGCGCTCAAAGGCGTCGAACCCCTGGCCATGGGTGCACCGCAGCCCCTCCCGGGAGTCATGCTGCTCGACTCTTTCCTGCTCGGCACCGAACGCTATCGATATCCCAGGAACCTGCCGAAGGTCGCCGCGACCGGCGGTCCGCAATGCATGAACCTGCCCAACGTCGGGTTCGGGGAACGTCCCCCGTTCGTGGTCACTGACATCGACGCCAACCCGGCGCAGTACGGAAACCAGGGAATTCTGTTGAACTCCGACGCCCTCAAGGAGGCGCTGTTCGGCCCGTTGGACGGCCCCCCTCGAAACACCGCCCAGATCGGCCAGCCCGGATGACCGGCCGCTACGGGACGGCGATCAAGTTCGGCGTGTTCGGCGTGACCATGTTGCTGCTGACGAGCGCCCTGTTCGTCATCATGGGACAGTTCCGCACCGGGTCCACCAACGGCTATTCCGCGGTGTTCGCCGATGCGTCCAGCCTCAAAGCCGGCGATTCGGTACGCGTCGCAGGACTTCGCGTCGGCACGGTCGACGACGTCGCGCTGCAGCCGGACAACACAGTGGTCGTACAGTTCGACGCCGACCGTGACGTCGCATTGACCACCTCCACCAAAGTCGCCGTGCGCTATCTCGATCTGGTCGGCAACCGGTATCTGGAGCTGCTCGACAGCCCCGGCTCGACCCGATTGCAACCGCCGGGTTCTCAGATCCCGCGGGAACGGACCGAGCCCGCGCTGGATCTCGACCTGCTGCTGGGCGGACTCAAACCCGTCATCCAGGGGCTCAACGCGCAGAATGTCAACACCCTGACCAACTCATTGATCCAGATCTTGCAAGGGCAGGGCGGCACCGTTCAATCCCTGCTGTCGCACACGTCGTCGTTCACCCAGGCGCTCGCCGACAACGGCCAGACCGTGCAGCAGCTCATCGACAACCTCAACACCGTGATGGCGACGGTGGCCGAGGATGGTGACCAGTTCGCCGGCGCGGTGCAGCGTCTGCAACAACTCGTCACCGGCCTGTCCGAGCAACGAGACCCCATCGGTGAGGCCATCACCGCACTCGACACCGGGACGGCGTCGCTCACCGATCTGATGGTCCAGGCACGTCCGCCGCTGTCGGGCACCGTCGATCAACTCACCCGGCTGGCTCCTCTGCTCGCCGACGACGAGGCGAAGGCCAAGTTGGACCTGTCGTTGCAGAAGGCGCCGGCGAACTACCGCAAGCTGGCGCGACTGGGCTCCTACGGCAGCTTCATCAATCAGTACCTGTGCGGGATGAACGTGCGCGTCACCGACCTCCAGGGTCGGACGGCCTACTTCCCCTGGATCACCCAGAACAACGGCCGTTGCGGGGAGCCCTGATGCTGAAGTACCGCGGATCCCAGCTCGTCCGTAGCGGACTCATCGGCGTGATCCTGATCGCCCTCGTCATCGCCGTGGGGTTGCAGCCCCAGGCTCTGTGGTCGTGGGCGACGGCGATCAAGTACCGCGCACTGTTCGCCGAAGCCGGCGGTCTCGCCCCAGGCAACGACGTCAAGGTGTCAGGCGTGACCAAGGGCTCCGTCACCGACGTGTCGCTCAGCCATGGCAAGGCGCTGGTGACCTTCACGCTCGACAGCGCGGTGCACCTCGGCGCCGAAACGACCGCCCACATCCGCACCGGAACCGTGCTGGGCGCCCGGATGCTCACCCTCGAACCCAGCGGTGCGGGCGGCTTGCGCGCCGCGGACACCATCCCGCTGAGCCACACGTCCTCGCCGTACTCGCTGACCGACGCCGTCAGCGACTTCACCGCCAACACCGCCGCGACGAATACCGGTGCGCTCAACCAGTCCTTGGACACGCTGTCGGACACCATCGACGCGATGGCGCCGCAGCTGGGTCCGACCTTCGACGGTTTGACTGAGTTGTCTCGAACGCTCAACGACCGCAACGGATCGTTGGCGAATCTGCTCAGGAACGCTGCAGACGTGACCGGAATCTTGGCCGAGCGCAGCCAACAGGTCAACACGTTGCTGCTCGACGCCAACACCCTGACCGAGGTGCTGGACCAACGCCGCTACTCGATCGTCACCCTGCTGGCCAATACCTCGGCGCTGGCGCAGCAGTTGTCCGGCCTGGTGCACGACAACGAAGAAGAACTCGCCCCAACGCTCAAGCAGCTCAACTCGGTGACCGAGATGCTCGAGCGCAACCGTGACAACATCGCCAACGCTCTCTCCGGATTGGCGAAGTACCAAGTCACACAGGGGGAGTCAGTCAACAACGGCTACTACTACAACGCATTCATCGGCAACCTGCTGCCGTCGCAGACGCTGCAGCCGTTCCTCGATTACGCGTTCGGATTCCGGCGTGGCACCAACGCCGGACAACCCCCCGACAACGCCGGACCGCGCGCGGAATTCCCCTGGCCCCGCAACGGCATTCCCGGAGGCAGCCGATGATCACCCGCCAACGTGCATCCATCGCCCGAGCCGCCCTGATCGTGCTGATCGTTCTCGGCGTGGCCGGGTCAGCGGTGCTGGTGCGGCAGAGCTTTTTCGGGCCGACGACAGTCACCGCCGACTTCAGTTCGGCCACCGCCATCTATCCCGGTGACGACGTGCGCGTCGCGGGGGTGAAAGTCGGCCGGATCACCAGTATCGAACCCGCCGGCGACCACGCCACACTGACGCTTGCCATCGACCACGGTGTCGCTGTCCCCGCCGGTGCGAAAGCCATCATCATGGCGCAGAATCTGGTTGCGGCCCGCTATGTTGCGCTCACCCCTGCGTACGAGGACAGCGGTCCCGTGATGTCGGACGGGGCCCGAATCGGGTTGGAGCGCACCGCCGTTCCGGTGGAATGGGACCAGGTCAAAGACCAGCTCATGCGGCTCGCATCAGACCTGGGACCTCTGGGCGGTGCATCAGCCACCTCGCTGAGCCGAGTCATCGACAGTGCTGCGGCCGCGATGGACGGCAACGGCGAGAAATTGCACCAAGCGCTCAGCCAGCTGGCCGGCGTCGGCCGGGTGCTCGCTGCGGGCAGCGGCAACATCGCCGACACCATCAAGAACCTGCAGGTCTTCGTCACCGCACTCAAGGACAGCAACACTCAGATCGTCGAGTTCCAGCATCGTCTGGCGAGCGTGACCAGCGTCATCGACGGCAGCCGCACCGACCTGGACGCGGCGCTGACCAACCTCGCCACCGCAGTGGGGGATGTCCGGCGTTTCATCGCCGGAAGCCGGGACCAGACGGTCGAACAGCTGCAGCGCCTGACCAACGTCACTCAGAATCTCGTCGACAACAAAGTCAAACTCGAAAACCTCCTGCACGTAGCGCCCAACGCAATCGCCAACGGGTACAACATCTACAACCCCGACAGCGGAACCGCCGTCGGCGCATTCGCCCTGTCGAACTTCGCCGATCCGGTGGCGGTGGTGTGTTCGGCCATCGCGGCGGTCAAGAACGCGACCGCCCCCGAGACCTCCAAACTGTGCGCCCAATATCTCGGGCCTGCTCTTTCGCTGATCAACTTCAACTACCTGCCGATGCCGTTCAACGCCTACCTGCGCAAGGCGCCCAGCCCTGAGAACCTGGTGTACACCGATCCGAACATCGCCCCCGGAGGTCCGGGCGGACGACCACAGCCCGTGTCCGCGCCGCCGGCGGTGTCGGCCTACACCGGTGCCGGTGACGTACCGCCTCCCGCCGGATGGGGCAGGCCTCCGGGCCCGCCGGGGGCGTACGCACCGAACCCCGCGGTGCCGGCGAACCCGTCCCCGGCACTGTTCCCCGGCGCTCCGATCCCGCCCGGCGTACCCGCGCCCGCGCCAGTCGGCGCGCCCGGGCGTTCTCTGCAAGACATGCTGCTGCCCGCCGAGGCTGCGCCGGCCCCGGCAGCACCGGCTCCCGGCGGCACGCCATGACCCTTCGACGATCCGTCCTGCGCCTCGCGGCGATCGGGGGCGCTTCGGTGCTGACCCTGACGGGATGCGCCTTCAACGGCCTCAACTCGTTGCCACTGCCCGGCACCGTCGGCCGGGGCGCTGACGCAACCACCTATCGCCTCGAACTGGCCAATGTGGGGACGCTGGAGGCGAATTCACCGGTGATGGTCAGCGATGTGATCGTCGGGAGTGTGTCCCGGATGACGGTGCGGAACTGGCATGCCGACGTCGAGATCTCCGTCAAGCCGGATGTCGTCATTCCTGCCAACGCCGTTGCGACAGTGGGCCAGACCAGCCTGCTGGGCTCCATGCATGTCGCCCTGGACCCGCCGCTCGGCCAGCAGGCATCCGGACGGCTCTTTCCGGGGGCGACGCTCCCGCTCGATCAGACCTCCACTTATCCGTCCACCGAACAAACCCTGTCGTCGCTGTCGGTTCTGGTCAACGGCGGCGGCTTGGGCAAGATCGGGGAATTGGTCAACGAGTTCAACGCTGCGCTCGATGGTCGCCAAGGCAAGATTCGCGACCTGCTCACCCGTCTCGACAACCTGGTGGGGGTGTTCGCCGACCAGCGCGACGACATCAACGCGTCCATCGCCGCGCTCAACCGCCTCTCGGGCACCCTGGCCGGTCAGCGCGACGTCATCACCCAAGCGTTGCAACGTGTTCCACCGGCGCTGGACGTCTTGATCAGGGAACGGCCTCGCATCACCACCGCGCTGGACAAGCTCGGGCACTTCAGCGACACCGCCACCACGGTGATCACCGCCACCCGCGACGACCTGGTCACCAACCTGCGCAACCTCGAACCCACGGTGCGCGCGCTGGCCGACGTGGGACCCAATCTGGCCACGGATCTGGCCTTCGTGCCGACCTACCCGTATCCGCAGAACTTCATCGACCGCGCCATCCGCGGTGACTACATGAACATCTTCATCACTTTCGACTTCACGATTCCCCGGTTGAAGCGGGGCCTGTTCCTGGGCACCCGGTGGGGTCAGGAAGGCGCGCCGCTGGTGCCCGCACCCGGAGATCCCTGGTATGCCAACTACACCAAGGATCCGATCAACATGCCGATCACACCCGCGCCGAAAAACATCTCGACGATGCCACCGTTGATCGATCCGCCGGCAGAAGGCGCCGACGCATCGTCGGGTGCCGAATCCGCGCCCGCTGCATCGGCCGGGCCTGACACCGCGCCTGTCATTCCGACCGCAGGAGGCAGCTAGTGCTCACCCGCCTGATTCGTACCCAGCTGATCCTGTTCGCGGTCGCCTCGGTCATCGGGTTGACGGTGATGGCGGTGACGTACCTGCAGGCGCCCACCCTGCTGGGCATCGGCCGCATGACCGTCACTCTGCAACTGCCCGGAACCGGTGGCCTGTACCGGTTTTCGAATGTCACCTACCGCGGCGTCCAGGTCGGCAAGGTGACCGATGTGCGACCCACCAGAGACGGTGCCGAGGCCACGTTGTCCTTGGACACCTCACCGAAGATCCCGGCCGATCTGCACGCCGCGGTCCTCAGCGTCTCGGCGGTCGGCGAGCAGTACGTGGACCTGCAGCCTCGCTCCGATGTGGGCCCCTCTCTGCGCGACGGATCGGTGATCGCGATGGCCGACACGTCGATCCCGCAGGCGGTCGGACCGATGCTCGATCAGATCAGCGCGCTGATCGGCAGTGTCCCCAAAGACAAGATCAGCCCACTGATGGACGAGACCTTCACCGCCTTCAACGGAACCGGGCCCGACGTCGGATCACTGCTGGACTCGTCGTCACGGTTGATCGGAGACGCCAACGCCCACGCCGATGAGGCCAGAGCGCTCATCGACGACAGCGCACCGCTGCTCGACGGCCAGGCCGAATCCGCGGACGCCATCCGCACGTGGGCCCGTAGCCTCGCCGGCATCACCGGGCAGGTGGCCGCCAACGACCCCCAGGTACGTACCCTGCTGTCCACCGGACCCGGCGCAGCCGACGAGGCGTCCCGCTTGTTCAACGACGTCAAGCCCACGCTGCCGATCCTGCTGGCTAACCTGACCACCCTCGGCCAGGTCGGTGTCACCTACCAACCGGCCCTGGAGCAACTCTTGGTGCTGCTGCCGCCCGTGGTCGCCTCCACCCAGGCCTACGGTGCGCCGAAGAACAACCCCACCGGCATGTCGCTGGGTGACTTCAGCCTGACCATCGGGGATCCTCCGGCCTGCACGGTGGGATTCCTTCCGCCCTCGGCATGGCGGTCACCCGAGGACACCAGCGACATCGACACCCCCGACGGCCTGTACTGCAAGCTCCCGCAGGACTCGCCCATCGGAGTGCGCGGCGCCCGCAACTACCCCTGTATGGGTAACCCGGGCAAGCGTGCACCCACCGTCGAGATCTGTGACAGCGACAAGCCCTACGAGCCTCTGGCCATGCGGCAGCATGCTCTGGGCCCGTATCCGATCGACCCCAATCTGTTGGCCCAGGGCGTCCCGCCGGACTCCCGCGTCGACCACGACGGTGCGATCCACGGGCCGGTGGAAGGCACCCCGCCCGCACCAGCCGCGCCACCGCAGGAGGCGCCGGCCCCCGCGAGTGCGCCGGCCCCGGGGGATGCGACGGTCGCGCCAAGCGCATACCGCCCCAACGGTTCCGGCGGTCCCTCGGTGGCGATCGCCACCTACGACCCGCGGACCGGTCAATACGCCACCCCCGACGGTCAGGTGTACCGGCAGGCCGATCTGGTTCCGCACGCCGGCGGACGCAGCTGGAAGGATCTCTTCCCGAGCTGAGAAGCCCAGTGATTCAGTCGACTTTGACGAGCTTGAAGGGCATCGTCGTGAACACCACTTTGCTGCTGCCGCACGATCCACTGACCCCGGTCGTCGAGTCCTCACCCATCAGGGTGGTCGAGGTCGGATCGGTCCCGCTGCCATCAGCGGTCGCAGGGTAGAAGCGGAACACCTGAAGCCCGGGGCCGGCGCTGCCGTCGGGACACGGTTGCCACCGATCGACGATCTTCTTCACATACCAGACCCCACTCTTCTGGTAGATCGGTGCGTCCCAACCGAAGTCGCTGTGCACCGTGCCGGTGCACTCGCCGGGATAGCTGCACGACGTGGTGATCGACCACGTACTGCGGGTGCTGGCCTCGTCCTTGAACACGTCGTAGGTCTTCGCCCACTCGCCGTTGGACGTGGCGACGTAGGTGCCGTTCAGGCCCCACTGCGGGGATGCCGCGGCAACGAGGCCTGGCTGGCCGGCCACTGCCGCCGCGGCGGACATCACCCCCAGCGCAACAGACGTCTTCGACAACCGCATGGCTCGCTCCTCACGTCGCCGCACACTTTCCCTGTTCCGGCGCCCTGTGGCCGCACACCTCCCACCCAGTGGGCGATGCGATGGCGCCTCGCGCCCGCGGTGGCACAGTGTCGGGCGTGCACTTCCGGGCGATCGCGACCACGGCGCTGCTCGTCGCGGGTCTCGCCCTTCCGGGAACGGTCCACGCCGCACCCCAGGAATGCAACGACCCGTCCTGCGTACCCGGCATCACCGGCGGCGTGGTTCTCGGTTCGCCGTGCGCCGACACCGCACACTTCGTGTTCGGCACGACATCGTGGGGGAGGTTGGTGTTCTGCGGCTCGCCGCGCCGCTACGCCCCCCGCTATTTCCGGTCGCCGCCCCTGCAGGGCGTCCGTGACGAGAATTCGTCGTGCGAGGGTGCGATGAACACTGTCGCCCAGGCGCCCGACGGGTTGTTCCTGTCCTGCATAGCTGTCGACGGGGCCGCCCGCTGGGTTCGCGGAGACACCTGAGATGACGAGGCGTGTGAAGAACGGCGTGGCCGGGTGCGTGCTGGTCGCCGGTGCCCTGTGCATGCCCCAGACTCCGACGGCACGTGCCGACGACGGGGCGCCGCTGCACCGCGTGACCTACACCGTCACCACCGACCGTCCCGTCGATGTCGACATCTATTACCGCGACACGGATCCCCCGACATGGGCCGACTACAGCCATGACCCATACCGCTTCAGCCCGCGTGACGATGTCCAGCTCGAGCCGGGCGCCCCGTGGGTCCACGAGGCCATGCTGGCCGACCCCGGTCGGTGGGCCATGGTCGCAGTGACCGCGGCCGGGCCGCCTTCGCCGGCCCCCACCACCCTGCGCTGTCAGATGACGGTCGACGGTGTCGACGTCGATCACGGCGAGGGGCAACGCGGGGCGTTGTGCTCGATGCGGCACTGGTGACCGCTGGGTGGGAACCTTCGGTGACCGGCAGTCGTCCAGCCGTTTACCGTGTGGCAGCAGTCACAGTGCTGCTGATCGACGTTCGACGTATCTGGAGGTAGGCCATGCGGCTGATGAGCCGCGTCGAGAAGACGACCGCGACGGACGAACTGTCCCTGGCGGGGCAGGCGGAAGCCGAGGCCGTCGAGGCTGAAGCCCGCGCCGAGCAGGCCCGCGCCCGCGCCGACGAACTGCGCCGCAAGGCTGGCCTGCAGTCCGCTGATGACGCCGACACGTCGGAACCACCCGATTCTGTCGTCGGCCGGCGCAGACGGTGGCGGCCCACCACGACGGGGCTGGTTTCCGGCGTCGCCCTCCTGGCCGGGGTCGCCCTCCTGGCAGCGAGTGGGTATCTGCTGTGGGAACACCATCTCGAGCAGCAGGAGCAGCAACGTCGGGCGGCCTTCGCGGCCGCCGCGTCGCAGGCGGTCGTCACCTTGATGTCCATCGACAGCTCGAGAGCAGAAGACAACGTGCGCCAGATCCTCGACAACTCCACGGGGCAGTTCCACGACGACTTCCAATCCGAAGCACGGGATTTCGTGAAGACCGCGCAGGCGTCCAAGTCGGTGACGAAGGCCGACGCACAGGTGGTTGCCGTCGAATCGATGACTCCGACCACCGCAACCGTGCTCGTCACGGCCGCGACGACCGTCAGCAATTCCGCTGGCGCCGAACAACAACCACGCAACTGGCGCCTCAGCGTGGACATGGTCGACGACGGCCACCAGATGAAACTGGCGAAAGTGGAGTTCGTGCCGTGACCGCCAGCATCGACGAAGACGCTTCCACCGCTACTGCGACGCCCGAGGATGGGATCGAGAGCCCGCAGACCCCGGAAGTGGACACCGCGACGACCTGGACGCGATCGCTGGCGGCTCGATGGCGGTTGCTCGCCACCGTTGGCTTTCTCGTGATCTGCCTCGCGGTGACTGCCGTGGTCTACCTCGGGCCCCATCGCGGCGACCGCGAAACGGCCGCTGCAGCGCGAGAGGCACTGGCCGCCGCGCAGCAGGGGGCCGTGGCGTTGTTGTCCTATGCGCCCGACAGTTTGGACAAAGATCTGGCGACTGCGCGGTCTCACCTCACCGGCGATTTCCTCACCTACTACAGCCAGTTCGCTGATCAGATCCTCGTACCTGCTGCCAAGCAGAAGGATGTCCACGCCAGCGCGACCGTGGTGCGCTCGGCCGTGATGGATGCCCGTCCCGACAGCGCGCACGTGCTGCTGTTCATCAACCAATCGACGACCAGCCGCGACAATCCGAGCTCGGCCCAGGCGGCGAGCAGCGTGAAGGTCGGGCTCGCCAAGGTTGACGGCACCTGGCGCATCTCCTCGTTCGACCCGGCCTGACGTCCGCCTCCGGCATGTGACCGGCTCAACTCCCGATGAGTGGAAGCCGTTCTGCTGCAGAGCCTTCGCACCACGCACCCTTGGCTCGACGACAACGAAGCGGAAGCGGGGTCACTGTGGCGACATCTGGAGACGACTCGGCAGGCCGCTCCGAAGAAAACGTGGTGACGTACCGGGCCGACGGTCGAGTTGCGGTGGTGACGATGAACCGGCCCCGGTACCGCAATGCGCAGAACTCGGCCATGACCTACGCGTTGGACGCGGCGTTTCGACGCGCGGTCGACGACGACGGCATCGGCGTGATCGTTCTCGCCGGCAACGGTGACCACTTCAGTGCCGGACACGACATCGGAACCCCGGGCCGCGATCACCACGTGTCCTACGACAACCACGCCGTGCTGTGGTGGGACCACGTCGGAAAGGACGGCGGCGACCAACGCTATGCCCGCGAGATGGAGGTCTATCTCGGAATGTGTCGCCGCTGGCGCGACATCCCAAAACCGATGATCGCCATGGTGCACGGTGCATGCATCGCCGGCGGCCTCATGCTGGCCTGGGTCTGCGACGCCATCATCGCCGCGGACGACGCGTTCTTCGCCGATCCCGTTGTCCGGATGGGCATTCCCGGTGTCGAGTACTTCGCCCACCCCTGGATCCTCGGTCCGCGATTCGCCAAGGAAGTCCTGTTCACCGCCGACCGGTTCACCGCCCAACGAGCATACGAGGTGGGTATGGTCAATCGCGTGGTGCCGCGGGACGCACTCGAGGCGACGGCGCTCGAGTTCGCCGAGCGCATCGCGCAGATGCCCGCCTTCGGTCTGGCGCTGGCGAAACGGGCCGTCAACCAGTGTGAAGACCAGATGGGTCTGCGCAACGGTATGGACTCGGTTTTCGGGTTGCACCACTTCGCCCATGCGCACAATGCCGAGACGGGCACGGGGTCACTCGGGGGGATGGACGCCAAGACCATGGCAGTCAGGGCCGACAGGTAGTGGTCGCTGCTACATGAGCGACAGGGAGAACGGATAGGTCAGTGTCCCCGGCTTGCCGTCGCACCCGGCATCGAAAGAGGACGTGAGTACACCGACGCGGGTGGTGGCGTCCCAGGTGTAGACGTCGTGGGTGGGGATCGTCGTTCCGTAATACACATTGCCGCAGCGCAATCCGTCCGGGACATCCACCGCCAGGGTGTAGCGGCCATCCTTCAGCCACGCGTCACCGGCGTAGGGGAAGGCCCTCGCGACGGGCTGGGGAATTGCCTGGACGAAGACGCAGTCACCGTCGCAGCTCGCCAACACCCAGATCCACGTGTGGAAGTCGTATCTGCCGTCGAGCCGCAGTTCGAAGTTGCCGTGTGGAGTGTCGGCCACTGCGAGAGGTGGCCCGAGCGCCGAAGCGCAGATCGCGAGCAGGATCAACAACACGGCTTTCATGTCGCCCTTCCCTGACGTCTGCCTGTGAACCACACGGTTGCAGACGGTGGCGGCGATGACGAAACGGCCGCCCGGTGAGCGGGAGGTTCCGACGACTGTCGGGCATCGCTCGCTCGGTTCCCTACATCTTGACGAGCGGCACCAGGCGGGTGAGGTTCCACAACTGGTTGCGCCGCGCCGCCAGTGAGGTCAGCAGTATCGATCCCAGCCACACCGCGACCATGAAGATCAGCGCCTGCCAGAGCCTACCGTCGATTCCGCCGAGGATCAGCTGCCGAAGCCCGTTGACGCCGTAGGCCATCGGGTCGAACTTGTGCAGGGTCTGGAACGGCGCGGTGGTGGTCTCGACGGGGTAGAGCCCGCCCGCGCTGACCAGCTGCACCATCAGCAGCATCATCAGGAGCACCTTGCCCAGCACCGGGCCGAGCCAGGCGCTGATCGCCTGGGCCACCGCGATGAAGGCGCATGACGTGAGGATCATGAAGCCCAGCATCGCGACGGGATGTTCCGCGTGGACGTGTAGAGCGAAGCGCACAACGCTATACAGGATGATCGCCTGGGGGATTCCGATCAGGACTGCGGGCAGATAACTGGCCAAGGTCACCCGGAGCGGCGCGATCTCCGCGGCGAGCGCCCGGTTCTGCAGCGGACGGAACGCCATCCACACCAGCATGGCACCGAAGAACAGTGCGAGCGTGAGGAAAAACGGCGCCATGCCGGTACCGAAGTTCGGCGCCGAGTTCTCATGCGAGCTCGTCAGCTGCACAGGTCCGCCGATCGTATCGGCGATGGCGTCCTTCTGCTGGGGTGTCCAGTCGGGAACGCGCTGCGCGCCCTCGGTCAGCTTGGTCGCCAGCTCATGAGAACCGGAAGTCAGCTGTGCGGTACCGGATTTCAACTGCTGGGCGCCGTCATCGAGTGTGGTGATCCCTGCGCTCAATTGGGCGTTGCCGGACGCAACCTGCTGGGCGCCGTCGCGCAATTGAGTGAGTTTTGCGCTGAGTTCCTTGCTCGTGCTGGAGATGTCGGAGAGCGCAGACCCCACTGGGCCGCCCGAGTCTGCGATGGCGCGGGCCTTGGTGAGCTTGGCCTGGATGTCTGCGGTCCGCTGGTGGGCGAGCAGTTGATCGCGGGTCTCCCGAAGTTTCCCGGTCGCGATCACCGACACCGGATCCTGGTTGGCAGAGAGGCTGTCGATGACCGATGTCAGCGACTGGGCGGCGGTGTCCTGCGCTGCGGTGATGGTGGCGATCTCGTCGGACGCCTCGGTCAGCGCAGACGAGCTGTCCTGGACCTGCCCGTCGAGTTGATCGCTCGTCGTGCCGACCGACGCGACCAGGTTGGTGATCTTCAGTAGGGGATCTGTGGCGGTGTCGATACCGTCGGACAGTTTGCGGGACCCGGCCGCCAGTTCCGCCGACCCGTTGCGGGCGGCATCGAGGCCGGCCACCAATCGACCCGCGCCAGTGTCGAGTTGCGCTGCGCCGTCGGCGAGTTGGTTCGCTCCGTCGGCCGCCTGCTTGATACCTGTCCCCGAGGTGGTGATCACCGACAGCACCTGGTTAACCGCCTGCCCCGAGATCTTGGTCGACACGGCGCCCAGGACCTGTTCCACTGCAGTGCGGCCGATGCTCGACGAGATGTAGTTGTTGGCGTCGTTGTACTCGGCGATCAGCTGCGCCTTGCGGGGGTTACCCGTGGTGGGCGACGCGATGGCCTCGCTGAAGTCCGGTGGCAGCTCCAGCATGAAGTAGTACTTGCCGTGTGTGACCCCGTCGCGCGCCTCGGCATCGTCGACCAAGTGCCAGTCCAGGCTCTTGTCGTCGTTGAGGCGGTCGGCAATCTCGGCGCCGACGTTAATCTTCTGACCGGACACCTCCGTGCCGCGGTCCGAATTCACCAGCGCCACAGGCAATTTGTCCACATGGCCGAACGGATCCCAGTATGCCCACAGATACAGCGCGCCGTAGGTCAACGGCATCAGCATCAGGACGACGACGGCGATCCGCGTCATCCGGTTGCGGGCGAAGCGTGTGATCTCCGACCCGAGGGCAAGTCCGCCCATCATCTTCAGTCCTTCCCCATGTTCGGGATGTGCACGTCGTGCTCGGGAGCCTCATCGCCGAGCGAGTTCGTCACGCCCACGACCACCAGGCGGGAGCCGGCGATGGCGCCGAGGCGTTGCGCGGCCTGCACCCGCCGCTCGCTGTCGCGGACCTGTTCGAGGTCGCCCACCACCAGCACCGGCCGATCGGACTGCAGCGCCAGAGCGATCTGCAGCAGGAACATCTCCAGATCGCCCAGGTCTCCGATGTAGTCGGTAGGCGCCGGGCGGCGCAGATCCCCGAAGACCTCGGACAGGACGTCGCGGCCCGAATCGTCAACCGACCGGCGGAACAGGGGAGCGAGCCAGCGACGCTGCTCGGCGACGACTGTCCCCACGGTGACGGCGTCGTCCAGATCGTCGATGTCGGCGAAGGCGGCGATCGCGCAGTGCCGGCGTATCGCCCGCGGCGCCGTGTCGCCGAACACCTCCACGGTGCCGGCGCTCGGCTTGAGCCGACCGGCCAGCGTGAGCAAGAGCGCTTTCTGGCTGTGGCCGCCGGGCATGTGCACCGCGTGCAGGCCGCGATCGAGATCCAGATCCACGTCGCTGAACAGCGGGCCGTGCTCACCGTCGAACGTCAACCCGCGCGCCACGATGACCGCCTCACTGGCGGTCCCGGGACGCGTCTGCGGATCGCTCGCCGCAGTGTGTCGGCTCATTCTCGCCTCCTGGGTTGCCGTCGGAACTGTGTGGGTGCTTCAATACGATATGCATCCAATACGGAATGTATCGAGCTAGAAGGGCCGTTTGTCGTGAAGGTCACAGGGACGCCGAGAACCCGCCGGCGCAGCAACACCCGGGCACGGTTGATCGAGGCCACTGATGCGCTCATCGCAGACAGCGGCCGGACGTGGTTCAGCGTCGAGGAAGTGTGCCGCGCGGCCGGTTACACGCGTGGCGCGTTCTACTCCAGTTACGAGGGCATGGAAGACCTGCTCTTCGAGGTCTACGAGCATCAGAACGACGCCCTCGTCGCGCGGTTACGGAACACGGCCGAACCCCTGCTGCGCACCGCGGGCATCCTCGAGACCGACCGCGTGGTGCGGCACCTGCTGAAGGCCGGCGTCACCGATCAACCGCGCATCGCCCTGCACGCCGCTCTGGTCGCCCGGGCCGCTCATCAGCCCGATATCGCCCGTGCGCTGGACGCCCAGGTCGAACGCCTTCGAGAAGGCCTGCAGGAGATCTTCATGGAGATGATCGCCAAGACCGGCCGGACGTTGACCGTCACCCCGGAGGCGTTCACACGCGCGCTGATGGCGGCTCAGGCCGGCGCCTCCGGTCAGTTCCTCAGCGATCGCGCCGCCACTGAGGAAGTTCGCTACCTCACCGCGCTGGCCGTCGTCGAAGGACTGTCGGCGTGATGCTGCGGGCCCGGCGTTCTACCGGGCCGCCTGCACGGTGATCTCGGAGATCGCGGTACGGCTCTTGCCGTCGGTGGTGCCCAATGTGCTGATCCACACCAGGACATTGGACGTGGCGGTGTGGTCCTGGATGGCGATGCGGTTGTGTCCCGGCTGTAGCGGGGTGGTCGGGGTCAGCACCGCGGTATCGGCCAGTGCGGCAGGATTCTCCGACGGCGAGGAGCGGATCTGGACCTCGGTCCCGGTGCTGGACAGGTCGATGGTGACGGCGCTCAACGCCGTCGGTTCGGGCAGGTGCACTATCAATCCCTCGCCCTCGACGAAATTCGGGAAGGGGACGGGGTCGGTGTAGGTGACCGTGGACCACGACGTGTCGGGGTTGCCGTCGATCACCAGTTTCGCCTTGTCGGGATTGTCCGCGGCGCCGGCGGGCGCGAAGACGGTGACCCCGGCCGGCGTGACGATCGGCCCCGAACGTGTCCACAGACCGAAGCCGTCGGTGAACCACGCGACTGCACCCACCGCCACCAGGATCACCCCGGCGAGCGCACCGAGGATCGCCGGCCTGCGCCTGCGGCGGGTGAATGTCGGCTCGTGCTCGGCCGTCTCGAACGCTGCCGTCTCGCGCGACAACCGCGACGACGGCGGCGGCGGGGGCGGCGGGGGCGCCTGGGCCGGGTAGATTCTGATCTCGTCGGCGTCGAGGGTTCGGCCGTCCCAGACCCCGTGCACGTCGACCGTCGCGCCGTCAGCGAGCGGACCAGGCCCGAGCTCAGCACTGACCGCGACGGGAACCGGACTGGGCAGATGATCGGTCGGATCGGTCGGTGTCAGACGGAACGACACCGCCTCGCCGCCGCCACCGGCCCCGGCAGCGCGGTATTTCACCTCATATGCAGTTCCACGCAGCGCCAGATGTTCGAGGCGTTGGGTGGCGGGACGGCCCTGCGGACCCGCTTCCGGCGCCGCGGGGTGGCGTTGCGTGTTCTTGGCTGCTCGGTGTCGACTCGACAGCGCTTCGGCGAAGTCGAGGCAGCTGGGGTACCGCTGATCGGGATCCTTGGCCAGTGCTTTCGCGAGGACGTCGTCGAGGTGCGCGAGATCGGGCCGACGCGCCGAAATGCGCGGAGGTGGTGTCCCCAGATGGTGACCGATCACGACCGCACGATTGGCGTCGTCGAACGGCGGCGCACCGGTCAGGAGGTGGAAAGCGGTGGCCCCCAGTGCATATTGGTCGGCGCGACCATCGAGTGGCTGACCGCGCAGCTGCTCGGGGGCCATGTAGCTGACGGTCCCGATCGCAACGTTGTCGTCGGTGAGGTTGCTGACGTCGTCGATGCGACGGGCGATGCCGAAGTCCGTCAGCAGCACCCGGCGGCGGCGTCCGTCCGATGCGGTCACGAGGATGTTCTCCGGCTTGACGTCGCGATGAAGCAGGCGCCGTTCGTGGGCGAAGTCTAGCGCATCTGCCACCGCCGTCACGGTGTCGATCACCTCGATCTCGGGCATCCCGCGCGGGTAGGTCTGCGCGATCAATCGGCCCGCGTCCGTGCCGTCGACGAAGTCCATCGAGATCCACAGGCGGCCGTCGAATTCGCCCCGGTCGAGCACACCGACGATGTGGGGGTGCCGCAGCGTCGCCGCCATCTCGGCCTCCCGGATGAACCGGGCGCGGAACTCGGTGTCTGCCGTCGAGGTGGACGTGAGGATCTTCAGCGCGTCATGACGAGGTAGGCGGGGATGCTGCGCGAGGTAGACCTCGCCCATCCCGCCGGTGCCGAGCAGCCGCTCGATCAGGTACCCGGCGAATTCCTCGCCCTTGTGCAGCGGCATGCACCGAGCCTACAAACCGGCACGGCTCAGGCCGGCGGCGCCGCCGAGCTGGGCTTACGCCGCGGCGGCGGCGTCGGTCGTCCGCCGTGACCGGCCGAAGTCGTTCGGCAGGGACAGACGGAAGACCTTCTTCCACGCCGATGCCACCTGTCGGGGAAGCGAACCGCTGGTGTAGGTCAGCCCGTACCGTTCGAACAGCTCCTGCACCTTCGGCGCGATCTCCTGGTAGCGGTTGCTGGGCAGGTCGGGGAACAGGTGATGCTCGATCTGGAACGACAGATTGCCAGTCATGAAGTGCAGCAACGGACTTCCTGTGATGTTGGCCGATCCGAGCATTTGACGCAGATACCACTGGCCGCGCGTCTCGCCGTCGATCGACGTCTTCTCGAACGTCTCGACCCCTTCGGGGAAATGCCCGCACATGATGACCGAGTGCGTCCACAGATTGCGGACCGCGTTCGCCGTCAGGTTCCCGGTCAGGGTGGTCAGCGCGGACGGTCCCGACAGCAGCGGATGCAGCAGATAGTCGCGCACCGCGTGCTTGCCGATCTTGGCGAGCACCCGCTTGCCGTTGCGGCGGAACTCCTCGGAGTCCGTCCTGCCCTTCAGATACTTGCCGATCTCGAGGTCGTACGCCGCGATCCCGTACTGGAACATGAGGGCATTGACAGCGTTGTAGAGCGGCTGGCCCAGGTAGAACGGCGTCCACTTCTGGTTCTCGTCGACGCGCATGATGCCGTAACCCAGGTCGTGGTCCTTGCCGCGCACGTTGGTGTACGTGTGGTGGACCTCGTTGTGCGAGTGCTTCCACATGTCCGCGGGCGAGGCGTTGTCCCACTCCCAGGTGGTCGAGTGGATCTTCGAGTCGCGCATCCAGTCCCACTGGCCGTGCATGACGTTGTGGCCGATCTCCATGTTCTCGACGATCTTCGACACGGACAGACCGGCCGTTCCGACGATCCAGGCGGGCGGGAACAACGAGAACAGCAGGATCGCCCGGCTGCTCAGCTCGAGTTTGCGCTGACCGTCGATGACCCTGCGGATGTAGGCTGCGTCGCGCTCGCCGCGGCTGGAGATGATCTGTTCGCGGACGGCGTCGAGCTCCCGGCCGAGATTCTCGATGTCGTCATCGGTGAGATGGGCGGCGGGGCCGGCCGTGGTGCGTGCCGGGGCGAGGGTGGTGGAAGTCATGTCGAATCTCCTTGATCACAGTGCGATTTCGCAGGTGCCCGCAGCGGCGGAGACACAGGTTTGGATCTGAACGTTGTCACCGGGTGAGGCCGTGGTGACGTCTCCGGTGCGGAGGTCGCGAACGGCGCCCTGACGCAGGGGAGCGACACAGCCGAAGCAGATGCCCATCCGGCAGCCGGACGGCATCAGGACACCCGCGGCCTCGCCGGCGTCGAGCAGAGTCTGAGACCCTTCGGCCGCGACGACCGTTCCGGTCTTGGCGAAGGTGACCTCGCCGCCGTCGCCGGCGGTGATGACGGTCGGCCGGAAGCGCTCGGTGTGCAGCCGATCGGCGATGCCCGCGGTGTCCCAGCGGGCCTCGAGGGCGTCGAGCATTCCGGCCGGCCCGCAGGCCCAGGTCTCGCGCTCGGCGACGTCGCCGACCAGATCGCCGAGGCGCCCCATGTCGAGCATGCCGTCGGTGTCGGTGTGCCTCTCCACCAACCGGATTCGGCCGCGGCGGGCCATCAAGCGGAGTTCCCTGCCGAAGATGACGTCGTCCGCGGAGGGGGCGGAGTGCACGACCACGACATCGGCGCGCTCGTCGGTCATGTTGCGCAGCATCCCCATCACGGGGGTGATGCCGCTGCCTGCGGTGAGGAACAGGAGCTTGCTCGGCGTCTGGGTGCCGAGAGTGAAATCTCCTGCGGCCTGGTCGAGTTGGATGACGGTGCCGACGGTGGCCCGACGTACCAGATGGTTGCTGACCGTGCCGTCGGGGATCGCCTTCACGGTGATCGCGATGCAACCGTCCTCGCGGGACACCTCCGAGGTGAGCGAGTAGGCGCGCCACTGGCGGACGCCGTCGACGTCGACACCGATGCGGACATACTGGCCGGGTGTGTGGCCGCGCCAGCTGCGACCCGGCTTGATCACCACCGTGACGGCGTCGCGGGTCTGCGGGTGCACCGCGACGATGCGGCCGCGTAGGTCTGCGCTGGAGCGCAGCGGGTCGATGACGTCGAGGTAGTCGGCGGGGACCAGCGGCGTGGTCACCCATTCCGCGAGCTTGATGACGCGCCCCCGCAGAGTGCCGACAGTTGTCGGGCGGGGTGCTGTTGTGGTCATGACACCACTCTGGCTTGGTCTCGGGTATAAACTCTTGGCTACTGAGCGTGAATTCCATGCTCTTTTTTGTTCGCAGGGGACAGTTGATGGTCGAGCAGGGGCTCCGCTTCACTGGGCTCGACCTGCCGGACGACGTCGCTGCTGCCCTGCAGGCGGTCCTGCCGCGGATGGCCGAGCGCACCGTGACCGCGGTGACAGCCGAGGTGCCCAGCTACGCCGCCGCGTTCAGCGGCCGGATGGGCCAGAACATCGAGAACGCCGTGCAGATGGCCCTCGGTGGCTTCCTGCGGCTCGCGGTGCGCGCGCAGGACACCGACCCGGCAGCGACGCTGACCCCCGCGCTGAACGGCGCCTACGAACTCGGTCGTGGCGAGGCGCGACAGGGCCGTTCCATGGATGCACTGCTGTCGGCGTACCGGGTCGGCGCGCGCGTCGCCTGGCGGGAGCTGTCGGGCACCGCCGTCGAGGCAGGGCTGACCGCGGACACGGTGGCCCGATTCGCGGAGCTGGTGTTCGCGTTCATCGACGAACTGTCGGCGTCCAGCGTCTCCGGGCACGCCGACGAATTGGCGACGACGGGGCGGGTGCGGGAACGCTATCTCGAACGGCTGGCGCGGCAGTTGCTCGATGGCGAGCCGGCAGAGGTTCTGCACGACAGTGCCGAGCGGGCGGGGTGGACTCCGCCGTCCACGCTGACCGCCATCCTCCTTGCGGAGAGCCAAACCCGAGGTCTGGCGGCACGTTTCGGCCAAGCAACGCTGCTCGTCAGCGAAGACCTGCCCGGCGTCGGCGCATCGGACTCGTTGGCAGTGCTGCTGGCCCCCGATCTGGACGTCCGGCATCGCCGCCAACTCCGTTCGGCGCTGCAGGGCCGGCGGGCCCTGGTGGGGCCCGCTCGTCCGTGGATGCTGGTCCAATCGTCGTATCGACGGGCGCTGCGGGCGCGCACGCTGCCCGTCACCGATGACATCGTCGATACCGACGACCACCTGGTCGAGCTCCTTCTCACCGCGGACCGGGAGGCTGCCGAGGATCTCCGGGAACGGGTGCTGGCGCCGTTGAGCGGGCTGAGGCCCACCACCGCCGAGCGGCTGGCCGAGACGCTGAGATCGTGGCTTCTGCATCAGGGCCAACGGGAGGCCGTCGCCGCGGAGCTGTTCGTCCACCCGCAGACGGTGCGGTACCGGATGACACAAATTCGCGAACTGTTCGGCGCCGGACTCGACGATCCGCGAACGGTCATGGAACTCACCGTGGCGCTGGCTGTTCCGACGGGGTTCGAGCCCGGACCGGAGTGAGCTCGCGTCTGCCGTAAGGTCGGCTCAGCTGACCGAGGGGACTGACATGGCTGACACCGACGCCGCCGCGAACACGGCCGACCATCGTGACTGGATGGGCCAGCATCTCACCATGTATCTCGAGTCGGGTGGTGCACAGGGCCACATCGTCGACCTCAGTTCGGTCGGTGGCCGTGCAATGACCACGCACTGTCTGATCAGGTACACAGGACGGAAGTCGGGCAGGAACTACGTCAAGCCGCTCATCTACGGCAACGTGGGCGGGGAGATCGTGGTCGTCGCGTCGAAGGGTGGGGCGGACACGCACCCGGAGTGGTACCTCAGCATCCTGACCAACGAGACCATCGGTGTGCAGATCGCCACCCAGGCCTTCGAGGCCACCTGGCGTGAGCCGGAAGATACTGAGCGCCACAATGTTTGGGAGTACATGAGCCACCTCTACCCGCCCTACATCGCCTATCAGCGGTCAACGAGCCGGCACATACCGTTGCTCATGCTCACGCCGGTGAGGCCGGTCGATGTGTTCACCCCCTCGTCCATCTGATCGGTTCACCTACCGCGGCGCCCGCGACCCGCGCACCATGGAGCCCGATGACGACTGTTGAGCCAACCCGGCACACCGTTCTGGCCGAGACGGACGGCGCGGCGTACCACTCCCTGAGACAACAACCGGTGACGCGAGCAGAGCGCTACGCGCTCGGGAAGAGCCTGCGCAAACGGGTGCCTCGTAAATCACTCGCGGACTGGACCCCTCCCGCCGACAGGCCGGACCCGGTGTACCTCATCGAGGAGAACCATCGCGGCAGGGTGGACCTCCTCGTTCCGATCCGGGTGGGACGCATGGTCGCCTCGCCCTACGGATTCCTGCGCGGCAGCGCCGTTGTGATGGCCGAGGACGTCGCGCATCTGCCCGCCACCGGCATCACGCCGGTGGTCTGCGGCGACTCCCACCTCGGCAACTTCGGTTTCTACGCATCACCTGAACGTGATCTGGTCATCGATCTCAACGACTTCGACGAGGCCCACCCCGGCGCGTGGGAATGGGACCTGCGCCGCCTGGTCGCCAGCATCTGGGTGGCCGGCCGCCACAACGGCTCGTCCGAGGAGGACTGCGGGTGCGCGGTGCGCTCGTGCGTCGCGGCATATCGCAACGAGGTGCGCCGCCTGGCCGACGAGCCGCTGTTCTCGCGGTCTTTCGCTCGCCTCGACGTGGACCGCCTGGCCGGAGAAGCGCACGGGCCGCTGGCCGACGAGGTGCGGCGCTCGGCCCGGCGTGCACGCCACCGCACCAGCGACCGTGCCCTGCCCCGATTCACCGAGGAGGTCGACGGCGTCCGCCAGATCGTCGAGGAGCCGCCGCTGATCACACGCCTGCCCGAGCGGGAAGCCGATGCGCTCGCCGAAGCGCTCGACGACTACCTCCCGACGCTGTCCACGCACTGGCGCCGGGTGCTCGGGGGGTACACCCTGATCGACGTCGCGCACAAGGTCGTCGGTGTGGGCAGTGTCGGTCTGCGTGCCTACGTGGCTCTGCTGGAGGGCTCGTCTCCTGAGGACGTGGTCTTCCTGCAACTCAAGCAGGCGCGCCGCTCGGTCCTTGCGCGGTACGTACACGGCGAATCGGCGTGGCACGCACATCAGGGTCAGCGGGTGGTCGAGTACCAGAAGGCGCTGCAGACGGTCAGTGATCCGCTGTTGGGGTGGACGACGGTCGACGGCCTGCAGTTCTACGTGCGGCAGTTCCGCAACATGAAGGGCACCATCCCGTTGGATGCCATGGACCCCGCAGCGCTCATCGACTACACCGCGGTGGTCGGCCAGCTGCTCGCCAAGGGGCATGCGCGCACCAGCGGGGCGTCGATGATCGCCGGGTATCTCGGCCGCTCGGAGAAGGTGGACAAGGCCCTGTGCGCGTTCGCCCGGCGATACGCCGACCAAACCGAAGCCGACCACGCCGCGCTGGTGGCAGCCGTCGATCGAGGCAGGATGCCCGTCGAGCGCGGCGTGTGAGAGCTGACGAAAGTCAGCGTCCGGCAACAGGTTTCGATGCGAGGTAGTCCGCGACCGGGATCGGCTCGGTGGCCGCGTAGTCGTCGGGTAGCAACACGTCACCGGCGGTGGTGTTGACGTAGACACCCCACTGGAAGTAGCCGCGCAGTCCCGCCGGGTCGGCGGCCAGCACCGTCGCGTAGTCGTTGACCGCCCGCACGTACTGTCGCGAGTTGTTGTACCGGTACAGCGCGTAGTCGCGGTCGCGTGCGAAACCGTTGGCGGCGAGGTAGCGGCCGGCGGCCATGACGGCGTCGCGAGGCGCGTGAATGTCGCCGCCTGCCCCGTACGCCGCGAACGTCGCCGGCATGAACTGCATCGGGCCCTGCGCCCCGGCCGTGCTGACCCCAGCCACCCGTCCGAACGCGGTCTCCACGAAGTTCACCGCCGCCAGCACATGCCAGTCGACCCCGAAGGCCGCCTCCGCCTCGCGGTAGTAGCCCATCAGCTCCTCGACGGGCCGTGGCGCGACGATCCGCCACGCAGGCAGGGTCGCCCGGGGCCGCGCCATGGCCCCGAGTTGACGGCGCGCATCGATGTTGCGGTCATAGGTGCCCAGCAATTCGGCGGGCACGCGCGACCGGGCGAGCGCATCCCACTCGGGATGGCGGGCGAGCAGGCGGTAGGCCGATTGCTGACGGCGGGCGGCCGCCGTGACCAACACGTCGGACGCCGCAGGGTCACGCAGGGCCTGTTCGTCGGCGACGACGCCGTCGGCGAGACCGACCGGTTCGCTCGCCAGCACCCGCGGTGCCGGCGCGACGGCCGGCGGCGGTGCCGAAGTCGTCGCCGCGGGCGGAGTCGGCGCGGACGAGCAGCCAGCCAGCGCACACGTCGCGACGAGCAGCGCCAGGACACGATCGCGCCGACATGCTGTTGTCCTGCTCAGGCCGAACTCCTCTTCTCTCACATCGAGTCGATCCCCGGCCGCCAGTATCGTCGTCACTGGCGATCGCGCCACAGTATGCGTCCGGCGGTTTCCGGCCACGATGCGGTGGCAATACGGGCTGGAATGTTCGACCACGATCGCCACGATGAGGAGGAGATGCATGTCGGAGTTGGAGGTCACCGACGAGGGACACGAGTCGGTCGAACCCACCTACGCCGAGCACCTTCACCCGGCGCGTCCGCGAACGCTGCGGTTCCGGCCGCGGGTCAAGACGCCGTTCGTGCGCCGCTCCGTGGCCCAGGACGGCCCGGCCAACGGCAAGAACCCCGCGTATGTGGAGTGGTTGCGCGCCCAGTCGATGCTGGCCGACGCCAACGAGATCAGCGCGCAGTTCTCGGGTCAGGGTTCGATGTGGCAGAACCCTTTCGCCACGCCGAATCCCCGGGGTGCTGTCGACACCGCGTCGGTGTGGTTCACCGCCTACCCGCTGTCCCTGATCACTCGGCCTGAGGAGTCGTTCCTCAAGGCGATGGCCAGCGAGGACATGTGGAAGGCGTTCGCCGAGATCGGCATCGAGGCCATCCACACCGGCCCGGTCAAGCGCGCGGGCGGCATCTCCGGATGGCAGTACACCCCGAGCGTCGACGGGCACTTCGACCGGATCGGCACGCAGATCGATCCCGCATTCGGCACCGAGGACGAATTCCGGCAGATGTGCGCCACGGCCGCGTGGTACGGCGGCACCATCATCGACGACATCGTCCCCGGTCACACCGGCAAGGGCGCCGACTTCCGGTTGGCCGAGATGAAGTACGCGGACTACCCGGGCATCTACCACATGGTCGAAATCGACCCGCGCGACTGGCACGAGCTGCCCGACGTCCCCGCAGGCGCCGACTCGATCAACATCGACGCGGCCACCGAGGAGTGGCTGGACAAAGCCGGCTACATCATCGGTCGGCTTCAGCGCGTCATCTTCTACGCCGAAGGCGTCAAGGAGACCAACTGGAGCGTCACCCGCCCGGTCACCGGTGTCGACGGCGTCGAACGCCGCTGGGTGTACCTGCATTACTTCAAGGACGGGCAGCCGTCTATCAACTGGCTGGACCCCTCGTTCGCCGGCATGCGGCTGGTCATCGGTGACGCCCTGCACTCACTGGCCGATCTGGGCACCGGCGCGCTGCGCCTGGACGCCAACGGTTTCCTCGGCGTGGAGAAGGCCGCGGCAGAAGGGTCGTCGGCGTGGTCGGAGGGTCACCCGCTGTCGGAGGCAGCCAACCACCTCATCGCCAGCATGGTGCGCAAGGTCGGCGGGTTCACGTTCCAGGAACTGAACCTCACCATCGACGACATCCGCCAGATCGGCGAGGCGGGGGCCGACCTGTCCTACGACTTCGTCAACCGCCCGGCCTACCACCACGCCCTCGCCACCGGCGACACCGAATTCCTGCGGCTGACATTGCGTACCACGCTGGAACTGGGCGTCGACCCCGCGTCGCTGGTGCACGCGATGCAGAACCACGACGAGCTGACCTACGAGCTGCTGCACTGGGAGAACGGGCACCGCGACGACGTCTACAGCTTCCGGGGCGGGGAAGTCACCGGCGAGCAGATCGCGGCCAGCGTGCGCAGCGACCTCGTCGCGCATCTGACGGGACCCGACGCGCCGTACAACCGCACCTTCACCACCAACGGAATCGCCTGTACCACAGCGTCTGTCGTCTGCGCGGCGCTCGGTGTTAAGGATTTCGACGAGATCGACGACATCGATCCCATCCGGCGCGCCCACCTGCTGCTCGCGATGTTCAACGCGCTGCAACCAGGAGTGTTCGCGCTCTCGGGCTGGGATCTGGTCGGGATGCTGACGCTGCCGGTCTCCGACGTCGCCGAGTTGGTGGCCGGGGGCGACACCCGCTGGATCAACCGCGGCGCACACGACCTGATGGGCATCAACCCGTATGCGCGTCAGTCCATCGCGGGAATGCCGGTGGGCCGCAACCTGTACGGCCCGATTCCGCAGCAGCTCGCCGACGAGACCAGCTTCATCCGCCAACTGCAAGCAATTCTGAAGGTGCGCTCGCACTACGGCATCGCGACCAGCCGCCAGCTCGACATCCCCGAGGTGTCGCACCGCGGCATGCTGGTGCTGGTGCACGAACTCGAGGGTGACGGGCGCTTCCAGCTCACGGTGCTCAACTTCGCCCAGGAGCAGATCGCCGGCACCGTGCGCTCGGAGCATCTGCCCCCGGGTGCGGTGGTGTCGGACATGTTCAGCGGCAACGAGATCGCGACCGTCGACGATCTGCACAGCTTCGCCACCGAGATGCCGCCGCTGCACGGGATGTCGCTGCTGGTGGAAGCCCCCGCTGTATCGGAATGAGCGGGTAGTGATCAGGTGAGAAAGCGCTCGGTGTAGCCACCGAATCGGGTGGCGAGTTCTTGCTCGTCGAGCCCGAACATCGCGCTGGTGCAGGCCACCCGGCCGAATCGATTGCGTTGGTGCGCAGCCAGATAACTGTCGATGGAGGTGCGTGCCTCGTCGGTCATCGGTTCGCCGGCGAGCCCGTACACGCGCTCGGCGACACCGCGTTCGTCGGTCATGAACGACTCGAAGTCGACATCGGTCGACTGTTCGGGACCCAGCACGTCGCGATCGCGCACCAACGCAGCGAGCATCTGTTCCAGACGATCGGTCCACGACGTGGCGATGGCCTGCACTGGCGGTGCGGCGCTGTACATCCGGGCGGTGTAGGCGACCATCGCGACCATGGAGACCGCCACCGGAACGGGATCGCGGTGCGTGCACACCACGACGGCGCCGGGGAAGACGCGCTGTAGCACGGGGAGCTGCTCGAGGTGCTGCGGAGATTTCAGCAGCCAGCGGCGTCCGCCGCGGAGGAACTGCATGGCCTTGAGCTGCGTGCGCAGATACTCGTAGTGCGGCGTCTGATCGTGGGCGAGGTAGTAGTCACGCCAGGGCGGTACGTGCGCGAGCGTCTCCATCAGCATCGTGGAGAAGTCGTTGGCCAGCAGCTGGATCTCTTCGTGCACGTGCTCGCTCGTCATCTCGTGCATGGCCCGGAAGTGGGGGAGCAGCAGGTCCATCATCGACACCGCCATCTCCATGCGGGCCACCCGCGGGTCGGGTTCGACACCGATCTCGGCCGGTGCGGGAAACGGTTCGGCGCTTTCCCAGTACGGCATCGTGCGGAATGTCGGGCCGGCGGCGAGCATGTTGTGCAGGTGTGTGGTCCCGGTGCGGGGTAGCCCCGCGATGACGACCGGCGGGGTCAGCTCGATGTCGTGGATCTCGGGGTGTCGGCGCAGGAGGTCGGTGAGCAGTAGCCGGTTCTTCAACCACTGCGAGAGCTGGGCGAAGAAGTTCACCCGTCCGCAGTCGTGCATGTCGTCCAGGCCGGCCAGCGCGCCGAGGTAGACGTCGAGGCGTTCCCGGTAGTCGTCGGCGCCGAAGTCGTCGAGACCGGTCGCATCCCGCGCGGCTGCGTGCAGCGCGTCGGACGTGAGCGCGCAGCCATCGGCGACCGAGGCGATCATCTCCCGAACCTGTTGAGCCTCAACGCTATAGCACGGTGCAGCCAGGTCGGTCAGCTCGATGACTGCAGGTGTGGTGTGCATCACAGGCAATTATGTTACTCTTGGTCACGTAATGACGACAGAGCTCGGCCGGCCTCGGGACCGGCGTATCGACGACGCCGCGCTGGCCGCCGCCGCCGAGATGATCGGCGAGGTGCCCTACGCCGAGCTGTCGGTCGGCGCGATCGCGCGGCGCGCAGGCACCAGCAAGCCCGCGATCTATCGGCGCTGGCCGAGCAAGGCGCACCTGGTGCACGAGGCCGTGTTCCCGATCGGCGAGGCGACCCAGATCCCGTCGACCGGCTCGCTGGCTACCGACATCCGCGAGATGGTGCGTCGCGTCGCGGCCTTGCTGACCGCCGCCCCGGCGCGCGCCGCCATCCCGGGGCTGATCGCCGAGATGGCGGCCGACCCCACCCTGCACTCCGCGCTGCTCGAACGCTTCGGTGATGTGATCACCCGTGGCCTCGGCGATTTCCTGCGCGATGCCGTCCAGCGCGGCGAGGTCCGCGCGGACGTCGACGCGGCAGAGCTCGCCGAGGCCGTTGTCGGCATCACGATGCTCTCACTGCTGACACGCACCGATACCCCCGATGACGGCTGGCTCGACCGCGCCGCCACCCTGATCACGAGAGGAATCGCCACGTGAGCGCCGAATCCACTACCGCCTGGCAGGAATTGGTCCAGACCCTGGGTGAGCTCGACCGCGGCTTCATCGAGGGTGACCGTGCCGTCGTCGACGACCGCCACCTCGCCGATGGCTACCGGATGATGGCCACCACACTCGGAGTCGCCTTCGACACGTACCTGTTCGCTGAGCGCAGCCGGCCTCAGTTCGTGGAGCTCAACACGCCATTTCGCCGAGACCGTCGCTGGGGAGGCGACAACACCGACGCGTGGTATCACCTGTGCCCGGTCGACGAGAACCGTCGTTACCGGATCAGCGGCAATCGTGGTGACAGCGTGTACTTTTCGGTGACCGCCTACAACGAGCCGGCATCGGGCAGCTGGTCGGATCGGATCGTGGACATCGTCAACGATTCCGACCTGGAGGCCAGCGGTCGCATGGACGCCGACGGTGGCTTCTCGTTCGAGATCGGGCCGTTGCCGGAGGTGGCGGTGCTCGTGACCCGGGATTATCAGGCCGATCCACTGACCGGGAGGCCGGTGCGCTGGCACATCGAGGCACTCGACGAGCCCGACCCGATTCGGCATTCAGATGCCGAGACCGCCGCATCGCTGCGCGCCTGCGCGGCCTGGCTGCGCACCATGTTCGCCATCGTCCCGTTGGCCGTCGGTGCCCGGGTCGACGATGCGCACGCGCTCGGACACGTTACCGGCGCCATCGCCAACGAATTCGGCGAGCCGTACCAGGTTCCCGACGCGAACTTCGGGTGGTCGGCCCGCGACGCCTGCTATGCCTACGCGAGCTTCGTCCTCGACGACGACGAGGCGCTCGTCGTCACCCATCGCCCGCCGGCTTGCCGCTTCTGGAATCTCGTGGTGTGGAACCAGTTCATGGGCGGCCACATCGTCACCGACGCCCGAGTGTCGATCAACGGCGCGACCGCTGTGCCCAACAGCGACGGCTCGGTGACCGTGGTGATCGCGAAAAGCCAGACAGCACATCCGAATGCGATCTCGACCGTCGACTACCCGCGTGGCAACCTGGCGTTCCGCTGGTTTCACGCTGAGCGGGTGCCCACGCGGCCGGACGTCGCGCTGGTGAAGCTCGCCGACGCGCCGACGCAGGTGACCTGACGCCGCTCAGTCCAGCGGGGCGGTCAGCTCGATGTTGACGTCGTCGGGATCCTGGAAGGACAGGATCGCGATGCCGGCCTCTTCAAGGACCGTGATGGCCCCGTGGGGAATCCCCGCCTCCGCGAGCGCGCTCTGGGCCGCCGCCAGTTCCGCACGGCCGGCGACGGCGAAGCTCACGTGATCCAGGCCCAAGTGCTCCGGATCGAAGTCGCCGCTGCCGCCGGGGCGCAGCCCGAACAGTGTGCCTTGCGGCGTCTGATACACCGCACCGCCGAAGAAGCGCTCGGCTGACTGAGCGACACCCGGGTCGTCGGCCATCGAGGACGCATCCACCACCAGCGGCCAGCCGAACACCGTGTCGTAGAACTTCTTGGAGCGCGCGATGTCGCTCACGGTGATGCGGACATGGGCGAACCCGGTGCTGTCGACAAGAGCCATGCCGTCCGGAGTACCCGCCTGGAGATAGCTCCGGGGGCTCAGCGGAGCGTATTCATCGAATCGTCATCTGACTTCGGTCGCTCGTCTCATCGCGCGGGCTCGGGCCCGAGGCGCTACGCGAACCACTTGTCGAGTGCATCCACGAGTCCCGCGGAGGAGCTGTCCGCCGCCCAGGCGATGTGGCCATCGGGTCGGACCAAAACGGCCTGCGGCGCCGCCACCTCGCCGATGACCGGGAGCTCCCAGCTTCCGTTGTAATGCACGTCGTATGTCGACACTTCGTCCGACCAGGGCGTGATGTCGACATCGAATGATCGGCCACCGAACTTGAGCAGGACTCCATTGCCCTGGTGCAGGAGCGTGAACACCCGGGTGGGGCCGGAAGGGGTCTGCAAGTCGAGGTCTGGCATGCGGCGGCCGAGCAACGGGTGGTCGCCCCCGTGGTCGCTTCCGAGGTCGTAGTGGATGTCCAGACCGCACATCATGGCCGCCACCCAGATACGAGGTTCGTCCATGGCGAGCAGTTCGCACATGGTGTCGCGGAGAGCGTCGATGCGTTCCCCCGTGCCGTTGAGAGCGGTTTGGGCCATGGTGTTGTGCAGAACGCGCGCCGCGACGGGGTGCCGTTCCGCGTGGTAGGTATCGAGGAGTTGTTCACCGGATGCGCCACGCACGACGCGAGCCAATTTCCATCCGAGGTTCACCGCGTCCTGGATACCCGTATTGAGGCCTTGGCCGCCGATCGGGAAATGGATGTGCGCGGCGTCACCGGCCAACAGAACGCGGCCGGCTCGGTAGGTCGCTGCTTGTCGGGTTGTATCGGTGAAGCGGGAAATCCATGTGGCACTGCGTAATCCATAGTCTGTTCCGCAGACGGCAATCAACTGCTCACTGAGGTCGGCCAGGGTGGGTTCGGCGGTGTTTCCGACCTGCGCTTCAGTCACCATCACCCGCACGGTGTCTTGGCCGTGAAAGGTGAAGAACGAATGGAACCCGCCTCGTCGGTGCAGACCCCACGGCGGCACGGAGTCCATGTCGACGTCGGCGACCAGACAACTGGTCGAGGCGCCCCACCCTGGGAAGGCGATCCCGGCCGTCTTACGGATGGAGCTGCGACCTCCGTCGCACCCCACCAGGTATTCGGCCCGAAGCGTTGACCCATCCGACACCGCAGCGTGAACCCCGGTCTCGTCCGCGGCGAAGCTGGTGACCTCACGGCCGTAGTGCACGGACACGCCCAGTTCGGCAACCCAGTCCGCCAGGATCGTCTCGATGCGGTACTGCAGCAGTCCGAGCCCGTAGTGATGCCGGGTTGGCAGATCGGAGACGTCGAAGAACAGTCCTGCATAGTGGACGTTCTGACCCGTGGTCCCTTCGGCGATGAATCGATCGGCAATGCCACGCTGATCGAGCACCTCGATCGTGCGCGGTGTCATGCCACCCGCACGCGAACCCGCCAGGTCGCGATCGACTCGACGTTCGACCACGGCGACGTCGGCTCCCGCAAGCGCCAACTCGCCAGCCAGCATCAGTCCCGTCGGGCCCCCGCCGACGACTACCACCTGGTGCTCTGTCACATCTCACTTCCAAGGTAAACAATGTTTACCATCGAAGTGTGAGGCTATCCGAGCGCTCTGTCAACACGTCCGATCTACGCTGGGCCGCAATGGTCAAGCGTGGATTAACCCGTGACGCGCTGGTGGCGCTCGCTCACGAATACGTTGGCGCCAACGGACTCGACGCGCTGACGATGCGCCGGCTGGCGGCAGCTGCCGAAGTAACTCCTGGGGCGTTGTACAAGCACTTTCGGGACCGCAAGGACCTCCAGCGTGCGATGGCCGACGCGATCTACGCCACCATCGATCTCTCCGACATCGACTGTGCTGTCCCATCGGTCCAGCAGGTGAAGGTCTGCTGCGAACGAATGCGCCGCGCCATGATGGCATTTCGGGACGGCGGACGCATCATCGCCGGCTCCTACGCGCCCTTTGCTGCCACGCTCAATCTGTCGGCGACGCTCATCGAGCTCCTGAGCGCAGTCACGGCACCCCAATTCAGTCCAGGCCAGCTTGCAGCGTTGTTACGTTCCTACACAACCGGATTCGTTATCGACGAGCAGGCCTTCCTAGAGCTCGAAGCCACAGACGAGTGGGACACGCTGCTTCAGCAGATCGCCGACAGCGGCCACCCTCGGCCCGCTGAGGCTGATGACCTCATCGCGATACTCACCGGTGACCGTGACCGGCGGTTCGACGCCGGGCTCGACATGATCCTCACCGGACTCGTGCGAGCCGGCTCGGCTCTACCCGACTAGACGGAATCTCTCTCATGCCGGTCAGTCCTGGACCGCTTTGGCGATCGCCAGGTATCGCGTCACCTCATCCGCGCGGGAGGCTCGGGCGGCCGCGCGCACCATGCGCACGATCACCCAGGCACGGGCGCGATCCTCGTCGAGTCCCGCGACATCGACCAGTGTCCAGAAGCGCGCTCGAACACCGTCGCGCACCCGCCCGGCAACCTCGTCCCAGCGATGGGTGAGCATCGGTGCCACCTCGTCGTTGCGGTCGCCGTTGACCGGGCGGGGATCGACGGCCAGCCACGGCGTACGGTCGGCGGCGCGCACCGACGTGAAGTGGAGGTTGCCGTGCATCACCACCTCCGTGGCGCCGCCGGCGAGCAGATCCCGACCGAGGATCTGCGCCTGGTCGACCAGCCGGCGCGGTACGGCGGTACCGGCATGTCCCGCGTCGTCGAGCCAGCGCCGCAATGCGTCTGCCGCCGAGGGCAGTTGGGGCATCGCCGGGACATGGAGCCGCGCGTAGAGGCCGGCCACCACCTCGCAGGCGTCGGTGTCGCTCAGCGTCTCCAGCGTGGCCGGGCCGGCCCGCTCGGTCAGCACCGCGTGGCGGTGCGGGTCCGCACGGAGCAGTCGGACCGCGCCGTCGCCGGCCCACCGTCGCAGTACCAGATGTTCGTCGGCAGACGCCGGTGAGCCGATCTTGAGCAGGGCGGGTGCGCCGTCGGCGGTGCGCACCGGGAGGGTCAGCGCGTCGGCGTCTTCGTCGGCCGGTCCGTCGGCACGCAGCCGCCACTCGTCGACCAACTGCGGTACCAGGTCAGCCCGATCGGGCACTACGGCGCGGCCGGGGATTGTTTGGCGTGTTGTTCGGCAGCGTGGTCCTCGATCGCCTTGCCGATGGCATGCGCTGCACGGTCGACGAATTCGCGCCCACTTGCGGTGACCCACTCCTGCGACGCGCGGGGTGGGGTGAGCTGACCGGTGAAATGCGGGATCACGTACTGCGCGAAGAGTTCGTAGCTGCGCAGCTTGGCCGCGGGTGGGGCCCAGTCGTGGTCGAACAGCAGGAACGCCCCGAACCCGCCGTCGCTGGCCTCGATGAGTTCCTCGATCTTGGCGACTGCGTCCTCCGGCGTGCCGATCACCGCGAAGCCGGACTCGTGATTGTTGGCCACGATCTCGGACACGGTGTCGCCCTGCACCGGCCCCGCGGGCAGGATGTGGCTGAAATACCTTGAGAATTCGGCGATTCCGTACGCGACGTCGCGCTCGGCCTGCTCGCGCGTCTCGGCCAGATGCATAGGGCCGACGAGGCGCCACTTCGACCGGTCCGCGACGTGCCCGTGCTCGAGTGCCACCTCCTCCCACGTCTGCCAATGCTGGGCCAGTAGATCCATTCCCTGCCGGGCGGTCGCCGCGATCGACAGCATCCCGATGCCGTGCTTGCCCGCTCCGCGTGGCCCGGTGGGGGAGAACGAGGCTGCGACCGCGACGTCGAAGCACGGATCGCTGTAGGGCGCGAGCTGCAGCCGGGCCTCCTGCAATGTGAAGCCGTCGGTGTGCATCGTGACGGTCTCACCGCGCAACAACCGCATGATCGCTTCGAGGCACTGCTCCATTCGGGGGCGCTGCTCGTCGGCCGGGATGCCCAGCATGTGCGCATCGGAGGTCAGCTGACCCGGCCCGCAGCCGAGCATCACCCGCCCGCGGGTCAGGTGGTCGAGCAGCACCATGCGATCGGCCAGCATCAGCGGGTGGTGGTAGGGCAGGGAGCTGACACCGGTACCGAGCTTGATGTGCTTGGTGCGCTCCGCGGCAACGCCGATCATGACTTCCGGCGAGGCGATGATCTCGAATCCGGCGGAGTGGTGTTCGCCGATCCAGGCCTCGTGAAAGCCCAGCCGGTCCATGGCGACGATCAGGTCGAGGTCGCGTTCGATCGCGAGCGTCGGATTCTGCCCGGTGGGGTGAAACGGTGCCATGAAGTTCCCGAAGCGCATCCGACCATTCTGCGGTGTCGCTCGATTCCTCGGGCCTAGATGGCGAGGCAGCGGGTACTGAGATCCGATGGCATCCGATACCGACCCGGCGCGCGACACCGACACCGGGTCGACGAAGCTGGCCCGCCGCATCACGGGCCCTCTGCTGTTCCTGTTCATCCTCGGTGACGTTCTCGGCGCGGGGATCTACGCGCTGATGGGTGTGCTGTCGCAGGAGGTGGGCGGTGTGCTGTGGGCGCCGCTGGTGATCGCCTTGGTGCTGGCGCTGCTCACCGCAGGGTCCTACGCCGAACTGGTCACCAAGTACCCCCGCGCGGGAGGAGCGTCGGTGTTCGCCGACCGGGCGTTCGGCAGACCCCTGCTGTCGTTTCTGGTCGGCTTCTCGATGCTCGCCGCGGGCGTGACCAGTGCTGCCGGACTCGCGCTGGCGTTCTCGGGCGACTATCTCGCGACGTTCGTCGACGTACCCGTCGTCCCTGCGGCGTTGGTGTTCCTGCTGTTGGTCGCATGTCTGAACGCGCGAGGTATCTCCGAGTCGCTGAAAACCAACGTGGTGATGACGGTCGTCGAGCTGTCCGGCCTGCTGATCGTCATCGCGGTGGTGGCGGTGATGCTCGGCCGCGGTCAGGGCGACGTCGGTCGCGTCGTCGAGTTCCCGGACGGGTCGACCCCGGCGCTGGCGATCCTGGGCGGCGCGATCATCGCCTATTACTCGTTCGTCGGGTTCGAGACGTCGGCGAATGTCGTGGAGGAGATCAAGGATCCGAGCCGGGTGTATCCGCGGGCGCTGTTCGGTGCGTTGATCACAGCAGGGGTGATGTACGCACTGGTCGGTGTGGCCAGCGCGATCGCGCTGCCGGCGAGCGAATTGTCCGAGTCCTCGGGCCCGCTGCTCGCCGTCGTCGCCGCATCCGGCGTCGGTGTGCCCGACTGGGTGTTCAGCCTCATCGCGCTGATCGCCGTGGCCAACGGCGCGTTGTTGACGATGATCATGTCGAGCCGTCTCGCCTACGGTATGGCCGAGCAGGGTCTGCTGCCGACGGGGCTGACCCGGGTCTTGCCCCGCCGCCGCACGCCGTGGGTCGCTATTGTCGCGACCACCGCGGTGGCGATGCTGCTGACCCTGGTCGGCGACCTGTCCACCCTGGCCGAGACCGTGGTGTTGCTGCTGCTGTTCGTGTTCCTGTCCACCAACGTCGCGGTGCTGGTGCTGCGTCGTGACGAGGTCGCCCACCGGCACTTCCGGGTGTGGACGTTCGTGCCGGTGCTCGGCGTCGGTTCGTGCCTGCTCCTGTTGACGCAACAGAGTGCGCAAGTCTGGCTGTTCGGCGGGATCCTGTTGCTGGTCGGCGTCGTGCTGTACGCCATCGCGCGCAGGGTGACGCAGCGACAGTCGGCTACGTCGCACACACGGGCCGACGACCGCACAGGGGTCTAGAGCGGGGCGGACGGCCGGGGGAGCAGTCCCGCCTCGTGGGCGCGACGTACCGCGTCCCGCCGGCTCGTGGCGCCCAGCTTGGTGAGGATCGCCGACACGTGGTGATCGACCGTCTTCACCGACAGGAACAGCCGCTCGGCGAGCTCGGCGTTGGTCAGCCCGTCGCCCAGTAGGCGCAGTACCTCCACCTGCCGGCTGGTCAGCCCGGCAGGATGGGCGAGGGTGCTGGTGCGCCGCGGCCCGGGAACGCCGGACATGCCGGCCGCGCGCAGGTTGGCGCGCATCCTCGCGGCGATCGCGTCGGCCCCGAGCCGGTCCAGCATGTCAAGCGCCCGGCGCGACAACAGCGGGTCAGCGGTGGAGCCACACGCCAGCGCGGCCTCGTAAGGGCTCGACAGCTCCTCGAATGCCCGCGCTGCGTCGTCGAGTTGGCCGTCGAGAAGCAGCGCATACGGTTCGGCGACGCCGGCGGTACCGGTGACCGGCATGCCCAGCCGGTGCAACCACACGGCGAGATCGCCGCGCGCCCACTCCAGGCCGCTGTGAGAACCGCTGTCCCGCAACAGAACCAGGCAGTGATCCAGGTGTGGGTCGGGCTGGCCGGTCACCCAGCTGCGTTCGGCGAAGGCAGACGCGACAGGCAACATCCGCACCAGCTCTCCGAAGCGCTCGGCGAGCTCCCAGGCCTGATCGATCAGTCCGCTGTCACCACCGTCCCGACGCAACGCGACGAGGCCGCGGATGAGCAGGGGCCACATCCTGGCCAGCGGGGCGCTCGGGCTGCGCAGCACCGAATCGGCGTCGGCCAGCGCGGCGGCCCAGTCGCCGGTCAGTAATCCGAGTCTGCTGCGCGACCCGACCTGCACCATGCGGCAAATCGGCAGATCGTGTTCGACCATCAGCGGGATGCTGTGTCGGAGCAGCTCTGCGGCCGGCCCGAGCCGTCGTTGCTCGACGTCGAAGTGCGTGAGGTTGGTGTATCCGCTCGAGTAGATCTCGTCGATGTGCCGGGGTGCTGCCGCCAGGACGGCCAACAACCGGTCCCGCGAGTGCGCTCGCCCGGACAGGATGCCGCAGTACTGACCGATCAGCTCCACCCGTGCCGTCAGATCGGTGTCGGCGACGGCGGTGGCGATGTCGCGCGCACCACGCAGGATGCGCTCGGCGTCCTCGATGCTGTTGGCCTGCACCGCAAGGAATGCCTGCATGGCAAGACCGTGCCCGAGCTGACAGAGTTGCGTTGAATCGCATTCGCCGGCAAGTCTTTCCAGCGCTGCCACGGCATCGGCGGCGTGTTGCTCAGCCGCGGCGCGGTTTCCGCTGTACCACTCGTAGACAGCGAGGGCGTGGTGGTTCGCGCTCACCGCGGCCGAGTCGCCCAGGGCGCGGCGCAGCAGCAGGGCCCGTCGGCTGGCGGCGATCGCATCGCTGAGCCGGTCGGTCAGGTAGTACTCGGGGGCGAGCAGCTCGAGAAGCTCTGCCTCGACGGCGTCGGAGAGCAGCCCCCCTTGTTGCAGGGCCAGCTCGAAGAACTCGCATGCCTGGGTGTGCGCCCCCGTCCGCGCGGCCGCCCGGCCGGCGTCGGCCGCGGCCGCGACGGCCAGCGTCATGTCCCCGGCGCCGAGTGCGTGGTGGGTGAGCACTGCAGGGTCGGGCGTCGCGACGGTGCTCAGGGCCTCGACGAATCTGCGGTGCAGGCTCGGTTGCGCGCCGGGCGGGAGCGCACCGGCGACGGCGCGCCGGCAGAGGTCGTGGCGGAACGCCACGCCACGGACGTCCCGCCGGATCAGCTTCGCCTGGTGGGCCGCGCGCAGCGCGGGCAGCGTCACACCGAGCCCGACCAGCAGCTGATCGCCGATCGCGCCCGGGGCGCAGGTCAACAGTTGCAGGAGGTCCCACGTGTCGGCACCGAGGTCGGCGGTGCGGGCCAGGATCGCGTCGCGCACCGTCGTTGGCAACTCTGCGCCGTCAGAGCAGTCCTGGTCGAGCATCTCGCAGACGAAAAACGCGTTGCCACCGGTGATCCGGTGCAGCCACACCGGGTCGACATCACGCGTGCCCACCAGCGCGGTGACGGCGTCCACGTCCAGTGGGGGCACGGTCAGCGTCTGTGCATGCGCGGAGCGGGCGACGTCTCCCAGGAAGCCTCGCAGTGGATGGGTCAGGTCGACCTCGTCGTCGCGCAGGATCCCCACGATCAGCAGCGTCGACTGCGCGGCCCGGCGCAGCAGGAAGCGGCACAGGTCGAGGGTGGCCTGATCCGCCCACTGGAGATCGTCGAGGACCAGGATCGCGGGCGAGCTGCGCAGTTCGTCGAACATCGACACGAAGATGTCGTACGGCTGCTGTCCCTCGGCGAGTTGTCGACGGGTGGGCGGACTCAGTTCATGGGCGACGTCATGAACCGGTCCGAGTGGCCTCGGGGTGGACAGCGGATCGCAGGCGCCCCACAGGACGCGGGTGTGCTCGCCGACCCCGGCGGCGAACTGCTCGACGAAGGTCGTCTTGCCGGCGCCGGACTCCCCGCACACCAGCACCGCGCCACCATGACCGGCGCGCGCCCTTGCGTGCATGGCCGCGAGCTGCTCGTACTGCCGCTCGCAGCCGGTGAGCGTCACCCAGGAATCGTATCGGCAACCTGCCGACCGTCACCTAGGTAAATGGGGAGGTTCTCCCGATGACCGTGGTCGCCGTATCGACCAGAGTCGACGACGTCCGGCACGGGCCGGACCACGAGAATCGAGAACAGGAGAGGCTCATGCAGAGATTCCTCATCGAGCGGCACATCCCCGGGGCATCGGAGCTGACCGAGGAACAGCTGGCGACCATCGCCTGCACGTCCAACGCCGCCGTCGACTCCCTCGGCGTCCCCTATCGCTGGGTGACCAGCTATGTCGCGGGGGACAAGATCTATTGCGTACACGAGGCAGACGACGAGGACGCCATCCGTGAGCACGCCCGCCGCGGCGGGTTCCCGGCTGACGTCGTGGTCACGATCGCGCACGAGTTCGGGCCGCACAGTGCCGAATCGGGCACCACATCTGCTGTCGGAACATGACTTCTGAGCAGAAGGCCGATCCGGCGGAGGGGTGATGGGATAATGGCGGCATGCCGGAATCCGCCCGCGCCTCCGCCTCGTCTTCCGGGCCGCCGTCGGCCGGACCGTCGTCGTCGACCAGTCAGCTGCCGGCCGGCGGATTCCGCTTCTGGTTCGTCGGGCAGCGCTGGGAATGGTCGGATGAGGTGGCGCGGATGCACGGCTACGAACCCGGCGCCATCGAGCCGACCACCGAGCTGTTGCTCTCCCACAAGCACCCCGAGGACCGCCGGCCCGTCCAGGAACTGCTCGACTACGCGTTGCACTTCGGCGGCTCGTTCAACAGCAAGCATCGCTTCGTCGACACCGGCGGCGTCGAGCACGACGTGATCGTGATCGCCGATCGGATGTACGACGACGAGGGTGCGGTCGTCGGCACCGAAGGCTATTACGTCGATCTGACCGAAACCCTCGACAGGGAGCGACGTGCGGCGCTCGACGAGTCGCTGCCCGATCTCTTCGAAGCCAGAGCGGCCATCGAACAGGCCAAGGGCGCACTGATGCTGGTCTACGGCGTGGACGCCGATCAGGCGTTCAAGCTGTTGCTGTGGAGGTCGCAAGAAACCAACACGAAGCTGCGAGCACTGGCGGCGCAGCTGGTGTCCGAGCTGAGTGCGGTTACGGTCGACAGCGGGGGTGTACGCCGCCAGGTCGACCATCTGATGCTCACGGTGCACGAACGGGTCGGCTCGAACGCCGAGCGCCGATGATGGGGCCGGTGATGGTGGATACGAAGGTGTGTGGGGTTGCTGGACGTCGTACAGGATGTTGACGGTGGCGCGGTGGTGGTGTGCGTCCGCGGTGACGTCGATTCGAACTCAGTCGGTGCGCTCGTCGATGCGCTCGACGGCGGTCTGTCCACCGGCGCGACGGCCCCGACGAAGGTGTTGATCATCGACCTGACACGGGTGACCTACTTCGGCAGCGCAGGGTTGAACGCCGTACTGGGCTGCTATGAGCGGGGCCGCGACGTCGGCGTCGCGGTTCGCGTGGTCGCCGACAACCCGGAGGTGATCCGGCCGATCGAGGTGACCAAGCTGGACACCGTGCTGCGTCCCTTTCCCTCCGTCGCGAAAGCGTTGGCAACGGACGCCGGTTCGCTGTGACGTCTCCCGGCCCGTTCACGGATGGCGGCGAGATCGGCCGGGACCTCGCTCGGGTGGACTGGGCCGCCACTCCGCTGGGTCAGCCGCAGCAGTGGGCACAGAGCCTGCAGACCGCGGTCAGCATCCTGTTGTCCTCGCGGTTCTCGATGTGGATGGCGTGGGGTCCAGAGCTGACCTTCTTCTGCAACGAGGCCTACCGCCGGGACACGTTGGCGCGCAAGTACCCCTGGGCGCTCGGCCGGCCCGCGCGCGAAGTCTGGGCGGAGATCTGGGCCGACATCTACCCCCGCATCGAGCACGTGATGTCCACCGGCGACGCGACCTGGGACGCTGCGCTGCTGCTGTTCCTCGAACGCTCCGGTTACCCGGAGGAGTCCTACCACACGTTCTCCTACAGCCCGCTGCGCGACGACACCGGCACCGTGGTCGGTCTGCTCTGCGTCGTCAGCGAGGACACCGTGCAGGTGATCGGTGAACGTCGGATGGCCACGCTGCGCGATCTGGGCTCCGATCCCAGTGTCGCCCGCACCGAAACGGAGATCCTCGCGTTCGCCGATCGGCAGTTGAGCCACAACCTTCGGGACCTGCCGTTCACGCTGACGTACCTCTTGGACGCCGACGGAATTGGGCGCCTGGCAGGGATGAGCGGGATCGGAGCGGATCATCCCGCGGCGGCGGCAGTCATCGCAGCGGACGGTGACATCTGGCCGGTCGCGCCGGCCGCGGCAGGCCAGACGATCGTCGTCGATCTCGACGACTTCCCGCCCATGCCGACCGGTGACTGGCGAGAATCGCCCACCCAGGCGTTGGTGACCCCGCTCCTGCAGCAGGGTGGCGGCGCGCCGGTGGGGTTCCTGGTGGCCGGACTGAACCGCTATCGACCGCTCGACGAGGGCTACCGCGGCTTCGTGACTCTGGTAGCGGGCCACCTCGCCGCCGGTGTCAGCCTGGCCCGCAGCTACCGCGCGCAACAGCGCCGGGCCGAGGAACTCGCCGAACTCGACCGGGCGAAGACCACCTTCTTCTCCAACATCAGCCATGAGTTCCGCACGCCGCTGACCCTGATCCTCGATCCCGTGGCCGAGCTTCGGCGCCGCGAGGATGTCGACACCTCCACCCGTGAAGAGCTCGACGTGGTGTGGCGCAACGGGTTACGGCTGACCAAACTGGTGAACACCCTCCTCGATTTCTCGCGCATCGAAGCCGGCCGGGCGCAGGCGACCTATGTGCCCGTCGATGTCGGTGCGGCGACCGCGGAACTGGCGAGCGTGTTCCGGTCCGCCGTGGAACGGGCGGGGTTGACGTTTGCGGTGGATTGCGCGGCGCTCGATCAGCCGGTCTACGTCGACACCGACATGTGGGAGAAGATCGTTTTCAACCTGCTGTCGAATGCCCTCAAGTTCACGTTCGACGGCACGATCTCGGTCTCCGTCCGCCAGGACGGCGACGGGGCGTTGATCACCGTGTCGGACACCGGGACCGGGGTGCCGACCGACGAGATCCCGCGCCTGTTCGAGCGGTTCCATCGCATCGAGAACGTCGCGGCCCGCTCGCACGAGGGCAGCGGTATCGGGCTCGCGCTGGTCAAGGAACTCGTCGAATTGCACGGCGGGACCATCGATGTGGACAGTACCCACGGCGTGGGCACCACCTTCGACATCCGGCTGCCGTTCGGCACCGATCATCTCCCTGCCGAAGCGATCGCGTCGGAATCGGTCCGCCGCCTCGGCGCCTCGGCGGACGCCTACGTCGAAGAGGCGATGCGCTGGCAGGGTGAAGCGGACACCGACAATCGGTTTACCGCAACGGTTTCCGGCGCTGACGCACCGCAGTCGCCGCTCTCCGGGGCGCCGGTTCGGGTGCTCGTCGCCGACGACAACGCCGACATGCGGGACTACCTGACCCGATTGCTGCGATCCGACGGTTACGTGGTCGACGCCGTCACCGACGGTGTGCGGGCGCTGGAATCGGTGCGCGCCAACCCCCCGGAGATGGTGATCAGCGATGTGATGATGCCGGGGCTCGACGGGCTCGCCCTGGTGTCGGCCCTGCGCGCCGACCGGCGAACCGCCGCGGTCCCGGTGCTGTTGCTGTCCGCCCGTGCCGGGCAAGAGGCGTCCATCAGCGGTCTTCAGGCCGGGGCAGACGACTACATGGTCAAGCCGTTCGCCGCGGCCGAACTGCTGGCCCGCGTGCGCACCAATGTCGAACTCGCCCGCCTCCGTGACCATCACGCGCGATGGCGCACCGCGCTGGTCGACTCGCTGCAGGAGGCGTTCTTCCTGTGCGACGAGGGCGGCTCGGTCATCGAGATCAACGGCGCGTTCACCGACATCCTCGGATTCGACGCGTCCGGCCTGCCGTATGCGCCGGTGTATCCCTGGTGGCCGTCGGCCGACACGGACGCCGACGCCCACCGCGAGGTCGCCGAGGCGTTCGGCAGCCTGATGGACCAGCCGCACGGCACCATCAATCACGTGCCCGTCACTCACCGTGACGGGCACCGGCTCTGGGTCACCGCGACGTTCACCCACTCCGAGGACCCGGACACCGGCCGCAAGGTGGTGGTCGGCACCATGCGTGATGTCACCGCCGAGCACTACCTGGTTCAGCGCGAGTCCGCGCTGGCGTCACTCAGTGATGCTCTGGCACAGGCGGATACGCTCGGCGACGCGGTGCGGGCCGCCGCCGAGCAGCTGCGTGGCGTCTGGCACGCCCGCCGGGTGGTCGCCGTGACGTTCCCGGCGGATGGCTCCGGATCACGCTCCAGCGCACCACATGTCGTGAGCGCCGGGGAGAGTGTCGCAGGCTGGGGCGGATTGTCCGAGCGTGCGCAGCGCGCGATCACCACGCTGCGCGACGGCGATTTGCTGGACCCGGCTACCTCGGAGCCCGGGTCGGCCGGGGTGGCCATGCAACACCCCCGCGGCATCCTGGTGATCCACATCGAGCTCCTCGAGCAGCGCCGGTTCACCGCCGAAGACCACACACTGCTCACGGTGCTCGCCGGCCGGCTCGGTCAGGGGCTGCAGCGGGTACACCAGATCGACCAGCAGCGCGAGACCGCGCTGGCGTTGCAGCACGCGATTCTCGGGCCGGCCCTCTCGACGGGGTTCGCGGTGCGCTACCAACCCGCCACCCGGCCGCTGCAGGTCGGCGGGGACTGGTACGACGTCGTCGACCTCGACGACGGCCGGATCGGGTTGATCGTCGGTGACTGTGTCGGGCACGGACTGGCCGCCGCGACGGTGATGGGTCAGCTGCGCAGTGCGTGTCGGGCCCTGCTCCTCGAGCATCCCAGCCCTGCCGCGACGCTGTCGGCGCTCGACCGCTTCGCCGCGCGCCTTCCCGGGGCGCGGTGCACCACCGCGTTCTGTGCGGTCCTCACCCCCGGGACCGGCGAGCTGACCTACTCCTGCGCCGGGCATCCGCCGCCCATTCTGGTTTTCGCCGACAAGACGACAGAACTGCTCGACGACGCCCGCTCCACACCGCTGGCCGTCAGATACGGGCAGCCGCGCCCCGAAACGCGCGTCACGATGCCGCCGCGTGCCACCCTGCTGCTCTACACCGACGGCCTGGTCGAGCGCCGCAGGGAATCGATCGACGACGGCATCGCCCGCGCCACCGGCGTCGTCGGTGCTCATCGCGGCACCGCGCTCGACGAATTGGCCGACGTGATCATGACCGGGCTGGCGCCGGACAGCGGTTACGACGACGACGTGGCGCTGCTGCTCTACCGGCAGCCCGCGCCGCTGGAGATCGACATGACCGCCGACGTGGCCGAGCTGGCGCCGAGCCGCGCCGCCCTGCGGACGTGGCTCGGGAGCGCAGGTGTCAGCCAGGAGCAGACGCTCGACGTGCTGATCGCGGTCGGTGAGGCGGTGGCGAACGCGATCGAGCACGGCCACCGCGACGACCCCGGCGGGACGGTCAGCCTGCATGCCAGCGCGTTCGCCGACCACCTCCAGGTGACGATCCGCGACACGGGCCGCTGGAAACCGCAGGCCGAGACGCCGGCGATCCATCGGGGACGCGGCCTCGGGCTGATGCATGCCCTGATGCAGGATGTGTCCATCGACTCCCAGACGACCGGCACCACGGTGCACATGCAGGCGAGGATCGCGTGATGGCCACTCCGCTGGAGGTGCACACCGACCGCCGCGACGACGGCACAACAGTGGTGGCGGCGGCAGGCGAACTCGACCTGAGCAATGTCGCCGTGTTCTCCGAGGCCCTCGGCGCTGCGGTGCGCACCGGCGACGAAGCCCCGGTGCGCGTCGATCTGACCCGGATCGAATATCTGGACAGTGGCGCCATCAACGTGCTGTTCGACCATGCCGACGCCATCGATGTGCTCGTCAACCCGATCCTGATGTCGGTCCTGACGGTCAGCGGCCTGGACAAGGTCACGACGGTGCAGGCCGCGCCGCCCCAGTAGTTCAGACGGCCCAGTAGTTCAGTTTCCGGCCTGCCGGCGGGCGCGGGCACGTCGCTTGCCCTCGTGCATCGCCGCCACCCGTGCGACGGGGATCGTCCGTCCGTGCTCGATCAGCTCGTCGGGCAGCCGCTGCGGCATCGGCATCGCCTCGGCCCACGGGTCCCGTCCGCCGAGCAGCTCCACCGCCGTGGTGATCGTGAAATCCGACGGGTGCACGCTGTCGAGCTCCGACCATGCGACCGGAAACGACACCGGCGTCCCGGGGCGTAGGCGTGGGCTGTACGCCGCGGCGACGGTCGCCCCACCCGAGCGGGTGGCATCGATGAACACCTTGCCGGCCCGGTCGGAGACGATGAACGCCGTGGTCGCGATCGCCGGATCGAGCGCCTCGGCCCGCGCCGCGAGCGCGCGGGTGGCCGCGGCCACGTCCTCACCCGGAGTCTGCAGCCCGCCCAGCTCGACCGGGACGAAGACGTGCAGACCTCTCGACCCGCTGGTCTTCACCGCGCCCGTCAACCCCACGTCCTGCAGGGCCCGACGGGCCAGTTCCGCGACCGAGACGACCGCGGTGAAGTCTGCACCGTCGGGTGGGTCGAGGTCGAGGATCAGGTGGGTGGGCCGGTGAACGTCGCCGGCCAGGCCCAGCGCCGGGTGGTACTCGACGGCACGCTGGTTGGCCAGCCACAGCAGCGTGCGCCGGTCGTTGCAGAGCGCGTAGCGAACGTCGCGGTGCGACGCCTCCGCCCACATCTGCACGGTCGGCACCCATTCCGGGGTGTACGTCGGCAGGTTCTTCTGCATGAACGGGGCACGGCCGCGCAGCACGCGCAGGACGGTCAAGGGCCGATCGGCCAGCACCGGGAGCATCCGGTCGGAGATCGCGTCCAGGTAGTCGACGAGGTCGCGTTTGGTCGCCCCGCCATCCCCGTCGAGGGGCTGGTCGAGGTTGGTCAGGTCGACCCCCGCGCGCTCCTCTGACGACATCAGTCGCACAGCTCCGAACGCATTCCGCCAGCCTACGGAGCAACGCAACAGTGACGTTCGCGAGCGCAGGGCCGACGACAGGGTGGCGAACCGGTAACGTCTGCCCGGATCGACAGCGAAAGATTTGATGAGCTAGTTGTATGTATCTTCGACGCGCCGGGTGATGCGCGGGCGACTCCACGACGTGGGTCTGGAATGGGCCCGGAAAAGGCCTGGAAAAGGGCGAGGTCAGGCTTGATGGGGACGATGCACGATGGCGAATGAGCACTCGGGAGTGGCGCGGGTCGTGCGCGCCCTCGCCGTGCCCATTCTGCTGGGCTGGCTCCTGCTGACCGTCGGGACCAACGTGCTCCTCCCGTCGCTGGAGAAGGTCGGCGAAGACCGCACCGTGGGTCTGGCCGCCAAGGACGGACCCGCCTACATCTCGATGAAGCAGATCGGCGCGAACTTCGAGGAGTTCGACTCCGACAGCACCGCGATGATCGTGCTCGAGGGGGACCACCCACTCGGCGACGAAGCGCACCGCTACTACGACACGCTCGTCGACAAGCTCGAGGCCGACAAGGCCCACGTTCAGCACGTCGCCGATTTCTGGGGCGACCCGCTGACCGCCTCGGGGGCCCAGAGCGCGGACGGCAAGGCCGCGTACGTCCAGATCAACCTGCACGGCAATCAGGGCGAACCACTGGCCAACGAGTCGGTCGCCGCGGTGCGCGAACTCATCGACTCCACCCCCGCGCCGCCGGGCATGACGACCTACCTGACCGGGCCGGCGCCGCTGATCGCCGACCAGGCGCACGCAGGCGACAGGAGCATCTTCCGCGTCACGCTGATCACCATCGGCGTCATCGCGATCATGCTCCTGCTCGTCTACCGGTCCGTCGTCACGATGCTGCTGATCCTGTTCATGGTGTTCATCGAGCTCGGCGCGGCCCGTGGCATCGTGTCCTTCCTGGCGATCAACAACGTCATCGGGCTGTCCACGTTCGCGGTGAATCTCTTGGTGCTGATGGTCATCGCGGCGGGTACCGACTACGCGATCTTCGCCATAGGGCGCTACCAGGAGGCGCTCGGCGCGGGCCAGGATCGGGTGACGGCGTTCTACACGATGTTCAACGGCACCGCGCACGTCATCCTCGGCTCGGGTCTGACGATCGCGGGCGCCATGTCGTGTCTGAGCTTCACGCGGTTGCCGTACTTCAACTCACTCGGCGTGCCCTGTGCGGTCGGCACCTTGGTGGCAGTGCTGGCCGCAATGACGCTCGGGCCCGCGGTGGTGGTGATCGCGGGCCGTTTCGGAGCTTTCACTCCCAAGCGCGCGATCAGCTCCCGCGGCTGGCGCCGCATCGGCACGATGGTGGTGCGCTGGCCCGGGCCGGTGCTGGGAGCGACGCTGGCGCTCGCGCTCGTCGGGCTGGTCACCCTTCCCGGCTACAAGACCAACTACGACGCGCGAAACTACCTGCCGTCCGACATCCCGGCGAACGTCGGGTACGCCGCGGCGGATCGCCACTTCGGCACGGCGCGGATGAATCCCGAACTGCTGATGGTTCAGAGCGACCGCGACCTCCGGAATCCGGCGGACTTCCTCGTCATCGACAAGATCGCCAAGGCCCTGTTCCGGGTACCTGGTGTCGCCCGCGTGCAGACGATCACCCGCCCCGACGGCAAGCCGATCAAGCACAGCACCATCCCGTTCCAGATGAGCATGCAGGGCACGCTCATGCAGCTGAACCAGAAGTATCAGCAGGACCGGATGGGTGACATGCTCACGCAGGCCGACGAGATCCAGAAGACCATCGACACGATGCAGAAGATGTACGGCATCACCCAGCAGATGCGCGACACCACGCACCAGTTGGTGCTCAAGACGAAAGACACCGCCGTCGACGTCGCGACCCTCCGTGACAACATCGCCAACTTCGACGACTTCATCCGTCCGCTGCGCAGCTACTTCTACTGGGAACCGCACTGCTACAACATCCCGGTGTGCTGGGCGATCCGCTCGGTGTTCGACACCCTCGACGGGATCAACACGATGAGCGACGACATCGCCGCCATCGTTCCCGACCTGGAACGCCTCGACACGTTGATGCCGCAGCTGGTGGAGCTGCTGCCTTCTCAGATCGAGACCATGCGGTCGATGAAGTCGATGATGCTGACGATGTACCAGTCGCAGAAGGGCATGCAGGACCAGATGGCGGCGCAGCAGGACAACGCGTCGGCGATGGGGGAGGCCTTCGACGATTCGCGTAACGACGATTCGTTCTACCTGCCGCCGGAAGTGTTCACCAACAAGGCCTTTCAGCGCGGTATCGCGCAGTTCATCTCGCCCGATGGCAAATCAGTGCGGTTCATCATCAGCCACGAGGGCGACCCGGCGACCATCGAGGGCCTCGACAAGGTGGACCCGATCAAGACGGCGGCCAAAGAGGCGATCAAGGGCACCCCGCTGGAGGGATCGAAGGTCTTCCTCGCCGGCACCGCGGCCACCTACAAGGACATGAAGGACGGCTCGCACTACGACCTGCTGATCGCCGGAATCGCCGCCGTCACCTTGATCTTCGTCATCATGCTGATCATCACCCGGGCCGCGATCGCCGCGGCGGTCATCGTCGGTACGGTGCTGCTGTCCCTCGGCGCGTCCTTCGGTCTGTCGATTCTGCTGTGGCAACACCTGATCGGCCTCGAGCTGCACTGGATGGTGCTGCCGATGTCGGTGATCCTGCTGCTCGCCGTCGGTTCGGACTACAACCTGCTGCTCGTCTCGCGGTTCAAAGAGGAGAAGGAAGGCGGGCTGAAGACAGGCATCATCCGCGCGATGGCGGGCACCGGTTCGGTGGTCACCTCGGCGGGGTTGGTGTTCGCGTTCACGATGGCCTCGTTCGCCTTCAGCGACCTGGCGGTGATGGCGCAGGTCGGAACCACGATCGCACTGGGTTTGCTGTTCGACACACTGATCGTGCGCTCGTTCATGACGCCGGCGATGGCCACGATGCTGGGCCGGTGGTTCTGGTGGCCGCAGCACGTGCCCAGCCCGGCGTCACGGCGCAGACTGGCCGCCCTCAGGAGCTAGCGGCGAGTTTGCCGATTGGCGTCGCGTCGAGGTGCACCAACAAGTCGGCGGCGTTCTCGAATACGGCAGCCGCGCCCGCCTCGGACAACTCGCCCCTCGACACGCCGCCGGAGAGGACACCGACCGAGGTCAGGTCGACCCGGCGGGCAGCCTCGCAGTCCCAGACCGCGTCGCCGACGAACACCGCCTCTGCGGCGGTGACGCCGGCCCGCTCCAGTGCGACCTCGACGATGTCGGGTTGTGGTTTGGCGGTGTCGACGTCCTCGGACGACGTCACCTCGGACACCACGTCGTCGCAGTCGAGAACCTCACGCAGCGTGCGCAATTCGTCGTCGGGCGCGGAGGTCGCGAGCACCACCTGCAGGCCGAGGTCCGCGACGCGCCGCAGCAGGTCGCGCGCGCCGGGCAGGGGAGTGAGCAGGTGCGCACTCTCCCGGTAGAACTCGCTGTGCTTGCTCTTGAGTTCATCGAGCTGACCCTGGCCGGTGTCGTCACCGGCCAGGGTCTTCACCAGCGTCGTGCCGTCCATGCCGATGCACCGATGGATCCGCCACGCCTCGAATCCCACGCCTTCTGCGTCGAAGGCGCGAATCCAGGCGTAGATGTGCAGATAGTTCGAGTCCACGAGGGTGCCGTCGACGTCGAACAACACGGCAGGACGGGCTGAAGGCATCGACGGGCTCAGGGAACCGTGACGCAGCCGACGCCGGGCACGCAGCCGCCGCCTCCGCCGGGTCCGCCGCTGCCGGTGGGTCCGCCGGGGATGGAGCCGCCGCCTCCGCCGGGTCCGCCGCTGCCCGTGGGTCCGCCGGGGATGGAGCCGCCGCCTCCGCCGGGTCCGCCGCTGCCGGTCGGGCCGCCGGGGATGGAGCCACCGCCACCGTTGGCGTCGCCGCCACCGGAAGGCCCGCCCGGGATGGCACCGCCGCCGCCGTCGGCTCCGCCGCCACCGGTCGCACCGCCGGGTGCCGGGCTCGTACTCATCGTCGGCGCGGTGCTGGCCGGCGTCGTGGTGCTCGTGCTGGTACTGCTCTCGGTGGTCGACGACGTGCTGCTCGAGTCGCCGCTCTCACCGCCTCCACAACCGACGGCGAACACGAGCAACGTCGCGCCGCCGAACACGGCCAGTGCAGTCCTCGGGGATTTCATGGGCCACCAATCTGTCGCAGGGTGCCCCGCAGATACCCGAGCCTCCGTCCCCCGAAACTCCCCGAGCTACGCCGAAGGCCTGTCGGTGCCTGACGGCGCGTCGGTTCCGCGCGCGTGGCGAGGGGCGGACGGCTCAGCGTGGCGCGGTGTCGCGCCATGGCGTCTCTGCGTCGGCCGGGGGCTTTCCGGCCGATCCCGCGCGGGAGCGCCCTCGCTCTCGGCCTCACCCTCGGCTCGGCTGTCCGCCCGTTCGGGGGGAGGCTGTACTGCAGGGGTGTCTTCGCCATTCGAGTGCACCGTCAGCGTCGGCGCATCCAGGTCGGGTGCCGCACCCGGATCGGCGAGGGTGTCGGCAGCCGGCGGCTGAGCGGAGATCGTCTCGCCGATGTCGCGCAGTGAATGGATCAGATAGTCGAACGGCCCCGAAATTTCCTCGCTCACAGGGGCTTCCACGACGTCACCGAGGAGGCCGAAGTATTCGTCGTTCTCGCCGTCGACGCGGCCGTTGAGCAGTCCGTCGACAGTGCGTGCCGGGATGTTGACCAGCGCGCCGGCAGCACGCACAGGGTCGAGGTCGGTCACCGCGGCGACGGTATCGGCTGCGCCTGCCCCGCCGGCCAACACACCGCTGGCCGCGGGCATGGTCAGTCTGACCAGCAGGCTGTTGGCCGTGCGGAACGGCTCGCCGCTGCCGACCACGCGGCCGACGCCGGCGACCGGTTGGTTGACCGCGGCGAGGACTGCATGCGCGAACGCCTCTGGGTCCAGTTCGGCGGCGGCGCGGAGTATCTCGACGACGGCGCGATGTTGATTGTCGGCAATCGCCCGAACGACGGGCAAGGGGTCCTCGAGGTACTCGTCGACGAGAAGCCCTGCGTTGGTCAGCGACCGCGACAGCACCTCGGGGTAGTACTGCAGTGGACTCCGGGTGACGTGCTGAACCACTGCTGAATTCGCAACGTGCACTTGGCTTTCCGGGACGTACGGCGGTGCGACGACTGTGACGCCCGCACCGACGGCGGCCACCCCCACAGTCAGCCACGGGCGTACGGCCTTGCGCATGTGGCACCCCCCTGAGTCGGCGACCTGTTGCGCTGCCCCCGACGATCTCAGCGCAAATTAGCACGCTGCTCCGACAACCGGCGAGCGCTTATCCGGTGCGTCCGGCGCTGGGAGACTCCTGACCGGTCGCTGCGGGTACTCTTCCCGCCATGACCGCAGGTGCGATCAGGAGTGTCCGGTGAGCGGGGGGCTGTTCGCCCTGCTCGACGACGTCGCGGCACTGGCCCGACTGGCGGCCGCGTCCGTCGACGATGTCGGCGCGGCCGCGGGGCGGGCGACCGCCAAGGCTGCCGGGGTCGTCATCGACGACACCGCGGTGACCCCGCAGTACGTGCACGGTGTCACCGCCGAGCGCGAGCTGCCGATCATCAAACGCATCGCCATCGGCTCGCTGCGCAACAAGATCGTGTTCATCCTGCCGGCGGCGCTGCTGCTCAGTCAGTTCGCACCGTGGCTGCTCACACCGATCCTGATGCTGGGCGCGACGTATCTGTGTTACGAGGGCGCCGAGAAGGTGTTCGGCAAGCTGCTCGGCCACGGCGGCCATCACGAGACCGCCGCCGCACAGGGGCCGGACGCCGAGAAGCAGATGGTGGCCGGCGCGATCCGCACCGACTTCATCCTCTCCGCCGAGATCATGGTGATCGCGCTGAACGAGGTTGCCTCCGAATCATTTTGGCCGAGGCTCATCATTCTGCTCGTCGTCGCGGTGGTGATCACGGTGGCGGTCTACGGCGTGGTCGCCGGCATCGTCAAGATGGATGACGTCGGGCTCCACTTCACCCAGCGTTCCAGTGCCTTCGTGCAGCGCATCGGGCGCGGACTGGTGGCGGGTATGCCGAAGCTGCTCAGTTTCCTGTCCGTCGTGGGAACGGCGGCGATGCTGTGGGTGGGCGGGCACATCCTGCTCGTCGGCACCGACACGCTGGGCTGGCACGGCCCCTACTCCCTGGTGCACCACGCCGAGGAGGCCGTGCACCACGTGGGTGGGGTCGGTGCGGTGCTGGCCTGGCTGGTCAACACCGCAGCTTCGGCAGTGATCGGGCTGATCGTCGGTGCGCTGGTCGTCGGCATCGTGTCGGTTCTGCCGTTCGGCAAGAAGAAATCCCACGCCTGAACGCTCACTCCTGACTGCTGTCGCGGTCGGCGAGGTAGGCCAACAGCTCTGGCTCGGAACTGGTGAAGCGGGCCGCTTCCTCGCCCCCGTCGCAGCGCAGCAGCGCCACGGTGACCGTGCCGGCGGCGCGGCCGATCACCTCCCAGACGGCGCCAGAGTCGGCCCAGCGCTGGAGTTCGGCTACACGGTCCATCGCCTCAGCGTGCCACCTCCTAAGCTCGCCGATGTGCACGCTGCTTCGGCGGTCGCGGTGGCGGCGACCTTCACCTGGTTCGGCATGGTGCTGGCGATCTCCTTCCTCGAAGCGCCCCTGAAGTTCCGCGCGCCGGGAGTCACACTGCCCGTAGGGCTCGGGATCGGCCGCCTCGTGTTCCGCGCGCTCAATGCGAGCGAGGTCGTCCTCGCGGTCGTGGTGCTCGTCGGCGTGCTGACCGCGCACGTGACGGGTGTCGCGTTGGGCGCCACGGTGACGGCGGTCGCGCTGCTGGCGGTCCAAGTCCTGCTGGTGCGCCCGGCGCTGACACGTCGCTCGGATCGCGTGCTGGCTGGCGAGGATGCTCCGCGGTCGCGGGCGCACGTCGTCTATGTCGGGTTGGAGGCGGTCAAGGTGGTCGCGCTGATCACCGGCGGAGTAATGCTGCTCGCGCTGTGATCAGTCGAGCGTCAGTGTGCCGCGCCGCCGGCCATCGTGGACCGCGACCAGCGCGGACACCTGCTCGCAGGTGACCACGCCGTGCTCCGCCGTCACCTGGTCGACGACGCCGTAATCGGCGCCGATCGTGGTGTCGGTGCTGAGCAGTGTGGTCGTCACCGGTACGTGCCGACCGATCTGCAGGAAGTGGTCGCCGTGCGGGCGCTGGCTGCCTCGGAACCCCCACAGCCCACGCAACGTGGTGGCGCCGCCGGCATGGTCGGTCGCGCGCAGCCGCGTCATGAGCTCGCGGTGCACGGGGCGGCCCCCAGATCTGCCCCCGTGTCGGGTGTCCTCATTGGTGTGCACCGTGATCTTGTGGGAGCGCCAGTGGCCGGGCGGCTCGGCGACGGTGCGGCCGTCGACTTTGCAGACGACGACCGGGGCGACGCTGATCAGTGCGGTGTCCAGCAGAGCCGTGAGTTCGTCGAGCGCTGCCGGGGCCTGCGCGCGCGGACCGACGCCGGTGACGAGCAGGGGTACATCGGTGTTGCGGCTCAGGAAACGAGCCCGCCGGCGTTGGCCGGCCACCGTGCCGTCGACGCCGAGGAAGACGTCGGCGGTGACGAATCCGCGCCGGTGCAGGACCTCGCACACCGCTACGTACCCGGGTGCGCCGGCGACCGGCTGTTTTCGTCCCAGAAGAAGGGACAGCCGCACCGCCCCGTCGCCGGGCGGTGAATCCGGGGCCAGCCATGACCGCTCGACAGTGATGACCCCGCGCTGCGCCAGCGCGACCACCCCGTCGGCGAGCCCACGGATCCGTTCCGGGCTGTCGACGGCCGTCACCGCTACCGGAGGGTCCTCGGACAGCGTCAACGAGCGGTCCGTGCGCAGCACATGCGTGGTGCCGAACCCCGCGATGCCACGTAGACAGATGCTGGCGGCCACGTCTTCACGGGTGCAGAGCTCGAGCAGCGCATCCGCGACGAAGCGCCCTCCCATCCGTTGTCTTTCGGCGAAATATACTGTGAGCGTGTGTATTTCGGTCACAGTGCAGCTCCCAGGCGCTGACCGAGCCACGCGGCGAGCAGGCCCGAGACGATGCTGACACCGATGTTGGCCAGCGCCGCGACCAGCTGACGTTCCTCGGCCAGCCGCTGCGTCTCCAGCATCCACGTCGAAAAGGTCGTGTACGAGCCGACGAAGGCCGTGCCGACCAGGAGCGCCACGTGCGGCCGCAGCGTCAACCCGGCGAACGCGCCGAGAAGGAAAGCGCCGCTGACGTTGACGACGAGCGTGCCGAACGGAAACGGTCGGCTGATGCGCCGCGACACGGCCTTGTCGACGGTGAGGCGGGCGACTGCCCCCAGTCCGCCGAGTAGGACGACGCCGAACCACACCACCGCGGTCATCGACGCGTCCGAACCCGGCGCACGAGCGCCGTCGCGAGATAGACCGCCACCAGGCCGGCGGCCACGCTGGCCGCGGTGTAGGAGATGGCCAGGCCGTAGTGGCCGTGTTCGAGCATCTTGACGGTCTCGACCTGCATGGTGGAAAACGTCGTGAGCCCTCCGCAGATGCCGGTGCCCAACAACGGTCGGCGGTAGCTCGACACCGGCAGACGTTCGAGCAGGCGGGTGACGAAGAACCCGAGCAGAAATGCGCCGACGATGTTGACCGTGAACGTGGGCCACGGCCAGCGCCCGGGGTCACTGGCCGCGAGTTCCTCGAGGCCCGCACGGGCCAGGGTGCCGAGGGCGCCCCCCGCGAACACCGCGGCCAACTCGCGCCGGTCTGAGCCCATGGCGCACAGTATCGGTGATCCGATCCCGGTACCCGGTGTTGCGGGGGCGCGTGGCGTAGCAGAATCGAGTCCATGGCTGCGAACCCACGTGCCGGCCAGCCGGCGCAACCTGACGACCTGATCGACATCGCTGCGGTGGTGACGGCCTACTACTCCGTCGTCCCCGATCCGGACGACGTCGATCAGCAGGTGGCGTTCGGCACGTCGGGACACCGCGGCTCCAGTCTGGATGCGGCTTTCAACGAGGCGCACATCGTGGCGACCACGCAGGCGATCGTGGAGTACCGCGCCGCGCAGGGCACCACGGGTCCGCTGTTCATCGGGCGCGACACGCATGCGCTGTCCGAGCCCGCTTGGGTGTCGGCGCTGGAGGTACTGGCCGCCAATGACGTTGTCACGATGGTCGATTCGGCCGATCGCTACACCCCGACGCCGGCGGTGAGCCACGCGATCCTGTCCTACAACAGAGGCCGCGACTCCGCGCTCGCCGACGGCATCGTCGTCACGCCATCGCACAACCCACCGCGCGACGGCGGCTTCAAGTACAACCCGCCCAATGGCGGGCCCGCCGACACCGACGCCACCGGAGTGATTGCGAAGCGGGCCAACGAGCTGCTGCGCGACGGTCTGAAGGGTGTCCAACGCGTGCCGCTGGCGCGGGCGCTGACCACGGTGCAACGCCACGACTATCTCGAGGCGTACGTCGCCGACCTGCCCAACGTGGTCGACATGCACGTCATCTCCGCCGAAGGCATCCGCATCGGAGCCGATCCGCTGGGCGGCGCCAGCGTGGACTACTGGGGCGCGATCGCCGAGCGGCACAATCTGGCGCTCACCGTCGTCAACCCGCTGGTCGATGCGACGTGGCGGTTCATGACGCTCGACACCGACGGCAAGATCCGGATGGACTGCAGTTCCCCCAACGCCATGGCGTCGTTGATCGCGAACAGGGATGCGTACCAGATCGCGACCGGCAACGACGCCGACTCCGACCGGCACGGAATCGTCACCCCCGACGGTGGACTGCTCAACCCGAACCACTACCTCGCAGTGGCGATCGACTACCTGTTCACGCACCGGGCTGAGTGGGCGGCGGAGACGGCGGTCGGCAAGACGGCGGTGAGCTCGTCGATCATCGACCGCGTGGTGGCCGGTCTGGGGCGCACGCTCGTCGAGGTGCCGGTGGGCTTCAAGTGGTTCGTCGACGGGCTCGTCGGCGGGACGATCGGCTTCGGCGGCGAGGAGAGCGCAGGGGCGTCGTTCCTGCGCCGCGACGGTTCGGTGTGGACCACCGACAAGGACGGCATCATCCTGGCGTTGCTGGCGTCGGAGATGCTCGCGGTTACCGGCTCCACACCGTCGGAACGTTACCGGGAGTTGTCCGAAAAATACGGAGCGCCAACGTATGCGCGCATTGACGCGCCGGCCAACCGCGAGCAGAAGGCACGGTTGGGCAAGCTGTCACCGGAGCAGGTGAGCGCCACCGAGTTGGCGGGAGAGCCGATCACCGCGAAGCTGACGAGTGCACCCGGCAACGGGGCGCCGCTGGGCGGACTGAAGGTGACGACGGAGAACGCCTGGTTCGCGGCGCGGCCGTCGGGCACCGAGGACGTGTACAAGATCTACGCCGAATCGTTCCGCGGCCCTGACCATCTCGCCGAGGTGCAGGAGGCGGCTCGGGAAGTGGTGTCGGCGGTCATTTCGTGAGTTCTGTCGCCGACGGCGACAGACGCACGACCCCGCGCCTGCCGCGCGAGGTGTGGGTGCTCGTCGCCGCCAACGTGGTGGTGGCGCTGGGTTACGGCGTCGTCGCACCGGTGCTGCCGCAGTACGCCCGGCATTTCGGCGTCAGCATCAGTGCCGCCACGTTCGTCATCACCGCGTTCGCGGTGATGCGGCTCGTGGGCGCGCCGCCCGCCGGGATGCTGGTGCAGCGGCTGGGGGAGCGGCGCGTCTACATCAGCGGACTGCTCATCGTCGCGGTCTCCACCGCCGCCTGCGCGTTCGCCGAAACCTATTGGCAGCTGCTGGTTTTCCGCGCTCTTGGCGGCATCGGATCGGCGATGTTCACGGTGTCGTCGCTGGGGCTGCTGATCCGCATCTCACCCCCGGACGCACGCGGTCGTGTCGCCGGGTTGTTCTCGTCGGGGTTCATGGTCGGCTCGGTGGGCGGGCCGATCCTGGGCAGCCTCACCGCTGGGCTGGGGCTCGCGGCACCATTCCTGATCTACGGCGCGGCGCTGCTGGTCGCCGCCACGGTGGTGTTCGTGAGCCTGCGCAATTCGACGGTGATCACCCGATCCGATGACGATGTCGAGGCGGCCGTGCCGTTCCGGACGGTGTTCCGCCACGGGGCCTACCGGGCGGCGCTGCTGTCGAACTTCGCGACCGGCTGGGCGTCGTTCGGTCTGCGGATCGCGTTGGTGCCGCTGTTCGTGGTGGAGGTCCTCGGTCGGGGGCCCGGTGCGGCAGGCGTCGCGTTGACGGCGTTCGCGGTGGGCAACATCTCGGTGGTGATCCCGAGCGGATATCTGTCGGATCGGCTAGGGCGGCGCAAGCTGTTGATCTTCGGGCTGAGCCTCGCGGCGGTGTCGACGGCGTTGGTCGGGTTCACCACGTCACTGCCGGTGTTCCTGGCGGCGGCGTACGTCGCCGGAGCGGCCACCGGGGTGTTCGTGTCGCCGCAGCAGGCCGCGGTCGCCGACGTGGTGGGCAGCAAATCGCGCGGCGGGACCGCGATCGCGACGTTCCAGATGATGGCCGACTTCGGATCGATCGGCGGCTCGCTGTTGGTCGGGCTGATCGCGCAGTACACGTCCTACGGGCTGGCATTCCTGATCAGTGGCGTCATCCTGGGCGTGGCCTGCATCGGCTGGGTGTTCGCGCCGGAAACCCGGCCCCGGGTCGCGCGCGAGCGGACCGAGGTGCGGCCGCTCGGCCCCGAAGCCGGCGGGGAATGCCCGTGACCTGCGATTTTGAGCGGAACCGGGTCGTGGTGTAGCTTCGATGAGCACAACAATCAGGGGCTATGGCGCAGTTGGTAGCGCACCACACTGGCAGTGTGGGGGTCAGGGGTTCGAATCCCCTTAGCTCCACTTTTCGACACGGAGACTGCCCTGACCACTCGGTCGGGGCGATTTTCGTATCTGGCCTGGCCGCTTTACACCGGCGGCGCGTGAGATCACCCCACACACAACGGGAGAAGGTCATCATCCATGGCTCGCGACCCGGTGATCGAAACCTACGACGGCGCAGGTGTCACCAGGATCTCCCGGTGGATCTGGAACTGCTACGTCATCCATGAAGGCCCGGTCGTCGTCGATGCCGGGCTGCCCTCGGCCGTTGCTGACATCGCGCCGGTGATCCAGAACCTGGGCGGGTCGGTCGGCGCCGTGGTCGCGACGCACGGGCACAGCGACCACCTCGCGGGAGCCCCCGCAGTCGCCGAGCGATTCGGCGTCGGTGTTCATCTTCCCGAGCGGACGCATTCTTACATTGCGGGAGAGAAAGCCCGTACTCCCGGCCTGCGGGATCAAGCGAAGATCGCAGCCGTCTTCCGAGATCAGCCTGTGGACTGGTCGGCGATCAGCGGGCTGTGGAGCGGCACGCGGTGCGCCGGCTTCGGTCGGAGCGATCGCATGGTCTGGAGCGGAAGCGCCCCCGCAGGTGTCTTGCGTAATGGTGACCGCCTCCCCGGTGCCCCGTCATGGCAGATCCTCGACGCTCCCGGACACACCGATGACAGCGTCGCTCTGTGGCACGCAGCATCGGGAACCCTGCTGTCAGGTGACGCCGTCCTGACGCGTCGCGGAAGAGCATGGTTCACACCGGAGTTCGTCGATGGCGAGGCTGCTCGCGAGTCGAATGCTCGGCTGCGTGCGCTGGCGGTCACCGCGCTTCTCCCTGGTCACGGTGCGCCCGTGGTGTCCGCCGACGTGTGGGATGGTGTGTGGCTGTGAGTCTTTGGGGGGTAGCCACCCCGGCCGGGATCGATCGAATCTCCTACTGAAGCAACCGGGGCCGCCCGTCAACGGCACGGGTGTGACGGCGACGGAATCCCTTCCCATCGGATCGCGTAGGTTCTTGGGGCATGTCGCAGGATCAGACCCCAGACGTTCCGCCGGATCACCTCTCCATCGATCCGCGCAGCCCCTTCTACGACGAAGAGGTGCTCACCCGCGACGTCGGCATCCGCTTCAACGGCGTCGAGCGGACGAACGTCCACGAGTACGACGTGGCCGAGGGTTGGGTGCGCGTCGAAGTCCCCACCGCGAGGGACCGCCGCGGCAATCCGATGGTCGTGAAGCTGAGCGGCACCGTCGAGCCGTACTTTCGCGAATCACAGTAGCGCGCCGCTCCTTCGGGAATGTCCTCCGGAGCGCATCTGTTCATATACCCCGTGGGGGTATATGGTGAACGCGGAGGACGCCCATGACGGTGACACACGAGCACGCCGGCCACGGTACTGACCACGCTGCTCAGTTCCGAAAGCTGTTCTGGATCAACCTGATTCTCGCGATTCCCGTCGTCGCGTTCTCGACCATGTTCGCCATGCTGGTCGGCTATGACTTACCCGGCTTTCCCGGAGCGCAGTGGATCGCACCGCTGATCGGTACGGCGATGTACGTCATCGGTGGGCGTCCTTTCCTCACCGGCGCCGTCAGCGAGATCCGCTCACGCAAGCCCGGGATGATGCTGCTGATCGGCCTGGCGATCACCGTCGCATTCCTCGCGTCCTGGGGGGCGAGCCTCGGTCTGCTGCACCACGAACTCGAGTTCTGGTGGGAACTCGCGCTGCTCATCGTCATCATGCTGCTCGGCCATTGGGTGGAGATGCGCTCGCTGGCCCAGACGACCTCCGCGCTGGATTCACTTGCGGCGCTTCTTCCCGACGAGGCGGAGAAAGTCGAGGGCGACCGGACGGTGGCCGTCGCACCGGCAGACCTGCGCGTCGGCGATGTGGTCCTCGTCCGACCCGGTGGCAGCGTTCCCGCCGACGGCGCGATCGTCGACGGGCGTGCGGACATGGACGAGTCGATGGTGACCGGCGAATCACGCCCCGTCACCCGTGGCGTCGGTGACGTGGTCACGGCGGGGACCGTCGCCACCGATTCCGGTCTGCGCGTCGAGGTCACCGCGACCGGCGACGACACCGCCCTTGCCGGCATCCAGCGCCTGGTGACCGAGGCGCAGAACTCGTCGTCGCGGGCCCAGCGACTCGCGGACCGAGCGGCCGGTTGGCTGTTCTGGTTCGCCCTGATCACCGCTGCTGTCACGGCGGTCGTGTGGACGCTCGTCGGGGACCCGGATGCATCCGTCGTGCGGGCGATCACCGTGCTCGTCATCGCCTGCCCGCACGCGTTGGGTTTGGCGATTCCCCTGGTCGTGTCGATCGCCACCGAGCGAGCCGCGCTTGGTGGTGTGCTCGTCAAGGATCGGCTGGCTCTCGAAGGGATGCGCACCGTCGACGCGGTGCTGTTCGACAAGACGGGCACCCTCACCACGGGCGAGCCGACGGTGACCGCCGTCGACGCCGAGGCCGGCCTCGACGACGAGACGGTACTCGCGCTGGCTGCCGCTGCCGAGGCCGACAGCGAGCATCCCCTGGCGAAGGCCATCGTGCGGGCGGCCCATGATCGCAGCCTCGAAGTGCCTTCAGCTCGTGGGTTTTCGTCATCTCCGGCGGTGGGTGTCACAGCGACCGTCGACGGTCGCGAAGTCCGTGTCGGCGGGCCCCGGCTGCTCGACGAGATAGGCGCCCAGGAGATCGCAGCTGCCGCCGCGTGGCGTGCCGAAGGCGCGATCATCCTGCACGTCGTCCGGGACGGCGTGGTGATCGGTGGACTTCGCCTTGCCGACGACATCCGGCCGGAGTCCCGCGACGCTGTCGACGCCCTTCGCGAACTCGGTGTCGAGGTCGTCATGATCACCGGTGACGCCGCGGCTGTCGCCGAGGCCGTCGGGCGGGAGCTCGGCATCGACCGTGTGTTCTCGGGCGTGCGCCCAGAAGACAAGGCCACCAAGGTCTCTGACCTGCAGCGCGAAGGCAGGAAGGTTGCGATGGTCGGTGACGGCGTCAACGACGCGCCCGCGCTGGCTCAGGCCGACGTCGGCATCGCGATCGGGGCCGGCACCGACGTCGCGATCGCCTCGGCGGGAGTGATCCTGGCCAGTTCTGACCCGCGCTCGGTGCTGTCGGTGATCGAGCTGTCCCGCGCGAGCTACCGCAAGATGCAGCAAAACCTTTGGTGGGGAGCCGGATACAACCTCGTGGCGGTGCCGCTCGCCGCTGGGGTACTGGCACCCGTCGGGTTCGTCCTGCCCATGTCGGTGGGCGCGGTCCTGATGTCGCTGTCGACCGTCGTGGTGGCGTTGAATGCGCAGCTGTTGCGCCGACTCGACCTCAGCCCCAGCGCGCGCAGTATTGCGTGACGGCCAGTCAGTGTGCGTGGTCGTGGGCCTCGTGACCGCTCAGGGGTACCGCCGCAGGGAACGGTTCGCTTGTGGGCGAGGGTGATTGGACGGGGCGCAGGGCCGGCGGGGGAGTGACCGCTTCGGGGCCGACGTCATGAGCGCCGTCGGCATGACCGGCCGGCCCGTGGCCGCCGGTGTGATGCTCGCCGTGCTGGAGTCCGGAGGCCGCGCCCACCGTTGATGCCATCGCGACGACACCGACGGCGCCGACGAGGATCACGGCGCCGGCGAAGGTCGGCACGGGAGCTCCGCGCAGGCCGCGGTACCACACCCAACCGGCGCCCATCACGACGTAGATCTGGAGCAGCACCGCGCACACGTCAGCGCCGGCGATCAGCTCGACGTGCCCGGCGTTCGGACCGAACGGAGCTCCCGCGGTGCGGGATACCGCCCACAGCGCAAGCGCGCCGACGTTGAGCAGAACTCCAGCGCTCAGTACCGGAATGGTGGTGTGCGCGAGAACTGACCGAGCCCAGATCACCTGGAAGAGAGCCAGGAAGAAAAAGAACGCGCCCGAGGGAGCCCACTCCTGCCAGTGTGCGGGGACGACTGCGACGTGAATGATCCCAGCGCCCAGCGACGCCAGCGCCGCGAGGCGAACTGCCAGTCTGCTGTCCGTCATTCTGACGGTGTACGGCGCCACTCGTCAGATGATGTCAGCAGACGGACCGGTCAGTAACGCTGTGACACCACTTCGCCATCCGAACGAGACGGCCCCGTCACCTTGGCGGGCATGGATACCGCCGCCGTGTCGTGGCGCCGGTGCGCGATCACGCCCGAACATCAAGCCGCTTCGTTGTCGGGTGGTGCGGGTCCGCCGGGTTCTGCGGGGTCGGCGGACGCCTGGGTGGGTTCCTGCTCGTCGGGTGGGCGGAGGAGGCGTTCTGGGGTGTGGTGGGTGTTGACCCGGGCTTGTCCGGTGTCGAGGTTCGGTGGTGGGGCCCATTCGACTTCGTGGCGGGTGTTCATCGTCGTGGTCCAGCCGCCGTCGTTCACGCTGCGGTTGTCGGGTGGGCAGGCCAGGCCGAGGTCGTCGATGTTGGTCAGCCCACCCGCAGCCCAATCTTGTGTGACGTGGTGGACCTGACATCCGTACGCCCCGACCCGGCAGCCGGGTTTCGTGCAGCCACCGTCGCGGCCAATCAGCATGATCCGTTGCGCCGCCGAGGCGACCCGGCGGGTACGGAACAGGTCCAGGGCGGAGCCGGTGGCCCGGTCGAACACCGCGAGGTAGTGGGAGGCGTGCGCGCCCATCCGGATCACGTCGCGGATGGGCAGCCGGGTGCCGCCACCGGTCACCCCGATCCCGGCGCGGGATTCCAGATCCTGCAGGGTGGTGCGCACGATCACCGTCACCGGTAACCCGTTGAGCTGACCCAACTCGCCACTCATCAACGCGATCCGCCCCACCGCCAGCAGGGCGTCGTGTTGGCGTTGGGCCAGGCTGCGGTGATCGTTGTCGATCTGCGCTTGGGTCGGCGTCCCCGAGATACAGGGTTCGTCATCGTCGGGGTTGCACATGCCGGGGGCGGCGTATCTGGCGAAGATCGCCTCCCACACCGCTGCAGCCTCCGGCGTCAAATCCGCCCACCACGCCGTCATCCCGTCCCGACCCTGCCGAGATTTCTTCAGACCCCGTTTGCGGGTGCGTTCCGCATCGTCGGGTTCGGGGCCGTCCTGATCGAGGAGGAACAGGGTCAGATCGGCGGCGTCGCGGGTCTCTTTCGGGCCGGCACCGACCGCCGTGCGGACCAGCTCGACCTCGAACTGCTCGCGGGTCGCGGTATCGCAGAAGCCGGGCAGTTTGTCGACGGCCTTGCGGATCTCGGTGACATGCTCCCCGGTGATGAGCCCATGTTCCTGCGCGATAGCGGTCGCCGGCAACACCGGCGGCAACGGCTCTCCGGTCAGCGACACCCGCGGCCCGAGCAGCGCGGCCTCAGTCAACCGGCGATGCGCCTCACCGCCGCTGATCCGCCAGCGGATCGCCAGCACGTCTTTCCAGTTCTTCGCCCCCATCGCATGCGGGGTGGTCTCGATCTGCAGCCGGGCCAACGCCCGATGCTGGGCCGCCGGCAACCGGCAGCCCGCCGATTCCACCTCATCGAGCAGCTCCGTGAGCTCCGCAGCCGTCGAGAGGTCCAGATCGGCAGCGAGCACGCCGTCGACAGCGGCCCGCAAGACCGCCACCGCCTCCCGCACCTCCGACATGATTCGAACATATATTCGACCACCGACAAATCTCGAGCCGCCGAATGTGGCCGCGAGAAATCGCGCGCAGGAGTCGCTGACCGGCTACTTTCGGACGCGATGAATGCTTCGCGGGTAATCGGGCGGGTGGGCGCGCTGGCGGTCTTCTTCGGTGTGGGCGCCGCCGTGATGACAAGTTGTCCGATGGCATCTGCGGCGCCGGACTCGTCCTCGGCCGACTCATCGCAGACGGCTGCCAAAGAGACGCCACGATCCAGTGGCGCACGACAGCTGCGAGAGCGCGGTGACGAAAAGGCCGAGACGCGCCAGGCTCGGCGGACCAGTCTGGCGGCCCGGCGGGATGCGCGCCAGAGCGCCCCGCACGACCACGCCGACGCGCCGACTGAAGACGCCGCACCGCGCAAGCGGACACTCGCCACCGAGCGTGAACCGCGGCCCACATCGAGCGAAAGGCGAAGTGAGACAACCCGTCCGATGACCGCCCGCCAGAGCCGCTGGCGAGCCGAGACGGAGACCGTCACCGTCGCGTCAACACCGCTGGTCAAGCGAGCGGAAATGCGCAGAGCGGGCGACGTGCCGCCCGGGGTGGTGAGCCTCGCACTCACATCGGTGCTCGAGGTGGGTCTCGCCGTCGCGGTATCGGTGCTCAACATCGGCATGCCGAGTCCCACCGCCGCGCCGCCACGGTTGAAGCTGAACGGCTACAGCCTGGTGCCGGACTCTGCGGAGGAGATCACGTCGTTCTACGGCCGCTGGACCTACCTTCCCGGCGCCCCCAGCCTCGTTCAAGGCCAACAGAAATTCGACATCGTCGATCCGCGAACCAAAGAGTCGGTGGGTGAGTTCGACGCCCTGGTCGGGCGCGGGCTCGGCTACAACTACACCTCGCTGCTCGTCATCGACAACGGGGGAACGAACGTCGGAACCGGTCCAGGACAGGTTCCCCCAGTCGGATCGCTGATAGCCACATTCACGATCGGTCCCGTCGGCTGGGCCTACACGGCGATGCCGACCGCAACCGGTGACGTGATCTCCTTCAAGATCGTCACCCCGTTCGGCAGCATCCCTCTGCCCCTGACGTTCGACGGCGCCGCCGGCATCGCCGACCACACATTCGACAACAGACCCGTGCGGCTCACCAACGGTTACAGCATCGCACCCGCCGATCCTGACGGCGAAACCATCACCGGCACAAGCGGAATCCAACCGCTGTTCACCAGTATCCAAGGCCGGCAGGTGTTCGGAATGTACGACGCGACGGGCACCCAGGTCGGAACCTTCGAAGGTGTCTTCACGACCACTTCGGACATCCTCGGTACATACACCCAAGCGATCCTGGTCACCGCCAACGACGGTGTCGACGTCGGCACCGGTGACGGGCAGATTCCCCCGGTCGGGTCGGTCTACAACGTCGTCTACGCCGGCAACGACGACAACTACGTTCTGTACCAATCCCTTCCGTCGCCGACAGGTGACGTGCTCATCGTCGAACAGGTAGGCCCGGGCGGTGTGCAGACCAGCACCAAGACCTTCATCGACGCATCGGAGCCACCGTCGACGCAACCGCTGAAGGTGTCCCGCGGCCTGACCCTGGTTCCGGTCTCGGCACTGCAACCCGTCGGCGTGAACGGTCTGCCGCCCAGGGAGATCCAATACCAGGGTTATCAACAGTTCGACGTCTACGACGCCAAGGGCACCCGGATCGGACGCGTCGACGCCGACGTGATGACCCAGAACGACCTGTACGGAATCCGCAGCGAGGCTGTCCTCGTCACCGATGTCGTCGACGGCGACGCCGGGACTGCGAGAGGCGACGTCCCGCCCGTCGGCTCCGTCATCAACATCGTCACGCTGGGCGACAGCCGTTTCGGCACTGCGCAATTCGTGATGCCCGACGGCAGAGTCGACGTCAAGCGATCATGGATCACCACTCCGTTGGGTGACATCCCGGTGTTCCGGGCCCGCACGTGGGTGCCGGATGGCGTCGACGTGTCCTTCGCGAAACTGACTGTCTGAAAACGATCCTCAGCGCGCGTACTCGTCGGCGACGTCCAGCGCGGCGTCGAGAATGCGCAGTCCCTCGGCGACTTCGTCGTCGGTCACGTTGCACGGCGGCACCGCGTGGATGCGGTTGAAGTTCGCGAACGGCAGCAGCCCTCCGGACTTGCACGCCGCGAGCACCGCGGCCATCGCGGGGCTGGAGCCGCCGTAGGGAGCCAGCGGCTCGCGCGTCTGCTGGTCAGCCACCAACTCGATCGCCCAGAACACGCCGAGACCGCGGACCTCGCCGACACTGCGGTGCCGAGCGGCCAGGTGCCGCAGGCCTGGGGCGAGCACGTCGGAGCCGATGCGTGCGGCGTTGCCGATCATGCCTTCGTCCTCCATCGCGGTGATGGTCGCGACGGCGCAGGCGGTCGCCAGCGGATGACCCGAGTACGTGAGCCCGCCCGGGTACGCGCGGTCGGCGAACGTCGCGTAGATCGCGTCGTTGATCGCGACGCCGCCGAGCGGAACATAGCCTGAGGTAACACCTTTGGCGAATGTGATCAGATCCGGGACGACGTCGAAGTTGTCGATCGCGAACCAGCGCCCGGTCCGGCCGAAGCCCGCCATCACCTCGTCGGCGATGAACACGATGCCGTGACGATCACAGATCTCGCGGACACCGGCCATGTAACCCGGCGGCGGGACCATGATGCCCGCGGTGCCCGGCACCGATTCCAGGATGATCGCCGCGATCGTCGACGGACCCTCCATCTGCACCAGGCGATCCAGGTGCTCGAGCGCACGCTGCGTTTCCTGCTCTTCGGTCTCGGCGTGGAACGTCGACCGGTACAGGAAAGGCCCACTGAAATGGACGATTCCGGCGTTGCCGTGGTCGTTGGGCCAGCGGCGGGGGTCGCCGGTCAGGTTGATCGCGGTCTCGGTGCCGCCGTGGTAGGAGCGGTAGCGGGAGAGCACCTTGTAGCGGCCGGTGTGCAGGCGGGCCATGCGCACGGCGTGCTCGACGGCGTCAGCACCACCGTTGGTGAAGAAGATGCGGTTGAGATCGCCGGGTGTCCGCTCGGCAACCAGCCGGGCGGCTTCGGAGCGCGCGTCGTTGACGTGCTGAGGTGCGATCGTGCACAGCTTGGCGGCCTGCTCGGCAATGGCGGCAACCACTTTCGGATGCTGATGGCCGATGTTGGTGTTGACCAGCTGCGAGGAGAAGTCCAGCAGCCGGTTGCCGTCACCGTCCCACACGTAGGAACCCTGCGCAGCGAGCACCGTCATCGGCGTGATCTGGGCCTGCGCCGACCACGAATGGAACACGTGCTGGCGGTCCAGATCGTAGGCGCGCTGCCCGCGGGCGATCGCCGTGTCGAGGTCTTCGCCGGTGGGCAGCGCGCTCACTGTTGACGTCATGGTGCTCTCTCGCTTAGTTGGTGGGGAAGCCGAGGTTGATGCCGCCGTGACTGGGATCGAGCCAGCGGGTGGTGATGGCCTTCTGGCGGGTGAAGAACTGCACACCGTCGAGGCCGTGGGCGTGGCTGTCACCGAACAGGGAGGCTTTCCAGCCGCCGAAGCTGTAGTAGGCCATGGGAACCGGGATCGGCACGTTGATGCCGACCATGCCGACCTCCACCTCGTTCTGGAAGCGGCGGGCGGCGCCGCCGTCGTTGGTGAAGATCGCGGTGCCGTTGCCGTAGGGGTTGGTGTTGATGAGCTCGAGCGCCTGGTCGTAGGTGTCCACCCGCACCACGGACAGGACGGGGCCGAAGATCTCGTCGGTGTAGACGGTCATGTCGGGGGTGACGTTGTCGAGCAGGGTAGGGCCGAGCCAGAACCCGTCCTGACCACCGTCAGCGGTGACGGTGCGGCCGTCGAGAACGACTTTGGCTCCGGCGGTTTCGCCGGCGTCGATGTAGGAGGCGACCTTGTCGCGGTGGGCGGCAGTGACCAGCGGGCCCATGTCGGAGTCTTTGGTGCCGTCGCCGGTTTTGATGGTGGCAGCGCGTTCGGCGATCTTGGCGACGAGGTCGTCAGCGATGGGTCCGACAGCGACGGCCGCGGAGATGGCCATGCAGCGTTCCCCGGCGGAGCCGAAACCGGCGTTGACCATCGCATCGGCGGCCAGGTCGAGGTCGGCGTCGGGCAGGATCACGGCGTGGTTCTTGGCGCCACCGAGAGCCTGGACGCGCTTACCCGCGGCAGTGCCGGTGGCGTAGACGTACTGAGCGATCGGGGTCGATCCGACGAACGACACACTCTTGATCTTGGGGTTGGTGAGCAGCTCGTCGACGGCGGTCTTGTCGCCCTGCAGAACGTTGAACACCCCGGCGGGCAGGCCGGCTTCGGTCCACAGTTTGGCCAGCCACAGCGACGCCGACGGATCCTTCTCCGACGGCTTCAGTACGACGCTGTTGCCGCAGGCGATGGCCAGGGGGAAGAACCACATCGGGACCATCGCGGGGAAGTTGAACGGGGAGATGATGCCGACCGGTCCGAGGGGTTGGCGAATGGAGTGCACGTCGATGTTGGTCGACGCGTTCTCGGTGAACCCGCCTTTGAGGAGGTGGGGGATGCCGCAGGCGAACTCGACGACTTCCTGGCCGCGGGCCACTTCGCCCAGGGCGTCGGAGACGACCTTGCCGTGCTCGCTGGTGATGATCTCGGCGAGCTCACCCTTGCGCTCGTTGAGCAGTTCGCGGAAGCGGAACAGCACCTGGGTGCGCTTGGCCAGCGACGTGTCGCGCCAGGCGGGGAACGCCGCCGCCGCGGCGTCGATCACGGCTCGCGCGTCCTCGACCGAAGCCAGGGCCACCTGACCGGTCACCTGACCCGTCGCCGGATTCGTCACCGGCGCCGACGCACCGGAAGAACCCTCGAACACTTCACCGTTCACCCAATGCGAAATCTGCGCAGCCATACGAAGAGTCTCGCGCGCGCACGGACATCGTGACAGATACACACTGTCATCAAAACAGGCCCAGGCAATACACTGTGTCAATGCCGTTGACGGTGGGTGAGGTCGTCGCTCTGCCTGTGGTGCAGCAGGGCGATCCAGAAGTCCTCAGCGATCAGCGGTGGGCCGAGACAATCCGCTGGGTCCACGGCAGCGACCTGGCCGACCTGTCCAGTCTGCTCCAGGGCGGTGAGCTGGTGCTGACCACAGGCAAGGCCCTGGCTCGGCACCCGCGCAGGTATTTGCGTGGCCTCGCCGACGCAGGTGCACTCGGCGTCATCGTGGAGGTGGGCACCCAGGTGCCCGCGCTGCCGACCGGGGTCGGCGCCGTCGCCGAGGAACTCGCACTCGCCCTGGTCGTCCTCCACCGCACGGTGCGGTTCGTCGAGATCACCGAAGCGGTACACCGACGCATCGTCGCCGAGCAGTACGACGAGGTGGCCTTCGACCGCCGCGTGCACGAGACGTTCACCGAGTTGTCCATGAAGCGCGCCTCGCTGAGGGGAATCGTCGATGCGGCAGCACAGATCCTCGCCGAGCCGGTTGTGCTGGAGGATCTTTCGCACCAGGCGGTCGCGATGTCGGCGGGGATACCCGCGGATCTGCTCGACAACTGGGAGCGCCGCTCCCGCCGCAGCCCTGGACGCACCGAGCAGGCGGAGCCCTGGGCGGTCACCGGTGTCGGGCCTCGCACCCAGCTGTGGGGGCGGCTGGTCGTGCCTCGCGCACCCGCAGACGAGCATCGCGCCAAGATGGTGCTCGAACGGGCAGCGGCGGCGCTGGCCATGCACCGGATGATCGAGCAGGACCGAACGGGGCTGCAGCATCAGGCGCAGAGCGGGCTCATCGACGACGTGCTGCGGGGACGCCTCACCGACGAGCGCGAATTGGCGGCGCGCGCCGAAGCGCTGGGACTGCGGCGGGCCGCCCGGTATCACCCGGCCACAGTGCGCGCGGAACGGCCGTCCCCGTCATCGGACCCTGTGGCCGGTCACCGGCGCGCCATCGCGTTCCTCGACGCGGTTGCCCACACCGTCAACGCGTCCGGTCACACCGGTCTGTTCGCGCTGCGGGGTGATTCGGAAGTCGTGATGATCCTGTCCCTCAAGGACTCTCGCGGCACAGACGCGACACTGGCGGCACTGGGTGCCCGGCTGCGGGAGCAGGTGCGTCGAGTCGACGGTGCGATGGCGTCGGTGCTGGCGCTGGGGCCGCCGGCGGAGCAGATCGCCGACGCGGTGTCCGGGCTGGCCGAGGCCGCGCACATCGCTGAAGTCGCTCTGGCGCAGGGGGATCGACACCGCCCCTACTTCCGGGCCGCCGACGTTCGGCTGCGCGGCCTTCTGTCCCTGCTGCGTGACGATCGGCGTGTCCAGCAATTCGCCGAGACCGAACTGAAAAGCCTGCTCTCCGAGGATTCCTCGGACACGCCGTCCAACCTGACGGTGCTGCGGGAGTATCTGCGGCTCGCGGGCAACAAGGCGGCGCTCGCGCAACGGCTGCACATGAGCAGACCGGCCCTCTACAAGCGGCTGGCCGCTATCCGCGCCGCCGTGGGGGTCGACCTCGACGACGGAGAATCGATGACCTCACTGCACGTCGCGATGATGATCGTCGACGGGGCTACCGGGTCACGTGAGTGACTTCGACGGCCGCCACGCCAGGAAACCGACCGCCAGCCCGAGGAACGGGATCGCGGCCAGCACAGTGCTCAGCGTCACGCTGCCGCCGGTCACCAGCGTGAAGTTCGACAGCACCAGCCACAGGCTCGCGAGCAACCCGAGCACGGCGAGTGCGGGCGCGATCCGGGTCGTCCACGTTCCGCCGTGCTCGCGGTGGCGCAGGAAGAACGCGAGCACCGCGACAGACGTGGTCAACATCAGCACCACCATGCCGACCGTCGCGACGCCCGCCATCGAACCGAACACACCGACCAGCGGATCGATGCCGAGCAGCGCGAGAACCGCGACGATGACCCCTGCCGTCACGGTCTGGACGAGCGACGAGAACGACGGGGACGCATGGTCGTCATGCACAGTGGCCAGTCGCGAAGGCAGCAATCCCTTACCGGCCAGCACGAACTGGTAGCGCGCGATCACGTTGTGAAAAGACAGCACGCAGGCGAACAGACTGCTCAGCAGCAGTACGTTGACGATGTCGCGGCCTATGGTGCCGAGCATGTCGCCGGTGGTGTCCAGCAGCATGTTGCCGTCGCCGTCGAGTGTCCGCTGCGCGATACCGGTCACCTGATCGGGGCCCAGCGCCACCACGAACGCCCACACGGTGATCGCGTAGAACGCGCCGATGATGATGACCGCCGCATAGGTCGCGCGCGGGATCGTTCGCTCGGGGTCGCGCGCCTCGTCACGGAACACCGCCGTGGCCTCGAATCCGATGAATCCGGTGAGCGCGAACAGGATCGCGATTCCGATGGTGCCCTGGGTGAACGTCGCCGGAGCGAACGAGGTGAAGGTGACACCGGCCGGGCCGGGCTTGGCGACCATCACCACGTCGAGGATCACCACGATGCCGATCTCGAAGGCCAGCGCGACGCCGAGGACCTTGGCGCTCAGATCGATGTGGCGGTAGCCGAGGACGGCGACGATCGCCAGGACGACGAACGAGTAGACGGGCCAGGGAATGTCGGGGCTTTGGGAGGAGCCTCTGTAGTGGGCGACAGTGTCGGCGATTGCCCAGCCGATGTATCCGTAGATGCCGATCTGGATCGCGGTGTAGGCGATCAGGGCGACCACCGCGATGCCCTTGCCCATCCGTCCGCCGAGACCCACTGTGACGTAGGAGAAGAACGCGCCGGCCTCGGGAACGTGAGGTGTCATCGTCACGAACCCGATGCTGAACACCAGCAGCACCAGGGCGGCGATCACGAACCCGACGGGTGCGCCTGCGCCGTTGCCCAGGCCCATCGCCAGCGGCATGTTGCCGCCGATCACGGTCAGTGGTGCCGCGGCGGCCACCACCATGAACACGATTCCGACGGGGCCGAGTTGTCCTGTCAGTCGCCGAGATTCGGCGATGGTCGTGGCGGTCACGGGGTCTCCTGGGGGGAAGTGGTCGACAGTGCGGTGCGGAGCAGGTCGTGATCGATCGCGTGGGCGGTGAAGCCGTGGCGGCCGGTCATCGTGGTGGCGGCGACCATCGCGTTGACAATGGCCTCCTCGGTGGCGTCGATCGTCAAGTCGAACAGTCGCGTCATCAATTGCGGCGCGACCATGCGGAGCCCGATCTCCGGTTGGGCGGTGCTCACGTTCTCGTCCCAGGCATACGGGGGGATTCCGCGGTTTCCCGTCGAGAACGCCAGCATGAGATCACCGCTGTACTGCTCACCGGTGCCGCCGAGCCGGCCGACGGCCAGAGCGGCGCGTTGCGCCAGGCGGGTGCACTGGTGGGGGAGCAGGGGTGCGTCGGTCGCGACGATCACGATGATCGAACCGGATCCGGGTTCGTAACGCGGCGGCAGGTCGGGCAGCGGTACAGCGTCCGCTCCGATCAGCTCACCGACGTGGACTCCGTTGATGCGCAGTCGTTCCCGGCGGCCGTGATTGGCCTGAACCAGGACGCCGACGGTGTAGTGACCCGTCGCGGTCTCGGTGATGCGCGACGACGTACCGATGCCGCCTTTGAAGCCGTGGCAGATCATCCCGGTGCCGCCGCCCACGTTGCCTTCGGCGGGTGGTTGCGCCGATGCGTTCTCCAGCGCGGCGCGGGCGTGTTCGGATCTGACGTGAAATCCGTTGATGTCGTTGAGCAGACCGTCGTAGGTCTCTCCGACCACGGGCAGTGACCAGTAGACGCCGTCACCGCGGGCCCGTACCTGCGCAGCGACCAACTCGTCGCGCACCACGCCGACACTGTGGGTGTTGGTGAGTCCGATCACGGATGTCAACTCGCCGGATTCGCGGATCCATTCCAGGCCGGTGAGTTCGCCGCTGCCGTTGAGGCGGTGCGCGCCGGCGAACACGGGCTCGGTCCAGATGTCGTCGTGCGGCACGACCATCGTGACGCCGGTGTGGACGGCGGGCGGCCCGTCGGCGTCGAGGGTGACGTGTCCGACGCGCACCCCGGGCACGTCGGTGATGGCGTTGTGGGCACCGGTGGGGTGGTCGCCGATGATGACGCCGAGGTCTCTTGCCCTCATGACACGCTCCATTGTTTTCCGAATTGGAAAAGAACTATGCGCCCGTGTCGGACGTCACGCAACCGGAACGGCAGAATCACACTCACGACACCAGAGAGGGGTGCACACAGATGGGTCGGCCGAACACCCAGGCGCAGCGACGCGCCGACATCATGGATGCGGCGATCGCCCTCATCGAACGCCATGACCTCGCCAGTCTCAGGCTCGCGGACGTGGCAGCCGAGCTCGGTCTGACCACGAACGCGGTGCGCTACTACTTCAAGGACATGGCCGAGCTGCTCTCAGCGTTGGCACTCCGCTCGGACGTGCGCTTCTACGAAGAACGCCGTCGTTTCGGCGATCGGACCGACGACCTGTCACTGCAGCTGGCTATGACGATCGCGGCGGGCCTGCCGACCGGGGCCGAGGACGCCGAGTGGCGGGCCATCTGGCGGGCTGTGCTCGCCGCCGGATTCGAATTGGACCAACGCCGCGACGTCCAGGGGATCTATCACCGTCAGGTCGGTCTCTACCGGGATCTGCTGACTGCGGGTGCCGACGCGGGCGTGTTCAGCCTCTCCGTGCCGGCGCGTGACATCGCGATGACGCTGATGGCGATGGAGGACTACCTCGGCTACCGCATCGTGGCGCGCGATCCGGAGATGGACCGTGCGACGGCGCTGCGTCTCATGCGGCAGTACGCGGAATCGGCGACGGGGGCAACTCTTCCCGCGATATGAATCACGTTCGACGGTAAGCAGACTCGATCTGGGCGGCATCGTTGGGCAGCAACGGTGCCTCGTTCGTCAGGACGAACGTGGTGTTTCCGCGCTGCCACACCGTCAGCGAGGGGTCGTCGAGATCCACACCCTCGTAGTGCGGATGGATGAACAGCTTTCCCAGGTCGGCGTTGCGCACCGCGGCGGCGTTGCTCTTGTCGGTGGGCGAGTCGGCCCAGCCGTCGTAGCGGCGGGCGATGTCCACGATGTGCCACGGGGTGTCGGTCGGGGTGGCGAGCCCAGTGGTGCGGGCCGTGGGATCGCCCACCTTCGCGCCTCCCGATGCGCGCAACGGGTTGCCGAACAGAATGAACGTCATGCGGTCGGGTCCCGGCGCCGCCTGATCCTGCGCATGCTGGCGCATCCATTCCGACGCCACCTGGGCCCCTTGGCTGTACGCCAGCACGATGATGGTGCCCGGTGTGGCGCGTATCGCGGTGTCGAGGTTGGCGACCCCGGTCGGAATCGAATCCAGGGCCAGATCGCGCGGGTAGTCGACGACTTTCATCGTGTAGGGGCCGGTGCTGAACACCCCGCGGAACTCTTCGGCCATGGTGTCGCGGAAGTGGAGATCCGCCCCGGGCAGCGCGAGAACGGTGCCTTGCGACGGGATGCCGAGTCGGGTGGCGGCCGCTGCCGACAGACCGGTCGTCGGGGCCGACGCATCCTGGCGAGCCGCGAATCGGTGCCCGAGGCATCCCGAGCAGAGCAGCGCAAGGACGATGACCAACATCGCGCGTCGCTTCGCCTGACGATTCACTGTGGCCCCGCCTCTATCCGTTCCTTCACCGGGCCCCCGCGAGGGTAGCTCTGGCACAACGGTTCTCAGCTGAGCTCCGGCTGTGAGTCCGCCGTGCATCCCGTGTCGATGCCCAACCGGGCACACAGATCGAGGAACGTCGTCGCGAAGGGGTTGTCGCTGGTCTCTGCGCGCATGGCCGCCCAGTCGAGCTGCTCGCGGACCGCCCGCACCACCGGAAGCAGTTTCGCGAAATCGCAGTGGTGCTCGTGCAGCGAGTGCAGCTTCTGCAGAATCACCTCACCGGGCGTCAGCACCGGTATCGACAGCGCGAGAACGTCCATCATCGGTGCACCGGTGATCATGGCGGGATCGACCGGAACCCTGTTGATCTGATGCAGCACGTCGATCACTGCGGGTCCGTCGACGGAGAGCGCCGCTTTGAACAGCCAGTCCTCGGGAGGGCGTCGGATGTCGAACCCTGCTTTGGAGAGCGTGGCGGCCGCCGCCTCCGCGTCCGCCTCAGTCACGACGAAGTCCACGTCGTGGGTCGGCTCTGGTGCGCCGTACACCCACAGCGCGAAACTCCCGGCGAGCGCAAACGGCGGGCCGTCGGCTTTGAGCGCTGACGCCGCATGGCGCAACGCCTCGGGCAGATCTTCAGGGGACATTCGCACCGCCGTGGGTTTCGACTGCAGGGTGGGTAGTGCAATACCCATGAAATTGGTGACCTTCAACATCCTCCACGGGCGCACCCTCGGTGGCGATGTTGATCTGGACCGGTTCGCCGATTGCATCCAGGGGTTGGACGCCGACATCCTCGCACTACAGGAGGTGGACTCGGTGCAGCAACGATCGGGCATGGCCGACCTGACGGCACTGGCCGCCGAGGCGATGGGCGCCCGCAGCCACAGGTTCGTCGCCGCCATCTCCGGCACGCCCGGCGCGACCTGGATGGCTGCGACGGGGGAGGAGCAGCCGGGTACCGCGGCATACGGGGTCGCGCTGCTCTCGCGCTATCCCGCGGCCCACTGGCAGGTGGTGCGCCTGCCCCGGATCCCGGTCCGGTTCCCCCTGTACCTGCGCTCGCCCAACCGCGTGCAGATCATCCACGAAGAACCGCGAGCTGCGGTTGTCGGACACTTCGACACCCCGCTGGGCCCGCTCACCATCGCGAACACGCACCTGTCGTTCGTACCTGGGTGGAACCGGCTGCAGCTGCGCCGGTTGCTGCGCGACATCGACGGCATGCCGGGGCCGCGCATCGTGACCGGTGACCTGAACATGCCACCTGCGGCTGCGCGCCGCCACACACGTCTGCGCGCCCTCGCCTCGGCGGCCACCTTCCCCGCCGACGTGCCCACCCAGCAACTGGACCATGTCCTGACCGACGACCCGGGCCTACAGGCGCGCGCCTGCAAGACGCCGGCGGTCGCCATCTCCGATCACCGCCCCCTCGTGGTCGATCTGCATCGACCGTGACGCGGGAAGGACTTTGGTCCCCGCCATGGATGTCTGCAGACCCCTGACCTGCGGGATCGGCGGGCGTAGCGTCGGGGTTGGCGGCAACGACGCTGCCCCGTCAGGAGGCGAACTTCATGAGCCAACCAGCTGCATCGCTGGGCATCGTCGTCTGTGTGGACGGTTCGGCGGCATCCCGGGTGGCCGTCGATTGGGCCGCGCGCACCGCGGCGCGTCGCCGGGCGAGGTTGACGTTGGCGCACGTGCTGCCATCGGCCGGCATGCAGTCGTGGGTCCAGGTTCCACTTCCGCCTGCCTTTCTGCAGGACGAGCAGGACGCGGCTCGCGAGATCCTCGACGACGCATCCGTGGTCGCCCGGGCGGCCGCCGGTGAGCAGCTCGGCGGACTCGGCGAGAAGATCCTCTCCGGTCAGCCCGTCGCGGCGCTGGCCGACCTGAGCGCCGACGCCGACATGATCGTCGTCGGCAGCCGAGGGCTCGGCACGTGGGAGCGGCGACTCCTGGGGTCGGTCAGCACGGGTCTGGTGCACCACGCCACATGTCCGGTCGCCGTGATTCGCGACGAAGATCCGCTCATCGCCCATCCGGATCAGGCGCCGGTGGTGGTGGGCATCGACGGATCCCCGGCCAGCGAGCACGCCACGGCGATCGCGTTCGACGAGGCGTCACGGCGCGGGGTCGACCTGGTGGCGGTGCACACCTGGAGCGACGCGGGATACGAACTGCCCGACGAGCCCTGGACCGAGGCGCAGCCGGAAGAGGACATGCTGCTGGCCGAGCGGCTCGCCGGCTGGCAGGAGCGCTACCCCGACGTCACGGTGCGCAGGGTGGTCTGCCGCGATCAGCCGGCCCGCCGGCTCCTCGACGAGGCGGCGACGGCCCAGCTGGTGGTTGTCGGCAGCCACGGACGCGGCGGGTTCGCGGGCATGCTCCTCGGGTCGGTCAGTACCCAGGTCGTGCAGTCCGCCCGCACGCCGGTGATCGTCGCGCGCCGCTAGCGGGTCAGAGCCGCATACCGATCGACGTGGAAGTCGGTCGAGCCGAACTCGAACTGCAGCGCCGTTAGGCGCTTGAAATAGTGGCCGATCGCCAATTCCTCGGTCATCCCCATCCCGCCGTGCAGTTGGACCGCCTGCTGGCCCACGAAGCGGGCTGCCCTCCCGACGGTCGCCTTGGCGGCTGACACCGCCCTGGCACGGGTGGTGGCGTCGTCGTCATCGAGATGCAGCACCGCCAGATACACCGCCGCCGCGGCCTGTTCGACCTCCATGTACATGTCCACCATGCGGTGCTGCAGCACCTGGAATGCGCCGATCGGCTGGCCGAACTGCTTGCGCTGCTTGGCGTAGTCGACCGTGTCGGCCAGGACCTTGCGCATCGCGCCGACCGCTTCCGCGCACACCGCTGCGGCTCCCTCGTCGCGCGCGCGAGAGATCGAGGGCCAGGCGCCGCCTTCCTCGCCCAGCAGTGCCGCGGTCGGAACGCGCGCGAGCGTGATGTCCGCGGCGAGCCGATCGTCGATGGTGCGGTAATGGTGCATGTCCAGACCCGAGGGCGCCGAGCCGATGTCGACGGCGAACAGGGAGATGCCGTCGCTGTCGGCAGGGGCGCCTGAGGTGCGGGCGGTGACGAGCACATGGTCGGCCAGGGGTGTGCTCGCCGAGACGATCTTCGTTCCCGTGAGCACCCAGCTGTCACCGTCGCGTTCGGCCACGGTCGAGACATCCTGCCAGTTCTCACCCGACGTCGGCTCAGTCGCCGCCGTGGTGACCACCGTTGTCCCCGAGACGATTCCGTCGAGCAATGTGGTCGCCAGCGGGCCCTCGGCACGGCGCAGCAACCCGGCCGCCACCACCGCGGTGTCGACATAGGGCTCGATGGCCAGCGCATGGCCGAGTGCCTCGCAGATCAGCATCATCTCGACCGACCCCCCGCCGATCCCGCCGTGTTCTTCAGGCAACGTGGCACCCAGGATGTCCAGTTCCTCGGCGAATGCCCGCCAGATCTCGGGCTGCCAGCCTGCTCCGGATTGTGCTGCGGTACGGCTCTTTTCGAGGTCGTATCGCGTTGCGAGGAACCGTGTCAACCCGGTACGCAACAGATCCTGCTCGTCGTTGAACGTGAAGTCCATTCTTTCCCTCTACAGCCCCTCTAGAGTCCCAGTGCCGCTTTGGCCAGGATGTTGCGTTGAATCTCGTTGCTGCCGGCGTAAATCGAGCCGGCGCGGTCGTTGAGGTACCGCAGAGGGGCGACCGCCTGCCACGGCTCACCACTGACGTAGTCGCCTGCGGGCGGCTCGAAATGGGCGATCGGACCGCCGGGACACGTGGCGTGCGGTTGGTACGCGCGGCCCCGAGGACCTGCGGCCTCCATGGCCAACTCGGTGATGTGCTGGCTCAACTCGGTGCCGAGCACCTTGAGCATCGACGACTTGGCGCCGGGATTGCCGCCTGCGGCCACCACCGCGAGCACCTGGTACTCGAGGATCTCGAGGACTTCTGTGCGGATTCGCACGTCGGCGAGCTTGCGGGCGAACGCCGGATGATCGAGAAGTCGCCCACCGGCCGGACCGGGTTGCTCGGCGGCCGCCGCGGCGATGTCCTCGACCATCACCTGCAGCCCGGGCGCCGCCGCCCCGCCGCCCCGCTCGAACTCGAGCAGGTACTTCGCGACCGTCCACCCGTCGTCGATCTCCCCGATGATGTTGTCTTTGGAGACCCGCACCTCGTCGAAGAACACCTGGTTCTGTACCTCCTCGCCAGAAGTCATCACCAGTGGCCGGATCTCGATGCCCGGTGTCGCGAGATCGACCAGCACGAACGTGATGCCGCGCTGCTTCTTGTCCGACCGGGTCGTGCGCACCAGCGCGAACATCCAGTTGGCTTCCCGGGCGTGGGTGGTCCAGATCTTGCTACCCGTGCAGACCAGGTGGTCGCCGTCATCGCGGGCTGCCATCGACAGCGCGGCGAGGTCCGAACCTGCTTCCGGCTCCGAGTAGCCCTGGCAGAAGAACACCTCACCGGTGAGGATTCGGGGAAGGAAATAATCCTTCTGCGCGTCCGTGCCGAACTCGATGATCGCGTGGGCGACCATGCGGATGCCCATCGGCGAGAGCGAGGGCGCGCCGGCCAGCGTCGACTCCCGGCTGAAGATGTAGTGCTGCGTGAGCGTCCAGTCGCAGCCGCCGTGGGCGACCGGCCACGCGGGCGCGGCCCAGCCCTTGTCGTGGAGAATTCGCTGCCACTCCATGCTGGCCTCATGGTCGGCGTACACGCTGGTCATCAACGTGCCCGCGCGCCGCAGCTGCGGAGTGAGGTTCTCCTCGAGAAAGGAACGTACCTCGTCGCGGAAGGCGAGATCGGCGGGCGACCAGGTCAGGTTCATGCCAAGAGAGTAAACCTAGTTAGTTAGGTGGAACACCACCCGGGTATCGGTGGCACCGGCCCTCTCGTGGCCGGTGGTAGGTTTATTGTGTTGCCACGTCCGGTGATGGCACATTTCAGCAACGCCCGGATATTCTTGTCGCGATCCCGCTGACAGGACTATGCGAACTGGCTGACACATTCGGCAAATCAGAGGCGGATAACGGTGTATCCCGATGTGGTGTGGCACGACGAAGTCGACGTCGTGTGTACCGACGTCGGCCCTGCGGGGCTACTGTGTGCCCTCGCCGCATCTGCAGAAGGCGGTGACGTGATGGTGGCCGCACAGCCGCGCCACACGCGAACCTGGTTCGACACGCTTCGCGGTGATGCCGCCACCACGGCCTACGCCTCTGCCCTCATCGACGACATCGACGTCAAGAACCTGCCCGACGACCCCGATGTTTTCCCCGCCCGCGCGGTGAAGCCGGTGGAGACCGCGCCTGCTGGTCGCAAGAAGCGCATGGTGCCGCCGTTCGATGGTGGCCGGCTTCGGCGCTGGACAGGGGAATGTCTGGCCTCGCCGTTGGGCTACCTCTACACCCGCGTCACCGACTGGCCGTCGTCGCAAGTGGTGTCCGCCGACGGTGACATCGTGGATGTGAGCACCTCCGACGTTCCGGCGAGCGCACTCGGCGAGCCCGGGGGGCTGGACGCGTGGTTGACCGCGCAGGCGCGGGAGCACCGCCTCGTGGCCGAGCCGGTCGAGGCCATCGACCGGCTGGTGTTCGACGACTCCACGGTGGCCGGGGTGGTCTTCGCCACCGCGGACGGCCCGCTGGCGGTCCGCGCGCGGCACGGTGTGCTGCTCTGCGGGCCGCCGGGTCTCGCGCTGCAGGCGCCGAATCGTCCCGGGAAGGTCGCGCTGGTCGGCAGGTCGGCCAGTCGGTTCGGCCGGGTCGAACTCCTCACCGGCAACTAGACCGGGCGCCACGTCGCTCAGAAGTCGACGTCGATGCGACCCTGGGACAGCAGTGACTCCATCGGTCCGGCAGCGATGGGCCGGGACAGCAGGAAACCCTGAGCGCGGTGGCACCCGTGGCGCAGCAGTGTCAGCGCGGCGGCCTTGGTTTCCACCCCCTCGGCGACCAACTCGAGACCGAACGCCTCGGCCAGCGCGATGATGGCTCGCACGATCGCCAGATCGCCTGGGTCAGAACCTAATTCGGTCACAAAGCTGCGGTCGATCTTGAGGGTGTCCACCGGCAGTGACTTCAACTGTGACAGCGCACTGTAACCGGTGCCGAAATCGTCAATGGCGACCTGGACGCCGGCCTCTTTCAGGCCGGCGAGCGTGATGCGCGTCGTCTCGATGTCCTGGACCACCACCGTCTCGGTGATCTCCAGGCACACCGAACCCGGCGGCAGGCCGTTGTCCGCCATCGCACCCTTGACGCTCTCCACGAAGCCCTCGGTGACGAGCTGGACGGGGGACACGTTGATTCGCATCACGGATTCGGTTCCGTGGCCGCGGGATCGCCAGGCAGCGAACTCGGCGCACGCAGTGCGCAGGACCCACCGGCCCAGCTCACCGGCCATGTTGATCGACTCGGCGACGCCGATGAACGAGTCCGGGGTCAGCAGGCCGCGCGTGGGGTGCTGCCAGCGCACCAACGCCTCCATGGCGACGATGTCGCCGGTCCGCATGTCGACCTCGGGCAGGTAGTGCAGCAGGAGGGCACCGCTCTCGACCACGGTCTGCAGATGCAGCTCGATGTCGTTGCGGAACTCGTTCTCCATGGACATGTCATCGGTGAACACCGCCACCTGGTTGCCGCCGGAGTTCTTCGCTGTCAGCACAGCCTGGTCGGCCCGGCGCAGGAGATCCGAGGTGCTGTCACGGCCGGGCATCCCCAACGCCACCCCGATGCTCACGGTGCGCGTCAGCATCTCCCCGTCGATGGACACCCGCTCCCGCAGAGCTGTCTGCAACCGCAGCGCGAGCGCCTCTGCCGCCGCGGCGTCCATCGGGGTGGCAGGCACCACCACGAACTCGTCACCGCCGAGCCGCGCGATCAGAGTGGGGCCATCGGAGCTGCGGCGGAGCCGTTCGGCGAGCACCCTGATGAACCAGTCGCCCGCCGTGTGGCCCAGATAGTCGTTGATCGCCTTGAGCCGGTCGAGATCGAAGAAAAGAGCCGACACCGGCCCGGGTTGGCCGTCAGTCAGACGCGCGTCCAGATGGCTCAGTAGCGCGCGCCGGTTGTAGAGGCCGGTGAGATCGTCGTGATCCGCGAGATAGCGCAGCTGTTCTTCGGCGTCGACGCGCGCCTGGACCTGCGCCAGCAGGGAGGCGATCGCCTTGAGCGCGTTGAGTTCGGCCTCGGTCCAGTCGCGGTCCCCGAACTTCACGAAACCCAGCACCCCGGACGTCACCTCGCCGGAGAGCAGCGGCACGCACGCCATCGAGGTCGCCGCCACCTGTCGGCCCTCGTTGATGGTGCGCTGGTAGTCGTCGGTGGCCGGCTCGGGCCGGAAGACCACCGGCTCCTTCTGGTGCTCGGCCATCGCGAAGACGGGATCGGCGTCTGTGAAGTACACGACGGCGAGTGGATCCGGGTCAGGGATGCCCGGCCGCACCGGCCACTCGGCCACCAGCACCGACGCCCGGATCGTGTGATCGTTACGTCGGAGGAAGCTGACGTCGACGCCGAAAAACGCCACCAGGTCGGCGAGCACGTTCTGGCAGAGATCTTTCACCGTCGCGGACGTGGCACCCATGAGTTGCGTCGCGACCGATGTCACCACCAGGTCCAGGCTCTCGGGCAAGCGACCCTCTCCGTATCCGCGTCAGTTCGGTGACGAGTTGTCTTCCCGGCCGCGACGCCGGCTGACGACCGACGGTCTCGGCGCTCGGGACAGCCTCAGCACCAACGCCAGTGACTCAGCGGGATTCGCGGATACCAACGTCCGGAAAGTGTATTGCAGGTCAGCCAACGTATCGGCGAAGCGCGGCGACAGCGCGGCAAAGTCTTCGCTGTCGGCGGCGTACAGAAAAGCCGGCGACACCGGTTGCACGGCTAATCCATGCTGCTGGGCGCATATCCACACCGACTCCACCGCAGCTCCGGCGCGGGCGTAGTCGATGAGCGTGTGGCCCGACACGGTGATGATCGCCACACCTGCGGCCGCCGACACCTTCGTCCGGCTGTCATCGCCGAGCGCGGTGCCCCCGTCCCATGCCGCCAGATGCGCCATGACGTCGCCGCGACGCAGGATGTCGAGCAGGACCAGGTCGGCGTCGTCGAGATCGAGGCTGCGCACCTCGATCCCGGTGTCCGGCGAGGGATGCCCGGGCCACCGCAACTCGTCGATCATCTGTGCGTGCAAATGTGGTGTCAGGTAACGGATCCGGTCTGCAACGGCCAGGATCGCGGCGGCGCGTTCGAGGTCGGACGGATCGGTCAGCAGGCACAACCGCGCACCTTCGAGGTCGGCCGCTGCTCTCAGCTCGGAGACGAGCGCATCATCGAGCTCGACGCGCGTGCCCTGCCGACGATTGGTCTCCCTTCGCATCATCGCGGGATAGAGCTGGGCCAGCGCGCCGTCGGGTTCGGTGCCGCCGAGGTACACGACAGCGCTCAGTGGGAAACGCTCGTCGCCGAGAAGGAAGTCGACGCGCGCCCCGAATCCCCGGGCTGCGGCGGCAACCCGCGCATTGAACGTGGCCGCGCCGACGGCCACCGCGCTTCCGCGGAATCCGACGTCCATAGCCGAGGTGAGGTCCGGATCGAGATGGATGGCCAGGCTGCGATCCGGTGGCTCGATCCGCTTCTCGATGATCCACGGTTGGGTATTGCCGCCCGACGGCGCCCGCTGCGCCGCTGCGGCGACCACGTCGATGGTCTCCCCGACCGGCGCTATCGGGGTCTCGCCCTCCGGGCGTTCGCCCGACCCCGCGGCATCGAGCCCGCGGCGGGGTTCGCGCATGTGGTCGAGCAGTGCAGGCACGTCCACCTTGACCCGGCCGGAGGCCAGCGGTTCGCCCAGCCCGATACGCCGGACCGCCTCGGCCACCGACGCGGCGCCGACGGCCACCTCTGAAGACAGCTGCGGCCACGTCGTGAGAGTGGCGCCGACCTCGAGCAGCGACGCCGCCATCCGCGACGGCAGACCGGAGGCATCGATGATGCGGAGAACCCGCGGCACTTTCTCCTTGGTGCTGAGGCCGGCCAACGCCGCGGAATCCATCTCGGCGAGGTCGCCCAGCATCCCGTGCAGCAGCGGTCGGTCGCGTTCGGTGTCGAAGCGTTCGACGTCCAACAATCCGCCGCTGCTCGTGGCCATCAGCACCGGGATACCGCGAGCCCGTGCCGCGGCCCGGACGAGAACCTTGGCGTCCAACGAATCGCATTCCTCCACCAGAACATCGAGCCCGTCGAGGAATGCGTCGACGGTGTCGGGCGTCAACCCGTCGTGCTGCACGACGACGGGGAGGTAGGGGTCGAGTTCGGCGAGCCGCCGCGCACACACCACCGCCTTGTTCACCCCGACGTCGAGAAGGGTGGCGGGCACCCGATTCAGATTCGACACGTCGATGGCGTCGAAGTCGGCGAGCCGGAGTTCACCGCACAACCCCTGGGTGGCCAGGGTGTGGGCGATCGCATGCCCGACACTGAGCCCCACCACGCCGATCCGCAGCCGACCCAGTGTCTCCATCTCGTCGGCGGAGATCAGATTGCGATTGCGATCCAATCGCAGTCGGCGGTACCCGTGGGGGCCCAGGACACGGGCGAGCACGCGCCGCCAGGGGTAGTACGCCCAGCGGTCGGGCTCGTCGGCGATATCGGCCGATACCGCAGGGCGCACCGCGGCCAGCTCCGCACGCTGTGCAGAGATCGTGTCGACCACTTCGACGCGGGGGTCGTCGCGCAATGCCGCCCACCGCTCCGCATCCCGCGGGTCGTCCGGGTCGAGCACCGATGCGGCACAGGGCTGATCGGCGGCATCATCCATCCCACCCGCGCTCATCCCAGCCGCCGCGCCGCGCCCGCGAGCGCCGCGTCCTCGGCGAAGTCTGCCCCCGGCGTCATGGCCCGCTTGTCGGCCAGGAATGCGGCGAGCTGACGGGGCTGCGCGTGGTTGGCGAACGTGAGGCGATCCCACCAGGCGATCCTGGTCTGGTACCGCACGTCGGGATAGGGCGTCGGCGGGATCTTCGCAGCCAGTACTCCGCCCGAGGTCAGCCACCTTTTCAGCACGTAGGACGCTGCGGTCGCGACGACGAACTGGATGCCCAGCAGGTCCATGGCGTGCAGGGGGGTGCGAGCGATGCTCGTGGTGAGTCGCCGGCTCAACTCGGGATCGTCGGCGACCCAGGCGGTCTTCATTTCCGCCACCCCGAACGGCAGACGGTCAGCAACCATTTTTCGGACCGCATCCTCGCCTTCTTGCCCCGCCCATTCCTCGATCGCATGGCATTCGGCTATCGACCTATAGGGCCCCTTTGCGCGCAGTCCACCCACAACTCGACCGGCCTGATTGACGCATGCGGCGAATAGTGCCGTGTCGTCTCCGCGGTGTAAGGCGCGTGTGTCGATCGCAGCACCGATGCCGTGTTGTTGGTAGCTGTGTGACGCTCCGGCCACGAAATCGGACCACAACTCGGGTTCCGTCGAGGGCCGCGCATAGACGACGGTGCATTCAGTGACCGGGTCCCAATATCGCGGACTGGCGCCCAGCCGGTCGACATCGAGGTCAGCAAAGGCAAAGTCGGGTCGGGTCATTTCGATCCATTCGTCCGGCGGCGCAATGGTGGGGGCGGGTGCTGCGCGGAACGCGGAAAAACACGTTCATTCTCAAGTATCTCGCCCATCCACAGTCAAATTCCAGCTAGCCGGAAGAAGTCACCCACTTAATCTGAATCCGGTAAAGGTCACGATCAGGTCACGATCACGACACCCGTGTTCATGGCAATTGCCGGGATCGGAGTCGGCCCAGCTCAGGCGGCCATGTCGTTGCGGTGGCGAAGAATCGATCCCAGGTGGTTTCGATCGCAAGGGGCGTCGCCTGGCACCCCTGTCTCCTTTGCTCTTTTTGCAATCTCGGGGATGGATTCGCACTGCACATCGCCGCGCTGACGGCACCGTCAGCGCGGTTACCGTCCAGTAACGACCCTGTTTCGCGGCTGCTGACCCGGGGGCGGCAACGCGGCTCGCCATCCGGTGCCGACGCAGGGCGTGGGCGTTGCGTGGAAGCCGTGTCCGTGTGGCACCTCTGCCCGGCGGGTGCTGTGACGAGCGGATTTGGCCATAAATCAGCGGCCCGGCGGTGTTTGCCAAACTCGCAAATCGCGATAACGACGCGGCGGTGCCGCAAATGTTATTGACTCTCGCGACAGAAATCCGCGCGACGTAATCGCCCATTCCTGTTATCTCACATTACTCATCCAGAAAACGAAATGAGAAGACACAGCAATTTCCTCGGCGGAACAGGCTGCAGATATTCCGGCACTCGCTGACACGATTTCCGGGGACCGGTCCGGCGACCTATCGCACCACCCCGCTATGGCACTGTGGGGAACCGGCATCAGGGCTGTCAGTCAAAGGAGACGCAGGTGAAGAAGTTCAAGGATCTGGCCGAGTTCGTCGACGCGGAGGGTTCGCAGCTCGGGCCCACCGGCTGGCTCGAGATCACGCAGGACCGCGTGAATCTGTTCGCCGATGCCACCGATGACCACCAGTGGATTCACGTCGATCCTGAGCGGGCAGCCGGCGGGCCCTTCGGCGGGACGATCGCACACGGGTTGCTGACCCTGTCACTGCTGCCGCACTTCACCCACCAGCTCTACACCGTCGACAACGTGGCGATGGCGATCAACTACGGCTACAACAAGGTCCGATTCATCACCCCGGTGCGCGTGGGTGCGCGGCTACGCGCACGCGCACAGATCTCGACGGTGAGCCGACTCGACAGCGCCGTGCAGGCCACACTCGCGGTCACCGTCGAGATCGACGGATCTGACAAGCCCGCGGCGATCGCCGAGTCGATCGTGCGTTTCGTCGGCTGATCAGCGGGCGGCCGCAGACGCCGCTCTGACCAGCCCGCCGCCGACGATGAGTCGCTGGATCTCGCTGGTGCCCTCGTAGAGCCGGAGCAAGCGCACGTCGCGGTAGATCCGTTCCACCGGCACGTCGCGCATGTAGCCGGCGCCGCCGTGGATCTGGACGGCGAGGTCGGCCACGCGCCCCACCATCTCGGTGCAGAACAGTTTGACTGCCGAGGGAGCCAGCCGGCGGTCTTCGCCGCTCAGCCACTGTCGGGCGGCGTCGCGCACCATGGCCCGGCCGGCCATCACCCCGGTGTACTGATCGGCGAGCATCGCCTGCACGAGCTGGAATTCGCCGATCGGTGTACCGCCCTGAGTCGCTGTCGCGGCGTAGGCGACAGATTCGTCCAGGGCTCGCGCAGCGGTGCCGACCGCCAGCGCCGCGATGTGTACCCGGCCTCGAGCCAGAGATGCGAGCGCGGCCCGGTAGCCGATGTCCTCGGCGCCCCCGATGAGCGCGCTGCTGCCGACCCGTACGTCGGTGAAGGACACATCGGCGGTCCAGGCACCCTCCTGGCCCATCTTCTTGTCCTTCGCGCCGACCGTCACCCCCGGGGCGTCGGCGGGAACGAGGAACACCGCGATGCCGGCGCCCTGCGCGTCGGCGGGCCGGGTGCGTGCGAACGTGATGAACAGATCCGCGGTCGGGGCATTGGTGATGTACTGCTTGGCGCCGTTGATGACCCAGCCGTCGCCGTCACGAGTTGCCTTGGTGCGCAGGCCCGCCGGGTTGGACCCCGCGCCGGGTTCGGTCAGCGCGAACGACGCGACCACGTCTCCCGACGCGATGGGCGCCAACCAGGTGGACTTCTGTTCGTCGGTGCCGTAGCCGACGAGCACCTGTCCGGCGATGCCGTTGTTGGTGCCGAACATCGACCGAAGTGCGAGCGAGGTGTATCCGAGCTCCATGGCGAGCTCGACGTCCTGAGCGAGGTTCAGGCCGAGCCCGCCCCAGTCCTGGGGGATCGCGTATCCGAACAATCCCATCTTCTTGACCTGCTCGCGGAGGTCGTCGGGAACCCGGTCCTCGGTCAGGATCTCCTGTTCGCGGGGGACGACGACGGTCCTGACGAAGTGGCGCGTCTGCGCGAGGATCTCGCGGAAGTCCTCGTCACTAACCTCGGCGCTGGTCATCGGTCTCCTCGGGTCGTGTCCACAATTTCGTATATGAAATACGATATCGCCTCGAAGTCAGACGACGTGAGGATGGGCACATGGGGTTACTGAGTGAGCGGGTCGCGGTGGTCACCGGCGGAGCGCAGGGATTGGGCCTGGCGATCGCCCGGCGATTCGTCGACGAGGGAGCGCAGGTGGTGCTCGGCGACGTGAACCTCGAGGCAACGCAGGCCGCGGCCGAGGGGCTCGGGGGTGCCGACGTCGCCCGCGCGGTGCAGTGCGACGTCACCAGCGCCGAGCAGGTCGACGCGTTGGTCGCAGCGGCGGTCGAGCACTTCGGCGGTCTGCACGTGATGGTCAACAACGCGGGTATCACCCGCGACGCGACCATGCGCAAGATGACCGAGGAGCAGTTCGATCAGGTGATCGCCGTGCACCTCAAGGGCACGTGGAACGGTCTGCGCGCAGCCTCGGCGCTGATGCGGGAGAACAAGCGCGGCGCGATCGTGAACATGTCGTCGATCTCGGGCAAGGTCGGCATGATCGGCCAGACCAACTACTCGGCCGCCAAGGCCGGCATCGTCGGGATGACCAAGGCGGCAGCCAAGGAGCTCGCCTATCTCGGGGTGCGGGTGAACGCGATCCAACCCGGACTGATCCGGTCGGCGATGACGGAGGCCATGCCGCAACACATTTGGGACTCCAAGGTGGCCGAGGTGCCGATGGGCCGCGCCGGGGAACCGGACGAAGTGGCGGGCGTCGCGCTCTTCTTGGCCAGCGACCTCTCCTCGTACATGACGGGAACAGTCCTCGAGGTCACCGGCGGACGTCACCTGTGACCCGTGCGGCGGTCATCTGCGAGCCGGTACGTACTCCGATCGGGCGCTACGGCGGCATGTTCGCGTCGCTGACGGCCGTCGACCTCGGCGTCGCAGCGCTGCAGGGCCTGCTCGCTCGCACCGGTGTGGGTCCTGAGAGTGTTGAGGACGTCATCGTCGGGCACTGCTACCCCTCGATGGAGGCGCCGGCCATCGGCCGCGTCATCGCCCTCGACGCCGGCCTCCCGGTGACAGTGCCCGGCATGCAGGTCGACCGACGCTGTGGGTCTGGACTGCAAGCGGTGATCCAGGCCTGCCAGCAGGTCGCCGCGGGCGACCACGAAGTCGTGATCGCCGGCGGGGCAGAGTCGATGAGCAACGCGGTGTTCCACTCGACCGACATGCGGTGGGGCGGAGTCCGCGGCGGCATCACGGTGCACGACGCGCTCGCACGGGGCAGGACCACGGCGGGCGGCAAGCACCATCCCGTGCCCGGCGGCATGCTCGAGACCGCGGAGAACCTCCGCCGTCGCTACGGGATCGGGCGTCAGGAACAAGACGAGCTCGCGGTGCGCTCACATCAGCGCGCCGTCGCAGCTCGCGCGCAGGGCCTGCTCGCCGAAACCATCATCGGAGTGACCGTCAGCTCTCGCGGTGGTGAAGACGTGATCGACACCGACGAGCACCCCCGTGCCGACACCTCGCTGGACAAGCTCGCCGCACTCCGGCCCATCCTCGCGGCCTCCGATCCGGAAGCCACTGTGACAGCCGGTAACTCGAGCGGCCAGAACGACGCGGCGTCGATGTGCCTGGTCACCACCGCAGAGAAAGCAGAAGAACTCGGACTGACGCCGCTGGTCACGCTCGTGTCGTGGGCGGTCGCCGGTGTGGGTCCCGAGGTGATGGGTATCGGCCCCGTGCCGGCGACCCGGCAGGCGCTCGCCAGAGCAGGCCTGAGACTGTCCGATGTCGACCTCATCGAGCTGAACGAGGCGTTCGCGGCCCAGGCGCTCGCCTGTACGCGCGAATGGGGTTTCAGAGCAGAAGATTTCGACCGCACCAACGTGCACGGGTCGGGCATCTCCCTGGGGCACCCGGTCGGGGCCACCGGTGGGCGGATGCTCGCGACACTGGCTCGTGAGTTGCACCGACGAGGCGGCCGGTACGGATTGGTCACCATGTGCATCGGCGGCGGGCAGGGGTTGGCCGCCGTCTTCGAAAGGACGTCCGTCTGTGAAAGGGCAACGCGATGACCAGACTGGCTCAAACCCTCGGACTGACCGAGCTCCAGACCGAGATCGTCTCGACCGTGCGGGCATTCGTCGACAGGGAGGTCATTCCGGCCGCCCAGGAACTCGAGCACTCCGACACCTATCCGCAGGCGATCGTCGACGGCATGAAAGACCTGGGATTGTTCGGGCTGATGATCCCAGAGGAGTACGGCGGGCTCGGCGAGTCGCTGCTGACCTATGCGCTGTGCGTCGAGGAGCTGGCCCGTGGCTGGATGAGTGTGTCCGGAGTGATCAACACCCACTTCATCGTCGCCTACATGATCCGGCAGCACGGCACCGACGCGCAGAAACGAAACTTCCTGCCGCGCATGGCAACCGGTGAGACTCGGGGTGCATTCTCGATGTCGGAGCCCGAGCTCGGCTCCGACGTGGCGGCAATCCGGACCAGGGCTGTCGACAACGGCGACGGCACCTACACGATCCACGGCCAGAAGATGTGGTTGACCAACGGGGCCAGCTCGACATTGGTGGCCGCGCTGGTGCGCACGGAGGAGGGGGCGGACCGCCCCCATCGCAATCTGACCGCCTTCCTCGTCGAAAAGCCCACGGGCTTCGGCGAAGTGGTGCCGGGCCTCATCATTCCCGGCAAGCTCCACAAGCTCGGCTACAAGGGCATCGACACCACGGAACTGATCTTCGACGGCTACCGTGCCCAAGCCGCCGACATCCTCGGGGAAGCACCAGGACAGGGCTTCTTCCAGATGATGGACGGGGTCGAAATCGGTCGTGTCAACGTCTCGGCCCGGGCCTGTGGGGTCGGCGTCCGGGCGTTCGAACTCGCGGTGCGCTACGCACAGCAGCGCAGCACCTTCGGCAAGCCGATCGCCGAACATCAGGCCATCGCTTTCGCGCTGGCCGAGATGGCCACCAAAGTCGAAGCGGCCCATCTGATGATGGTCAACGCGGCACGCCTCAAGGATTCCGGCGACCGTAACGACGTCGCGGCAGGTATGGCGAAGTACTTCGCGAGCGAAGCCTGCGCCGAGGTCACTCAGCAGAGCTTCCGCATCCACGGCGGCTACGGCTACTCGAGCGAGTACGAGATCGAAAGACTCATGCGTGACGCGCCGTTCCTCCTGATCGGGGAGGGCACCAGCGAGATCCAGAAGAACATCATCAGCAAGCGGCTGCTCGCCGACTACCGGGTGTGACCGGCAATGAGCACCCCCGATTTCGCGAGCAGGCCACAGCTGGCCGAGGATGTGGCGGCGGTGGTCCGGCGCAGGATCTTCGACGGCACCTACACGGCGGGGAGCTACGTGCGACTCGAACAGCTCGCCGCCGAACTCGGCATCAGTGTGACCCCGGTGCGTGAGGCACTCTTCGAGCTGAAGGCCGAAGGCCTGCTGGACCAGCAGCCGCGACGTGGCTTCGTCATCCGGCCGGTCACCGAGCGCGACATCACCGACGTCGCCGAGGTGCAGGCCTTCATCGGAGGGGAGCTGGCTGCGCGCGCGGCTGCTGCGATCACCGACGCCGAGCTGGCGGACCTGTCGGCGGTCCAGGCCGGCCTCGAGGCGGCGTACGCCGCCGGTGACGGGGAGCGGGCGGTCCGGCTGAACCACGAGTTCCACCGCGCGATCAACGTCGCCGCGCACTCTCCGAAACTCGCGCAGCTGATGTCTCAGATCACCCGGTACGCGCCCGAGGCCGTGTTTCCCGCAGTGGACGGCTGGCCGCAGAACTCGAACCGGCACCATCGGCGCGTGCTGGCCGCCCTCGCGGCACGCGATCAAGCGCAGGCCCGCGCGGCCATGGCCGAGCACCTCACGGCCGGGGCCTCGCCGTTGATCGACCATCTGACCCGCCGCGGAGTCATCGACTGATCGCCGCTAGCTCACTGGTTCGCCATCAGGGCGCGCAGCCGTGCGGGCGACGCCACGATGGCGCCGGCGGACCGGACCCGCTCGGTCAAGGCGCGGTCAGAGGTGACGACGACGATGTCGTCCGGGCGCTCGTCGGCCTGGACCAGCCTGACGATCTCTGCGTCAGCCGAGTCGGGTGCTGGGCACGGCGCGTGCGCGACGGTGATCACCGAGGACTCGATCGGCGGGCGCGGCGGCTGTTCGAAAACCACGGTCACGTCGGTGCCCTCGGTGCCGGCCCACCGCTCGAGTGCGTGCACCAGCGCGATCATCGCTGCGTGCCGGTCGCGCCACCAGCCGTCGGGCCTGGCGCCGATCACGTTCATCCCGTCGACGACCCAGCGCATGCGATCAGGCTATGACGCGCAGCCGACTATGTTGCTGGCCGGTAGCGAGCGCATGAGCAGCAGGAAAACACTGGTGATGATTCGTGCCCTCCACAGCAGATCATCAGCTAACCTTCGGCCAGGTAGAAATATTACGGAACTGTCAATATAGAGGGCCGCGTCGGGGGACAATCTATGAGCGGCCTGGTAGAAGGTCGTGCCAAATTCTCAGGCTTGCCCAATCCGCTGACAGGTGTCGAAGGGCAGGGTAACTTCCAATGCGCAGTGACAAGACGCTATGTTTCGTGTGCTGCAATTGCGGAGCCGCCCCGTGGCTCATAGGTTATGACCAGCTCACCGCAATGATCGCGCCACTACTGAACAGGGGGATCGGCTCATGACGCTTCCAACTCTTTACTTCTCGCGGCCTGCCACAGTGCTGCCCGAAACAGCAATGGACAACGACGAGGTTCTCGCGCTCGTTCGCGGCGAGTTCACAGGTCCGGCCGCGGAGTGGGACGGAGTCGAGCAAACCATTCGCTACGTCTTCGACCGCTGCAACACCAAGACCCGCTACCTGGATCAGAGCACGACTCTGTCGCCGGGAGAGTTTGCAACGCAGGCGGCGCTGGCCTGTCTGGAGCAGAACCGCGTGGCGGCCACCGATCTGGATCTGGTGGTCTACGGCGGTATCGCCCGCGATAACTTCGAGCCGGCGACGGCCGCGGAGGTCGCCGGTCGGCTCGGCGCACGTCCACTGCATGCCACCGACGTCACCTGCGCGTGCGCCGGCCTGATCGAGGCCATGCACACGGTCGCCGGATATTTCGCGCTACATCCGGAGATGAAGACCGCCCTGATCTGCGCCGGTGAGCTGACTCGCGACCGCATCACCTACGACATGCGGGGTCTGCAGGACGTTGCGGTGTTCGCCGCCGGGCTGACCCTGGGCAACGCCGCTGCTGCGCTGCTGGTGTCGCGCGAGCCGCTGGCCGGCGGCAGTGCTCGGCTGGAGGGCATCTTCCACAAGACGCTGTGTGAGCACTACGGACTGTGCAAGACGCCGGTCGACGGGCACTTCACGTCGAAGTCCAAGGAGCTGTTCGCGCTCTCGGTCCACGTACCACCCGCGATTCGCGAGATGCTCGCAGAGCTCGGCTGGTCCTCGGAAGAGATCGACCACTATGCCTTGCACCAGCCCAGCGAGGCGGTGCTCGAGCGGGTCTTCACCGAGCTCGGCGCCCGCCCGCAGGCCTGTGTGCACACACATTCGCTGTTCGGCAACACCGCGAGCACCGCGTGGGCGCTGGCGCTCGAGTACCGGCTCAAGCACGGCACGGTCGAGCCCGGTGACAAGATCGTGATGGCAAGTGCCGCAGCGGGATTCACCATCGTGGGTGCCGCCGCCGTGTGGGAGGGCTGAATGGACCGGTACCTGCGGGTCTACCGAGTCATCAACAAGACCTTCGGGTTGTGGCTGCGGCCACTCGGTACCTTTCTGATCCTGCAGGTGCGAGGAGGCGTGTCCGCGGCCACCATGGGCCTGGACCGCCTCGTGTTCCCGCGCTACAAAGACGAGCCGATCGATCGCCCGATCTTCATCATCGGCAACCCGCGCAGCGGCACCACCTTCCTGCACCGCTTTCTGCTGAGTAACGGCGGCCTGTCGGCGTTCGAGCTATGGGAGATGCTGTTTCCGGCGATCAGCGCGCGCAAACTGCTCGGTCGGATCGTGCCCAAGCTGGATCGGCTCTCGCCGGCGCGCTATCACCCGTCGGATGTGCACGACACCAGCTTGCGCGGCATCGAGACCGACGACCCGGCGTGGTTCTTCCACACCCTCGACGGCCCGTTCGCCTGGGCGTACTTCCTGGCCTGGCAGGACACCTGGGGGAGCGACCTGTCGCGGCGCTGCTTCGGCATCGACGGCGCGGCTCCTCGGGAGCGGGAGCGATTCTTCGGTTACTACGAAGAGCTCTGGCGAAGGAACCTCTTCTACAAGAAGGATCGTCGCATCCTCGCCAAGACGAGCATGCTGACATTCCGCCTCGACGAGGTGCTCGAACGCTATCCGGATGCCAAGCTCGTCTACATCGTGCGCGATCCGGTCGAGGTCATCCCATCGGGTATGTCGCTGATCGCGAGTGTGCTGGAGAACGGCTACGACGCGTTCAATCGCACATCCGCCGAGGACCAGCAGCGCTGGGTAGAGAACCTCTACCAGGCATCCTGCGCAATGCTGAAGGTGTTCCACGACGCCTACACCTCGGGCCAGATCCCGGAGAAGAACCTGTGTGTGGTGCGCTATCCCGATCTGATCCAGAACCTGGAGCCGACGATCGAGCGCATCTGTGAGTTCGCCGAAATCGAGCCCACCGCGTCATTCCTGGCCGAGGTGCGTGCGCAGGCCGAGAAGCAGCGGTCGTACAAGAGCAAGCACCAGCACGCCCCCGACCGCTTCGGGCTGAGCGCGGAGCGGATTCAGAACGACCTGTCCTTCGTGTACGACACCTTCGACCTGCCTCGAAAGGTCGGCTGAACGGCGGTAGGTAAGACGGCGGTCACCCGCCGGTCAGCAAAATAGTGAAAGTTTTCTGGTTAACTCTGGAAACGGGCTGTGCGAACGGTCCTGAATTGTATAGTTTCGGTCACAAGTCGCTTGTAGTCCTGGGGAGAGCAATGAACGCTGGTTGTTACGTCGGTCGTATCGGAGGCCTGGCGGTCGCCCTGGGTGTAGGCGCCGCGGTCTTCGCGGGCCAAGGGGTGGCCTACGCGGACTCCACCGATGCGGGTTCGACATCGGATACGGGCAGCCAGACTCCCGGTGGCGCCCTGGGCGCTGGCAAAGGGTCGAGCAAAGAGACGGGCGCCGGCGGCCAGGACACCAAGGACGCCAAGGACGTCAAGGACACCGGAACTGACGGCGACAAAGACGCCGACAAGGCCCCGGACAAGAAGGACCGCAAGAACGTCTGGAAAGAACTGTTCAGCGGTCACAAGCCCAAGCCGGGAACCGAGACGGACCAGCCGTCCGACACTCCGCAGGTGCCCTCTGACGACGCGACCGAGACGCCCGGCGACGACACCGACACGGTGAAGGCGCCCCCGAAGAAGCCGCGCTGGTCCTGGAAGCCTGCCGAGGCCGGCGCATCGACCGGAGACGACACCGAGAGTGTCACTCCCACCGTCACCGACGAAGCGGCTCCGACGAAGACGACGAAGACGCCCAAGGGTCTGAAGGGTCTGCTGTCGACGATCACCGTCGATGCCCCCGAAGCAGCCACGACTCCCAAGACGCTGGTCAACGTGTCGACCGCGTCGGCGAAGACGACCACCGAGGTCGCGACAGACACCGAAGAGGCCTCGACCACGACCGTGTCGCAGGGCCCGCTCGTGACGCTGTTCAAGCGCTTCCTCGACGTGTTCAGCGGCAACGCACCCGCGGCGCCGAATGCGAACTCGCCGTTCGCGTGGCTCGTTGCCGCGGCGTCACGCCGCGAACTCGACTCGCAGGCGCAGCCGAGCGATCCGACGATGGTGTGGAACGGCCTCGAGGTCCGTCCGGTGGGCGAGCCCACGATCACCTCGTTCTACGGCAAGTACACGATGGTTCCGGCGTTCCCGGGCGTGCTCCAGGGCAAGCAGGACTTCGATCTCATCGATCCCGAGACCGGCGACACGGTGGCCACCATCAAGGGTCTCGTCGCGATGAACAACGACATCGGTGCGGGTAACCGCTCGCTGCAGATCGTCGTCCTCGACGTCACGAACGTCGCCGAGGGCTACCAGCAGGGTGTCGACAACAAGGACATTCCGCCGGACGGTTCGATCTTCGCCGTCATCACCAACGGTCGCGCCGGACAGGTGTACTCCGCGCTCGCCCAAGAGGGCACGGATGTGGTGTCCTACAGGTACGTCACGCGATTCGGGTCGCTGCCGCTCAACGGGGACCCATTCCGGCGCAACTACAGCGCGGCCGATTTCCTCACCGACTACGAGGGCATCAACCGGCCGATCTACCTGACCAATGGGTACCACATCAAGCCGGTCCAGGATGACACGCTGGAGTACACCGGGTTCGTCGGATACGAGCCGCTGTTCAACGCGATCCAGGGCACGCAGAAGTTCGGGATCTACGACGATGAGACCAACACGCTCATCGGCACCTTCGACGGCGTGACCACCGTGACATCGGACTTCTGGGGCACCACCAGCCAGGCGATCATCGTGACCTCCGTCGACGGCCCATCCGGCGTCGAAGACGGGATGATCCCGCCGGTCGGATCGGTCTACAACATCATCTACTGGAAGGACGCGTCGGAGTACGCGCTCTACTACTCCCTGCCCCAGGAGGGCAACGACATCGTCAAGACGCTGCTGATCTCGCAGACCCGTAAGGGCCAGGTCGTCGACGAACTGCCGCTGAGCTTCAACGCCTCCGACGAGCCCACCCGCGACTCGTACACCGTCGGTGACTACACCTTCAAGCCGACGTCGGACATCACCTACACCGGGGTCAACGGCCTGCCCCCGCGCGAGGTCATCGTCCAGGGCTACCAGCAGTTCGACGTGTTCGACTCCAAGGGCGTCAAGATCGGCAGCGTCGACGCCGACGTCAGCACTCAGTGGGACCTCTCCCGCGGGTACTCGAAGGCGATCCTGGTCACCGATGTCAACAGCTCCGTCAACGGAGTCGGCACCGCCAAGGGCGAGGTCCCTCCGGTCGGCTCGATCTTCAACATGAAGTACATGGGCAACTCCCCGTTCGGTGAGGGGTATTACTCGATGCCCGACCCGGACGGCGACAAGACGCGTTACGAGCTGCGCACCATCTTCGGGGCGATCCCGCTGTTCAACATCTACAACGCGTCGAAGGGGTTGGCGGACTACGACTTCTACACGCCCTACGGTAAGGACAGCGCGCAGAACAACCTGTTGAGCTTCGCGGGTGCGCAGTCCGGTGGACTGCTCGGCGCCGACCAGGATCTGTGCCTGCTCGACGGCTCGGCCTGCGACGTCGCCTGATCTCGTCACACCAGCGGTGCGTCGCCTGAATCAGGCGGCGCACCGCTGCTGTGTGGGCCGAATCGTGGTGTAATAGCTCAGGATTCGGCGCTCGCCTGGTCGCGCGCCCAGCGGTAGTCGGCTTTGCCGGCGGGGCTGCGCTCGATGATGGGCCGGAACACCACGGCTTTGGGCAACTTATAGCGCGCGAGCACGGTTCCCGCGTGGTCGATCAGCTCCTGCGCCGTGGCCTCGACACCGTCGGCGAGCGCGACGACGGCGACCACCTCCTGCCCCCATCGGTCGCTGGGTCTACTCGCGACGACGACGTCGGCCACGGCCGGGTGCGACGCCACGGCGGTCTCCACCTCCTCGGCGAAGATCTTCTCTCCGCCGGAGTTGATGGTCACCGAATCGCGGCCGAGCAGTTCGATCACGCCGTCGGCGAGGTGACGAGCACGATCGCCCGGAACGGAGTAGCGGACGCCGTCGATGACCGGGAAGGTGGCCGCCGTCTTGGCTGCATCGCCTTTGTAGCCGAGAGGGACGTAGCCGCGCTGCGCCAGCCATCCGATGCCGTCGTGTCCCGGCTCGAGGATGGAGCCGAGATCTTCTGCGGTGACAAAAGTGTCGGGTCCGGCGGTGAAGGTGCCCGTCGACACCGCGCCCGGCGCCGACATGTGGGTCATCTGGGCTCCGGTCTCCGAGGAGCCCACGCTGTCGACCACCATCAGGTTCGGTTTGGTGTCGATCAGGCGCTGCTTAGCGGTCGGCGTCAGCCGGGCTCCACCGCTGGCCACCACGGCCAGCGAGGACAGGTCGGCGTCGGTGCGCTCGAACGCGTCGGCAAGCGGACGCGCCATCGCATCGCCGACCACGGTGACGGTCAGCACCTTTTCCCGTTCGATCGTGCGCACGACATCGTCGACGTCGAGGTGATCGGTGACCGCGGAGAACACCACTGTCTGACCCATCGTCATCGAGGTCATCACGGCCCACTGGGCGGCCCCGTGCATCAGCGGCGGCAGCACCAGCAACTTGGTGCCTGGTGACTCTGCGCAGCGCGTGGCCAGGTCGGCGTAGCTCATAGCGGTCTCGCCGGTGTAGAGGCTGCGACCGCCGAACGACGCCATGAAGATGTCGTGCGATCGCCACAGCACACCCTTGGGCATACCGGTGGTGCCGCCGGTGTAGAGCACGTAGAGGTCGTCCGGTGACGGCTCGACCGGCGGGGCATCGGCCGGACCGTCGGCCACGATCGACTCGTAATCGACTGCGCCGGGGAGTAATTCATTGCCGGAGTCGTCGGCGATCTGGATCAGCACCCGCACTGAGGGGAGGTCGGGGAGGACCTCGGCCAGGCGCGGGGCGAACGCGGCGTGATAAAGCATCGCCGTGGCGCCCGCGTCCGCGAGCAGGTACTGCAGTTCGCTCCGGACGTAGCGGTAGTTCACGTTGAACGGCGCCACCCGGGCCCGCCAGGCGCCGAGCATGCCCTCGACGTACTCGGGTCCGTTGTGGGCGTAGATGCCGAGCAGGTCCTGTCCGACCTCATGGCCGGCCAGCGCCGACCGCTCGGTGTGGCAACCGAGGCCTTGGCTGTGGAGGTAGCCGGCCAGCCGATTCGACCGTTCGACGGTGTGCGCGTAGGTGAAACGTCGATCGCCCGCGACGATGAACTCGCGGTCGCCGATGACTGCGGCGATGGCGTCCAAGGCACCGGGGACGGTGAAGTGTGTCGGCTCTGACATGGTCTGGACTCTAGACTCCGCCGTCGCTCGAATGAACACATGTGCCGAAGTTGTATGGTCGTCGCATGGACCGGGTGCTCGGCGAGCTGGGGTACTACCTGTTGGCCGGCGCGGGTGGTGACGGTCCGGCGAGCCTGCTCGAAGAGGCTCGCCACGGGGAGGCGCTCGGATTCGGCACCGCGTTCATCTCCGAACGGTGGAACGTCAAGGAGGCTTCCTCGTTGACCGGGGCGGCGCTGGCCGTGACCGAGCGTATGCAGATTGCGACGGCGGCGACCAACCACAACACCCGCCACCCGCTGATCACCGGTTCGTGGGCCACGACGATGCACCGCCTCTCCGGAGGCAGATTCACCCTCGGCATCGGGCGCGGAATCGCGGCCATCTATCAGGGTTTCGGAGTGCCCGCGGTGACCACCGCGCAGATGGAGGACTTCGCGGAGGTGATGCGCACACTGTGGCGCGGCGGGGCCATCGTCGGCCACGACGGGCCGATCGGCCGGTACCCGGTGCTCTACCTCGACGGCGACTTCGACGAGGACATTCGGCTGGCGATCGTCGCGTTCGGTCCGCAGACGCTGGCATTGGGCGGGCGCCAGTTCGACGACGTCATCCTCCACACCTACTTCACTCCGGAGACGCTGCAGCGAGCTGTACGCATCGTCAAGAGCGCGGCCGAGCAGGCCGGCCGGGATCCTGGGCAGGTGCGGGTCTGGTCGTGCCTTGCCACCGTCGGCGATCACCTCCCCGAGGAGCTGCGGCTGAAGAAGACGGTGGCTCGACTGGCGACCTATCTCCAGGGTTATGGTGACCTACTGGTCCGCACCAATGAGTGGGATGCGGCTGTGCTGCAACGTTTTCGCGCCGACGAGGTGGTGCAGTCGGTTGCGGGCGGTATCGATCACAAGGCGACACCGGAGCAGATCGAGCACATCGCGACGCTGATCCCCGACGAGTGGTTGGAGCCGGCGGCGACGGGTTCGGCGTCGCAGTGTGCTGCGCGGGTGCGCGCGGAACTCGACTATGGCGCCGACGCGGTCATCATGCACGGCGCCACACCCGACGAGCTGGAGCCTGTGGTCGCGGCGTACCGCGCGGCCGAATCCTGACGCCCGGCCCGGCTTGTCTCTGCCGGATCAACCGCTGCGGTCGTGGAAGGCTCGCACGGTGGCGACGGTGTCGGCCTCGGCGGCCGTCTTGTCGTCGCGGTAGCGCAGCACACGGGCGAACCGCAGGGCCATCCCGGCGGGGTAGCGCGTCGAGGTCTGGATTCCGTCGAAGGCGATCTCGACGACCTGTTCCGGCCGCACCGTCACCACGTAGCCATCGGTGGGACCTGTGCCTGATGTCGCGGCCGGCGCCGCTCCGTCAGCGAGCTCGAGAAAGCGCTGGGTCTGCCACGCCAGCATCTCGTCGGTCATGCCCTTGAACGTCTTGCCCAACATCTTCAGCTCGCCCGTCGTCTCGTCCCGGGCGCCGAGATGGATGTTGGACAGCTTGCCGGTGCGCCGCCCCGACCCCCATTCGACGGCCAGCACCACCAGATCGAGCGTGTGCACCGGTTTGATCTTCAGCCAGCCGGCGCCGCGGCGGCCTGCCTCGTAGGCGGCGTCGACGGACTTCGCGATGACACCTTCATGGCCCGCTGCCAGCGTGGCATCCAGGAAGCGGTGCGCATCGTCGGCGTCGGAGGTGACCAGCCGGTCGACCCGCTGATCGGACGGCACGAGGGCATCCATCACCGCGATGCGTTCGTGCGCCGGGCGATCCAGCAGGTCGGTTCCGTCGGCGCGCAGCAGATCGAAGAAGAAGACCGACAGCCGCTGCTCGTTCGGGCCGGAGCTGCCCCGCCGCCCGAACCGCGACGCGGTCACCTGGAATCGGTGCGGTCGCCCGTCGGGTTTCAGCGCGATGGCCTCCGCATCGGCGATCAGGTCCGTCACCGGCAGCGCCAGCACCGCATCGACGACCTCGGGCAGCCGCGCCGTCACGTCGTCCAAGCTGCGGGTGAAGATCGACACCTGATCGCCGTCGCGATGGATCTGCACGCGCGCCCCGTCGAGTTTGGCCTCGAAGACCGCGGTGCCGCCCAGACGTTCCAGCGCGTCGGCCACATCGGTGGCGGTCTGCGCGAGCATCGGACCGACCGGGGTGCCGACCCGCAACGTGAACTGCGCCAGCGCGTCTTCACCGCCGGCGAGCGCGGCCGCTGCCACGGATGGGAGGTCACCGCTGAGCATCGCGGCCCGGCGCACCGACGGCGCCGGTGCACCGGACGCCGCGGCGACCGCGTCGACCATCACCCCGATCAGCGCGCCCTGGCGCAACTCCCCGCCCAGCAGCCGGCGCAGGAACGCCTGCTCGACGTCGGTGGCCGCGGCGAACAATCCGTGAAGCAGCTCCGCGCGACGCGCCTGCGAACCCTTGCCCGCGGTCGCCCCGATCTGGGTGAACGTCGCCTCCACCTGATCCACCGTCAGCACCGGTGCACGGGCGGGAGCCGGCAGCGACCGCAGCGCGGCCCACCCGACACCGATCTGGCGCTGCGTGAGCTCACCGGAGAGCCACGACACCACGACGGACACCACCTCGGAGGACTCGGCTCCGGCCTGGCTCAGCAGCTCGCCGAGCCGTGCGCGTTTCGCCAGCCGTGACGACGAGGCCGCCACGTCCGTGGAGGCTTTCGCGACGTCTGCTACGAGCACACAGCCACCCTGGCACGAGGGTCCGACAGCCGGCTCACTTGACGTTGAACGTGATCGAATGCCAGCCCGTGGCGCCGTCGGGCACCGGGTCGGCGCGGTCGGGCGTCTGCGTGTAGCCGCTGTTGTCGGTGGCGCGCACGGTGATCGTGTGGAAGCCCGGGGTTGCCTGCCAGTCAAAACTCCACAACCGCCAGGTGTCCCCGGAATAGGCGGCACCGAGCGTGGCCTGCTGCCAGTCGCCGTCGTCCATCTTGACCTCGACAGACCGCACGCCCCGGTCTTGCGCCCACGCCACGCCGCCGAACCGCGTCGACCCGGCCGTCACGTCCTGGCCGGCCCGGGGGATGTCGATACGCGACTCGGTCTTGATCGGCCCTCGCGCCGCCCACCCCAGCTTGGTCCAGTAGGCCTCAGCACGGTCGAACCGGGTGAGCTCGAGGTCGACGACCCATTTCGTCGCCGACACGTAGCCGTACAGACCCGGCACCACCAGCCGCGCCGGGTAGCCGTGCTCGATGGGCAGCGGCTGACCGTTCATCCCGATCGCCAGCAGCGCGTCGTCGGCGGTGAGCGCCTCGACCGGGGTGCCGGCCGTCCACCCGTCCACCGATGTCGACATCACCATGTCGGCGTCGGGGCGCACCCCGGCTTCAGCGAGTAGATCGGCGACGCGGTAGCCCGTCCACACCGCATTGGAAATCAGTTCACCGCCTACCGGATTCGACACGCAGGTCAGTGTCACCATCCGTTCGACCACCTCGAATCGGTCGAGATCGGCGAAGTCGACGGTCACCTCGCGGTCGACCATGCCGTGGATGCGCAGCTTCCACGCCTCACGACTGAGCTGCGGCACGGTCAGCGCGGTGTCGATCCGATAGAACTCGTCGTTGCGGGTGACGAACGACGGCAGCGCGATGTCGGGAGGCTGCACATCGGCGGGGATCGGGGCCGCGGGTTTGGCGACGCGGGGGAGTGCGAAGGCGTTGCGGTCTCCGGACACCGACGACGCCAGCCGGGTGATCACGACCCCGGCGACCCCGCTGGCCGTTCCCGCGACGATCAATCCGAGCGTGATCAGCGAGCGGCGCCTGCCGGTGTCGGTGTCCGTCGCGGTGACGTCCTCGCTGCTCTCACCGGTGAAGCGGCGCGACGTAAGGAACCGCAGCACGGCAACGCCACAGACGGCACCCACCACCGTGGGAATGACGTCGACGGCGCCGGCGCCCGGCCGCGACAGCACCGCCGCGGAGCCGAGAACGCCCGCGGCGACGATCATCGCGCTGCCCCACGGACGCCGCGGGGTCTCGACGATGCCCGCGATGATCGCGAGCGCCGCCACGACGACGAGCACCGCGACGGTCAGGAAGAGCTTGTCTGCGGTGCCGAATGTCTCGATGGCCCACTCCTTGAGTGGGCCGGGGGTCCGCTCGATGACCGAGGAGCCGACGGCGGTGCGTACGTCGGCCTGCGGACCGAACGCAGCCCCGAGCAGTTGCGCCACGCCGACGGACACCGAGGCCGCGGCGACGCCGTGAGCAGCTTTGTCGCCCTGGGTGGTCATGGCGCCCAACCTACCGGCGGGGTGCGCCGGCAACCCTTACCGAATGGTGTCGTGCTCGGGGTGCGGGGGCGCACTAGGGTTCCAGAGGTGGCCACCATCGCCGATCACGTCATCGAAGCGCTGCACGTCAGCGGTGTCCAGCGGGTCTACGGTCTGCCCGGGGACAGCCTCAACGGATTCACCGATGCGCTGCGCCGCTCGGGTGAAATCACCTGGGAGCACGTGCGACACGAGGAGACCGCGGCGTTCGCTGCGGCCGCCGACGCTGCGCTGACCGGCGCGCTGGCGGTCTGCGCCGGCAGCTGTGGGCCCGGCAACCTGCACCTCATCAACGGCCTCTTCGACGCCCAGCGCAGCCGGGTTCCGGTCCTGGCGATCGCCGCGCACATCCCGCGGACCGAGATCGGCTCGGAGTACTTCCAGGAGACCCACCCGCAGGAGCTGTTCCGCGACTGCAGTGTCTACTGCGAGCTGGTCAGCACACCGGAGATGCTGCCCCGCATCCTGCACATGGCGATGCGGACGGCGGTCGAGGAGTCCGGCGTCGCCGTCGTGGTCGTGCCCGGGGAGATCTTCTTGCAGAAGGCGGATCCCACGGCCTGGCAGACCCGGCCCGTGCGTGCGACGACGTCGGTGGTGCGGCCCGACGACACAGCGCTGGGCCAGGCAGCCGAGCTCCTCAACGCCGCGCAGGCGGTCACGATCCTGGGGGGCGCAGGCGTCGAGGGCGCCCATGACGAGCTCGTGGCCCTGGCCGATCTGCTGAAAGCCCCTGTCGTGCACGCCCTGCGCGGCAAGGAGTTCATCGAGTACGACAACCCGTTCGATGTCGGGATGACGGGACTACTGGGTTTCGCGTCGGGCTATAAGGCGATCAAGGAATGCGACACCCTGCTGATGCTGGGTACCGACTTCCCGTATCAACAGTTCTATCCCGACCACGCACGGGTCATCCAGGTCGACATCCGCGGCCGGAACCTGGGTCGCCGCACGCCGGTCGACCTTCCTCTGGTGGGCACCGTCAAGGACACCGTGGCGGCCCTGATGCCCTTGCTGCGCCCCAAGGGGGACACCGCGCACCTGGAGCGCTCACTGCGGCACTACCGCAAGACGCGCGCGACGCTGGACAAACTCGCCGACAACGACCGTGACCGCACCCCGATCCGGCCGGAATACGTTGCCGGCGCGGTGAATCGGCTCGCTGCCCCGGATGCCGTGTTCACCGTCGACGTCGGGTCGCCGGTGGTCTGGGCGGCACGCTACCTGCAGATGAACGGGCGCCGCCGGTTGATCGGGTCGTTCAACCACGGCACCATGGCCTGCGCCCTGCCGCTGGCGATCGGCGCCCAGACCGCACAGCCGGGCCGTCAGATCGTGGCCCTGGCGGGCGACGGTGGACTGACGATGCTGTTCGGCGACCTCATCACGCTGGTGCAGAACCGGCTGCCGGTGAAACTCGTGGTGTTCAACAATTCGTCGCTGAACTTCGTCGAACTCGAGATGAAGGCCGCGGGCATCGTCAACTTCGGCACCGATCTGGTGAATCCGAACTTCGCGGCGGTCGCCGAGTCCATGGGGATCTTCGGTCGTCGCGTCGAGCATCCGGCGCAGTTGGAGCAGGCGCTCGCCGACGCGTTCGCCACCGACGGCCCCGCCGTCGTCGACGTGGTCACCGCGCGCCAGGAGCTCTCGATCCCCCCGACCATCACGGCCGAACAGGCGAAAGGCTTCTCGCTGTACGCGATCCGGACCATCCTCGCCGGGCGCTCCGACGAACTACTCGATCTCGTCAGCACCAACGTCGCACGCCGCATCCTGGACTGATCTGGTCGAACGGGCGGATCCGCCGGTGCCGCACCTGACACTATGGCGGTCATGCCAGTCGAGGTGACGCTGTCCCCGTCCGATATCGACGCGCTGCAGGCCTGGATCCGCGACATCGGTCTCGGATCGACCGTGGACGACGTCGCCCCGCTGACCGGTGGCTCCCAGAACATCGTGGTGCGGGTCAGCGTCGACGGACGGCCGATGGTGCTGCGCCGGCCGCCCGAACACCCCCGGCCGACCAGTGACGACACCATGCGTCGCGAGATCGCGGTGCTCGGCACGCTCGCCGGATCACCGGTCCCACACCCCGAATTGATCGCCGGCTGTGACGATCTCGACGTCCTCGGCGTGGTCTTCTACCTGATGGAGTGCATCGACGGGTTCAACCCGGGCACCGACATCGACGACGCCTATCTGCGCGATGCCGGCATGCGCCACGACGTCGGCCTGTCCTACGCCGCAAGCCTGGCGAAGCTGGGGCAGGTGCCATGGCAGGGCAGCGCTCTCGGGGCGCTGAAACGGCCGGGTTCCTTTGTCGCCAGGCAGGTTCCGCAGTTCATGCGGCTCCTCGAGAGCTATCGGCACGAACGCTACGCACCGGAGTCCTTCCCCTCGGTGACCGGGCTCGCGGAGTGGCTCACGGCCAACCTTCCGCCCGAGGCCGAACCCGGCGTGATGCACGGTGACTGCCATCTCAACAACGTGTTGTTGCGCCGCGACGTCCCGGAGTTGGCCGCGTTCATCGACTGGGAGATGTCCACGATCGGGGATCCGCTGCTGGATCTGGGATGGCTGCTGGTGTGCTGGCCGGACGGCCCGAACCCGATCCAGGCGGGTGCGGCGCTGGCCGACCTGGGCGGGTTGCCGAGCCGCACCGAGTTGTTGCGCGCCTATCGCGACGCCGGGGGTAGGGCAACCGACCATCTGGACTGGTACATCGCGATGGCCTGCTTCAAGCTCGGCATCGTGATCGAGGGCACGTGGTCCCGTTATCTGGCGGGGCGGGCCAGTGCCGAAGCGGGGGAACGGTTGCACACCTCGGCGGAGAACCTGATCGCACTGGGCACCCGAGTGACCCAGGGCGACAACGCTTTTCTGTGACGTATTTCTGTGATCGTCAGTAGGCATCCAGGCCGAGCTTGACCGCCAGGGCGAGACCGGCCGCCCCGATGACGACCCGCATCGGTCCCGGGGGTGCGTGGCGGACCACGACGGGACCCAATCGGGAGCCGATCAGGCACCCCAGGCCCAACACGACGACTGCCGTCCAATGCACCGGCGCGACGCAGGCGAAGATCACCGCGGCGCTGAGATTGGCTGCGCCGAGTACGACGTTCTTGATGGCGTTGGCGTGGGCCAAACTCGCTGCGCCGGAACGCAACAGCAGCGCGAGCAGCAGAACTCCGGCAGCTGCGCCGAAATATCCGCCGTAGATGCAGATCCCGCAGATCGCGACAGCCTCGGCGATTCTGCGGGCTCTGTGGCCCCGAGTGTCACCTCCCGGTTCCGGCGGAGGTCGCACCGGGGCCAGGATCGCCAATGAGGAGAAGCCGAGCAGCAGGGGCACCACCTTCTCGAATCCTTCGGCCGGAGTGGACAGAAGCAACACCGCGCCCGCGATTCCACCCAGCACCGCGACGGGCAGCAACCGCACCACACGCTGGCGCTGCCCGGCTAGTTCGGGGCGCGATCCCAGGATCGACCCGACGCCGTTGAACACCAGGGCCACGGTGTTGGTGACGTTCGCAGCGACCGGCGGCAATCCCGCGACCAGAAGCGCGGGATAGGTGGCGACCGAGGCCAAACCCGCGATGCTTCCGGTGAGGCCACCGAGGATGCCTGCCGCGACCAGAAGCACCGTCATCGACCACGACATTGGGCCCATTGTGCACGAGCCCCCGCGCTCCTGCGACCGCGCCAGCGCCAGCGCTGCAAGCAAATGGCATTGTGATAATTTCGCAGGTAAGTGACTTTGCTGGCAGGATCGGGGTGTGTTTCCTGGCGGCGGCGGAGATGCTGTCAGTTGCTACTCCGAAAATGTCGTGACGCATTTCCGGAGTGTGTATTTCACTGGCGTGGCAAACGAATGTCAGGAACGGGATAGCCGGAGTGTAATTTCGCGGTGCGCATTTCGCCGGCGTTGCGGCGGCATCGAACACGGCAAACTCTACAGTAAAGCTGCTTGCCGCGCCGACGGGCAGCGGGCTACTATCGCCGACGTGCCGAACCGACTCGTAGTAGCAACCCGCAGCGGGGTCTGATCCAGACCGACCCCCCGCTGTGGGTCGTTGCGTAGCCGTCGGTCGTTCTCCTCGACCTCAAGGCCGGCACATCATGAATTCTCCGATCGCCACGATCGCCCACTCTCGGACGTCGTCGTTCGCCGCCCGGCTGACCGGCCGCGCTCCTGAACCGTTGCGGGCGAAGGCCGACAGCCGCACCTACGACGAGTTCGTCGCCGAGTTCGCACCGGCGAGCGGACCGGTGCGGCTCGGCCAGTGGGCCTGCGCCGAGGCCGACCGCCCGTCGACCCGGTGGGGGCCGCAGGCACAGACGTACCACGCCACGCTGGCGCTGGGGGACCGCATCGGAACAGCGCAGGCGACGGCATGCGGTCCCGTCGCCGCCCTCACCGCGATGCTCTACGACCGAGGTGTCGCCGTGGAGATGACGGCGTTCCATCAGCGCACCGCGGGAGGCGACATCGCGACGTTCATCCAGGGCGCCAACGGCGCTCGAGTCGAGTGGGCGATGGGCCTGTCATCCGATCCGGTGCAGTCGGCGTTGCGCGCGGTCATCGCCTGCGCGAACCGGCTCCTGGCCTGACGGCTCGGCGCGGAGGGCTCAGCGCAGCGGCCGCAGCACGATCGGCATTCCGTCGAGCGGCACGGGCATGCCGCCGTAGTCGTAGCGCGGTGTGTATCCGGCCTTCGGGAGTTCGAGACGGTACCGCGTGAGCAGGCGGTGCATGACGGTCTTGATCTCCAGCTGGCCGAACACCATGCCGATGCACTTGTGTGCGCCGCCGCCGAACGGGGCGAAGGCGTAGCGATGCCGCTTGTGCTCGTTGCGCGGCTCCGAGAAGCGCTCCGGGTCGAACTTCTCCGGATCGGTCCACAGCTCGGGCAGCCGGTGATTGATCGACGGCCACGTCACCACAGGGGTGTCGGCAGGAATGTAGAAGCCGAGCAGCTCGGTGTCGCGGACCGTCTGGCGGAAGTTGAACGGCAACGGCGTCATCATCCGCAGCGACTCGTTGACCACCAGGTCGTAGGTCTCGAGCTTCTCCAGCGCCTCGATGTCGAGTGGTCCGTCGCCGATGCGCTGGGACTCTTCGCGCAAGCGGTCCTGCCACTCCGGATTGGCGGCCAGGTGGTAGGCCATCGTGGTCATCGTCGACGTGGACGTGTCGTGGGCCGCCATCATCAGGAAGATCATGTGGCTGACGATCTGATCGTCGGTGAAGCTACCGCCGTCTTCGTCCTGCGAGTGGCACAGCACGCTGAACATGTCGGTGTCCTCCGAGCGACGCTTCTCGCCGATCCGGCTCACGAAGTAGCGCTCCAGCGTCTCGCGGGCCTTGATGCCGCGCCACCAGCTCAGCGGCGGGACGGGCTTGCGCACAATGGCATTGCCCGCGCGCGTGGTGGTGGTGAAGGCCTGGTTGATCGTCGTGACCAGTTCGCGGTCGGTGCCCGCGGGGTGGCCCATGAAGACCTCGGACGCGATGTCGAGGGTCAGCTCCTTGATGGCCGGATAGAACAGGAAGCGCGGATCGTCGGCGACCCAGTCGTTGCTCAGCACGCGCGTGGCCACCGAATCGACGTGAGGGACGTAACCGGAGAGCCGGGTGCGGGTGAACGCCTCCTGCATGATGCGGCGGTGGAAGAGGTGCTCCTCGAAATCCAGGAGCATCAGTCCGCCGTCGAAGAACGGGCCGATGATGGGATCCCAGGCGCGCTGCGAGAAGTCCTTGTTGCGGTTGGTGAAGACGGCCTGGGTCGCGTCGGGTCCGAGCGCCATCACCGCCGACAGGGCCGGCGACTGCGAGTAGAAGATCGGGCCGTGCTTGCGGTACTGCTCGACGATGAAGTCCGGACCGCCGCGGAACGTCTCGATCATGTGACCGATGATCGGCAGCCCGGAGTCTCCGGTGATCGCCTTCAGGTCGCTGCCGGCCGGCGGCTCGGCGAAGACGAACCGCTCCCACTCCTTGTCCTTGAGGCGCTTCTCGACCGCCCCCATCCCGGGGATGGTGAGGGCGGTGGGCTTCAGACGTCGTTTGGCCTGGTCGATCCAGTAGTCAGTGGCGCTGATCGTTGGCATCTTGGCACTCCTGAATGAGGGTGACTGTGGTCGATGTCACTGCTGATCATCCTGGCGGACCCACTTGACGGCTGTCAAGTTTCGCGGAGTTTGTGTCCTGTGCATCGCGATGCAAAGGTTTGTTGTCATGACCGCCGATCCCGTCAGCAGCGATCCCCGTAGGACCCGCGGTGACCGTCAGCGGGAAGCCATCATCGCTGCGGTACGGGAGCTCCTCGAGGAACGCTCCTTCGCCGACCTGTCGGTCAGCACGATCAGCGAGCGCGCCGGCGTCGCCCGATCGGGCTTCTACTTCTATTTCGACTCCAAGTACGCCGTCCTCGCGGTCATCGTCGCCGAGGCGATGGCGGAGCTCGATCAGCTCACCCACGACTTCGCGCCGCGTGAGCCGGGGGAGTCGCCGTCGTCCTTCGCCAAGCGGATGGTCGGATACGCCGCGGCAGTTTTCGCGTCCAACGACCCGATCATGGGCGCGTGCAATCTGGCCCGCAGCACCGACGCGCAGATCCGCGAGATCATGGACGACTTCCAGGACACCGTGGTCAACAAGATCGTCGGTCTGGTCGAGCAGGATTCGGGCCCCCGTCCTATTTCCGATGATCTGCAGGCGCTGGTTCGCACGCTGGTCGCCGTGACGTCGATGACGCTCGCGCTGGACAGCGCGTTCGTCGGACGTGACACGGATCCGAACCGGGCGGTCGAGATCGCCGAGCGATTGTGGCTCAACAGCCTCTGGGGTGGGGTCGAGCTGCCCGAGCGGTGAGGCGGGCCGGGGCTCGGTCGGGGGCCGGTAAGGTCACCTCCCATGGGATTCGCCGACGGTTTCGCGAGCAAACGGTGCCTGCTCACCGGTGCGGCCAGCGGAATCGGACGCGCGACGGCGCTGAAGCTGGCGGCCCAGGGTGCGGAGCTCTATCTCACCGATCGTGACGCCGACGGACTGGCCGCCACTGTGGCCGATGCGCAAGCGCTCGGTGCGGTCGTCGCGGCGCACCGCGCGCTCGACATCACCGACCACGACGCCGTCGTGGCGTTCGCCGCCGACATCCACACTGCCCACGGCGCAATGGACGTCGTGATGAACATCGCGGGCGTGTCGGCGTGGGGCACTGTCAGTCAGCTCACCCACCAGCACTGGAAGTCGATGATCGACGTCAATCTGATGGGGCCGATCCACGTCATCGAGACGTTCCTGCCGCCCATGGTGGCGGCCGGCCGTGGCGGCCACCTGGTCAACGTCTCGTCGGCGGCGGGGCTGGTCGCTCTGCCGTGGCACGCCGCCTATTCGGCCAGCAAGTACGGTCTGCGCGGGTTGTCGGAGGTGCTGCGTTTCGACCTCGCGCGCCACCGCATCGGCGTCTCGGTGGTGGTGCCCGGCGCGGTGAAAACGCCTCTGGTGCAGTCGGTTCAGATCGTCGGCGTGGATCGTGAGGATCCGCGCGTGCAGTGGTGGACCGACCGCTTCGGGGGCCACGCGGTGTCACCGGAGAAAGCGGCCGACAAGATCCTGCGTGGCGTACAACGCAACAAATATCTGATCTACACCTCGGTGGACATCCGCGCGCTGTACTTCTCCAAGCGATTCTTCTGGTGGCCGTACGCGTTCGCGATGACGCGGGTCAACGTTCTGTTCACCCGCGCGCTGCGGCCGCCGCCGCGGCGCCGCTGACCCTCAGCGCGTCCCCCAGTTCCACGGGGGAGTGGTCAGCAGTTCCTGGCCGTCGATTTTCGTCTCACCCCAATCCTTGACGAGTTCGATCTCCGTCGTCTCGTCTTCGCCGAGGGGCGCCGCAGCGAGCCGCTCCCGCAGCGCCGAGGAGTGCGTCACCACCACCACCTGGGTCGTCGTCGCGGCGGCGGAGATCAGGTCGGCCAGCGGGGGGAGCAGGTCGGGGTGCAACGACGTTTCGGGTTCGTTGAGCACCATCAGCGACGGCGGCTGCGGACTCAACAGTGCGGCCGTCCAGAGTAGGAAACGCAGCGTGCCGTCGGAGATCTCGGCACTGCGCAGCGGGCGGAGCATGCCGCGTTGGTGCACGTGGAGGTCGAACAGCCCCTCGGTGACCGACACCGAGACCGTCGCTCCGTCGAACGCGGCGGCCACGGCACGGTCGAGGTCGTCGTCGCCGGTTTCCACAATCGTCTGTATGGCCGCGGCCAGGTCCGAACCGTCGTCGGCCAGGACAGGGGTGCGGGTGCCGACGTGGGGTCGCCGCGCCGGAGCGTGCGCGTCTGCTCGGAAACCGTCGTAGAATCGCCAGTCCCGCAACCGTTCCCGGACCATCACCAGTTCGGGTGCGGCACCCGCCCATTCCGCCAGCACACTGCGGTGCGCCGGCAGGTTGCGCGACAGCTCGTCGAACCCCCGACTGCCCTCGGAAGCGACCTCCACCATTCCCCGCACGCGACGGACCAGGGTGGTGGTCGGCCGGGCGACCGGGCCGGCGAAGACCAGCTCTCGTTTGAGCTCCGGATCGCGGGTGAACGCCGAATCGACCGCCTGGGGGAGGCCGAAATCTACGAGGTATCCGAAATCATCTGCGGCATAGCCCAATTCGATTGACACTGAGCGGGTGCGAGGGCCGCCCTGGGCGGCCCCGGTGCGTCGTGCTCCGCCGAGGTGTTCGGGACCGGCCCACATCGCCGATTCGACGCCGCCCTCGCGGGCGAAGGATCCGATCACCTCGCCGCGACCGCAGTCGGCCAGCAGGCGCAGCGCCCGGTAGAGCGACGACTTGCCGGTGCCGTTGGCGCCGGTGACCACGGTCAGTCGACGCAAGGGCAACACGAGATCTCGAAGTGAGCGGTATCCGCGAACCGCGACGGTGTGCAACATCGCCGACCGACGTTAGCCGCCGGCACCGACAGGTGCGACGTCGGTCATCGACAGCTCGAGGCGAACCCCGAGGAGCCGCACGGGACGCGTGAGATCGAAGTCCCCGAGGAGGGCGAGCGCGGTGGCGACGACGGAGTCGGAGTCGACCGTCGGTGCGGGCAGTGTGCGGATCTTGGTGCGGGTGTAGAACGTCGCGGTGCGCACGGTGACCGCCACCCGGGTGACCACCCGCTGCTGTTCGACGATCTCTGCCAGCGTGCGCCGCGCGAGATCGGTGACAGCAGCGGCCATCTCGGCATCATCGGTGAGGTCCTCGGAAAACGTGACGACATGACTGCGGGAGCGCGGCACCCACGGGTCGGCGCGGACCGTCGTGTCGCCTCCACCCTTGGCGAGCAACAAGATCCACAATCCGGTGGTGGGGCCGAAGGTCGCCGTGAGTGCCTCGGCGTCGGTCGCCGACAACTCGGCGACGGTCGTGATACCCATCGCGGCAAGCTTTTTGGACGTCTTGGGGCCGATCCCCCACAGTGCGTCGACGGGCCGCTCGCCCATCATCGACATCCAGTTCTCGTCGGTCAGCGCGGCGATCCCGCCCGGCTTGCCGAAGCCGGTCGCCACTTTGGCCCGCTGCTTGTTGTCGCTGATGCCGACCGAACAGGACAGTCCGGTCTCCGCGGTGATCGTCTCCTGGATGCGCTTGGCCAGCGCGAACGGATCGGTCTGGCCGCCGTCCACGTACGCCTCGTCCCAACCCCACACCTCGACAGGATGACCCAGGTCGCGAAGCGCGGCCATCACCTGCTCGGAGGCGGCGTCGTAGGCGTCGGGATCGGACGGCAGGAATGTGGCCTCCGGGCAGCGTCGTGCCGCCACCCGCAGGGGCATCCCCGCGTGCACGCCGTGTGCGCGGGCCTCATACGACGCACAGGTGACGACCTTGCGCGCCTCGGACGGGTCGCCGCTGCCGCCGACGATGACGGGAAGGCCGACCAGATCGGGTCGGCGCCGCAGTTCGACCGAGGCGAGGAACTGGTCGAGGTCCACGTGCAGAATCCACCCGGTTGTCTGTCCCCCGGCGATCATGTGCCGCAGATCTTGCGGGCCAGCGTCTCCCATGCGTCGCCGAGTTCGTCCAGCGTGCGGCCACGGTCGGTGGTCTCGTGGCGGACGTAGTCGGCGTCGAGGAGAGCCAGCAGCGCCGTGGCCTGGGCGTCGAGGTCACCGCTGGTGCCGCCGTCGTCCAGCAGCACGCGGACGTGGCGGTGGTGCAGCATCATCGGCGCGTTGAAGCGCATCTGCGGGTCCCGGCCGACATCGGAGAGCAGGGCGTGGTGGCTGTTGACGAAGCACAGCCGTTCGCGGCCATAGGCGATCAGCCGCTCCAGCGGCGGGGCTCCCGGGCCCAGGGGAGGCGGGCCGAACAGGATGGCCTGCTGCTGAGCCTTCTCGTCCTCGTCGAGCAGCACGATCATCAACCCGGCGCGACTGCCGAACCGGCGGAACAGCGTCCCCTTGCCGACGCCGGCGGCAGCGGCGATGTCGTCGGTGGTGACGGCCTCGGCCCCGTGCTCGGCGACGAGTCGGCGCGCAGCGTCCAGCAGCAACGCGCGGTTGCGCGCGGCATCACCCCGCTCGGGTGGGCCGGAATCGCTGACCGACAGCATCGTCAGGCCGTCAGAGGCGCTCACCTGGCAACTTTAACTCAGCCGGAATCAATCGGACCGCGGTCCGGTTAAACTCTGCAAGTATCCACACGACGATCGCGAATGACGGATAGGAGAAGTGATGGCGGAGAGTACGGTTCTGGTCCTGGTCGGCAGCTTGCGGAAGGAGTCGATCAACCGGCAGTTGGCCGATCTGGCCGCTGAGACAGCGCCGGACGGGGTCATCCTGGAACAGTTCGATCGCCTCGGCGAGCTGCCGTTCTACAACGAGGACATCGACAACGAGTCGGTGCCGGAACCGGTGAAGGCTCTGCGGGAGGCTGCCGGCCGCGCCGATGCGGCGCTCGTCGTCACTCCCGAATACAACGGCAGCATCCCCGGCGTCCTGAAGAACGCGATCGACTGGTTGTCGCGGCCCTACGGTGACAGCGCACTCAAGGACAAGCCGCTGGCCGTCGTCGGAGCAGCGCTCGGGCAGTACGGCGGCGTGTGGGCGCACGACGAGACCCGCAAGTCGTTCGGTATCGCCGGTCCGCGTGTCGTGGAAGACCTCGACTTCTCGCTGCCCGCGCAGACGCTCGACGGCAAGCACCCTCGAGAGAGCGCTGATGTGGTCGCCAAGCTGCGCGACATCGTCGGCAAACTGGTCGCCGAGATCGGCTGACTTCCACTCGACTCGCCCGGCCTTGCTCCTCGAGCAAGGCCGGGCGATGTTGTTTGCTGGGCTTTTACGGGGGTGGCGCCGGTAGGGGCGTTGTTGTCGGTGGGTCCTGGTAGACCAGACACATGGATGCGCGCGGGCCCTGATGTGATGTCTGACACGCCGAAATCGGCGCGACACACCGGGGTGACCAGGGAAAATTCCAAACGTGTTATTAAGACCATCTTGTGTGTGCTCTACTAACGAGGCACAACATCTAGTGCCCTAGGGTGGAGAGCGACACAAGACGCGATCTGCGCTCGGCGGGGATCTCGGGGGAAGTTACCTCCTCGGATCGGCGTTGAGAGCGGGGAGGGTAGATCGCCCGGGCAGGTGATCGTCGGATGGGGTGTGCAGGGACTTGCAGTTATCAGGAAAAACACCCGTTGTTGATGAAAATTTTCGCTGAGGGAGCGCGCAAATGACTGTCACCGTGTACACCAAGCCGGCCTGCGTTCAGTGCAACGCCACCTACAAGGCGCTCGACAAGGCAGGCGTGGCCTACGACGTCGTCGACATCAGCGTGGACACCGAGGCGCGCGATTACGTGATGGCGCTCGGTTACCTGCAGGCACCCGTCGTGGTGGCCGGCAACGACCACTGGTCGGGTTTCCGCCCGGACCGCATCAAGGCCCTCGCCGGCGCATCCGCCGTCACCGCCTGAACCACTGACAGGACCGTCCGACGCATCGACCGAGAGGAGCAGGGGAGTGAGCAACCTCGTCTACTTCTCCAGCGTGTCGGAGAACACGCATCGGTTCGTGCAGAAGCTCGAACTGCCCGCTATACGGATTCCCCTCAAGGAGCGGATCCAGGTAGACGAGCCGTACGTGCTCGTCCTGCCCACCTATGGCGGCGGGCACGCCAACGGCCCCGATCCCGATCGCGGGGGATACGTCCCCAAGCAGGTGATCGCATTCCTCAACGATGAACACAACCGGTCGTTGATCCGCGGTGTCATCTCCGCGGGCAACACCAATTTCGGCGCCGAATTCGGCTACGCCGGGGTGGTCGTCTCACGTAAGTGCGGCGTCCCCTTTCTCTACAGGTTCGAACTCATGGGAACGACGGACGATGTGTTCGCCGTCCGCGCAGGATTACAAGACTTCTGGAAGGACCAGACGTGCCACCAACCGTCACAGCTGCAGAACCTGTAACCACCACCGGCGTGCACGCGCTTCCGGGCGAGATGGATTACCACGCCCTGAACGCGATGCTGAACCTGTACGACGCCGACGGCAAGATCCAGTTCGACAAGGACGTCCAGGCGGCGCGGGAGTACTTCCTGCAGCACGTGAACCAGAACACCGTCTTCTTCCACAATCAGGACGAGAAGCTCGACTACCTGGTGCAGAAGGAGTACTACGAGCGTGAGGTGCTCGACCAGTACTCGCGCAACTTCGTCAAGACGCTGTTAGATCGTGCGTACGCCAAGAAGTTCCGGTTCCCGACGTTCCTGGGCGCGTTCAAGTACTACACCTCCTACACGCTGAAGACCTTCGACGGAAAGCGCTACCTCGAGCGCTTCGAAGATCGTGTGGTGATGGTGGCGCTGACGCTGGCTTCCGGCGACACCACGCTGGCCGAGAAGCTGGTCGACGAGATCATGGACGGCCGCTTCCAGCCGGCGACGCCGACGTTCCTCAACTCGGGCAAGAAGCAGCGCGGCGAGCCGGTGAGCTGCTTCCTGCTGCGCATCGAGGACAACATGGAGTCGATCGGTCGCTCCATCAACTCGGCACTGCAGCTGTCCAAGCGCGGTGGCGGAGTCGCGTTGCTGCTGAGCAACATTCGTGAGCACGGCGCGCCGATCAAGAACATCGAGAACCAGAGCTCGGGCGTCATCCCGATCATGAAGCTGCTCGAGGACTCGTTCTCCTACGCCAACCAGCTGGGCGCCCGCCAGGGCGCCGGTGCGGTGTACCTGCACGCGCACCACCCCGACATCTACCGGTTCCTCGACACCAAGCGCGAGAACGCCGACGAGAAGATCCGCATCAAGACGCTCTCGCTGGGCGTGGTGATCCCGGACATCACCTTCGAGTTGGCGAAGAAGAACGAGGACATGTACCTCTTCTCGCCCTATGACGTGGAGAAGGTCTACGGCAAGGCGTTCGCTGACATCTCGGTGACCGAGAAGTACTACGAGATGGTCGACGACGCGCGGATTCGCAAGACCAAGATCAAGGCGCGCGAGTTCTTCCAGACCCTGGCGGAGCTGCAGTTCGAGTCCGGCTACCCGTACATCATGTACGAGGACACGGTGAACCGCGCCAACCCGATCGACGGCAAGATCACCCACAGCAACCTGTGCTCGGAGATCCTGCAGGTGTCCACGCCCTCGGAGTTCAACGACGACCTGTCCTATGCCAAGGTCGGCAAGGACATCTCCTGCAACCTCGGCTCGCTGAACATCGCGAAAGCCATGGATTCACCGGACTTCGCGCAGACCATCGAGGTGTCGATTCGCGCCTTGACCGCGGTGAGCGACCAGACCTCGATCACGTCGGTGCCGTCGATCGAGCAGGGCAACAACGAATCCCACGCCATCGGTCTGGGACAGATGAACCTGCACGGCTATCTGGCACGTGAGCGCATCATGTACGGCTCGGAAGAGGGTGTGGACTTCACCAACATCTACTTCTACACGGTGCTCTATCACGCGCTGCAGGCGTCGAATCGCATTGCGATCGAACGAGGTCGGGCCTTTGGCGGGTTCGAGCGCTCGAAGTACGCGTCGGGGGAGTTCTTCGACAAGTACACCGATCAGGTGTGGGAGCCGGCCACCGACAAGGTGCGGCAGATCTTCGCCGACGCCGGCATCCGGATTCCGACCCAGGAGGACTGGAAGCGACTCAAGGAGTCGGTGCAGAAGCACGGCATCTACAACCAGAACCTGCAGGCGGTTCCGCCGACCGGGTCGATCAGCTACATCAACCACTCGACCAGCTCGATCCACCCTGTGGCGAGCAAGATCGAGATCCGCAAGGAAGGCAAGATCGGTCGCGTCTACTACCCGGCGCCGTACCTGACCAACGACAACCTGGAGTACTACCAGGATGCCTACGAGATCGGGTACGAGAAGATCATCGACACCTACGCCGCGGCCACCCAGCACGTGGATCAGGGTCTGTCACTGACGTTGTTCTTCAAGGACACCGCGACCACGCGCGACGTGAACAAGGCGCAGATCTACGCCTGGCGCAAGGGAATCAAGACGCTGTACTACATCCGGCTTCGCCAGATGGCGCTGGAAGGCACTGAGGTGGAGGGTTGCGTCAGCTGCATGTTGTGAGCTGAGCTACGACAACTGAATTGCCGAAACGCTGACTAAGGTCGGCGTCCCTGGGAGGTGGTGTTCTCAGGCTGATGATGGCAGCCATTGTGTTCATGACCGTCGGTCCCATGAGTTTTCTTGTGGGATTCGCAGTATCGGAAGTTATCGGGTACCTGTCGACGATCATCGCGAAGGAGGTCACGCGTATGGGAAATGCAGTAGTGAAATGCGTCGAAGAGCGCACGGGTGAAACCGGAAAAAGCCACCTCCCGGTCTTCAGGGATACCCTGCTGACGAGCCTGTGAGAGTCAGGCGAAAGGCCGACGGTTCGAGCGTGGGGGTTGTGCACGGCGAAAGCCACTTTCGCGTGCACAATGCCCACGCTCGAAAGGGTCGGGCCTACTTCTCGGAAGCCTGATCCGCGCGTGCGGCCTTCAGGCGACGCTCTTCGCGGAGCACGTTCTGGTAGCTCTCGCGTTCGGCGACCAACCACTCCGGCTTATCGGCGAGCAGCGCGTCGATCTGCTCGGTGGTCAGCGCCTCGGTGACCCCTCCGCGGGCCAACCCCGCGATCGACACCCCCAGCTTCGCCGCCACCAGGTTCTTCGGATGCGGGCCGTTCTTGCGAAGATCCTGCAGCCACTGCGGAGGATCGGCCTGCAACCCAGCGAGCTCGTCGCGGGTGATGGCGTTGCTCTGGAACTCCTCGGGTGTCGCCGGCAGGTAGACGTCCAGCTTCTTCGCCGCGGTCGCGGGTTTCATCGACTGCGAATTCGGCCTGCTCATGACGCTCAGGGTATCGGTAGCCTGTGGCGATGGTCCCGCCGTCGCAGCCGTCGCTCACGGTCGGCTACGTCCCGGGCGGCACGCCCGCGAAATGGGCGCGCCACTGGACGCAGCGTCACCCGCAGGTTCGGCTGGAGCTCACCACGATTCCCGCGGCCGAGGCTGCTGAGGCCGTACGCGACGGTACCGTCGACGTCGCGGTCCTGCGCCTGCCCACCGACACCTCCGGGCTGGCGGTCATCCCGCTCTACGCCGAAACCACAGTCGCCGTCGTCGCGGCGGATCACCTGCTGAGCGCCGCCGACGAGATCACCGCCGCCGATCTCGCCGACGAGTCACGGCTCGTGCCCCTCGACGACGTCGTCGACTGGCCTGACGCACCCGGTACCCCGGCCGAGCATCGGCCCGAAAACACGCCAGCTGCAATCGAACTCGTCGCTGCAGGGGCCGGCGTGCTGATCGTCCCGCAGTCGCTGGCGCGCCTGCATCACCGGAAAGACATCACCTACCGGCCTATCGTGGACGCGCCTACCTGCGCTGTCGCGCTCGCCGTGCCGCAGGGTCCGCAATCAGCACTCGTCGACGACTTCATCGGTGTCGTCCGCGGCCGCAAGCCCGGCTCGTCCCGCGGTCAGACGGAACCGGCGCCCAAGCGCACCGCACGCGAGAAAACACTGGCCAAGCAGGCCGCCCGCGCCGCCGCGGGCAAGGTGGCCCGCAAACCCGGCCGAGCCCAGCGGGGCCGCTGACCGCGGAGCGTCAGAGCGTCAGCGTGCCGTCGTCGTTGATCGTCCACGCCGGGTTCAGCGCCACCTCCCACACGTGCCCGTCCGGGTCGGCGAAGTATCCCGAATACCCGCCCCAGAAGACCCTTTCAGCCGGCTTCAGCAGCGTGCCACCCGCGGCAACAGCCTGCTCCAGCACCGCGTCGACGTCGGCTTCGGAGCGCTGATTGATTGCGATCGTGATCCCACTGAACCGTCCGTCCACGGGATGGTGAGCGTCCTCGGCCAGATCCGCGCGACCGAACAACGCCAACGCAATACCGGGCATTTGGTAGAACACCACGCCCTCGGGCGCGTCGTGGGGCAGCCAACCAAGACCGTCCTCGTAGAACCGGCGCGCCCGCGCGAGGTCGTCGACACCGAGCGTGATCAGGCTGATGCGTTGCTCCATAGGGCGACCGTAGCGCCGACCCCTGACACCACACCGCCGGGTGTGGACTGTCACTCCAACACCCGGCGGGGCGCCGACATTGCGGCGGGGTGGTCTCTAGAAGGTGTGCTGGGGGCCCTGGGCCTTCTTGTACAGCGACTTGAGCATCCGGTCGCGGAAGTGGGCGTTGTCGATCAGCTTGATACCGGTGTTGGCGACCGCCGGAATGCCCGCCAGCTTGTGGAAGTACCTGCCGCGCTTGTACTCCCGGCCCCACGCGGCTTCCATGCGCTGCCCGTAGTTCGTGAAATCGTCGGGCCCGCCGTTGGTCAGCGCGGCGATCGCGCACTCACCCGCGGCCAATCCGGACTCCAGTGCCTTCGAAATGCCCGCGCCCGATGCCGGTTTGCCTGCGCCCAGCGAGTCGCCCGTGAACAGCACACCTGGGCGCCACGCCGGCCAGGCGGTGAACCCCATGGGCAACCGCCAGGCGCGCACGCTCTTGTTCTTCTTCAGCTCCTCGATGGGCGGCAGATCCCACTCTCGGGGCAGTGTGCGCAGGAAGTCGCCCAGGAACTGGGTCGCGTTGATGGACTGCCAGTTCTTGTAGCTGTTGACGTAGCCCAGGCCGATGTTGAAGATGCCGTCGCCCATCGGGAAGACCCACCCGTAACCGGGCAGCTGGTCACCCTGGAACTGCAGCTTGAGGTAGATGTCGAGGCTGTCGGAGTCCGCGCGGTTGGCCGGCATCTCCGACCGGATCGCGATCGCCGAGTAGCCGTTGTACTCGGAGTCGATCTTCAGCGCGCGCTTGATGGGGGAGTAGGCGCCGTCGGCGGCGATCACCGCGTCGCCGTACACCTTCTCGCCGCCCTTGAGGACGACACCGATGACGCGTCCGTTGGCGTCGAGCTCCGGTCCTGCCACCTCCGCGCCCTGGCGCACTTCGGCACCCGCGGATTCGGCGTGCTTGAGCAGCGTCGTGTCGAGGTGCTCGCGGCTCACGGTGTGCCCGTGGTTGGGCATGCCGGGACGCGTCGGGAACGACAGTTCCCAGCGGCTGGGGCTGAAGACGGTCACCCGGTTGACGCGGTGATAGGTGGCCACCTCGTCGGCCAGCCCCATCTTCTGCAGGTAGCTCACGGCGCGCGCGGTCAGGCCGTCGCCGCAGGGTTTGGCCCGCGGGAACTGTGCCTTGTCGAGCACCACCACGTTCGCTCCGGTCTGGGCGGCCTGCCATGCGGCCGCCGATCCCGACGGCCCCCCACCTGCGATGACCAGGTCGTATCGCTGCGTCATATCTCTCGTCTCGTTGCGCGGCTGTCGCCCGAGATAGTACCGATTCGGAGGCGCGCTGCGCGGCACGGCCGTGATGATCTGTTGGTGACGCGCTTCCCGCGGCGCGCGGTCGGGGCAGGTCAGCCGCATCTGTACCGGGTAGAGTGTCCGCGTGCGACGAGGGCCGAGCAGGCGCGCAGCCGACGAGCCGGGCGTCAAGGTGGACGCCCGTAGCGAACGCTGGCGCGAACACCGCAAGAAGGTGCGGTCCGAGATCGTCGACGCGGCATTCCGGGCGATCGACCAGCAGGGCCCCGATGTCTCACTGCGGGAGATCGCCGAAGAGGCGGGCACGGCCAAACCCAAGATCTACCGGCACTTCACCGACAAATCGGACCTTTTCCAGGCGATCGGCCAGCGCATGCGGGACATGTTGTGGTCGGCCATCTTCCCGTCCATCGACGTCTCGACTGATCCGGCGCACACGATCATCCGTCGCGCCGTCGAGCAATACGTCCGGCTGGTCGACGACCACCCGAACGTGATCCGGTTCCTGATGCAGGGCCGGTTCGCCGAAAGCGAGTCGACGATCCGTGCGGTGAACGAGGGCCGTGACATCACGCTGGCGATGGCCGACATGTTCAGCCACGAACTTCAGGACATGGAGCTCGACGGCGCGGCGTTCGAGCTGGCCGCGTTCGCGACCTTCGGGGCTGCGGCCTCTGCGACCGACTGGTGGCTCGGCACTGCGCGGGACATGCCGCGGCGGCTGCCGGCCGAGAAGTTCGTCGATTACCTGACCACGATCATGCTGGGCTCGATCAACGGGACCTGTGAGGTGCTCGGCATCCGCATCGACCCGGACCTGCCGCTGCACGAGGGCGTCACCCGGCGCGAACAGGTCGCCTGAGCCCGTCCCCGTCGTCGCGTCCCTGGGAGAACTGCACCCTGCCGGCACGTCCAGCGCGTTCCTAGGTTCGATGTCATGGTCACGAAGACATCGGGAGAGAATCAGCGCTGGGGCGCGAGAATGAGATCGTCTGTGATCGGCGCGGCAGCGGCCGTGGCCGTCGGCTGCAGTAGCACCGGCACCGCCGATGCCGCCGAGGGTGAGGGGCGCAACGCCCAGGTGGTGCGCGACGCCCTCGCGCTTGGCGTCGGAAGGGCGGACACCTTCTACTCGATCCTCGCCGACGACGTCCACTGGACGGTGGCGCGGGCCGTCCGGCCCTCGACCTACACGAGTCGAATCGACTTCCTGCGGGACGGTGCCGGGCCCATCGTGTCTCGCCTCGCCGGAGAGATCCGGGCCGACGTGCGCGAGCTCCACACCGATGGCGACACCGTCGTGGCCCTGTGGCGGGGCACGGCGACCGCCCGCGACGGCCGGCCGTACGTCAACGACTACGCCTGGGTGATGACGCTGCACGACGAGCGGGTGATTCGCGTGACGGCCTACCTCGACCTGGTGGCACTCGATGAACTCCTGACCCGCGTACCGGCCGCACCCGCCGCCGACCACCCATACGTGGGCATGTGGGTGACCGCCGACGGGGAGATCCGGCAGGAATTGCTGCCCGACGGCCGCTACGACGAGGCTCGCGGGGACCGGCAGAGCGCGTACACCGGGCGGTACGAGGTGACGGGCAATCGCATCGAGTACTGGGACGACACCGGCTTCACCGCGTCCGGAACGTTCGTCACCGGCGACGAACTGCACCACGGCGGGATGGTCTTCTACCGGCGAAGGTAGTGAAAACAGTGACGATCAGCGACACGCCCGAACACAACATCTCGTAGAGCATGGCGATGTCGCCCCCCAGTTGTAGTGTTGGCAGCGGTGCGGGGGATCCCGCGACGACAGCGTAAACAGCCAGGTGAAATGGGGTTCTCGTGAGTGATGGCATCAAGCTGATCGACCGTGTTTCTGCGATCAACTGGAACCGCCTACAGGACGAGAAAGACGCCGAGGTCTGGGAGCGCCTGACCGGCAATTTCTGGCTGCCGGAGAAGGTGCCGGTGTCCAACGACATCCCGTCGTGGAACACGCTCACCGCCCACGAGAAGCAACTGACGATGCGGGTGTTCACCGGACTGACCCTGCTCGACACGATCCAGGGCACCGTCGGCGCGGTCAGCCTGATCCCCGATGCGCTCACGCCGCACGAGGAAGCGGTGTACACCAACATCGCGTTCATGGAGTCGGTGCATGCTCGCAGCTACAGCAACATCTTCTCGACGCTGTGCTCGACCGCCGACATCGACGATGCGTTCCGCTGGTCGGAGGAGAACCCCAACCTGCAGCGCAAGGCGGAGATCGTCATGCGCTACTACAAGGGTGACGAGCCGCTCAAGCGCAAGGTCGCATCCACTCTGCTCGAGAGCTTCCTGTTCTATTCCGGCTTCTACCTGCCGATGTACTGGAGCAGCCGGGCCAAGCTCACCAACACCGCCGACATGATCCGGCTCATCATCCGTGACGAGGCCGTGCACGGGTACTACATCGGATACAAGTTCCAGCGCGGTCTGGCGTTGACGGACGAGAGCATCCGCCAGGAGCTCAAGGACTACACCTACGAACTGCTGTTCGAGCTCTACGACAACGAGGTCGAATACACCCAGGATCTCTACGACGAGGTCGGCCTGACCGAGGACGTGAAGAAGTTCCTGCGCTACAACGCCAACAAGGCGCTGATGAACCTCGGCTACGAGGCGCTGTTCCCGCGGGACGAGACCGACGTCAATCCGGCGATCCTGTCCGCGCTGAGCCCCAACGCCGACGAGAACCACGACTTCTTCTCCGGCTCCGGGTCCAGCTACGTCATCGGCAAGGCTGTCAACACCGAAGACGAGGACTGGGACTTCTGACATGACCGAGCCGGCGAGCGGAGCCCTGGAGGAGGAGCCGGTCGACGCGCCGAAGCGTTCGACGTGGCGGGCTCTGCTCGACGCGCTGAGTCCGAAGACTGTCTGGTCGATGTCCGACGGCTACCCGGTCGTGCTGAAACAGTTCATCCAGTTCTGCCTGATCATCGTCTACCCCGGCTGGGTGCTCGGGATCCTGGGGTGTCTGGCGGTGTACGGCTTGTTCTACGTCACCGTGTATCCCGTTCTCTGGGTGCTGTTCTGGCCGATGCGGGCGTGGATGAAGAAGAACCGCCCCGAGGAATACGCCGAGAGTCAGCGCAAGAAGTAGTCGCTAGGACGCCGCGTGCTCGGCGACCGGAATGGTCGCGGTGATGTGGGTGCCCGCGCCGGGCCGACTCGTGACGGTGAGCGAGCCGGAGAGGGCCTCCACCCTGTCTCGCAGACCCATCAGACCTGAGCCCGCGCCCGACTCTGCGCCACCGACGCCGTCGTCGCTCACCGACAGGTGCAGCGTCTCGTCCGCCAGCCTGGCATCGATGGTGACCACCTCCGCTTGGGCATGCTTGGCGGCGTTGGTGAGCGCTTCTGCCGCAAGGTAATACGCCGCGACCTCCACTGATTCGGGCAGTCGGCGGTCCACGTCGATCGTCACCTCGACAGGCACGGTCGAGCGGCGCGCCAGCGCCTTCAGTGCGGCAGGCAGCCCTCCCTTGGACAGCACAGCGGGATGCATCCCTCGGGAGAGCTCCTGCAAGTCCGAGTACAGATCCGCCAGTCCCGCGACCGCGGCCGACAGCTGATCGCGCACATCTTCGGCGCCGGCGGCTGCCTCGGCGGCTCGCAGCTGCAAGCTCAACGAGACGATCCGCTGCTGCGCTCCGTCGTGGAGGTCGCGTTCGAAGCCCCGGCGCGCTTCGTCGGCGGCCGCGACGAGGCGCGCCCGCGACGCGGTCAGCTGTGCGCGGGTTTCCGCGTTGGCGATCGCCGTGGCGAGCAGATCGGCGAAGTCCCCGATGTGGGCGTCGAGGTCGGGGGCGATCTCTTCGGAGTCGAGGCACCCCACCAACAACGCGCCACGCACGACGCCGCCGACGATCACGGGCACGCCGGTGGCCGAACGCACACCCAGGACACGCAACCTCGTCGCGATCGGGCCCGTTGCCTCGTCGTAGTCCTCGATCCGGGCCGGCGCGCCCCGCTGGCGAATTCTCGTGCTGACGCTGTCCCCGGAGAGGGAGAGCCGCTCACCAGGAGCCAGGCTCCGCTTCCCGGGCCGGTCGCATGCGGCGAGCACCACGGCGATGTCGTCGGGTTCGAAGCGCAGCAGCGTGACCTGATCGACGCCCAGACTGCGCGCCAGCTCCTCGACCGCGACTCCGAAGACCTCGGTGGGAGCCGCGCCGCGCGCGACCAGGGTGGCGACGCGACGCAGCGCGGCCTGCTGCGCGGCCAGCCTGTCGGCCTGCCGCCGGCGTTGCTCGGCCTCGGCCGCGCGGACCCGCGCCTGGCCCACCAGGGCATTGGTCAGCAGCGCCAGCGTCAGGAAGACCGCCACCGCGGGGGCGAGGCTGTCGCGGCCCTCGAGATGGAGATAGGCATACACCGCCGCGCTTGCGAACGACGTCGCGACGGCGAGGCCGAAACCCCACCCGGCGGACACGACCAGCACACCCAGCAGCAGCAACGCCCCGAAGGCGTTCATGGGCGCAACCCGTTTCAGCGCGACGACGGCGAGCACCTCAGCAACCAGGAAAACGCAGGCCACCACGATGCCCACGCCGAGCGGGCGGGCGGTGGGTCGCACGACCACCGACAGCAGCGTGGTCGCAAACGAACGCCAGGTCACCCGCCGATGGTAAGGGCAGAGATTCCCGTTAACAGGAATGCCAACAGGGGATCCCCCGGGCAGACTCGAAGAATGACCGGTGTGCGCTGCTTGATCGTCGACGACAGCTCGTCGTTCCGCGACGCCGCGCGCGCCATGCTGGAGCGCGCGGACTTCGTCGTGGTCGGAACGGCCGCTGATGCGAGCGAAGCGGTGCAGCAGGCGCACGCGCTACACCCCGACGTCGCGCTGGTCGACGTGGATCTGGGCGCCGACAGCGGGTTCGACGTGGCCGAGCGCCTGGCCGGCACCGCGGTCATCCTGACCTCGACCCACGACGAGCAGGATTTCGCCGATCTGATCGACGCCAGCCGCGCGCTCGGGTTCCTGCCCAAGCTGGCACTGTCGCCGTCTGCGGTGATGACGATGCTGGGTCGCGTGCCCTCCAAGACGGCTCAGCGCGACTCCAGGTAGAGGATCACCGCGCGCACGCGGCGGTGATCGTCACCGGTCTCGGGCAGATCGAGCTTGGTCAGGATGCTGCGCACATGCTTTTCCACCGTGCCCTCGGTGACCCACAGGCGACGTCCGATACCACCGTTGGACAGGCCCTCGGCCATCAGCGTGAGGACTTCGTGTTCCCGCGCACTGAGCGCAGCCAGGGGATCGTTGCGCTTGCGTGCACCGATCAGCTCGGCCACCAGTGCGGGGTCGACCACCGACGCGCCGTTGGCCACGCGTTGCACCGTGTCGATGAAGTCGTCGACGTCGGTGACGCGGGTTTTGAGCAGGTAGCCGATCGCGTGGCCGCCGGCGAGCAATTCCATGGCGTGTTCGACATCGACGTGTGCCGAGAGCACGACGATGCCGATGTCGGGCGACTCCTCGCGGATCACCCGGGCCGCGTCGAGGCCCTCCGTCGTGTGGGTCGGCGGCATCCGGATGTCGACGAGCACCAGATCGGGCTTCTCGGTGCGGACCAGATCGAGGAGCGCCGACGCGTCGCCGGCCTGGCCGAGGACCTCGAGGCCCGAGCGTTGGAGCAGACTGGCCAGCCCCTCCCGCAACAGCACGTCGTCGTCGGCGACGACGACCCGAAGAGCGCCCATGGTCTGACATTCTGACATCGACGCGTCGCCCCGGGCGTTCCTAGCTGCGTTCGTGGGCGTCTTCCATCACGGTGCGCCCGATCTCGGCGTAGGTGCCCGGTCGCGCGCTGCGCAACCACAGCGCGTAGGCGATGCCGATCACGAACACCGCCAGGATCAGATAGGGGGCACTCTTGAAGACCAGTGAGTTGGCGGCGTACCCGGCCGCGAACGCCCGGTTGTCCCACAGCAGCCACACCACGTACGCCATCGCCACGCCGCCGAGCAGGGGGCACAGCAGGGTGGTGATCACGTTGCCGGAGTGGACTTTTCGCACCCAGAAGTACCAGATGACCGCTATCGAGCAGATGGCCTGCACCAGCAGGATCGCTGCCGTGCCGATCAACGCGAGGATGCCGTAGATGTTGGTGTAGGGCACCAGGCTCGGCGTATCGACGGGTACTCCGCTGGCATCGGGTACCTGTACGGCGGTGAAGACCGCGAACAGCACCACGATGACGAGGGTGATCACGGCCTGCACTGCTGAGGAGATATAGGGCGAGCCGTGCTTGGGGTGTGCAGTGCCGAGCGTCGACTTGACCGCACTCACCGGGATCTCGCGGCCGAGGGCGAACAGGTAGCGCGACGCCGCGTTGTGGAAAGCCAGCGCACACGCGAACGAGCCGATCACCAGCAGGATCTTGTAGACGTCGAGCAGGACACCGCCGAGGTTGGCCTGCACCAGGTTGAAGAACAGGTCGAGTGGCGAGGAGCTGATCGATGCCTCGACCGAGGTCTTCGCGCCGTTGCCGGCCAGCACCATGGAGGAGATGAACGTGTAGAACAGGCCCAGGCCGATCACCGCGATCAGTGTGGCGCGCGGAATGATCTTCTTCGGGTTGCGCGATTCCTCGCCGTAGACGGCGGTGGTCTCGAAGCCGACCCAGGACCAGAACGCGAAGAACAAGCCGATCGCCATCGAGCCGGCGGCCGCGGCGGTGCCGAATGCGCCTTCGGGCAGGCTCTCGAACGCGTTGTTGAGAAGCACGGTCTGATCCAGCATGAAGCCGTCGGGCCCGCCGCCCTTGGCGATCACCGTGAACGCCAACGCGAGCAGGATCAGGACTTCGGAGACCAGCGTGACACCGAGGATGGCCGCGGTCAGGCTGATGTGGAAGTGGCAGAGCACCCCGATGACCACGATCGCAGCGATCGCGAAGACGAGCCACGGAATATCAACTCCGGCAATGGTATTGACGGCGTCATTTGCGAAGTAGGCGCAGCCACCGATCAGAGACCCCTCGAACACCACGTAAGCGAAGGTGGCCAGGAATCCACTGGCCATTCCCCACACCTGCCCGAGGCCGTGCGAGATGAAGCCGTAGAACGCGCCGGTGGTGGTGATGTGTTTGGCCATCGCCACATATCCGAGTGCGAACAACGTCAGGGCGATCGTGGCGAACAGGAACCCCGCCGGTGCGCCGAGGCCGTTGCCGAATCCGACGGCGATCGGCACGTTTCCGGTCATCGCCGTGATCGGCGCGGCGTTGGCGACCGCCATGAAGATCACCGCGACCATGCCGATCGCGCCTTTCTTCAGTCCAGCGGGTGCAGCGGTGGCTGCTTGCGCGGATTCGGCTGCGGATTCGGTGGCCATCGCGTCTCCTGAGGGGTAGAACCAGTGCGAGAAAGGCCCGCACGCAGACGGACCGGACAGAGCGTCGCACTGTATAGACCACGCGACAACCGGAGAAATGCAGTGTTAACACGGCGTCCAGGAAGCTCACAGGTCGGCGATGGTGACCACACAGAACGGCCGCTCGCCGAGGAGTACCTCGACGAGCGGCCGGACTCGAGAACTACCTCAGGGTCGAGGTGTCGATCACGAACCGGTAGCGCACATCGCTGGCCAGGACGCGCTCGTAGGCCTCGTTGACGTACTCGGGGTCGATGACCTCGATCTCCGGCGTGACGTCGTGTTCGGCGCAGAAGTCGAGCATCTCCTGGGTCTCTGGGATGCCGCCGATCATGGAGCCGGCGAGGCTGCGGCGCATGCCGGCGAGCGGGAAGGGAGGCACCTCCATCGCGTGCTCCGGCATACCGAGTTCGACGAGGGTGCCGTCACGCTTGAGCAGGCTCAGATACGCGCCCAGGTCGAGATTCGCCGACACAGTGTTGAGGATCAGGTCGAACTGGCCGGCCAGCTTGCCGAAGGTGTCGGTGTCGCTCGTGGCGTAGTACTCGTCGGCGCCGAGGCGAAGACCGTCTTCCATCTTCTTCAGTGACTGGCTGAGCACGACGACGTGCGCGCCCATCGCCTTGGCGAGCTTGACGCCCATGTGGCCCAGGCCGCCCAGTCCGATGACCGCGACGTTCTTGCCGGGCCCGGCGCCCCAGTGGCGCAGCGGGGAGTAGAGCGTGATGCCCGCGCAGAGCAGGGGTGCTGCCTTGTCCAGCGGGATGGAGTCCGGGATGCGCAGGACATAGCTCTCGTCGACGACGATCGCGCCGCTGTAGCCGCCCTGGGTGGGCTCACCGTCGCGGCCGACGGCGTTGTAGGTGCCGACCATGCCGGTGCCGGTGCAGTACTGCTGGAGGCCGTCCTTGCAGTTCTCGCACTCGCGACAGGAGTCGACGAAGCAGCCGACGCCGACGTGGTCGCCGACCTTGTACGTGGTGACCTCGGAGCCGACCTCGGTCACCACGCCGGCGATCTCGTGGCCCGGGACCACCGGGTAATTCGGCTTGCCCCACTCGCCCTTGACCGTGTGGATGTCGGAGTGGCAGATGCCGGCGAAGTGGATGTCGAAGGCGACATCGTGCGGTCCGACCTCGCGGCGGGTGATCGTGGTCTTGGTGAGCGGCTCGGTGGCCGATGTTGCTGCATACGCGGAAACGGTGGTCAAAGTCTCGTCCTCTTGTCGTGTTGTCATCGTGTCGTCTTCACTGCGTGAACCGGCCCGTCCCGCGGGCCGAGCAGTTCAACATCGAGCATGCCCCGTATTCATCCATGCGCATACCAGCGCGTGAGAATCGTCACGGGCCGGCGGCGGTCAGCGCCTCTCGGGTGCGGGCGTGCAGGGCGGTCGGGTCGGCAATGCCCAGGACCCTCAGACACGCATCGGCGACATGGCCGGGCAGCCGTTGGCGCGCCACCCCCTCGGGGGTGGACCACATGTTCACCAGGGATTCGACCAGGCGAAACGGGAGGTCGGCCGCCGCCGGATCGACCCCCGTGTCTTCCAGGATGGCGGAGCTCAGCTCCAGGTAGTGCCGGCGCAGCCGCTCGCGTTCGGAGTAGAAGGGTTCCAGTCGGGCGTCGCGGAGTTCGGGAAGCAGATAGAGGGCGCCGAGATTCCACCGGCCGCTGAGCAGCTGTCTGCCGTCGAAGACGGCCAGCGCGTGTAGTTGCTGGGCCTGACTCATCGCCGGGTCGGCCTCACGCAGGACAGGGATGATCGACAGGGTGGGGGAGACGGTCTGGCTCAGCAGGGCGCACAGGATGTCGTCTTTTGTCTTGAAGTAGTGGTACAGCGACGCCTGCCGGATGCCGACGGATTCGGCGATGTGGCGCGTCGAGGTCCCGGCATAGCCCTGCGTGGTGAACAGTTCCCCTGCGGCGTCGAGGATTTCATCGCGAGCGGTGACACCGGGACGGCGCTGGGCCTGCAGCCGGGGTCGTCCGGCGCGGGTCAGCGGCATGGCTTCATCGTGGCCCATGATCGGTCCGATTAGGTGCCTCCGCTCATATCTGTCACGCGATAGAAACACGGGACATCAATCGGTTACCTCGGCCGTCAATTGGTTACGCCAGCGACACCCACGGGGCGTCCAGTCCGAGAAAACTGTCGATCGACAGGCGAGCTGCGCATCGACGAGCTGCCGCCGCACCCAGACTCATAGCCCGAGACTCCAGGAGCATCCGCGTGGGCACTACCGCATCCACCGTTGCCGACGCGGCAGCAGGCTCGGAGGCGCCTGCCTCCGGATCTCCCGTGGCCACGGTCGCCGACCTGCACGTCACGTTCACCCGCAGGGGGCGCGACGTGCATGCCCTGCGGGGTGTGTCGCTGGCGATCGCGCCGGGCGAGATCGTCGGGCTGGTGGGTGAATCAGGTTCGGGCAAGAGCGTTCTCGGCTTCAGCATGCTGGGGTTGCTCGCCGACGGTGCGCGAGTCCGCGGCCGGGTCCGGGTGGCCGATTCCGACATGCTGCCGGGAATGCCCGGATTCGATTCGAAGAACCTGCGCAAGGTGCGTCGGCTCGACCTGGGTGCGGTGTTCCAGGATCCGATGACGTCGCTGAACCCGACGATGCGCATCGGCAAGCAGGTCGAAGAGGTGGCGGGGAGCCCCGAGGAGGCGCTGCGGCTGCTCACCGCCGTCGGCATCCCCGACCCGAAGTCCCGCATGCGGGCCTTCCCGCACCAGTTGTCGGGAGGTCTGCGCCAGCGCGTGATGATCGCGATCGCGATCGCCGGCGATCCCGAGCTGGTGATCGCCGACGAACCCACCACCGCCCTCGACGTCACCGTGCAGGCTCAGGTGCTGGCCTTGCTGCAGCGGCTGCGCGACGAGATCGGTTGCAGCATCGTGCTGATCACCCACGATCTCGGCGTCGCCGCGCAGATCGCCGACCGCATCGCGGTGCTCTACGCCGGACGCATCGCCGAGATCGGTCCTACCGCACAGGTTCTCGACAGTCCCGCGCATCCCTACACCGCTGGCCTCCTCGGCTCCCGGTTGACGTTGCAGACCGCGCGGGACCGCCGGCTGGCTGCCCTGGCAGGCTCGGTGCCCAGCGCGGTGGATCCGCTGCCGGGGTGCGCGTTCGTTCCCCGGTGTGCCCTCGCCGCGCCGGAGTGCGAGCAGGCCCCGCCGGAGCCGATTGCGGTCGCTCCGGGACGGGTGAGCGCCTGCGTGCGCACCCCCGCGGAGGTCGCCGAGCACTATCGGACGCCCGTCGAGTCCGTCGCTGATCCCGCCCGAACGGAGGCCGTCACGGCCGATGACGCACCGTCGGCCGTCGACCTGCGCGACGTGACGAAGACGTTCACGGTGGCGCGCCGGTGGCTCGACCGCACCACCGGTGCCGGCAAACTCCAGGCGCTGCGCGGAGTTTCGCTGCGTGTCGCGCACGGGGAATCCGTGGCGCTGGTGGGGGAGAGCGGCTCCGGTAAATCGACGCTGCTGCGGGTGATCGCGGGTCTGGAGAAGGCCACCTCGGGCACAGTGCAGCTCCCGAGCGGTCAACGCCCGCAGATGGTGTTCCAGGACGCGGGCGCATCGCTGACGCCCTGGTTGTCGGTCGGCGAGATCATCGGCGAGCGGATCAAGAAGGGCACACGCGCCCAACGCCGTGCCGCGGTGACCGAGGTTCTCGAACGCGTCGGGCTGCCGGCCGACATCGCCACTGCGCGGGCCGGCCAACTCTCGGGCGGGCAGCGGCAGCGGGTCGCGCTGGCGCGTGCCACCGTGATTCCGCCGTCGGTGCTGCTGTGCGATGAGCCGACCAGCGCGCTGGACGTGTCCCTGGCCGCGTCGGTGCTGAACCTGATCGCCGATCTGCGTCGCTCCCTGAACATGTCGGTCCTGTTCGTCACCCACGACCTGGCGGTGGCGCGCGTCGTCGCCGATCGCATTGCGGTGATGTACCTGGGCCGCATCGTCGAAGTCGGCTACGCCGACGAGGTGATCAGCCGTCCCGCACATCCCTACACGCAGGCGCTGGTCGCCTCCATTCCCGATCTCGGTCGCGAATTGCGTGCGTTGCCAGGGGAACCCGCGAGTCCGCTGGCGCCGCCGGACGGTTGCGCATTCCATCCGCGCTGCCCGATCTCCATCGACGCGTGTGCCGACCCCGGCCTCGACGTCCGGCTCGAGGGCCGCCCCGGCAGCGCACACCGCGTCGCATGCATCGAACGGCGGGCCGACTGATGGCGTTGGCGGTCCCGATGGCGCCGGTCCGGTCGCGGCGTCCCCTGCGTCTGGTTCGGATGCCCACGTCGACGCTGCCACTGCTGAACTGGATCGGATTCGCCTCGATCTTCGTCGTGACGGCGGTGGCGATCGCAGTGCCGGTGCTCGCGCCGTATGACCCCCTGCTACCGGTCAGCATGCCGCTCCAGCCGCCGGGCACCAACGGGTTCCTCCTCGGCACCGACAGCATCGGCCGCGACATTCTGTCGCGGGTGCTCTTCGGGGCGCGCTCCAGCTGGTTCGCCGCTCTGGTCGTCGTCGCCGTCGGGTTGCTCATCGGCGGGCTGATCGGTCTGATCGCCGGAGCAGCAGGGGGCTGGCTCGACTCCGTGCTCATGCGCATCACCGACGCGTTCCTCTCGCTGCCCGCGCCGGTGCTGGCGATCGCCGTGGTCGCCGCGCTCGGACCGGGATTCGTCCACACCCTGATCGCGGTGTCGATCGTGTGGTGGCCGTTCTATGCCCGGCTCGTCCGCGGAGAAGTGGCACGCCTGGCGGCCCGCCCCCACGTGGAGGCCGCAAAACTGGCCGGCGTCAGTCCGATTCGGCTGGCCATCCGGCACCTCCTGCCCGGCGCGCTGCCCAACAGTCTGGTCGCCGCGAGCCTGGACATCGGCACGCTGATACTGACCCTGGCGGCGCTGTCCTTCCTCGGGCTCGGTCAGGCCGCGCCGGCCCCCGAACTGGGCGCCGACTCCGCGCGCAACCTCAGCTACTTCCTGCAGCAGTGGTGGATCCCGGTGATGCCTGGCCTCGCCGTGCTGGTCCTGGCTCTCGTGGGGAACATCGCAGGCGACTGCCTGCGCAACCTGATGAAGGACCGCGCGTGAAGACGTTCGTGATGACGCGGGTCGCTGCGATGCTCGCGATCCTGATCGCGCTGACCGGGGTGTTGTTCGTACTCCAGCACATCTCGCCGCTGGATCCGGTCAAGGCACAGATGGGGGCGCAGGCCTCCGGTGAGGCCGTCGCGGCGCGCCGGGAGGCGCTGGGCCTCAATGACCCTGTGCTCGTGCAGTTCTGGCACTATCTGACCGGGGCCGCGACCGGCGACCTCGGCACGTCGTATCGAACCAGGCACCCCGTGCTCTCCGATCTCGGCACGTTCTTCCCCGCCACGCTGGAACTGGCGATGTACGGTCTGGCGATCGCGCTGGTGCTCGCCGCCCTGCTCGCATTCAGCACCACACTGAAATGGCCTGGCGCCCAGGTGTTGCGCGCCGTCCTGTTCACCAGCTCGTCGGCGCCGATGTTCCTGCTCGGCATCCTCGGCCTGCTCGTGTTCTACAAGACGCTCGGATGGGTGCCTGCCAACGGCCGCACCGCGCTGGCCGACGTCCCGGACGGACCGACCGGTCTCTTCACAGTCGACGGACTTCTGCACGGCAGATTCGACGTCGTGGCCGACGCGCTGCATCACCTTCTGCTGCCGGCTGTCGTCATCGCACTCGGCCCCGCCGTGGCGATCGGACGGGTGCTGCGCAGCAGCCTGATCGACGACATCGACAGCGACTACGCCAGGACTGCCCGCGCGAAAGGCCTGTCGGAGACCCAGATCATGGCCCGCCACGTCCTGCGCAACTGCGTCGGCGCCGCACTGTCCATGACGGGATTGCAGGTCGGCCTGATGTTCTCCGGCGTCCTCGTGGTCGAGCAGGTGTTCGGCTGGCCGGGGATCGGTCAGTACATCGCGCAGAGCATCCCCGTCGCAGACTTTCCCGCCATCGCCGGCGTCACGCTCATGCTCGGCGCCCTTTATGTCGTCATCAACACGGCCGTGGACCTACTCCAGGCCGCCGCAGACCCCCGCATCGCAGTCACAGGAGGATAGGTGCCGAAACAGCCACTGATCGTGGGCAATCCAGTGCTCGTCGTCGTCGACATGCAGGAGGCCGGCGGGATGCCCGCCGACGAGGTGGGCATCGAACACATGCCCGGCTTCGACGACCGCGTCGCCCGCGCCCAACGCATGATCGACGCCGCCCGCGCGGCCGGCATCCCGATCGTGTTCTTCCAGGAGGTGCACCGGCCCAGCGGCATCGACTTCGGCCGGGAACTCGACGGCGTGGAAGGCGAGCACTGCGTGGACGGCCGCCCAGGCACTCCGCTGCACCCCGCCCTGCTGCCCGACCTCGACGGACCGAACCACGAATTCCACATCGTCAAGCGGCGCTACTCCGGCTTCATCGGCACGGAGTTCGAGATCGTGCTCTCCGGACTCAAGGCCGACACGCTGATCCTCATCGGCGGCCTCACCGACGTTTGCGTGCACTACACGTTCGCCGACGCCCACCAGCGTGACTTCTACGTCCGCGTGGTGACCGACTGCGTCGGCGGCTCGACGCAGTACCGCCACGACGCGGCGCTCGATGCGATGGAGTACCTGCAGACCGGTGCGATGCGCACCACCGAGGAGATCCTCGACGCGTTCGCCGAAATCGGTGCAGCGACAAACATTTTGGAAGGAGCGGCACGATGAGCCGACGTCTGAGGTTCGGCGCCGCGCTGGCTGCGCTCGTCCTGACAGTGAGTGCCTGCGGCGGATCGGATTCCGGCAGCAGCACGCCCAATGCGGCGCCCACCGACAAGGTGTTGCACCTGTCGTTCCTGCAGGACATCGGCCAGCCGCCGGACCCTGACATCTACTACGCGGGCCAGGGCCTGCTGCTGACCACGAACACCTACGAAGGTCTGCTGCAGTACAAGGCCGGTACTGAGAAGCCCGAACTCGAGCCGCTGCTGGCCACCGAGTGGACGGCCTCACCCGACAACCGGGTCTACACCTTCAAACTGCGCGAGGGCGTGAAGTTCCACGACGGAACACCGTTCACCTCCGCGGCGGTGAAGGCCTCCTTCGACCGGCGGGCCGCGGTCAACCAGGGGCCGGCGTACATGGTCTCCGACATCGAGTCGGTCACCACCCAGGGCGACTACGACGTCACCGTCACGCTCAAGGCGCCCAACTCGGCGTTCCTCGACTACCTGGCCTGTCCGTACGGTCCGAGGATGCTCAGCCCCGTTGGGCTGCAGAAGAACGGGGGCGCCGACAACGCGCAGGGCTACCTGACCTCTCACGATCTGGGCACCGGTCCGTACACGCTGACCGCCGCCGAGGTCGGCTCGAAGTACGAGCTGACCGCGTTCGCGGACTACTGGGGCACGAAGCCGTATTTCGAGAAGGTCGAGATGCCGGTGATCACCGACGTCTCGGCGCAGCAGCTGCAGTTCAACAACGGTCAGCTCGCCGCGATCCTGCACGACCTGCCCTCGTCGGCGGTGCAGTCCTACCTCGACAACAAGGCGTTCGCCAACTACTCGCTGCCGACCATGATGTCGAACTTCGTCTACATCAATCCCAAGAAGGGGATGATGGCCGACGCGAAGAACCGCAACGCCGTGATGCAAGCCGTCGACGTCGACGAGCTGGTCAAGCAGACCTATTTCGGTCGCGGAAAGAAGGCCGAGCAGATCTACCCGCCGAACGTCATGGAGGCGCAGTACGCCAAGCAATCGGTGACCCACGACCCGTCGGTGCTGTCCGGCATCGCCGCGTCCCTGCCCGCCGACCAGAAGGCCGTCACCATCGGCTACGACTCGTCCAACCCAGACAACCAGCTGATCAGCAATCTGCTCCAAACCCAGCTGGCCGCAGCCGGTCTCACGGCGAAGGTGCAGGCGTACCCGACCTCGGAGATCTACGGGTGGATCGGTGGCGACGGGCAGGCGGGGCCGGAGATCATGACCTACCTCGGGTGGCCCGACGCACCGTCGCCCTACACCTGGGGCCACATCTCCTGGGATGCCGACGGCGGTCTGAACTTCTTCGGCTGCTCCTCCCCGGGAATCACCGATGCGCTGGCCAAGGGCCTGCCCACCGGATCGGACGCCGACTTCTCCACCGCCGGTGAGGAAGCCGTGAAGACGGGCTGCTGGCTCAACGTCGCGGACGTCAACGACTTCATGGTGGCTCAGCCGTGGCTCAAGGGCGTCGAAGCGGCCCACGTCGTGACGAACCCGAACTCGCTGCGCCTGGCGGCACTGTCGGTGGGCTGATGGCGACGCTGACACGGCGCAGCGGCGTACGCCGGATCGTCCTGCTCACCCTGGGGTGGGAGGACCTGCCGAAGTCGGTGTCGGTCCACGGCGCACCGTCGGACATCCGTCTGCGGGAGCCGGTTCCCGGGGTGCTGCTGCAGACCGACGGCGGCTGGGTTCTGCTCGACACCGGGTTCAACACGGCGCTGATCCGCGACCCGCACCTGCGGCGCCGTTATTACCCGAGTGTCGAGTACCAGCCCATCCTGCCCGGGCCGGGGGAGCCGATCGAGGAGTCGTTGTCCGGCATCGGAATCGACGTCGACGACATCCGGGTGGTGGCCGTGTCGCACCTGCACACCGATCATGCCGGCGGGCTGAAACTGTTCGCCGGCAAGGTGCCGGTGCACGCCCAGCGGCGCGAGGTGGAGTACGGCCTGGCCAATCATCCGGAGCCCGAACGGCACGCGATCTTCCGGGTCGACTTCGACGACCCGACGATCGACTGGCAACTCGCCGACGGCGAGGCCGACATCGCCCCCGGTGTCACCGCGATCCCCACCTACGGGCACACCCCGGGGCATCAGAGCTTCGTCGTCGAACTCGACGAGACCGTCTGCGAGGCAGGGAGACCCGCCGGCTACGTCTTCGCGTTCGACGCGGCCGACCTCATGGAGAACATCGAGGGCGAGTTGCCGGTCGGCGGCTTCATCGACGTCGACCCCGCCGACACGGTGGAACCCATCCGGCGGCTCAAGAGACTGGCCCAGGAGAAGGAGTATCCGCTGATCCCCGGCCATGATCCGCACGTGTGGCCGGAGATGACACGGCACTTCGACGAGCGGTTCCCGCGGTGATCGACCTGGTTCTGCGGGCCGATCGGGCGCTGATCGATGGCGAGATCCGGCCGGCATCGGTGGCTGTGGCGCGCGGTTTCGTCGTCGACGTCGGTGTCCGCGATGCCGCCTACGACACCCGCGCCGAGATCTCCGTCGCGCGGGGTGCGGTGCTGCTACCGGGATTCGTCGACACCCATGTCCACGTCAGCGAACCCGGGCCCGACTGGGAAGGGTTCGCGAGCGCGACCGAGGCCGCCGCGCGCGCCGGCATCACGACGCTGGTCGACATGCCGCTGGATTCGCTGCCGGTCACCACGACCGTCGCCGCATTGGGCGCGAAAAGGGCGGTGGCACAGGGCCGATGTCACGTCGCCGTCGGGTACTGGGCCGGAGTGGTGCCCGAGAACGTCGGCGCGTTGCGGCCGCTGGCCGACGCGGGAGTGCGCGGGTTCAAGTGTTTCCTCGCCGACTCCGGCAACCCGCATTTCGGCCGTCTCACACCGGAGGAGTTCGCGGCCGCCGCCCGCGAGATCGCCGACCTGGGATCGGTGTTGCTGGTGCACGCGGAGGATCACGACGTCGTGGCCGGGAGCGCACCCCCATCGGGCCCGTCCTACATGTCGTTCCTGGCATCCCGTCCGGCGGCTGCCGAGGTCGGCGCCGTCGAGCTGGCTGTCGCGGTGGCGCGCGACACCGGAGCGCGTATCCACATCGTGCACGTGTCGAGCGCTGAGACTGTCGAGGTCCTTGCCGCCGCCAAAGCGGCCGGTGTCACCGTGACCGCTGAGACATGTCCGCATTACCTGACGTTCGCCGCCGACCAGATTCCCGCGGGGGGAACACAGTTCGCGGTCTGCCCGCCGATCCGCCGCAGTGACGACCGTGATGCGCTGTGGGCCGCGCTGGCCGGCGGAACCCTCGACATGGTGGTCTCGGATCACTCGCCGTGCGCGCCGGCACTCAAGGGGTCCGGCGATTTCGGCGCCGCGTTCGGGGGTATCAGCTCGCTTCAGGTGAGCCCCCGCGCCGTCTGGACCCAAGCCGCGCAACGCGGTGTCGGGCTGGCCGAGTTGAGCCGATGGATGTCGGAGCGGCCCGCGCGGCTGGCGGGCTGGACCGACCGTGGCAGCATCGCCGCAGGAGCCCGCGCCGACCTGTGCGCTTTCGACCCCGACGCCACCGAACCCGTGGTCGCGGCACATCTGCGGCACCGGCACCCTCTGACTCCGTACGACGGCATGGTCCTGCGTGGCCGTGTCCTCGGGACGTGGGTGGAGGGCAGGCCGGTCTACGAGGCTGCGGGGGTGACGGCGTGAGACTGCTCGTCCTCAACCCCAACACGTCGGTGTCGATGGCCGGTGAGATCGCCTCAGCGGCCACCGCAGCGGCCCACCCTGGTACCGAGATCATCTGTCGGAGTGCACCATTCGGGGCCACCGCCATCGACTCCGCAGCGGAGAGCTACCTGTCGGCGGTCGCGGTGATGGATCTCGTCGCGACCCTGCAGGAGGCGGGGGAGTTCGACTTCGACGCCGTGGTCCTCGCGGGATTCGGCGAGCACGGCCGCGACGCGCTCGCCGAGATGCTGACCGTTCCCGTGTTCGACATCGCCGAGTGCGCCGCCCATGTCGCCCACCTGATCGGGCGCCGCTTCTCCGTGGTGACGACGCTGGCCAGGTCGATCGCGCCGATCGAGGACCGGCTGCTGCTGGCCGGTCTGGACGCGCACTGTGCGTCCGTCCGGGCCTGCGGTCTGGGCACCGCCGAGGTGGACGCGGACCCGGCAGGCGCGGTCCGCGCCATCGTGGCCGAGGCGGCGCGCGCCGTCGCCGAAGACGGCGCCGACGTCATCTGCCTCGGCTGCGCGGGCATGGCCGGGGTGACCGCTGCCATCTCCACACACGTCGGAGTGCCCGCGGTCGACGGCGTCGCAGCGGCCGTCGCGCTGGCCCAGGCGGTGGTGGGCCTCGGACTGTCGACCAGCAAGGTCGGCGTGTACGCGCCTGGGCCGGCCAACCCACGAAGCCACTGGCCCCTGTCGGCGGCACTGGGGCATTCGATCATGAACGGGCAGGGCTCATGAATTCACAGAACTCATGAATCCAAAGAACGACGTCGACCTCGCGTCACGGATCCTCGGCGGAAGCGTCGTCGCCGCCAGCGACGAATCGTTCGGCGTCAAAGAACGTCTCGTCGACCCGGCAGAACCCGCCTTCGTTCCCGGCACCTACGACCTGCGTGGCGAGGTGGTCGACGGGTGGGAGACACGACGCCACGCCGGGCCCGAGGGTGACTGGGCGATTGTCAGGCTCGGCGCCCCCGGCGTAGTGCACACCGTGGACGTCGACACCCGGTTCTTCTCGGGAAATCACCCGACCGCGTGCCGGGTGGATGCCTGCGTCCTCGGCCTCGCCCAGGACCCGACGGCCTCCACAGTGGACTGGGCACCGCTGACGGAATGGACCGCGCTCAAACCTGATTCGGCCAACAAGCTGCCGGTGACCGATCGCCGGCGGTGGACGCACGTTCGGCTCAGGCTCGCCTCTGACGGCGGGGTGGCCCGGCTGCGCGTCTACGGCACGGTCCTTCCCGACCCGGCCGAATTCTGTGACGTCAGCATCGAGGTGTCCGGGCTGGAACAGGGTGGTCGCGTCGAATGGTCCAGCGACAGTTTCTATTCCGATGCCAGTGCGTTGATCCGACCGGACCGGCCCCGCACGATGGGTGATGGCTGGGAGACACGCAGGCGCCGCGACGTCGGGCCCGAGACGCACGACGCGGTCCTGATCTCGTTCGCGGTGCCGACGGATCTGCGACGCCTCGAGGTCGACACCTCGTGGTTCGTGTTCAATTCCTCCCGCGAAGTGTCGGTGCTGGCCAGCCGCCACCGTCCGGACCTCAACGGCTGGGCGAGGGTGCCGTTCGACGTGCCGGTGCTGGACCGCACGCCGCTGGCGGCCGATACGCGGCACCGATTCGCGGTGGCCGTCGACGACGTCTGCGCGTTGCGGGTGCAGGCCTATCCAGACGGCGGGCTCGCCCGCGTCAGAGCGATCGGCACGCCGACACCCGCGGGTATGCAGAGCCTCCGCGCCCGCTGGGAGGAGGCTCGATGACCGAGGTATCGGCACAGGACTGCATCGGACTCTGGCGGCGCGTGCTGCTGGTGCCGGCCGAAGGGCCGCCGGACACCTCCACCGATGTGCTGTGGCTGCAGGGACCGACCGGTTACGTGGACACCCGCGGCTTCGCCGGCGCCCTGTCCCAGAGCGACGACGTCTTCAGCTGGCATCGCGACGTCGACACCGAACCGACCGAGCTCCCGGATGCCGGCCGAATGCGTTGGGAAGACAGCACATTGATCGAGACCGGGGTTCACGAACGCTACACCGAGCACTGGGTCCGCGAGTACGGGCCGGCCGAACCCGCCGGCGCGCTGTTCCTGTCTGCCGGTGCCGAGCGCGCCGTCCTGGTGCGCGTGGGCCGGCTGATCGGATGGGCGACCGCCGCAGGCGCCCTGGTCGCTGACGCGGAGCGGATTCAGGGCTGGCCGTGCCATGAGGACCACATCGTCGCCGACGGTGTGCGCTGGACGATCACCGCACGAGAAGGAGTCACGACATCGTGAGCAGCGCAACGTCTTTCACATCGATACCCATCATCGACATCAGCGGTCTGCGCTCGGAGGAGCCCACCGATCGGGAGGGGGTCGCGGCATCGATCGGGGCCGCCGCCCGCGACATCGGCTTCTTCTACATCAGCGGATCGGGCATCGACGAGGCCCTCTTCGATCAGCTGCTGGCAGCCACGAAAGCATTCTTCGCCCTGCCGCTGGAGGAGAAGATGCGCAGCTACATCGGCCTGTCCGGATGCCATCGCGGCTATGTTCCGATCGGTGAGGAAGGGGTCGAATCCGGCGTCGGTGACTTCAAGGAAGCCTTCGACACCGGGCTGGATCTGCCCGCCGACGATCCCGAATACCTCAGCGGTAACCCGATGCTCGGGCCGAACACCTGGCCCGCGGTGCCGGGTTTCGCGGCGGCGGTCACCGCTTACTACGACGCGATCATGGCCGTCGGGCATCGGTTGCTCCGCGCGTTCGCGGTGGCCCTCGGCGAGGATCCGGATGTCTTCTCCCGCCACACCACCAAGCCCCCGAGTCAGCTGCGGCTGGTGCACTACCCCTACAACTCGGACGCCAGTGACGCGCCCGGGATCGGCGCGCACACCGATTACGAATGCTTCACCTTGCTCAAGCCGACGGCGCCCGGGCTGGAAGTGCAGAACGGCGCCGGCGAGTGGATCGACGTACCGCCGATCGAGGGCACCTACGTGGTCAACATCGGTGATCTGCTCGAGCTGTGGACCAACGGGGTGTACGTGGCCACCAGCCATCGGGTCCGGCGCGTCGCCGAGGAGCGTTACTCCTTTCCGCTGTTCTTCAATGTCGACTACGACACCCAGGTCGCCCCTCTTGCGCAGTTCGCCAACGCGGGTACGGTGGCGCGGCCTGCGCTGCGGGCGGGTGAGCACCTGTTCGCCCAGACGGCCCAGACGTTCGCTTATCTCCGCCGGCGCATCGAGTCCGGTGAGCTGGTCCTGCCCGACGGCGCACTGGAGCCCAACCAGTTCGGGCAGCAGGCGCGCCACCACGACCGCATCAGTTGATCGGAGCGTTGACCAGTCGAAGATCGGCCATGATGCCGCGGGCGGCGACGATTCCTTCGCCCGTCTGCCAGATCTCGTTGTTGACCGCGTACACGCGGTTGTCGCGGTTGGCCGACAACTTCCTCCAGGCGTCGCTGTTCATCACCTTCGGAGCCCGCTCCCGCGCCTCGGCCGTCGCGAACGAGACATAGACGATGTCCCCGTCGGCGGCGGAGAAGTCGGGCGAGCCCGAGAGATCGGCGTCGGAGATTCCCACCTCGACGTAGGGCTTGTCCGAAAACCGTTGTGAGGCAGGACGATCTACGCCCACATCGGCGAGAATGCTGCCGGGGAAGTTGTCGGTGCCGAACACCCGCATGGTGGTATCGGTGAACTGCACCACCGAGGCCTGGAAATGCACGGCGTCAGTGTCGGTGCCGACCCGGTCGGCCTGGCGGTCGAAATCCTCGACGAGCCGGTTGGCGGCGTCGAGCCGACCGGTCGCGGCACCGACGGCGCGGAGATCGTCTTTCCACGCCGTACCGGGCGGACCGGTGAACACCGTCGGTGCGATCTGCGCGAGTGCCGGATGCTCTGAGGGGGTGAGCCCCACCGAGCCGAGGATGAGGTCGGGCCGCGCCCCGCGAATGGCCTCGAGGTCCGGATCGGTGCGGCTTCCGGCGGCCGGCAGCTCGTGGATCGCGGTGCCGAGATAGGACGGTTGGTCGGGAGAGCCGTCGGGCAGTGCGGCGGCGACGACGCGGGACTGCAGCCCGAGGGCGCAGAGCGTGTCGAGCTGGTCGCCGGCGAGCGCCACGATGCGTTGCGGATCGGCGACGACGGTCGTGGTGTCCGGTATCGGGGGAGTGATGGCATGGCCCGTGGCGTTGCGCACCTCCCGCTCGGGCGGTCCGTCATCGAGTGGTGCGGGCTCGGGAGCGCAGGATTCGTCCGGCCGGCGGTCGTTGCCGAGCACCCCGGCACTGGCGATGCGGGTGGTGCTGGTGACGATCGACGTCGGATCGGCCCCGGGAGCCGCGGGCTGATCCGATTGGCCACACCCGGACAGGAGGGCCGTCAGTGCCGTGCCGAGCGCGATCACGGGCAGGCGGACCGCGCCTGGTCGGCGGGTCCGTGCTGCTGCCATCGAGACGCCCATCGACACGACGCCGACGGTAACACCCGGTGTCCTCCAGGAGGCTCCCGATGCTGGTCACGCGGGTCGGCGGCGCCGCAACTGACATGATTACGACAGTTTGTAGGACCACCCCGACTTCTGTCGGGTTCGGGGGTTAGGATTGCGGTCGAACTTCACCGGGAAAGCGTGTCGGCAAGCCTGTGCCATCCCGGTGCGTCAGGAAGGTTGGAGGACCAATTGGTAGCCGAAGCGCCCCCAATCGGAGAACTCGAGGCACGGCGTCCTTTCCCGTCGCGCATCGGGCCCAAAGGCAACCTGATCTACAAGCTCATCACCACCACCGATCACAAGCTGATCGGCATCATGTACTGCGTCGCGTGCTTCGCCTTCTTCCTCATCGGCGGGCTGATGGCGCTGTTCATCCGCACCGAACTCGCGGTGCCGGGTCTGCAGTTCCTGTCCAACGAGCAGTACAACCAGCTGTTCACCATGCACGGCACGGTGATGCTGCTGTTCTACGCGACCCCCATCGTGTTCGGGTTCGCCAACCTGGTGCTGCCTCTGCAGATCGGCGCCCCTGACGTCGCGTTCCCGCGGCTCAACGCATTCTCCTTCTGGCTGTTCCTCTTCGGCGCCACGATCGCGATCGCCGGCTTCATCACCCCCGGTGGCGCCGCGGACTTCGGCTGGACGGCGTACTCGCCGTTGACCGACTCGATCCACTCGCCCGGCGCGGGCGGCGACCTGTGGATCATGGGTCTGGCCGTCGGCGGTCTGGGCACCATCCTCGGCGCGGTCAACATGATCACCACCGTCGTGTGCATGCGCGCCCCGGGCATGACGATGTTCCGGATGCCGATCTTCACCTGGAACATCCTCGTGACGTCGATCCTGGTGCTGCTGGCGTTCCCGCTGCTGACCGCTGCACTCTTCGGGCTCGCTGCCGACAGGCACCTCGGCGCCCACGTCTACGACCCGGCCAACGGCGGCGTCCTGCTCTGGCAACACCTGTTCTGGTTCTTCGGCCATCCCGAGGTGTACATCATCGCGCTGCCGTTCTTCGGCATCGTCAGCGAGATCTTCCCGGTGTTCTCGCGCAAGCCGATCTTCGGCTACACCACGCTGATCTACGCCACGCTCGGCATCGCAGCCCTGTCGGTCGCGGTGTGGGCGCACCACATGTACGCCACCGGTGCCGTGCTGCTTCCGTTCTTCTCGTTCATGACGTTCCTGATCGCGGTGCCCACGGGCATCAAGTTCTTCAACTGGATCGGCACGATGTGGAAGGGGCAGCTGACCTTCGAGACACCGATGCTGTTCTCGGTCGGGTTCATCGTCACGTTCCTGCTCGGTGGTCTGTCGGGTGTGCTGCTGGCCAGCCCGCCGCTGGACTTCCACGTCACCGACAGCTACTTCGTGATCGCGCACTTCCACTACGTGCTGTTCGGCACCATCGTGTTCGCGACCTACGCCGGCATCTACTTCTGGTTCCCGAAGATGATCGGCCGCCTGCTCGACGAGCGGCTGGGCAAAGTGCACTTCTGGCTGACGTTCATCGGCTTCCATACGACGTTCCTGGTCCAGCACTGGCTCGGTGACGAGGGCATGCCCCGCCGGTACGCCGACTACCTGCCCAGCGACGGGTTCACCACGCTGAACATCGTGTCGACGATCGGTGCGTTCATCCTCGGCCTGTCGACGCTGCCGTTCCTGTGGAACATTTTCAAGAGCTGGCGTTACGGCGAGCCCGTGATGGTCGACGACCCCTGGGGTTACGGCAACTCCTTGGAGTGGGCCACCAGCTGCCCGCCGCCGCGGCACAACTTCACCGAGCTGCCCCGGATCCGGTCCGAGCGGCCCGCGTTCGAGTTGCACTATCCCCACATGGTGGAGCGCATGCGGCGGGAGGCCCACGTAGGGCGCGCGCACGGACCCGAAGACGGCGACGTGACGCGGATCGACGACGTCGAAGTTCGCAGCTGACTTCCGCGCGCTCGGACGTTGCGGGGGTGACCACGCCTAAGGTGTCGGTGCTCATCACCGTCACCGGCCGAGACAAGCCGGGTGTCACGTCGGCGCTGTTCGAGGTGCTCTCCTCACACGACGTGGAGCTGCTGAACGTCGAGCAGGTGGTCGTCCGCGGTCGTCTCACGCTCGCTGTCCTGGTGGCGGGACCGGCCGATGCTGCGGGCGGGATCACGCTGCGCGATGAGGTGCAGAAGGCCATCTGGGACGTCGGGCTCGACGTGACGATCGAGGGTAGCGACGGTCTGCCTGTCCTGCGTCAGCCCTCCACCCACACCATCGTCGTGCTCGGCCGACCCATCACCGCAGGGGCTTTCGGCGTCGTGGCGCGCGAGGCCGCTGCACTGGGCGTCAACATCGACACCATCCGCGGCGTATCGGACTATCCGGTGACCGGTCTGGAGTTGCGCGTCTCGGTGCCCACCGGCGCATATCGGAAACTGCAGACCGTCCTCGCCAAAGTCAGTGCCGAGCAGGCCGTCGACATCGCGGTCGAGGACTACAGCCTGTCGCGCCGGGCCAAGCGTCTGATCGTCTTCGACGTCGACTCCACGCTGATCCAGGGTGAGGTGATCGAGATGCTGGCCGCGCGGGCCGGGGTGGAGGCAAAGGTCGCCCAGATCACCGAGGCCGCGATGCGCGGAGAACTGGACTTCGAGGAGTCGCTGCGCGAACGGGTCGCGACGCTGGCCGGGCTTCCCGCGGCCGTCGTCGACGAGGTGGCCGACCAGATCGAGCTCACCCCCGGTGCCCGCACCACATTGCGCACTCTGCGCCGACTCGGTTACCACTGCGGTGTCGTCTCCGGCGGTTTCCGACAGGTCATCGAACCTCTCGCCGAAGACCTGATGCTCGATTTCGTTGCCGCCAACCACCTCGAGATCGTCGACGGCGTGTTGACCGGTCGCGTGACCGGCACGGTGGTGGACCGCCCAGGCAAGGCAAAGGCGTTGCGAGACTTCGCGGCTCAATTCGGTGTCCCCATGGAGCAGACGGTCGCGGTCGGGGACGGCGCCAACGACATCGACATGCTGACCGCCGCCGGTCTGGGCGTGGCCTTCAACGCCAAGCCCGCGCTACGTGAGGTGGCCGACGCCTCGCTGAGTCACCCCTATCTCGACACGGTGCTGTTCATCCTCGGCATCACCCGCGGTGAGATCGAGGCCGCGGATGCTCTCGACGGTATGGTGCGCCGGGTCGACATCCCGGACTGAGTCAGACGAGAACTGCGCTCAGACGACCACTGCGGCCGGTTCGGTGGGGGCCGATCCGGTCACCGTTCGCCAGGCCCTCGCCAGCAGCGCGATCGATTCGGTGAGCTGATCGTCGGGCAACGTGAAGGGCACGCGGATGAACCGCTCGAGCGTGCCGTCCACGCCGAAGCGGGGGCCGGGAGGGATCTCCAGACCCATCCGCGACGCAGCCGCCGACAACGCCGAACTCATCGGCGCCGGCAACCGCACCCACACCGACATCCCACCCGTTCCGGGCGCGGGCCGCCAGTCAGGCAGATGCTCGCTCAGCAGGTCGAGCAGCAGCGCGCGCCGGGCCCGCAGGATCTCCCGCCGTTCCGGGAGCACCTCGTTCTCGACTGCCAAAAGCCTTGCCGCAGCCAGCTGTTCGAACACCGGGGTGCCCATGTCGATCGCGGGACGCAGCGCCGCGACCGTCGCCAAGGTGGTGCGCTCGGCGCGGATCCAGCCGATTCGCAGCCCGCCCCAGAACGACTTCGACATCGAGCCGACTGTGAGCACGAGTTCTCTGCCCGTCGTCATCGACGCCGCGAACGGCGGCGGCACCTGCTCGTCGAGCCACATGTCGGTGATGGTCTCGTCGATGATCGTGCGGGTGCGCGTATCGGCGATGATCTGCGCGAGGCGGCGCCGCCCTGCCGGCGGCAGCGTCAATCCGGTCGGGTTGTGGTTGTCGGGAATCAGGTATGCCAGGCTCGGCATCAACTGCCGGATGGCCGCGTCCACGGCGTCGAGCTCCCAGCCGGTGGAGGTCATCGCGACGGGCACCGGCCGCACACCGCGGGTGGCCATCGCCGCGAGTCCGCCGTGGTAGGTGGGCTGTTCGACGAGCACCCGATCGTCGGGTTGGGTGTAGGTGGCCAGGATCAGCCCGATCGCATGCAGCGCACCGGTGGTCACCATGATCTCGTCAGGATCGGTGGGAAGTCCTCTGGCGCAATATCTTTCGGCGATCGCCTCGCGTAGGGCCGGCACGCCGCGCAGTTCGATGCCAATATCGCGCAGATAGGGGGTGATCAGGTCGGCCGCCTCGGAGTAGGCCTGCGACACCAGCGCGGCGGGGGCGGAGAGTGTTGCGGCGGCCAAGTTGGCGGTCGGGATGGTCAGCGAGGGCGCTGCCGGCGCGACAGGCAGCGCTGTCGTGCTGCGCGCTCCCTGCCTGGCGTTGAGGTAGCCGTCCTCGCGGAGCTGGGTGTACGCGGCGGTCACGGTGGTCCGGGAGACATGCAGCGCTTCGGCCAGTGCGCGCTCGCTGGGCAGCCGCGCCCCGATCGGGATGCGGCCGTCCACGATCAACAACCGGATGGCGTCGGACAGGCCGTGATAGGCCGGTCCGGCGCGACTGGACGTGCGCCAGTTACCCAGTTCGCGGCACAGAAGGTCCACATCGAGGGATCTGGCAGTCATGGAAGCGGTCATTGAGGCCAGTATTGCCCAACTGGCTATTGATAAGCAAGCCAGTCGGGCCAGAAGATGGCGGCATGACTCACTGGATATCTCGACTGGCCCTCAGGCTGGCTGATCTGTACTACCTACCGTCGATCGGGGGGACGCTCGACGAGCGGGACTCCGACGCCCGCCGCATGCGCACCGAACTGGACGCGATACGCATGCACTTCCCCGACCACTCGTGAAGGCCGCAGTCGGCAGGGGAGCCGTGCGGGGTGCCGTGTTGCTCGCCGGGCTCACCGGCTACGGCACCTCCATGGCGATGATGGTGCGCGCCGGTCTCGGACTGGACCCCTGGGACGTCTTCCATCAGGGACTGGCTCTACGTACCGGCATGACGATCGGCACCGCGTCGGCGGTGGTCGGGGTGGCGGTGCTGCTCGCCTGGATCCCGCTGCGCAACCGGCCCGGTATCGGCACCGTCGCCAACGTCGTCGTCATCGCCGTGACCGTCGACGTCGCACTGTCCTTCATCACGGCGCCGCAGTCCCTCCCGGCGCGGGTTGCGCTGATGGTGGGGGCGGTGGTCTTCAACGCTGTGAGCACGGTGCTCTACATCGGGGCTGGGCTCGGACCCGGCCCACGGGACGGCTTGATGACGGGACTGGTGGGCGCCACCGGCCGATCGGTGCGCCTGGTCCGCACCACGATCGAGGTCACCGTGCTGGCGCTCGGCTGGCTTCTCGGCGGCACCGTCGGCGTCGGAACTCTGGCCTATGCCTTCGGCATCGGACCGCTGGTGCAACTGTTCGTCCGCCTCACCCCGCAGCGGCTCCTCGCCGCGAGTGGATGGGCGCAGGTTCGCCGACCGGTCACCGCCGCCGATGCGGGCCCGCTCGCCGAGGCGCGCGGGCAGTGCACGGCGAGCTGACTACGATGAGCGGGTGCCTGCCGACCCCCGTGATGAAGAACCAGCAGCCGATCAAGACCTGCTCATCGACTTCACGAAGGTCACGTTGCGGCGCAACGGGCGGGTTCTCGTCGGACCCGTCACCTGGTCGGTGGAGCTCGACGAGCGGTGGGTGATCGTCGGTCCGAACGGGGCCGGGAAGACGTCGCTGCTGCGCATCGCCGCGGCGATGGAACACCCGTCGTCCGGCACCGCCCACATCCTCGGTGAGCGACTCGGGCGAGTGGACATGTCGGAGCTGCGGGCCCGGATCGGGCTGAGCAGTGCTTCCCTCGCCCAGCGGGTGCCCGACGACGAGATCGTGCGCGACCTCGTGGTGTCGGCGGGCTACGCGGTGCTCGGCCGGTGGCGCGAGAAATACGACGACGTCGACTACGCCCAGGCGCTCGACATGCTCGAAAGCGTCGGCGGCGAGCACCTGGCCGACCGGACGTACGGCACGCTGTCGGAGGGCGAGCGCAAACGGGTGCTGATCGCCCGCGCGCTGATGACCGATCCTGAGCTCCTGCTGCTCGACGAGCCGGCCGCCGGGCTGGATCTCGGCGGCCGCGAGGAACTCGTGGCCCGCCTCAGCGACCTCGCACTGGACCCGGACGCGCCCGCGATGGTGCTGGTCACCCACCACGTCGAGGAGATCCCACCCGGTTTCTCCCACTGCCTGATCCTGTCCGAGGGTGCGGTCGTCGATGCCGGCCTGCTGACCGACGTCCTGACCGCCGACAATCTGTCCGCCGCGTTCGGTCAGTCGATCGCGCTGGACCTGATCGACGGCCGTTACTTCGCACGCCGCACGCGCAGCCGAGCCGCGCACAGGAGGCGTTGATGGCTTCGTCGACGAATTCCGACGATCCGCTGGTCCCGCGGCCTGCCGCGACCGTGATGCTGGTGCGGGACACGCGCCGAGGCATCGCAGGCGGCATTGAAGTCTTCCTGATGCGCCGGCACGCGGCGATGGAGTTCGTCGCCGGGGTGATGGTGTTTCCCGGCGGCGGGGTCGACGACCGCGACCGCAACGCCGACATCGCCTGGCACGGACCCCACCCGAGCTGGTGGGCGCAGCGCTTCGGCGTCGACAGCGAGCTCGCCGAGGCGCTCGTGTGCGCTGCCGCGCGGGAGACGTTCGAAGAATCCGGGGTGCTGTTCGCGGGGTCGGCCGACGATCCCGACCTGCTCGTCGACGACGCCTCGGTGTATCGCGAACAGCGTGCTGCGCTGGAAAGCAAGCAGCTGTCGTTCGGCGAGTTCCTGCGCGCCGAGAACCTCGTGCTGCGCTCTGATCTGCTGCGGCCGTGGGCGAACTGGGTCACGCCGAAGGAAGAGCGCACCCGCCGCTACGACACCTACTTCTTCGTCGGCGCGCTACCTGCGGGGCAGCGCGCTGACGGTGACAACACCGAAACCGACAAGGCGGGCTGGGTGACTCCGGAGGCCGCCCTCGACGATTTCGCCGAAGGACGCAGCTTCCTGCTCCCGCCGACGTGGACGCAGCTCGACGCGCTGGCCGGCCGTAGCGTGGCCGAGGTGCTCGCCGTCGAGCGGCAGATCACCGCGATCGAGCCGACGCTGGCAGCGAAGCCGGGCGGAAACTGGGAGATCGAGTTCTTCAACAGCGACCGCTACAACGCCGCCCGCAACCGCCGCGCCCCCCAGGGCCACACCGACGCCGCTCCGCAACCGTGAGGGAGTTCGTCAGTGTCCACACCGGCAGCGATCAGGCCCACGACGAGCCCCGGATCGCGACGCTACTGCTCTCGCGTCCGCCGACCAATGCGCTGACCCGCCAGGTCTACAGGGAGCTCGCCGACGCCGCCAACGAGCTGGGGGAGCGGTCCGATCTCGCCGCCATCATCGTCTTCGGCGGCCATGAGATCTTCTCCGCCGGCGAAGACATGCCCGAGCTGCAGACCCTCACCGGCGAGGAGGCCGCGGTCGCGGCGCAACTGTGCGAGACAGCGGTCGAGGCGCTCGCCCGAATGCCGCGCCCGACGATCGCCGCCGTCACCGGCTATGCCCTCGGTGCAGGGCTGGCCCTCGCACTGGCCGCCGACTGGCGGGTCAGTGGTGACAATGCGAAGTTCGGAGCGACGGAGATCCTGGCAGGGATGGTTCCCGCCGCCGGTGGTGCAGCGCGCCTCACCGCGGCGGTCGGTCCCAGCAAGGCCCGCGACCTGGTGTTCACCGGTCGTTTCGTGGACGCGCGGGAAGCGCTCGAGCTCGGCCTTGTCGACGAGCTGGTGTCACCGGACGGCGTGTACGACGCCGCCCTGTCGAGGGCGCGCCGCTTCCTCGACTACCCGCCCGATGCGCTGGCTGCGGCCAAGGCCGCCTTCGACCGGCCATGACCGGCCTCCGCCTCAGAGCGTTAGGCTGCCCTGCATGACGACAACGAAGGAACCCGGCGCCCAGTCTGATGTCGCCGACCCGGCTCCGACGCCGCACGCGACCAAGGAGCAGGTCGACGCCGCGATGCACGACACCAAGCTCGCCCAGGTGCTCTACCACGACTGGGAAGCCGAGACCTACGACGAGAAGTGGTCGATCTCCTACGACCAGCGCTGCGTCGACTACGCCCGTGGCCGCTTCGACGCCGCGGTGCCCGAGGAAGTACAGCGGCAGCTGCCCTACGACCGCGCGCTGGAGCTGGGCTGCGGGACCGGGTTCTTCCTGCTCAACCTGATCCAGGCCGGGGTCGCCCGGCGCGGGTCGGTGACCGACCTGTCCCCGGGCATGGTGAAGGTGGCCACCCGCAACGGCCAGTCTCTCGGGCTGGACATCGACGGCCGCGTCGCCGACGCCGAGGGGATCCCCTACCCGGACGACACATTCGACCTGGTGGTCGGGCACGCGGTGCTGCACCACATCCCCGACGTCGAGCTGTCGCTGCGCGAGGTCGTGCGCGTGCTCAAGCCGGGCGGCCGCTTCGTGTTCGCGGGGGAGCCGACCACTGTGGGCAACCGCTACGCCCGCGAACTGTCGACGTTGACCTGGCGGATCGCCACCAACGTCACGAAGCTGCCGATGCTCTCGGGCTGGCGTCGCCCGCAGGCCGAGCTCGACGAGTCCTCACGGGCTGCAGCACTCGAGGCGGTCGTCGATCTGCACACCTTCGACCCGAGCGACCTCGAGCGCATGGCGACCGGCGCCGGCGCCGTCGAGGTGCGCACGGCCAGTGAGGAATTCACTGCGGCGATGCTCGGCTGGCCGGTCCGGACGTTCGAGGCGGCAGTGCCTCCCGGACGCCTCGGCTGGGGCTGGGCCAAATTCGCGTTCTCCAGCTGGACGACGTTGTCGTGGGTGGACTCCACCGTGTGGCGCCGGGTCGTGCCCAAGGGCTGGTTCTACAACGTGATGATCACGGGGGTCAAGCCGGGCGGCGCATCGTCGTAGCGTTCGGACTCGACGATGTTCGCTTCCTGCGCACCGAATCCGGTCGGCAGGCGCTCGCCGAGGTCGACCTGCTGGACCTGACCGCCACCACCTTGGTCACCGATGTGGCAACGGCGCGAAAGCAATTCGGCGAGCGTGCCGCGGTGCTGGTGGAGACCGTGCGTCTGCGGCGCAAGGCCGCCGCCAAATTCGACGGCGCGGCGCAGTGGCTGTTCACCGACGAGGCGCTGCAGCAGGCCACCGCGGCGCCGGTCGCCGCTCATCGCGCGCGACGGCTCGTCGGCGCAGCCGTGCACGACGCCACCTGTTCGATCGGTTCCGAGCTTGTGGCGCTTGCGGATTCGGCAGCATCGGTGATGGGCAGTGATCTCGATCCGGTCCGGCTGGCGATGGCGCGCCACAACGTCGGCGCCCGGGTGCCGCTCTGCCGCGCCGACGTGCTGCACCCCGTCAGTAGGGATGCGGTCATCCTCGCCGACCCCGCGCGGCGAACCGGATCGTCGCGCCGCTTCGACCCCCGCGCCTACCAGCCGCCCCTCGATGATCTGCTCGAAGCACTGGCCGACCGTGATCACGCGGTGAAGTGCGCTCCGGGAATCGATTTCGACGTCGTCGAGGAGATGGGTTTCACCGGGGAGATCGAGGTGACCTCACTCGCCGGGAGCGTGCGGGAGGCGTGCCTGTGGTCCCCGGGCTTGACGAGAGACCGGGTGCGCCGACGCGCGACGGTCCTCGACACCGGGGAGCAGGTCGTCGACACCGACCCCGACGACTGCGGCGTCGCGCCGGCAGGCCGCTGGCTGGTCGACCCCGACGGGGCGGTCGTGCGCGCAGGCCTGGTGCGCCACTACGCGGCGCGGCACGGGCTCTGGCAGATCGATCCCGACATCGCCTACCTGTCCGGGGACGGGCTGCCCGACGGCGTGCGCGGATTCGAGGTGCTCGAGCAACTCGCCTACAGCGAACGCCACCTGCGCCAGGCGCTTTCGGCGCGCGCAGTGGGCGCGGTCGAATTCCTGGTCCGCGGTGTGGACGTCGATCCCGACGCTCTGCGCAAACGCATGCGGCTGCGCGGCGCGGAGCGGGCATCGGTCGTCATCACCCGTCTCGGTTCCGGAGCCTCAAGCAGGGCAACGGCATTCATATGCCGTCCGTCACGGTGAACCCTCACGTACCCTGGCGGTGAACGCACTTCCACCACTGTTCCCACCACCGAAGTCCACCCCGCGCCCCCGAGCGACTACGGCGCCGACGATGAGGATGCTGTTGACGATGCGCGTGATCGCCGCCGCCCTTCTGGCCGCCGGTGTGTTCGCCGGCTCCGTCGCTATCCCGGCCGCCGCGGCCGAACCGGCGTGCACCGATCTGGGCGGCACGGTCGATGCGCAGCATGTGTGCACCGTGCACATGGACAACCCCACCTACACCGTCGACTTCACGTTTCCAGCCGACTATCCCGACCAGCAGGCCCTGATCGGCTACCTGACCCAGACCCGGGACGGCTTCGTCAACGTCGCCGAGATGCCGGGCTCGTGGAACCTGCCGTACGTTCTCGACGGCAAGGGCGCGGGGTATCGCAGCGGCCCCGACGACGGCGGCACCCGCAGCGTCGTGTTCGAGGTGTACGAGAACGTCGGCGGCGCGCACCCGCAGACCTGGTACAAGTCGTTCAACTGGGACGTCGCCAAGAAGGCTCCGATCACCTTCGCGTCGCTGTTCAAGCCCGACACCCGGCCCCTGGACGTCATCTTCCCGATCGTGCAGTCCGAGATCTCCCGTCAACTGGGCGTCGATTCCCCGATCACCCCGTCCGACGGCCTCGATCCGGCCAAGTACTCGGAGTTCGCCGTGACGGACGACTCGATCATCTTCTTCTTCGGCCAGGGCGAGATCATGGCCGGCGCCGGCGGCGCGCTGCAGGCCACGGTGCCTCGCTCGGCCGTCGCCGCGATGATGGCCTGACAGGTCAAGCCGGCGCGAAACCGTAGACCCGGCCGTCGCTCGTCGCGGTCACCACGCGGCGATCGTGACCGACGGACACCCCGACCGGCCAGCCCGTCGCGTTGGGCAGGCGGTAGCTGTGCACGGTGTGCCCGTCGCCCAGGTCGAACACCGTCAGAGCCATGCCGTCGCCGTCAGGGGTCACGGTGTATCCGACGCCCGCGATGCTGCTCGTCGTCAGCGGCGCCGTGTCGTCGCGGCGCCACAGCCGTTCCGGCCCGTCACCGGTGTCGCGGATAGCGGTCAGCGTGGCACCCGGGCCGCCACCGGCGACGATCATCCCCTCGGGCGTCACCGAGGGCGGGGTCTGCGCCAGGTAGTCCAGCGGCTGTGACCACTTCACCGAACCGTCCTCGGCGTTGATCGCCCACAGCCGCTCGTCGCGGCCGTTGACGTAGATGGTGTTGCCGTCCGGGGAGAAGACCGGGCTGCCCAGCGGACCGCGGCCGACGGCGTCGCTAGTCCACTCCTGGGTGATCAGCGGGGTCTGTCCCGGCCGGTAGCGCAGACCGACCAGTTCGGGTTCCCCGGCGCTGGGTGGCCACAACGTCACCACGATGACGCCGGAGGACTCGGAGTAGGCCGGCGCGGCAGCTACGGGACACTCCGGCCCGCCGAGCCGGCAGTCCTGCAGACCACGTTCCGAGTCGCGCGGATCCAGGCCCGCCACGAGGTCCACAGACGTGCCCGCCACTGTGCCCCGGTGCGCGTCGAAGACCAGCACCTGGCCGAGGTGGGTGACCACCAGCAGGTGACCGGGGTCCAGGAAGCGCATCGTGGTCGGCATACCGATCACCGGCTGGCGCCAGCGGATCCACTGCGTCGGCGGGAACGACAGCACCGCGCCAGGCTGGCCCACATAGAGATTGTCGAAGCCGTCGAACAGTGGACTGGAGAGGCCGCCCCCCTGCCAGAGGCGCGTGCACCACCGTTGACGCGCCCGGTTGTTGGTCTCCCAGACCATCAGCGAGCAGCCGCCGGCGGTCTGGGCGTTGACCGCGAGGTAGTTGCCCGAACCCAGCGCGACCTGCGCGGCGAGTTCACCTCTGACCGAGCGCACCCACTCCAGGCGCAACGTGTCGGCGCCGGCTCGTGCGACAGAACTCCGGTTGGCGGCGTCGGCGTACTGGGCGGCCCAGCCGGAGGCTGCGCGGGCATCGACCCAGGAATCGGTCGTCCCGCATGACGAGGTGGCTACGGCGACGAGCACGGCGCTGGCCAGCACGATGATTCGCCGGAGCACGGGTTCCCTTCTTGTCGCGGTGGACGTCAGCCCCCGTGAGGGTAACCGTTCGGGGTTCCACGCTCGCGTAGGCTTTCCGGCCATGACGACGATGTGGGGCGCGCCGCTGCACAAGCGCTGGCGTGGATCGCGGCTGCGGGATCCTCGCCAGGCGAACTTCCTCACGGTGGCGTCGTTGAGATGGGTTCTCGCCAACCGCGCCTACACGCCGTGGTACCTGGTCCGGTACTGGCGTCTGCTGAAGTTCAAGCTCGCCAATCCGCACATCATCACCCGCGGCATGGTGTTCCTCGGTAAGGGCGTCGAGATCCAGGCCACCCCGGAGCTCTCGCAGATGGAGATCGGCCGGTGGGTGCACATCGGCGACAAGAACACCATCCGCTGCCATGAGGGTTCGCTGCGGATCGGCGACAAGGTGGTGCTCGGCCGCGACAACGTGATCAACACCTACCTCGACATCGAGCTCGGCGATTCGGTGCTGATGGCCGACTGGTGCTACATCTGCGACTTCGACCACCGGATGGACAACATCGAGCTGCCGATCAAGGACCAGGGCATCGTCAAGGGCCCGGTGCGCATCGGCCCCGATACGTGGGTCGGGGTCAAGGTCAGCGTGCTGCGCAACACCACGATCGGGCGCGGCTGCGTGCTCGGCTCGCACGCGGTGGTCCGCGGCGACATCCCGGACTTCTCGATCGCGGTGGGGGCGCCCGCCAAGGTGGTCAAGAACCGCAAGACCTCGTGGGAGACCTCAGCTGCCCAGCGCGCCGAACTGGCGGCAGCGCTGGCCGACATCGAACGGAAAAAGGCCTCCCGCTAACCCTCGCGGTGCCGCTCGGGCAGCGCCAGTTCGGCGATCGGTCGGCGCGGTTGGGGGCGGCGTTCGCCGCGCTTGGCGCCGAGATACACCTGCGCGGTCTCGGCGGCCACCGTCGCCCACGCGAAGTCGGAGGTGAGTCGCTCACGCGCGGCCGTGGCGGCCCGCTGGGCGGCGTGGGGGGCATCGAGCACGGTGCGTACGGCGGCCGCCAACGCGGCCACATCGCCCGGCGGGAACGTGTGACCGGTGGTGCCGTGGCCGACGGCTTCGCCGAGACCGCCCGCGTCGGACACCACCAGGGGTGCGCCGGCCGCCGCGGCCTCCAGCGCGACGATGCCGAACGGCTCGTAGCGCGACGGCAGCACCGCGACGTCGGCACGGTGCAGCAGCGCCAGGAGCTGTTCGTGGTCGACCAGGCCGACGAAGTCGACGGCCTTGAGCACGCGGTGCCGACGGGCCTGCTCGGTCAGGAACGCCAGCTGCGTGCCGTCGCCGGCTATCGTCAGCGTGGTGCCGGGGTGGGTGCGCCGGATGCGGGGGAGGGCCGCGATCGCGTCGTGGACCCCCTTCTCGTATTCGAGCCGGCCGAAGTAGAGCAGCTCGGCGGGGCCGGTCCGTGGCCGGCGCATGGCGAAAGGCCAACCCTCGGTGTCGATTCCGTTGCGGATCACGGCGATCTCGGGCAGGCCGGGGCCGAACAGTGAGCTGATCTCGTCCCGCATGGACGCCGAACACGTGATGAGCGAATCGGATTCGTGCACCAGCCAGGATTCCAGCGCGTGCACTTGGCGGCTGATCGCACCGCTCACCCAGCCGGAGTGCCGGCCGGCCTCGGTGGCGTGAATGGTGGACACCAGCGGCGCGTCGAAGAACTGCGCCAGCGCGACGGCAGGGTGGGCGACCAGCCAGTCGTGGGCGTGCACGACGTCGGGCCGCCAGTCGCCGAGGGTGAGGCCGGCGCGCACCATCGCATGGCCCATCGCCAGGGTCCAGGCCATCATGTCCATGCCGAAGGCGAATTCGTGCGGATCTTCGGCGGCGGCGATCACACGCACGCCGTCGCTGATCTCGTCGGCGGTCGGATGGCTGGCGGGGTCGGTGCCGGTCGGCCTGCGGCTGAGCACGACGACGTCGTGGCCGGCGGCGACGAGTTCGGTGGCAAGGTGATGCACGTGCCGGCCGAGCCCGCCGATCACCACCGGCGGGTACTCCCACGACACCAGAAGGATCTTCATCGTCACGGGCTCGGGAGTCGGCGGGCGTCCAGCGCACCGAACAGACCGTCGGCGCGATTCCAGCCGGCGGCAAGACGTTCGGCGTGCTCGGTGCGGCCCGAGGCGAGCGCGTCGGAGATCTCGCGGGTCGCGTGGGCGTGCAGGTGCGCGCGGTAGCGGGCGTAGTCGGCGGCCGAGTCCTTGCTGACCATGAACGGCCAGTCACTGGACACCGTCAGCAGGGTCTCCCGCAGGATCTGATCGGCGACCAGCAGCCGTGGGCCCGGTGAGCCGAGGGCCGCCGAATGCGCCAGGGACTTGTCCACGGTGCTGAGCGCGGTGTCGACGACCTCGGTGTTGAGCCGCACGAGGTCGGCCACCTGCTCTCCCGACCACACCTGCCAGTCCTTACCAGATCCCCATGAGCTGGGCGGTAATTCGACCGGTTGGCCGACGTAACCGGCGGCCAGTGCGTCGGCCAGGGTGCCGACCTGGACACCGGCCTCCGGCAGCGCGCGCAGGACTTGCGCGAGCCACTGCGGCCCCTCGTACCACCAGTGTCCGAAGAGTTCGGTGTCGAACGCCGCGATGACGTGAGCGGGCCTGCCGATGCGCGCGCTCTCATTGAGGAGGCGCTCCCGCACCGTCGCGACGAAGTCGGCGACGTGGGCGTCGACGGCGGCCGCGGCACGCTCGGGATCGTAGGGCGCCTTCTCGTCGGAGGGCACATTGCGCCCGGTGACCCGGGCGGGTTTGAGCCCGGTCGCATGGTCGTAGGTGTGGAAGTCGCGGTAGGCGGCGTGGCCGGGGTATCCCGAGCGCGGCGACCACACGCGGTAACTCACGGTCAGGTCGCGGCCGAACGCCACGACCGGCGAGTCGGCGACCGGCCGGCCCAGGGCGGTGTCACCGTGCAGGGACGGCCCGTCGACCATGAAGTGGCCGACGCCGGCTGCGGCGTAGTCGATCTCCATGCCCGGGGCGTAGGCGCACTCCGGCGCCCAGATGCCTGCCGGTTGGTGGGCGAAGCGTTGGCCGGCGTCGGCGAGGCCCTCGCGCAACGCGAATTCGCGCAGTCGCGGGGTGAGCAGGGGCTGGAACGGGTGGGCCAGCGGGCCGCCCAGCAGCTCGATGACGTCACCGTCGATCAGCTCGCGCAGCACTGGGCTGCCGCCGTGGCGCCACAGCGTCTCGAACTCGGCGAGCTCCCGGTCGGCCTCTGCCAGTTCGCGGGAGCCGAAGCGGCGCAACGCTTCTGGCGCAGAAGCAGGAGACGGACCGGTCGGGGTGCGTATCGTCGCGGCTTCACGGGCGCGTAGCCGCCAGTTCGCCACCCAGTGGTGCATGCCCTGCAGGCAATACGGATCGTCGAGCTGGGCGGCCACCACGGGCGTGACGCCGAGGGTGAGTAGATGCCGTCGGTTCTCCGCGGCCAGCGTGCGCAGCACCCGGACCAGCGGCAGGTAGGCCGCCGACCACGATTGGTAGAGCCATTCCTCACCCACCGGCCATCTGCCGTGGTGGGCCAGCCAGGGGAGGTGGGTGTGCAGGACGAAGGTGAACAGTCCCGGCACCGGCTCGGCGCTCGGCTGCCCCGATGTCACGGCCGTACCGCGATCGCGACCAGATCGAGGCTCTCATCGATGTTCCGATCGGTGTCGCGATCGATGTCGAAGTCCTCGATCGTGATCGAGGCGATGTCGGTGAGCAGATCGGCCGGCCACGGCGCATCGGACAGTGCGCGGGTGATCTGTGCGTCGATGATCGATCCGCCGTGTCGGGCGTCCAGCTCACGCAGGCGGGCGCCGTGGTAGACGCCGTACAGACCGTCGAGGTGAAGGCCCGCGTCGGTCAGCAGCTCGGTCAGCTCCGCGGCATTGAGCTCGCGGGTGTGGAACGGGTTGACCGGGGTGTCGCTGCCGGGGGTGAAGGTGATGCGGTTGGGCGTCGACATCAGCAGCAGGCCGCCCGGGCGCAGCACCCGTCGGCACTCGGCGACGAACTGGCCCTGGTCCCACAAGTGCTCGATCACCTGGAAGTTGACGACGATGTCCACCGACTCGTCGGGCAGCGGCAGTTCGGCGAGGTTGCCGTGGCGCATGTCGACCCTGGGGTAGCGGGCCCGCACATGGGCGACGGCGTACTCGTCGTAGTCCAGACCGATCACGCGGCGCGCGACGCCTGCGATCAGGTCGGCGCCGTAACCTTCGCCACATCCGGCCTCCAGCACATCGGCGTCGGCGAAGCGCTCGGCCAGCCGGGCGACCAGGTCGCGGTAGACGATCTCGTGGCGGCGGAACCAGTAATTCTCCTCGGCGACGTCGGGCACGGTTCGCTCGCCGGTCAGCGCCATCGGCGCATCGGCCGGCGGCTCACCCACCTCGGAGGTGGTCACGTGTGTGCTCATCGGAAGGCAGGCTAACCCGTAACCGAGCGATGACGAATAGTTCGTCGCACCCGGGCGGGCGAGACCGCGTACTTCGACCAGCTATGGTGTTTTTGCGAACCGCCTTAAGTTACCCACTGGTAACATGGGGGTGAGAGCTCCAAACGTGATAAGGCGGGCCGGTCACCGGCCCCTTCGAGAAGGACGAACTCATGACGAACATCGTGGTTCTGATCAAGCAGGTTCCCGATACATGGTCGGAGCGCAAGCTCTCCGACGGTGACTACACGCTGGATCGTGAGGCCGCCGATGCGGTGCTCGATGAGATCAACGAGCGCGCTGTCGAGGAAGCGCTCCTGATCAAGGAGCGCGAAGGCGGCGACAGCACGGTGACGGTGCTCACCGCCGGTCCCGAGCGTGCCACCGAGGCGATCCGCAAGGCGCTGTCCATGGGTGCCGACAAGGCGGTGCACCTCGTCGACGAGGGCCTGCACGGTTCGGACATGGTGCAGACCGGCTGGGCGCTGGCCCGCGCGCTGGGCACCATCGAAGGCACCGAGCTGGTCATCGCCGGTAACGAGGCCACCGACGGAACCGGTGGCGCCGTCCCGGCGATCATCGCCGAGTACCTCGGCCTGCCGCAGCTCACCCACGTGCGCAAGCTCACGGTCGAAGGTGGCAAGGTCACCGGCGAGCGCGAGACCGACGACGGCGTGTTCACCCTCGAGGCGACCCTGCCCGCCGTGGTCAGCGTCAACGAGAAGATCAACGAACCCCGCTTCCCGTCCTTCAAGGGCATCATGGCCGCCAAGAAGAAGGAAGTGACGAAGCTGACCCTCGCCGAGATCGGCGTGGAGTCCGACGAGGTCGGCGTCGCCAACGCCGGGTCCAAGGTGCTGTCGTCGACGCCCAAGCCGCCCAAGACCGCGGGCGAGAAGGTCACCGACGAGGGCGAGGGCGGCACCAAGATCGCCGAGTACCTGGTCGCTCAAAAAATCGTCTAGGCAGACCCCCGGCCGACCCCGAAAAACTCCCCCTTCCATCACCGAAAGACTCAGAGGCAACGAATCTCATGGCTGAAGTACTTGTGCTCGTGGAGCACGCTGAAGGTGCGCTGAAGAAGGTCACCTCCGAACTGATCACCGCCGCCCGCACCCTGGGTGAGCCCGCCGCGGTCGTGGTGGGCAAGCCCGGCACCGCCGACGGGCTCGTCGACGGACTGAAATCGGCCGGCGCCGCGAAGATCTACGTCGCCGAATCGGACGACGCCGAGAACTACCTGATCACCCCGTACGTCGACGTGCTCGCCTCGCTGGCCGAGTCCGCATCGCCTGCGGCGGTCATCCTCGCCTCCAGCGCCGACGGCAAGGAGATCGCCGGACGGCTGGCCGCGCGTATCGGCGCGGGCATCCTCAGCGACGTCGTCGAGGTCCGCGAGGGTGGCGTCGGCATCCACTCCATCTTCGGTGGGGCGTACACCGTCGAGGCCGAGGCTGTCGGTGACACCCCGGTGATCACCGTGCGTCCGGGCTCGATCGAGGCCGCGCCGTCCGACGGTGCCGGCGAGGTCGTCTCCGTCGAGGTGCCCGCACCCGCGGAGAACGCGACCAAGATCACCAAGCGTGAGCCCGCTGTCCAGGGTGACCGTCCGGAGCTCACCGAGGCGACCGTGGTCGTCTCGGGCGGCCGTGGTGTCGGCAGCGAAGAGAACTTCAAGGTCGTCGAAGAGCTCGCCGACTCGCTCGGCGGCGCCGTCGGCGCGTCGCGTGCGGCCGTCGACAGCGGCTACTACCCGGGCCAGTTCCAGGTGGGCCAGACCGGTAAGACGGTCTCGCCGCAGCTCTACATCGCGCTCGGAATCTCCGGCGCCATCCAGCACCGCGCCGGCATGCAGACGTCGAAGACGATCGTCGCGGTGAACAAGGACGAAGAGGCGCCGATCTTCGAGATCGCCGATCTCGGCATCGTCGGTGACCTGTTCAAGGTCACCCCGCAGCTGACCGAGGCCATCAAGGCTCGCAAGGGCTGATCACCTCCAGGCACACCGAGCGGCCCCCGTCCTTGCGGACGGGGGCCGCTCGCTGTCTCGAGCCTCGAACGTCCGGGGGCGCACCCGAACCGTCACCCACCGCTCATGAACACGTCACGCACCGCTTGCCGTCGCGCCGATCGCCTGCGCGACCGTGCTGACCATGAGCACTGCTTCTGTACTCATCTCCGCCCAGGACGTCCACGACACACACATGCCGGCCGGTACGGCGCCCCGCTACTCGCTCCTGCTGTGCCGTGACGACGCCTCGATCGAGGCGGCCCAGCGGCTGCGCTACGACGTGTTCACCTCTGAGCCCGGATTCACCCTCGCCGACGGCGGCAGTGGCCGGGACTCGAGTGGTCTGGACAGAGACCGATTCGACGAATACTGCGACCACTTGCTGGTCCGCGAGGACCGCACCGGCGAGCTGGTCGGCTGCTATCGCATGCTGCCGCCGCCGGGTGCGATCGCCGCCGGCGGCCTCTACACCGCAACCGAGTTCGACGTCTCGGCCCTCGACGCGCTGCGGCCGTCGCTGGTCGAGATGGGTCGGGCCGTGGTGCGCGACGGGCACCGCAACGGTGCCGTCGTCCTGATGATGTGGTCGGGCATCCTGGCCTACCTCGACCACAGCGGCTACGACTACGTGACCGGGTGCGTCTCGGTGCCCGTCGCGGACCCGGCCGGTGTCGAACCCGCCGGCACCCACCTGCGCGGCGTCCGCGACTTCGTGATGCGCCGCCACCGCGCGCCGCGCGACCTCACCGTCCGCCCGTACCGGCCGGTGCTGGTCGATGGCCGCAACCTGGACGACATCGCCCCGCCCGCCCGGGTGTCGGTACCGCCGTTGATGCGCGGATACCTGCGCCTCGGCGCCCAGGTCTGCGGCGAACCCGCCCACGATCCGGACTTCGGCGTCGGCGACTTCCCGGCGCTGCTCGACAAGCGCAGGGCCGACATCCGCTATCTGACGAGATTGCGCTCGGCGGGCGCGGCGACCTCGACGGTGGGCGCATCGTGAGCGCCCGCCCGCACGCCTGGTTGCCCGCCGCCTCGTGCGGCCCGGCCTGCATCTCGGCGGGCACCGCCACGTCGAGCCGGCGCGCCGCCACCGCTTTCCGCGTGACGTTGCGCGCGGCGCTGACCGTGGTACTGCTCCCGACGCTGCCGGTGCTGGCCGTTCCGCTGCCAGGCCGATCGCATCTGCAGCGCCGATACTGCCGAATCGTGCTGCGCTGCCTGGGGATTCGGATCACGGTGTCCGGCGGGCCGATTCGCAACGTGCCCGGCGTGCTCGTCGTCAGCGGGCACGTCTCGTGGGTCGACATCTTCGCGATCGGCGCCGTCATGCCGGGCGCCTTCGTCGCCAAGGCAGAGATGATCGGATGGCCCGGGCTCGGGGCGCTGGCCCGGCTGATGAAGGTCATCCCGATCGAACGGGACAACCTCCGCCGGTTGCCGGAGGTGGTGCACGCGGTCGCCGAGCGGCTACGCGCCGGCCGCACCGTGGTGGCGTTCCCCGAAGGCACGACGTGGTGTGGCCTGGGTTACGGGCCGTTTCGCCCTGCGATGTTCCAGGCCGCGATCGACGCCGGCCGTCCGGTGCAACCGCTGCGGCTGAGCTATCACCACCGCGACGGACGGGCGTCCACCGTGGCGGCCTACATCGGTGACGACAGCCTGCTCACCTCGATCCGCAGACTCGTCACGGCGCAACGCACCGTCGTGCACGTCCGCGTCGAATCACTGCAGCTGCCGGGAGAGGATCGCCGCGACCTGGCCGCGCGATGCGAGGCCGCTGTGCGGGGGACCAGCGCGATCGCGATCAAGGCCCGCGGAGAGGGTCACGCGCTGGCGGCCTGAGTGCTCGAATGCGGGCGCGGGCCTCGTCACGGCTATTGTGGAGCGTTGTGACTGCGTCCGCGGTGTATCTCGACCACGCTGCCACCACCCCGATGCGCCCAGCTGCCATCGAGGCGATGACCTCTGCGATGACCTCGGTCGGGAATGCCTCGTCACTGCACGGATCGGGCCGCCTGGCGCGGCGTCGGCTGGAAGAGTCCCGCGAGACCCTGGCGGGCCTCTTGGGCGCGCGCCCCTCGGAGGTGATCTTCACCGCCGGAGGTACCGAAAGCGACAACCTCGCCGTCAAGGGCATCTACTGGGCCCGCCGTGACGCCGACCCCGCCCGCCGCCGGATCGTCACCACGCCCGTCGAACACCATGCGGTCCTCGACGCCGTCGAATGGCTGGTCGACCACGAAGGCGCCGAGGTGACCTGGGTGCCTGTCGACCGGCGCGGGATGGTCACCGCCGAGGCCCTGCGCGCCGCCATCGGCGACGCGGGCGATGTCGCCCTGGTGTCGGTGATGTGGGCCAACAACGAGGTCGGCACGATCATGCCGATCGCCGAGCTGGCCGCCGTGTCTGCGGCCGCCGGTGTCCCGATGCACAGTGACGCGGTGCAGGCGGTCGGTCAGATCCCGGTCGACTTCGCCGCGTCGGGCCTGTCGGCGATGAGTGTGACCGCACACAAGTTCGGCGGCCCCACCGGCGCGGGCGCGCTCCTGCTGCGGCGGGACACCGCGTGCGTACCGCAACTTCACGGCGGTGGCCAGGAACGCGACGTGCGCTCGGGCACGCAGGACGTCGCCGGGGTGACCGGAATGGCCGCTGCAGCGCGCGACGCCGTCGAGACCATGGATGTCACGGCGGCCCGGGTGCGTGCCCTGCGAGACCGCATGATCGACCAGGTGCTCGCGACCATCGACGACGTGGAACTCAACGGCCCGTCGGGTGCCGGCCGGTTACCCGGCAACACCCACTTCACTTTCCGCGGGTGTGAAGGTGATTCGCTGCTGATGTTGTTGGACGCCAAGGGAATCGAGTGTTCCACCGGGTCGGCGTGCACCGCGGGAGTGGCGCAACCGTCGCACGTGCTCACCGCGATGGGGGCCGATCCGGCCAGCGCCCGCGGTTCTCTCCGATTCTCGCTGGGACACACCAGCACCGACGACGACATCGACGCGGTGCTGGCTGTGCTGCCCGCGGCCGTGGAGCGCGCGCGGCATGCGGCGTTGGCGAGCGCGACGGGACGGGCGTAGCCATGCGGGTTCTGGTTGCGATGAGTGGCGGCGTCGACTCTTCGGTGGCGGCGGCGCGCATGGTGGACGCCGGACACGACGTGACGGGCGTGCATCTGGCTTTGTCGTCGGCGCCGGGCACGCTGCGCACCGGTTCGCGGGGATGCTGCTCGAAGGAAGACGCCGGCGACGCCCGTCGTGTCGCCGATGTGCTCGACATCCCCTTCTACGTCTGGGATTTCGCCGATCGCTTCAAAGAAGACGTCATCGACGACTTCGTGGAGGCCTACGCGCGCGGCGAGACGCCCAACCCGTGTGTTCGCTGCAACGAGCGAATCAAGTTCTCCGCGTTGGCCGCTCGCGCCTTGGCGCTCGGTTTCGATGCGGTGGCCACCGGCCATTACGCGCGACTGTCCGACGGTCGGCTGCGCCGGGCCGTGGATCATGACAAGGACCAGTCCTACGTTCTGGCGGTGCTCACCGCCGAGCAGTTGCGTCATGCAGTGTTCCCGATCGGCGACACCCCCAAGGCGCAGATTCGCGAGGAGGCGGCCCGGCGGGGACTGTCGGTCGCCGACAAGGCGGACAGCCACGACATCTGCTTCATCCCCACGGGGGACACCCGGGCGTTCCTCGGCGCGCGGATCGGTGTGCGCAGGGGAGCGGTCGTCGACACCACCGGCGCCGTGCTGGCCGAACACGACGGTGTGCACGGCTTCACGATCGGGCAACGCAAGGGGCTCGGCATCCCCGGTCCCGGTCCGGACGGTCGACCCCGGTATGTCACCGGTATCGACGCGGACTCGGGCACCGTCTACGTCGGTGACGCCGCCGATCTCGAGGTGCATTCGCTGCGCGGAGAGCGGCCGGTCTTCACCTCAGGGGTCGCCCCCGACGGTCCGGTCGAAGCCACGGTGCAGGTGCGCGCTCACGGCGGTACGGCCGACGCCGTCGCGCACGTCCATGACGGTGCCGTCGTCGTCGACCTCCGTAGCCCGCTGCGCGGGGTAGCGCCGGGGCAGACGCTCGTGCTCTACCGCCCTGACCCTCAGGGGGACGAGGTGCTCGGTAGTGCGACGATCGCCGAGGCGCGCTGACGAACCGCTTCGCCTGCGGCGCAATGCTTTCCGGTGTGCCGTGGCGCTCGGAGTGTGGTGCACGGCGCTCGCTCCGGCCGCGCCGCTCGGCGAGCATGCCTTCAGCGCCGCCTGCACCAGCCCGGGTCGGCCCGCCGTGATGATCCTGCGCGACCATGGCATCGTCACCCCGGCTGATGACGGTTACGTGTACCGCCGCTGCGGCGCCTGATTGACAGGTGTGCACCGTGGCGTGAGGGTGACGAGGTGGACCATGCCGAGGTGCTGATCACCGCATTGCTGATGGCCGTCGCGGCGCTGGGTGCGCTCGCGTGCCGACTCTCGGTGCCGTATCCGATTCCGTTGGTGATCGGGGGCGCGCTGGCGGGGTTCATCCCCGGCCTGCCCGACATCAGCCTCGAACCCGACCTCGTGCTCGCGCTGTTCCTTCCACCGCTGCTCTACAAGTCGGCGATCTATGCGAACTTCGGCGATTTCCGCACGGGGCTGCGCAGCCTCACGCTCAGCGCCGTCGCCCTGGTCGTCGTCACGATGGGCGTCGTCGCATGCGCCGCCCACGCTGTCATTCCCGACATGCCTTGGGAGGCAGCCTTTGTCCTCGGTGCGATCGTGTCGCCGACAGATCCCGTTGCCGCCGCGACGATCATGCGCCGCCTCGGCGCGCCCCGCAGGTTGATCAGCAGCGTCGAGGGAGAAGGTCTGTTCAACGACGCCACCGCGCTCGTCGCGTTCCGGGTCGCGATCGCCGCGACGGTCGCGGGTGGCTTCTCGCTCGCCGATGCCGGTCTGAGCTTCGTGCTGGGTGCGCTCGGCGGCATCGCGATCGGGCTGGTGGTGGGCTGGCTGTCGGGGTGGGTGCGCGCCCGCATCTACGACGCGCAGATCAGTGTCACGATCTCGCTTCTCACCGGCTACGCCGCGTTCCTACCCGCCGAAGCGGCGGGGGCCTCGGCCGTGCTGGCAGTCGTCACCGCAGGCATCGTCATGGCGATCCGCAGCCCCGAGGTGCTGGAGGCCCGGCCGCGGCTGCAGGGCTATTTCGTCTGGGACATCGTCGATTTCCTGATCAACGCCACCCTGTTCGCGATGATCGGTCTGCAGCTGCACGCGATCGTGTCGGGCTTGCACGAATACCGCTTCCCGGCGCTGATGGGCTATGCAGTCGCGGTGATCGCCGCGGTGGTGGCCAGCCGCTTCCTGTGGTTCTTCTCGGTGCCGTATCTGATCCGGGTACTCGACCGACGCCCCCAGCAGCGCCGGAGACGCGCACCGGCATCGTGGCGACTCGTGTTGGCGTGGAGCGGGATGCGCGGTGCGGTGTCTCTTGCGGTGGCGTTGGCCGTGCCGGTGCAGACAGCGGACGGGTCGCCGTTTCCGCACCGCGAGCTGATCCTGTTCCTCACGTTCGCGGTCATCTTCTTCACGCTGGTGGTGCAGGGGTTGACGCTGCCGGCGCTGATCGACCGGTTGGATCGCACGGCCGACCCCGAGACCGCAGAAGAAGACCGTGCGCGTCTGGCGGCTGCGCGTGCGGCGATCGAGCGCATCGACGAACTCGCGGACGAAGAGTGGACGCGGACCGACACCGCGGAGCGCATGCGGGGTCTGTACGAGTACCGCACCCAGCGTTTCGAGGCCCGGCTGGCCGGCGACGAGGTCGGTGAGTACGAGGAACGTTCGCGGGCGTATCAGGACATGGTGCGATCGGTCCTCGAGGCGCAGCGTCGCGAGCTGCTGGTGATGCGGCGAGAGGGCAAGCTCTCGAACGAGGCGTTCAACCGCATCCTCTACGACATCGATCTCGAAGAGTCGCGCCTGGAGACGTGACCGTCACACCTCGAACGGGAAGGCCAGAGGCGGGCCGGACAGTAGTTCCTTGGCCTTGCGGCCGAGCGCGTCGAAGATCTCCACCTCGCCCGCCTCGAGCCCGTCGAGAGCCACGGTGACCAGGTCGGCGGGGTCGACGACAGCGCCCTCACCGAACTCGATTCCTTGCCGTTCTGCGAAGTCGAAGAGCGTCTGGGTACCGATGAGACCTGGAATCAACGCTGCGACAAGCGTTCCTTGATCAGCGAGTTCCATGCGCGCGTTGTTGGTCAGACCCCACTCGGCTGACTTCGAGGCAGCGTAGGCGGCGTTTCCGTCGACGGTCGTCCATGCTGCTGCCGAGAGTACGTTGAGGATCGCGCCGCCTCCATTGCGGGCGAGGACGGGTGCGAAGGCGCGGATCAGCGCGAGCGTGCCGAAGTAGTTCGTCTCCATCACGGATCTGATCGCACCGAGGTCTCCGGTGATCAGATGTCCTCCGGCGGTGTCGGCGGCATTGTTGATCAGGATGTCGACGTCTGGCGCCGCCGCCACGGCGGCGTCGACCTGGCCGGCGTCGGTGATGTCGAGCCGGACCGGCTCGACCCCGGGCACGTCGATGAGTTCGGGGCGTCGCGCCGCGGCGTAGACCTTCGCCCCGCGTCGCAGCAGCTCGATGGCGAAGGATCGGCCGAGGCCGCGGTTCGCACCGGTCACCAGAGCGGTGGCGCCGTGAATCTGCATAGGAGTGTTCCCTTCGGGCAGTGAAGATGACCATGCGGTCATGTTTCCACCGTGGCACAACATGACCGATCGGTCAACTTGGTACCCTGGTGCCATGTCGTCGCCTGCCCGCCCCCAGCGCGCCGATGCCACCCGCAACCGCGCGTCGCTGGTGGCGGCGGCCGAGAAGGTCTTCGCCGACAAGGGGCACTCCGCCTCGGTGGCCGACATCGCCGCTGCCGCGGGGGTGGCCAAAGGCACCGTGTTCCGGCACTTCGCCACCAAAGAGGATCTGATCGCCTCGGTCGTGTGCGATCACATCGCTGTACTGTCCAGTGCTGCAAGACAACTCGCAGATTCTGTGGAACCGGGGGAGGCCCTGCTGGAGTTCCTCACCGTCGCCGCGGATCAGCGGCGGCAGCACGACCTGACGTTCGTGCAGACCGCCAGCGACGACGATCCCCGCGTGGTGAGGGCGCGCACCGAACTGCACGAGAGCCTCGAGGTGCTCGTCGGGCGGGCCCGCGAGGCGGGGGCTGTGCGCGCCGACATCACCGAGGCCGACGTGTTCCTGCTGATGTGCGCGCCGGTCCATGCGGTCGAGTACGTCGCCGACCCGTCGCCGGAGCTGTGGCGGCGCTACCTCGCGATCATCTTCGACGGGTTGCGGCCGCAGGGCGCGCACCCGCTCCCGCACCCCGCGCCGGTGTTGCCGTAGCTTTTCTTCTGCGGCTCGCGCCCCTCAGCGCGGCACGTTGTCGACGATGTTCGTCATCACCAGTTCGGGCACCGAGTCGGGAAACGAACAGAACGTCACCTCGACCATCACCACCGACTTCACCTGGTAGTCACGGCCACACGAGCCCGGACGGATGCGCACCGAATCGTCAGTGGCGAGCACATCGCCGACCAGCATCGAGCCCTGCTCGGTGTCGCTGCACGCATCGATCTGCCGGGTCAGATCGGTCAGCGCGGTGACCGCGGTCGCGGTGTCGCGATACCCGGCAGCGGCCTGGGAGATCAGCCCGCCCCGCCGGGGGCTCTGGTAGGTCTCCTTGTGGAACTCCTCGACGTCGGGGCCGAAGACCTCCGTCTCGGCGAACAGCCATCCGCACTCCTGCGGCAGCTCTCGGGAGAAGGGGTCAGGGAGAAATCCCTGATCGGTCGGAATGTCCACGGGCACTTTGCTTTCCATGCCCGGCACCGGGCTGAGGTCGGCGCCGGCGCCGCTGAGCGCCTGCATCTGCGACCGATCCAGCAACAAGGCGTCGACGTCGACCGGCGAGCGGGAATTCTCGTCGAGGGCGGGCACCGGTCGGGTGGCTGCGCCAGAGACGGTCTGCGTGCATCCGGAAAGGACGACTGCCAGCGCGCACAGAAGCACACGGCCCGTCATGCCCCGACACTAATGCGTCGCCTATCGTCGGGCGAATGACTGCTTTCGCCACCGCGACAGGGATCGGATCATGGCCGGGTGTGTCGGCCCGAGATGCCGCCGAAGTGGTGGTGGGGGAGCTGCACCGGCTGCCCCATCTGGTCGAGTTGCCGGGCCGCGGCGTGGGCGCCGACATGATCGGACGCGCGGGTGCGCTCCTGGTCGACATCGCATTGGACACGGTGCCCCGCGGTTACCGCATCGCGGCGGGGCGCAGCGCGGCGACTCGTCGTGCGGTGAGCCTGCTCGACGAGGACGTCGACGCACTCGAAGAGGCTTGGGAGAAGGCAGGATTGCGCGGCGGTGATCGGGTGGTCAAGGTGCAGGCCCCCGGTCCAGTGACACTCGCCGCGCACCTGGAACTGGGCAATGGGCATCGAGCGATCACCGATGCCGGCGCCGTGCGGGATCTCACCACGTCGCTGGCCGAGGGGGTGGCAGCGCACCGGGCGGAGCTCGAACGGCGACTGCAGGCCACAGTCGTCGTCCAGTTCGACGAGCCCACCCTGCCCTCGGCGCTGGCCGGGCGGCTGAGCGGGGTGAGCAGTCTCAACCCGGTCCACCCGGTGGACGCGGCAGTGGTCACCGGGCTGCTCGACGAGTGTGTCGCCCGCGTCGGCGGCGAGGTCGCCGTGCACTGCTGCGCCGCCGACGTTCCGTGGACGGTGTTGCAGCGCAGCGTGATTGCTGCGGTGATGGTCGATGTCCGGACGCTGAACGCGACCGATCTCGACGGGGTCGGCGAGTTCCTGGAGTCCGGCCGCACGGTGCTGCTCGGGGCGGTGCCGGCACTCGCGCCCGCGCCCCGGCCAGCAGTCGAGGAGATCGCCGCCACGGTGGCCGCGGTGACCGACAGGCTCGGCTTCCCCCGGACCGTGCTGCGCGACCGGGTGGGTGTCACCCCGGCATGCGGGCTCACGTCCGCGACGGTCGAGTGGGCCCGCCGCGCAGTCGAGTTGGCACAGAAGGTCGCCGACGGCCTGGCCGAAGACCCCGACTCCGCATAGCTCGCAGACGGGGTAGCGCTCAGACGGTGCAGCTCTCAGGCGTTGCGCAGATCCTTGCGTAGGATCTTTCCCGACGCGGATTTCGGTATGGCGTCGATGAATTGGACCTGCCGAACCTTCTTGTAGGGCGCCACCTGGCCGGCGACGAAGTCGATGACCTCGTCCTCGGTCAGCTCCGCGTCGGCCTGCTTCACCACGTACGCCTTGGGCACCTCTTCGCCGTCGTCGTTCGGCACCCCGATCACCGCCGCGTCGGCGACGCCAGGATGGCCGAGCAGCACGGCCTCCAGCTCGGCCGGGGGCACCTGATAGCCCTTGTACTTGATCAGCTCTTTGAGCCGATCGACGATGTACACACAGCCGTGGGCGTCGACCTGCGCGAGATCACCGGTGTGCAGCCAGCCGTCGTCGTCGATCGTCGAGCGAGTGGCTTCGGTGTTGTTCAGGTATCCGGCCATCACGTTGGGGCCCTTGAACCACAGCTCACCGGTGGCACTGAGACCCTCCTCGGGAGGGTTGATGTCCTGGCCGGTCTCGGGGTCGACGATCTTGGACGCCGCATTCGACACCGTCCAGCCCACCGAACTCAGCGGCGCATCGACATGCATGTCGTGCTTGCCGGCGTCGAACGGGGTGATGTGGCTGACGGGGCTGAGCTCACTCATCCCGTAGCCCTGCACGACACGGCAGTCCAGCCGCTCGGCGACGGCGCGACCGAGGTCGGCGTCCAGCGGAGCCGCCCCCGACATCACCACCTTCAGAGACGACAGGTCGTGCTCGTCGACCAGCGGGTGCTTGGCCAGCGCGACGGCAACCGGCGGTGCGATGAACGCGATCGTGCACCGATGCTCGGCGATGTTGCCGAGGAACTGGCCGAGGTCGAAGCTCGGCATGATGATCAAGCGGGCCCGCGCGTGCAGCGCGGCGTTGAGGAGCACCGTCATCCCGTAGATGTGGAAGAACGGCAGCACCGCCAGAACGACGTCGTCGGGAACCATGCCGTGCAGCGGTCGGATCTGCGCGACGTTGGCCACCAGGTTGCGGTGGGTCAGCATCACACCCTTGGGGTTGCCCGTCGTCCCGGAGCTGTAGGGCAGCGCGGCCAGATGCGACGACGGCGCGAACGTCACGTCCGGAGGTGGGGGGTTGCCGTCGTGGAGTTCGACGGCGCTGGGGTGGCCGTCGACGGCCCGGCCCGGTCCGTCGAGCACCACGAGGTTCTCGGCGGGAATCCCGACCAGCTCGACGGCCTCCGCCGCCGCAGAGGCCAATGCGGACACTGTGATCAGCATGGTCGCTCGTGAATCCGTCAGCTGTTTGGCGATGTCTTTCGCGGTGAACAGCGCGTTGATGGTCGTTGCGGTCGCTCCGGCACGCAGGATGCCGTGAAACGCGACGGCGAACGCCGAGCTGTTGGGGGCCAACAGCCCGACGACGTCGCCGACCCCCAATCCGCGTGCCGCGAGCGCGCCCGCGAACGAGTCGATTCTCGCGACCATTTCGCGATAGCTGGTGTGGCGGCCGGTGGTGGAATCGACCAGCGCGACGCGGTCCAGATGCTCGGCGTCCGGGCCCGCCAAGCCGGCGAACAGATAGTCGTAGACGCTTGCGGTGGGGATGTCGACTTCGGGGAAGGGGCTCGAGAAGCTCATGGTGTCTCCGATCGAATCATGTCCGGGGCGCATCGGGTCGGTCTTGGTCGAGCTGCTTGATCGATTTCTTCGGCGCGGTCAAACGGTAGGAGGCGTCGATGAGTTCTCCGACCTCGCCCCAGTCCACCTCCGCGATGGGCGTCGCGGCGAGGTCCAGCCCGAGCCATCCGAACGGACCCAGGTAAGCGGGCACGAAAAAGCGATCGTCCTGTTCGAGGGCCAGCCGGTCGCTCTGATCGACCTTGACCAGCACCGCATACGGAAAGCGGATGTGTTCCCCACCCCGGGTGCCCTTCTGGGAGCCGCCGTAGACGACGAACATCTTCGGTGCGCAGAACACGGGCCTGCCGTGAGAGACCTTTTCGAATGCGCCGGGGTAGGCGAGCGCGATCGCGCGGACCTCCGCGAGCCCGGGATCGTGTTCGGAGAACATGACCGGATGCGGCATGTCAGCAGAGTAGCCAGAAGCCCCGGCCATCATGTCTGTGCTCTTCGATAGCCTGCGAGGGTGAGTCCGAAGCCGTCCCCGAATCCCGAGGCAATGCTGGCCGAGCAGGCCGGCGACGCCCCGGACGCCGAGGTGCGTCGGCGCTGGCAGGAGCTCGCCGACGAAGTGCGCGAGCACCAGTTCCGCTACTACGTGCGCGACGCACCGACCGTCTCCGACGCCGAGTTCGACACGCTGCTGCGTCGCCTGCAGGCCCTCGAGGACACCCATCCCGAGCTGCGCACACCCGACTCGCCGACCCAGCTGGTCGGTGGCGCCGGCTTCGCGACCGACTTCACCCCGGCCGAGCATCTCGAACGAATGCTCAGCCTGGACAACGTCTTCGATCCCGAGGAGCTGGCCGCCTGGGCGGCGCGCATCGCGGGGGAGATCGGCCCGGACGCCCAGTACCTGTGCGAGCTGAAGATCGACGGTGTGGCGCTCGCGCTCGTCTACCGTGACGGCAGGCTCGTCCGCGCCGCCACCCGAGGTGACGGCCGCACGGGTGAGGACGTCACGCTGAACGCGCGCACCATCTCCGACATCCCCGAAATCCTCACGGGCACAGACGAATTTCCGGTGCCTCCAGTCTTGGAGGTGCGCGGTGAGGTGTTCTTCCGGGTGGCGGACTTCGAAGAGCTGAACGCGGGGCTGGTCGCCGAGGGCAAGCCGCCGTTCGCCAATCCGCGCAACAGCGCCGCCGGCTCGCTGCGCCAGAAGAATCCGGCGGTGACGGCGAAGCGCCGGCTGCGGATGATCTGCCATGGGTTGGGGCACATCGAGAGTCCCGGGGGCTTTCCGTTCGCGACGCTGCACGACGCATACCGCGCGCTCGGAGCGTGGGGTCTGCCGGTGTCTGAGCACACCGCGCAGGTCCGAGGGCTGGAAGCGGCCACCCAGCGCATCGCCTACTGGGGCGAGCACCGCCACGACGTCGAGCACGAGATCGACGGCGTGGTGGTCAAGGTCGACGAGGTGGCGCTGCAGCGCCGCCTGGGGGCGACCTCGCGTGCGCCCCGCTGGGCGATCGCCTACAAGTATCCGCCGGAGGAGGCGACGACCAAGCTCCTCGACATCCGCGTCAACGTGGGCCGCACCGGACGGGTGACACCGTTCGCCTACATGGAGCCTGTCAAGGTCGCGGGTTCTACGGTCGGGCTGGCCACGCTGCACAACGGTTCGGAGGTCAAACGCAAAGGCGTGCTGATCGGCGACACGGTGGTGATCCGCAAAGCCGGCGACGTCATCCCCGAGGTGCTCGGCCCCGTGGTGGATCTGCGGGACGGCTCCGAGCGCGAGTTCACGATGCCGACGCACTGTCCGGAATGCGGAACCGAGCTGGCGCCGGCCAAAGAGGGCGACGCCGACATCCGCTGCCCCAACTCGCGGTCCTGCCCGGCGCAGTTGCGCGAGCGGGTGTTCCACGTCGCCGGTCGCGGCGCCTTCGACATCGAGGGGCTGGGTTACGAAGCCGCCACCGCGCTGCTGGCCGCCAGGGTGATCACCGACGAGGGGGACCTGTTCGGGCTCACCGCCGAGGACCTGCTGCGCACCGAGTTGTTCACCACCAAGGCCGGCCAGGTCTCGGCGAACGGCAAGCGGCTGCTGGCCAATCTGGGCAAGGCCAGGGCGCAGCCGCTGTGGCGGGTGCTCGTGGCGCTGTCCATCCGGCACGTCGGGCCGACGGCCGCGCGTGCCCTCGCCACAGAATTCGGCAGCCTCGAGGCGATCACGTCGGCCTCCGAAGAACAGCTCGCCGCCACCGAAGGTGTCGGTCCGACGATCGCCGCCGCCGTCATCGACTGGTTCACCGTCGACTGGCACCGCGCAATCGTCGACAAGTGGCGGGCCGCCGGGGTCCGGATGGAGGACGAGCGCGACGCGAGCATCGAGCGCACGCTCGAGGGGCTCTCGATCGTGGTCACGGGCTCACTGACGGGATTCAGCCGCGACGACGCGAAAGAGGCGATCATCGCGCGTGGCGGCAAAGCCGCCAGCTCGGTGTCCAAGAAGACGGCCTACGTGGTCGCCGGCGACGCCCCCGGATCGAAATACGACAAGGCGATCGAACTGGGCGTCCCGGTGCTGGACGAGGACGGGTTCCGCCGCCTGCTCGACGGCGGCCCCGACAGCGTCGCATCCGAGGTCGCGCCGGAGGCCGACGCGCAGGTCGATTCGGATGTCGAGCCGGCGGGCTAACGCAGGATCGTCGCGATGATGCCAGCGAGGTAACCCAGCCGCGCGACCTCGCTCGGACGGAACTCGGGCCCGCCCGCCCGGCCGAGCACGATCGCGGTGTGGGGGTCGCCCAGCGGCGCGGCGGCCAGTGTCGTGTCCATGTCCTGCCACACCTGGGGCACCCAGTCCGCGTGACCGTCGAGGGCCGTCGGTGAGTCCAGCGGCAGCCAGGGCGTCTGCGCAGCCTGCGTCTCGGGCGCCCCGGAGCTGCCGACCACTCGGTGCGGCCCCTGCTCGGTGAGGCGGGTCACGGTGCACCAGCCGACCCTCAGCACCTTGGGTGCTTCGTCGACGAGCACCTGCAGGCGGCGGTCCTTACCGTCCGCGGCGGCCACATGGTCGATCAGCTCCAGTTCGCGGTGCGCTTCGAGCAGCCCGGTGTGAGGCCGGATGCTGTCGACGTAGACACCGTTGAGCTTCTCGGCCGCGGTGATCAGCAAGTCGGGCATGGCGCCGGGCGGGAGCTCGACCACCAGGTCGTCGACGGCATAGCCGGAGGTGCGCTCGACCACATCGAGCGACAGGATGTCGGCGCCGACGGACCCCAGGGCCACGGCCAGGGAACCGAGGCTGCCCGGCCGGTCCTCCAGCTCGACGCGCAGCAGATACGACGGCACGCGCAACACTGTGTCACGGACTCCTGTGCAGCGGCGACTCGGACGAAAGCCCCGGCGTCACGGTGAACTAGGCTTCGGGGTCGTGTCCCAGATCTCCCGAGACGAGGTAGCGCACTTGGCGCGCCTGGCCCGTCTGGCCCTGACCGACGAAGAACTGAATAGTTTCGCGGGTCAGCTCGGCGCCATCCTCGGCCATGTCAGCCAGATCCAAGCCGTCGACGTCACCGGCGTCGCCGCCACCGACAATCCGCTCGCGAGCGTGAACGTCTTCCGGTCCGACGAGCCGCAGCCGTGCCTGACCCAAGACCAGGCACTTGCCGAGGCGCCCAACGCCGTCGACGGACGCTTCGCGGTGCCGCGCATCCTGGGAGAGCCCGAATGAGCGATGAGCCGCTTACGCGAAGAGCAGAAGGCAGCGACCTGATCCGGCTCGACGCCGCCACGCTGGCAGCCAAGATCGCCGCCGGCGACGTGTCCTCGGTCGAGGCGACCCAGGCCTGCCTCGATCAGATCGCCGCGACCGACGGCGAGTACCACGCCTTCCTGCACGTCGCGGGTGATCAGGCGCTGGCCGCCGCCGCCGAGGTCGACGACACCGTCGCCGCAGGCGGTCAGCTGAGCTCGCCGCTGGCCGGCGTGCCGCTGGCACTCAAGGACGTGTTCACCACCGCCGACATGCCGACCACCTGCGGATCGAAGATCCTCGAGGGGTGGACGTCCCCGTACGACGCGACGGTGACCGCGCGGCTTCGTGCCGCCGGGATTCCGATCCTCGGCAAGACCAACATGGACGAGTTCGCGATGGGCAGCTCGACCGAGAACTCGGCTTTCGGGCCCACCCGCAACCCCTGGGACACCGAGCGCGTGCCCGGCGGTTCCGGTGGCGGGAGCGCGGCGGCGCTGGCCGCGTTCCAGGCGCCGCTGGCGATCGGTTCGGACACCGGCGGGTCGATCCGCCAGCCGGCCGCGCTGACCGCCACGGTCGGGGTGAAACCGACCTATGGCACGGTGTCGCGCTACGGGCTCATCGCGTGTGCGTCATCCCTGGATCAGGGCGGCCCGTGCGCCCGTACCGTGCTGGACACCGCACTGCTGCACCAGGTCATCGCCGGGCACGATCCGAGCGATTCGACGTCGATCGACGCTGAGGTGCCCGATGTCGTCGCAGCCGCGCGGGCCGGCGCGGCCGGTGATCTCACCGGGGTGCGCATCGGAGTGGTCAAGCAGCTGCGCAGCGGCGAGGGTTACCAGCCAGGCGTCCTCGCGTCGTTCACCGCGGCCGTCGACCAACTCAGCGCGCTCGGCGCAGAGATCACCGAGGTGGATTGCCCGCACTTCGACTACTCGCTGCCGGCGTACTACCTGATCCTGCCGTCGGAGGTGTCGTCGAACCTCGCCAAGTTCGACGGCATGCGCTACGGGCTGCGCGTCGGCGACGACGGCACCCACAGCGCCGAAGAGGTGATGGCACTGACCCGCGCTGCCGGCTTCGGCCCAGAAGTCAAGCGTCGCATCATGATCGGCGCCTACGCGCTCTCGGCCGGCTATTACGACGCCTACTACAACCAAGCGCAGAAGGTCCGCACGTTGATCGCGCGCGACCTCGACGAGGCGTATCAGCGCGTCGACGTGTTGGTCTCGCCGGCGACCCCGACCACCGCGTTCCGGCTCGGCGAGAAGGTCGACGATCCGCTGTCGATGTACCTGTTCGACCTCTGCACACTTCCGCTGAATCTGGCCGGCCACTGCGGGATGTCGGTGCCCTCGGGCCTGTCGGCTGACGACAACCTGCCGGTCGGGCTGCAGATCATGGCGCCGGCGCTGGCCGACGACCGGCTCTACCGCGTGGGTGCGGCCTATGAAGTTGCCCGGGGTCCTCTGCCAACTGCGCTCTGACAGAGGAGGATGGTCACCATGCGTATCGGAGTGCTGACCGGCGGTGGTGACTGTCCTGGCCTGAACGCGGTGATCCGGGCCGTGGTGCGCACCTGCGACGTGCGGTACGGCTCGTCGGTGGTGGGCTTCCAGGACGGCTGGCGCGGCCTGCTCGAGGACCGCCGCATCCAGCTGCGTAACGACGACCGCAACGACCGGCTGCTCGCCAAGGGCGGCACGATGCTCGGCACGGCGCGGGTCAACCCCGACAAACTGCGCGCCGGCCTCGATCAGATCAAGCAGACACTCGAGGACAACGGCATCGACGTCCTGATCCCCATCGGCGGCGAGGGCACGCTGACCGCGGCGCACTGGCTGTCGGAAGAGAATGTCCCCGTCGTCGGCGTGCCGAAGACGATCGACAACGACATCGACTGCACCGACGTCACGTTCGGCCACGACACCGCGCTGCACGTCGCCACCGACGCCATCGACCGGTTGCACAGCACCGCAGAGTCCCATCAGCGGGTGATGCTGGTCGAGGTCATGGGTCGCCACGCCGGCTGGATCGCGCTGAACGCGGGCCTGGCCTCGGGTGCCCACATGACGTTGATCCCCGAGCAGCCGTTCGACGTCGAGGAAGTCTGCCGGCTGGTCAAACAGCGCTTCGTGCGCGGAGATTCGCACTTCATCTGCGTGGTCGCCGAGGGCGCCAAGCCGGCCGAGGGATCGATGTCGCTGAAGCAGGGTGGCACTGACGAGTTCGGCCACGAGCGTTTCACCGGGGTCGCCCAGCAACTGGCCATCGAGGTCGAGAAGCGGATCAACAAGGAGGTCCGGGTCACGGTGCTCGGGCACGTCCAGCGCGGCGGCACCCCCACGCCCTACGATCGCGTGCTGGCCACCCGGTTCGGCGTCAACGCCGCCGACGCCGCGCATGCCGGGGAGTTCGGGATGATGGTGTCGCTGCGCGGGCAGGACATCGGTCGGGTCCCTCTGGGCGACGCGGTGCGTCAACTCAAGCTGGTGCCGCAGAGCCGCTACGACGACGCCGCGGAGTTCTTCGGCTGACTTTTCCCGGCGAGCAGACGCGAACTCGCGCGACTCGCCGCGAAACCACGCGAGTTCGCGTCTGCTCGCCGGGGAAAAGTGACCCACTAGGATCGGGGTCATGTCTTCCGTGACCTCGGCCACCGCACCGCTGCTGGACTACGACCAGGTCATCGCCGCCTACGAGCCGGTGCTGGGCCTCGAGGTGCATGTCGAGCTCTCCACGCAGACCAAGATGTTCTGCGGTTGCCCGAACCGCTTCGGCGGCGAACCCAACACCCAGGTGTGCCCGGTGTGCCTCGGGTTGCCGGGCTCGCTGCCGGTGCTCAACGGGGCCGCGGTCGAGTCCGCGATCCGCATCGGCCTCGCGCTCAACTGCCAGATCGCGCCGTGGGGCCGGTTCGCCCGCAAGAACTACTTCTATCCCGACCAGCCGAAGAACTACCAGATCAGCCAGTACGACGAGCCGATCGCGGTGAACGGATACCTCGACGTTCCGCTCGACGACGGCAGCACGTGGCGCGTGGAGATCGAGCGCGCGCACATGGAGGAGGACACCGGCAAGCTGACCCACCTGGGCAGTGACACCGGTCGCATCGCCGGCGCCACGACCTCGCTGGCCGATTACAACCGCTCCGGCGTGCCGTTGATCGAGATCGTCACCAAGCCGATCGAAGGCACCGGTGAGCGCGCCCCCGAGATCGCCCGGGCGTACGTGACCGCATTGCGAGACCTGTTGCGCGCCTTGGACGTATCCGATGTGCGGATGGATCAGGGCTCGATGCGCTGCGACTCGAACGTCTCGATCAAGCCGATCGGCCGAGCCGAGTTCGGTACCCGCACCGAGACGAAGAACGTCAACTCGCTCAAGAGCGTGGAAGTCGCGGTGCGTTACGAAATGCGCAGGCAGGCAGCGGTTCTGGAGTCCGGCGGCACGGTGACCCAGGAGACCCGGCACTTCCACGAGGACGGTTACACCTCGCCGGGGCGCAGCAAGGAGACCGCGCAGGACTACCGGTACTTCCCGGAACCGGATCTCGAGCCCGTCGCCCCGAGCGATGACCTCGTCGAGCGGCTGCGCGCCACCATCCCCGAACTTCCGTGGTTGTCGCGCAAGCGAGTTCAGCAGGACTGGGGCATCTCCGACGAGGTGATGCGCGATCTGGTCAACATCGGGGCGCTGGACCTGATCACGGCCACCGTCGAGCACGGGGCCTCCAGCGACGCCGCACGTGCCTGGTGGGGAAACTTCCTGGTGCAGAAGGCGAACGAGCAAGGGGTCGAGCTCGACGCGCTCGCCATCACCCCCGCCCAGGTGGCCGCAGTGGTCGAACTCGTCGACGACGGCAAGCTCTCGAACAAGCTCGCCCGCCAGGTCGTGGAGGGTGTGCTGGCCGGTGAGGGTGAACCCGACGAGGTGATGACCGCGCGCGGTCTCGCGGTGGTCCGCGACGACTCGCTGATCCAATCCGCGGTGGACGAGGCGCTGGCCGCCAATCCCGATATCGCCGAGAAGATCCGAGGCGGCAAGGTCGCCGCTGCCGGCGCGATCGTCGGCGCGGTGATGAAGGCGACCAAGGGGCAGGCGGACGCCGCGCGCGTGCGCGAGCTGGTCATGGCCGCCTGCAGTTGACGCTCCGATGACGCGCGCCCAGGACCTGGTACTGCGCCTGCTCTCGCACCCGTTGCGGCTGCTGTCGCTGCGCTCGATCGTCATCCTGGCCCAGGTCGGCGTGATCATCCTGGTTCTCACCCTCGGTATCTGGGTGTGGGTGGGCGTCACCAACGACCAGTACGACCAGCTCGACCGGCGGCTGGACTCACTGTCGAGCCTCGGCGACGTCAACACGCTGCTGCGCAGCGCGCAAGAGGGAGTCGGACCGGAACCGGCCGAGGGCGGACTCGTGCGGACTGCGCGCATCGGCCCCGTCGCCGTCTCGATGCCGCCCGAGATCACGCTGCCGGAGCTGCCCAACGGGTACGCGGACGCGACCATCGGCGGCGTCGAGTACCGCATCCGCACGATCACCACCGGGTCCGCGTCGATCGCACTCGGTGCGCCGCTGGCCGACACCAAGGCCCGGATCGACTCGCTGCACTGGCGGGTGTTCTGGATCTGCGCGGGCGTGATCCTGGCCACGTTGCTGGTGGGGTGGGTGATCGGGTTGATCATGGTCAACCCGTTCCGGCTGCTCGCCCAGCAGGCGCGCGCCATCAATGCCCAGTCCAACCCCGACGAGGTGCAGGTGCGCGGGGTGTGGGAGGCCGTCGAGATCTCCGAGGCGGTGGAGGGGATGCTCGCGCGCATCGGTGACGAGCAGCAGCGGACCCGGGCGGCGCTGGAATCAGCGCGTGACTTCGCCGCGGTGGCCTCGCACGAACTGCGCACCCCGCTGACGGCCATGCGCACCAACCTCGAGGTGCTGATGACCCTCGACCTGGGCCCGGAGCAGCGCCGCGAGGTCATCGGTGACGTCATGCGCACGCAGACGCGTATCGAGGCGACGCTGTCGGCCCTCGAGCGGCTGGCCCAAGGCGAGCTGACCACGACGGCCGACTTCGTCCCCCTCGATGTCGCCGAACTCCTCGACCGCGCCGCCCACGACGCCATGCACAACTACCCGGGGCTGGAGGTCACCCTCGCCTCGTCGACGACGGTGCTGATGCTCGGCATGCCCGCGGGTCTGCGGTTGGTGGTGGACAACGCGATCGCCAACGCCGTCAAGCACGGCGGTGCCACGCGCGTCCAGCTCAGCGTGATCAGTTCGGCCGACGGCGTCGAGATCGCCGTGGACGACAACGGTTCCGGTGTGCCCGACGAGGAACGTCAGGAAGTCTTCCAACGCTTCCACCGGGGGTCCACCGCGTCGCGCTCCGGTTCAGGCCTGGGGTTGGCGCTCGTCGCTCAGCAGGCTGAAATCCACAGTGGCACAGCGACGTTGGAGCACAGTCCGCTCGGCGGTACGCGTCTGATCCTGCGCCTGCCGGGGTCCGGGCCCAGCCAGACCTGAGTCGTTCTAGGTCTTTTCGTCGTTGGCCCGCGGGAAGCCGCCGCCCTGCGGGAACAGCGGGAACACCACGTCGTCGAGCTTCTGGGCGTCCCCGGAGGTCTTGTTGACCGTGGCACCCCAGATGTTGCCGTCGGGTGCGACCTGCAGCGCCCAGGCATGACCGTGCTGGTCCTGGCGCACCACCTCGGGTTCGCCGGTCACCGCGCCGGTGTCGGGCGCCATCCGCACCGCGACGGTCTGCTTGGTGTTGACGAGGTTCACCAGCACGGTGCCGTCGAGCGCGGCGCAGCCGGCCACCCCGGGGCGGTCCGGCCAGGACCACACCGTCGACACCTTCGAGTCCTTGGTGATGCGCTGCAGCCGGTCGCCGGTCGGTGTGCGGTCGGTGACGTACAGCGATTCGTCGGACGGGTCGATGCACATACCCCCACCGGGCCCCAGGCCCGACAGTGCGGTGGTGGTGGGTGCCTGGTTGACCGTGGTGGGCTGTTCGATGCGGAGCAGCTTGCCCGCCATCGAACTGGGATCCGATGCCAGCGCGGGATCGCCTGCGTCGCCGGTTTGCACCATCAGCGTGGTGGGGCTGGTGAACACGAGTGACCCCGAGTTGCCGGTGGCGCCCTTGGGTATGCCGATCAGGATCGGCTTGGGCACGTCACCGTCGGCGATGCGCACCACCCTGTTGTCGGTCGGCGTACTGATGTAGGCGTAGGTCAGCCGATCCTGCTGGTAGGTGGGCGACTGCACGATGTCCATGAGCCCGCCATCGCCGCTGCCGTCGACCGGGATCGTCATCTTGACGAACGGCTCGGCCTTCGTGGCGACCTGCTTGACCGCGCCGGTGACCCGTTCGGCGACGAGCGCCGACTGGCTGTCCGGCAGCATGATCAGCCCGCTGGTGCTGTCCAGGCAGCCCTGCATCACCCCGGGGGCGGGGCACTGCTTGGGGAACGGTTGAGCGGGCAGGGGCGGCGGGGGAGGCGGCGTCGAGGTGGCGCCCGGCGCCATCTGCGGCTCCGTCGTGTAGGGCTGCGACTGGGCCGAATCGAAGCGCGCGCAGCCGGTGATGCCGATCAGCGCAGCACTGGCCACCACCGTGGCGGTCCGCATCGAGCGGCGTCGACTCATGCGAGCCAGATTACGGATCGTTGCGCAGTGCTCGCCACGGCGCCCGCGCGCCCACCTGGTCGGGGAGTCCTCACCAGCGCGAAAACACGTGGTCGGGCGCGCCGAGCGAATTCCCGGCCACTACCTGAGCAGCACTTACCCTGACTGGTGTGACCAGCCCGCATGACTCGCAACCCTGGCAGCGGCCCGCCGACTCGAGTGGCCGGCCTGCGTCGGCGCGTCTGGTGGACCCCGAGGACGATCTGCCCTCGGAACACTACGGCGGCGACTTCGAGACCACGGCGATCCCACGCTACGACACCGCCAAACCGTCCGATCAGCAACCGTTCGGGCTGTTGGGCGACGCCGAACCCCTCCCGTACGTGCAGCCGAGCGCCGGTCTCGCACCCGGCTCCTACGGGTCGCCGGCGGTAGCGCCGACCGAGGTCGGCGTCTTCGACGAGGATCGCGCGCGGGATCGCCGCGGCACCCAGGACCTCGGTCTGCTGGTGCTGCGCGTCGCCGTCGGCGCCCTGCTGGTGGGTCATGGACTGCAGAACCTGTTCGGGCTGTGGGGCGGTCCCGGCTTGGGCGGATTCCGCGACTACCTCGACGGCGTGGGGTTCCGGTACGCCGACATCCTGGGCTACGTCGCAGCGGGCGGCGAGATCGCGGCCGGCATCCTGCTGGTGCTGGGGCTGTTCACTCCGGTGGCGGCGGCGGGCGCGCTGGCCTACCTGATCAACGGGGTGCTCGCCGAGGCGGTCGAGGCCCACAACGATGCGCGACTGTCGGCGTTCCTCACCGACGGCCACGAGTACCAGGTCCTTCTCGTCGCGGCGGTCGCGGCGATCATCCTCACCGGGCCCGGGCGCTACGGCCTCGACGCCGGGCGTGGATGGGCTCGCCGGCCGTTCCTCGGCTCCTTCGCCGCGTTGGTTCTCGGAATCGGCGCCGGCGTCGCGATCTGGGTGCTGCTCAACGGCGCGAACCCGCTGACCTGAGCGCTACTCGTAGGGATTCGGCACCCGGCCGCCGCTCGCGGCCGTCAGCACGGGCAGGCTCGCGAAGGTGACGGCAGGCAGCGCGGTCTCGCTGCCGTCGGTGCGCCGCGCCAGAGCCCAGGCTTTCTTGCCGAAGCGCAACCCGTCGATGTCCTCCCAGCGCATCGTCTGCGTCCCGAACAGGGTGCGTGCGGTGACGGTGTCGCGGTCGGCGACCGTGCGGTAGCGCGCGACCGCGACCGACAGCGCGACGGGGACCACCAACAGAACGGCGAACCAGCCGGGCCCGGCGAACACGATGGACAGCAGGGCCAGCGCGAAAAGGGCGACGGCGAGATGCGCCATGGGGGATATGCGGATCACGACCGGGGCGGGCGACGCGGTGGATGCCATCTGCCCATCATCCCATCCCGGCGGAGGCGGGAATTTGACCGAAGTCCGGTTCGCGAGCTACCGTCGGGAGCTATGCAGGTCCTGGACTCTCTCGTAGTAATTGGGTTGCGCGTTGATGCCGCGCTAGCCCTGGTCCGGGCATAGCACAACCGCATCGACGCGCAACCCTCGCTCAGCCTCCCGGCTGACGGGGGTTTTTTGTTGCCCCAGCACTGATTTGAGAAGATCTACCCAAGCCACACAGGCCGGACAGGACACAAGAGGACACCGTGAGCGCACCCACCACGCGAGCACCTGAGCAGCCGGCGAACCCGGCCAACGGGACTCGTACCGCCGCCCCCACCACGCCGCAACCCAAAAACGTTGCGCCACTTCAGCTCACCGGCGCACAAGCCGTCATCCGTGCCCTCGAGGAACTCGACGTCGACGTCATCTTCGGCATCCCCGGCGGTGCGGTGCTGCCCGTCTACGACCCGCTCTACGACTCGGTGAAGCTGCGCCACGTGCTGGTCCGGCACGAGCAGGGCGGCGGTCACGCCGCCAGCGGCTACGCCCACGCCACCGGCCGCGTCGGTGTGTGCATGGCCACCTCGGGCCCCGGCGCCACCAACCTGGTGACCCCACTGGCCGATGCCTACATGGACTCGATCCCCGTGGTGGCCATCACCGGTCAGGTCGGCCGCAGCCTCATCGGCACCGACGCCTTCCAGGAAGCCGACATCTCCGGCATCACCATGCCCGTCACCAAGCACAACTTCCTGGTCCGCAACGGTGACGACATCGCGCGCGTCATCGCCGAGGCGTTCCACATCGCCTCCAGCGGCCGGCCCGGCCCGGTGCTCGTGGACATCCCCAAGGACGTGCTGCAGGGCCAGTGCACCTTCGCCTGGCCGCCGAAGTTCGAACTCCCCGGCTACAAGCCGAACACCAAGCCGCACAACCGGCAGATCCGTGAGGCCGCCAAGCTGATCGCGGCCGCCCGCAAGCCGGTCCTCTACGTCGGCGGCGGCGTCATCCGCGGCGAGGCGTCCGAGGAGCTGCTGGCGTTGGCCGAGCTCACCGGCATCCCGGTGGTCACCACGCTGATGGCCCGCGGCGCGTTCCCCGACAGCCATCCGCAGAACCTCGGCATGCCCGGTATGCACGGCACGGTGGCCGCGGTGGCGGCGCTGCAGCGCAGCGATCTGCTGATCGCGCTGGGCACCCGCTTCGACGACCGGGTGACCGGCAAGCTGGATTCCTTTGCGCCCGAAGCCAAAGTGATCCACGCTGACATCGATCCCGCCGAGATCGGCAAGAACCGCCACGCCGACGTGCCGATCGTGGGCGACGTGAAGGCGGTCATCACCGATCTGGTCGAGGCTCTCCGGCGCGACAGTGATCTCGGCTCGACCCCGCTGGACAACTGGCGGGAGTACCTGAGCGGAATCCAGTCGACCTATCCGCTGAGCTACGGACCGCAAAGCGACGGCAGCCTGTCGCCGGAGTACGTGATCGAGACGCTGGGCAAGATCGCCGGCCCCGACGCGATCTACGTGGCCGGCGTGGGACAGCACCAGATGTGGGCAGCGCAGTTCATCAAATACGAGAAGCCCAAGACGTGGCTCAACTCCGGCGGTCTCGGCACGATGGGCTACGCGGTGCCCGCGGCGATGGGCGCCAAGATGGGTTGCCCGGAGGCCGAGGTGTGGGCCATCGACGGAGACGGCTGCTTCCAGATGACGAATCAGGAACTGGCCACCTGCGCCATCGAAGGTGTGCCGATCAAGGTCGCGCTGATCAACAACGGCAACCTCGGCATGGTGCGGCAATGGCAGACGCTGTTCTACGAAGAGCGCTACAGCCAGACCGATCTGGCCACCCACACCCGTCGCATCCCCGATTTCGTGAAGCTCTCCGAGGCGCTGGGCTGTGTCGCGCTGCGCTGCGAGCGCGAAGAGGACGTCGCCGACGTGATCCGTCAGGCGCGCGAGATCAACGACCGCCCGGTGGTCATCGAGTTCGTCGTCGGCGCTGATGCTCAGGTGTGGCCGATGGTCGCCGCAGGTACCAGCAACGACGAGATCCAAGCGGCGCGCGGAATCCGACCGCTGTTCGACAACGAAGAGGGGCACGCCTGATGAGCGCTTGCGCGAAGAAGAGAGGGCTCTGATGAGCACCATCCACACCCTGTCGGTGCTCGTCGAGGACAAGCCCGGCGTGCTCGCTCGCGTGGCGTCGCTGTTCTCACGGCGCGGCTACAACATCTGCTCGCTGGCTGTTGGTGCCACCGAGCAGAAGGACCTCTCGCGGATGACGATCGTCGTCGACGTCGAGGATTCGCCGCTCGAGCAGATCACCAAGCAGCTCAACAAGCTCGTCAACGTGATCAAGATCGTGGAGCAGGACGAGGACAACGCGGTGTCGCGGGAGATCGCACTGATCAAGGTGCGCGCCGATGCCACCACCCGCGGTCAGGTCATCGAAGCCGTGAACCTGTTCCGCGCCAAGGTCGTCGACGTGTCCAACGAGTCGTTGACCGTCGAGGCCACCGGTACCCCGGCCAAGCTCGAGGCGCTGCTACGCGTCCTGGAGCCGTACGGTATCCGAGAAATCGTCCAGTCCGGTGTGGTGTCGCTGTCGCGTGGCCCCCGCGGAATCGGCACCAAGTAGCTGAAAAGCACAGAGTAGAAAGAAGATCCACGACAATGGCAGTTGAGATGTTCTATGACGACGACGCGGACCTGTCGATCATCCAGGGCCGCAAGGTCGCCGTCATCGGCTACGGCAGCCAGGGGCACGCGCATTCACTGAGCCTGCGCGACTCCGGGGTGCAGGTGAAGGTGGGCCTCAAGGAGGGGTCGAAGTCCCGCGAGAAGGTCACCGAGCAGGGCCTCGACGTCGATACCCCGGCCGAGGTGGCCAAGTGGGCCGACGTCATCATGCTCCTCGCGCCGGACACCGCGCAGGCAGAGATCTTCACGAACGACATCGAGCCGAACCTCGAAGACGGCAATGCGCTGTTCTTCGGCCATGGCCTGAACATCCATTTCGGTCTGATCAAGCCGCCGGCCAACGTCACGATCGGCATGGTCGCGCCCAAGGGCCCGGGCCACCTGGTCCGCCGGCAGTTCGTCGACGGCAAGGGCGTGCCCTGTCTGATCGCCGTCGATCAGGACCCCAGGGGTGAGGGCGAGGCGCTCGCACTGTCCTACGCGAAGGCGATCGGTGGCGCGCGCGCCGGTGTCATCAAGACCACCTTCAAGGAAGAGACCGAGACCGACCTCTTCGGTGAGCAGGCCGTGTTGTGCGGCGGCACCGAGGAATTGGTCAAGACCGGCTTCGAGGTCATGGTCGAGGCGGGCTACGCGCCGGAGATGGCGTACTTCGAGGTGTTGCACGAGCTCAAGCTGATCGTCGACCTGATGTACGAGGGCGGCATCGCGCGCATGAACTACTCGGTGTCCGACACCGCGGAGTTCGGCGGCTACCTGTCGGGCCCGCGGGTCATCGATGCCGACACCAAGAAGCGGATGCAGGACATCCTCAAGGACATCCAGGACGGTACGTTCGTCAAGCGGCTGGTCGCCAACGTCGAGGGTGGCAACAAGGAACTCGAGGGCCTGCGCAAGGAGAACGCCGAGCACCCGATCGAGGTCACCGGCAAGAAGCTGCGCGACCTGATGAGCTGGGTCGACCGCCCGATCACCGAAACCGCCTGATTTCGTCGTGATTTCGGTGTAGTTCGTCACGCTGGGCGTGACGAACTACACCGAAAGCGTTCGCAGGGTGACAGGTGGCGCCCTATGTGCCGGCGCCGGGGGTGCCGCCGGTGCCACCGCTGCCGCCGGCGCCACCGTCACGCCCGCTGCCGGCCTGTCCGGCGTGGCCGCCGGTGCCCGGGGTTCCTTCATTGCCGGCGTTGGAGTTGCCATCCGGCGAGTTGCCATGTCCGCCGCGACCACCGGAGCCGCCGGGGCCACCCGTCGCGCCCTGGCCGTCTGCGCCCCGCGACGTCCCGGCGCCACCGTCTCCTCCGTAACCGCCTTCGCCGCCGGTGCCGCCCTCTCCGCCAGGCTTGGTCACGTTGCCCGTGCCGCCTATGCCTCCTCGGCCGCCCCCGCCACCGAGGCCGCCGTCGCCACCGGTTCCGCTCCCGCCGGCAGCGCCTCCCGTTCCGCCGGTTCCGCCCGCACCACCGTCAGCGCCTCTCGCGCCGGGTCTCGGGGCAGACCCGCTGTTGCTTCCGTCGCCGCCGTCACCCCCGCCGCCGCCTGCACCGCCGGCGCCGCCGTCACCGCCGAAGGCGGCACCGGCACCACCGCTACCGCCGCTGCCGCCGTTTCCGCCCGCAGTCGCCGGGGTCCCCGCCCCGAAGCTACCTTCGCCGCCTCCGCCTCCTGCCCCGCCGTCGCCGCCGGTGCCCGAGAAAAGACCGGCTTTGCCGCCACTGCCTCCGTTGCCGCCGTTCGCGCCGGGACCGAACACGGCGTTCCCGCCGAGGCCGCCCTCACCGCCGTCACCGCCGTCGCCCTTGAAGCGGCCGCCCGCGCCGCCGTTGCCGCCCTTCGCACCGGCACTCGCGACGCCAAATTCATCGGTAGCGCCGTCTCCGCCCTTGCCGCCGCTGCCGCCTGTTCCACCGAACAGACCGCCCTTCCCGCCATTTCCACCGGCTGTGGGACCCGTTGTAGCTGTGCCGTCGAGACCGTCGGCGCCATTGCCGCCGTTGCCGAACAGTCGCCCGCCGTCCTGTCCGGCCTCTCCCGGCAGCACGCCGTCTGCGCCGTTGCCGATCCACATCACGCCGAATCGGTCGACCACGGTCAGGCCCTCGGCGGTCTTGGTGAACGTGAACAGCAGCCCCACCCTGACGCCGTCGGGACCGGCGAGCGTGGCCGATGCGATGCGCGTCGTGTCAGCTGCGTTGTCGTCGGACCGATTTCGTATCGATGTCTTCGGCAGCGGTGCGGACACGATGGTGGACTCGACGATCCGGAGATGCCGCGGGGCGCGAGTGCCGGTCGAGCTGATGAAGTCGGACAGCGCACCGGTCACCGGGATCTCGGTGGGCGTCACGTTGGCGGGCGCCGCGGCACGCGACCCGGCACCGCTGGGCGTCCCGGTCGTCAGGGCGGCTAGGGCAACGGCGAGGTCCGCGGCGGGAACGACGCCCGACGCGTGACGCGGTTGTTGGCTGCTCGCCTTTGCTGCAACCGCGGAACCAATAATCGGGCTCGCGGGAGGCGCGATGCCGCCAGCAACGCCACCCGCTATCGCGAGTGCGCCGATAGACGTTGTGGCACAGGCGATCAACCTCGTGCGCGATGATGTGTCGGACGCCCGGCGATGCCGTCCGCCAATGGTAGATTTTGAAAACGACACGAGTTTCTCCCCTGTTCGCCAGAATGGCCTGTTTACGTACGCGGGGAGCGTATGACGACTTTGCTGTCCGGGAATGAGTATTGGACTACTCGATTTCGAGAAGTCTTCGCGATCGACCTTCGCGGAATCAGGGCGCGAGGCGCGGCATCGTGGTGATGCCGAATTCACGGCGTAGCACCGTGCGTGCCGCGTAGTAGCCGGCCATCCCGTGCACACCGGTGCCCGGTGGCGTCGCCGCCGAACACAGGTACGCCCTGGGAATCGGCGTCGTCCACGGGTTCAGCCGCAGAGTGGGTCCGACCATGGCAGCGAACAGCGTTGCGCCGCCGACGATGATGTCACCGCCGACGTAATTCGCGTTGTGGTCGGCCATCCGGGCGGCCGGCACGCACCGCGCGGCGACCACGAGATCGCGGAAGCCGGGCGCGGCACGCTCGAACAGTCCGGTGATCGTCTCGGTGAGGTCGGCGGTCGAATTCGCGGGCACGTGCGCGTAGGTCCACAGCGGGCGGCGACCCTGGTCATCGATACGGGACGGATCGACCACATGCGGCAGCGCGGCCAGTGTCATCGGCATCTCGGCATGGCGGCCCGCGGCGACTTCGGCCTCGGCGAGTGCCATCTGCGCACGCGTGCCACCCATGTGCAGGGTGCCCGCCTGCGCCAGACGTGGGTCGCGCCAGGGAATCTCGCCGGCCAACACGAAGTCCACCTTGCAGACGCCAGGTCCGAATCGATAACGCCGCAACGCTTGTGCGTATCTCGCCGGCACCGCATCGCCGTAGATGTCGAGCAGGGCCGTCGGGGCGGTGTCCCAGATGACGACCCCGCCGGGCGGTGCGGTCACGGGTTCGCCGAGGACCAGTTCGCCGCCGTGAGCCACCAGATCAGCGATCAGCGCGTCGGCGATCACCTGCGTGCCGCCGACGGGCACCGGCCATCCCGCGGTGTGCGCCACCGTCCCGAGCATCAAGCCCGCCCCGCTGTTGACGGGGGAGGGCATCGGCGAGATGGCGTGCGAGCCAACGCCGGTGAACAGCGCGCGGGCGTCCTCGCCGCGCAGCAGGCCCCACGCCGGGCTGCCCATCGCCAGCACCCGCACCCCAGCGCGCACCGTGGTCAGCAGGTCCGGTGGCAGCGACCGCTTGTCGCCGAGGAAGAAGCCCAGCACCCCGTCGACGTGCTCGGTCAGCGGGCCGAACAGGCGCCGCCAGGAGGCGCCGTCGTCCAATTCCGCGCAGGTGCGCTCCAACGAGCGGTAGGCGACCGCGGCCGGCCGGTCGGGCAGCGGGTTCGCATACGACACCTCCGGGGTGCGCAGCTCCACGCCGCGCGCCGCGAGATCGAACTCGGCGAAGAAGGGGGAGGCCACCCCCAACGGGTGAACGGCCGAGCAGATGTCGTGGACGACGCCGGGATACTCCGGGTCGGGCGCCGAGCGAGCGCCGCCGCCGGCGGTGGGCTGGGCCTCGATCACCCGGACCGACAGGCCGGCCCGTGCGCAGATCACCGCGGCAGCCAGCCCGTTGGGCCCGCTTCCGACGACCGTGACGTTGGTGCCGCTTTCCCCGCTCACCACCCGATCATTACAGCCCACTAGGCTGAGGCCTCGTGAGTCTGCCCGTGGTATTGATCGCCGACAAGCTGGCCCCCTCGACCGTCGAAGCGTTGGGCGACCAGGTGGAGGTCCGTTGGGTCGACGGCCCGGACCGGGAGAAGCTGCTGGCCGCCGTCGCCGAAGCCGACGCGCTGCTGGTGCGCTCGGCCACCACCGTCGACGCCGAGGTCCTGGCCGCAGCGCCCAAGCTGAAGATCGTCGCCCGCGCCGGTGTGGGACTGGACAACGTCGACGTCGACGCCGCCACCGCCCGCGGTGTGCTGGTCGTCAACGCCCCCACCTCCAACATCCACAGCGCCGCCGAGCACGCGCTCGCGCTGCTGCTGTCGGCGGCCCGTCAGATCCCGGCCGCCGACGCCACCCTGCGCGCGCACACGTGGAAGCGGTCGTCGTTCTCCGGCACCGAGATCTTCGGCAAGACGGTCGGCGTCGTCGGCCTCGGACGGATCGGCCAGCTGGTGGCCCAGCGGCTGGCCGCGTTCGGCGCCCACATCACCGCCTACGACCCCTACGTCTCGCACGCCCGCGCGGCGCAGCTCGGCATCGAGCTGCTCAGCCTCGACGAGCTCCTCGCCCGCGCAGACTTCATCTCGGTGCACCTGCCCAAGACCAAGGAGACGGCAGGGCTGATCGGCAAGGATGCGCTGGCCAAGACCAAGCAGGGCGTCATCATCGTCAACGCCGCGCGAGGCGGACTCATCGACGAGCAGGCGCTGGCCGACGCGATCACGAGCGGTCATGTGCGCGGTGCCGGTCTGGACGTGTTCGCCACAGAACCGTGCACCGACAGCCCGCTGTTCGAGCTGCCCCAGGTGGTGGTGACGCCGCACCTCGGCGCATCGACGACCGAGGCCCAGGATCGCGCCGGCACCGACGTGGCCGCCAGCGTCAAGCTCGCGCTCGCCGGTGAGTTCGTGCCCGACGCGGTCAACGTCGGCGGCGGTGCAGTCGGCGAAGAGGTCGCGCCGTGGCTGGATCTGGTCCGCAAGCTCGGGCTGCTCGTCGGTGCGCTGTCTGCAGAGCTGCCCACGAACCTCTGCGTCCAGGTGCGCGGCGAGCTGGCCAGCGAGGAGGTCGAGGTGCTGCGCCTCTCGGCGTTGCGCGGTCTGTTCTCAGCGGTCATCGAGGATCCGGTCACCTTCGTTAACGCCCCGGCGCTGGCCGCCGAGCGCGGCGTCGAAGCGTCCATCGACACCGAATCGGAGAGCCCGAACCACCGCAGCGTCGTCGACGTCCGCGCCGTGGCCGCCGACGGCAGCACGGTCAACGTGGCCGGCGCGCTGTCGGGTCCGCAGCAGGTGGAGAAGATCGTCCAGATCAATGGCCGCAACCTCGATCTGCGTGCCGAAGGCGTGAACCTGATCGTCAACTATGACGACCAACCCGGCGCGCTGGGCAAGATCGGCACGCTGCTCGGCAGCGCCGAGGTCAACATCCTGGCCGCCCAGCTCAGCCAGGACGCCGACGGTCAGGGTGCGACGATCATGCTGCGCCTGGACCGGAACGTGCCCGACGACGTTCTGGCCACCATCGGCCGGGACGTCAACGCTGCGACATTGGAAGTGGTCGACCTGACATGAGCGCTCCGTTGAAACTCGCGGTGATCGGCGGCGACGGGATCGGTCCGGAGGTGATCGGTCAGGCGCTCACGGTGCTCGACGCCGTCCGCCCCGGAGTCGCGAAGACCGAGTACGAACTCGGCGCGCGCCAGTACCACAAGACAGGCGAGGTGCTGCCCGCCTCGGTCCTCGACGAACTCAAGGCGCACAACGCGATCCTGCTCGGGGCGATCGGTGACCCTTCGGTGCCCAGCGGGGTGCTCGAACGCGGTCTGCTGCTGCGTATCCGCTTCGAGCTCGACCACCACGTCAACCTGCGCCCGGGCCGGCTGTACCCCGGTGTGCGCAGTCCGCTGGCCGGCGACCCGGAGATCGACTTCGTCGTCGTGCGCGAGGGCACCGAGGGTCCCTACACCGGCAACGGCGGTGCGATCCGGGTGGACACCCCCCATGAGATCGCGACCGAGGTCAGCGTCAACACCGCTTACGGCGTGCGCCGTGTGGTGCTCGACGCGTTCCACCGTGCGCAGAGCCGCCGTAAGCATCTGACCCTGGTGCACAAGAACAATGTGCTGACCCACGCCGGATCGCTGTGGTGGCGCACCGTGCAGTCCGTGGCTGCGGAGTATCCGGACGTCGAGGTGGCCTACCAGCACGTCGATGCGGCGACGATCCACATGGTCACCGATCCCGGCCGGTTCGACGTGATCGTCACCGACAATCTGTTCGGCGACATCATCACCGACCTCGCCGCGGCGGTGTGCGGTGGCATCGGGCTGGCGGCCAGCGGCAACATCGACGCGACGCTGACCAATCCGTCGATGTTCGAGCCCGTGCACGGCAGCGCACCCGACATCGCCGGGCAGGGCATCGCGGACCCGACGGCGGCGATCATGAGCGTGTCGTTGCTCTTGGCCCACCTCGGCGAGCTCGACGCGGCGGCCCGTGTCGACGCGGCGGTCGCCGAGCATCTCGCGACCCGGGGTGATCAGTCGCTGACCACCGCCCAGGTCGGCGAGCGCATCCTCGGAAAGCTGTAGCCATCCGGCGGCTGGCCACACTGTCTGCGCAGTGCTGGCTGTTCGTCGTCGGCTCGTCGCTGTTCGCGCTGGCGACCGCGCCCGGTGTCCCGGCGTGGCTGGGTGCGGGCGGAGCGAATCTGCTGTGCTTTTGCGGGTCGTGGTTCTTCACGACTGCGGCCTGGATTCAACTGTTCCGCAGCGACCGTGCACATAGCTCGGAATGGTTCAGCGCGGCAGTGCAATTCGTCGGGACCGTGCTGTTCAACCTCAGCACAGGGGCGTCGGTGTGGGCGCATGCGGTCGCCAGTGAGCGGCGTTATGTCTGGGTACCCGACGTTTTCGGGTCCACGGCATTTCTGGTCAGTGGCGTCCTCGGCATGGCGGCGGTGGGCGCGCTGATCGATCTGCAGTCCCGCGACTGGCGTTCCGCTGTGATCAACATGATCGGGTGTGTGGCGTTCGCCGTGTCGGCCGGTGCTGCGTTCGTGCGCACGACAGGCGTCACCGAGGACGAGAGGCTGGCCAACCTCGGCACCTTCGTCGGTGCGCTCTGTTTCCTGGTTGCCGCCCTGGTGCTGCTCCCGCGCCGGCGTCAGTCGCGTTCGTGCACCGACGCCACGTCGTAGAGATGCGGCTGGAAGTCGTCGGCGATCTCGGCGGCCACCGTCATGTGTTCTCGCGCAGCCGGATTCGATTGCATCGCGACGAATGACTCCGCGGTGTCCCACTGTGCGTAGTTCACCACGCGGGTCCGGTCGCGGCTGATGTGGATGCTGGCAGAGCCGAAGCCCGGCAGATGGCGCATCACCTCCTCGGTGGCGCGGGTGAGCACGCCGGCGAGCGCCTCCGCGCGCTCCGGGGCGACGGTGAACACGTTGATCAGGGTGGTCCAGGGGCTGTTCGTCTGAATCGTGGGCATCTGTCCTCCTTATGTCAGCTTCCTTACAAAGCAACCGTACACCTGTGTAAGGTTCCTGTCATGACGGATGTGGAAGACGCGGTCGGATATCTGGTCAAACGGGTCCAGCAGTCGCTGCGGCGCCGCTGTGATTCGGCGTTGCGGCCCACCGGGCTGTCGATGTCCCAGTACGCGGTGCTGCGCGCGCTCGCTGATCATCCAGACGCGTCGGCCGCCGAACTCGCCCGGTTGTGTTTCGTGACCCGGCAGTCGCTGCAGGACCTCCTCGGCGCCCTGCGGGGCGGGAGGTTGATCGCCGACGCCGCAACGAGCCGACCGGGCCGCGCGCGTGCGCTGGAGCTCACCGTCGAGGGACAGGCGCGGTTGGCCGCGGCGCACGACGCGGTCAGCGCTGTCGACGCGTCGATGACAGAGGGCATGCCGGCGGCAGAGCGCCGTCAGCTCGCGGAGTCGCTGCTGCGCTGTGCCGAGAACCTCGAACGCGTCGCAGGCACCGACGGAATCGCCAGCAAGGGGAACAGCGCGCACACCGCGAAGGCCGTGGGGTAGCCGGCCGCGGTGATGAGCGCGCCGAACAGCGGCGGAGTGACGCCCGCGGTCAGCAGCTGGGTGGTGTTCTGCGTGCCCAGGGCGCGCCCGCTCCAGAACGGGCCGGCGACCTCGGCGATGGCGGTGAAGGCCAGCCCGTTGTCCGACACCGTGACCACCGACGCGACGATCATGAGCGCGATGCTGGCGGGGGAGTCCAGCCAATCGGTCAGCGCCAGCAGCCCCATCGACACCGACGCGGCTGCGGCGATCGTGCGTATGGGTCTCATCCGCGAGCTCAGCACGTCTGCAGAACGCCGTAGGGCGAAGTCCGACCACCGCCCGGCCGCGATTCGTCCGCCGGCACCCAGCAATTGCGCGACGGTGACCATCGCGCCCGCGGAGCCGGCGGACCAGCCCCTGTCGGTGATCAACCAGGCCAGCGTGAAGGTCCACACCATCGCCTGCGGCGCCACCAGCAACAGAGAGGTCAGATGGATGCGAACCAGCAGTTTGGACCCTCGGTAGGGGTTGGCGAGGTCGGTCTCACTGGCCTCGGCGCGCGCCGGTCTCGGCGGGTCCAGCACCGCGACGGCGCACACGACCGCCGAGACCGCGCAGACGGCAGCAGGGAACAGCAGCGCGCCCGACACCCCGCTGGATTCGGCCAGTCGGGGAATCACCAGCGCGCCGACGCCGACGCCCAGCGGCTGGGCGGTCTGACGGATGCCCATCACCAGACCACGCTTTTCCGCGTCGAACCAGCCGACCACCAAGCGGCCGCTGGCGGTGTTGCTGCTCGCCGCCGCCATCCCGCCCAGGAAGAGGAAGACTCCGACCGTCGGCAGCGAGTCCGCGGCTGCCGCACCGAAGCCGGCGGCGGCGGTCAACGCCGAACCCAGGGTCAACACCGTCCGCTCGCCGAACCGGTCGACGACGTAACCCCACGCGATCAGGGTCACCACCATGCCCAGGCTGGGTAGCGCGGACATCAGTCCTGCCTGTGCGAGATCCAGGCCGCGCTCACGATGCAGCGTCGGTATGAGGAAGGCCACACCGTTGATGAAGACGTTGGCGCACAACGTGGCGGCCAGAGCGACGATCAACATGGACCAGCGCCGCGCGGTGCTGATCGAGGAGGTGTCCATACCGCCATGGTGGCACGGGCATCTCACATTATTGAACTGATATCTCACATATTGAGACCCGCTTCGCGTCGGCTGTGCGCCCGCTTGCGCGCGGGGTGCTGGCGCTAGGCTGACTGCCATGCGTCTTGGTCGAATCGCCAGCCCTGATGGTGTGGCCTTTGTCTCCATCGAAGGGCCGGTCGACGAGCCCGGGGAGGCGATCGCCCGTGAGATCGCCGAGCACCCGTTCGGCACACCGACATTCACCGGCCGGCAGTGGCCGCTGGCCGACGTCCGCATGCTGGCGCCGATCCTGGCCAGCAAGGTCGTCTGCATGGGCAAGAACTACGCCGCCCACATCGAGGAGATGGGCGGCGGCACCTTCGAGGATCCCATCATCTTCCTCAAGCCCAACACCGCGATCATCGGACCCCGCACGCCGATCCAGCTCCCCGCCGACGCCCATCCGGTGCACTTCGAGGGCGAACTGGCCGCCGTCATCGGCCGTCCGTGCAAGGACGTGCCTGCCTCGCGCGCCGCGGAGAACATCCTCGGTTACACGATCGCCAACGACGTGTCGGCACGTGATCAGCAGAAGAAGGACGGCCAGTGGATGCGCGCCAAGGGCCACGACACGTTCTGTCCGGTCGGCCCCTGGATCGTCACCGATGTGGACGCGTCCGATCTCGAGATCCGCACCGAGGTCAACGGTGAGGTCAAGCAGCGCAGCCGAACATCGTTGATGATCCATGACATCGGCGCGATCATCGAGTGGATCTCGGCGGTCATGACGCTGCTGCCCGGGGACCTGATCCTGACCGGAACGCCCGAGGGTGTGGGCCCCCTCGAGCACGGCGACAGCGTCAGCATCAGCGTCGAAGGCATCGGAACACTCACCAATCCCGTTGTGCGCAAAGGAAAATCGTGACCGTCCCGCCGAACGTCAGAGTCAGGTTCTGTCCGTCTCCGACGGGCACCCCCCATGTCGGGTTGATCCGTACCGCGTTGTTCAACTGGGCCTACGCCCGGCACACCGGCGGCACCTTCGTGTTTCGCATCGAAGACACCGATGCCGCGCGTGACAGTGATGACAGCTATCGGGCGCTGCTCGATGCGCTGCGGTGGCTCGGCCTCGACTGGGACGAAGGGCCAGAGGTCGGCGGGCCGTACGAGCCGTACCGGCAGTCGGGCCGGCGTGAGATCTACACCGATGTTCTGGCGCGACTGCTCGAGGCGGGGGAGGCCTATGAGGCGTTCTCCACCGCAGAGGAGGTGGAGGCTCGGCATCTCGCGGCGGGGCGCAACCCGAAGCTGGGCTATGACAACTTCGATCGCGACCTCACCGACGAGCAGCGGGCGGAGTTGCGTGCCGAGGGCCGCTCGCCGGTCATCCGGCTGCGGATGCCCGACACCGACATCACGTGGGACGACCTGGTGCGGGGAGAGACGACCTTTCCCGCGGGCTCGATCCCGGACTTCGCGCTGACGCGGGGCAACGGAGAACCGTTGTACACGTTGGTGAATCCGGTCGACGACGCGCTGATGAAGATCACCCACGTGTTGCGGGGTGAAGACATCCTGCCCTCGACCCCGCGGCAGCTGGCGCTCTACGCCGCGCTCGAACGGCTCGGCATCGCCGACGGCGCGCCTCGGTTCGCTCACCTGCCGCCGGTGCTGGGCGAGGGCAACAAGAAGCTGTCCAAACGCGACCCGCAGTCCAATCTGTTCTTGCACCGTGAGCGCGGATTCATTCCCGAGGGCCTGCTCAACTATCTTGCGCTGCTGGGCTGGTCGATCGCTGACGACCGGGACATCTTCAGCATCGAGGAGATGGTCGCGGCGTTCGACGTCGCCGACGTGAACTCCAATCCGGCCCGATTCGACCAGAAGAAGGCCGACGCACTCAACGCCGAGCACATCCGGATGCTCGAGACCGACGAGTTCACCCGCCGCCTGGGCGAGTATTTCCGCGCCCACGACCACGACACCGGGCTCGACGACGCCGCCTTCGCCGAAGCGGCCGCACTGGTGCAGACGCGCATCGTGGTTCTCGGCGACGCCTGGGGGCTCCTCAAGTTCCTCGACGACGGGTCCTTCGCGCTCGACGAGAAGTCGGCAGGCAAGGAACTGCGGCCCGACGCGGTGCCGGTTCTCGAGGCCGCCCTGGGCGTTCTCGAGGCGCTCGGGGAGTGGAGCAGTCCGCAGATCGAGGAGGCGCTCAAGGTCGCGCTGATCGACGGGCTCGAACTCAAGCCCCGCAAGGCGTTCGGACCCGTCCGCGTCGCGGTGACCGGCTCGTCGGTGAGCCCGCCGCTCTACGAATCGCTGGAGCTGCTGGGGCGTGACCGCACGCTGGCGCGGCTGCGAGCAGGCCGAGACCATGCTGCGGCGGCGGTGTGACGGGGGTGGAGAAAGCACCCGGAAATCTTTGGTAGTGTGCTCGTCGGCCCGGACAACGGCGCAACGCGGCACCATCGCGAGGCGCTGGGGCCGCAAAATGGCCCGTGACCTGCGGTGACGGGCTGCCAATGGGGTATGGTGTAATTGGCAACACAGCTGATTCTGGTTCAGCCATTCTAGGTTCGAGTCCTGGTACCCCAGCCAATGTGCGGATTAGGTCAGCACTGTGTGTCTCGGCTATGCTGACCGTCCGGAAAGAGTTCTAGCCCCCGTCGTCTAGCGGCCTAGGACGCCGCCCTCTCACGGCGGTAGCGTGGGTTCGAATCCCATCGGGGGTACATCTGCTCGCAGGCCTTGAAGGCCTGCGAGTTTTTCATGTCGGGGCCTTCAGAGCCGCCGGGTCAGGGCGTCGGCGGCGGCCACCAGATCGGCCGCCCAGCGCGCGCCCGGACGCCGTCCCATCCGGTCGATCGGCCCGGACACCGACACAGCGGCGACCACGGCGCCGCGGCCGTCGCGGACCGGCGCCGACACGCTCGCCACCCCGGGTTCCCGTTCTGCCGCGCTCTGCGCCCAGCCGCGCTTGCGCACCTCGGCGAGCGCGCGGTCGGTGAACGCCGCATCGGCAAGGACGGTGCGCTGGGTGGCGGGGTCGGCGTATGCCAGCAGTACCTTGGCCCCCGAGCCGGCCGTCATCGGCAGACGCGCGCCGATCGGCACCGTATCCCGAAGACCGGCAGGCGGTTCCAGCGCGGCGATGCAGATGCGTGCAGTCCCGTCCCTTCGGTACAGCTGCACACTCTCACCGGTGAGTTCGCGCAGGCGGGGCAACACCACGGCGCCCGCCGACACGAGTGGGTCGCGGACGTGGCTGCCGAGCTCGGCGAGCGCTGGGCCCAGGCGCCACTGCCCGTCGGCGTCGCGCGCGAGCAGCCGGTGCGTCTCCAGTCCGACGGCAAGCCGGTGTGCGGTCGCGCGGGGCAGGGCGGTGCGATCGCACAGATCGGCCAGACCGCAGGGGGACTCGGCGACCGCGTGCAGGACGGCCACCGCTTTGTCGAGCACGCCGATACCGCTATCCTGTCTCACAAGGAGATACTAGCTTCCCAGATTGTGAGATGGTCAATGGACATCGCGAACAACCCGCGGACTCTCGCCGAGAAGGTGTGGAGTGATCACGTCGTCGTCGCGGGCAACGGTGAGGGTGATGCCCGCGAACCGGATCTCATCTACATCGATCTGCACCTCGTGCACGAGGTGACCAGCCCCCAGGCATTCGACGGGCTGCGGATGGCGGGACGGCCGGTGCGGCGGCCCGACCTGACGATCGCCACCGAGGACCACAACGTGCCTACCGTCGACATCGACAAGCCGATCGCCGACCCGGTGTCCCGGACTCAGGTGGAGACGTTGCGCCGCAACTGCGCCGAGTTCGGGATCCGTCTGCATCCGATGGGGGATGCCGAGCAGGGCATCGTCCACATCATCGGTCCGCAGCTGGGTCTCACGCAGCCCGGCATGACCGTCGTGTGCGGTGACAGCCACACCTCGACCCACGGGGCGTTCGGCGCCTTGGCCATGGGCATCGGTACGTCGGAAGTCGAACATGTGCTGGCCACCCAGACACTTCCGTTGCGGCCGTTCAAGACCATGGCCGTCACCGTCGACGGCGAACTGCCGCCCGGCGTCAGCGCCAAGGACATCATCCTCGCGGTGATCGCGCAGATCGGAACCGGCGGCGGGCAGGGACACGTCATCGAATACCGGGGCAGCGCCATCGAATCGCTGTCCATGGAAGGCCGGATGACGATCTGCAACATGAGCATCGAGGCGGGCGCTCGCGCCGGCATGGTGGCACCGGACGACACCACCTTCGCGTTCCTGAAGGGGCGCCAGCACGCGCCGACGGGTGCCGCGTGGGACGACGCGGTGGCCGCATGGCGTGAGCTCCGCACCGACGAGGGCGCCGAATTCGACACCGAGGTCCACATCGACGCCTCGACGCTGAGCCCGTTCGTCACCTGGGGCACCAACCCCGGCCAAGGGGTGCCGTTGTCGGGCGCGGTACCCGATCCGGAAGCGATGTTCGACGACAGCCAGCGGGAGACTGCCGAAAAGGCGTTGACATACATGGGTCTCGCGGCGGGTACCCCCATGCGCGACATCCCGGTCGACGCGGTGTTCGTCGGCTCCTGCACCAACGGCCGGATCGAGGACCTGCGGGTGGTGGCCGACGTGCTTCGCGATCGATCTGTCGCCGACGGCGTCCGGATGCTGATCGTGCCCGGCTCCATGCGGGTGCGCGCTCAGGCCGAATCCGAAGGTCTCGGCGAGATCTTCACCGCCGCAGGCGCGGAGTGGCGCCAGGCCGGCTGCTCGATGTGCCTGGGCATGAACCCCGATCAGCTCGCCCCCGGCGAGCGCTGTGCCTCGACGTCGAACCGCAATTTCGAGGGCAGGCAAGGCAAAGGTGGTCGCACACACCTGGTGTCGCCGGCAGTCGCCGCCGCGACCGCCGTCCGGGGCACCCTGTCGTCCCCGGCCGATCTGATCCCCGCGCCCACACACTGAAAAACGGAGACGCTGACATGGAAGCCTTCACCACCCACACCGGGATCGGCGTGCCGCTGCGCCGCACCAATGTCGACACCGACCAGATCATCCCGGCGGTCTATCTGAAACGCGTGACCCGCACGGGATTCGAGGACGGTTTGTTCGCGGCCTGGCGCAACGATCCGTCGTTCGTGCTCAATCAGTCGCCGTTCGACCGCGGTTCGGTTCTGGTGGCGGGGGCCGATTTCGGGACCGGTTCGTCGCGCGAACACGCGGTCTGGGCGCTGATGGACTTCGGCTTCCGGGTGGTCATCTCGTCACGATTCGCTGACATTTTCCGGGGCAACGCCGGCAAGGCCGGACTGTTGGCGGCCGAAGTCGCACAAGACGATGTGGAATTGTTGTGGAAAATCATCGAGCAGCGGCCGGGCACGGAAATCACTGTCAATCTTCAAGATCGGACCATCGCCGCCGAAACGATGGTGGTGCCCTTCAAGATTGATGACTACACCGCGTGGCGTCTGCTCGAAGGACTCGACGATATAGGCCTTACGCTGCGGAAACTCGATCAGATCGAGGATTACGAGGCGCACCGCCCAGAGTGGAAACCGCGTACTCTGACGTCCTGAACGGCAGGCTTGCGCGGTGAAATATCCGCTCTGCAATCCACTTTTGCGGCGGCCCGGTAGGACCCGAAGGGGGCCAAGCGGATTGAAAAAAGTTCGCTGACGCGGCCTGAAATTGCGCGTGGCTCTTGGAAATCAACGGGTAATGGGTTTACCGTGTCCTCTAGTCGGTCCAGAGAGGACCACAGTTCCCGGAGGTTTTGCATGAACAAGGCAGAGCTCATCGACGTACTCACGGAGAAGTTGGGCTCGGATCGTCGGCAAGCGACCGCCGCCGTGGAGAACGTCGTCGACACCATCGTGCGCGCCGTGCACAAGGGTGACAGCGTGACGATCACCGGCTTCGGTGTCTTCGAGCAGCGCCGCCGCGCCGCCCGTGTTGCCCGCAACCCCCGCACGGGTGAGACGGTCAAGGTCAAGCCCACGTCCGTTCCGGCCTTCCGCCCCGGCGCTCAGTTCAAAGCTGTTGTCTCCGGTGCGCAGAAGCTTCCGGCCGAGGGTCCCGCCGTCAAGCGCGGAGTGACCGCATCGAGCACCGCCCGCAAGGCGGCAAAGAAGGCGCCGGCCAAGAAGGCTGCGACCAAGGCTCCGGCCAAGAAGGCCGCGACCAAGGCCCCGGCCAAGAAGGCCGCGACCAAGGCCCCGGCCAAGAAGGCCGCGACCAAGGCTCCCGCCAAGAAGGCCGCACCTGCGAAGAAGGCAGCGCCTGCCAAGAAGGCTCCTGCCAAGAAGGCCGCGACCAAGGCGCCCGCCAAGAAGGCCGCGACCAAGGCCCCGGCCAAGAAGGCCGCGACCAAGGCTCCCGCCAAGAAGGCCGCACCTGCGAAGAAGGCAGCGCCTGCCAAGAAGGCTCCGGCCAAGCGCGGTCGCAAGTAATCGGTTTCAGACACCGAAGTTTCAGACGACGCAGTTTCAGGCGACGCCGTGAGCCAAGGCTCACGGCGTCGTCGCGTGTCGGGCTAGCGGGACGCCAGCGGTGAGCTGAGGTGGTCAGCGCTGATCAGCTGTCCACCTGCCAGCGTCAGTACCCAGGTGCTGCCCTTGCGATTGCGTGACTTGGCGGGGCGCACACCGTCGCGCTCACACCACCACGCGATCAGATCGGGGATGACCTCGCCCTGCGTGCAGATCACGGGGTGAGACGCGGTCTCGGCGATCTCCAACACCCGCTGGCGAGCCCTCTTTGGCTTCTCCGCGTATGCCTCTGCGGTCAAGGCGGTTTCGGTGACCACCGGGACGCCCAACTCTTCGGCGAGAGGTCCGAGGGTCTGATGGCAGCGGACCCGGTCGGCAGCGAACAACTGGCCGGCCCCGAACGCCAGCAGGAGATCCACGAGCGCCTCGGCCTGGGCGCGGCCGTTCTTGTCGAGCGGGCGCTTGCGATCGTCGCCGGAGTACCGCTTCTTGCTTCCCGCGGTGGCGTGCCGGACGACGAGCACCGTGGATGTGTCGACCGGCGATTTGCCGAACCGGCGCAGCACCTTGCGATCCAGCGCATAGTCCACCTGGCTCATCGCGTGCTCCAGGGGAAGCCACTTCAGTTCGTCCACTTCGTCGTTGGCCGCGAACTCGCCTGTGACCGTGCGGGCAGCCCAGTACCGAACCTTCTTCGTGGTGTCCTTGACGGGATAGCTGACCGTCGTCAGATGACGCCCGAGATGGGCGCGGAAGCCCGTCTCCTCCTCTATTTCTCGAACGGCAGCGACCGGTTCGATCTCACCGCGTTCGAGTTTCCCCTTGGGGAGGGACCAGTCGTCATACCGCGGACGGTGGACCACAGCGATCTCCGGATGACCCGTGGACTCCTGCGGGCGCCACAGAACAGCGCCGGCGGCCAGGATGGGTTCGGTCTTCACGGCGTCACGTACCCACTCTGGTGAATCGGCCGATCACGGATGGCGGTGGCTTTCCATCATCGAGACCTGATGATCGCGCACGGTCTGTCCTTCCTGAGGCAATGCCGTCCATTTGCCGTCGGCGCCGAGCTCCCAGCAGCGCGTCCGCGGATCCATGGCGGATTCGAAGATGTCGTTCAGCGAGGTCGTCAATCGCGGATCCTTGACCTGCGCCATGACCTCGACGCGGCGGTCCAGATTACGATGCATCATGTCGGCGCTGCCGATCCAGTATTCATCGATGGCGCGGAAGTGAATGATCCGTGAATGCTCGAGGAACCGACCGAGGATCGAGCGCACCACGATGTTCTCCGAGAATCCTTCCCCGCCGGGCCGCAGCGCGCAGATGCCGCGCACCACCACCTCGACCCGGACGCCGGCCTGGGATGCCCGGTACAGCGCGTCGATGACCTGCTCGTCGACCAATGCGTTGGCCTTCAACCGGATTCGACCCTCGGCACCGTCACGGGTGGCGGCGATCTCGCGGTCGATGCGTTCGACGATGCCGCGGCGCACGCCGAAGGGCGCGACGAGCAGGTTGCGGTAGGACTCCTTGCGGGAGTACCCGGTGAGGGAGTTGAACAGGTCGGTGAGGTCCGCGCCGATGTCCGGGGCGGCCGTCAGCAGACCCACGTCCTCGTACAGCCGGGCGGTCTTGGGGTTGTAGTTGCCGGTGCCGATGTGGCAGTAACGACGGATCATCGACCCTTCGCGGCGGACGACCAGGCATGTCTTGCAATGGGTTTTGAGTCCGATGAGCCCGTACACCACGTGCACGCCGGCCTGCTCGAGTGCGCGCGCCCACTTGATGTTGGCCTGTTCGTCGAACCGGGCCTTGATCTCGACCAGCGCCACGACCTGTTTGCCCGCTTCGGCGGCATCGATCAGCGCATTGACGATCGGTGAGTCACCCGAGGTGCGGTAGAGCGTCTGCTTGATCGCGAGCACATTGGGATCGGCGGCAGCCTGCTCGATGAACCGTTGCACCGTGGTGGAGAACGAGTCGTAGGGATGGTGCACCAGCACGTCACCGTCGCGCAGCGTCGAGAAGATGCTCTTGGGTGTCTCCCGTTCGCCGAACGCCGGGGGCGTGGCCGGCACGAACGGACGGTCCTTGAGTGCCGGCCGGTCGACGCCGTAGACCTGCCACAGCGACGAGAGGTCCAGCAGTCCCGGCACTTCCACGACGTCGCCCGCGGCCACGTCGAGTTCGCGAAGCAGCAGTTCCAGCATGCCCTCGGTCATGTCATCGGAGACCTCGAGCCGCACGGGGGAACCGAACCTGCGCCGCGCGAGCTCTCGTTCGAGGGCTTTGAGCAGGTCTTCGTCGCGGTCCTCTTCCACCTCGAAGTCGGCGTTGCGGGTGATCCGGAACGCGTGGTGCTCCACGATTTCCAGGCCGGGGAACAGCACGGGGAGGAACGCGGCGATCAGTTCCTCCATCGGCAGGAAGCGTGCGACGTCGGTGGTCCCCTCGCGGGCGGCGAGCTCGACGAAGCGGTCCACGTTGTCGGGCACCTTGATTCGCGCGAAGTGCTGTCCACCGTCCGGGTGCTTGACGGTGATCGCGAGGTTCAGGCTCAGGCCGCTCACGAACGGGAAGGGGTGCGCAGGATCGACGGCCAACGGAGTCAGCACCGGGAACACCTGCTCGTGAAAGTACGTCGAGAGGCGGCTGCGTTCGTCGTCGTCGAGTTCGGCCCACGTCACGATCACGATGCCTTCGTCGGCCAGCGCCGGGCGCACCGCGTCCAGGAACACATGCGCGTGCCGACTGGCGAGCTGCTGGGTGCGCTCGCTGATCCGGCGGAGTTGTTCACGGGGAGACAGGCCGTCGGCCGAGCGCACCGACAAACCCATCTCGTCGCGGCGTTTGAGGCCGGCGACGCGAACCATGTAGAACTCGTCGAGATTGGACGCGAAGATCGCCAGGAACTTCAAGCGTTCCAACAGCGGCAGTGACGGATCGGCCGCCAGCGCGAGGACTCTGGCGTTGAAGTCGAGCCAACTCAACTCGCGGTTCAGATAACGGTCTTCGGGAAGTGGGTTCTCGACCGGGGGCGCGGTCGCGGCCGGTGGCGCTTCGGGTGCGGTATCGGGCACCGCCGATTCGGTGGTGTCCGCCACCGAGTCCGCCACGGAGTCCGCCACCGTGTCTGCCGTGGTCTCCGCGGGGTCCGGCCGGGTCTGCGCTTCGGTCATGCCCCCGATGATTCCCTATCCACCGGCGCCGCGGCTAGCAGAAGGGACTCGCGCTCACCGCAGTGCGCCGATCACCTGCGAGGTCGCCGACCCGAGCCCAAGATGACGGGCGTCGGCGAGGTCCTGCGCGGTGTCGATGTCGCATCGCAGCCCGGGCCAGGCGCCGGTCAATTCGGCAGCACCCGAACGGCGATGGCGCGCGGCGGAGTCAGCACCGAACAGAGGGCGAAGCGGTACGCCGAATGCGAACAGCGCAGCCGTCCCCGTGCCATGGCGGTCGGCCACATAACTTCGCCGGTGCGCACCCGCCGCGGTGATCGCCTCGGCCAGCTCCGACTCGCGCAAGGCGGGCAGATCTCCCTGCAAGGCAACCACATTGGTGGTGCTGTCACGGGCCAGCGTTTCCCCCGCGGCCAACGCGTGGTTGAGCGGATCGTGATGACCAGCCGGTGTCGGATCCTCCAGGGCCAGCGCGCCCAGGCGGCCGGCGGCGGCCGCGGCATCGGCGTCGGGTGTGACCACGATGACCGACCGGACAGCCGGCACGGCAATGGCAGCGGCGATCGTGTCCTCGAGCATGGCGAGGACCACACCGCCGCGGGTGGCCGGCGGGAACGCCGGCGCAAGGCGCGTCTTCGCCGCGGTCAGCCGCTTGACCGCGATCACCACACTGACGCCCGCGTCCCTGCTTCGCACGCGCGCGCCCGGAAAGGTGTTCATGCCGGTCACGAGCGCCATCCTGCCAGCAGTTATTCCCGACTAGTGTTGCAGCCGTGGTCGAGGCTGCGGTGATGGGTGCAGGAGCATGGGGCACGGCCCTGGCGAAGGTGCTGGCCGATGCCGGCAACGGGGTGAGATTGTGGGCGCGTGATCCGGAGCGGGCCGCCGAGATCAACCGGACGCACTGCAATCCCGGATACGTCGACGGCCCGCTGCCCACCTCCATTCGGGCCACCGGCGATTACGCCGAGGCGCTCAGTGGCGCATGCACCGTGCTGCTCGCCGTACCGTCGCAGACGCTGCGCGCCAATCTGACCCAGTGGACGCCGCATCTCGGTGCGGACACCACCCTGGTGAGCCTCGCCAAGGGCATCGAGCTGGACACACTGATGCGGATGAGCCAGGTGGTGGTGCAGGTGACCGGTGTCGACGCCGCTCGCGTGGCCGTCGTGACCGGTCCCAATCTCGCCAGCGAGGTCGCCGCCGAACAGCCCGCCGCGACCGTCATCGCGTGCAGTGACTCGGGTCGCGCGGTGGCGCTGCAGCGGGCGCTGGCCACCGGGTACTTCCGGCCCTACACCAACGCCGATGTCATCGGTGCCGAGATCGGCGGAGCGTGCAAGAACGTGATCGCCCTCGCGTCGGGGATGGCTGCGGGCGCGGGGCTGGGGGAGAACACCGCCGCGGCCATCATCACCCGCGGGCTGGCCGAGATCATGCGGCTCGGAATCGCGTTGGGCGCCAAACCGGCGACACTGGCAGGTCTGGCCGGCATCGGGGATCTCGTCGCGACGTGCATGTCCCCGCGTTCGCGCAATCGGTCCTTCGGAGAGCGGTTGGGGCAGGGCGGCACGATGGAGGCAGCGCTGGCCGCCACCGGCGGCCACGTCGCCGAAGGCGTGACCTCGTGCCGGTCCGTGCTGGCGCTCTCGGCGAGCTACGACGTCGAGATGCCGCTGACCGAGGCCGTGCACGGGGTGTGCCACAAGGGTCTGTCGGTGGAGGATGCAGTGTCTCTGTTGCTCGGCCGTTCGACGAAACCGGAGTGATGATGACATACGGGGATTCCACGCGGAGCTTGAAAGCGATTGCTGGCGAACATGTTCCCGGTCAACCGGTGGGTCCGGTACCGGTGCCGGCGTCGGTCTACCACATCGATGCCGACGAGGACGACGCGCTCGACAGCTACGGCCGGCGACACAATCCCACGTGGCGGCAGCTGGAATCGGCCCTGGCGCAGCTCGAAGGCGCCGCCGCAGCGGTGACGTTCGCATCGGGCATGGCGGCGATCACATCCCTGCTGCGGGTGGTGAGCGAACCGGGTAGCACGCTCGTCGTTCCGGCTGACGGCTACTACCTGGTGCGGGCTTACGCCACCGAATACCTCGCCCCCCGCGGGGTCACCGTCGTCCAGGCTCGCAGCGAGGACATGTGCGAGGCAGCCCGCGACGCCGACGTGGTGCTGGCCGAGACGCCGTCGAACCCGGTCCTGGATGTCGTGGATCTGCACCATTTGGCGATGCAGTGCCGGCCCCGGGGCGCGCTGCTCGTGGTCGACAACACGACGGCGACACCGCTGGGACAGCAACCGCTTTCGCTCGGCGCCGATCTCGTGGTGGCCAGCGCCACCAAGGCGCTCGCCGGGCATCACGATCTGCTCGCCGGCTACGTCGCCGGTAACCGGACCGACGTGATGGACCGGCTGCAGCGCGAGCGGCTCCTCGCCGGGCCGATCCTCGGTGCGTTCGAGGCGTGGCTGGTGTTGCGCGGCCTGGGCACCCTGGGCCTGCGGTTCGAACGGCAATGCCAGAACGCCGCGGCGCTGGCGATGATGTTGCGCTCGCATCCCGCGGTCGCGGCCGTGCGCTACCCCGGTCTGCCCGACGATCCGTCCCACGCCGTCGCCGCCCGGCAGATGCGTCGCTTCGGGGGCATCGTCTCGGTCGAGTTGGCCGACGCTGATGCGGTGCACGAGCTGGTGCGCCGCAGTGCGCTGGTTGTCGGAGCCACCAGCTTCGGCGGCGTGCACACCTCGGTCGACCGCAGGGCGCGGTGGGGCGATCCGGTACCAGCCGGCTTCGCCCGCATCTCCTGTGGAATCGAGGACACCGACGACCTGCTCGCCGATATCGAGTCGGCCCTCGCCGGGGTCGGCCGGTAGCCTCTCCAGACTGTGACTGCCCGCACCCGCGTTGCCGTCGTCTATGGCGGACGGAGTTCTGAGCACGCGATCTCGTGTGTTTCCGCAGGCAGCATCCTGCGCAACCTCGACCCGCAGCGGTTCGAGGTGGTCGCCGTCGGGATCACCCCGCACGGATCCTGGGTGCTCGGCGACGGCCGCCCTGAGAGCTTGGCCATCACCGACGGCTCGCTGCCCGGTGTGAGCGAGGCGTCCGGAACCGCGCTCGCGCTCTCTCCCGATCCGGCCCGGCGCGGGCAACTGCTGTCCATGGGGGAGGCCGCCGGCGAGGTACTGGCCTCGGTCGACGTCGTGTTCCCGGTGCTGCACGGCCCCTACGGGGAGGACGGCACCATCCAGGGCCTGCTCGAGCTGGCCGGAGTGCCGTACGTCGGCGCGGGCGTCCTCGCGAGCGCGGTGGGGATGGACAAGGAGTTCACCAAGAAGCTGTTGGCCGCCGCCGACCTGCCGATCGGAGACCAGATCGTGCTGCGGCCCCAGGACACCACAGAGTCGCTGGTGTCGCTGACCGACCGCGAGCGGCTCGGGCTGCCGGTCTTCGTCAAGCCCGCCCGCGGCGGCTCGTCGATCGGGGTCAGTCGCGTCACTTCGTGGGATCTGCTGCCGGCCGCGATCGAGCTGGCGCGGCGCCACGACCCGAAGGTGATCGTCGAGGCCGCCGTTCTCGGCCGCGAGCTCGAGTGCGGAGTCCTGGAGTTTCCCGACGGCCGCCTCGGCGCCAGCACGGTCGGCGAGATCCGCGTCGCCGGTGTGCGTGGCCGCGACGACGGCTTCTACGACTTCGAGACCAAATATCTCGACGACGCGGCCGAACTTGACGTCCCGGCCAAGGTGGACGACGACGTCGCCGACGAGATCCGCGCACTGTCGATCCGGGCATTCCAGGCCATCGACTGCCAGGGACTGGCCCGCGTCGACTTCTTCCTCACCGACGACGGCCCGGTCATCAACGAGATCAACACCATGCCGGGCTTCACCACGATCTCGATGTATCCGCGCATGTGGGCGGCCAGCGGGCTGGACTACCCGACCCTGCTCGCCACGATGGTCGACACCGCCGTCGCCCGCGGCACCGGCCTGCGCTAGCCGCTACGTGGCCGGGCCGGGATCGACCGGTCGCGCCGGCAACGCGTCGGCCAGGGTCTTCGACACCGTCTGGATGGCGTCGGGCCCTGAGCCGGAGGGCAGGGTCAACGCCACGTAGACGGGCCGGTCCACCGCGAACCACGTGGCTCGCTCGGTGTCGGCTGAATCCTGCACCTGGAACCACGAGACCGCGTCGACCACGGTGAGCGGGGCGCCGACCACGAAGTCGGTCGGGCGTTCCACGCCGCACCGCAGCACCAGCGGTTCGCCGCCGTCGTCACGCTGCCATGCGGCCGCCCCCGCCGGCGCGGGATCGACCAGTGGTGCGCGCCGGTAATCGCCCAACTCGTCGGGCAGCTTCTCCACCAGAGCGGCGCAGTCGGGACCGTCCGCACGGGGAGCCGGCACGCTCGAGAGTGCTACGGGTGCGGGGCCCTGCCGGTGCTGTGTGACCGTCGCGAACACCAGGAAGCCGACGGCCGCTCCGACTGCCAGCACGATCGCCGCGACGAGCGCAGCGCGGGGCGGACCGTCGCCGGTCGTGTCGGTCATGGCGACACTCTACGGGCGGGCGACCTCACCAATCGGGACGGCGATCGGGCACGTCAACGTCCGGGTGATGCCCGCCACCTGTTGCACGGCGGGCACCACACCCGACGTCAGCTGGGCCAGCGTCGGCGCCCCCACCCGCACGATCACGTCGTAGGGTCCGGTCACGGACTCCGACGACAGCACACCGGCGAGACCGGCGAGCTGTTTGGCAACGATCTCGGCACGGCCGACTTCGGTCTGGATGAGCACGAAAGCCTCGACCACGCCGCGATCCCTCCGTTCGGTCTGTACTCATCGCCGGCGGCGTCGACGGCGCCGCATAAGCTCTGTGGGGACCGTACCGCAGGTGAGCCCAGGGTTCAGGCCACGATCCAACAGGCGAGGGAGCAGTCATGGCCGACGGCACGCTGGCAGGAGACGGGGAGTTCGCGGTCATCGACCGTCTGGTCGCCGGGCGCCGGCAACCACCGTTCGTCGTCGTCGGCCCGGGCGACGACGCCGCCGTTCTCGCCGGCGGGGGCGCGACCGCGGTGAGTACCGACATGTTGGTACAGGACAGGCACTTTCGGCTCGACTGGTCGACACCGCACGATGTGGGCCGAAAAGCCATCGCGCAGAACGCCTCCGACATCGAGGCGATGGGCGGCCGCGCCACCGCGTTCGTCGTCGGCTTCGGCGCACCGGGTGACACCGACACCGGTCAGGCCGTTGCACTGGCCGACGGGCTGTGGGAGGAGGCGGCGCGACTGGGGGCAGGCATCGTCGGTGGCGACATGGTCGCCGCCCCGCAGTGGGTCATTTCGGTGACGGTGCTGGGTGACCTCGATGGCCACCCACCGGTGCTGCGCGGCGGTGCCATGCCCGGTGACGTGGTCGCGCTGGCGGGGGACATCGGGTGGTCGGGTGCCGGGTATGCACTGTGGCACAACGACATCCACGGATTCGATGCCCTGCGGCGGCGCCACCTGGTGCCGGCTCCGCCCTACGGTCAGGGCGTCGTCGCAGCCCGCGCGGGTGCCACCGCGATGACCGACGTCTCCGATGGGCTGCTCGCCGACCTCGGGCACATCGCGGCCGCATCAGGTGTCCACATCGACCTGTCCCTCGAGCTGTTGCGCACCGACCTCGACGTGCTCGGACCGGCTGCAGAAGCCGCAGCGGCGGACGCTCGGCAGTGGGTTCTCGGCGGTGGTGAAGATCACGCGCTGGTGGCCACCTTCCCTGCCGAGCCCCCGCCGGGCTGGCGGATCATCGGACGGGTCGAGGGTCCCGCAGCGGCATTCGGCGCGGGTGAGGTCACCGTGGACGGCGCGGCATGGCCGGGCAGTGCGGGCTGGCAGTCCTACTGAACCGCGGGGGCACTAAGTTGGCCTGTCGTGACCGCACGCCCGCTGCAGGAGTTGATCGACGAGTCCTGGGCAGCTGCCCTGGAACCCGTGCATGCCCGCGTCGCCGAGATGGGGGAGTTCCTTCGCGCCGAACTGGCCGCCGGACACCGCTACCTCCCGACTGGGTCGCAGGTGCTGCGGGCCTTTTCCTATCCCTTTGACGACGTTCGCGTCCTCATCGTCGGACAGGACCCGTATCCGACTCCCGGTCATGCCGTCGGACTGAGCTTCTCCGTCGGTGCCGATGTGCGTCCGCTGCCGCGCAGCCTGGCCAACATCTACACCGAATACCAGCAGGACCTCGGCTACCCGGCGCCGGCCAACGGTGACCTGACCCCGTGGTCCGAACAGGGCGTGATGCTGCTGAACAGGGTGCTGACCGTGCGACCCGGCACGCCGGCCTCGCATCGGGGTAAGGGGTGGGAGGCCGTCACCGAATGCGCCATCCGGGCCCTGGTGGCCCGGGACCGGCCGTTGGTGGCGGTGCTGTGGGGGCGAGATGCCGCGACGCTGAAGCCGATGCTGGGGGATACCGCCGTGATCGAGTCGGCGCATCCGTCGCCGCTGTCGGCGTCGCGGGGCTTCTTCGGGTCGAGGCCGTTCAGCCGCGCCAACGACATGCTGGCGCAGATGGGTGCGGAGCCCGTGGATTGGCGACTGCCCTGACGAACGGCCGAACCTGTGGGAATCCTGCGAATTGGGATCGGTAGCCGGTGCCCGCGGTGTGTACTTCCGTCATGATCACGACCTCGACCCGCTCGCTCACCCGGATTCTCGCGGGCGCCGCACTCTCGACCGTCGGCGCGGCCGCCACGATGTGGCTTCCTGCCTTGGGATTGCAGATCGCCGCGGCGCAGCCCGACAACGTTCGATGCGACCCGGCGTGCCACGGCACGTGGTGTCCTGGAGATCCGATCAGCTTTCGGACCGAAGCGCTCGCTGCCACCTGGGACATGAATGTCTGCCACGAATATCACCAGGTGTCCGGGCAACCCGGCGTCTATGCAGAAGGTCCGCTTCCGCCGGGGACGTTCGTCTGCCCGCCGTTCGCGTTCATGTGCCCCTGAGGGGCGGTTCGTCGAGCCGGCTTGATCAGCCGCGAGTGACCTTGCCGGCCTTCAGGCACGACGTGCACACGTTGACGCGCTGCTTGTTTCCGCCCGGACGGGCCACCGCGCGCACCGACTGGATGTTCGGATTCCACCGACGGCTCGTCCGGCGATGGGAGTGCGACACCGACTTACCGAAGCCGGGGCCCTTCCCGCAGATATCGCACACGGCAGCCATAGTGAGAACTCCTCGTAAGTCAGTGCTTGGGGGTCAACGACCTGACGGGTGACCCGACAACCCGATCAGACTACCGGGCCGCCCCGAGGTTCGCCAAAACGGCATCCATGGCTGTCAACAGGACCGAACTCGTCCCTCTTCCCTGTCCGACGCAATGGCTAGGCTGGCGCCGGCGCGGCGCATGCACCGGCGTAGCGGCGCCCAGGCGTTCGGAGGTGAGGATGTCGGCTCGGCGGCTCGATGCGTCGACGCTGCGGCGCTGGGCACACACCGCGGTGTCGGACCTGATCAGCCACACCGACGAGATCAACGCACTGAACGTCTTCCCGGTCGCCGACGCCGACACCGGCACCAACATGCTGTTCACGATGCGCGCCGCCTGGGCGCAGGCCGACTCCTGCAGCGCCGGTGACGACGTCACCGAGGTGGCGGCCGCGCTGGCCGACGGAGCACTGCGCGGCGCCCGCGGCAACTCCGGGGTGATCCTGTCGCAGATCCTGCGTGCGGTGGCCGACGTCACCGCCGCTGCCACCGAGGACCGCGTCATCGCCGACATCGACGGCCCGCTGTTGGCCGCTGCGCTGCGTCACGCCGTCACCCTGGTCGTCACGTCGATGGGTGAGGCCGTCCCCGGGACCATCACCTCGGTGCTGCAGGACGCCGCCGACGCCGCCGCCCGTGAGGCCGACGAACAGGAGGACGTGGCCGCGGTGGTGGCCGCTGCCGCCCAGGCGGCCGTCGCCGCGCTGGACCGCACCCCCAGCCAGCTCGACGTGCTCGCCGACGCCGGTGTGGTGGACGCCGGCGGGCGCGGCCTGCTGGTGCTCCTCGACGCGCTGACCACCACGCTCACCGGGCACGCCCGACCGCGGCCGCGGTACCGGCCCGAACCCGTCGAGACACCCGCGGTCGAGGCGGCCCACGCGGCGACCGCCCCGACCCCGCAGTTCGAAGTGATGTACCTGCTCAGCGGCGCCGAGCGGGCGGCAGTGGAGGTGCTGCGCGCGCGCCTGGACGAGCTCGGGGAGTCCGTCGCCATCGCCGCCTCGGCGGAGGCGGGCCAGTACTCGGTGCACGTCCACGTCGACGACGCGGGTGCCGCCGTGGAGGCCGCCCTCCAGGTCGGCAGGCCCAGCCGCATCCAGATCACGTCGCTGACCGGAGGGGCCGACCGCCATCCCGCCGGCGGGTGGGCGCGGGAACGCGCGGTGCTGGCCGTCGTCGACGGCGACGGTGCCGAGGAGCTCTTCACCAGCGAGGGTGCGCAGATCTTGCGGCCGGAACCCGGACTGCCCGTGAGCGCACACCACCTGCTGCACGCGCTGGTGAACACCGGCGCCGAACAGGTCATGGTGCTGCCCAACGGCTACGTCGCCGCCGAGGAGCTGCTCGCCGGGTGGGCCGTGGCCTCGGCCCGGGGGATCACCATGGTGCCCGTGTACTCCGGCTCGATGGTTCAGGGTCTGGCGGCGCTGGCCGTCCACGACCCCGGTCATGAACTCGTCGACGACAGCTACACGATGGCCAGGGCCGCGGCGGGGGCTCGCTACGGATCGGTGCGCGTCGCTGCGCAAGAGGCCCTGACGTGGGCGGGTGCATGCCGGCCGGGCGACGGACTGGGCATCGCCGGCGACGAGGTGGTCCTGGTCAGCGACAGCGTGGCCGACGTGGGCGCAGGGCTGATCGACCTGCTCCTGGCCGCCGGTGGCGAGCTGGTGACAGTGCTCACCGGTGCCGGCGTGCAGCCCGACGTCGCCGACGCCCTGGCCGAGCACGTCCGGCGCGAACATCCGGGAACCGACATGGTGAGCTTTCACACCGGCCACGGCGGCGATGTGCTGCTGATCGGAGTCGAATGACGTGGCGACACTGAGTGATCGGCTCGACTTCGTGCTGGGTCGTAAGGCTGCCGAGCCGCTGGAGGAGCATCTGGGGCTGCGCACCTGCGGGGACCTGGTGCGGTACTTCCCTCGCAAGTACAGCGACGCGATGAGCGTGCGCGACGAGGGGGAGGAGCTCGACCTCGAAGAAGGCGAGCACGTCACGTTCGTCGACGTCATCACAGAGGCCACCCTGCGGTGGACCAACCGGCAGCCCAAGCGCGAATTCCTGGTCGTGACGCTCGGGCGGCGCAAGCCCAAGGTCACCGCCACCTTCTTCAACGCCAAGTACCTCAAACACTCTCTGGTGGAGGGCACCAAGGTGATGCTGTCCGGCGAGGTCGGATACTTCCGCGGCGTCATGCAGCTCACCCACCCCGCGTTTCTGATCCTGCGCGAGGACGGTACCGCCAAGGGCACCAAATCCCTGTCGACGATCGCCGATGCCGCAGGCGGCACCGACGTTCTGGCCGCGTTCGAGAAGGAATACTTCCCGATCTATCCGGCGACATCCAAGGTGCAGACCTGGGACATCTACGCCTGCATGCGTCAGATGCTCGCGGTGCTCGACCCGGTGCCCGATCCGCTGCCGGAATGGGTTGTCCGAGAACACGATCTGATGTCCGAGGACGCCGCGCTGCGCGCAGTGCACATGTCCGAGGACACCCGCGAACGCGAACGGGCGATCGAACGCCTCACCTACGACGAGGCGATCGGGCTGCAGTGGGGCCTGGTGGTGCGCAGGCACAGCGAGCTCTCCGGAACCGGGCCCGCGGCCGACCCCCGCGACGACGGTCTTGCCGCTGCGATGGCGGCGCAGCTGCCGTTCGAACTGACCGCTGGCCAGCGTGAGGTCCTCGACGTGATCTCCGCTGAGCTGGCCGGCGTGCACCCGATGAACCGGATGTTGCAGGGCGAAGTCGGTTCCGGCAAAACGGTTGTCGCGCTGCTGGCGATGCTGCAGATGATCGACGCCGGCTATCAGTGCGCACTGCTCGCGCCGACCGAAGTGCTTGCCGCCCAGCACGCCCAGTCGATCCGCGCCATGCTGGGCCCGCTGGCGACGGCCGGGCAGCTCGGTGCCACCGACCAGGCCACCGCGGTGGCGCTGCTGACCGGCTCGATGTCGGCGCAGCAGAAGCGCGATGCACGCCGGGAGGTGGCAAGCGGGACCGCCGGCATCGTGATCGGGACGCACGCACTGCTACAGGACGGCGTGGAATTCGACAACCTCGGCATGGTCGTCGTCGACGAGCAGCACCGGTTCGGGGTCGAGCAACGAGATCGGTTGCGCGCCAAGGCTCCTGAGGGCATCACGCCGCACCTTCTGGTGATGACGGCGACGCCCATCCCGAGGACCGTGGCGCTGACGGTCTACGGAGACCTCGAGACTTCCACGTTGCGGGAGCTGCCGCGCGGCCGTCAGCCGATCACCACGACCGCGATCTTCGTCAGGGAGAAGCCGGCGTGGCTGCAGCGTGCCTGGCAGCGGGTCGTGGAGGAAGTCCGCTCCGGCCGGCAGGCCTATGTGGTGGCCTCCCGCATCGACGAGAACGACAAACCGGCCAAGGGCAAGGGCGGCAACAACACCGGGGACGCTGCACAGGGTGGGCCGCCGCCGGTCACGGTGGTCCAGATGTTCGAGCGGTTGGCCGACGGGCCATTGGCCGGGCTGCGGCTCGGCCTGATGCACGGCCGGCTCGCGGCCGACGACAAGGACGCGGTGATGTCGGCGTTCCGCGCCGGCGACATCGATGTGCTGGTGTGCACGACGGTGATCGAAGTGGGCGTCGACGTGCCCAACGCCACCGTGATGGTGGTGATGGACGCCGACCGCTTCGGCATCAGCCAGTTGCACCAGCTGCGTGGCCGGATCGGGCGCGGGCAGCATCCCAGCCTGTGCCTGTTGGCCACCAACCTGCCTCAGACCTCGAAGGCGGGTCAGCGCCTCACGGCCGTCGCCGGCACTCTGGACGGGTTCGCTCTCGCCGACCTCGACCTGCTCGAGCGCAGCGAAGGCGACGTGCTGGGCCTGCACCAGTCCGGCCGCGCGATCACGCTGCGCTTCCTGTCACTGGCCAGCCACCGCGAGATCATCGAGACGGCAAAAGAGCTGTGCGAGAAGGTGTTCGAACACGATCCGCAGGACCCCGGGATGGCGACGCTGTCGGCGCCGTTCGTCGACGCCGACCGCGTCCAGTACCTGGACATGTCGTGACCCGTCGGCAGCTGCTGTGGCTCACGGTCGCCACCGCGCTGGCCGTCGTCGTCGCCGTCCAGGTCGGCACGTCACCGCGCGGTGCGACGCGGTTCATCGCCCAGGCCGACATTCCCACTGTCGCACCCGGTGTCGACGTCCTCGCCGGCGTCGCCGAGATCCCCGCGCGCGTCCGCAGCCACGACTACCGCCGAGACGCGTTCGGCGAATCGTGGACCGACGACACCACGGCCCCCGGCGGACACAACGGCTGCGACACCCGCAATGACATCCTCGACCGGGACTTGCAGGAGAAGACCTACGTCGCGATCAAGCGGTGTCCCACCGCGGTGGCCACAGGCACCCTTCTCGACCCGTACACCAGCGTCGTGGTGGCGTTCACCCGCGGCAATCAGGTCGGCGCGGCCGTCCAGATCGACCACATCGTGCCGCTGGCGCTGGCCTGGGATCTCGGAGCGCGAGGCTGGCCGGACGACCTGCGCGCCCGGTTCGCCAACGATCCGGCCAACCTGCTCGCGGTCGACGGCCCGGCGAACCAGGACAAGGGGGACAAGGAGCCTGCCCTGTGGATGCCCCCCAATCAAGCCTTCCACTGCCAGTACGCGATGCAGTTCATCGCCGTTCTGCGCGGCTACGGGTTACCGGTTGACGCGCCGTCGGTGCCGGTGCTGCGCGATGCCGCAGCGACCTGCCCGACGGGCTGAGGTCAGGGCCTCGAGCCAGAACCGGTTCCGGACCGGTTGAACTGACCGGGGCCGGTCACCGACGGATCCCAGGGACCACCCGACGAGGGGCCCGAGGTCGGCGACCAGTCGCACTCATTCGAGCCCCAGGCGAACGGCCCCCAGCAGCCGGGGTCCCACGGCTGCTGGGCGACCTGAGATGCCGGAGCCGAGACGGTCGACAGCGCCGCACCGATCGTGAGCGCGGCGAGCGCAGCGGTGATGAGAATCCGTGTCGGCATGGTCGTCCCTTTCGCCGAGAGAGCGTGCTCTCATTGCACCCCGTCGCGGCCGCTCGCGCTAGAGGCTTCTGCCGGCGGCTCGACGTTTCCACCACCCGACGAGGACATCGGCCACCACGAAACCGGCCAGGGTCCAGCCCAGCAGGGGGAGAAACCAACCCACCGCGACCGCGCCGACCACGACGACAGCGGCAACCGCGGGATGCACCGCGCGCAGGCCGCCGCGGGCAGGTGGCCGCCCGAGTGCCCAGGCTGAGCCGCGAGTGGGCCTGCGCTGCCACCACATTCGATATCCACGCACGATGACCGTCAACAGGCCGACCGCGACCGCCAGCAGCAGGAGCTGGTTGAGCAGGCCGAACAGGAAGCCCATGTGGGCCCGGATGCCCCAGTCGGCGAGCTTGGCCATGGTCGAGTAGTCCCGCCAGTAGTCGACGACGCTGCCCACCGAGAGGTCGCGGGGGTTCACGGCGGCCACGTTCGTGGTCAGGCGGAACGGCGCGTCGACCTCGGACACCGTGGCGGCTCGACCAGGCTCGGCGGGCATCGTGATCTCGACCGGGGCGTGCACGCCGTGCGCGGCCGCGGCAGCCACCAGCCCGGAGTAGTCGACCGCACCGGCATCGGCCGTCGCGCCGCCGTGATGCGCGGCGTGCGGATCGGCGGATTCCGTGTTCACCTGTGGTCGTTGCCAATTGAATGCCGACCGAATCTCGGTGACGTGCGCGCCGGCGTAGGTGGACCAGGTGATACCGGTGGCGGACAGGAACACCAGTCCACCCAGCAGCCAGATGCCGGTCGCCCCATGCCAGTTCATCGTGAGGGTCCGTCCGGTGGCGCTGCGCTCCACACCGACGATGCGGCCGCGGCGCCCGCGGTGACGGTCCCGGGCGGCCTTGCTCACCCACAGCGCGGTACCGCCGAGTGCCACCACCCACAGCCACGATGCGGCGATCTCGCTGTAGATCCGGCCGGGTTCGCCGAGATTCAGGTGGCGGTGCAGACCGTCGAGCCACGTGCTGACGGGCAGATATCCCAACCACGTCACCTGTTCGCCGAGGATCTGGCCGGTGCCCGGGTCGACGAACACCGTGCGTGAATGATCCTGCGGCAGTGCCGGATCAGCGAGCGAGACGCGTGTGGTGTCACCCGCCGAGGCCGCCGGGCGCACGGAGCTGATCGGGAGATCCGGGTGAGCGGCACGCGCGCGCTGCACCTGCTCGTCGAGGGGGATGGGAGACCGAGTGTCGACGGACAGCAGATCGCGGTAGACGACGCGCTCGATGCTCGGCGCCACGGCGTAGAGGCCGCCGGTGAGCGCGGCGACGACCAGGAACGGCCCGACGAGGACGCCCGCATAAAAGTGCAGGCGAACGAGGAGGGGACGCCCATCGCGTCGAGAAGGAGGTGACGGGACGGCGGGGGACAGGGGTTCGACGGTGTCGTCGGACAGGGTCATGACAGGACTTTCGGAATGGGCGCGCGGACGCACTGGTGGGGAAGAACACGAACGGAAGGCTGCGCCGGTGATCCGGGCGCAGCCGACAGACGAGCGCAGCGCACGCTGCGCGTCGATGACGGGAAGTGGGGGCCGCTAGCAGGCCGGCGACAGCGCCGGCGGGGCCCGCATACCCGTCCCGCCGATCGGAACCGGGCGAGGCCGCGCCGTCGTCACGCGATAGCGGGTGCGGGGTGCAGAAGGCCGCGGTGCTCGTCGTGCGAACAGACGCACCCAGCACAGGACGGAAACACACACCGCGTAGAGGAATTCGACGGATGTGATCGCGGCCGCCAGCAGCAGGGCAGCGCCGAGATGTGCCGCGGCCATCGACCAACCGAGTGCGCTGCCATGGTGGTGGGCCGCCATCGCCATCGCGAGGTGACCTGACAGTTGCGCGCCGCACAGGGCCGCCGCGGTCACGGCGTACGCCCCGCGGTCCGACCGAACGCAGGTGGCCAGAGCGCCGGCGGTCAGGCAGATCAGCAGGACGACGATCAACGCGGGACCGCGCGGAAGTCCACCGCCGCCGGCGGCGTGCGCGCCGGTCGTCATCATGGCCGAGGCGACCCCGACGAGCGCGCCTCGCAGCTGACGCGCACGCGCGGCGGGCCTGGTCACGCCACGCACCCTATCGGGCTAGGCGCCCGTGTACGACTCCGGATCCGGCCGGAACCGGGTGCCGTCGTTGAGTCCGTTCAACGATGCCATCTGCTCGTCGGAGAGCTCGAACCCGAACACGTCGAAGTTGGCCTCGATGCGTTCGGGCGACGACGAGCGGGGGATCACGATGTTGCCCAGCTGAATGCTCCAGCGGATCAGCACCTGCGCCGGCGTCCGGCTGTGGGCCTCGGCGATCGCCGCCACCGCGGGGTGCTCCAGGAGCCGGCCGACGCCGAGCGGGCCGTAGGCCTCGGTGGCGATACCGTGCCCGGCGTTGACCGCCCGCAACTCGGCCTGGTTCAGCAGGGGGTGCAGTTCGATCTGATTCACCGCCGGGGTGAAGAACGAGAGGCTGATGATGTCGTCGAGGTGGTGTTCGTGGAAGTTGCACACGCCGATCGAGCGGGTGTCGCCGACCTCTTTGGCCTTCATGAGGCCGCCCCAGCTGTCGACGTACTTGCCCTCGTCGCCGGCCGGCCAGTGGAGCAGGTAGAGATCGACGTAATCGAGCCCGAGCCGCTGCAGGCTGGCCTTGAGCGCATCCTGGGAGGACTGGAAGCCGAACTCCTCGGGCGACAACTTCGTGGTGACGAACACCTCGTCGCGCGGCACGCCCGAATCCGCGATGGCGCGACCCACCGCTGCCTCGTTGCCGTACGCGGCCGCGGTGTCGATGAGGCGGTAGCCGGCGTCGAGCGCCGTGCGAACCGATCGTTCGGTCTCGGAATCCGTCAGCTCGCCCACACCGAGGCCGATCACCGGCATCGTGTTGTCGTCGTTGAGCGTGACTGTGGGGATTGCGGCCGCCGAAGTCATGTCACCTTCTCTGCTGAAGTGGGGGGCTTGCGATGCGTGATGACTGACTATATTGCCGCAGTATTACCCCGCATAATCAGCGCCATGCCGCAGGGCCTGCGCTCATCGGGTTCCGCCGGCGAAAGGACCACCACATGACCGAGACGCTCACTCGTACCGCACAGCCGCGGGCCCGGCGTCGTGACGTTGCCGCCAACGCCATCGCGGGTCTGACACTGCGCGCCCTGCCGCGCATCCCGGAACCCGTGAAGCGAGCGATGCTGGGTGGTCGATCGATCGTCATCGACGGCAACACCCTGGACACCACCCTGCAGTTGATGCTGGCCGGGCAGAAAGCCATCGGGCTCGACGGTCTGGTCAACGGCGATGACGTCGCGGCGGCGCGTGCCCAGTTGGAGCTGTTGTCTGCCAGTTTCGCGCGCCGCATCCCGGTGACCCGGGTGCGCGACCTGACGGTCAGCGGTGCGGCCGGTCCGATCCGCGCCCGGCACTACCGCACCGCCGAGCCCGACGCTCCGCTGCTGGTGTTCTTCCACGGTGGCGGCCACGCCATCGGCAGCATGGACACCCACGACGACCTGTGCCGGGAGATCTGCCGGTCCGGTGCGGTCCACGTGCTGTCGGTGGATTACCGGCTCGCGCCCGAACACAAGGCACCCTCCGGCGCCGACGACGCCTGCGCGGCCTACCTGTGGGCCCGAGACCACGCCGCAGAACTCGGCGCCGATCCGCAGCGGGTCGCCGTGGGTGGCGACAGCGCGGGTGCCAATCTGTCCGCGGTGGTGGCGCTACGCGCCCGCGCCCTCGGCGCGCCGCAGCCCGCGCTTCAGTTGCTGCTCTATCCCGTCACCGATCACGGCGCCCAGACCCGGTCGCGGACCCTGTTCGCCAGCGGCTTCTTCCTGACCCAACGTGACACGGACTGGTTCACCACCCGGTTCCTCGACGGCGCGTCGGTCGGCGGAGACCACCCTGACGTGTCCCCGCTGCTCGCCGCCGACCACTCCAGCCTCGCTCCCGCGCTCATCGCGACTGCCGGCTTCGACCCGCTGCGCGACGAGGGTCGGCTCTATGCCGACGCGCTGCGCGCGGCCGGCACCCCGGTCGACTACCGCGAGTACGGCGCCGTCGTGCACGGGTTCGCGAACTTCTTCACCCTCGGCGGGGCCAGCGCCACGGCCACCGCCGATGTGATCTCGGCGATGCGGGCACATCTGAGTCGCGTCTGATGAGGCCACCGCCCCGTCCATCGAGCCGCCGGTAGTCTGTCCACGTGGCCACGAAACCCAAGAAGAACGCGCGGTACGACCTGAAGGCGGCCGATCGCAAGCGCAACCTGTTCGTGCAGATCGGTCTGACCTCGGTCGTCGTCGTCTTCGCGGTCGTCTTGGTGCTCTACATCGTGATGTCCGCCGACGACCAGCCCACCGCCGGCGAGGCGCAGTCCATCCGGGTGGCGTCGGCGAGTGTCATCAAGAAGGAGGGCACCGACGAGCCGAAGGCCGTGGTGTCGATGTACGAAGACTTCCTGTGCCCGCACTGCGGCGCGTTCGAGCAGCAGTTCGGTCCGACGATCAACAAGCTCGTCGACGCCGGTGTGATCGCCGCCGACTACTACATGGTCAGCATTCTCGACCGGCCGCAGAACCAGAACTACTCGTCACGCTCCGGTGGGGCCGCGTATTGCGTGGCCGCGGAGTCGAACGACGCCTTCCGCAGATTCCATGCCGCGCTGTATGCCCAGCAGCCGAGCGAGACCGGGTCCAGCTACCCCGACAACGCCCGCCTGATCGAGGTGGCGCGGCAGGCCGGCGCGGCAGGCACCGTCCCCGAGTGCATCAGCAAGGGTCGCTTCGTCGACATGGTGAAGGGGCTGGCGGGCGCCACCAACATCAAGGCCACGCCGACCGTCCGGATCAACGGCGAGGACTATCAATACAGCACCCCTGACGAGCTGATCACCAAGCTGCGCAGCATCGTCGGTGACGTGCCCGGTCTGGCGGCCGCACCGCCCGCACCCGCACCGGCTCCCGCGTCATGACCGTCACCGCGGCAGGACCCGTCGAGCAGGCCGACCCGTCGTCGGACGGCGGGACGGGTGATGTCGCGGTGTCGCGCCGCAGCGCGTGGTGGGTCCTGATCGCCGGTGTCATCGGGCTCGCGTCCGCGCTGACGCTGACGATCGAGAAGATCGAGATCCTGATCAACCCGGACTACGTACCGTCCTGCAGCATCAATCCGGTTCTGTCCTGCGGTTCGGTGATGATCACCCCCCAGGCCTCGGTGTTCGGCTTCCCCAACCCCCTGCTCGGCATCGTCGGCTTCGCCGTGGTAGTGGTGACCGGTGTGTTGGCCGTCGCCCGGGTGGCGCTGCCTCGCTGGTACTGGGCGGGGCTGGCTGTCGGCGCAGCGCTGGGCACGGTGTTCGTGCACTGGTTGATCTTCCAGAGCCTCTACCGAATCGGGGCGCTGTGCCCGTACTGCATGGTGGTCTGGAGCGTGACGATTCCGCTTCTCGTGGTCGCCACCTCGATCGCCGTGGCGCCGCAGCGCAGCGACAACGTGGTGGTGCGCGGGGTCTACACGTGGCGCTGGTCGCTGGTGGCACTGTGGTTCACCGCGGTGGTGCTGTTGATCCTGGAACGGTTCTGGAACTACTGGTCGACACTGATCTGACCTGCACCAGCGCGGGTTAAGGTGAACCGTGCCCGGCCAGATAACCAAAGTCCTCGTCGCCAATCGTGGTGAGATCGCCATTCGGGCGTTCCGTGCCGCCTACGAGATGGGCATCGCCACGGTGGCGGTGTATCCGTACGAAGACCGCAATTCCCTGCACCGGCTCAAGGCCGACGAGTCTTATCAGATCGGGGAGACCGGGCACCCCGTGCGGGCGTATCTCTCGGTCGACGAGATCATGCGGGTCGCGCTGGAGGCCGGCGCCGACGCGGTCTACCCTGGGTACGGATTCCTCTCGGAGAACCCCGAACTGGCCGCGGCGTGTGCGGCCGCCGGCATCACCTTCGTCGGTCCCAGTGCCGACGTCCTCGAGCTGACCGGCAACAAGGCACGTGCCATCGAGGCCGCCCGGGCCGCGGGTCTGCCGGTGCTGTCGTCGTCGGCACCGTCCTCGTCGGTGGACGAGCTGGTCGCCGCAGCGCGCGACATGGAGTTCCCGCTCTTCGTGAAAGCGGTCTCGGGAGGCGGCGGCCGCGGCATGCGGCGGGTCACCGAGTTCGGCGCACTGGCCGAAGCAGTCGACGCCGCCAGCCGCGAGGCTGAGTCGGCGTTCGGCGACCCGACGGTGTACCTGGAGCAGGCGGTACTCAACCCCCGCCACATCGAGGTGCAGATCCTCGCCGACACCGACGGCAACGTCATGCACCTCTTCGAGCGCGACTGCAGCGTGCAGCGTCGACACCAGAAGGTGATCGAGCTGGCGCCGGCCCCGAACATGCCCGCCGAACTGCGGCAGCGCATCTGCGAGGACGCGGTCGCGTTTGCCCGCGGCATCGGCTACTCGTGTGCGGGCACCGTGGAGTTCCTGCTCGACGAGCGCGGCCACCGCGTGTTCATCGAGTGCAACCCGCGAATCCAGGTGGAGCACACGGTGACCGAGGAGATCACCGACGTGGACCTGGTGGCGAGCCAGCTGCGCATCGCTTCGGGCAAGACGCTCGCCGATCTCGGGCTGAGCCAGGACATGCTCACCGCGCCTCGCGGATTCGCGATGCAGTGCCGGATCACCACCGAGGATCCCGCCAACGGGTTCCGGCCCGACACGGGCCGCATCACGGCCTACCGGTCACCCGGTGGTGCGGGCATCCGCCTGGACGGCGGTGCTGTGCTCGGCGCGGAGATCGGCGCCCACTTCGACTCCATGTTGGTCAAGTTGACCTGTCGCGGAAGGGATTTCGACACCGCGGTGGCCCGCGCTCATCGAGCGCTCGCCGAGTTCCGGGTGCGCGGGGTGTCGACGAACATACCGTTCCTGCAGGCCGTCGTCGACGATCCCGACTTCCGTGCAGGCCGGGTCACGACGTCATTCATCGATGAACGGCCCTATCTGCTCACCGCGCGTGCCCCCGCCGACCGCGGCACCAAGATCCTCAACTATCTGGCCGACGTCACGGTCAACCAGCCCCACGGACCGCGGACATCGTCGGTGTATCCGAACGACAAGCTGCCGTCCATCGACCTCGACACGATGCCGCCGCGGGGCAGCAAGCACCTGCTGACCGAAGTCGGGCCCGAGGGGTTCGCGCGGTGGATGCGTGAGTCGAAGTCGGTCGGCATCACCGACACCACGTTCCGTGACGCGCATCAGTCGTTGCTCGCCACCCGCATCCGGACCTCCGGCCTACTGATGGTCGCGCCCTACATCGCGCGGCTGACCCCGCAGCTGCTGTCGATCGAATGCTGGGGCGGTGCGACCTACGACGTGGCGCTGCGCTTCCTCAAGGAGGACCCCTGGGAGCGGCTGGCGGCCCTGCGCGAAGCCGTGCCGAACATCTGCCTGCAGATGCTCCTTCGCGGCCGGAACACGGTGGGCTACACCCCCTATCCGGAGTCGGTGACGCATGCCTTCGTGCAGGAGGCGACGGCCACCGGCATCGACATCTACCGGATCTTCGACGCGCTCAACAACGTCGACTCGATGCGATCAGCCATCGACGCAGTGCGTGAAACCGGTACCGCCGTCGCAGAAGTCGCGATGAGCTACACCGGCGACCTGTCCGACCCGGGGGAGAACCTCTACACGCTGGACTACTACCTGAAGCTTGCGGAGCAGATCGTCGACGCCGGTGCGCACGTGCTCGCGATCAAGGACATGGCCGGGCTGCTGCGGCCACAGGCGGCCGCGATGTTGGTCCGCGCCTTGCGCAGTCGTTTCGACCTGCCGGTGCATGTGCACACCCATGACACTCCCGGCGGGCAGCTGGCCACCTACCTTGCGGCATGGCAGGCGGGCGCGAGCGCTGTCGACGGCGCCTCGGCGCCGCTCGCAGGCACCACCAGCCAGCCGGCCCTGAGCTCCATCGTGGCGGCGACCGCGCACACCGAATACGACAGCGGTCTGTCGCTCGCGGCGGTCTGTGAGCTCGAGCCCTACTGGGAGGCGCTGCGAAAGGTGTACTCGCCCTTCGACGTCGCCAAGGCCGGACCCACGACGCCGACGGGGCGGGTGTACACCCACGAGATCCCCGGCGGTCAGCTGTCGAACCTGCGCCAGCAGGCCACCGCGCTGGGTCTCGGCGACCGCTTCGAGGAGATCGAGGCCGCCTATGCCGGTGCCGACCGAATCCTGGGGCGGCTGGTGAAGGTGACCCCGTCGTCGAAGGTGGTCGGTGATCTCGCCCTGGCGCTCGTGGGCGCTGGTGTGACTGCTGACGAATTCGCCGCCGAGCCAGACCGTTTCGACATCCCGGACTCCGTCATCGGATTCTTGCGCGGTGAACTCGGCGACCCTCCTGGGGGTTGGCCGGAGCCGTTGCGCACCAAGGCCTTGGCCGGACGTGCGGCGGCCAAGCCGGCCGAAGAGCTCAGCGCCGAGGACGAGAAAGCCCTCGGCCAGGAGGGCCCGCAGCGGCAGGCCACACTGAACAGGTTGTTGTTCCCCGGCCCCACCAAGGAGTTCGAGGCGCACCGGGAACAATTCGGCGACACGTCGAGCCTGTCGGCCAACCAGTTCTTCTACGGACTGCGCCACGGTGACGAGCACCGCGTCACGCTCGAGCGGGGGGTGCAGCTGCTCATCGGGCTCGAGGCGATCTCCGATCCCGACGAGCGCGGGATGCGCACCGTCATGTGCATCATCAACGGGCAGCTGCGTCCCGTCGTCGTCCGCGACCGCAGCGTCGCCAGCGATGTCCCCGCCGCCGAGAAGGCCGACCGCACCAACCCCGACCACGTCGCGGCCCCGTTCGCCGGCGTGGTGACCGTCGGCGTGGCAGAGGGAGACACCGTCGAGGCCGGCCAGACCATCGCGACGATCGAGGCGATGAAGATGGAGGCCGCGATCACCGCACCCAAGGCCGGAACCGTTGCACGCGTCGCTGTTTCGGCCACCGCGCAGGTCGAGGGCGGTGACCTGCTCGTGGTCGTCGGATCGGCGGGTCGCGGGAACACCGAGGACGCCAGCTGACCCGGATCATCGCCGGCGCATACGGCGGGCGCCGAATCGCCGTGCCGCAACAGAAGTCCGGCCGCGGAACCCGGCCCACCACCGACCGCGTCCGGGAGTCGATGTTCAACATGCTCGCCGCGCGGGTGGATTTCGAGGGACTTGACGTACTCGACCTGTTCGCGGGGTCGGGCGCGCTGGGACTCGAGGCGCTCTCGCGCGGGGCCCGCTCGGCGGTGTTCGTCGAATCAGACGCCCGGGCGGCCGCGGTCATCGAGAAGAACATCGCCGCTTTGGGAGCACGGGGAGCGCAGGTGCGGCGCGCGCCGGCAGCGAGTGTGGTGGCGGGTCCGGCGCCACGGCCCGTCGACCTGGTGCTGGCCGACCCGCCCTATGAGGTGTCGACCGCCACGGTGCAAGCGCTACTGGGCGATCTGGTCACTCACCGCTGGACAGCGCCCGGTGCGGTCGCCGTCGTCGAACGCCCCACCGGCGCGGCCGAGATCGCCTGGCCCGCCGGATGGTCGGCGGACTCACCCCGCCGCTACGGTGACACGCGCCTGGAGATCGGCACCGCGGACTGAGTTCGACCACGACCACAACCCCCGCCTGGGTACGCCCACCCCCTGCTAGCGTCGTCGTCCATGAGCGGAGCTGTCTGTCCGGGATCCTTCGACCCGGTGACGCTGGGGCACATCGACATCTTCGAACGCGCCGCCGCCCAGTTCGACGAGGTCGTCGTCGCGGTGTTGGTGAACCCGGCGAAGAAGGGCATGTTCGCCGTCGAGGAACGCATCGAGATGATCGCCGAATCGACGTCGCATCTGTCGAATCTGCGCGTGGAGTCAGGCAGCGGCCTGGTCGTCGACTTCGTCAAGGACCGTGGGTTGACCGCGATCGTGAAAGGTCTACGTACCGGCACCGACTTCGAGTACGAGCTGCAGATGGCGCAGATGAACAAGCACGTCGCCGGCGTGGACACGTTCTTCGTTGCCACCACGCCCCGGTACTCGTTCGTGTCGTCGTCGCTGGCCAAAGAGGTCGCCCAACTGGGTGGCGACGTCTCCGATCTGTTGCCCGCGGCCGTCAACGCCCGACTGCAGGCGAAACTGAGCGGTTGACGCCGACGTCGGCGGGTAGTGAAAGCGCAGGCGCGACAGCCCGCGCGCCGCATCCCGTTGACGGAGGTATCTGCCGTGGTTGAGACATTCGTGCAATCGACCGACGACGTCGTGGCGTTCCTGCGCGACCAGCACAATCTGATCAAGGACTTGTTCGAGGAGGTCCTGCACGCCTCCGAGCCGAAGGCCCGCGAGACGGCGTTCGTCGAACTGCGCCAGCTTCTCGCCGTTCACGAGACGGCCGAGGAGATGGTCGTACATCCGCGCGCCCGTCGCGACGGAGCGGCCGGGGACGCCGTCGTCGATGCCCGGCTGCGCGAGGAGCACGAAGCCAAAGAGCAACTGTCGAAGCTGGAGTCGCTCGACATCGCCTCCGACGAGTTCATCGTCGAATTGACCGCGTTCCGCGAGGCGGTGCTCGAGCACGCCGAGCGCGAGGAAACCGAGGAGTTCACCTCACTGAAGAAGGACCTCGACGAAACCGAGCTCAGGGGACTTGCCGCCGCGGTGCGCGCCGCCGAGGCGATCGCGCCCACGCGCCCGCACCCGGGCGTCGAATCGGCGAAGCTCAACTTCGCGGTGGGTCCGTTCGCCTCGATGCTCGACCGCGCCAGGGACGCGATCGGCGCTGCACTGCGCTGAATACGATCGCGCCGCCGAATCGACGGCGACACACCGGACAGGAAGCCGAGTCACAGGCGTAACACCAGGCACACTGGTCACTAACAACTACGCCTGGAGGGTGTCGCCGTGTACCGAGTTTTTGAAGCGCTCGATGAATTGGGTGCCATCGTCGAAGAGGCCCGCGGCGTGCCGATGACGGCCGGCTGCGTCGTGCCCCGTGGGGACGTGCTGGAACTGATCGACGACATCAAGGACGCCATCCCCGGCGAACTCGACGACGCGCAGGACGTGCTCGATGCCCGTGACGGGATGCTGCGGGAAGCCAAGGACCACGCCGAATCGACGGTGTCGACGGCCAATGCCGAGGCCGATTCGATGGTCAACCACGCCCGCGCGGAGGCAGACCGGTTGCTGGCCGACGCGAAAGCCCAGGCCGACCGCATGGTCGCCGAGGCGCGCCAGCACAGCGAGCGCATGGTCGCCGAGGCCCGCGAGGAGGCCGCCCGGATCTCGGCCACCGCCAAGCGTGAGTACGAGGCCAGCACCGGGCGGGCCAAGTCGGAGGCCGACCGCCTGATCGAGAGCGGCAACATGGCCTACGAGAAGGCTGTCCAGGAAGGCATCAAGGAGCAGCAACGGCTGGTCAGCCAGACCGAGATCGTGGCAACGGCGACCGCGGAAGCCACCCGGATGATCGACTCGGCGCATGCCGAGGCTGACCGGCTGCGCGGCGAATGCGACATCTACGTCGACAGCAAGCTCGCCGAGTTCGAAGACTTCCTCAACGGGACCATCCGATCGGTCGGCCGCGGCCGGCATCAGCTGCGCACCGCCGCCGGTACACACGACTACGTATCCCGCTAACCGGGCGTCTGCCCGCCCTCGCGGCATACACCCGTATTGCGCCGGGGCGGCGCGTCTACGATGCAGGCATGGCGACGCGCGTTAACACTGCGGCGCGCCGGGGATCACGGTCGCCGTTGGTCATCGACATCTCCCGGCTCGGCAGGCGGCCCGGCTCGATGATCACCGTCGAGGATACGGTGGCGAGCCCCTTCCGTATCGGGCTGGACCTGATCGCGGTCCCCGAGGGCGCGCCCCTGCACCTGGAGCTCCGGCTGGAGTCGGTGTCCGAAGGCGTGCTGGTCACCGGCACGGTCTCCGGGCCCACCCAAGGGGAGTGTGCCCGCTGCCTCACACCGGTCACCGGCGATGTCTCGATCGACCTGACGGAGTTGTACGCCTACCCCGACAGCACCACCGAGGCCACCACCGAGGAGGACGAGATCCCCAGGGTCGGCCGCGACGGCGGCACCGACACCGTCGACCTCGAGCAGCCGATCATCGACGCGGTGGGGCTCGCCCTGCCGTTCTCCCCGGCCTGCACCCCTGACTGCGCCGGCTTGTGCCCCGAATGCGGAGTGAGGATGGCCGACGCCGAGCCCGGGCACCACCACGACCAGATCGACCCGCGGTGGGCCAAACTCGCCCAGCTCCGCGAGCCGACCGGAGACGAGCAGTGACGGTCGACCGCGAACCACTGATCGAAGCCCTCGGCGTACGGCTGGCCCCGGATCTGCTCACGATCGCGCTGACCCACCGCAGCTACTCCTACGAGAACGGCGGCCTGCCGACCAACGAACGCCTGGAGTTCCTCGGCGACTCCGTGCTCGGTCTCACCATCACCGAGGAGCTCTACCACCGTCACCCCGAACGGTCCGAAGGCGACCTGGCCAAGTTGCGGGCCAGCATCGTCAACACCCAGGCGCTCGCCGATGTCGGACGGCGGCTCTCGGACAAGGGCCTGGGGAACTACCTGCTGCTCGGCAAGGGTGAGGAGAACTCGGGCGGTGCGGACAAGTCCAGCATCCTCGCCGATGGTGTCGAATCTCTGCTGGGCGCCATCTATCTGGAGCACGGCGCGGAGGTAGCCCGCGAGGTGATCCTCCGATTGTTCAGCGAACTGCTCGACACCGCACCCACATTGGGTGCCGGTCTGGACTGGAAGAGCAGCCTGCAGGAACTCACCGCGGCCCGAGGTCTCGGGGCGCCGAGCTACGTCGTGTCCTCCACCGGGCCGGATCACGACAAAGAGTTCACCGCCACCGTCGTCGTCGCCGAGCGGGACTACGGCACCGGCGTGGGCAAGACGAAGAAAGAAGCGGAGCTCAAAGCCGCCGCCGCTGCGTGGAACGCGCTGACCGAAGAGCGGAATGCCTGAACTTCCCGAAGTCGAGGTGGTCCGTCGCGGCTTGGCCGCGCACGTCACCGGCAAGACCCTCACCGGCGTCCGCGTTTACCATCCGCGCGCGGTGCGCCGCCACGAGGCTGGCCCTGCCGACCTGACCGCGCGTCTGCTCGACATGACGATCACAGGCACGGGGCGGCGGGGGAAGTACCTGTGGCTCACGCTCTCCGACGGATCGGCCGTGGTCGTGCACCTCGGAATGAGTGGGCAGATGCTCTTGGGTCCCGTGCCCAACGAAAACCATCTGCGCATCGCCGCACTGCTGGACGACGGCACCACGCTCAGCTTCGTCGACCAGCGCACGTTCGGCGGATGGATGCTCGCCGACATGGTGACCATCGACGGGACGGAGGTGCCCGTGCCCGTAGCGCACATCGCCCGGGACCCGCTCGACCCGGACTTCGATCGCGACGCTGTTGTTGCGGTGTTGCGGCGCAAGCATTCCGAGATCAAACGCCAACTGCTCGATCAGACGGTGGTGTCCGGGATCGGCAACATCTACTCCGATGAGGCGCTGTGGCGCGCGAAGGTCAACGGGGCGCGGCTGGCGTCCGGTCTGTCGAAAGCCAAGCTGGCCGAGGTGCTCGAGGCTGCCACCGCGGTGATGACCGACGCGCTGGGTCAGGGCGGCACCTCGTTCGACTCGCTCTATGTGAACGTCAACGGGGAGTCGGGGTACTTCGATCGATCGCTGGACGCGTACGGTCGCGACGGCCAACCGTGCCGGCGGTGCGGGGCGATCATGCGGCGGGAGAAGTTCATGAACCGCTCGTCGTGCTACTGCCCGCGGTGCCAACCGCGCCCGCGCACTCGCTGACGCGCCCGCCGTTGTCCTGCGCGGGTGAGAAGCCATGGCTGCGCCACGCCGCTGGGGGCGACCAGGAATGCTATTCCGCACGGGGTTGTAGAAATAGGGCATGACGGAACTGTGGGTGGAACGCACCGGCCTGCGGCGCTACACCGGGCGCAGCACGCGCGGTGCGGAAGTCCTCGTCGGCTCCGAAGACGTCGACGGCGTCTTCACGCCCGGCGAACTGATGAAGATCGCGCTGGCGGCCTGCAGCGGGATGTCCAGCGATCAGCCGCTGCGGCGGCGCCTCGGCGACGACTACCGCACCACGATCCGGGTGTCCGGCGCTGCTGACCGCGACCAGGAGCGCTACCCGCATCTCGCGGAGTCGTTGGAGATCGACCTCTCCAGCCTGTCGCCCGAAGAGAAGGCCCGGTTGCTGACCGTCGTCGAACGCGCGATCGACTCGGTGTGCACGGTGGGACGCACGTTGAAATCGGGAACTGAAGTGACATTTGAGGTCAAAGATGTTGGGGGAGAGTGAGGTCCGCCTCACCGCCTGGGTGCACGGTCACGTCCAGGGGGTGGGTTTCCGCTGGTGGACGCGCTCTCGCGCGCTGGAACTGGGGCTGACCGGCTTCGCCGCGAACAAGGCCGACGGACGCGTCCAGGTGGTCGCGCAAGGCCCGCGGGAGGCCTGCGAAAAGCTCCTCGACCTGCTCGAACACGGTGACACGCCCGGCCGTGTCGACACCGTCGTCGCCGACTGGTCCGCGGCGTCCGACGCGCTCTCCGGCTTCACCGAGCGCTGAGGTCAGCGACGGTAGGGTAACGCGTCATGCACTTGAAGAGTCTGACGCTGAAGGGCTTCAAGTCCTTCGCCTCGCCGACGACTCTTCGCTTCGAGCCGGGCATCACGTGTGTCGTGGGCCCCAACGGGTCGGGTAAGTCCAACGTCGTCGACGCCCTGACCTGGGTGATGGGGGAGCAGGGCGCCAAGACGCTGCGCGGCGGCAAGATGGAAGACGTCATCTTCGCCGGCACGTCGTCGCGCGCGCCGCTCGGGCGCGCCGAGGTGACGCTGACGATCGACAACTCCGACAACGCGCTGCCGATCGAGTACTCCGAGGTGTCGATCACCCGTCGGATGTTCCGTGACGGCGCCGGTGAATACGAGATCAACGGCAGCCGTTGCCGTTTGGCCGATGTGCAGGAACTGCTCAGCGACTCCGGCATCGGCCGCGAGATGCACGTGATCGTCGGCCAGGGCAAGCTCTCGGAGATCCTCGAATCGCGCCCCGAGGACCGTCGGGCGTTCATCGAGGAAGCCGCCGGGGTGCTCAAGCACCGCAAGCGCAGGGAAAAAGCCGTACGCAAGCTCGATTCGATGGCGGCCAACCTGGCTCGGCTCACCGACCTCACCACGGAACTGCGGCGTCAGCTCAAACCGCTCGGCCGGCAGGCTGAGATGGCCCGGCGAGCGCAAACCATCCAGGCCGATCTGCGCGACGCCCGCCTGCGGCTTGCCGCAGACGACCTGGTGACTCGCAAGTCCGAGTTCGACGACACCAACCAGGCCGAGACCACGCTGCGCCGCGAACACGACGAACTCAGCGCGCGGCTGCAGACTCGCACCCTGGAACTGGACGCCCACGAGAGTGCGGTGGCCGACCTCAGCGAGCGTGCCGACACCGCGCAGCAGCGATGGTTCCGGCTCTCGGCGCTCGCCGAGCGAGTCGCGGCCACCGTACGCATCGCCAACGAACGCGCCCAGTACCTCGACGCCGAACCCGAGCGGTCCAGCGGACCTGACCCCGACGAGCTCGAGGCCCAGGCCGACGAGATCGCCGAGCAGGAGCAGGCCCTGCTCGAGCAGCTCGAGGAATCGCGCGAACGGCTCGACGGCGCACGTGCCGAGCTCGCCGAGCGCGAGCGCGTGGCCGCCGACGCCGAGCGCGCCCACATGGCGGCGGCGCGGGCCGAAGCTGATCGTCGCGAGGGTCTGGCGCGGCTCGCCGGCCAGGTCGACACCATGCGCACCCGGGTCGAGTCCATCGACGAGACCGTTGCGCGGCTGAGCGCAGGCATCGACGACGCCGCTACCCGGGCGCAGCAGGCCCAAGCCGAGTTCGAGACAGTGCAGGCCCGCGTCAGTGAACTCGACGCCGGCGAAGTCGGCCTCGACGAACACCACGACAGGACCGTGACCGCTCTGCGGCTGGCCGACGAGCGAGTCGCCGAGCTGCAGACCGCGGAGCGCGCCGCCGAACGGCAGGTCGCCTCCCTGCAGGCCCGCATCGATGCGCTCTCCGTCGGGCTCGATCGCAAGGACGGAGCGGCCTGGCTGCAGCAGAACCACAGCGGTAGCGGGCTTTTGGGCTCTCTGGCCGCGATGGTCAAGGTGGCCCCCGGTCACGAATCGGCCATCGCCGCCGTGCTGGGCGCGGCCGCCGACGCTCTTGCCGTCGACGGGATCGGCAGCGCGGCAGATGCATTGCGCGCCCTCAAGGACTCCGACGGCGGCCGTGCGGCGCTGGTGCTGGGCGACTGGCCGCAGCCGACGGGTGCCGCCCCCCGGTCGTTGCCTACCGGTGCGGTGTGGGCGCGTGACGTGGTGGAACCCGCGCCGCGCCTGCACGGCGCTGTGACGGCGATGCTCGCCGGGGTCGCGGTGGTCGACGACCTGCGCACCGCCCTGGAATTCGTTGCCGCACAACCAGATCTGCGTGCTGTGACCGCCGACGGCGACCTGGTGGGAGCGGGCTGGGTCAGTGGCGGGTCGGACCGCAAGCCGAGCACACTGGAGATCCAGTCCGAGGTCGACAAGGCGCGGTCCGAGCTCGTCGACGCCGAACGGCAGACCGCCGAACTGTCGGCTGCGCTGTCCGGTGCGCTCGCCGAGCAGGCCAGCCGCCAGGATGCGGCCGAACAGGCCCTTGCCGCGCTCAACGAGTCGGACACGGCGATCTCGGCCATCTACGAGCAGCTCGGCCGGTTGGGGCAAGAGGCCCGCACCGCCGACGACGAATGGCAGCGGCTGATCACCCAGCGCGACGAACTGGAGGCGGGGCGCAACCGCACCATCGCCGAACTGAGCGAGCTCGAGGCGCGACTGCGCCACGCCCAGCAGGAGCCGATGTTCGACGCCGAGCCCGTCGACCGCCAGGAATGGACGGCCGCGGCCGAGGCTGCGCGGGCTGCGGAGGTGGAAGCCCGGCTCGCGGTCCGCACGGCTGAAGAACGCGCCAATGCCGTTCGCGGACGGGCGGATTCGCTCCGTCGGGCAGCATCAGCCGAGCGGGAGGCCCGCGTGCGGGCCCAGAATGCGCGCGAGGCGCGCGTGCGCACCGCGGCCGTAGCCGCTGCGGTGGCCGAGTCCGGCCGACTCGTCGCGGCACGGCTGAGTAGCGCGGTGGGCGTGGCGTCGAGGGTGCGCGACGAAATCGCCGCTGAACGTCAGGTCCGCGCCGCAGCCCTGGGCAAGGCCCGCGAAGAAGTCTCCGAGCTCACCACCCGGATCGCCGCGCTCACCGACGCACTGCACCGCGACGAGGTCGCCAAGGCGCAGGCTGCCCTGCGCATCGAGCAGCTCGAGGCGCAGGTCCTCGAACAATTCGGAATGGCGGCGGCCGATCTGGTCGCCGAGTACGGGCCCGATGTGGCGATGCCGCCGACCGAGCTCGAGATGGCCGAGTACGAGCAGGCGCGTGAACGCGGCGAGCAGGTCACCGCGCCGGCGCCGATGCCCTACGACCGGCCCACCCAACAGCGGCGCGCCAAGAGAGCCGAACGGGAGCTGGCCGAACTGGGCCGGGTGAATCCGCTGGCGCTCGAGGAGTTCGCGGCGCTCGAGGAGCGCTACAACTTCTTGTCGACTCAGCTGGAGGACGTCAAGGCTGCGCGCAAAGATCTGCTCGATGTGGTCGCCGAAGTCGACGCCCGCATCCTGCAGGTGTTCGCCGAGGCGTACAACGATGTGGAACGTGAGTTCTCCCAAGTGTTTTCGACGTTGTTCCCCGGTGGAGAAGGCCGGTTGCTGTTGACCGACCCGAGCGACATGTTGACCACCGGCATCGAGGTCGAAGCCCGACCGCCGGGCAAGAAGATCAAGCGCCTCTCACTGCTCTCGGGCGGGGAGAAGTCGCTGACCGCCGTGGCGATGCTGGTGGCCATCTTCCGGGCCCGGCCGTCACCGTTCTACGTGATGGACGAGGTGGAGGCCGCGCTCGACGACGTCAACCTGCGGCGGTTGATCAGCTTGTTCGAGCAGCTGCGTGAGCGCTCCCAGCTGATCGTCATCACCCACCAGAAGCCGACGATGGAGGTCGCCGACGCGCTGTACGGCGTCACGATGCGCGGCGACGGCATCACCACGGTCATCTCGCAGCGGATGCGAGGGCAGGAGCTGGTCACCAGCCCGTCGTGAGGCCGCGTCCAGATCGACGTAATGGTGGGTTCTACTCGCTCTTTCCCGCCCAAACGTCGGTTTGGGCGGAGTGGGGGGTGACGCCGGCGGCGCGCAGGGCCGCGAGGTCGGCCGCGCCGCTGCCGTGCAGGCAGATCAACAGCTCCTCGAGGAAGACTTCCAGCCAATCGACCACGGCGGCAACGGATTCGATCGCCGGCGCGAGTAACGGCCGGGCAATGGCGACGACCTGCGCGCCCATGGCGAGAGCTTTGGCGGCGTCCATGCCGGTGCGGATTCCGCCCGAGGCCACCAGCGGCATGTCCGGCAGCGTCTGACGCACCTCCTGCAGCGCCTGTGCGGTCGGGATGCCCCACTCGGCCAGCGCCGGATGGCGGATTTCCCCGTATCGGACGAACTGCTCGATGCGCGCCCAGGAGGTGCCGCCCGCACCGGCGACGTCGACCGCAGCCACCGGATACCGCACCAGCTCTGCCGCCGCGACGGCGCCGATGCCGTGCCCGACCTCCTTGATCATCACCGGGTAGTCCAGCGCTCCGATGACGTCGCCCAGCCGGCCCAGTGACCCGGAGAAATCCGTGTCGCCCATGTGCTGCATGGCCTCCTGCAGCGGATTGGTGTGCACCGCGACGGCATCAGCGCCGACACGCTGTAGCGCGGCCGCCAGCCCGGGCACCATGTCCGGGGACACCTGGGCCAGCCCCACGTTGCCGATCACGAGCACGTCGGGCGCGACCTCGCGGACCGCGAAGCTGGCCGCGGCGCCCTCGTCGTCGATCATCACCCGCTGCGACCCCAGCATCATGCCGATGCCCAGTTGCTGCGCCGCCGCCGCCAGATTGCGGTTGATGATCCCCGAGAGCTCCGCACCGCCGGTCATCGCGCCGATCAGCACGGGCGCCTGCAGCCGGCGGCCGAGGAAGTCGGTACCCAGGTCGATCGCACGCAGGTCGGTCTGAGTCAGCGCGTTGTAGGGCAACCGGTAGCGCTCGAAGCCCGTGGTCACCGTCTGGTAGTCGACCGCCTCGGTCAGGCAGACATCGATGTGGCGGCGTTTGCGCTGATGCAGGGCCGAGCCCGGGTTGAAGCTCACCGGCTGTGGCCCGTTCCGGGCCCCTGCGACAATGGCCGGGTGAGTGAGGGTCTCTGGATCGCCATTGCGGTCATCGCCGTCCTGCTGCTCGTCGCGCTCGTGGTGGGCCTGGTGCGGTACCGCCGGCGTCGCATCAGCCTGTCCGCTCGAGACACCGCCACTCCTGTCGATCGGTCGGGCGGCTACAAGGCCGCCTCGGGCATCACGTTCTCGGCGTCAGCGCCCACCGAGGCGCCCCCTCAGCCGCCCGCGCCGCGCACTGCGAAGGCGCCTGAGCGCATTGACACCACCGGACTGCCCGCCGTCGGCGATGATGCCACCATCCCGCGGGATGCACCCAAACGGCGCATCTCCGACGTGCGGCTGCCTGATCCCGTCACCGAGGCCCGTCCTGAACCGCCCGTAGAGGCGCCGGACACCGTGGTTCCCGACGTCGTGGTTCCCGATGTTGTGGGGCCAGACGTTGCCGAACCAGACGTGGTCGTCCCGGACGAGCCGCCGGCCCCGGCGGTCACCCCCGAGATCGACGACATCGCGCCGGCGGAAGGCCGTCTGGACCGGCTGCGTGGCCGCCTGGCGAAGTCGCAGAACACGCTGGGCCGCAGCATGCTGGGCCTGCTCGGCGGCGGTGACCTCGACGAAGACTCCTGGGAGGAGATCGAGGACACGCTGCTGATCGCCGATCTCGGCCCGGTGGTCACCGAATCGGTGGTGAGCGCACTGCGCGCGCGAATGGCATCGGCCAACGTCCGCACCGAGGCCGACGCCCGCGCGGTGCTGCGCGACGTGCTGATCGCCGAGCTCAAGGCCGATATGGATCGCTCGATCAGGGCCCTGCCCCACGAGGACAAGCCGTCGGTGCTGCTGGTCGTCGGTGTCAACGGCACAGGCAAGACGACCACGGTGGGCAAGCTGGCCCGCGTGCTGGTGGCCGACGGCCGCCGCGTCGTGTTGGGCGCCGCGGACACGTTCCGAGCCGCTGCGGCCGATCAGCTGGAGACCTGGGCGTCACGGGTCGGTGCGCAGGTGGTTCGCGGCGCCGAGGGGGCCGATCCGGCCTCGGTGGCCTTCGACGCCGTCGACACCGGCATCGCGTCGGGCGCCGACGTCGTGGTGATCGACACCGCGGGCCGGCTGCACACCAAGACCGGCCTGATGGACGAGCTCGGCAAGGTCAAGCGGGTGGTCAGCCGACGCGCCCAGGTCGACGAGGTACTCCTCGTCCTGGACGCGACGATCGGTCAGAACAGTCTGCCGCAGGCCCGGGTATTCGCCGAAGTGGTCGACATCACGGGCGTCGTGCTCACCAAACTGGACGGCACCGCCAAGGGCGGCATCGTGTTCCGGGTGCAGCAGGAGCTCGGCGTTCCCGTGAAGCTGGTGGGCCTGGGTGAGGGCGCCGATGACCTCGCCCCGTTCGAACCGGCGGCCTTCGTCGACGCCCTACTCGGCTGAGCGCGCCGCCTGAATCGCGTGATGTAACAGCAGCGAAACCTGACCGGTCCATCCGTTCACACGAGCGAAACACCGGCGCGTCTTCGTCGAAACAACCACTGCGCATTGTCATGTCCCAGGCAACGGACGTCATTTGGCGCGGCCGTGGCATGACGAAGGAGGAATCTGCGAGTGGACCAATTCCCGACGATGGGTATACCGGACACCGGTGATACCGCGTGGATGCTTGCCAGCGCCGCGCTGGTGTTGCTGATGACCCCCGGCCTGGCGTTCTTCTATGGCGGCATGGTGCGCGCCAAGAGCGTGCTCAACATGATCATGATGAGCGTTTCGGCCATGGGTGTCGTCACCGTGCTGTGGGTGCTCTACGGCTACTCGCTCGCCTTCGGCAACGACGTGGGCAACCTGTTCGGCAACCCCGCCCAGTTCTTCGGACTCAAGGGGCTGATCGGGGGCAACGCGGCGGCAGCCGTCGTCGCCGACCCGGCCGCCGGCGTGGAAGCCGTGGACGCGGTGAACATCCCGCTGGTGGGTACGCTGCCGGCCACGGTGTTCGTCGCCTTCCAGCTGATGTTCGCGATCATCACCGTCGCGCTGATCTCGGGCGCGGTCGCCGACCGCATCAAGTTCGGCGGCTGGCTGCTGTTCACCGCACTGTGGGTCACCGTCGTGTACTTCCCGGTCGCGCACTGGGTCTTCTCGTTCGACGGGGTCACCGCCGAGACGGGCGGCTGGATCGCCAACAAGCTCGCCGCAGTCGACTTCGCCGGTGGTACCGCGGTGCACATCAACGCCGGTACCGCGGGCCTGGTTCTCGCGATCATCCTCGGCAAGCGCCGCGGCTGGCCGGGCACCCCGATGCGCCCGCACAACCTGCCGTTCGTGATGCTCGGCGCCGGTCTGCTGTGGTTCGGCTGGTACGGCTTCAACGCCGGTTCGGCGACGTCCTCGGGCGGCCTGGCCGGTTCGACCTTCGTCACCACGACTGTCGCCACGGGTGCGGCGATGCTTGCCTGGCTGCTCACCGAGCGCATCCGTGACGGCAAGGCCACCTCGCTGGGTGCCGCCTCGGGCATCGTGGCCGGCCTGGTCGCGATCACCCCGTCGTGCTCGTCGGTGAACGTGGTCGGAGCTCTCGTGATCGGCGTCGTCGCAGGTGCCCTGTGCGCCTTGGCCGTCGGCCTGAAATACAAACTGGGATATGACGACTCGCTCGACGTGGTGGGCGTCCACCTGGTCGGCGGCATCGTCGGCACTCTGCTCGTCGGGCTGGTCGCCGCGCCCGAGACCGGCGCTGGTGTGGCCGGGCTCTTCTACGGTGGCGGTTTCGACCAGCTGTGGCGCCAGGCCGTTGGTGCGGGAGCGGTTCTGCTCTACTCGGCCATCGGGACAGCTATCTTGGCTCTGATAGTGAAGTACACCGTCGGACTTCGGCTCAGCGAGGAGGATGAATCCACCGGGGCTGACGAATCGGAGCACGCTGAAACCGCCTACGACTTCGCTTCGGTCGGCGGAGGCTCGGCACTCGGTCGTCACCCAGGCGTGGAGGGATAAGGGATATGAAGCTGATAACTGCGATCGTCAAGCCGTTCACACTCGAAGATGTCAAGACCGGTCTGGAACAGACGGGCATCCTCGGCATGACCGTCAGCGAAGTTCAGGGCTACGGTCGGCAGAAGGGCCACACGGAGGTGTACCGCGGGGCGGAGTACTCGGTGGACTTCGTGCCGAAGGTTCGCGTCGAGGTCGTCGTCGACGACGCCGCCGTGGACAAGGTGGTCGACGTCATCGTGCAGGCCGCCCGCACCGGCAAGATCGGTGACGGCAAGGTCTGGGTGAGCCCGGTCGAGACGGTGGTGCGGGTGCGCACCGGCGAGAGGGGAGCCGACGCTCTCTGACGGAGCAGTCGAACACCGAGTCGTCTCCCGGCCCGCGCCGGGTGCGCTGGATCGTCAAGTGCCGGGAGGACAACTCATGACAGAACAGACACCGCGTCCCGCCGCCGGCGCACCCCGTTGGGTGCGTCCGGCGGCGGGATCGTCAAGTCCGGCAACTGATCTGACTGCCGCCGTCGAGCAATTGCGGTCCGGGGGAGCGCGATTGGACTCGGCGGCGCTGCGCGACGCCCTGCTCGATCTCTACGATTTCTGGCTCACCACCAAGGCGAACGACATCGGTATCACTGCCAGCAGTGGGTTCGCCATCGTCGCCACCGGCGGTCTGGGCCGCGGTGAAGTACTCCCGTACTCCGACCTCGACCTGATGCTGCTGCACGACAACATGCCGTCCGACATCGTGGGCGAGGTCGCCGAGCTGCTGTGGTATCCGTTGTGGGACGCCAACATTCGGCTCGACCACAGTGTGCGCACGGTGCCCGAGGCGCTGCGCGTCGCCGCCGACGACATGTCGGCCGGGCTCGCGATGCTCGAGGCGCGTCACATCGCCGGCGACGCGGACCTCTCAGCGCTGCTGATCGGTGGTGCGCGCCGCCAGTGGCGTACCGGGATCGGCTCGCGCTTCGAGGAACTCGTCGAGCACACCCGGGCCCGGTGGCAGCGTAGCGGTCAGATCGCACACCGCGCCGAACCCGATCTCAAATGCGGTCGCGGCGGCCTGCGCGACGTGCAACTGCTCAACGCGTTGGCCATCGCGCAGCTCGCCGACGTGTATCCCAGCCGATCGCTGGCCTCTCCCACCGAGACTCTGGGCGAGGCGCATCTGGCCCTTCTGAACGTACGCACGGAACTGCATCGCGTCGCCGGACGCGGCCGGGAACTGCTCCTCGCCCAGCATGCCGACGAGATCGGTGCGTCGCTGCGCATCGGGGACCGATTCGATCTCGCCCGCATGCTCTCCGACGCCGCCCGCACGGTCAGCTACTACGTCGACGCCGGCATCCGAACGGCAGGCAACGCGCTGCCACGCCGCGGGCTGTCGGCGCTGCGCCGCCCCGTGCGCCGCCCGCTCGACGAGGGCGTCATCGAGTTCAATGGCGAAGTCATCCTCGCCAGAGACGCACGTCCGGAACGCGATCCCGGGCTCATCCTGCGGGTGGCGGCCGCGTCGGCGACCACCGGTCTCCCGATGGCGGCCTCGACGCTGAGCCGATTGGTGGAAACAGCGCCCGAACTGCGCACGCCGTGGCCGCGTCAGGCGCTCAAGGACCTGCTGGTGATGCTCGCCGCCGGCCCCTCGGCGGTCGGCACCATCGAGGCCCTCGACCGCACGGGCCTGTGGGGCCGGCTCTTCCCCGAGTGGGGTGCGGTGCGCGACCTGCCCCCCCGCGACGTCGTGCACATCTGGACTGTCGATCGTCACCTCGTCGAAACCGTCTCGCGGGCAAGCGCTTTGACCACGCGCGTCGCCCGGCCCGATCTGCTCGTGCTCGGTGCGCTGATCCACGACATCGGCAAGGGCCGCGGCGGGGACCACAGCGTCATCGGTGCCGAGCTGGCCCATCAGATCGGCACGCGGCTGGGGTTGTGGCCGTCGGACATCACGATCCTGTCTGCCGTCGTGCGGCATCACCTGCTCCTGCCGCACACCGCGACTCGACGTGACCTGCAGGACCCCGCGACCATCGCGACCGTCGTCGATGCGATGGGCGGGGATCTGACGGTGCTCGAGCTCCTGCACGCGTTGGCCGAGGCCGATTCCCTGGCCACCGGTCCCGGCGTGTGGGGTGACTGGAAGGCCTCTTTGCTCGGTGATCTGGTCCGGCGATGCCGGCTGGTGATGGCGGGGGAGCCTCTGCCGCAACCGGATCCGATCGATCCCCGCTTCCTCGAGATGGCCGGCCAACCCGGGGTGCACGTGGAGCTGGCGCCCGGCGACAGTCCGCACATCTTCACCGTCACGATGATCGCGGCGGACCAGCGCGGTCTGCTGTCGAAGGCCGCCGGTGTGCTGGCGCTGAACTCGCTGCGTGTGCATTCGGCTTCGGTCAACGGCCACAACGGGTCTGCGGTCAACACCTTCGTCGTCTCACCGCATTTCGGTTCACCGCCGGCGGCCGAGCTGCTGCGCCAGCAGTTGATCCTGGCGCTCGACGGCGATCTCGACGTGGTGTCCTCGCTGGAGAAGAAGGGCGATCCTCAGGCGGCGGGCCGTGCCGGCGAGATCCGGCCGGCGGTGCCCGTCCATGCTCCTGCCGCGCCGTCGCGGGTCCTGTGGCACGACGCCGACGAGGCCGGGCGGACGGTGCTCGAGATCCGGACCACCGACCGCGCCGGATTGTTGAGCGCGCTGACCGCGGTGTTCGAGCGCAACGGGGTGGACATCGCCTGGGCGAAGGTGACGACGCTGGGTTCCTCGGTGGTCGACGCGTTCGGCGTCGTGCTGCCACAGGACAGCGCCGCTGTGCGCCAGACCCTGGATCGGGAGCTGTTCGCGGTGCTGCCCGCGCCGCCGCCCGCCGTCGAGGAAGCCAGCTAGACGGTCAGTGCGCGGCGGTGACCGAGACCCAGGTCCCGTTGACCGCCGCGGTGCCGGTGAACGTGTCGACGAGATCCGGGTCGTGCAGGGCATTGACGTTGGCGCCGGCCAACGTGCGCGCGTGGCGCCACCCGGTGTCTTGATGGCCCCAACCATGAGGAACGGCAACGGTTCCGGCGCGGATGTCCGCGGTGACGTCCAGTGGTACCTCGATGCGGCCCACGGCCGAGGCAACGGACACGATGTCGCCGTCGGCCAGGCCGCGCGATGCCGCGTCGTGCGGGTGCATCAGCACCGTGCACCGGTTGCTGCCACCCGTCATCGACGGCACGTTGTGCAGCCAGGAATTGTTGCTCCGCAGCTGCCGGCGGCCGATCAGCTGCAGGTCGTATTCGTCGGCGGGCGCCGCGTCGGTATCCGCCAGACAGGCGCGTGCCGCGGCGACGAACTCTTCGGGCGCCAGGTGCACGCGTCGGTCTTTCGTTGCGATGACCTCGCGCAGGCGCGGCTGCAGCGGGCCGAGATCGACACCTCCCGGGCTGGTGCGGATCTGCCGCATCGTGATGCCCCTGCGGCCCTGTCGAAGTCGGCCGTGTGGTCCGGTGGCTACGGCCAGCGCCGCCAGGCGTAGCGGGTTGATCGCCGACACGAGCCGTGAGCGCAGCGGGCCGGGCAGTGACCGCAGCGGCCGCGGCAGCAGTTCGAGCGCCAGGCGCGTCAGGATCTCCCAGTCCTCCAAGCCATCGGACGGTGGGTCGAACGAACGATGTTGAAAGCGAACGGTGTTGCGCACCTGGAATACCGGCGTCAGCAGGCTGACGTCGTCGCGTTCGAGCGGCGACACCGGCGGCAGGATGAAGTCGGCGTGCCGCGTGGTCTCGGTGACGTACATGTCGACCGCCACGTAGAAGTCCAGCGAGTCCAGCGCATCGTCGAGACGGCCGCGCTGGGGGATCGACGACACGGGATTGCCGGCGTAGGTGATCATCGCGCGGATCTGACCGGGGCCAGGGGTGAGGATCTCGTCGGCCATCACCACGGCGGGCAGCTCCGAGCGGAACGAGCGATAGCGCCCCGACCGGTCGGTGTAGCTGCCCGGCCGGAACGGTATCCGTTTGGCCAGCCTCGGCACATCCGCGACGGGGGTGGTGAACATCGTGCCGCCCGCGCGGTCGAGGTTGCCCGTCACCGCGTTGATGACCATCACCAGCCAGCTGACCAGCGTGCCCGTCGGCTGCTGGCAGATACCGATGCGCGCGTAGATCGCCGCGGATTCCGCGGCTGCGTGCTCGCGGGCCAGCGTGCGGATCACCTCCGCGTCCACCCCGGCCCGCGGGGCCATCGCCTCCGGCGTCGCGTCGGCAACCAGGTCGGCCAGTTCGGCGATCCCCGTCGACTGTGCAGCGACAGCCTTTGTGTCGCAGAGCTTTTCGGAGAGCAGGACGTGCAGCATCCCCAGCAGCAGGAACAGATCGCCGCCGGGGCGAACCGCGACGTGCTGATCGGCCAGGCGGGCGGTCTCGGTCCGGCGCGGGTCGACGACGACGACGGTGCCGCCGCGTTCGCGGATCGCTCGGATCCGCCGTTTCGCGCCGGGCATGATCGACAGCGAACCGTTGGACACCGCGGGATTGGCCCCGAGAATCACGAGCCGCTGGGTGCGGTCGATGTCGGTGACGGGGATCAGCGCGTTGGACCCGAACACCTTCCACGCCGCGAACTCGTGCGGCATCTGGTCGATCGACGACGCGGTGAAGAAGTTCGGGGTGCGCAGCGCCCGGCTCAGGAGGAAGCCGTAGGCCGCGCCGGAGCTGTGCGCGGCCGGGTTTCCCAGGTACATGCCCAGCGCCTGGCTGCCGCTGGTGGCCCGCACCGCCCGCAGCCGTCGACCGATCTCGGTGAACGCCTCGTCCCAGTCGACCGGCACGAAGCGCTCACCCACGCGGCGCAGCGGGGTGCGTACCCGGTCGGGATCGTGGTGCAGTCCGCCCATCGCGGTGGCCTTGGGGCAGATGTAGCCGTGGGACAGCACGTCGTCGGGATTGCCCTCGATGCGGGTGACCTGCCCGTCGGTGACGGTGACGTGCAGCCCGCAGTGCGCCTCACACAACGTGCACTGGCTGATGTGGGTGACTCCAGTGAGCGGGCCTCGGGGCGCGTCCGCGTCCCGGCGCGAGGTGGTGAGGGGCACATCGATCGCTGTCACGGAACCTCCGCGGGCTTGTCGGATGGCCCTCACGGTAACGGGTGGGGGTCGCACGCGACCAGGCCTCAGCGCGGCTTTCTCGTCGCGACCGGGCGACCGTTAGGCTGACGAGGTGTTTGAATCCCTGTCCGACCGGTTGACCGGTGCCCTGTCGGGCCTGCGCGGCAAGGGCCGGTTGACCGATGCCGACATCGATGCGACGGCCCGCGAGATCCGGCTGGCCCTGCTCGAAGCCGACGTGTCGTTGCCCGTCGTGCGTCAGTTCGTGTCCCACATCAAGGAGCGCGCCAAGGGCGCCGAGGTGTCGGGTGCGCTGAACCCCGCCCAGCAGGTCGTCAAGATCGTCAACGAGGAGCTCGTCGCGATCCTGGGCGGTCAGACGCGCCAGCTCGCCTTCGCGCGGAACCCACCGACGGTGATCATGCTGGCCGGCCTGCAGGGCTCGGGCAAGACCACGCTGGCGGGCAAGCTCGCCAAGTGGCTCAAGGGCCAGGGTCACACGCCGCTGCTGGTGGCCTGCGACCTGCAGCGGCCCGGTGCGGTCAATCAGCTGCAGATCGTCGGCGAACGCGCCGGGGTCGGCGTGTTCGCGCCGCATCCGGGCACCGCGCCCGGCGCCGCCGAGGTCAAAGGCACGGCCGATCCGGTGGCGGTGGCCGCCGCGGGTCTGGCCGAGGCCAAGGCCAAGCACTACGACGTCGTCATCGTCGACACCGCGGGCCGCCTCGGTATCGACGAGGAGCTGATGAGCCAGGCCGCCGCGATCCGCGACGCGGTGCAGCCCGACGAGACGCTGTTCGTCCTGGACGCGATGATCGGCCAGGATGCCGTCACCACGGCCGACGCGTTCCGCGAAGGCGTCGGCTTCACCGGCGTCGTGCTGACCAAGCTCGACGGTGACGCCCGCGGTGGGGCCGCGCTGTCGGTGCGCGAAGTCACCGGCGTGCCGATCCTGTTCGCATCCAGCGGCGAGAAGCTCGAGGACTTCGACGTCTTCCACCCCGACCGGATGGCCAGCCGCATCCTCGGCATGGGTGACGTGCTGAGTCTGATCGAGGCGGCCGAGCAGCATTTCGACGCTGAACAGGCCGAGGCGACCGCGGCCAAGATCGGCAGCGGAGAGCTGACTCTCGAGGACTTCCTCGAGCAGATGCTGATGATCCGCAAGATGGGTCCGATCGGCAATCTGCTGGGCATGCTGCCCGGCGCCGGTCAGATGAAGGACGCACTGGCCGCCGTCGACGACAGCCAGCTCGACCGGGTGCAGGCCATAATCCGCGGCATGACACCGGCCGAGCGGGCCGACCCGAAGATCATCAACGCCTCCCGACGGTTGCGCATCGCAAACGGCTCCGGGGTGACCGTCGCCGAGGTCAACCAGCTGGTGGACCGCTTCTTCGACGCGCGCAAGATGATGTCGCAGATGGCCGGACAGATGGGAATGCCGTTCGGCCGCAAGAACACTCGTAAGGCGGGCAAGGGCAAGAACAAGCAGGCGGGCAAGAAGAAGGGCCGCCAGACGACCAAGGGTCCGACGCCGCCTCGCAATCCGCTCGGCGCCGGCATGGCCGGCCTGCCCGCCGGTTTCCCGGACCTGTCCAACATGCCCAAGGGCCTCGACGAGCTGCCCCCGGGCCTTGCCGACATCGACCTGTCGAAGCTGAAGTTCCCCAAGAACTGATGGCGGCGGCGCTGCACGTCCGCGGGCGTGGGCTGCCCGACGGGGAACCCGTGGAGTGGTGGGTCGTCGATGAGGGCTCGCCCGAAGAGGGTGGGCGGCGCGGACGCCTGTCCGTTGAACCGGTCGCCGGCGCCGAGACTGTCTTTGATGGCGGCTGGATCCTGCCCGGCCTGGTCGACGCGCACTGCCACGTCGGGCTGGGGCCCGACGGTGAGATCCCGCTCGACGAGGCCATCGAGCAGGCGCTTGTCGAGCGTCAGGTCGGCGCGCTGCTCCTGCGCGACGCCGGATCTCCCACCGACACACGAATTCTCGACGAGCGTGACGACCTGCCGCGGATCATCAGGGCCGGGCGTCACATCGCCCGGCCCAAGCGCTACCAGCGGGGCTTCGCCGCCGAACTGGCCGACGAAGCGCAGCTGCCCCAGGCGGTCGCGGAGCAGGCGCGCCGCGGGGACGGTTGGGTGAAGATCGTGGGGGACTGGATCGACCGCGACACCGGCGATCTCGCTCCGCTGTGGTCTGACGAGGTCCTCGACGCGGCGATCGACGCCGCGCACGCCCACGGCGCCCGCGTGACGGCCCATGTGTTCAGCGAGGAGGCGCTGCCCGGCCTGATCCGCGCCGGCATCGACTGCATCGAACACGGCACCGGGCTCACCGAGGACACGATCGATCTGATGGTCGAGTACGGCACCGCGCTGGTGCCGACGCTGATCAACATCGAGAACTTCCCCGACATCGCCGCCGCCGCCCACAAGTACCCGCGCTATCAGCGCCACATGCGTGCCCTCTACGCCACGTGCGGGGAGCGCATCGCGGCGGCGCGGGAAGCGGGCGTGCCCATCTACGCGGGCTCGGATGCGGGCAGCGCTGTGGCGCACGGCCGTATCGCCGAGGAGGTGGAAGCGCTCAAGGGGATCGGCATGACGCCGACCGATGCGCTGGGCGCGGCCTGCTGGGACGCCAGGGAGTGGCTGCGCCGGCCGGGTCTCGAGCACGGTGCGTCCGCCGATTTCGTCTGCTACACAGATGATCCGAGAACAGGTGCCGGAGTGCTCGCGGCGCCTGATCGCGTCGTGCTGCGTGGACGCGTGACCCGCTAGTACACGTCGCGCACGTAGCGGTGCGACTTCACCAGGTCGCTGACGAATGCGTGGGCGCCCTCGGCGTCGAACCCGCCGTGTTCGGCCACGATCTCGTGCAGCGCGGCGTCGACGTCGCGGGCCATCCGGTCGGCGTCGCCGCACACGTACAGATGAGCGCCGGCGCGCAACCACGCGAACAGGTCGGCGCCCCGATCCCGCATGCGCTGCTGCACATACACTTTCGTGTCCGAGTCTCGAGAGAACGCCAGATCGAGCCGGGTCAGCGTGCCGGCCTGGACGAAGGCCTCCAGTTCCTCGCCGTAGAGGTAGTGGGTGGCGCGCCTGCGGTCTCCGAAGAACAGCCACGACTCACCGGAGGAACCCGTGACCTGGCGTTCCTGGAGGAAGCCGCGAAACGGTGCGACGCCGGTCCCAGGGCCGATCATGATGATCGGGATGTCCGGATCCGGCAGGCGGAACGCGTGATTGGGACGCAGCTGCACCGTGAGCCGATCGCCGCGGTCGGCCAGGAAGGTCGACGCGACACCTCCGCGTGTGCGGCCGCCGCAGGTGTAGCGGACCGTGGCGACGGTCAGGTGCGCGCTGTCGGCATGCACCAGTGGACTCGACGCGATCGAATAGTCGCGAAACTGCAGGGGGCGCAGGGTGTCGACGACGTCGTCGACGTCGAGATCGGCCAGCCGCACCATGTCGAGCACGTCTTTGCCGTAACACCACGAGCCCGGCGCCGGGGTCGGCTCGGCGCGCAGCTCGGCGGCCGCGCGTTCGTCGTGGGTGTGCGCGGCGACGAGGGCCTGCAGTGCGCGCGAGGGTGTCCGGATCTCGAGGCGTTCAGTGAGCAGGGTGCCTAGCGGTTCGTCGTAGCCCGCGACGAGATGATCGGGTTCGGCGGCGAGTTCGGCCAGCAGCGCGTCGACGAGCACGGGATCGTTGGGGGCGTACACGGCCAGAGAGTCGCCGGCGCAGTAGGTGATGCCGGAACCGGTGAGGTCGATCTCGTAATGGCGGACTTCGCGGTCCGGGTCGGCCGACGACAGAACGCGATTGACCGTGCACCGGGTCGCCACAGGATGGTGCCGATCTCGGCCGGCGAGCTCGGCGGGCGGTGGTGCCACGCCGGCGGGGGTGTGCGCGGCCTGCAGCAGCTTGACCACGTCGGTGGTCCACGCTGCGGCGTGGCGCTCGTAGGGGCCGTCGATGTCGACACGTGCGGTCAGCCGGGTGGCTCCCAGCGCTTCGAGCCTCTCGTCGAGCAGTTTTCCGGCGTTGCAGAACAGGTCGTAGCCGATGTCACCGAGGGCCAGTACGGCGAAGCTCAGGTGATCGAGCGGGGTGTCGCTGACTGCGAGTGACTCCCAGAACAGTGCGGCGTTGTCGGGAAATTCACCGTCGCCGAAGGTCGAGGTGACGGCGACGAGATGGCTGACGCTGCGCAGTTCGTCGATGTCGATCTGATTGAGTTCGCGGGCCTCGGCACCGATGCCGGCGGCGACACACGCCTCCGCGAAAGACAACGCCGCGTCTTCGGCGTTGCCCATGTCGGTGCCGTATCCGACGATCAGCGAGAACTCGGGCTGGACGGCCAACGACTGCTCCCTCGGTCGGCGCACCACACCACGCGGCGCAAGTTAGGGCGACCTTACTTGCTGGCAGCGAGCAATGGGGGCGTCCCTCTGGCGGGGTGTCACCACTTGAACATGGGCAGCGGAGAGCCGGGATGACGTCGGGCGTGGGCCAGCGTCAGCGCGACGAGCCGGGCGTGGAAGCCCGCATCGGGACATTCTCTGCGCACGGCCCGGCAGGAGGCGCGGGGAAGGCCGAAGCGCACCACGCCGAGCGACACGTCGACGGCATCGGCGCGGCGAAAGATCTCGACAGGGGCGCTGGGCGGTCCGGCGCGCCGAATCCGATGGTGTTCGACGATCATCTCGGTGACGAGCGGGGCGAGGTCCTCCTCGCCGTGCTCGGCGAGCCAGGCGCGGGCGAGATCGGCGGACGGAGCCAGATAGTCGAAGGTGCCTGCCGACCAGATGCCGAGATCGTGGAACGCGGCCGCGGTCAGGTAGGCCTCGGTGGACGAGGGCACGGGCTCGATGCCGGCGACGGGGGAGATGGCGTGCAGCGCATCGCAATACGCCAGGACCCGCAGCACATGGTTGCGGTAGGCGGTGAGGTCGGCGCCGAGGTGGCCGGTCCAGGGCGCGAGCCGGCGGTCGATCTGCTCGGCGGCGCCGGTGTCCATCCCGGTCAGCCTAGGGCTGGCTGAAGCCGTAGTCGAACAGGTCGATCGCCTGCCCGTAGAGGTCACCGCTGCCGTACATCTGGACCACCACCAGCCGCTTGCTGCCACGCTGGGCCGCACCGACGTAGGTCTTGCGGGCCAGGTTGGTGAACCCGGTCTTGCCGGCCAGATCCCCGGGGTAACGGCTCAGCAGCTCGTTCTGATTGTGCAGCGTCTTGCCCGGGAACGGCGCCGTCGGCGATCGCATGATCGTCGCGATGAGTGGATACTGAAGCGCCGCACGAAAGATCACCGCGAGATCGTGGGGCGAGGTGACCGACTCCCAGCCGGGTCCGTCCAGGCCGGACGGCGACGACGCCCTGGTGCTACGTGCGCCGACGAGGGCGGCCTTGCGGTTCATCGCCGCCACCGCGGCCTGCTGCCCGCCCAGCATGTCGGCGAGCATGTTCGCCGCGTCGTTGCCCGACACCATCAGCAGCGCCGAGAGCAACTGCGTCGTGGTGTAGGCCTGCCCGGGCACGAGCCCCACGCACGAGCATTCGACGTCGTCATGTGAGGAGTTGGCCCGCGCGAAATTGTCCGGTCGCAGCCGATCGAGCACCACCATCGCGAGCAGAGGCTTGATCGTGCTGGCGGGTGCGTAGCGGCCGTACGGATCGCGACTGGCCAGCACGCGACCGGTGTCCAGATCAGCGACCAGCCACGCCTGTGCCGGTCCTTGTGGAAGTGCTTGTGCTGCAGCGGGTTCGGCGCTCGGTTGGGCAGCGACCGGGGCGGCTGGCACGATGACCGTCACCGCGATCATCGTCGTACCGAGGGCGCACACCAGCCCCGCGAATCCACGCCGCACGATGGGCGACGCTATCCGCGGAAGGACTCGGCCGGGTCACCGTCGGGTACCGGTTTCGGCGTGACTGCCGTCGCCGAGCGACGACGAGCACGCCGAAATCGCACTAGAGCGTGCCGATGCCCGCGTTCGGTCCCAGGGCGAAACCCCAATCGAGCAGCGCGGCAGCCTGATCCCAGTAGGTCGGCCCGCCCTCTCTGACGAGCCCGTGCATCATCGCCACGACCAGGTGCCGCCCGCCGCGCTCTGCGCCGCCGACGAACGTCTTCTGCGCGAGATCGGTGTACCCGGTCTTGCCGCCGAAGGTGCCCGGGTAGCGGTGCAGCAGTTCGTCCTGGTTGACCAGTACGACGTCGCCGGTACGGGTGGGGAATACCGCGGTGGGCTGGGACGTGATCTGGGCGAACACCGGGTTGGCCATCGCGGCGCGGAAGATCACCGCGAGATCGTGCGGCGTGGACCAGATGTCGATCCCCGGGCCGTCGATGCCCGACGGTGAACCTGCAGTGGTGCCGAGCGCGCCGAGGCTGGCGGCCTTGGCGGTCATCTTGGCCGTCGCGACGTCGCGGCCGCCCAGCATGGTCGCCAGCGTGTTGGCGGCGTCGTTGCCCGAGACGAGCAGCAGCGCCTCCAGCAGCTGTCGGGTGGTGTACGTCATTCCCGGCGTCACACCCGCGCAGTTGCATTCGACTCTGGTGTCGGCCTCATTGGCGACGAGGGTCGCGTCGAGCGGCAGCTCGTCGAGCACGGTCAGTGCGAGCAGCACCTTGATCGTGCTCGCCGGCGCGAACCGGGTGTTCTCCTCGCGGCCCGCGAGCACCGCGCCGGTGTCCATGTCCGCGACGATCCACGCCTCCGCGGGGCCGACCGGGATCGGAACGCTGCCCGCCGGCTGGCTCACCCCGGCGACCGGCGTCGCGACCGCGTGAGGAGCGCTCACCCCGCCGACCACGCCCATGATCACCGTCAGGTACGCGAGAAGCCTCATCATGGCGGCCGAGCCTAACGGGATTCCTCGATCGTGTTCAATCGAGGAATGTTGAGCCTCGAGGAGATTTCCGATCGGCTGGAGATCCAACAGTTGCTGGTCGACTACTCGACCGCGATCGACCAGAAGCGCTTCGACGATCTCGACGCGGTGTTCACCCCGGACGCGTACATCGACTACAGCGTCGCCGGCGGTATCGAGGGACGGTTTCCCGAGGTCAAGGCCTGGTTGAAGGAGGTGCTGCCGAACTTCCCGATCTACTACCACATGCTCGGCAACGTCGACATCCGTATCTCGGGCGACACCGCGACATCGCGCGCGATCTGCTTCAACCCGATGGTGATGGGTGGCGATCCCGACAAGAACCCTGCCCAGATCTACTTCGTCGGCATCTGGTACGTCGACGAGTTCGTCCGCACCGAGCACGGGTGGCGGATGAGCAAGCGGGTCGAAGAGAAGTGCTTCGACAAGCTCGTGTGACGATTTCTGTTCGCACCCTGCGCTCTGGCACAATGAGCGGCTGTCTGTCCGGGACTCAGGCCCCGCGACGGTCACACACGTAAGGCAAAACCGGATCGGGCAACCCGCCTGTATCGCCGAATTGCAGCGTGGCACCTCAGTAGGAGTGTTTCTTCATGGCTGTCAAGATCAAGCTGACCCGTCTGGGCAAGATCCGCAATCCGCAGTACCGCATCATCGTCGCCGACGCGCGCAGCCGCCGCGACGGTCGCGCCATCGAGGTGATCGGCCGGTACCACCCCAAGGAAGAGCCCAGCCTCATCCAGGTCGACTCCGAGCGCGCCCAGTACTGGCTGGGTGTGGGCGCTCAGCCCACCGAGCCCGTGCTCGCGCTGCTGAAGATCACCGGTGACTGGCAGAAGTTCAAGGGCCTGCCCGGCGCCGAGGGCACGCTGAAGGTCAAGGAACCCAAGCCCTCCAAGCTGGACCTGTTCAACGCCGCGCTGGCCGAGGCCGAGGGTGGCCCGTCCACCGAGGCAACCACGCCCAAGAAGAAGAAGGCGCCGGCCGCCAAGAAGGAAGCCTCTGACATCGAGGCGACCGCTGATCCGTCCGGGTCCGCGGACAAGTCCGAGGCCGCCGCCGAGGGCGAGGACGCCACCGTCGCCGGCGCCACTGAAAGCTGAGCGACACCGTGAGTTCAGTCGTCGTCGACGCCGTCGAGCATCTGGTTCGCGGGATCGTCGACAACCCCGACGATGTCCGGGTCGACATGGTGACCAACCGCCGCGGGCGCACGGTCGAGGTGCACGTGCACCCGGATGACCTGGGCAAGGTCATCGGCCGCGGTGGCCGTACCGCGACCGCGCTGCGCACCCTGGTCGCCGGTATCGGCGGCCGCGGTATCCGCGTCGACGTGGTGGACACCGACCAGTAGATGGACCTCGTGGTCGGGCGCGTGGTCAAGGCCCACGGCGTGACCGGCGAGATCGCCGTCGACGTCCGTACCGACGACCCGGAGGGCCGGTTCGTCTCCGGCGCCACCCTGCGCGGCCGAGCGCCGCGCGGGGGCGCCGAGCGCGAGTACCGAATCGAGTCGGTACGCAGTCACGGCGATCGGCTCCTCATCCGGCTCGACGGTGTCGGCGATCGCGACGCCGCCGATGCGCTGCGCGGCACGTTGTTCCTCGTCGACGCGCAGACGCTGCCCCCGATCGACGACCCCGACGAGTTCTACGACCACCAACTCGAGGGGCTCACCGTCTCGACCGTCGCCGGCGTGATCGTCGGCACGGTCGCCGAGGTGTTGCACACTGCCGCAGGCGAATTGCTGGCGGTGACGCGCGAGGACGGGGCCGAGGTGCTCGTGCCGTTCGTGTCCGCGATCGTGGTGTCGGTGTCGCTCGCCGAGGGCTCCGTGGTGATCGACCCGCCCGAGGGTCTTCTCGACCTGAGCTGAGAAGGCACCCGCATGCGCATCGACGTGATCTCGATCTTCCCGCAGTTTCTCGATCCGTTGCGGCAGTCGCTGCCCGGGCGGGCGATCGATGCCGGCATCGTCGACGTGGCGGTGCACGATCTGCGCCGCTGGACACATGACGTCCACCGCTCCGTCGACGACGCCCCGTACGGAGGCGGTCCCGGCATGGTGATGCGGGCTCCCGTGTGGGGCGAAGCGCTCGACGAGATCTGTTCTGCTGAAACGCTTCTCGTGGTGCCCAGCCCGGCCGGTCGACTGTTCACGCAGAGGGTGGCGCAGCGCTGGACGGCCGAGAAGCATCTCGTGTTCGCGTGCGGCCGGTACGAGGGCATCGATCAGCGGGTGATGGACGACGCGGGCCGGCGCATGCGGGTCGAGGAAGTGTCCATCGGCGATTACGTCCTGCCCGGCGGTGAATCGGCGGCCGTGGTGATGATCGAAGCCGTGCTGCGGCTGCTGCCCGAGGTGCTCGGCAATCCCGAATCCCACCGCGACGACTCGCACTCCGAGTCGGTCGGCGGACTCCTCGAAGGGCCGAGCTACACCCGGCCCGCCGTGTGGCGCGACCTCGAGGTGCCGGACGTGCTGCGCTCGGGGGATCACGCCCGGATCGCCGCGTGGCGACGGGAGCAGGGATTCGAGCGCACCCGGGAGCGGCGGCCCGACCTGCTGGACTGAGAGCTGCCGCGTCCTCAGATCCTGCCGCCGGGGAACATCGTCTCGACGGCCTCGGTGATGTCCTTGCGCGCGCCCGCCTCACTCGTCGGGTCCAGTGAACCGATCGCCATCACGTACCGGCGGTCGGCGCCGATCACCCCGGTCGAGACGTGGAGTTGATTACCGCCGTTCCAACAGCAGAACCAGCCCTGCTTGACGGCGACCGGCTCGGCGTAGAGGCCCTCGGGGATGCCGAAGCGCTGGGGATATCCGTCGGTGCCGGTCGGGGTGGATTGCGCCAGGTTTCCGAGGATCACGTCGGCCTGCTCGCGGGGCAGCCCGCCGCTGCCGTCGAGCAGCTTGGCGTAGTAGCGCACGAGGTCGCTCGCCGTACTCTGCGTCACGTCCCAGTGCCCGTTGTACGGCGCCGTCGTGCCGGTCAACCCGTACCGGGCCACCACTCGCCCGATGATCGCGTTGCCGCCGCTGCGATCCCAGAAGTTCTGTGCAGCACTGTCATCCGAGGACCGCAACATGATGTCGAGCTGCTGCCGGTCGGCGGGTGTGAGGGTGGTCTTTCCCTGCGACACCTGCAGCAGCAGGTCGTCGGCGATGAACAACTTCACCACCGACGCGATCGGGAAGGGGCGATCGCCACCGTCAGACACCACCTGTCCGGTGGTGCGGTCCAGCACCACGGCCCTCATGTCGGCACCCGTGGCCGACGCAGCGTCATCGGTGGCCTTCTGCATGCGGGCATCGAGGTCGACGATGCCGGCCGACGGCTGCGCCGGGGGAGCGGCCGGCAGCGGCACCGAATTGCTCTGCGGCGCTACCGCCGACGACTGAGTGCGCTCAGGTGCGGGCGCCTGCGCCTGGCAGCCGCCGGCGACGAGCGCGACGGCGCACAGCACGGAGGACGTCACGCGACGCCGGGGCCAGCTCTGCATGTATCTCCTCGAAGTCGTCATATGCGGCCGTCCGGGAACATCATGCGGACCGCGTCGGTGATGGTCTTGCGGGCAGTCGCTGCGTCCGATGCCTGCATCGAGCCGATGGCCATCACATAGCGACGGTCCGGGCCGATCACGCCGGTGGACAGATGCATCCAGTCGGAATTCACGCAGCACATCCATCCTTGCTTGACCGCGACCGGATCGCCGGGCAGCCCCTCGGGGATGCCGAACCGCTGGGGGTACACCCCGCCGGGCACCATGCCGTCGGGGGCGGTGGGCGTCGATGCGGCCAGGTTCGAAAGGATGACGCTCGCCTGTTCGCCGGGTAGGCCGCCCGTCCCGGCCAGCAGCTTGTCGTAGTAGCGCACCAGGTCGGTCGCCGTGCTCACCGTGTTGAACCACCTGCCGTTGGTGGGTGGGCGCGTCGAGGTGAGCCCGTACCGGCTGACCACGCGATTGATGATCGCGGTGCCGCCACTGCGGTTCCAGAACACCTCGGCTGCGCTGTCATCGGAGGAGCGCAGCATCACGTCGAGCATGTCGCGATCGTCGGCCGAGAGCGTCGTCTGTCCCGTGGCCACCTGCAGCAGCAGGTCGTCGGCGATGAACAACTTGACCACCGAGGCGATCGCGATGGGCCGGTCGTTGCCGTTGGTCACCAGTTGCCCGGTGTTGCGGTCCAGCACCGCCGCGGTGATGTCGGCACCCTCATCAGCCGCCGTCGCCGTCGCCAGGCGCTCGCGGTCGGCGAGGCCGCGGAATGTGGGGGCCGGTTGATCGACGGGCTGGTCGGGGAGCGCTTCGGCCGTGCCCACGGGCGCGACCACGGTGAGCTGCGGACCAGTGGGCCGCGAGCCGTAGACCTCCGCCTGGCAGCCGCCCATGGCGACGGCCACAACGCTCAGGCCAGCTGCGGTCTTGGCCAGCTGCCTCGGCCGCGGTCGCATCGCTCGTCCTCCCGGGAGTGGGCTTAACCTGAAGCCTGGAACGGGTTCGACACACGGCGCACCCGTGCGTCCAGGGTAACTGCTGTGTACCCGCTGGGCATCGCGTGGCAAGCCCGCCGACGGCGCCCCCGTCATCGCCCCGTCATCGCGCCGGTCGCGGGTCGGTCATCGGTCCAGTCGCCGGGATCGGCGCCGATTTCGGAGATCGGGGCCCCGTCTGGCACAATTGGGCAGTTGTCTGTGCACGGCCGGTACTCCGGCGCCCCGCTGCACGACAGGCCCCAGACGCCCGAACCACCAGGCTCTGCGCGCGTCACCGCGACGCCGCCAGCAGCCGCCGACACCGAGGAAGTGTGACCGATGAACACGCTGGATTTCGTCGACCAGACGTCGCTGCGCGACGACGTCCCGGATTTCGGTCCCGGTGACACCATCAACGTTCACGTGAAGGTCATCGAGGGCTCCAAGGAGCGCATCCAGGTCTTCAAGGGTGTCGTGCTCCGCCGCCAGAACGGTGGCATCCGTGAGACGTTCACCGTCCGCAAGGAGAGCTACGGCGTCGGCGTGGAGCGCACCTTCCCGGTGCATTCGCCCAACATCGACCACATCGACGTCGTCACCCGCGGTGACGTGCGCCGGGCCAAGCTCTACTACCTGCGTGAGCTGCGCGGCAAGAAGGCGAAGATCAAGGAGAAGCGCTGACACCGCTTCGGCGGACCGTGATCGGCGCGGCGTCACGCTGGCTCGTGGCTACGCTGATCTCGTGACCGGACCCAGGGACACCCCCGAGACCGACGACACGTCCGCCGACGAGACGCTCGACCCGCCGGAGTCCGCCGAGGACACGCCGGAGAAGAAGCGGGGAGCGCTGCGCGAAGCGGCGATCCTGATCACCGTTGCGGTGGTCCTGTACTACGTGATGTTGACCTTCATCGCGCGGCCCTATCTGATTCCCTCGGAATCCATGGAGCCCACGCTGCACGGCTGCAACGGGTGTGTGGGCGATCGCATCATGGTCGACAAGCTGACCTACCGGTTCTCCCAGCCGGAACCCGGCGACGTCATCGTTTTCAAAGGTCCGCCCAACTGGAGCATCGGCTACAAGTCGATCCGTTCCGAGAACCCGGCCCTCCGCACCGTGCAGAATGCGCTGTCGTTCATCGGCTTCGTCCCGCCCGACGAGAACGACCTGGTCAAGCGAATCATCGCCGTCGGCGGGCAGACCGTCGAATGCCGCGTGACCACGGGATTGACGGTCGACGGCAAGAAACTCGACGAGCCCTATCTCGACCCGAACACCATGAACGCCGACCCGGCGGTCTACCCGTGCCTGGGCAACGAATTCGGGCCGGTGACGGTACCCGAGGGCAGGCTGTGGGTGATGGGCGACAACCGCACCCACTCGGCGGACTCCCGCGCACACTGCTCCAACGAGCCTGCTGACGTGCAGCGCGGCGTTCTGTGCACCGGCGACCCGGTCGCAGGAACGATCCCCGTCGACAACGTGATCGGCAAGGCCCGCTTCATCGCCTGGCCGCCGTCGCGGTGGGGTGGCGTGAGCTCGGTGGATCCGCAGAGCTAGCGGGAGACTCGACAGTGCCGGCGTGGCCTCCGAGGATGGTGATCCGCAGGTCGTCTGGTCTGCGCACCCTGGAATCGGCGCTTTACCGGGCCGGACTCGGCCCGGTGGCCGGCGTCGACGAAGTGGGCCGAGGCGCGTGTGCCGGACCGCTGGTGGTGGCGGCGTGCGTGCTGGGGCCCAACCGCATGGACAGCCTGGCCGCGCTCGACGACTCCAAGAAACTGGGCGAAGCCGAACGTGAGCGGTTGTTCCCGCTGATCAAACGCTATGCCCTCGCCTACCACGTCGTGTTCATCCCCTCGGTGGAGGTCGACCGCCGCGGCGTGCACGTGGCGAACATCGAGGGCATGCGACGGGCGGTGGCCGGCCTCCCGCTGCGTCCCGGTTACGTACTGAGCGACGGTTTCCGGGTGCCCGGGTTGCCGACGCCGTCGCTGCCGGTGATCCGCGGGGACGCGGCGGCGGCGTGCATCGCGGCGGCCAGCGTGCTGGCCAAGGTCAGCCGTGACCGGCTGATGGTCGCGATGGACGACGAGCATCCCGGCTACGGTTTCGCCGAACACAAGGGGTACAGCACGCGGGCCCACGGTGCGGCGCTCGCCCGGCTGGGGCCGTCGGCCCAACACCGCTACTCGTTCATCAACGTTCGACGGCTCGTGACGGGGGAACCCAATGGGCAGGACGACAATGATGGCCGAGACGATTTTGACAGGATGAGTCCACTGGGTTCGGTGGACTCAGAGATGTATGACCTACGCGAAGGACAGCTGAGCCGATGAGTGCCGAAGATCTCGAGAAGTACGAGACCGAGATGGAGCTCTCGCTCTACCGTGAGTACAAGGACATCGTCGGGCAATTCAGCTACGTCGTGGAGACCGAGCGGCGGTTCTATCTGGCCAACAGCGTCGAGATGGTGCCCCGTAACGCCGACGGCGAGGTGTACTTCGAGCTGCGACTCGGCGACGCGTGGGTGTGGGACATGTACCGGCCCGCCCGGTTCGTCAAACAGGTCCGCGTCATCACGTTCAAGGACGTCAACATCGAAGAGGTCGACAAGCCGGAGCTGCGGCTGCCGGAGTAGGGATGGATCGAAGCGTGGAAGTCGGGCAGGACGTCGGACAGGGCGCGGCAGGCCGAACGGCCTCGTCGTCGCCGGTGCTCCAACCGGGCGATGACCCCTTCTACGATCCGCCGCCCGGCATCGACGAACTGCGGCCGGGCACCGTCGTGCGGTCGCGACGCGTGCAGCTGGCCTTCTTCGGACGGATCCGTCGGGGTGCAGCGACTCAGCTGATGTACCGCAGCACCGATGCGCACGGCCGGCCCGAGGTCGCGGTGACCACGGTCGTGGTCCCTAGAGGCCGGGACCCTCGAACCTGTCCGGTGTTGTCCTATCAGTGCGCCATCGACGCCGTCGCCGCACGCTGCTTCCCGTCCTATGCGCTGCGCCTCGGGTCGCAGCTGGTCGGAGCGTCGGTGCAGGCCGAGTTCCTCGTGGTCGCTGCGGCGCTCGCACGCGGGTGGGCGGTCTCCATCCCCGATCACGAGGGGCTGCAGGGCATGTGGGGCGCCCCCTACGAAGCGGGTTTCCGCGTGCTCGACGGGCTGCGGGCCGCTGTCTCACACGAGGCGCTCGGATTGTCGCCGGACGCCCGGATGGCGATGTGGGGATACTCGGGCGGAGGGCTGGCCACCGGATGGGCCGCCGAAGCGGCGTCGGATTACGCCCCCGAACTCGACCTGGCCGGCGCCGTGATGGGTTCGCCCGTCGTGGACCCCGAAAACGTTGCGCGACGGTTGAACTCGACCCCCTGGGCAGGTCTGGCCGCCCTGATGATCGCCTCCCTGGTGCACGTGTTCCCGGAGGCGCGCGCAGTGGTCGACAGGCACGCGACCGACGAGGGCAAGGCGCTGCTGCGCGAGATCGAAGAGATGTCGACGGGCTCGGCGATCCGCCGCTTGCGCAACAAGGACATCGCCGACTACGTCGACCTGACCTTCGATGAACTGTTCGCCCTACCCGAATTGCGGCACATCTTCGACATGACGCGGCTCGGCCAGGCGATCCCGAGCATGCCGGTCCTGATGATCCAGGGTGTGCACGACCGAATCGTCGACGTCGGCGACGTCGACGATCTGGTGAACCGCTACACCGACGGCGGCACAACGGTGCGCTACCACCGCGATCCGCTGGCCGAGCACCTGCTGCTGTACGCCTTCGCGGTGCCGATGAGCTTGCGGTGGCTGGGTAATCGGCTGCAGCGGGAACATCGTGGCGGTCGCAGTACCTGGCCGGCGGTCCTCGATACCGGCACCTACCGCGACATAGTCGGCGCGCTGCCGCGACTGCGGCGTCGAACCCGCCGCTGAGCGATCGTCCGGTCACGCCGTCTTCGGCCTTGCCTCGCCTGACAGACTGGGGGCATGCGCTCCACACCGCAGTGCTGGCTGACCGACATGGACGGCGTGCTGGTCCGTGAGGAACACGCGCTCCCCGGGGCCGCCGAGTTCCTCCAGACCCTCGCCGACCGCGAGCGACCATTTCTGGTCCTCACCAACAACTCGATCTTCACCCCGCGCGACCTCGCGGCCCGGCTGGCCCGCTCCGGTCTGATCGTGCCGGAGTCTGCGATCTGGACATCCGCGCTGGCGACCGCCACGTTCCTGGCCGACCAACTGCCCGGCGGCTCGGCCTACGTCATCGGCGAGGCCGGCCTGACCACGGCGCTGCACGAAGCCGGGTACACGATGACCGATGTCGAGCCCGACTTCGTGGTGCTCGGCGAGACCCGCACCTACTCCTTTGAGGCGATCACCAAGGCGGTGCGGCTCATACTCGGTGGCGCCCGATTCATCGCCACCAACCCCGACGTCAGCGGCCCGTCGGCCGAGGGCCCGCTGCCGGCAACGGGGTCAGTCGCGGCGATGATCACCAAGGCCACCGGCCGGGAACCCTACTTTGTGGGCAAACCCAACCCGATGATGTTCCGCAGCGCCCTCAACCAGATCGAGGCGCACTCGGAGAACACCGTGATGGTCGGGGATCGGATGGACACCGACGTCGTCGCCGGCATCGAGGCGGGACTCGAGACCATCTTGGTGCTCACCGGCTCGACGACGATCGAGGACGTCAACCGCTACCCCTTCCGTCCCAGCAGGGTGCTGCCGTCGATCGCCGAGGCGATCGAGCTGATCTGAGCCCTCCCTACACTTGGCGCCGTGACTGTCACTGTTGATAGGCCGCTGGCCGGGGTGCGGATCGTCGAGATCTCCAGCTTCGTCGCGGTACCGCTGGCGGGAATGACGCTCGCGCAGCTCGGCGCGGAGGTGGTCCGGATCGACCCGATCGGAGGTGCCGCCGACTACCACCGCTGGCCGCTGACCGACGCGGGCGAGAGTATCTACTGGGCCGGGCTCAACAAGGGCAAGCGCTCACTGGCCGTCGACATGCGTTCCGACGCCGGGCACGACGTCGTGACCCGGCTGATCGCCGACAGCGGTGTGTTCCTCACCAACGTCACCGGCCGGCCGTGGCACGCCTATCCGACGTTGCGTGAACGGCGAACCGATCTGATCCAGGTCGAGGTGTCGGGGCGGGCCGACGGTGGCACCGGTGTCGACTACACGGTCAACGCCGGGATCGGCTTCCCGCTGGTCACGGGCGCACCCGATTCCGCGGCTCCGGTCAACCACGTGCTGCCCGCCTGGGACGTCACCTGCGGGCTCTACGCAGCGCTGGCCGTGGTCACCGCTCTGCGCCACCGCGACGCCACCGGCGAGGGACAGCACGTCACGATCCCGCTGGAGAACGTCGCGCTGGCCACGGCCAGTAACCTCAGCCTGCTCACCGAAGCCATGGTCAGCGGGACGTCGCGGGGCCGGATCGGGAATGCGGTCTACGGTACCTACGGGCGGGACTTCAGCGGCAGCGACGGCTCGGTCTTCATGGTCGTTGCGCTGACCAACCGACACTTCCGCGACCTCACGGACATGACCGAGACTGCCGATGACGTTGCCGCGCTTGCTGATTCGCTGGGTGCCGACTTCGCCGACGAAGGTGAGCGCTATGTGCACCGGGACGCGTTGGGTGCTCTGTTCGCCGGTTGGTTCGCCCGCCACACGGGCGAGCAGATCGCTGCCGCGCTGGCCGGCACCTCGGTGCTGTGGGAGCGGTACCGCACGTTCGCCGAGACCGCCGCCTCCGAACTCGTCACGGCCAACCCGCTGTTCACCGTTCTCGAGCAGCCGCGCATCGGGCGGTACGCGGCGACGGGAGTGCCCATGGCGATCGACGGGACGTATCCGCCGCCGGACGTCGCCCCGGCCCTCGGCGATGACACCGCGACCGTACTGGGCGAGTGGTTGGGCCTCGATGCGGACCGGGTCGACGCACTGCGCGCGGCGGGAGCCGTCGCATGAGCCGGCTGGTGGACCTGCTCGACGTCACCGCCGTCGACGACGACCACTGGCGCGGCCGGGCGAGCGGCCCGGACGGCAAGCGCGCCTACGGCGGCCAACTGGTCGCGCAGAGTCTGGCCGCTGCCGCGCGCACCGTCGAGACCGTCAAGGCGCCGACTGCGCTGCATCTGCAGTTCCTGCGCGGTGGGGATGCGGGAGCCACGGTGGACTACGCGGTGCACCGCGTGTTCGACGGCCGTACCGCTGCATCGCGGCGGGTCGACGCCACTCAGGACGGGCGGCTGCTGACGACGGCGACGGTGTCGTTCGCCGCGGCGCTGACGGGTCCCGAGCACGGCGGGAGTGACGTGGGTGCGGACCCGGAGACGTTGCCGCGCACCGGACCTGCCGGTCCGGCACCGTCCATGCCGCTCGACGAACTCGACCTCAGGCTCGTCGACGCGGGCGCCGGCGAAAAGTTCGTCCGACGGTTGTGGTGGCGCGCCGACGTCGATCTCGGTGACGACCCGCTGCTGCACACGCTGGTCGCCGCCTACGTCACCGACGTGTATCTGATCGACCCGGCACTGCAAGTCCACGGCTACTCGATGCGGTCGCGCACGCACCGCAGCGGGACCACGGATTCGTCGATGTGGTTTCACCGCGAGCTGCGGGCGGACGAGTGGAATCTGCTCGAATGTCGTTCCCCGGCCGCCGCCCGCGGCCGGGGAGTCGTCACCGCATCGCTGATCCGACGTGACGGTGCGATCGCCGCCACGCTGACGCAGGAGGGGCTCATCGCAGAGCGGGAGCCCGACCCGGATTCTTCTTCGTGACCCGGCGATCCCGCATCCGATGCCGGATCTGGGTGATCACCGCGGTCAACGCGATACCGATGACGATCGAGGCGATCACGCCGTAGAGCTTGTGGGTGCCGAACATCGGATACACCTGGAAGTGCGTGAGATAGATGTAGAGCGACGCCTCGGCGACCGCCCCCGCGGCGACGGCCACCGCGGCGGGACACCGCACGGCGGGCAGCCAGATCAGCAGCACCAACCCCGCGGTCACCAGGACTTCACGCACGGTAGAGCCGAAATAGCCGTGCACGCCGACGATCAGTACCGCCGTCACCGCGAGACGCTGCAGGTTCGTGCTCGCCTTCGCTGCTGCCCAGCCGGCGGCGAAGAACCAGAACGCGAGCATCGTGAACCACGCGTCTCGCCCCAGCCCGAAGCCCAGCACGTCGTAGCGCAGTGCCATACCAACGGCGAGGAACGCGGCCGCGAACGCGAACGGATACCGGCGCTCCACCCGGTCGACCGACGGGAGCCACAACAGCACGGCCAGCGCCGCCAACGTCCACACCAGCACTTCGACGAACCACAACCGGCCCGCGGTCATGCTGTCGTGGGGACCGAGGAACTTGTTGGCCAGCAACAGGTTCGACAGATGGTAGTCCTCGGTGACCACGAGCGCGAGGGCGATCCACGCCACGGCGGGCCCGGCGATCCAACCGATGGTGGCACCGAGGTGGCGGACGCGCACTGAACGGGGGAGCGGGGTCAGGCAGAAGCGCGCGAAGTTGTAGCCGGCGATGCCGAGCAGGATGTGCGCCCCGCCCCACATCTCGAACAGTTCGGCATGGGACGCGACGACTAGGACGATCGCCAGCGCGCGCAGCGCCACACTCGTTTCCACCGTGCTGCCCCAGGAGCGCCACCAGCGTGGCTGCGGCGTGGGCCGGCGCCGGAGCTCGCGGATGGGCAGGCGCGGCCAGTCCGCAGGCAGGTGGCCGAGTAGGCGCTCCAAGCGCACCGACATCGTCACGTAGGTCAGGGAGTTGCCGCCGAGGTCGACGAACGTGGCGTCATCGTTGACTTCGGAAGGGTCGAGGTGCAGCACGTCGGCGAACACGCCTGCCAGGTCGTCGCCCCACTCCGCGCGCGGTGCGACGAGGGTCCGGGCTCGGGGGTAGTCGGGCTTGCCCGAGGGCAGCAGGGGCAACTGGGGCACGGCGACGGCGTCGACCGCGCTCACGGGCAGGGTGGTGGCGTCGGCGACCAGTCTGCGCACGTCGGCCGGATCGTGGGCGCCTTCGGCGACGACCACCAGCCGCTCATCGGTCTCGGTGCACAGGCCGGTCACGCCGTGCTCGGCCAGGGTGCGCTCGATCCGCTGCAGATCGATGCGCAGTCCGAATATCTTCGCGAATCTGCTTGTCCGGCCGATGATCTCGAAGAGCCCGGGACCGCATCGACGAGCGACGTCCCCGGTGCGCAGTTCGTCGAGAGTGGGGCCCAGCGCCAGGTCCTCGATGCGCTCGGCGTATCCCATCATGACGTTGGGCCCGCGGAAGGCCAGTTCGCCGACCTCGTCGTCGGACCAGCCGTCGAGCGGTTCGAGAGTCAGGGTGGCGCCGGGAATCGGAACACCGATCGCCTGCGGGTATTCCTGCGCGAGATGTGGTGGCAGATAAGCCATTCGAGCGGTCGCTTCGGTCGCGCCGTACATGACGAACAGGTCCCACCCGCGGCGCTCCCCGAGCGCGGCGTAGCGTCTCACGCGGTCGGGCGGCATCGGTCCGCCGGCCTGGGTGACATAGCGAAGGTGTGGCATCGCCATGTGGGGAAAGCCGACGCGCTCGAGGAGTTCGAACGTGTAGGGGACACCGGCGAACGTGGTGCCGCGGTGCCGGACGAAAAGCTCCCAGAACTGCTGATCGGACACCGAGCGATCGGTGAGGATCAACGCCGCCCCGACGAGCAGATGGCTGTGCACCACCGACAGGCCGTAACAGTAGGACATCGGCAGAGTCGTTGCGGCTCGATCTGTTTCGAGGATGCCGAGATAGTCGGCGATCGCCCGGGGGTTGGCTCCGACGTTGGTCCGGGAGAGCCGCACGAGCTTCGGGGATCCGGTACTGCCGGACGTCGACATCAGCAGCATCAGATCCGGATGCAGATCGTGGCCGCTCGAGTCGAGGTGGTGGACGCCGGTGCGATCGATGACGACGTCTGGCCGGTAGGTAGTCGTCAGCGCGGCGGTGTCACCGCCGGCGGGAACGGGCAGCACCACATGCCCCGCGGCCAGTGCCGCCAGGTAGTGCGTCAAGGTGTCGATGTCGTTGCTGACCTCGAGCAGCACGAGCGCGCGGGTGCGTGACAACGTGACTGCGCGGGCTTCGACGCGATCCGCAAGCTGACCGTAGGTCAGTTCTTCTGTCTCGGTGAGGACGGCCGTGTTGGCTGCGAACCGGCGCAGGTGGTCGATCAGCGGCCGCATAAGGGCGACCTTACCTGGGTCTCACATCCGGTTGTACTTGCTCCTGATGAAGCTGTAGGCGCCGAACGCAGCGATTCCGAGGGCGGCCAGGATCAGAAGGAACTTGCCGAACGGGGCCTGGCCCAGTGTCTTGACCGCGGCGTCGAGTCCGCTGGCCTTGGCGGGGTCGGCCTGCAGTGTTGCGATGATGACCAGGACGCCGGCACCGCCGAGCACCAGGCCCTTGGCGACGTAGCCGGCGACGCCGGTTGCGGTGACCAGGCGCCCGCCCGAGACTGTCAGCTCCTCGAGGAACTTCTCGGAGGCGCCCTTGTACACGTGGTAACCGCCGACGGCGATCACGCCGATGCCGATCGCGATGAGCAGCAGCTTGCCCCCGCCCGACTGCATGAGCTGGGCTGACATGCCGGAGTTCTGCTGACTGCTCGACTGGCCGCTGCCCATCGCGAACTTCGCGGCTGAGAATGCGATCGCGAAGTTGACCACCGCGAGCGCGAGGGACTTGGCCCGCTTCCACCCGGGGTTGTCACCCTTGTGCCCCGACCCTTCGCGAGGTTTGGCGCCCATGATGGCTTCTGCCACGCGCCATAGGCCGAGCGCGACGAGGCCCACTGCCGCGACCCACAGGACGATCTTGCCGAAAGGCTGGGCCGCCAGCGTGGCCAGCGCACCGGACTGGTCGGCGTTGCCGCTCGCCCCGGTGAAGGCCAGCTGCGCGATGATCACGGCAACCAGCAGGTGCAGCACGCCGCTGGCGGCAAATCCGGCGCGCGCGGCGTATTCGAAAGCGTTGCTGCCGGTCGCGCGGTGGGCGACGCCGTGCAGGTTCGCAGGTCGTGTGGCCATGGTGTCCTCCAGGTGGGGCGTTGGTTCCCCGGTTCCCCGGTTTTGACGCCGGCGAAACCGCGGCGTCTGTGGATGGAATCGGCTCTGGGGATGAACAGCTCGCAGACGGGTGGCTGTGTCGGGGGGCCGCGCCAGGGTGACGGCATGACGAAGACACACAGTCGCGCCGAGATCGGGGCGCTGGGAGAACAGCTTGCGGTTGACCATCTGCGCGGGCTCGGTTGGGTGATTCTCGACCGCAATTGGCGGTGCAGATACGGGGAGCTCGATGTCGTGGCCGCCGACGAGGGCGCGCGGGCGCTGGTGTTCGTGGAGGTGAAGACGCGTACCGGCGATCAGTTCGGCGGTCCGCTCGCCGCGGTGACGCCGACGAAGCTGCGGCGCCTGCGCCGGCTTGCCGGTCTGTGGCTGGCTGCGCGCGGCGGCAGCTGGCCGCAGCTGCGGATCGACGTCATCGCCGTCACGATAGGCCGCACCCGCACGCCCGAAGTCACCCATCTGCAGGGGGTGGGGTGATGACGCTCGGGCGGGCGTTCTCGGTGGCCGTGCGCGGGGTCGAGGGGCACATCGTCGAGATCGAGGCCGACATCTCCAACGGTCTGCCGGGGGTCCATCTCGTCGGGTTGGCCGATGCCGCGCTGCAGGAGTCCCGGGACCGGGTGCGGGCCGCGATCAACAACTGCGGGTTCAGCTGGCCGCAGACCCGGCTGACGCTGGCGCTGTCACCGGCGACGCTGCCGAAGATGGGGTCGGTCTACGACGTGGCGCTGGCAACGGCAGTGCTGGCGGCCAACGGTAAGAAGGCGTGGCCGAGGCTCGAGAAGACCGTCCTACTGGGGGAGTTGGCGCTCGACGGTCGCGTACGACCGGTCAAAGGAGTGCTACCGGCCGTGCTGGCGGCGCAGCGTCACGGCTGGCCGACGGTGGTGGTGCCGGTCGAGAACCTGGCCGAGGCAAGCCTGATCGACGGCGTCGACGTGTGGGGCGTGGCGACGCTGGGGCAGCTGCACGCGTGGCTGGCTGGCAAAGGCGATCTGCACGCCCGCATCGACCACCCCGAGCAGGCGCCCGAGGTGTCGATCGACCTGGCCGATGTCGTGGGTCAGCCGCAGGCGCGCCGGGCGGTCGAGGTGGCCGCCGCGGGCGGGCACAACTTGGTGATGACGGGCCCGCCCGGGGTGGGCAAGACCATGCTCGCGCAACGGTTGCCCGGGCTGCTGCCGCCGCTGTCGCAACCCGAGGCGCTGGAGGTCACCGCGATCCACTCGGTTGCCGGCCTGTTGACCGGTGACGCACCGCTGATCACCCGACCCCCGTTCGTCGCGCCGCACCACACATCGAGCGTGGCCGCGCTGGTCGGGGGAGGTTCGGGGATGGCCCGGCCGGGTGCGGTCAGCCGGGCCCACCGCGGCGTGCTGTTCCTCGACGAGTTCGCCGAGATCAACAGCTCCGCCCTCGAGGCGTTGCGAACACCGTTGGAAGACGGCGTCATTCGCCTGGCCCGTCGCGAGGGCGTGGCGAGCTACCCGTGTCGGTTCCAGCTCGTCCTGGCCGCCAACCTGTGCCCGTGCGCGCCGCCCGACCCCCGCGACTGCGTGTGCGCCTCGGTCGACCGACGCCGCTACCGCAGCAGGTTGTCGGGGCCGTTGTTGGACCGCGTGGATCTGCGAGTCGAGATGCACGCGTCGCGGGCGGGGACGTTCGCCGACGAGGCCGGGGAGTCGACCGCAGCTGTGCGAGAAAGGGTCTGGGCGGCACGCGAGGCCGCGCACGAGCGGTGGCGTCCGCACGGTGTCAGCACCAACGCGGAGGTGAGCGGCGCGCTGCTGCGGAAGCGGTTCCGTCTGAGCGCAGACGCGATGAAACCGGTCAAGACCGCTGTCGACCGCGGGTTGCTGAGCATCCGGGGCATGGATCGCACATTGCGGGTCGCGTGGACGTTGTGTGATCTGGCGGGTGGGGTGACGCCGACTCGTGAGCATGTGGTCTCGGCGTTGTCGTACCGGCAGGTGGGAGAGCGGACATGACCGAGGAGGAGAGGCGGGCGTGGGCGTATCTGTCGCGGGTGGCGGAGGTGCCGAACCCGCGGATCGCTGTGCTGGCTGAGACGGTGGGGCCGGTGGAGGCAGAGCAGCGCATCCGTCGGCGCGACCTCACCGATGCGAAGCTGCTGTCTTCTACTGCAGCGCGGCACGAGATCGATTGTGCCCGCGATGATCTGGACATCCTCGATCGGCTCGGTGGACGCTTGCTGACCTCGACGGACGAGGAGTGGCCGGCCACGGCGTTCGGTAGCTTCGACGGGGTGGACAAGGCCAGGCGGCCGCAGGGGTATGCGCCGATGGTGCTGTGGGTGGTGGGCCCGTCATCGGTCGTCGACGTCGCTGCCCGGGCGGCGGCGCTGGTCGGCACCCGAGCGGCCAGTGCCTACGGCGAGTTCGCCGCCGCTGATCTGGCGGCCGGCCTGGTGGAGCGTGACGTGGCTGTGGTGTCGGGTGGGGCGTACGGGATCGACGGTGCTGCGCACCGGGCGGTGTTGTCGTGCGACGGAGTGACGGTGGCGGTGTTGGCCTCGGGGATCGATGTGCCGTATCCGTCGGGGCATTCCGCGCTGTTGCATCGGGTGGCTCGGCACGGGTTGGTGGTGACGGAGTATCCGCCGGGAAGCCGACCGTGCCGGCGTCATTTCCTGGCCCGCAATCGATTGGTCGCGGCGCTGTCGGGGGCTACTGTCGTGGTCGAGGCAGGTATCCGCAGCGGCGCGGCCAATACCGCGGCGTGGGCGAAAGCGTTGGGCCGCAACGTGTGCGCGGTGCCAGGTCCGATCACGTCGGCGGCGTCGGTGGGCTGTCATGAACTGCTCAAGAACGACGAAGGGGCTCATCTCGTCACCCGAGCCGAGGAGATCGTCGAGCTGGTCGGCAATTACGGGGAGCTGGCATCCGAACAGCCGCGTCCGGGAAGCGAGGTGGACGGGTTGAATCCGGAGGAGCTCGCGGTGTACGAGGCGCTGCCCGGGCGCGGGTCACGCTCGGTCGACCAGATCGCCGTGGCTGCAGGCATGCCCGAGACCGAGGTGATCGGGCAGTTGACCATGCTGGACATCCGCGGCCTGGTAGCGCAGCAGGATGGTGAGTGGAAAATTCTGCGCCACCGATCTTCAGGTTCTTGATCAGCGCCGAGGCCACTCATCAATGTCAGCGCTTCAGGTTGTGGGGTGCAGCTCTCTGTCGGCCGCTGGCGGTGAGCCTTCTCATGGAGGTCTGGATAGCAGCGACTCTCTCGAGGTCGATTCCCCAGGGTTCTTCCACGCCGACGATTGTGTCGAGATCCCATAGCACGCAACGCTCTTCAGGCTGAGCCACTAGTGACCACGCGACAACCGTCCTCCCGAGCTGATTCTCGATGGGATCGCTGGCACCCGCGGTGCCTGCGGGTGCGCTGCCCTCAGGATGGTGATGGAGATACCGGCCGTACGCGTCGACGCAAAACGCCGAATACCTGGCTGTACAGAGAATGAAGCCATGCCACGCTTCGTCGACCGCCCGCGAAGGCATGCCGATCACTTGCCCATCTCGAAGCGCTGCTGCACAGCAACGGAGCCATTGCCGCAGACCGGTTTCGACGAGGGCTCGCGGCTGCCACGGGCATGTCTTGAATACCGCAGAGGGAAGCTCCACGCTTTCCGCCGCAGCATTCGCTCGCTCGATCCAATTGGTGCCCTTAAGCCACACGGCGTCACTCTATGCGCGGCGCCCGAGGCGGCGTAGGCTCATCGCATGTTGGCCGCGATCGTGGTGGTCGGAGTCGTTCTGGCCTCGATCGGTGTGAATGTCGCAGTCATTCGAGCGCGTCGAGCGGGCCCGGATCCGTGGGACGACTGTGGGCAGAGCCTTCGAGACTTGAAGGCGTGGCAGGCGTCGAGGAAGGCCGGCGGCTCTCGATACTGGGCTTCCGGAGCGGCGGGCACGGCCGGCCTGTGGGGGGCCGGCAACTACGGAGGCGGAAGCGACTTCGGCAGCGGAGACTTCAGTGGTGGAGGCAGCTGCGGTGGTGGAGGTGGCTGTGGTGGAGGTGGCTGTGGTGGCGGATGATCCGCTGCCGCATCGCGCATTCGATACCTTGTCGTTCTGACGACGCGGACGCGACAAGTCGGAAGAACCTCGCAGCAACTGTTTCTTACCCACCGCGCACACTAGGGTCGACGGCTTTTCTCTGACATACCAACTCCCCATGCGCCACACCGATTTGGGCGATTGTCCTGACGCCGTCGTGCGTTGTAGAGACCATGAGGGGTACGGCGTCGGAGCCCTCGAAGAAAGTTGGGATCGGTAGCGCCCTGCCCCGTCGACACTCGGTGCATGTCAGAACGAGGCGAAGCTCGAAAGGAAATACCCATGGCACGGCGAACAATCACCGCGGTCGCTTCGGCGGCCGTGCTCTCAGGCGGGTTCGGCCTGGCAGCACTCGGCTTCGCGGTAGCGATCAGCGCCCCTGCGGCGCAGGCTGATTCGAACTGTTCGCCGGGCGAAGCGACGACTCCGGAATGCGCACCGCCGGAGGGCATGCCGGCGTGCAATGCGTTCGGTCAGTGCGGTCAGATCTGGTGTCCCGCATCCGGAATGACCCCCGTGGCCGGCTGGGATCTCTCCCGATGCCACACGTTCTACTTCGACCCGAACTCACCGGACACCAAGCCCGTGATGATTTCCGGCAACCCTCCGGGGCCGCCCCCGCCCCCGCCGCCGCCGTGCATCCCGCTGATCAACTGCCTGCCCGGCCTGTGACCCGCCTCTGACGTCGTTCACCGGCAATAAGCTGTGCCGGTGAACGACGCTGGAGAGCAGTTCGCTGCTGCCGTACTCGAGGTCGTCGACCGTATCCCGGCGGGGCGGGTGATGACCTACGGCGACATCGCCGAGTACCTGCAGCGCGGCGGACCTCGCGGCGTGGGCGGTGTGATGGCACGCGACGGGGCGGCGGTCACCTGGTGGCGTGTCGTACGCGCCAACGGCACGCTGCCGCCGCATCTGATGATCGAAGCGCAGACACAGTGGCACCACGAGGGCACTCCGTTGCGGCGTGGCATCGTCGACGTCGTCGCCGCGCGCTGGTGGCCGGCCGGTGACGGTCACACCTGAGCCAGGGCGTCCACCACCGATCCGAACATCGTGTTCTTGATGGCTCCGAGCGTCCCGCGGTCCTTGCCCAGCAGCGGGCGGAGCAGTTCCACTGCGCCGCTGGTGACGTCGGCCTCGGCTGCAATGGCGTCGACGATGCCGTTGGAGTGGGCGTCCGCGCCGCCGAAGCGGCGTCCCGTCGTCATCGATGCGACGGCCGCCGCCGGCGTGAGCTTGGCCTGGATCAACGACGCCATACCGGGATGGAACGGGATGCGGATGTCGACCTCCGGCAGGCAGAAGAATCCGCGATCGGCCCGCATGATCCGGAAGTCGTGCGCCAGCGCGAGCATCGCTCCGGCGCCGAACGCATGACCGACGACGGCCGCGGCGGTGGGCACCTCGAGGGTGAGGATGCGCGACAGCAGGCTGTGAACCCGCCCGACGTACCACGGTCCCTGATCGCTGTGGGAACCCAGCCAGTCGAGGTCCAGCCCATTCGAGTAGAACTTCGCGCCCGCGGTGGTCACCAGTGCCTGAGCGCCGTCGGAAAGCGCTCTATCGAGGGCCTCGTCGATGTCATCCAGAAACTCTGGGGAGAAACGGTTTTCGCCGTCTCCCAGATCGAGGATCGCGATGCTGTCGTCGACAGTGATGGTCACGCTCATGGTCGTCGTCCTTGTCGTTGGGGATCGGGTGGTCGGTATTCGGGTGGGGGTATGGTCAGGACTGCGCGCACGGCGGCACGCACATGCTCACGCGCCGTGGGTATGTCGCGTCGATTGCGGCTCAGCACCAGAGCCGTCGGCAGGTCCACGATGCATGCTGTGATCACGTCGACGGCCGCAGCGTCCCTGCGGTCCCACATCGCGTCGGCAAGGCGCACCATCAGCGCGATCAGCTCGGTGTCGAGCTCACGCAGAGCATCGCCGATCGTCTTCGGAAGGGGGCCTGCCAGGAGTTCGTCACGGCGCACCTGCAACAGCAGCGTGGCCGAGTCGGCGTGGCGCTCGGCGAACGCGACCGGTGCGTCCGCCGCAGCGACCACCGCATCCACGGCAGAGGCCTCGGTGTCGGGGTGCAGTGCATGGTCGACGAGCGTCGTCTGCAACGCGAGGAACCGTCGGCCTGCCCGCAGCCAAGCGTGCCCGATCAAGCCGTTGCGCGAGGAAAACGTGTGATAGAGCGCTCCATTCGAAGCGCCGACGGCCGTGCTGACCGCCCGAATGGAGACCGCCTTGGGTCCTGACCGGGCCGCGAGTCGCTCGACGGCGTCGAGAACGGTGTCCGGGTCGTGCACCCGTGGCCGCGCCATGGCGACACCATAACAGAGCGCTCGCTCTGTTATCTGCCACGGACGGCCCCCTATCGTCGGCACCGCTCGTATAGTCGATGGGGCGCCACACGGCGCGCGACATCAGAAAGGTGGTCAGGTGGCAGGACGTCCGGTGCACACCTTCGAGGTCGTGCGGACAGAGCAGATCAGTCCCCACATGGTTCGAGTCATCCTCGGCGGCAATGGTTTCGACACGTTTACGCCGAACGACTACACCGACGCCTACGTCAAGTTGGTCTTCGTCGACGACACGGTGGACGTCGGTGCGCTCGAGCATCCGCTGACGTTGGACAGCTTCACCGCGCTTCCGTCGCAGCACCAGCCGACTGTGCGGACCTACACCGTGCGCCGCGCCGATGCCGGCCGGCGTGAGATCACCATCGACTTCGTCGTCCACGGCGAGCACGGCGTCGCCGGCCCATGGGCGGCGTCCGCGCAACCGGGTCAGCGGTTGTTCGTGATGGGACCGAGCGGTGCGTTCGCGCCCGATCCGGCCGCCGACTGGTATCTGTTCGCCGGCGACGAGGCAGCGTTGCCCGCCATCGGTGCGGCGCTGGAAACGTTGCCGGACAACGCGATCGGACAGGCGGTGATCGAAGTAGCCGGTCCGGAGGACATCGTCGAGCTGCGTGCGCCCGAGGGCGTCGACATCCGGTGGGTGTATCGCGGCGGACGCGCTGACCTCGTGCCCGAGGACAACGCCGGCGACCACGCTCTGCTGATCACTGCCGTCAAGGAGGCCCCCTGGCTGCCGGGCCAGGTCCAGGTCTTCATCCACGGCGAAGCGCAGGCCGTGATGCACAACCTGCGGCCCTACATCCGCAAGGAGCGCGGCATCGAGCCGAAGTGGGCGTCGTCGATATCCGGGTACTGGCGGCGCGGCCGCACGGAGGAGACCTTCCGCGAATGGAAGCGCGAGCTCGCCGCCACGGAGGCCACATAACCCGCCGGCGAAACGGGGGCCCCGTGTTCGGCACCGATGGCAGGGTGGGGCCATGACTTTCGGCAACTACCAGTACGAGATCTATCTGCAGGGCCTCTCCGGCGTCATGCCGACCCTGCCCATGGACTACGCCGGCTGGGAGGCCAAGGCCGAAGTCGCCATGCCGCCGTCGATCTGGTCGTACGTCGCCGGCGGCGCAGGTGACGAGAACACCCAGCGCGCCAACCGCACCGCGTTCGACCGATGGGGTCTCATGCCCCGCATGCTTGTCGGCGCGACCGAGCGCGACCTCACCGTCGACCTCTTCGGGCTGACCCTGCCGTCGCCGCTGTTCATGGCGCCCGTCGGGGTCATCGGCATCTGCGGCCAGGATGGGCACGGCGATCTCGCTGCCGCCCGGGCGGCCGCGCGCACCGGCGTGCCCATGGCGGTGTCCACGCTCACCGAGGACCCCATCGAGGACGTCGCCGCCGAGTTCGGTGACACCCCCGGCTTCTTCCAGCTGTACACCCCGACCGACCGGGATCTGGCCGCGAGCCTGGTCCAGCGTGCGGAGAAGGCGGGATACAAGGCGATCATCGTCACCCTCGACACCTGGATCCCCGGCTGGCGACCGCGTGACCTCTCCACGTCGAACTTCCCGCAGCTGCGGGGCCGCTGTCTGGCCAACTACATGAGTGACCCTGTGTTCCGCGCCGGTCTGGCCCAGCCGCCCGAGGAGAACATGCAGGCCGCCGTGCTCAAGTGGGTCAGCCTGTTCGGCAATCCGCTGACCTGGGACGACCTGCCCTGGCTGCGATCGCTGACCGACCTTCCCCTGGTGCTCAAAGGGATCTGCCACCCCGACGACGTGCGCCGTGCCAAGGACGGCGGCGTGGACGGCATCTACTGCTCGACGCACGGCGGCCGTCAGGCCAACGGCGGACTGCCCGCGATCGACTGCCTGCCCGACGTCGTCGAGGCCGCCGACGGGCTGCCCGTGCTGTTCGACTCGGGCGTGCGCAGCGGTACCGACATCGTGAAGGCGCTCGCCCTCGGTGCCACGGCGGTGGGAGTCGGGCGGCCCTACGCCTACGGACTGGCCATCGGTGGAGAAGACGGGGTTGTCCACGTACTGCGCTCGCTGCTGGCCGAGACCGACCTGACGATGGCTGTCGACGGATATCGCAGCCTGGCAGATCTCACTCCGGACACGCTGCGGCGCGTCCTGTAGAGCCGACGCCGGTCCGATGTCACCGTGACCGGCGTGGAGGCCATTCTGGGGGAATTCGACACCTACCTCGCGCTGGAGCGTGGCCGCTCCGATCACACCCGGCGCGCCTACCTGGGCGACCTGCGATCGCTGTTCGACTTCCTGGACCGTCGACACCCCGATGCGGGTCTGCGTGCGCTGACCCTGCCGGTGCTGCGCTCGTGGCTGGCGGCGCAGGCGTCGGCGGGTGCGGCGCGGACCACGCTGGCGCGGCGTGCATCAGCGGTCAAGACGTTCACGGCGTGGGCGGCCCGCCGCGGCCTGCTCGACGAGGACCCGTCGGTGCGGTTGCAGGCGCCGAAGACACGTCGGACGCTGCCGTCGGTGTTGCGTCAGGACCAGGCGGTCGACGCGATGGACGCCGCGAATTCCGGTGCCGAGCAGGGAGATCCAGTCGCCCTACGGGACCGGCTGATCGTCGAGATGCTCTACGCCACCGGGATGCGGGTCAGCGAGCTCTGCGGCCTCGACGTCGACGACATCGACACCTCCCGGCGGGTGCTGCGGGTGCTCGGCAAGGGAAACAAGCAGCGCACCGTTCCCTACGGCGATCCGGCGCACAGGGCGCTGATGTCGTGGTTGAGCGACGGGCGCCCTGCGCTGGCCACCCCCACATCAGGGCCGGCGCTGCTGCTCGGTGCGCGCGGCGGCCGGCTCGACCCGCGGCAGGCCCGCACCGTCGTGCACCAGACAGTGGCCGCCGTCCACGGCGCCCCGGACATCGGCCCGCACGGGTTGCGGCACAGCGCGGCCACCCACCTGCTCGAGGGCGGCGCTGACCTGCGCGTCGTGCAGGAACTGCTCGGTCACTCCACGCTGGCCACCACGCAGCTCTACACCCACGTCAGCGTCGCCCGGCTGCGCGCGGTGCACGACCAGGCGCATCCCCGGGCGTGACGCTCAGCGCAGCGGCTTGAGCTTGATCGGCGTCGTCGCCACCAGCGCGACCGGGTCGACATAGTCCGCGCGAGCCGCCGGACCCCACATCGCACCCCAGTGCAGGCAGGCCGCCGCAGCGCACCCGGCATGACCCGGTTGCAGCGCACCGATCACAAAGCCCGCGCCGACCGTCTGCCCCGCGCGCACCGCGGCCTGTACCGGCTCGTAGCTGGTGCGCAGCCCACCCGGGTGTGCGATCGACACCACGGGCCGGCCGGCGAGCACCCCGGCGAAGACCACGGTGCCGGCCCCTGCGGCGTACACGGCCTGGCCCGCTGCGCCGACGACGTCGACGCCGCGATGCCCTCGCTGCCAATTCCGTTCGGGGGCGTCGAACGCGCGGACCACCGCCGGGCGCGGCCGCAACGGCCACTCCAGACGGGGACCGTCCGCCCCCGCGGGAGCCACCGAGGCCACGGCGCAGAGCAGAACAGCCGCCAGAATGCGCATCGCAGCAGTGCACCCTGAGGAAGAGCTGCTGTTCCAGGGCCGGTTCAGCGGCTGGGGATAGGCGCTCGGCGTCCTGATCAGCGTGGTCAAACCACCCGTTCCGAGCGTGTAAACTTCTCTGCGCAGCTCGCTTGCGCGGGCTGACTTCGCGCGTCTGCACGAACCCTCGCGGGTTCGTCACCTGTATGCCGGGCGGTCCCGATGACTCGGGTCCGGCATCGAAGCAGTCGCCAGGGTCCGGCTCACCCGATGCCGGACGACAACCGACAACTCAAAGGTACGGACACCCATGGCTGTTGTGACCATGAAGCAGCTGCTTGACAGCGGCGCTCACTTCGGGCATCAGACCCGACGCTGGAATCCCAAGATGAAGCGGTTCATCTTCACCGACCGCAACGGCATCTACATCATCGATCTGCAGCAGACGCTGACCTACATCGACTCGGCCTACGAGTTCGTCAAGGAGACCGTCGCCCACGGCGGGTCGATCATGTTCGTCGGCACCAAGAAGCAGGCGCAGGAATCCATCGCCGAGGAGGCGACCCGCGTCGGCATGCCGTATGTGAACCAGCGCTGGTTGGGCGGCATGCTCACCAACTTCTCCACCGTGCACAAGCGCCTTCAGCGGATGAAGGAGCTCGAGGCCATGGAGCAGACCGGTGGCTTCGAGGGTCGCACCAAGAAGGAAATCCTGATGCTGACCCGCGAGAAGAACAAGCTCGAGCGTTCGCTCGGCGGTATCCGGGACATGCAGAAGGTGCCGTCGGCGATCTGGGTCGTCGACACCAACAAGGAGCACCTCGCCGTCGCTGAGGCACGCAAGCTCAACATCCCGATCATCGCGATCCTGGACACCAACTGCGATCCCGACGTCGTGGACTACCCGATCCCCGGAAACGACGACGCCATCCGCTCCGCCGCCCTGCTCACCAAGGTCGTTGCGGCCGCGGTGGCCGAGGGGCTGCAGGCCCGCTCGGGTGCCGGCAAGACCGAGGCCGGCCAGGATGGCGTGGCTGCCGAGCCGCTCGCCGAGTGGGAGCAGGAGCTGCTCGCCGGTGCCACGGCGTCGCCCACCGCGGCCGGAGCCGCACCGGGAACGCCCGAGGCCGAGATCCAGACCGAACCCACCCCTGCACAGAATCCCTAGGAACACATCTATGGCTAACTACACCGCTGCCGACGTCAAGCGCCTTCGGGAGCTGACCGGCGCCGGAATGATGGACAGCAAGAACGCGCTCGTCGACGCCGAGGGCGATTTCGACAAAGCCGTGGAGCTGCTGCGCATCAAGGGCGCCAAGGACGTCGGCAAGCGTGCCGAGCGTGCGACCGCCGAAGGTCTGGTGGCCGCCAAGGACGGTGCGCTGATCGAGCTCAACTCCGAGACCGACTTCGTCGCCAAGAACGCCGAGTTCCAGGCCGCCGCCGACCAGATCGTGGCTGCTGCGGCCGCGGCCAAGGCGACGGACGTCGACGCGCTCAAGGCCGCCAAAGCCGGTGACACCACGGTCGAGCAGGTCATCGCCGATCTGTCGGCGAAGATCGGCGAGAAGCTCGAGCTGCGCCGCGTCGCGTACTTCGACGGTCAGGTGGAGACCTACCTGCACAAGCGCGCTGCCGACCTCCCGCCGGCCGTCGGCGTGCTGGTCGAGTACACCGGTGACGACAAGTCTGCTGCGCACGCGGTCGCACTCCAGATCGCTGCGCTGAAGGCGAAGTACCTCACCCGCGAGGACGTGCCCGAGGACATCGTCGCCAACGAGCGCCGGATCGCCGAGGAGACCGCGAAGGCCGAGGGCAAGCCCGAGCAGGCGCTGCCCAAGATCGTCGAGGGTCGCGTGACCGGTTACTACAAGGACGTCGTGCTGCTCGACCAGCCCTCGGTGTCCGACAACAAGAAGACCGTCAAGGCTCTGCTCGACGAGGCCGGCGTGACCGTGACACGGTTCGTCCGGTTCGAGGTCGGTCAGGCCTGACGACGACGCCGGGCGAGGTACGAGCCCGGTGAGGAATCAGGCCAATCGAGCAGAAGTCTGACCCCAGCACCACCGCACGGCCCCCGGAACACTGCGTTCCGGGGGCCGTGTGCGTTGCGGCGGATCCCGCGCGCGTGGGATGGAATCCTCGGCGGCAATCGTTCGAACGGCGCACGTTCTTTGCCACGATCTCAAAAATGAGACCGAAAATTGCGGTCACGATAATAAGGGCGTGCTCCAGCCGTTGCCCGAGACGGCGAGTGTGGGTGCCCTTCTTTTGCCGCCGTTGATGACCGTTGACACGCAGCAAACTTGCAGGCGACTCTGTCAAATATGACGAACCGCTCTCGTCGGCGTCAAATGACGACGACGCAGCTGCCGTAGAGTTAACCTCTTCATGTGGAGCGCACCGTGATCCGGGGAGGTCAGCTATGACCGGTGTCATCGACGCTCCTCCAACGGCAAAGACCAATGCCGTCGAGCGCCAGCTAGACCTCCCGATGCTGACCGAAGTGGTGCCCGCACGTCGCCGCAAATCATCGCTGCCGATTGCGGCGATGGCGATCGATCTGGCCACGGGATCGCTTGCCGTCGCGGTCGGAATGACCGTCGCCAACTACCGGAATCAGCAGCTGCCGCCGTCGTGGATGATGTGTTTCTTCGCGCCGACGGTGATCGCGCTCTTCGCCATCCGTGGCCTGTACAGGCGGTCACTGAATCGCTCGTTCCTCGACGAGCTGCCGAAAATCGAGGCGCTCACCACGGTGGCGGCGATGCTGCTGTTGAGCGGCCTGGTCCTCAATCCGAACATCGAAGGATCGCGCAGCACTGCCGTGGCTCAGGTGTGGGTGTGCGCCGCGGTGCTGATCCCGCTCGGACGCCTCGTGCGCAGCATCGTCCGGACCCGCATGCTTCGCCGGAACAAGATGATCGCTCCGACGCTGATCGTCGGAAACGGCAGGATCGCCGCGAAAGTGGTCGAGCGCCTGGAGGTCACCCCGAACTACGGGTTGCGGCCCATCGGCCTGATCGACGACGACCTGCCGACCATGGGGGTGGACCGTGACAAGCCGGCCAGCATCCCGTACCTAGGAAAGCTGGACACCCTCGAAGACGCCATCAACCAGACCCATGCCCGATGTCTGATCGTGGCCTTCTCCCGCACCCGGGACGAGGCCATCACGGCGGCGGTCAAGGTGGCGCACCGGCACGGAATGGCCGTGTGGATCGTGCCGCGGATCTTCGACACCATCGGCGTGCACGCCACCATCGACCACATCGGCGGACTACCGCTGATCTCGGTGCCCAGCACGGACCCGCGCGGCTGGCAGTTCGCCGTCAAGCATTTCTCGGATCGTCTGTTCGCAACGATCGGGCTCGTGCTGATCTCGCCGCTGTTCCTGTCGCTGATGCTGGCGGTGCGGCTCAGCTCGCCCGGGCCGATCTTCTTCGGCCAGGCCCGGATCGGCCGCGACGGGCGCGTCTTCGACTGTCTCAAGTTCCGGTCCATGAGGCCTCCCAGCGTCGCGGACGCGTCATTCGAGCGCCGCGCCGACAGCGCGCCGGGCGGCGTCGAGGGGGAGGACCGCCGCACGCGAATCGGCAAGATCATGCGCGCCACCTCGCTGGACGAGCTGCCACAGCTCATCAACGTCGTCCGCGGGGAGATGAGCCTTGTCGGTCCCCGTCCGGAGCGGCCCGAGTACGTCGATCTGTTCAACGCCCAGATCGCGCGGTACGGCGACCGGCACCGCGTGAAGGCGGGTATGACCGGGTGGGCTCAGGTGCACGGTCTGCGCGGCCAGACCTCGATCGCCGACCGCGCCGAATGGGACAACTTCTACATCGAGAACTGGTCGCTGTGGCTGGACTGGAAGATCCTCGCGATGACCGTGGGAGCGGTGCTTCAGCGCGCCGAATGACGACCGCGGGGACTGCCCGACACCGCCGGTACGCTCTGGTACCGTCGCGCCATGACCCGCATCGACGCCTTCGCTGACGACGCCCTGGGCACATTCGACGCTGTCGGCGCAGTGAATGCGCTGCGAGCGGGTGAGGTCTCGGCGGCCGAACTGACCGATGCCGCCATCGCGCGCACCGAGTCCGTCAATCCGGCCCTCAACGGCCTGGCCTTCGAAGCGTTCGACCGCGCGCGGACGCGCGCCCGGCTGACATATCCCTATGGGGGCTTCTTCGATGGCGTGCCCACGTTCATCAAAGACAACGTGGCCGTGGCGGGAATGCCGACCCGGGAAGGGGCAGACGCCTGGGAGGCGCGCATCGAGTCGAGCGATGGCGACTTCGCGAAGCCGTACCTGGCCACGGGGCTGATTCCCCTTGGTAAGACACAACTGTCGGAGTTCGGCTTCAGCGCCTCGGCTGAGCATCCGCGCCTGGGTGCGGTGCGTAATCCGTGGCACACCGACCACACCGCGGGTGCCTCGTCGTCTGGCTCGGGGGCGTTCGTCGCCTCCGGCGTGGTCCCGATCGCGCACGCCAACGACGGCGGCGGCTCGATCCGCATCCCTGCCGCGTGCAACGGCCTGGTGGGCCTCAAACCCTCGCGGGGGAGGCTCCCACTGGATCGCAATGTCCGTCAGATGCCGCTGCAGATCGTGCACAACGGCGTCCTCACCCGCTCGGTCCGCGACACCGCGGCCTTCTATCGGGAGATGGAACGCGTCATCGCCAACCCCAAGCTGCGCGCTGTCGGCGACGTCCGCGGCCCGAGCGCCCAACGCCTGGACATCGCGGTGTGCACGCGGTCGATCGCCCGGGACTCCGCTCCGGAGATCGCCGAACTGACCCTGCAGACCGCTGCGCTGCTCGAAGAGCTCGGCCACCGAGTCACCGTGGTCGACAATCCGATACCGCCACGATTCATCGACGACTTCCTTCTCTACTGGTCGTTCCTGGCGTTCGCACTGGTGCGCGGTGGCCGGCGCACCTTCGGTGAGACCTTCGACCGCACCCGGCTGGACAGCCTCACGCTGGGGTTGGAGCACCACGCGGCGCGTAATCTCGCGCGACTGCCCGCCGCGCTGGTCAGGCTGGCCCGCACGCGGAGAATCACCTCGCGCCTACAGAAGACCTACGACCTGCTGTTGACCCCGACGCTGGCCGACGTCACCCCCCGCATCGGCCACCTGGACCCGACGGCCGAGTACCAGCAGGTGATCGAGCGGCTCATCGACTGGGTGGCATTCACACCGCTGCAGAACGTGACGGGGGAGCCGGCGATTTCGTTGCCGTTGGCGCGCTCGGCGTCGGGATTACCGGTCGGCATGATGTTCGCCGCGCCGCTCGGCCAGGATGCGCGGCTGCTGGAGCTCGCCTACGAACTCGAGCAGGCACAACCGTGGCCGACGATCTCGAGCTGACGGATGGGCAACGAAATCCGTTGCGTCCCCGACACGCTGCCGTAACTGCGCCCCTGGCGTATTAACACCGACGTCACCGCAGGTGGCTCTGAGTGTTACGTGCGGCTCCCACCATCATCTCTCGTGGAGACGAGTCAAGTCGGCGATTCGTCGGCGGTGATGCCCTCCGAGCAGCTTCCCGTCGGCTCGCAGAACACAGTGATGTGCCTGATCCGGTTCGCTCTGGCCAACATCCGGCGCAGGCCCGAGCGCTTCGTCCTCTCGGTGCTCGGTATCGCGCTGGCGATCGCGTGCGTCACCGTGGTGCGCACCGTATCGGCGAGTTTCGCTATGACAGGCGAGGATTCGGTCACCGACGTGCTGTCCGGCGGCGCTCTGTGGGTCGTGCCCGCAGCCGGCGTGCACTATGACCCCGACGTCGAGGCGCTCGTCGCCAACGGGCCGGCGCCTGATATCTCCATCCCGGGCGGATGGACTGCCACCCGCACCCTGTCCGGGGTGACGGAGGTGGCCGGTCATGCCGTGTCTCTGCGTGGCCGCGACGACATCGCTGCCGGAGAGGCGCAGATCGCCGCGGGTGCGGCCGGGCGCCTCGGCGTGGCCGACGGCGACCGCGTCACGATTGGTGGACAGAGTCTGCAGGTCCGCATCGGTGGAGGCGGTGAGTCCGTCGTCGTACCAACCGCGATAGCGGAATCCGTTGTCGGGCAGAGTGGTTGGTGGGTTGTCTCGGCACCGGCCGGTTCGGAGAAGCGGCGTGATCTGGCGCAGTCCTTCTCGACCGAGGTGGGGTTGCCCGCCACGCCCGATCCGTCCGTGCAACCGGACCCGCAGGGTCGGGGACTCATCTACGACACCGTCGGCGGCGCTGGTCCGCTGACCTTCGAGCAGAAGTTCTCGGCGTTGTTCTCCGGCAAGGTGACGGGATCGACGCTGGGACTCATCTCCACGATCGGCCTGGCGCTGGGCTTCGTCATCGCGGTGTCGTCGTTCTTGGCTTCGGTCGCCGAGCGGCGTCGCGAATTCGGCATCATGTCCAGCATCGGACTGGCCGACGAAGTGCTGTACTTCTTCCTCGTCGAGTCCGCGATGGTGTTCGTCGCCGCCTACGTGGTGGGTATCGCCGCGGCGGGTATCGCTGTGGCGCTGGTGATTCCAGGCATCGCCACGGTGACGGCCTGGCTGCAGGGCATCGCGATGACCGCGATGTTCCTGCCCGCGATGGCCATCGTCGGCGCCCTGGTGCCGGTGCACCGCCTGCTCCAGCACCGCCCCGTCGAGCTGCTGAGTGCGCGATGATCGTCAAGGGGTTGACCTACGGTTGGCTCGCCGCCCGCCGGCGCGCGCGGGAGATGGTGCTCCCGGCCGTCACCACCGCGACGGGGGCGTACCTGGTGGTGCTCGTGTTCGGAATGAGCGACGGAATCCGTAGCCAGTCAGCGGTTCTGGGGCACGCCGACGAGATCGGGCACGCGGTGACACTGATCGCGGTCACCGTGCTGCTGGTCGGTGTCGCAGAAGTGGCGGTGGCGACGACGAGGACCGTCACGCAACGTACCCGCGAACTCGGCGTGCTCGGCGCCAACGGCGTTCCGCGCCCACCCGTCGTCGCCGCGCTTCTCGTCGAGCCCGCGATCGCCGCGGTGGCGGGTGCCCTCGCCGGTGCGCTGTTGGCGGGGTTGACGGGCGTGGCCCTGGCAATGGCGGATGTGGTCGGCACCGGTGTGTCGATGTCGGGACTGGCGGCCGGTGCCGCGATCGCGGTCGGCGTCAGCATCGTGGCCGCCCTGGCGACCAGCATCGTGCCCACCTGGAAGGCGGCCTCGCGCCCCCCGATTCGATCGCTGACCGAAGGAAGCTGACATGACCGCACCTGCCCCCGTCATCGAGATCTCCGACGTCTGGAAACTGCACAAACTCGGCGACGAAGTCGTCAAGGCGCTGATGGCCGCTGACCTCACCGTCATGCCCGGCGAATTCGTGTGCCTGATGGGTCCCAGCGGAAGCGGAAAATCCACGCTGCTCAACATCATCGGCGGGCTCGACAGGCCGACCAAGGGAACCGTGACCGTCGCCGGCAAGGACACCGCGACGCTGACCGAGAGTCAGTTCGCCGCACTACGGCACGACAAAGTCGGGTTCATCTTCCAGAGCTACAACCTGATTCCCTTCTTGTCGGCGGTGGAAAACGTCGAACTGCCGCTGATGTTCGAACCCTATGACCGCGACGCGCTACGCCAGCGCGCCATCGATCTGCTCGAACTGGTCGGCCTCGGGCACCGGATCCATCACCAGCCGACCAAGATGTCGGGCGGCGAACAGCAGCGCACCGCGATCGCCCGGTCGCTGATCAGCAACCCGGCCCTGGTGCTCGCCGACGAACCGACCGCGAACCTCGACCACCGCACCGGAGAGACCGTCGTGCGGATGCTTCGCGAACTCTGCTCGACGATGGGCGTGACCGTCGTCGCGAGCACCCATGACCCCACGGTGGCCGACGAAGCGAGCCGTGTCGTCCGAATGAGAGACGGACAGATCGTCAACTGAGTTGGGAGACAACCTATGACGCAAACCGAACCCGCACCTGCGGCGGGCTCCGGCAAGGCGGTGGGTAACGCCGAGCGCGACGCCCTGATGACCACCGAGCTGGTGCCCGAACAGATCCTGCCCAAGGTCATGACGACGTTCGGTCTGACCGCTGCCTACGTGTTCATCATCTGCTGGGTCACCGGATCGTCGGTGATGGCCGCGGGTGGTTGGACCGCGATACCGATGTGGGTGCTGGGCATCCTGACATTCCTCATCCCGGCCGGTATGGCGGTCGTGGAACTGGGCAACCTGTGGCCCGGACAGGGTGGTGTGTACATCTGGGCCACCCGAACGATGGGCGAAACCTGGGGCTTCATCGGCGGATACCTTTCGTGGGTGCCGGTGATCCTCAACGCGGCCTCCTCGCCGGCAGTGGTGCTGCAGTTCCTGTTGCTGGCGTTCCATGCCGAACTCGGCTTGACCACCAGCATTATCTTGCAGTTGGTGATCCTGTGGACGGTCATCGGGCTCGCGCTGGCGAAACTCGCTGCCAACCAGAAGATCATGAACATCGTCTTCGTGGTGTACGGCGTCCTGACGTTGACGATCTTCATCTGCGGGCTTCTCTTCGCCGTCAAGAACGGATCAGGCACGCCGTTCAGCTGGGCCGAGGCCACCATCCCCAACTTCGCGGTCGCCGGATTCCTCTACGGCACAGTGCTTCTGTACCTGCTCGGGGTCGAGACGCCCTACAACATGGGTGCGGAGTTCCTGTCGGTGCGCAAGAGCGGGCCGAAGATGATCCTGTGGGGCTCGACGGCTCTGGTGGCGATCTACCTGCTCACCACGCTCGGCACCATGATGGCGCTGCCCGGCGACGAGATCGATCCGGTGACCGGGGTGATCGGCATGCTGGATGTGGCCGGCTTCCCCGGCCTGATGGAGGTCTGCGCGATCGTGCTGGCGTTCATCATCATCGTCGCTCTGATGACCTACCAGGTGGCGTACTCGCGGCTGATCTTCGTCTCCGGCCTGGAGCGGCACCTGCCGCGGCTGTTCACCCATCTCAACCCCCGCACCCGTAATCCGGTGACCGCCATCCTGATCCAGGGTGTCATCTCGTCGCTGATCCTGGTCGGCTTGTACTCGCAGAGCAGCATGGCCAATGTGACGATCTATCTGCAGGGCGGCCTGTCCACCGTGTGGTTGCTGTCGGGCTTCTTCTTCCTGTTCCCGGTCATCATCGCGCGCCGCAAGTACGCGGATCGCTATGCCAATGAACAGTTCTGGCGCATTCCGGGCGGCATGGCCGGTGTGTGGATCACCGTGGTCGTGGGCACCGTGGGCACCATCGGCGGCGTCTACTACTCGTTCGTCACGCCGTGGATCGACGTGCCGTCGTCGACCTGGATGACGTGGGTCGGTGGCATCAGCCTGGGCATGTTCGCACTCGGTCTGACCGTCTACGTGTTCGGCCGACGTTCGGCGCACAAGGTCTCGAAGGAGGATTCGTTGGCGCACTTGGCCGTCTTCGACCTCAACGACAAGGACACAACGGAAGGTACCGTCTGATGACGATGGAAGACACCCGCGCGCCGGAGACGGACGCTGCCGGGGTTGACCGATATCCCCTCGATCCGCTCAGCGGCGCCGAGATCGAAGCCGCCGCCGACATCGTGCGGTCGAGCCAATACGGCACGCCGACACTGAAGTTCGTGATGATCTATCTGGCGGAACCGGCGAAGACCGAGACGCTCACCTTCGCGGAGGCCGACGTGCCGCGGTGCGCGTTCGTCACGATGTACGATTCGACGGCCAAGATGGTGTACGAGGCGGTGGTCAACCTCGACGCGCGCCTCATCGAGTCGTGGACCCCCGTGCCGGGGCGGTTCCCGTCCTACCTCGTCGAGCACATGACCGGGGTGGAGGAGAAGGTCCGCGAGGACCCGCGCTGGCAGGAGGCGATGCGCAAACGCGGCATCACCGACTTCAGCCTCGCCATGATCGATCCGTGGCCGGCCGGCTACTACGGCAGTGCAGACCATTACGACAACTCGGCGCTGATCTGCCGACCGTTGACGTTCATGCGTGCTGCGCCTTCTGAGCACGGGTACGCCCGCCCTGTCGAGGGGCTGATCGTCACGTTCGACCTCGACGCCATGACGGTGCTCGACGTCGAGGACCACGGTGTGGTGCCACTGCCTCCGACGGCGGGCAACTACTCCGAGGAGTTCATGTTCGACGAGAACAACAGGCCGGCGTTCACGCAGTTCCGTGACGATGTGAAGCCGATCGAGATCACCCAGCCGGAGGGGCCGAGCTTCACGGTCGACGGCTGGAACGTCACCTGGCAGAAGTGGTCTCTGCGGATCGGGTTCAATCCGCGTGAGGGCGTCACACTTCATGAGGTGACCTATACCGACCGGGGCGTCACCCGGCCGATTCTCTACCGCGGATCGCTGTCGGAAATGGTTGTGCCCTACGGGGACACCTCGCCGACGCACTGGAACAAGAACGTCTTCGACATGGGCGAGGTGGGGATGGGATTCTCCGCCAACCCTCTGACGCTCGGATGTGACTGCCTGGGCGAGATCTTCTACTTCGACGGGACGGTCAACGATTCGGCGGGCAACGCGGTCACGATCCCGAACGCGATCTGCATGCACGAGGAGGATTACGGAATCTCCTGGAAGCACACCGATTTCCGCACCGAGGAGGTGGAGGTCAGGCGCTCCCGCCGATTGGTGATCTCGATGATCTGCACCGTGGGCAACTACGAGTACGGATTCTTCTGGTACCTGTACAACGACGCGTCGATCGAGGTCGAGGTGAAGCTGTCGGGCGTGCTCACAACCGGAGCTGTTCCGGAGGGGGAGACGCCGCGCTGGGGCAAGATGGTGGCGCCCGGCATCTACGGTCCGAATCACCAGCACTTCTTCAACTTCCGGCTCGACATGAGCGTCGACGGCCCGAACAACAGTGTCTACGAGGTGGATTCGATTCCCGAGCCGGACCCGGAGCTCAATCCGCACCACAATGCGTGGATCGTGCAGGACACGCTGGTGGAGTCGGAGGCCGACGGTGCGCGCGACTGGAACTGGTCGACAGGCCGGTACTGGAAGGTGACCAATCCGGAGAAGGTCAACGAACTCGGTAGTCCGGTGGCCTACAAGCTGGTGCCCAAGGACATCGTGCCGGTGATGGTGCAGGAAGGCTCCTACATCTACGACCGGGCGCGTTTCGTGCAGCACAACCTGTGGGTGACGCGCTACGACCCCAAGGAGATGTTCGCCGCGGGTGACTACATGTACCAGTCGGCGGACGCGCAGGGCCTGCCGGAGTTCGTCGCCGATGACGCGCCTCTGGAGAACACCGACGTCGTGCTCTGGTACACCCTGGGCGCACATCACGTGGTCCGGCCCGAGGACTGGCCGGTGATGCCGTGCGCGTATACGGGCTTCCACCTCAAGCCGATCGGATTCTTCGACGGCAATCCGGCACTCGACCTGCCACCGTCACCGCCGAAGGCGTGCCACCAGAGCCACAGCGGGCTGCCGGTGGCCGAGCGCGCGATGGAGTCCTGACACCATCCCCGCGAGTGGGCGTGCAGACACGCCCGCTCGTGGGGGAGGCGGTCAGGTCAGTGCGGAGAGGATGCGGCGCAGCTCGCGCTGGTCACGTTCCGAGAGCGGGCCCAGCACCCGCTGTTCGGCGCCCCTGATCCCGTCGTCGGTGCGCGCGAGCAGCGCGCGCCCCTCACGGGTCAGCTCGGCGGGCAGTGACCGTCCCGTCGCGACCGCGGCGGGCCTCGAGACGAGCCCCCGCTCCTGCAGGCTGCGCACCACGATGTTCATCGCCTGCGGAGAGACCATCACGTCGCGGGCGAGCTCGGCGTTGGACTGACCGGGCCGGCGCGAGAGCAGGCGCAAGCAGATGTACTGCGGGAAGCTCAGATTCAAGGGCTCGAGCACCGCGCTCGTCACATCGGCGCGTAATGCGGACGCCAACCGGTGCAGCAGATAGCCCAGCGGGGTGCCGTCGCGCTCGCCCATGTCAACCATCTTGACGCATATCAATCTCGTTGATACCAAGGATGGCATGACGAATCCCAGTGACGCGATGTTCGACGCCGCCTACCGCGGCGAAGCCGACGACATGGCGGGCGTGCGGCCGCCCTGGAGCATCGGTGAGCCGCAACCGGAGATCCGCGCGCTGATCGACGCCGGCATCTGTCACGGCGACGTCCTCGACGCCGGATGCGGTGAAGCAGCAGTGTCGATGTACCTCGCCGAACGAGGTGTCACCGTCGTTGGGCTCGACCAGTCGCCGACGGCGGTCGAGCTGGCACGCGCCGAAGCCGCCCGCCGTGGGCTGACCAATGCCACCTTCCAGGTCGCCGACATCAGTGCGTTCACCGGATACGACGACCGATTCGGCACGATCATCGACTCGACGCTGTTCCACTCCATGCCGGTGGAGCTTCGCGACGGCTACCAGCAGTCGATCGTGCGCGCCGCGGCACCCGGGGCGACGTACATCGTGCTCGTCTTCGACCGCGCAGCGATGCCCGAGGGCGGCCCGGTCAACGCGGTCACCGAGCCGGAGCTGCGCGAAGTCGTGGCCCGGTACTGGACGATCGACGACATCCGCCCAGCCCGCATCCACGCCAACGTGCCGGAGTCCTTCGCCGCGCAGTTCGCGGGATTCGCGAGCGCCGACATCCGCGACGAGGCGCCCGGCCGCAAGTCCGTGGGTGCTTGGCTGCTGACCGCGCACGCCGGCTGACACACCCGGGCGCCCCTGAACGAAGCGTGCGGCCTGCGATGAGGCAGGATGGGGGAGCCGTCTGCGGCACTCTCGGGGGCGGCCAAGCGCAAGCGAGAAGGAGTCGGATGGCGGACAGTACAGCCAACGGGGGCCCGACATCGTTGATCAGGCCCGCCTACAGACGCGTACTGCTCAAACTGGGCGGTGAGATGTTCGGCGGCGGCCAGGTCGGTCTCGACCCCGACGTCGTCGCCCTCGTCGCCCGCCAGATCGCCGAAGTGGTGCGCAGCGGGGTCCAGGTCGCGGTCGTGATCGGCGGCGGGAACTTCTTCCGCGGCGCCCAACTGCAGCAGCGCGGCATGGAGCGAACCCGCTCCGACTACATGGGCATGCTCGGCACCGTGATGAACAGCCTTGCGCTGCAGGACTTCCTGGAGAAGGAAGGCATTCAGACCCGGGTGCAGACCGCCATCACCATGGGTCAGGTTGCCGAGCCCTACATCCCGCTGCGCGCGCAGCGACACCTGGAGAAGGGCCGCGTGGTGATCTTCGGCGCCGGCATGGGGCTGCCCTACTTCTCCACCGACACCACCGCCGCGCAGCGTGCGCTGGAGATCAGGGCAGACGTGGTGCTGATGGCCAAGGCCGTCGACGGGGTGTTCACCGCCGACCCGCGCACCGATCCCGATGCCAAGCTGCTGACGACGATCACGCACCGCGAGGTCATCGATCGCGGACTCAAAGTGGCCGACGCGACCGCGTTCAGCCTCTGTATGGACAACGGAATGCCGATCATGGTGTTCAACCTGCTCACCGACGGGAATATCGCCCGTGCCGTCGCAGGTGAGAAGATCGGCACACTGGTCACCACCACATGACCAACGAGGTGATCAGCGAGCGAAGCGACGGGAGAAGTGACAGGTGATCGACGAGACGCTCTTCGATGCCGAGGAGAAGATGGAGAAGGCCGTGTCGGTGGCACGGGACGACCTGGCGTCGATCCGCACCGGACGGGCCAACCCCGGCATGTTCAACCGGATCAGCATCGACTACTACGGCTCCGCCACCCCGATCACGCAGCTGTCGAGCATCAACGTCCCCGAGCCCCGGCTGGTCGTCATCAAGCCCTATGAGGCGAACCAGCTGCGCAACATCGAGGACGCGATCCGAAACTCCGACCTGGGCGTCAACCCGTCCAACGACGGCAACGTCATCCGCGTCTCGATTCCCCAGCTGACCGAGGAGCGCCGCCGCGACCTGGTCAAGCAGGCCAAGGCCAAGGGTGAGGACGCGAAGGTCTCGGTGCGCAACATCCGTCGCAAGGCGATGGAGGAGCTGAGCCGTATCAAGAAGGACGGCGACGCCGGCGAGGACGACGTCACCCGCGCGGAGAAGGACCTCGACAAGACCACCGCGCAGTACACGGGTCAGATCGACGAACTGGTCAAACACAAAGAAGGTGAGTTGCTGGAGGTCTGACGTGACCGATCAGCAACCGACTCCCGTGGCAGACAAGCCGGTCGATCCGCCGCCGACCCAGAAGAAGTCCCGCGCCGGGCGCAACCTGCCGGCGGCCATCGCGGTGGGCGTCCTATTGGGCGCGATGGCGATTGGCACGTTGCTGTTCGCGCCGATATGGTGGCTCCCGCTGCTGGCCGTGGCCATTGCGATCGCGACCCACGAGGTGATCCGCCGCCTCCGTGAGCACGGGTACGTGCTTCCTGCCGTGCCGCTGCTGGTCGGCGGTCAGGCAATGATCTGGCTGACGTGGCCGTTCGACATGGCGGGACTGCTCGGCGGCTATGCCGGCACGATCGTGGTCGCCATGGTGTGGCGCCTGCTGGGGCAGGGCCTGAACAGTCAACCGGTCAACTACCTGCGCGACATGGCGGCGACGGTGCTGCTGGCCACCTGGGTGCCGATGTTCGCGGCGTTCACCGCGCTGCTGATCTTCGCCGACGACGGCGGCGTGCGCGTCTTCACGGTGATCGCCACGGTGGTGTTCGCCGATATCGGCGGATATGTCGCGGGAGTTCTGTTCGGCAAGCACCTGATGGCACCCGCGATCAGCCCGAAGAAGTCGTGGGAGGGTCTGGGCGGATCGCTCGTGTTCGGCACGGCCGCGGCGGTGTTCTCGGTCACGTTCCTGCTCGGCAAGCCCGCGTGGGTCGGTGTCCCGCTGGGGTTGATGCTGGTGATCACCGGAGTGCTCGGTGACCTGGTGGAATCGCAGATCAAGCGTGATCTCGGCATCAAGGACATGGGTACGCTGCTGCCTGGCCACGGCGGTCTGATGGACCGCATCGACGCGATGCTGCCGTCGGCGGTGGCCGGATGGATCGTTCTGACCCTGCTGGCCTGAGATACTGGTTGCAGTCATGTCTGGTTCTGCCGGGGCTCCGCTGCCCCTCGTCTTCGATGCCCCGCGCCGCGCGATGCCGCCGCGGCACTTCGCCGATCTCGACGACGACGGACGAGCTGCCGCGGCCGCCGAGCTGGGCCTGCCCGCGTTTCGCGGAAAACAGCTGGCCAATCAGTACTACGGCCGGCTGATCGCCGACCCGACGGAAATGACCGACCTGCCGGCCGCGGTGCGTGAACAGGTGGGCCAGGCGCTGTTCCCGACGCTGTTCGCGGCGGCCCGGGAGATCGAATGCGATGCGGGGGAGACCCGCAAGGTGCTGTGGCGGGCGGTCGATCAGACGACGTTCGAGTCGGTGCTGATGCGCTATCCCGACCGCAACACCGTGTGCATCTCGTCTCAGGCGGGCTGCGGAATGGCGTGCCCGTTCTGCGCCACCGGCCAGGGCGGCCTCAAGCGCAACCTGTCGACCGCCGAAATTCTCGAGCAGGTGCGTTCCGCAGCCGCCGAGCTGCGAGATCGGGACGGCTCGCGGTTGTCCAACATCGTGTTCATGGGCATGGGCGAGCCGCTGGCCAACTACAACCGTGTCGTCGCCGCGGTCCGGCGGATCACCGCCCCGCCGCCGCAGGGCTTCGGCATCTCCGCGCGGTCGGTGACCGTGTCGACCGTCGGGCTGGCCCCGGCGATCCGCAAACTCGCCGACGAGAAGCTCAACGTCACACTGGCGCTGTCACTGCACGCCCCTGACGACGAGCTGCGCGACACGCTGGTGCCGGTGAACAACCGGTGGAAGGTCAGCGAGGCTCTCGACGCCGCGCGTTACTACGCCGACACGACCGGACGCCGGGTGTCGATCGAGTACGCGCTGATACGCGACGTCAACGACCAGCCGTGGCGTGCCGACCTGCTCGGCAAGAAGCTGCACGGGGCGCTGGGCCCGCTGGTGCACGTGAACCTGATCCCGCTCAACCCGACGCCGGGCAGCAAGTGGGATGCCAGCCCGAAACCCGCGGAGCGGGAGTTCGTGCGCCGCGTCCGTGAGCGCGGGGTCTCGTGCACCGTGCGCGATACGCGGGGTCGCGAGATCGCCGCGGCCTGCGGTCAACTGGCGGCGGAAGGCTGACGCTCGCGAGCGTGGTCAGATGCGGACCAGGGTCTTGCCGATGTTGGCGCCGGTGAACAACCCGTTGAGCGCGTCGACACACGCCTCGATGCCTTCGTAGACGTGCTCGCGATGCACCAGCAGACCGTCGGCGTCCCAGCGGCGCAGCGCGGCGAACGCCTCGTCGAAACGGCCCCACTCGTCGAGGGCGTTGAAGCCCTGCATCAGTGCCGTCTTGGCGAGCAGGTTGACGTAGTTGGCCGGGCCCGGATGGTCACCGGTCAGATAGCTGGAGATGACCCCGCACAGGACCACGCGCGCCTTGTGGGCGAGCCTGCCGAGCACCGCGTCGAGGATGGGGCCGCCGACGTTGTCGAAGTACACGTCGACGCCGCGCGGGCAGTGCGTGCGCAGCGCCGCGGGCAGATCGTCGGTGCGGTAGTCGATGCAGGCGTCGAACCCGAAGTCCTCGACCACGGCACGGCACTTCTCGGGTCCGCCGGCGATGCCCACCACCCGGGCCCCGGCGATGCGGGCGATCTGGCCCGCCACCGAACCGGTCGCCCCGCCTGCGGCTGACACCACGACGGTCTCGCCGGGTGTGGGCCTGCCGATACCTGTCATCCCGAAGTACGCGGTGGCGCCCGTCGGCCCGTAGAGAGACATCACCGCGCGCTGGTCGACCTGATCGCCCGGACCCGGCACCGGCGTGGTGAACAGGTCGTCGCGCACGATCGTGTACTCCGAGAAGCCGGTCAGTGTGGTCACGATATCGCCGACAGAGTATGCGGGACAACGGGATTCGACGACGACACCGATGCCCGCCGCGCGGATCACCTCGCCGAGCGCCACCGGCGGCAGATAGCTCGGCTGGTCGTCGAGCCAGGTGCGCGCCGCGGCATCGATACCGACGTAGGTGGTGCGCACGAGCGCCTCACCGTCGGCGGGTGTGGGCGCGGTGGTCTCGACGAGTTCCGTGTCGTCGGCGGCCACCAGGCCCTGTGGTCGGCGGCGCAGCACAATCTGGCGGTTCGTCAGCGTCGGCACGACGGTAGAACCTACCGAAGGCAGTGCCCCGCCGGAGCCGGTTACGTCAGGGACGCCACAGCGCTTCCTGTGTGGTCGACGCGACCAGTGCCCCGTTGCGGTCGTACAGCGATCCCATCACGAGCCCGCGGGAGTCGCTGTGGTTGCGCTGGATCACGTCGTAGAGATGCCAGTCATGCGGGACGAAGGGCCGATGGAACCACACCGAATGATCGAGGCTCGCCGCGAAGCTGGTGCCCCCAACGAGCGTCACTCCCGACGGCCGCGCCGCAGGCACCGGGCCGAAGTCGGACAGGAACGCCAGCGTGCACGCACGTAGCAGGGGATCGTCGTCGATTTGTGCGTGCGTGCGAATCCAGAAGGGAGGCACCGGGAACGGCGAGTCGTCGGCGGCGGCGGTCCTGATGTCGAACCGGTCGGCGAACTCGATGCCCACCACTTTGCGGTGGGCATCGCCGAGTTCCACCGCCGGCGCGGTTGCGGGTTGCTCGTCGGCCCCCGGCTCGGGGAGGTGGAACGAGGCGATCATCTCCAGAATCACCGCACCCTGCTGCACCGCGGTGACGCGACGGGTGTCGAAGGACCGACCGTCGCGGGTGCGCTCGACGCGGAACTCGACCGCCCGGCCGTACTTGCCGCCCCTGACGAAGTAGAGGTGCAGTGACTGGGGTAGCTTGCGCGAATCGACCGTGGCACCCGCGGCGGCCAGTGCCTGCGCGGCGATCATGCCGCCGAAGAGATTCACTCCGGGGCCTGCAGCAGGCGCGATCAGCTCGAACACATCGCCGTCGCGGCGCTCGAAGGTCAAGAGCTCGGCAATCCAACTTTTCTCGACACGTGTCATCGACGGTGACGTTAGCGTGAGGTGCCGAAATCGAGTGGAATGGGTACCAGGTCGGGCGACGCGATCACGGGTGAGGGCCGGTCTTCGCGGTTCGGAGATGAGGTGGGCAGTGAAGCGGCTCAACGGTGTGGACGCCATGATGCTGTACAGCGAGACGCCGGAGATCCACATGCACACGCTCAAGATCGGCGTGCTCGATGTGTCGCAGGTGCCGGGCTACGATTTCGAGCTCTTCCGACGGCTGGCGCTGCCCCGGCTGCACGCGCTCGCGCCGCTGCGGTGCCAGCTCGTCGACATCCCGTTCAAGCTGCACCATCCGATGTGGGTGCAGAACGCAGAGATCGATGTGGACTATCACATTCGGCAGGCCCGCGTCCGTGCGCCGGGAGGGCGACGCGAGCTCGACGAGTTGATCGGTGAGATCGCCAGCACCCCACTGGATCGCACTCGGCCGCTGTGGGAGATGTATGTCGCAGAAGGGTTGCCGGACAACAAGATCGCGGTGATCCACAAAGTGCATCACGTGCTCGCCGACGGGATGGCCTCAGCGAACCAGATGGCGATGGTGCTCGGGGCCGAAGAACCTGACGTGCGCGGCGCGTTGGCGCAGGCGCGACCCGATTCGACGGCCCCGCTCAACCTGTTGCGCGGCGCGGCCCGTGACCATGCGCGTGGGCTGCGCAGAATGCCGGGGCTGCTGCGTGACACCGCGGCGGGCGTCGTGCGTGTGCGGCGCAGCGCCCGCGAGCGCGGACCCCACCCCGATCTGGCGCGGAACTTCGCCCCGCCGCCGACGTTCATGAACCACGTCGTCTCCCCGGTGCGGCGGTTCGCCACCGCCCCACTAGCCCTGGCCGACGTCAAAGACACGGCACGTCACCTCGGTGTGACACTCAACGACATCGTGCTCGCGACAGCAGCGGGTGCGCTGCGTCGGCTGCAGCTGCGCTACGACGGGGCCGCCGAGGCGCCGCTCATCGCAGGCGTGCCGGTCAGTGTCGACACGTCGCCCACGCGGGTGATGGGCAACGAATTCACCTACATCACACCGTCTTTGCCGGTTCATGTCGCAGATCCGCTGGAACGGGTGCGGCTGACGGCCACCGCGACCGCAATCGCCAAGGACAACCATCGGTTGCTCGGGCCCACCCTGCTGCCGTCCTGGCTGTCGTACCTGCCCCCGGCGACCACGCCGCGCATCTTCCGACAGCAGGCCCGGCGCCTCGAGTCGTCGCTGGTGATGAACCTGACGATCTCCAACGTGCCGGGTCCCCGCGAGCGCGGCGTGATACACGGTGCGACGGTCAGCGAGATCTATTCGGTGGGTCCCATCGTCGCGGGCAGCGGCATGAACATCACGGTGTGGAGCTACGTCGACCAGTTGTCCATCTCGGTGCTCACCGACGACCGCACACTCGAGGACCCGCATGAAGCCACCGATGCGCTGCTGGCTGCATTCGCAGAGATCCGAGCGGCGGCGGGGATGCCAGAGGCGTTGACGCCGGTGGCCAATGCGTTGCCGCTGGCCGTCTGACTGTCAGCGCGTGTTGCGGTTGCGGTGCAGGTAGAAGCTGCGCGCGACGTAACCGAACAGCAGGGCGGCGCCGGCGATGAGGAAGTAGTCCTCGACATGGCCCTGGTGGTTGCCGTGCATCATCACCAGCAGGAACAGTCCCGCGACGATCCCGCCGATCTGCTGCAGACGCGGATTCTCCTTGGACCAGCCCCACGCGGCGGACGGCACGTCCTCGACGTCGACACCTGTGTGTCGTTCCACCTCGGTGCTTGCCACGGCTGCTCCTCCGGTCTATCGGTATTGGGGCCATTCTGACACAGCCCGTAGGCTGCCCGTCCATGGCAAGCCAGCAGTCCGACCGGCCGTTCGCCGACACCTTCGTCGACACGGTGGTGTTCGTCACCGGCGCCGCCCGCGGGCAGGGCCGCGAACACGCGGTTCGCTTCGCTGAGGCGGGCGCCGACGTCATCGCGGTCGATGTCTGCGAGCAACTCGACAGCGTGGCGTATCCGATGGCCACGCCGGAGGACCTCGCCGAGACCGTGGCGCTGGTCGAGAAGACGGGTCGCCGCATCGTCGCGGAACGCTGTGACGTCCGAGACCGGGACCGGCTGACGGCCGTCGTCGCCCGCGGCGTCGAGGAGCTGGGGCGACTGGATTTCGTGCTCGCCAACGCCGGAATCATGCCCGCGACAGGGCCGCAGGGCCGCGACATCGGCGCCTACGTCGACGCCATCGACATCATGCTCAACGGTGTCTACTACACCGTCGACGCCGCACTGCCGGCGCTGCTGGCCAACAGCGAAGGCGGTGCGATCGTGATCACCAGCTCGGCGGCGGGGCTGAAGTCGGTCAGCACCGACCTCGGCACCATGACCCACGGCGCGGCCGGCTACACGGCGGCCAAGCACGGCGTGGTCGGGTTGATGCGGCACTTCGCCGCGTCGCTCGCCGCCCGCAACATCCGGGTCAACTCGGTGCACCCCGGCGGGGTGGCGACGCCGATGGTCCTCAACGAGGCGATGGCCGGGTTCATCACCGAGAACCCGGCCTTCGGCGAGTCGCAGATGCCGTTGATGACGCTGCCGATGATGGAGTCCGGCAGCGTGACCGACGCCATCATGTTCCTGTGCGGCCCGTCCGGGCGCTACATCACCGGCGTTGCGCTGCCCGTCGACGCGGGTCTGCAGCTGCGCTAGGCAGGAGTCACCCCAGGCTCTTGTAGCGGCGCAGCGCTTCCTCGCGCTCCTGGCCGTGGTCGACGATCGGCTCCGGATAGTCGTCCGGCCGGTCGCCCTCGAGCTTGTGGACGTTGTCGACGTCGGCCAGTTCGGGAACCCAGCGCCGGACGTAGTCGCCATCGGGGTCGAACTTCGCGCCCTGCGTGGTCGGATTGAACACGCGGAAGTACGGCGCCGCATCGGTTCCGCACCCTGCCGCCCACTGCCAGCCGTGCTGGTTGTTGGCCATGTCGCCGTCGACCAGCTGCTCGAGGAACCACCGGGCTCCCCACTGCCAGGGCAGGTGCAGATCCTTGACCAGGAACGACGCCACGATCATCCGGACCCTGTTGTGCATGAACCCGCTCTCGGCGAGCTGCCGCATGCCGGCGTCGACGATCGGGAAGCCGGTCTTGCCCGCCTTCCACGCCTCGAATGCCGCCTGTGCGTCCTTGCCCTCGTCGACCTCGATCGCGTCGAAGGAGGGGTTGAAGTTCCACCAGGTGCTGCGCGGCCACTCCCGCACCACCGACGCGTAGAAGTCGCGGAAGGCGAGCTCCCGCAGATACGCCGCGGCCCCCTTGCCTCGGCCGAGGTCGGCGGCCATCGTGCGGGGATGGATCGCGCCGAATTTGAGGTGCGCCGACATCCTGCTGGTGGCCGCCAGATCCGGCCGGTTGCGGTCGTCGGCGTAGCCGGACAGCCCGTCGGCGAGGAAGTCCTTCCACTGGCTGAGCGCGGCGCGTTCCCCGGCGGGGATGTCGATCTCGGCGTCACCCTTCGGGATCGAGACGGTCTTCGCGCCCTTGACGTCGCTGGGGTCGATCCATTGGGCGCTCTTCGCGCCGGAGTCGGCCGGCTTGCGCCAACCGTGCTTCTGCCACGCCGTGAAGAACGGGGTGAACACCTTGTAGGGGCTGCCGTCGGCTTTGGCGACGCGACCGGGCGACACCAGGTAGGGCGAACCGGTGGCGACGAGCTCGATGTCGCCGAGGGCGTCGCGCACCTTCTCGTCTCGGGCCTGGCCGAACGGGGTGAAGTCGTCGGAGACGTGTACCGCACTCGCGCCGACGGTCTTGGCCAACTGGGGAATTCGTGAATGTGGCGCGCCACGGGTGACCAGCAGCCGGCCGTCGAGGCTTTCCTGCAGATCCCGCAGGGCGTCGTAGAGGTAGCGCAGCCGGCGCGGGCCGGCGGACCTCTCCAGTCGCGGGTCCAGCACGTAGCAGGCCAGCACGTCGCCGTCGTCGCCCGCAGCGGCGAGGAGGGCGGGGGAGTCGGCGAGCCGCAGGTCGCGGCGGAACCAGAGAACGGCGGGCATGCCTTGATGCTGCCCCGTGCGGCGGCGGGGGAAACGGAAAAGACGTTGACGGATCGATGACGAGGGCGCCGGCCCCTGCTACAGACGACACAGGCCCCCCGCCGTAGTGGCGAGGGGCCCGGGCCGCGAAACGGTCAGGCAGCCGGCGGCATCAGAACCGTGTCGATCAGGTACACGGTCGCGTTGGCGGTCTTCACGCCGCCGCACACCACCGAGGCGTTGTTGACCATCAGATGGTCAGGCGTACCCGTCACGGTCAGGTCGGCGCCCTGCACCGTCTTGTGGGTGCCCACGACCTGCGCGGGATCGGCCTGGCCCGGCACCACGTGATAGGTGAGGATGCTGGTCAGCAGCGGTGCATCGGTCTTGAGCTTCTCGATCGTCGCCGGGTCCACCTTGGCGAATGCCTCGTCGGTCGGGGCGAACACGGTGAACTCACCACCGTTGAGGGTGTCGACGAGGTTCACCGCGGGGTTGAGCTTGCCCGAGACGGCCGCGGTCAGCGTCGTGAGCATGGGGTTGTTGGCGGCCGCCTCGGCGACCGGGCTCATCGACATGCCCTGGACCGATCCGGGTCCGGCAGGCACCTGGGCGGCATAGGCGGCGCAGCCCGGACCGGCCGGCTGGGCGGCCGCCGACGGGGCGGTGCCGAGGATCAGGCCGGCAGCGGCGGCGGCGGTGAAGCCGAGGGTTGCTATGTGTCGTGCTGTTGTCATGACGGTGTTCTCCTGTTGTCGAAGGGTTTTCAGCTGCGTCAGGCAGCCGGGGGCATCAGGACGGTGTCGATCATGTACACCGTGGCGTTGGCGGTCTTGACCCCGCCGCAGACCAGTCCGGCGTCGTTGACCTTCAGGTCGTTTCCGGCTCCGGTGACGGTCAGATTCGCGCCCTGCACGGTCTTGTGCTCGCCGGCGACGGCGTCTGGGCCGGCCTGGCCGGGCACCACGTGGTAGGTCAGGATGCTCGTCAGCAGGTTCGAGTCGGTCTTGAGCGTCTCGAGGGTCGCGGGGTCGATCTTGGCGAACGCGTCGTCGGTCGGTGCGAACACGGTGAACTCACCACCGTTGAGGGTGTCGACGAGGTTGACGTTCGGATTGAGCTGACCCGACAGGGCCTGGGTCAGCGTCTTGAGCATCGGGTTGTTCGACGCGGCGACGGTGACCGGGTCGGCCGACATGCCGGCCACCGAGCCCGGGCCCGACGGGACCTGCTCGGCGTAGGCGGCGCAGCCGGACCCGATGAGGTTGGCGGCCGGATCCGCGGCGGCGCTGGTCGGGGAGCTCGAGCTGCCGGTCGCCGACTCGACCGCAGAAGAGGCGGCGCTGGTCGCCGACGAGGCAGTGCTGGCGGCTTGCTCGCTGGAGCAGGCTGCTGCTCCGAAGATGGCCACGGCGGCCAGGCTCGCGGCGGTGACGGTCTTGCGGTGAACGGTGATCATCACTTCATCCCTTCGGTGGGGCGGGCGTCGGTGCCCGTCCTTGGCTGTCGGGGGTTATTCATCGCTGTTCGCATTTCGGATGGGCCGAGACGCCTCCTGTCACACTTGCGTCACACAGTCGGTTCCCAGATTCACCGACCCGCTGGGTCGAAGCGGAAGACCGCGAGCCGGCCGGCGAGCGCGGCGAATTCCTGGGGCGAGCCCTCGACCACCAGGCCGGCGCGTCGTGAGAATGCCACTCCGACAGGGACTTTCACCGCAAAGGCGCGCAGGATGGGCCGCGACTGCTCGACGTCGAGTTCCACGATGCGCACCTGCTGTGAGCGGCGGCCGTGCCGGAGGGTGCCGGTGCCTGCTGCTCGCGCGTTGGCCGCCCAGTCACTGCCGGGGTAGCCGGCGACGACGTAGAGGTGGCCCTCGTGGCGGAACGGCGTCATCGGTGTGCTGCGGGGCCGACCCGTCCGGCGACCGGGCACGGTGAGGATCATCGCGGGTCCCGGGCGAAGTCCAGCCCTTACTGCTGCAGTGAGAATCCGGTTCATGGGTTTGAGCCAGCGGGGCGGCCGCGGGTCGGCACTCACCGCGCCCCCAACCCTGCGGCGCGTACTGCTGCGGCGAACGTCGTCGCGGCGCGGCCGGTGATGCGCTCGACCTCGTCGGTGACGGTCGCGGTCGTACTGACCGCGTCGGCGAGCATCGCGAGGTAGGCGTCGGCGAATTCGGCGGCGAATCCCTGGTCGACGAACCGTTGTCGTACCGCGGGTGCCGCGATTTCGTGGTAGCGCAGTCGGCAGCCGGTGACGGCGGCGATGATCGACACCATCTCGGCGTTGGTGAGCGCCTGCGGACCGGTCAGGGGAATTCTGCGGCCCACCAGATCGTCATCGAGCAGCGCGCGCACGGCGACGGCGGCGATGTCGACCTCGACGATCGGCGCCATCGACGCGTCGGCGAACGGGCCGGCGACGGCCCCGGAGGCGAGCTGAGGTGCCCACATCGCGAAGAAGTTGGTGACGAAGACGCTCGGCCGCAGGCTCACCCACTCCAGTCCGGAGTCGACGGCCAGCTGTTCAGTCTCGCGGTTGCGGTCACCGCGGAATCTCGACGGTTGATGCGTGACGTCGTCGTCGACGTTGATCGCCGATAGAGCGACCAGGCGACGCACGCCGGCGGCCTGCGCAGCAGCCACGACCCGCTCCAGTCCGGCGCCCAGCGCGCGGGAGTTCAGGAACACGGCGTCGGCTCCGGCGAGGCCGGCGTAGGCGTCGGACACGACCTCGACGCCGGGAGGGAACGGCGGGGCCGGGGTGCGGGTCACCGCACGAACCCGAACGCCTCGGGTGGACAGCTGATCGACGAGGGGACGCCCGACGTTGCCGGTGGCGCCGGTGACGAGAATGGTTGTTGGCATGCCATCACGACGGGGCTGTGCCCGAGAATGTGACGCCCGAGAATGTGACGCCCTGCGATCGGGGACTCCGGTAACTTTCCGCGCAGGCGTCCCGTCCTAGAGGTATGACCGCCGACTTCACGACCCAGTGGCGCGCGCATCGCGCCTACCTCGTCAACGTCTGCTATCAGATGCTGGGTGATCTCGGGGACGCCGAGGACGTCGTCCAGGAGTCCTTCGTGCGGTTGTCACGTGCGAGCGACGTCGAGGACACCCGGGGCTGGCTGACCGTCGTCGCGGGCCGACTCTGCCTCGACATGCTGCGGTCGGCGCGGGCGCGGCGCGAGCAGGTGGTCGCTGACGGGGTCGCAGAACAGCTCTCCCGCGAGCCCGACCCCGCCGACAGGATCACCCTCGACGACCAGGTCAGCGGAGCACTGTGGGAAGTGCTGCGACGGCTGACGCCCGGCGAGCGGGTGGTGTTCGTTCTGCATGACGTCTTCGGCCTGCCCTTCGACCAGATCGCGGCGACGGTCGGCCGGCCCGCCGGCACCTGCCGCCAACTCGCCCGCCGGGCCCGGCTGAAGTTCGCGGATGCCCCGGCCCGGCTCGCCGCGGTCGACTCGTGCGAGCACCACAGGCTGACCGAGGCGTTCATCGATGCCTGCGCGCACGGCGACCTCGACGCGCTGTCCGCGCTCCTCGACCCCTCGGTGTGGGGAGTCGGCAGGATCATCGGACCCGACGCGCCGCCGCCGCAGATCAATCACGGTCCTGCACAGGTCTCGGTCAACCTGCTGCGCTACCTCGATCCGGGCACGACCCTCGTCGCCGCCGCGACCAGTCCTCCGGTGCTCATCGCGTCGCGGCGGCGCCGCGCGTTCGCGATGATCCACCTCACCGTGCGCGACGGCCTGATCTGCGCGATCGAGGCGAGCGTCGATGTGTCGGCGGCTTTTTCCGATCCTTCTCCTGGCACGGCACAATGAAGCGGTGACGCGACGCGTTCTGATCCTCGGCAGCACTGGATCGATCGGCACCCAGGCCCTCGACGTGATCGCCGCCAACCCGGATGAATTCGAGGTCGTCGGGCTGGCCGCAGGTGGCGGCAATGTCGATCTGCTCGCCGAGCAGCGGGCGCGCACCGGCGTCACCGCAGTCGCCGTCGCCGATCCGGCGGCCGCCGAGAAACTCGGTGACGTCACCTACAGCGGACCGGATGCGGTCACCCGTCTCGTGCGCGACACCGAGGCCGACGTCGTGCTCAACGCGCTCGTCGGCGCGCTCGGGCTGCAGCCGACGCTGGCGGCGCTGGAATCGGGTGCACGGTTGGCGTTGGCCAACAAGGAGTCTCTCGTGGCGGGGGGTCCGTTGGTGGTCAAGGCCGCCGCGCCGGATCAGATCGTGCCGGTGGACTCCGAGCATTCGGCGCTGGCGCAGTGCCTGCGCGGGGGCACCCCCGATGAAGTGGCGGCGTTGGTGCTCACCGCCTCGGGTGGGCCGTTCCGCGGCTGGTCGGCCGAGCAGCTCGAGGCAGTCACCCCCGAGCAGGCGGGGGCGCATCCCACCTGGTCCATGGGTCCGATGAACACGCTGAACTCTGCCTCGCTGGTCAACAAAGGGCTCGAACTCATCGAGACACATCTGCTCTTCGGCATCGACTACGACCGAATACAGGTGGTGGTCCACCCGCAGTCGATCGTGCATTCGATGGTCACGTTCACCGATGGCTCGACGCTGGCTCAGGCGAGCCCGCCGGACATGAAGCTGCCTATCGCCCTCGCGCTGGGATGGCCGTCCCGCATCGCCGGGGCCGCAGCCGCGTGCGACTTCACCACCGCCTCGACCTGGGAGTTCGAGCCACTCGACGACGACGTGTTCCCTGCCGTGCGCCTGGCTCGGGAGGCAGGCAAACGGGGTGGCTGCCTGACCGCGGTCTACAACGCGGCCAACGAAGAGGCAGCCGCGGCGTTCCTCGACGGCAGGATCGGATTCCCCGCGATCGTGCGCACCATCGAGGCCGTGCTGCGCGCTGCCGACCAGTGGGCCGCCGAACCAGCTACCGTGGACGATGTGCTCGACGCCCAGGACTGGGCCCGAGACCGTGCCCGCCGGGCCGTCGAGCACGAACTCGCAGGTACTGGCTAGGAGTAGGCGCAGACAGGGATGTTCAGACGATGATGTTCACGATCGGCATCGTGCTGTTCGCACTGGCCATCCTGCTGTCGGTGGCTCTGCACGAGTGCGGCCACATGTGGGTGGCCCGCGCGACGGGCATGAAGGTGCGTCGCTACTTCGTCGGCTTCGGGCCGACGCTGTGGTCGACCCGCCGGCCCAACCGGCTGGGCTCCACCGAATACGGCGTCAAGGCGGTCCCGCTGGGCGGCTTCTGCGACATCGCGGGCATGACGTCTGTCGAGGAACTCGATCCCGAAGATCGCCCGTATGCGATGTACCGGCAGAAGACGTGGAAGCGCGTCGCGGTGCTCGCCGCAGGCCCGGGGATGAACTTCGTCATCGGCCTCGTGCTGATCTACGCGATCGCCATCATCTGGGGTCTGCCCAATCTGCACCAGCCCACCAACGCGATGGTCGGGCAGACCTCGTGCGTCAAAGACGAAGTGACGCAAGGCAATCTAGGGGAGTGCGTGGCGGCCAGCCCCGCCGCGGCGGCAGGCATCCAGGCCGGCGACGTCATCGTCGCGGTCGGGGGCACCCCGGTCGCCAACTTCGACGAGATGTCCACCGCCGTGCGCAAACTCAACGGCCCCACCGAACTCACCGTGCAGCGCGAGGAGAACGGGCAGACCCGCGAGTTCGTCACCACGGTCAACGTCACGCCGAGCCAGCGGTTCGTCGCCAAGGACGGCGCAACCGACGGTGCTGAACCGACGCCAACGCAAGTCGGCACCATCGGCGTGGCCGCGGCCAGTTTCGGGCCCACCCAGTACAACCCGCTGTCCGCGGTCCCCGCGACCTTCGCCTTCACCGGCGATCTGGCCGTCGAGATCGGCAAGTCGCTGGCCAAGATCCCCACCAAGGTCGGGGCGCTGGTGCAGTCCATCGGTGGCGGGGAACGGGACCCGGAGACCCCGATCAGCGTGGTGGGCGCCAGCATCATCGGCGGTGACACCGTCGAGGCGGGGCTGTGGGTGGCGTTCTGGTTCTTCCTCGCCCAGCTGAACTTCGTGCTCGGCGCGGTCAACCTCGTCCCGCTGCTGCCGTTCGACGGCGGCCACATCGCGATCGCGCTGTACGAGAAGCTGCGCAACATGGCACGCACGGCGCGCGGCAAAGTGGCCGCCGCGCCGGTCAACTATCTCAAGCTGATGCCGGCCACCTACGTGGTGCTGGTGTTGGTGGTCGGCTACATGCTGCTGACCGTGACCGCCGACCTGGTCAACCCGATCAGGTTGTTCCAATAGGAAAGCTGTGATGACCTCCATCGGTTTGGGAATGCCGGCCGCGCCGGCGCCGGTTCTGGCTCCGCGCCGCAAGACCCGTCAGCTCAAGGTCGGCGACGTCGGCGTGGGCAGCGATTCGCCGATCTCGGTGCAATCGATGTGCACCACCAAGACACACGACATAAACGCCACGCTGCAGCAGATCGCCGAGCTGACCGCATCCGGATGTGACATCGTCCGCGTCGCCTGCCCACGCCAGGAGGACGCCGACGCGCTGCCGATCATCGCCAAGAAAGCCAACATCCCGGTGATCGCCGACATTCACTTCCAGCCCAAGTACATCTTCGCCGCGATCGATGCCGGATGCGCCGCCGTCCGGGTGAACCCCGGCAACATCAAGGAGTTCGACGGCCGGGTCAAGGAGGTCGCCAAGGCGGCCGGCGCCGCGGGCATCCCGATCCGGATCGGCGTCAACGCCGGCTCGCTGGACAAGCGGATGCTCGAGAAGTACGGCAAGGCCACTCCGGAGGCGCTGGTCGAATCCGCGCTGTGGGAAGCGTCGTTGTTCGAGGAGCACGGCTTCGGCGACATCAAGATCAGCGTCAAGCACAACGATCCGGTCATCATGGTCGAGGCGTACGAGCAGCTGGCGGCGAAGTGTGACTATCCGCTGCACCTCGGCGTCACCGAGGCAGGTCCCGCCTTCCAGGGCACCATCAAGTCCGCCGTCGCATTCGGCGCCCTGCTGTCGCGCGGCATCGGCGACACCATCCGGGTGTCGCTGTCCGCGCCGCCGGCCGAAGAGGTCAAGGTCGGCACACAGATCCTGGAGTCGCTGAATCTGCGGCCCCGCGGTCTGGAGATCGTGTCGTGCCCGTCGTGCGGACGCGCGCAGGTGGACGTCTACACGCTCGCCAACGAGGTCACCGCGGGCCTGGAGGGCATGGACGTGCCGCTGCGGGTCGCGGTGATGGGATGCGTGGTCAACGGACCGGGCGAAGCGCGCGAGGCCGACCTGGGTGTGGCGTCCGGCAACGGCAAGGGTCAGATCTTCGTCAAGGGCGAGGTGATCAAGACGGTGCCCGAGGCGCAGATCGTCGAGACGCTCATCGAGGAGGCCATGAGGTTGGCGGCCGACATGGACACGGCGCAAGGTTCCGGGGATGCCAGCGGTTCGCCGATTGTGACCGTAAGCTGAGCGCACGGCCTCATTAGGGCTGCACAAGGGTCGTCGCAGAAAGAGTCCAGATGTCGGCTCCTCCGCTTTTTCGCCTCGTTGACGAGCGAAGGGTGTCGGTGGTGCGCGACATCCGTGACATGACCGCCGTCCGGCAGGTTCTCGACGACGATCCGGTGGCCTCCTGCATGGTGGCGTCCCGGGTTGCCGAACACGGCATCGAGCCGGCGGCCATCGGCGGAGAGCTGTGGACGCGTCGGCGGGCCAGCGAATCCCTCTGCTACGCCGGGGCCAACCTGATCCCGCTGCGGGGTGCGGCCAGTGACCTGAATGCGTTCGCGGACAAGGCGATGAGCACGTCGCGCCGGTGTTCGTCGCTGGTCGGGCGCGCGGAACTCGTGCTGCCGATGTGGCAGCGCCTCGAGCCGGTCTGGGGCCCCGCTCGCGACGTGCGCGCCCACCAGCCGTTGATGGCCCTGGGTGGCGCTCCGTCCTGTGCGACGGATCCCGCGGTGCGGCAGGTGCGCATGGACGAGCTGGACGCCTATCTGGTCGCGGCGGTCGACATGTTCATCGGCGAGGTGGGCATCGATCCGCGCACGGGTGACGGAGGCCGCGGCTACCGGCGCCGGGTCGCCGGGCTGATCGCCGCCGGCCGGGCGTGGGCGCGCTTCGACCGCGGACAGGTGGTGTACAAAGCCGAGGTGGGATCGCAATCACCGGCCGTCGGCCAGATCCAGGGCGTGTGGGTACATCCGGACCTGCGCGGCCGGGGGATGGGTACCGGCGGAACCGCGACCGTCGCCGCGGCCGTCGTCGCGAGTGGACGCATCGCCAGCCTGTACGTCAACAGCTTCAACACCGTTGCGCGCGCAACCTATGCGCGGATCGGGTTCACCGAGGTCGCCTCCTTCGCCACGGTGCTGCTGGACTGATGGCCGACCAGGATGCGACGCAGCGCACGATCGTCGCCGACGCGATGATGCGTGCGCTGGAGTGCCGCCATGACGTGCTGGACGCGGTGGTGGCCTCCGAGGACTACGACGCCGCGATCGAAGCGCTCGCCGATCTGCTCGACACCACCGCCGAGGCGGCCGAGGCAGTTCTGCGGTTGTCGTTCGACCGGCTGACCCGGGTGTCGCGGCGGCGGATCGCCGCGGAGTTGAACAGCCTGACCAGTCAGCAGTCGATGAATGCCCCGGTCGAGCAGGCACCGGGGTCAGCGCGTCGCCTGCGGCTGAGGCCTTTCCGCGCGGACGTCGACCACGACATCTTCGCCGCGCGCACCGACGACGTCCGCGCCGCCGGCGACGGCACTGACGCGCCTCCGCGCGAGCTGGCCGACGAGATCCGCGACGCCGTGACCCGGGTCGCGGCCGAGGAGGCGGCGTGGCTGGTGGCCGAGGTCGGCACCGCCAAGGTGGGCATGGTGTTCGGTGAGTTGTGCGGCGGCGAGGTCGACGTGCGGATCTGGATTCACCCTGACCATCGAAAGCAGGGTTACGGCACCGCTGCGCTGCGGACGTCGCGCTCGGAGATGGCCGCCTATTTTCCGGCCGCGCCGCTCGTGGTCCGGGCCCCGGCCGCCGGGGCGTAATTTCCCGCGCCGAGATCGACGAAATGGTGGATCTCTCTCGTACTTCTGCGCCCAAACGTCGGTTTGGGCGGTTGTTGCGCGGTGCGCCTTCGGCGATATCGGATCGTTACTTCTTAACATCAGTCCCAATGGTCACAAGAGTCTCTTCCGCATCAGCGACCGCGCGACTGACGGCCGTCGTCAGCATCGTGGTTCTCGCCCTGACGTTGGGTGCGTGCACGCCGCGGCCCGACGGGCCCGAGCCGACCGCCGAGGCGTTCTTCACCGCACTGGCCACCGGTGACACCGGCGCCGCAGCCGCACTGTCCGACCGACCCGACGCCGCCCGCGACGCACTCAACGAGGCGTGGGCCGGCCTGCAGGCCAAGGCGCTGGACGCCCAGATACTGAGCGCCAAGTACGCCGAGGACACCGGCAGCATCACCTACCGCTACACCTGGCATCTGCCCAAAGACCGGAGCTGGACCTACGACGGCCAGCTCAACATGATCCGCGAGGAGGGCCGCTGGCAGGTGCGCTGGACCGCGACCGGCCTGCATCCCCGCCTCGGCGAGAACCAGACGCTGGCGCTGCGTGCCGATCCGCCGCCGCGGGCATCGGTCAACGAGCGCAGTGGCACCACCGTGCTGGTTCCGGGCTTCCGGTACGGCTTCGCCCTCGACGCGAAGGCCGCGGGCGAGCAGTTGATGCCGACCGCGCGGGCGGTCGCCGACGCGTTGCGCCGCTTCGACAACACCCTGGATCCGCAGCGTCTCGCCGAGCAGGCCAGCTCGTCGGCCGGACCGCTCAACCTGGTCACCCTGCGCCAGGCCGACCGCGACGCCGTCGCCGGCGCGATCGGGGCGCTGCCCGGGGTCGTCATCACCCCGCAGCCCGAGATGGTGCCCACCGACGAGCATTTCGCGCCGGCCCTGATCGACGAGGTGAAGAAGACCGTCTCCGACGAACTCGACGGATCACCGGGCTGGCGCGTGGTCACGGTCAACCAGAACGGCGTGGACGTCGACGTGCTCAACGAGGTGCCGGGAACCCCCGCCCCGTCGATCAACATCAGCCTGGACCGGGCCGTGCAGAACGCGGCGCAGAACGCCGTCGACGTCACTGGCAAGCAGGCCATGATCGTGGTGATCAAGCCGTCGACCGGCGAGATCCTGGCGGTGGCCCAGAACACCTCCGCCGACCAGGAGGGCCCGCTGGCCACGATGGGGCTCTACCCGCCGGGGTCGACGTTCAAGATCGTCACCGCGGGTGCGGCGATCGAGCGGGACATGGCCACCCCCAACACGCTGCTCGGGTGCCCCGGCCACCTCGACATCGGGCATCGCACGGTGCCCAACTACGGCGGCTTCGACCTGGGCACGGTACCGATGTCGCGTGCATTCGCCAGTTCCTGCAACACCACCTTCGCCGAACTGGCCAGCCGCATGCCTCCGCGCGGGCTCACCCAGGCCGCCTCGCAGTACGGCATCGGGCCTGACTACAAGATCGCGGGGCTGTCGACCGTGAGCGGCTCGGTGCCGCCGACGGTCAATCTCACCGAGCGCACCGAGGACGGCTTCGGTCAGGGCAAGGTGCTCGTCAGCCCGTTCGGCATGGCGCTGGCTGCCGCCACCGTCGCGGCCGGTCAGACCCCGGTGCCGCGGCTGATCGCCGGCCGAGAAACCGAGGTCAGCGGCGACCGGCAGCCCATCCCGGCCAGCGTGGTCGACAACCTGCGGCCGATGATGCGCCTGGTCGTCACCAACGGCACCGCGAAGGACCTACAGGGAGCGGGCGACGTACGCGGCAAGACCGGCGAGGCCGAGTTCGCCGGCGGCTCGCACTCCTGGTTCACCGGCTATCGAGGTGACATGGCCTTTTCAGCCCTGATCGTCGGCGGCGGGAGTTCGGAGTACGCGGTGCGCATGCTCAAGGGCATGCTCGATTCACTGCCGCCCGACTACCAGGCCTGAGCGCACCGCCCGGCGGTACGGTGGAACCGCCATGACCGATATCGAGCTGCGGATCTCCGACGCCGACCGCAACGGCACCCTGCGCCGCCTGCACAACGCCGTCGCGCTCGGCCTGATCGACATCGCGGAGTTCGAGGAGCGCTCGGCGATGGTGTCGCGGGCGCGGCTGCCATCCGACCTCGACGCCCTCGTCGGTGACCTGCCCGGCCCAGGGGCGATCGTGGCCTCGGCCGCCGACCGCGTGGAACTGCGTGGCGTCTTCGGTTCGCTGAGGCGCCAGGGTGAGTGGGTGGTGCCGACCCGACTGGCGCTCTACCGACGGATGGGCTCGGTGGAGCTCGACCTCACAAGAGCTCGGTTCGCCGGCCCCATCGTCATCATCGAGCTCGACATGAAGTTCGGCGGCTTGGATCTGAGGCTTCCCGATGGCGCCAGCGCGTCCATCGACGACGTCGAAGTCAACGTCGGCAGCGCCACCGACCACCGCAAAGAAGCTCCCGCAGAAGGAAATCCGCATGTGGTGCTGACCGGCAAGGTGGTATGCGGTTCGGTCGACATCCGAGGCCCCCAGAAGTCCTGGCGGGTCGGCCTACCGCGGCGTGGCCACTGATCGGCTGACCACCAAGGCCGGCGCGGCGACTAGCATCGAGACCATGTCTGTTCGGACCGCCCTGCGACCCGGCACCGTGTCGCCGACACTGCCGGTGCCCGCCTCGATTCCCCGACCCGAGTACGTGTGGAAGCCGACCGCGCAGGAGGGCAGCGAACCGTGGGTGCAGACGCCCGAGGTGATCGAGAAGATGCGGGTGGCCGGCCGGATCGCCGCCGGCGCGCTGGCTGCCGCGGGTGAGGCCGTCGCACCGGGGGTGACCACCGATGCGCTGGACCGGATCGCCCACGAGTACATGATCGACCACGGCGCCTATCCCTCGACGCTGGGCTACAAGGGCTATCCCAAGTCGTGCTGCACGTCGCTGAACGAGATCATCTGCCACGGCATCCCGGATTCGACCGTGATCTCCGACGGCGACATCGTCAACATCGACGTCACCGCCTACATCGACGGGGTGCACGGCGACACCAATGCGACGTTCCTGGCCGGCAACGTCTCCGAGGAGCACCGCCTGCTGGTCGAACGCACTCACGAGGCGACCATGCGCGCGATCAAGGCCGTCAAGCCCGGCCGCGCCCTCTCGGTGGTCGGACGGGTCATCGAGGCCTACGCGAATCGGTTCGGCTACAACGTCGTTCGCGATTTCACCGGCCACGGCATCGGCACCACGTTCCACAACGGCCTGGTGGTGTTGCACTACGACCAGCCCTCGGTGCAGACCGTGATCGAACCGGGCATGACGTTCACCATCGAGCCGATGATCAACCTGGGCAGCCTCGACTACGAGATCTGGGACGACGATTGGACCGTCGCGACCACCGACAAGAAGTGGACCGCACAGTTCGAGCACACGCTGGTGGTCACTGAATCCGGCGCGGAGATCCTCACGCAGCTCTGAGCCGTCGGTAGCCTGATGCCATGCACTGGCGCGCCGTCCTCGCGACCGTTGTCGCGCTCACGGTCGGCGCCTGCGCGCCGACGGTGACCGGGACGGCGACCTGGCCGGGTGCGCGGCTGGACAGGGCGCTGCTCACCGCGGCCGACTTCCCGCCCGGCGTGCACTACGAGCGGGTCGACAAGGCGCCCGGCGCCGCGGACGGGGCGGGTGGCCCGCCGCCGATGCTGTCGAAACCCGAGGGCTGCACCGACGGTCTGACCCGGGACATCGCCGCCACCGCCGAGCGCGGACCCGGTAGCGGTGCGGAGTACGTGGCGGCCTACGACGGCGCGCGCATGGTGATCACCGTGCTGACGTGGCCGCTCGATCTCGGCCGGTTGGCCGCGACTGCCGAGCGCTGCGCGACGTTCGAGACTTTTTTCGCTCCTAGCGATCCCGGTATTCCGATGACGACCACGCGCCTGCAGACCGACCGCGCCGACGCCCTTGTCTACGAGCAGACGATGCATCTCTCCGGCGCCGACAGCACGGTCTATTTCTCGTTCGAGAATATCGGCGCGGCAGCGGTTTTCGGCATCGCCTTCCCGACTCGGGACCCCTCGATTCCCGTGCAGGGCACATTGCCGCAGACGTTTCTCGACACGATTTCCCGGCAGGCCCAGCGCGTCGCGTCGGCATGACGCATGCGTCAACCGCAGGCAAATCCGCCCGCTGACTCAGCTGTGGACGGTAGCGTGGCGCAATGCCCGCTCCCATGATCACCGTCGACGGCGTAGGGGTGCCCGTCGAGGTCGCCGGTCCCGAGAACGGTTCGGTCGTGGTGTTGCTCGGCGCCGCCCAGAAGGCGCCCGCCGCGTACGAAGCCGTGTGTCAGCGATTGCACACCGCCTCGTTGCGGACGGTGGTCATCGGCCCGGATCCCCGGCTCACGGCGAAGTCGGTGATCGACATCCTGGACAGGCTCGACGTGCGGTGGGCGTTGCTGGTGGGGGACAGGCTCGGGGGTGAGCTGGCCTGGGAGCTGGCGGCGACGAGGCTGGACCGCTTCATCGGCCTGGTCGTCATCGATCGCGGTCACCCGCGGGTGCCTGACCTGGCTGGGGCGGTGCGCGACGAGGGTTGCCCGCCGGTCGAACTGAACACCACCGCGCTGGTGAGCACCCCCGCAGCGCGGGCGGTGGCCAAGGCGAGCCAGCGCTTTGTCTACGGCGAGTACCGGATCGTCGATCTGCTGGGCCGGCGGCAGGCCGCCGATTCGACGGCGCAGCTCGCCGCCGAAATCGTGATGCGCACCAGCACCTGGTGAATCAGGCCGTGGCGACTCAGGCCGCGGTGAATCAGGCCTCGGTGTCGGCGCTGCTCGGTGCTTCGTCAGGGGTCCACGCCTGCGGGATGCCTGGCTGACCGGGGAACAGGAAGTCGACGAATGCGGCTGCGGTGGGCTGGGGTTCGTGATTGGCGAGCCCGGGTCGCTCGTTGGCCTCGATGAACACATAATCCGGCCGGGTGACGTCGGGCACCAGCAGATCGATGCCCGTCACCGGGATACCGATCGCCTCGGCCGAGGCCACGGCGACCCGGCACAACTCCGGGTGGACGGTCGAGGTGACATCGTGAATGGTGCCGCCCTGGTGCAGGTTCGCGGTGCGCCGCACACGCAGCCTCTCCCCTTCGGGGAGCACGTCGTCGAACGAGTAGCCGGCCTCGCGAACGGTGTTGTCGGTGACGACGTCCATGGGGATACGGGACTCACCGCCGGTGGCCGCGGCGCGCCGTCTGCTCTGCGCCTCGATCAGCTCACCGATGGTGTGACGGCCGGTGCCCGTCACCTCGGCAGGCAGTCGCAGGGCCGCGGCGACGACCTTCTTGTCGATGACCACCAGGCGCAGGTCGTCGCCCTCGGCGCGCTGTTCGATCAGCACTTCGGGGTGCTGTTCGCGGGCCCGAGCCAATGCGGAGTCCAGTTCGTCGTCACTGTCGACTCCGACGGTGATGCCCTTGCCCTGCTCGCCTCGCGTCGGCTTCACCACCACGTCGCCGACCTCGGCCAGGAATTCGTGGTCGGCGTCGTCGAACGTCGCGAGCCGCCCCTTCGGTACGGCGATCCCGGCCTCGGAGACGATGCGGCGGGTCAGCCGCTTGTCGTCGCACCGGCTCATCGCCACGGCAGATGTGTACTCCGACAACGACTCTCGGGTGACCACACTGCGTCCGCCGTGGGACAGGCGCATCTCACCGGCCTCGGCGTCGAGCACCTCGACCCAGATGCCACGCCGCATCGCCTCATCGGCGATGATGCGCGCGTACGGGTTGAGGTCGTCGACCGTCTCGGGCGGATGGGTGAACAGCGGCTCGTTGATGGCGTTCTTGCGCTTGACCGCCATCACCGGGACGCGGCTGAAGCCGAGCTTCTCGTACAGCCCGATCGCGGCGTTGTTGTCGTGGGTGACCGACAGGTCCATGTAGGACCGCCCGCGGTCGCGGTACAGCGTTGCCAACGCACGGGTCAGGGCTGCGCCGACGCCGGGCAGTGTCGCCCCCGGGTCGACGGCCAGCGTCCACAGACTGGTTCCGTTCTCCGGATCGGCGAACAAGGTGGTGTGGTCGACGCCGGTGACCGTGCCGATCACACTGCCGTCGTCATCGGCGACCGCGACCAGATAGTCGACCGAGGGCTGGTTGCGGTGGTTGTCCCACAGCACGTCGGTCGGTGCGGGCACCATGCCGCACCGGACGTAGACGCGGTTCATCGCGTCGGCGTCCTCCCGCTGCTCCAGCGAACGCACCGTGAACCCACTGGGTGGCCGGACGTCGTCGTCGGCCTCGGTGAAGCGCAACCGGTAGGTGTGGCTGGGATCGATGAACAGCTCAGCCGGGGCCTTGGACACCAGCACATGCGGCTCGCGTGCGTAGATACAGATGTCGCGGCGCCCCTGCGCCTCCGCGCGCAGCACGTCGGCCAACCGGGCCGGATCGCTGAACGTCTGTCCGAAGATCAGTCGGCCCCAGCCCAATTCGAGCACCACATCGTCGGCCATCGCGTCGACCATGTCGGGTGGAGACGCCTCGTGCAGCGCAAGGGTGATGGCCTCGGACCGCTCTGACGCCGGATCGGTCCTGTCCACGCTGGTCACGCCGCCGGCCCGCTGATGCCGTGCTTCTGCAGCCACAGTTCGAGCAGCGCGATCTGCCACAGCTCGTTGCCGCGCAGCGGCGTGAGTTTGCCGTTGGGGTCGGCCAGCAGGCGCTCGACCGCCTCGGGCCGGAACAGGCCGCGCTCCTTGGCCGCCGGCGCGTAGAGCGCATCACGCACCAGATTCAGGTAGGGGCCTTCGAGGTGGGTCAGTGCGGGCACCGGGAAGTAGCCCTTGGGGCGGTCGATCACTTCAGACGGAACGACTTGCCGCGCAGCCTGTTTGAGCACGCCCTTGCCCTCGTGGGCGGTCTTGAGCTGCGGCGGGCAGGTCGCGGCGAGCTCGACGAGGTCGTGGTCGAGGAACGGGACGCGACCCTCCAACCCCCAGGCCATCGTCATGTTGTCCACGCGCTTGACCGGATCGTCGACCAGCATCACGGTGGTGTCCAGGCGCAGCGCCCGATCCACCCCGGTCTCGGCGCCGCCGCGGGCGAAGTGCTCCGTGACGAACAGTTCGCTCGGGTCGTCCTCAGCGAGGTAGGCGGCCGACACCAGATCGCTGTAACCGGTGCGGTCCCGGTCGAAGAACGCGCCGCGGTAGCTGGCGACGGAGCCCTCCAGGGACGCGGCCGAGGGCTCTCCCATCGGGGGATACCAGTGATAGCCGGCGAACACCTCGTCGGCGCCCTGCCCGGACTGCACGACTTTGACGTGCTTGGCCACCTCTTGGCTCAGCAGGTAGAACGCCACGCAGTCGTGGCTGACCATCGGTTCGCTCATCGCTCCGATCGCGCCGTCGAGAGCGGGCAGCATGCGCGCGGTGTCGATGCGGATCTGGTGGTGGTCGGTGCCGAAGCGCTTCGCGATGATGTCGCTGTACTTGAACTCGTCGCCGGCCACCCCGTTGACCGACTCGAAGCCGATCGAGAACGTGGCGAGGCCGTGCTGGCCGGCTTCGGCCAACAATCCGACGATCAGGCTGGAGTCGACGCCGCCGGACAGCAGGCACCCGACGGGAACGTCGGCGACCAGCCGACGTTTGACCGCGACCCGCAGGGACTCGAGTACGGCGTCCTCCCAGTCCTTTTCGGACCAGTCGGCGCGATCGGCGTGGCGGGTGAAGTCCGGCTCCCAGTACGTCGTGACCGTGCGGGTGCCATCGGGTTCGATGGCCATCAGCGAGGCCGGCGGGAGCTTGGTCACCCCGCGCAGGATGGTGCGGGGCGAGGGCACCACCGAGTGGAACGTCATGTAGTGGTTCAGCGCGATCGGGTCGATGCGGGTGTCGATGTCACCGCCGGCCAGAAGGGCAGGCAGTGAGGAGGCGAACCGGATCCGGCGGTCCGTCTCCGACAGGTAGAGGGGTTTGATCCCCAGCCGGTCGCGGCCCAGCAGCACCCGTCCGCTGTCGCGTTCGACGATCGCGAACGCGAACATGCCCTTGAGGCGGTCGACGAACCGGTCACCCCAGTGGTGGTAGGCCTTGATCAGCACCTCGGTGTCGCTGTGGGAGAAGAACCGGTACCCGTGGCCGGACAGTTCGTCCCGAAGGCTCTCGTAGTTGTAGATGCAGCCGTTCCAGGCGATCGACAATCCGAGCTCGGCGTCGACCATCGGCTGCGCACCGGCTTCGGTGAGATCGATGATCTTCAGCCGCCGGTGGCCGAGAGCGACACGGCCCTGCGACCAGACGCCGGCGGCGTCGGGGCCGCGGGGGACCATGACTTCGGCCATCGCGGTGACGGCGCGGACATCTGGGTTGGTTCCGTCGAGGCGTACCTCGCCGGTGGCTCCACACACGTGTTCGACCCTACTGTAGTGTCGGCGTTCCTCGATCAGACGTTGACTCCGCGCAGCACCGCGCGGCGATGGAACGGTTTACCCGCCCGTCAGCCCGCCAAACGCCGATTCGGCATCAAGATCGAGATCCGCGTCACAGGGTCAGCCGACGTTCTCCAGCTCTCCGCCGGACTCGTCGACCTGCTTGATGGGCCCGGTGAACCACTTTTTCACCGAGGCGTGCCAGTAGATGTAGAGCAGGATGAGCACGGTGCCGACGAGCAGCGGGGTGTAGTTGACGAACTTCCACTCGAAACTCGGGTCCCACGGCGCACCGCTGATCGAGGTGGGGAACATCGCGATGATCGAGGTGATGACGATCTCGAGGATCGCCACCGGAGCCATCCACCGGTGGTGTCCGCGCAGGTTCCACTTGCCCAGCGGGAACGAATCGCCGGCCTTCCAGCGGTAGTAGATCGGCACGGCGAAGCACAGGTACAGGCCGACGACGCCGATCGAGACGACGGCGAAGAACGCGACGGGAACCGGGGCGCCGTTGATGTCGACCTCGACCAGTGCAGGCAGGGTGATGATCGCCGCGATGGCCGCCGTCAGCATCACCGCGTTGGCGGGCACCCGATTGCCGTTGACCTTGGACCACAACTGGTGTCCCGGCACGGCCCGGTCGCGGCTGAAGGCGAAGAGCATGCGGGACGCGCTGGTCTGGCAGGCGGTGGTGCAGAACAGCTGCCCGGCCGTCGAGATCAGCAGCACGATCGCCACCCACTTGGAGTCCATGGCCTGGGTGAAGATCGTGGCCACGGCGCCGCCGCCGGCGGTCACGCCGTCGACGTCCTGGACGGCGAACAGGAACGTCAGCAGCAGGATCCAGCCGCCGATCGCGGAGTAGAAGATCGATCGCCAGATGCCCTTGGCCGCTCCGTCGGCCGCGCTCTTGGTCTCCTCGGACAGGTGCGCGGACGCGTCGTACCCGGTGATCGTGTATTGCGTCAGGATCGCCGACATCGGCAGCACGAAGAGAAGGAAGCCGAAGCCGGAGGTCGAGCCGCCGAACCAGCCTGTGTTGTTGACGGTGGTGGTGAACACGGTGGAGAAGCTGGCGTGCTGCTCGGGGATCAGCCACAGGATGGCGACGACGGCGAGGGCGCCGATGACGTGCCACCACACCGAGATGTTGTTGATGACGGCCAGCAGATGCGACGAGAAGATGTTGATCAGCGCGACGACGACGAGGATCACGATGAAGATCACGAAGGTCCGGGTGAGGCTGTAGCCGGCGAGCCAGCTCTCGCTGAAGGTGCCCAACGTCAGGTCCAGGAAGGTCGCGCTGCCGTAGGCGACGGAAGCCAGGATGGCGATGAGCCCGACGAGGTTGAGCCAACCGGTGTAATAGCCGGCCTTGGGGCCGCCGAGTTTGGCTGCCCACCAGTAGATCCCACCCGAGGTGGGAAACGCCGAGACCAGCTCGGACATGCACAGCCCGATGATCAGGATGAAGACCGCGATGATGGGCCAGCCCCAGGCGATGGCCGCCGGGCCGCCGTTGTTCCAGCCCAGGCCGAACGAGGTGAAGCAGCCCGCCAGGATCGAGATGATCGAGAACGAGATCGCGAAGTTGGAGAACCCCGACCACGATCGGTGCAGTTCCTGGGTGTATCCCAGCGAGGCGAGGTGCTTTTCGTCGTCGTCGAGCAGTTCGTGACCTTCGGGCACGGGGGACCTCCTGTGTGGGGGGACAGGTGCGCGTCGGCGGCGGCGCAGGCGCCGAGCATGACAATAAACCGCTATTGGTCTGGTGTCCTACCTTTGGAGGCAGATTTGTGCGAGTGTGTTCGGGCGCGAAAGCGCGCGGCGGGCACACGGGCCGATGCAGGGTGACGAGGATGAGGACACCGATGGGGACACGAGGCATGTTGTCGCGATCCGAGCTGGACGGGTTGGTCGACTCCGGGGACATCGACACGGTGATCGTCGCGTTCTGCGACATGCAGGGCCGGTTGACCGGTAAGCGGATCTCGGCGCGGCTGTTCGCCGACGACGTCGCCGAGCACGGCGCCGAATGTTGCAACTACCTGCTGGCTGTCGACGTGGACAACAACACCGTCGACGGGTACGCGATCTCGAGCTGGGAGACCGGTTACGGCGACATGGTGATGACGCCGGATTTCGCCACGCTGCGCCGTATCCCGTGGCAGCCAGGCACCGCGCTGGTGATGGCCGATCTGTCATGGACGGACGGTCGACCGGTGACCCAGGCGCCGCGCAGCATCCTCAACCGCCAGATCGACCGCCTCGCCGAGCGCGGTCTGGTGCCTTATGCCGCCACCGAACTCGAATTCATCGTGTTCGACGACACCTACCGCGACGCCTGGGCCGCCGGATACAAGAACCTCACCCCGGCAACCGATTACAACATCGACTACGCGATGCTCGCGTCGACGCGCATGGAGCCCCTGCTGCGTGACATCCGGCTCGGCATGGACGGCGCGGGTATGTACTGCGAGGGCGTCAAGGGGGAGTGCAACCTGGGCCAGCAGGAGGTCGGGTTCCGGTACGACCATGCGCGCACCACCTGTGACAACCACACCATCTACCGCAACGGCGCCAAGGAGATCGCCGACCAGCACGGCAAGAGCCTGACGTTCATGGCGAAATTCGATGAGCGCGAGGGCAACAGCTGCCACATCCATATTTCGCTGCGCGGTGAGGATGGCAGTGCGGTGTTCGCCGACGCCGACGCCGCGGACGGGATGACACCGTTGTTCCGCAGCTTCATCGCAGGTCAACTGGCCACCATGCGGGAATTCAGCCTGTGCTATGCGCCGAACATCAACTCCTACAAGCGTTTTGCCGAAGGAAGCTTCGCGCCGACGGCGATCGCGTGGGGTTTCGACAACCGCACCTGCGCGCTGCGCGTGGTCGGCCACGGAGCAGGCATGCGGATGGAGAACCGTGCGCCCGGCGGCGACGTCAACCAGTACCTCGCGGTCTCGGCATTGATCGCCGGCGGTCTGTACGGCATCGAGAACGAGCTCGAGCTGCCGGATGCGTTGGAGGGCAATGCCTACAAGAGCGACGCCGAGCGGCTGCCCACGACGCTGGCCGAGGCCGTGGAGTTGTTCGACAACTCGACGATCGCCCGTGAGGCGTTCGGCGACGACGTGGTCGACCACTACCTGAACTACGCGCGCGTGGAGCTCAAGGCCTTCAACGCCGCGGTGACAGATTGGGAAAGGGTGCGCGGTTTTGAACGCCTCTGATCCTGTACGGCCAGTCATCGGGCTGACGACCTATCTGCAGCAGGCCCAGACCGGGGTGTGGGATGTGCGGGCCAGCTTCTTGCCCGCGATCTACTTCGAGGGCGTCGGGCTGGCCGGCGGCATCGCGACGCTGCTCCCGCCGCAGCCGGTCGACGGCGCCATCGCCGATCGCATCCTCGACGGGCTGGACGGGTTGATCGTCACCGGCGGGCGAGATGTCGACCCCGCGGCCTACGGCAGCACCCGGCATCCGGCCACCGACGAACCGACCGCGGACAGCCGCACCCGCGACGCGTTCGAGCTGGCGCTGCTGCACGCCGCCCTGCGCCGCGGCCTGCCCGTGCTGGGTATCTGCCGCGGCGCCCAAGTCCTCAACGTCGCGCTCGGCGGGTCGCTGCACCAGCACCTGCCCGACGTGCTCGGCCATCCCCGCCACCAGCAGGGCAACGCGATGTTCTCGACGTCGACGATCACCACCGTCCCCGGTACGCGGGTGGCCGCGCTGGTCGGCTCGGGCACCGACGCGCAGTGCTACCACCACCAGGCCATCGATCGACTGGGCGACGGTCTGATCGTCAGCGCGTCGGACAGCGACGGCGTGATCGAAGCAATCGAGGTGGATCCGCGCCGCCACCCCGGCCAATGGGTGATCGCGGTGCAGTGGCATCCCGAAGAGCGGCTCGACGACCTGCGTCTGTTCGCGGGCCTGGTCGGCGCCGCGGCGCAGAACGCAGCGAGGAAAGTGAGCGCATGAGCAAGACCAGTGACGTGATCAACCCGGCCACCGAGGAGGTGCTGCGCACCGTCACCCACACCGACGAGGCCGGCGTCGACGACGCGGTCGCGCGGGCCGCCGTGGCGCAGAAGGCGTGGGCCAGGCTGGCGCCGGCGGAGCGGGCGGGCGCGTTGCGTGCCTTTGCCGCCGTCGTCGACGCCCATGTCGAGGAGTTGGCGCAGCTGGAGGTCGCCAACTCCGGCCACCCCGTCGGCAACGCCCGCTGGGAGGCCGGCCACGTCCGCGACGTGCTGCAGTACTACTCGGCCAGCCCGGAGCGGTTGTCCGGCAAGCAGATCCCGGTCGCCGGCGGGCTCGACGTCACGTTCAACGAACCGCTCGGCGTGGTCGGTGTGATCACGCCGTGGAACTTCCCGATGACGATCGCGTCGTGGGGGTTCGCCCCAGCGCTGGCCGCTGGCAACGCCGTGCTGGTCAAGCCCGCCGAGTGGACGCCGCTGACCACGATGCGGCTCGGCGAACTCGCCCTCGAGGCGGGGTTGCCGGCTGACCTGTTCCAGGTGTTGCCCGGCCGCGGCTCCGTGGTGGGCGAACGCTTCGTCACCCATCCCGATGTCCGCAAGATCGTGTTCACCGGCTCGACCGAAGTCGGCATGCGGGTGATGGCCGGCGCGGCGCAGCAGGTCAAGCGCGTCACGCTGGAACTCGGAGGCAAGAGCGCCAACATCGTCTTCGACGACTGCGATCTCGAGAAAGCCGCGGCGACGGCGCCCTACGGTGTGTTCGACAACTCCGGCCAGGACTGCTGCTCCCGCAGCCGAATCCTGGTGCAGCGCAGCGTCTTCGATCGCTTCATGGAACTGTTCGAGCCGGCCGTCAAGGGTGTGGTGGTGGGGGATCCGCGCGCCGAAGGCACCGAGATGGGCCCGCTGGTGTCCAAGCCGCATTGGGAATCGGTGGCCGGCTACGTTCCCGACGACGCCCCGGTGGCCTTCCGCGGGGACGCGCCATCGGGTCCGGGATACTGGTTCCCGCCCACGGTTCTCACACCTGCGCGCGACGACCGCACGGTCACCGAGGAGATCTTCGGTCCGGTCGTGACGGTGCTGCCGTTCGAGGACGAGGCCGATGCGATCGCGCTCGCCAACGACACCCCCTACGGGCTGTCCGGGTCGATCTGGACCGACAACCTGTCGCGTGCGCTGCGGGTGTCCCGCGCCGTGGAATCGGGCAACCTGTCGGTCAACTCGCATTCGTCGGTGCGCTACAGCACCCCGTTCGGCGGCTTCAAACAATCCGGGCTGGGTCGTGAGCTCGGCCCGGACGCCCCACTGTCGTTCACCGAGACCAAGAACGTCTTCATAGCTGTTGACACACTTCAGGAGGTTGAGCACTGATGGATCTGACCCAGCGGCTGGCCGGCAAGGTCGCCGTGATCACCGGCGGCGCCAGCGGCATCGGTCTGGCGACGGCCAAGCGCATGCAGGCCGAGGGTGCCATCGTCGTCATCGGCGACCTCGACGAGGCCACCGGGCAGAGCGTCGCCAACGACATGAACGTGACCTTCGTGCAGGTCGACGTGTCCGATCAGGTCGCGGTGGACAAGCTCTTCGACACGGCCGTCGAGGTCCACGGCGGGGTGGACATCGCGTTCAACAACGCCGGCATCAGCCCGCCCGAGGACGACCTCATCGAGAACACGGGCATCGACGCCTGGCAGCGCGTGCAGGACATCAACCTCAAGTCGGTGTTCTTCTGCTGCAAAGCCGCTCTGCGACACATGGTTCCGGCGCAGAAGGGCTCGATCATCAACACGGCGTCGTTCGTCGCGGTGATGGGCTCGGCGACGTCGCAGATCTCCTACACCGCGTCGAAAGGCGGCGTGCTGGCGATGTCGCGCGAGCTCGGTGTGCAGTACGCCCGCCAGGGCATTCGGGTCAATGCGCTGTGCCCCGGCCCCGTCAACACCCCGCTGCTGCAGGAACTCTTCGCCAAGGACCCCGAGCGGGCGGCGCGCCGTCTGGTGCACGTGCCCGTCGGCCGCTTCGCCGAGCCCGAGGAACTGGCCGCTGCGGTCGCGTTCCTCGCCAGCGACGACGCCTCGTTCATCACCGCGTCGTCGTTCCTCGTCGACGGCGGGATCAGCGGCCACTACGTCACCCCGCTGTGATGCCTCGGTAGCCACCCGATGACGGCCGATGCGGACGACTCCGACCCGAGCGCAGCCCTGCTGCGTCCGGTGCGGCCGCTGAACGCATTCGAGAACACGGTCGAGCGACTCCTGCAGACGATCCGGTTGGGAGTGCTGGCACCGGGTCAGTCACTGCCGCCGGAGCGGGAGCTCGCCGCCCGGCTCGGTGTCAGCCGCGACACCGTGCGGGAGGCGATCAAATCCCTCTCGGACGCCGGGTATCTGGTCTCGCGCCGCGGCCGCTACGGCGGCACCTTCCTGGCCGAGGAGCTGCCGACACCGCGCACCGACGACGTCGAATTGCGCCGCGCCGACATCGACGACGCGCTACGGCTGCGCGAGATCCTCGAGGTGGGGGCGGCGCGCATGGCCGCCGAGCGCACCCTTGGTGTGAGTGAGCGGGAAGCGTTGCGCGGCAGGCTGATCGACGTGCGCGGTGCCGATCCAGCCGATTACCGACGGCTGGACTCCCGCCTGCATCTCGCGATCGCCGAGGCGGCAGGGGTGCCGTCACTGGTGCCGCTGGTGGCGCAGAACCGGATGCGGCTCAACGAACTGCTCGACTGCATCCCGCTGTTGGCGCGCAACATCGCGCACTCCGATGAGCAGCACGAGGCGATCGTCGCGGCGATCCTGGCCGGCGACGTCGGCACCGCCGCCCAGACGATGGCCGCGCACGTCTGGGGTTCGGCGGCCCTGCTGCACGGCTTCCTGGACTGATTCCAGGAGCTTCGAACCGCCGTCGGCCAGGGCGGAAAGTGGGACCATCGCTGCACGGAGGTAACACGCGATGGCCGACACCACCCATGACAGGGCAGCGCAGGACCGAGAGCTCAAAGCCAGACACCGCGCGCTGTGGGCCTCCGGCGACTATCCCGCGGTCGCCGCAGAAATCATCCCGAGCCTCGGCCCGGAGCTCGTCGCGGCCTGCGGCGTCGCCGCCGGTGACCGGGTCCTCGACGTCGCGGCCGGCTCCGGCAACGCCGCGATCCCCGCCGCGGCGACAGGTGCGGTCGTCACCGCGAGCGACCTCACCCCCGAGCTCTTCGATCAGGGGCGGCGCATCGCCGACGAGCGCGGAGTGACGCTCGAGTGGGTGGAAGCCGACGCCGAGTCGCTGCCGTTCGCCGACGACAGCTTCGACATCGTGATGTCCTGTGTCGGTGCGATGTTCGCACCCCACCACCAGGCGACCGCCGACGAACTGGTCCGCGTGGCCCGCCCCGGCGGCAGGATCGGTCTGATCAGCTGGACGCCCGAAGGGTTCATCGGTCACCTGTTCGCGACGATGAAGCCGTACGCGCCGCCACCCCCGCCCGGAGCCGACCCGCCCCCGCTGTGGGGCAGCGAAGAGCACGTCCGCGCGTTGTTCGGTGACCGCGTCAGCGACCTGTCGATGCGGCGGCGCAGCGTGCGCATGGACCACTGCGCCACACCACTGGAGTTCAGGGAGTACTGGAAGCGAAACTACGGGCCGACCATCGCTGCGTACCGCAACACCCGCGAGCATCCCGAGCGCGTCGAGGCCCTCGACCGTGACTTCCTGGAGTTCCTGACCGCGTGGAATCGCAGCGAGGACGAGGACAGCACCGCCTACGACGCGGAGTACCTGCTCGTCACCGCGACGAAGCGCTGACGGCGCGGATGTGGGCCACCGGGGTGGCTCGGAGGCTAGATTGCACGTGTGGAGGATGCCGAACTCGTCGAACGTGCGTCGTCGGCGCTGGCCGAGGTCGACACCGCGGGCTGGGCGCAGCGCTTCGACCTGGTGTCCGACCCGCACCGCCTCGAGATCCTGCTGTGCCTGCATCGCTCGCCGGGAATCGTCGTCAGCGATCTTGCCGCAGCCCTCGGACGTTCGGAGAACGCGGTGTCCCAGGCGCTTCGGGTGCTCCGTCAGCAGGGGTGGGTGAGCAACGAGCGGGTCGGGAGGTCGGTGCGGTACCGACTCGACGACGAGACCGTCCACGATCTGCTGCACTGGATCGGGGCCAGACACGGGTGACACGGGTCCTGAGCATCGACGAGCCGCCGCTGGCGCCGGGGCCGGTGCTCGGTGGCAAGAGCGACGGGCCGGTGCACGCCCGCATCGCGGCCTGGCTTCAAGGGCTCATCGCGTCCGGGCGGCTGGTGCCGGGGGACAAGCTGCCGCCGGAGGTGGAGATCGCCACCGCGCTGGGATGTAGCCGGATGACGTTGCGTCAGGCGCTGGGTGCCGTGGAGAGCAAGGGTCTGATCGACCGCCGGCGCGGCCGATTCGGCGGCAACTTCGTGACGTCGCCCCGTATCGAGTTCGACCACGCGAGCCTGCCCGGTTTCACCGAGCAGATGCGCCGCATCGAGGTCGAACCCGGCGCGCAGGTGCTCGGCGTGCGCACAGGCCCTCCGCAGCCCGACGTGAGCCGGGCACTGGGACTGCGCCGAACCGATCAGGTGCACCAGATCCTGCGGGCCCGAACGGCCAACGGCGAACCGATCGTCTACGAGGAGGCGTATCTGCCTGCCGGGGTGTTTCCGGACCTGCCTGCGGACGACCTGGACGGCTCGCTGTATGCGCTGATGCGCCGGTACGGCCATGGTCCGTCGTCGGCCGACGAGCGGATCGAGGCGACGTCGGCTACTCCGGAGCAGGCCGCGATCCTCGGGGTCGAGCCGACCAGCCCGCTGCTGCTCATCGTGCGAACGTCGTTCTCCGACAACGGTGTTGCGGTCGAGTATTCGCGTGACTACCACCGCTCGGACCGCACCACCATCCGCGTCCGGTCGCGCGCCGACACCACCTGAGACGGTTTAAGTCTAGACCTTTGAAGGGCGACCCCGTACAGTGAAGCGATGTCGTCACCCTTGTCCGACGATCACCTGGACGGGCTGCTCGAGCAGCTTCCGGTGCTCGCGGGCCGGGAGCGGACAACCGAAGACCTCTCCGGCGGCCTGACCAACCGCAACGTGAAGATCACCACCGCCGACGGGATCTACGTCGCGCGCTGCGTGGACACCACGCGCAACCTGCTCGAGATCGACCGGGACTGCGAGCACGCCAACAGCGTGGCCGCGCACCGCGCCGGGGTGGGGGCGCCGGTGCTGGACTACCGGCCGGACCTCGGTGTGCTCCTCCTCGGTTATGTCGAGGGTAAGACGCTGTCCAACAACGACTTCCAACGCCCCGGAGTGATCGTGAAGGCGGCGCGGGCGGTGCGCACACTGCACGAGGGGCCCCGCTTCGTCAACCGGTTCGACATGTTCGAACGCCAGCCGGCGTATCTGGCGACCACCCATCGGCTCGGGTTCGCCATCCCCGCCGACTACCACGACCACGCCGGCGCACTCGCCGCAGCACGGAAGGTGCTTACCGCGGACACCACGCTGGTGCCGTGCAACAACGATCTGCTGGCCGGCAACTTCATCGAGGACGGCGACCGGATTCACCTGATCGACTACGAGTACTCGGGCAACAACGACCCGTGCTTCGAATTGGGCAACATCTGGAGCGAGTGCGGTCTGTCCCTCGACCAGCTCGACGAGCTCGTCACCGCGTACTACGGGTGTCCGCGACCCGAGAAGACGGCGCGGGCCCACCTGCAGGGGATCGTGGCCAAGTACGGCTGGACGCTGTGGGGGTGCATCCAAAATGGTTCCAGTTCACTCGAATTCGACTTCTGGGAGTGGGCGATGGAGCGCTATGAGGCGGCCGTCGCCGAGTTCCGTAATCCCGGCTACCACGAGCTGCTCGACCAGGTAGCAGCCGACGACCGACGAGGATGACATGACCTCCGCGAAGTCCTTGCCCGCGCGCGCCCACGCCGTGATCATCGGTGGGGGAGTGATCGGTACGAGCGTGGCCTACCACCTGACGAAGCTGGGCATGACTGACGTCGTGCTGATCGAACAGGGTCAGCTCTCCAGTGGAACTACCTGGCACGCAGCAGGTTTGGTGGGTCAGCTGCGCGCCTCGGAGGGGATGACGCGGCTCGTGCAGTACTCGACGGCGCTCTACGGCGAGCTCGAGGCCGAGACGGGTCTGTCGGCGGGCTACAAGCAATGCGGTGGCGTCACGGTCGCGCGCACCGAGGACCGGATGGAGCAGCTGCGCCGTACCGCCGCCAACGCCGCGGCCTTCGACCTCGACTGCCGGCTCCTCACTCCCGCAGAAGCCGCGGAGTACTACCCGGTCATGCGTACCGACGATCTGGTCGGTGCGATCTGGCTGCCCGCCGACGGGAAGGCTAACCCGACCGACCTGACGTTCGCGCTAGCCAAGGGGGCGCGGATGCGCGGCGCCCGGATCGTCGAGAAGACCCGGGTGATCGGTGTGACGACCGCAGACGGCGCGGTGACGGGGGTGCGCACCGACGCCGGCGACGTCGAGGCCGAGATCGTCATCAACTGCGCCGGCCAGTGGGCCAAACAGGTCGCCGCGATGGTGGGCGCCAACGTGCCGCTGCATTCGGCCGAGCATTTCTATGTCGTGTCAGAACCGATCGCCGGGGTGCATCCGGACCTGCCGATCCTGCGCGACCCGGACGGCTACACCTATTTCAAGGAAGAGGTCGGTGGACTGGTCATCGGTGGGTTCGAGCCCGAGGCAAAACCGTGGGTGTCCCCCGATGCGATCCCGTATCCATTCGAATTCCAGCTGCTGGACGAGGATTGGGAGCACTTCGAGATCCTGATGAACAGCGCGCTGCTGCGCATCCCGGCGCTCGAGACCACCGGCATCAAGAAGTTCTACAACGGGCCGGAGAGCTTCACCCCGGACAATCAGTTCATCCTCGGCGAAGCGCCGCAGTGTCGAAACTTCTTCGTCGGCGCCGGCTTCAACTCCGTCGGCATCGCGACGGCGGGCGGCGCCGGGCGTGCACTCGCGGAATGGATCGTCGAGGGCGCCCCGACCACCGATCTCACCGGCGTGGACATCCGCCGGTTCGCCCCGTTCAACGGCAACAACCGATGGTTGCACGACAGGGTCGCCGAGGTGCTGGGCATTCACTACGAAATCCCCTGGCCCAATAGGGAAATGACGACAGCCCGACCCTTCCGGCGGTCCCCGGTGCATCATCTGCTCGACGCGGCGGGCGCGAACTTCGGCAGCAAGATGGGGTGGGAGCGCGCCAACTTCTTCGCCCCGGAGGGGCAGGCCCCGGAGATCGAGTACACCTGGGGCAAGCCGAACTGGCTGGCCTGGTCGGCGGCCGAACAGCGCAGCACCCGAAGCGCGGTGACGGTGTTCGACCAGACGTCGTTCTCCAAGTACCTCGTCGTCGGCCGAGACGCAGAAGCCGCCCTGCAGTGGCTGTGTACCGCCGATGTGGGAGTGCCGGTCGGCAGGTCGGTCTACACCGGCATGCTCAACGCGCGCGGCACCTACGAGGCCGACGTCACGGTCACCCGCACCGGCGCCGAGGAATTCCTCGTCGTCAGCGGCGCCGCGAGCACCGAGCGGGACAAAGACCACGTGCGCAGGAATCTGCCGGACGCGCGGATGGACGCTCACATCGTCGACGTCACCTCGGCCTACGCGGTGTTCGGCGTCATGGGTCCGCGCTCACGCGAGCTGTTGGCACAGCTCACCGACGCCGACCTGTCCGACGCCGCCTTCGGATTCGGGACGAGCCGCCTGCTGTCGCTGGGGTATGCGACCGTGCGCGCGACCCGCATCACCTACGTCGGCGAGCTCGGCTGGGAGCTGTACGTGCCTGCCGAGTTCGCCGTCGGTGTCTATGAGGACCTGATGCGCGCCGACCCCGGGGTCGCGCGCGGTGGCTACTACGCCCTCGAGTCACTCCGCCTGGAGAAGGGGTACCGGGCCTTCGGCCGGGAGCTCTCGCCCAGCGAGAACCCCGTGGAGGCCGGCCTGCTGTTCGCCTGCAAGCTCGGCACCGACATCAACTTCCTGGGCCGTGCGGCAGTGGAGAACGCGCGCCGACGGGGGCCGGCGCGCAAACTCGCCGGATTCCGCGTCGACTCGGCCGAACCGATGCTGTGGGGTGGTGAGCTGATCCTGCGCAACGGTGTGGTCGCCGGGCAGGCCACCTCGGCGGCGTGGGGTGAGACGACCGGCGCCTGCGTGGGGCTGGCGTACCTGCGCGCCGGGGGCGGCTCCGTGATCGACGCCGACTGGGTGCGCTCCGGGGACTACGAGATCAGCGTCGGGGCCCGCCGGTATCCGATCTCGGTGTCGTTGCGACCGCTCTACGACCCCGCCGGCGAACGGATCCGAGGCTGAAACACCTACCCGGACGGGTAGGTCGACGAGCCCGAAAGCCTGCTCATCTGATCAGCTAGACAGATGATCAGATGGGTCATACGCTCGCCGATGTGACTGTCCACTACGAGGCGATGCACATGAGCGACGGCATCGTCAACGCCCCGGTCTCCGTACTGTTCGGGGTCCTCGCCCTGGTGGCCCTCGGCATCTGCGCGTGGCGGGCCCGGGAGGAGCTCGACGAGCGCACCGTGCCGCTGGCCGGCCTGGTCGCCGCGTTCATCTTCGCCGTCCAGATGGTCAACTTCCCGATCCTGCCCGGCGTGAGCGGACACCTGCTCGGTGGCGCGCTGGCGGCCATCCTGGTGGGACCGTTCACCGGCGCGCTGTGTGTGGCGATCGTGCTCGTCGTGCAGAGTCTGCTGTTCGCCGACGGTGGCGTCACGGCATTGGGCACGAACATCACCAACATGGCGCTGATCGGGGTTGCCGCGGGCTACGGCACCGCCGTGCTGACCTACCGCCTCGTGCGGCGGATGCGCGGCGAGGTGTCGGTGCCGGTCGTGGGTGGAGTCGCGTTCGTCTCGGCGGTCGTGGGCACCGTGTGCGCCGCGATGGGCTTCGTGCTGGAGTACGCACTGGGCGGCGCGGGATCGTCCTCACTGACCACGGTGGCGAGCTACATGTTCGGCACCCACGTCCTGATCGGCATCGGGGAGGGCATCATCACCGCCCTGACGGTGGTCGCCGTGGTGCGCGCCCGGCCGGACCTGGTCTACCTCCTGCGCTCCACCCGCACACCTGCCGCGGTGGCGGCATGAGCGGCGCGCGCCGCTGGCGCTTCTGGGCCGCCTTCGCTGTGGCGACACTGCTGATCGCCGGCGGGCTCTCCTACCTGGCGAGCTCGAGCCCCGACGGGCTCGACTCGGTCACCATGCAGGGCTGCCAACTCGTCCAGACCCCCGATGGTGAACAGCTGCAGGGTGACTGCATCGCCCAGCACGCCGGCGAGCACGGGCTCGCGCACTCCCCGCTGGCGGACTATTCCATCGGCGGACGCGACGGGACGGGCGGGCTGGCCGGCGTGGCCGGTGTGGCCGTGACGGTGCTCGTCGCCTCCGGCGCCTTCTGGATGATCGCGCGCTCGCGCCGGGTCTCAGCGCCCGCCTCCGAAGACTGACAGCGAGACTGACACCATGGGGGCCGGCCACGCGCATCCGCTGTATCGCGACGGTGACTCGCCGCTGCATCGGCTTCCCGCCGAAGTGAAGATCGTCGCGCTGATGGCGTTCGTGCTCGCGGTCGTCGCCACCCCGCGAGAGATGTTCTGGCCCTTCGGTATCTACGCGCTGATCGTGCTCGTGGTCTGGTCGGTCGCCAGGATCCCGCTGCGGTGGGTGTTGCCGCGGATGCTCATCGAGGCGCCGTTCGTCGTGCTGGCAGTGTTGCTTCCGTTCGCCGAGGGCGGTGAGCAGGTCACCATTGGCGGACTGTCTCTGTCGGTGCCGGGTCTGTACGCGGCGTGGGGCATCGTGATCAAAGGCACGCTGGGGGTGGCCGCCTCGTTGACCGTGGCCGCCACCACGACGGCGCGCGAGTTGCCGGTCGCGTTGAGCCGGCTGCGGGTGCCCGCGGTGATCGTCTCGATGCTGACGCTGATGATTCGCTACATCGACGTGCTCGCCGCCGAGATCCGGCGGATGCGGCTGGCCCGGGTGTCGCGGGGGGACTCGCCGCGCATGCTGCACCAGATCGGCGCGACCGCTGCCGGCGTCGGAGCGTTGTTCCTGCGGTCCTATGAGCGTGGTGAGCGGGTGTATCTGGCCATGCTGTCGCGTGGCTTCGACGGGCGGGTACCGCCGCTGGCTCTCGGCGCAGGCTGTCCCGCCGCCGCGTCGTCTCGGCAGTGGGTGCTCGCGCTGCTGCCCGCCTCGGTCGCGGTGCTGGTCGCCATGTCAGCGTGGGTGATCCGGTGAGCTCGAATTCGATGAGCACCGCTGCGGTCCACGTCGAGGACCTGCACTACACCTATCCCGATGGACACGCCGCGCTGGCCGGTGTCGACCTCGATGTCGCGCCGGGGGAGAGGATCGCCCTCCTCGGACCCAACGGGGCGGGCAAGACCACGCTGATGCTGCACCTCAACGGGGTGCTCAGCGCATCGCAGGGCCGCGTCGATATCGGTGGAACACCGGTGGTGCGCAGCACGTTGCGCGAGATCAGACGTCGCGTGGGGTTGGTGTTCCAGGACCCCGACGACCAGCTGTTCATGCCGACGCTTGCCCAGGACGTCGCGTTCGGTCCGGCGAACTTCGGCCTGCGCGGCGCCGAGCTCGAGGCACGGGTGGCCAGCGCACTGGAGGCCGTCTCGATGTCCGAACTGGCCGCCCGCAGCCCGGCCCACATGTCCGGTGGGCAGCGCCGACGGGCCGCATTGGCGACCGTATTGGCTTGCGAGCCAGAAGTTTTGGTCCTCGACGAGCCCTCTGCGAATCTCGACCCGGTGGCTCGACGTGAGTTGGCCGAGACACTGGCCGGGCTCGAGGCCACGATGATGATCGTCACCCACGATCTGCCCTATGCCGCGCAGTTGTGCACCCGCGCGGTGATCATGGACCACGGCTCGGTGGTGGCCGACGGACCGATCGGCGAGGTGCTCTCCGACACTGCACTGCTCGCGGCGCATCGACTCGAACTGCCCTGGGGCTTCGCCGTTCACACTCCGTGAGCCGTTCACACTCCGTGAACCGTTCAGACTCTTTGAACCTGTTCTCGATCAACAGTTTTCGCCATGTATGGCGCGGGCCTGCCGCGGCAATGCGGTGATGTGCTGCATCGACGACTGCCGCGGCCGGGCCCGCACTGCAACGATAACACAAAAGTGCTCATCTGAACAGGTGGACAGATATAGTCGAGGTCCGTAACCGACGAGAGGATGTGCATGGCTGACTACACGCTGCCCGACCTGGGCTACGACTACGGCGCGCTCGAACCCCATATCTCCGGGCAGATCAACGAGATTCACCACAGCAAGCACCACGCGACCTATGTCAAGGGCGTCAACGACGCGATCGCGGCACTCGAGGAGGCGCGTGGCGCCGGCGACCACAGTGCGATCTTTCTCCACGAGAAGAACCTCGCGTTCCACCTCGGAGGGCATGTCAACCACACGATCTGGTGGAAGAACCTGTCGCCGGACGGCGGAGACAAGCCGGTCGGAGAGTTGGCCGCGGCACTCGACGACCAGTTCGGCTCCTTCGACGCGTTCCGCGCCCAGTTCACCGCGGCGGCCAACGGGTTACAGGGCTCGGGATGGGCTGTGCTGGGCTACGACACGCTGGGTAGCAGGCTGCTGACGTTTCAGCTGTTCGACCAGCAGGGCAATGTGCCGCTGGGTGTGGTCCCACTGCTGCAGGTCGACATGTGGGAGCACGCCTACTATCTGCAGTACCGCAACGTCAAAGCCGACTACGTGAAGGCCTTCTGGAACGTGGTCAACTGGGCCGACGTGCAGCGGCGGTTCACCGCCGCGACGACGCAGGCGCAGGGTCTGGCGAACTGAGCGGCACGGCTGTCGGCAGACGAACCGAAAAGGTCGTTGTCTCAGAACCGGATTCGGCTTTGATGCTGCCGCCGTGGGATTCGACGATGGATGCGGCGATCGACAAACCCAACCCGAAGCTGCCGGTCTCCCGAGACCGGGACGTGTCGGCGCGGACGAACCGGCCGAACAGATGCGGCAGCAGGGCGGCGTCGATGCCGGGCCCGTCGTCGACGACCGTCAACTCGACGAAGGGTTCACCCGCGTCGCCGATCCCGGGTCCGATCGACGTGGTCACGGTGGTGCCTGCCGGCGTGTGAACTCGGGCGTTGGACAGCAGGTTGGCCAGCGCCTGGTGCAGCTGGGCGCGGTCGGCCCGCACCCAGACCGGATCGTCGGGCACCCTGGTCAGCCAGTGGTGCGCCGGAGCTGACACCGCGGCATCGTTGACCGCGTCGACCACGAGCTCGGTCAGGTCGATATCGGTGATCTGGAGATCCTGCCCTTCGTCCAGGCGAGCCAGCAGCAGCAGATCGCTCACCAGATCGCTCATTCGCCCCGCCTCGGATTCGATGCGGGCCAGCGAGTACTCCGTGGTCTCCGGCAGGACCTCACTGTCTTGGCGGGTCAGCTCGGCGTAGCCGTGGATCGCCGCGAGCGGGGTGCGGAGCTCGTGGCTGGCATCGGTGATGAACTGGCGCATCCGCCGATTGGACGCGGCGACGTCGCCGAGGGAGCGCTCGACGTGGTCGAGGAGACGGTTCAGGGTCACCCCGACCATCCCGACCTCGGTTCGCGGATCGGTGTCGCCGACCTCGACGCGCGGCGTGATCGTGTGGTTGTCACCGTCGAGGGGCAATTCGGCCACCGCGGCCGCGGTTGCCGCGACCCGGCGCAGCGGGCGCAGCGCGAAGCGCACGATGGCGATCGTGCACAGCGCGGTGACCAGCACGGCGAGGGCGACCATCCCGGACACCACCGCCGACTCCTGGATCATCGCGTCCCAGGCCGGCGCGCGCGAGACGCCGGTCACCAGGATTTCGCCGGCCCCACCCGGTTGACCGGTCATCCGGTACCAGCCCAGTCCGGGCAGCTCGACGGTGCGGGGCGCTGGATCGCTCCACGAGAGGTTGGCAATTGCTGCGGTGGCCTCAGGTGGTGCGGGCTGCGCGTCACCGTCACCGAACAACGCCGAGTCGACGACGGCGCCGCCCCGAAGCAGCGCGACGACGTTGCCGGGGGCCTGGCCGATCAGGCGGGTCAGCGGCTTCATCGACCCGGGGGGCGGGAGTTCACCGTCGGGCCCCACGGTGCTGCGGTACTTCTCGACCGATTGCACAGAGGCGTTGGCGGCCCCGGCCAGCTGCGCGTCGATGATGCCCAGCACCGACCCCCGCAGGCTCACCACCGATGCCGTGCCCACCGCGACCAGCACGGCCATCACCACGACGGACACCCCGACCGTGAGCTGTCGCAGCAGACTCCAACGTCGCCAGGCATTCCTCACGAGGCGGGCCGCAGCAGATAGCCGACGCCGCGCACGGTGTGGATCATGGGTTCGTGGTCTGCATCGATCTTCTTGCGCAGATAGGAGACGTAGAGGTCGACGATGCTCGAGCGGCCGCCGAAGTCGTAGTTCCACACCTGTCGCAGAATGTCGCTGCGGGACAAAGCTTTGCGTTGGTTGCGCATCAGCAGCCGCAGCAGTTCGAACTCGGTGGAGGTCAAGCTCACCGGCTCGCCGGCGCGGGTCACCTCGCGGCTGGCGGCGTCGAGGGTCAGATCGCCGACCGTCAGGATCTCGTCGTCCGGTGGCGCGAGGTGGGCCGAGCGGCGCAGCAGGCCGCGCAGGCGCGCGACGAGCTCCTCGAGCGAGAACGGCTTGGTCATGTAGTCGTCGCCGCCGGCGGTCAGACCGGTGACCCGATCGTGCACCGAGTCGCGGGCGGTCAAAAACAGTGTGGGGATGTAGGGCCCGCTGCTGCGCAGCTCGCCGAGCACGCTGACCCCGTCCATGTCGGGCAGCATGATGTCGAGCACCAGGAGGTCGGGGGACTGGGTGCGGAACTTCTCCACCGCCTCCGCGGCGTCGTGAGCCACCTCGATGTCCCAGCCTTCGTACTTCAGAGCCATACGGACCAGATTGGTCAGGGCGCGCTCATCGTCGACGAGCAGCACGCGGATCGGGGACCCGTCGGGGCGCGACAAGCGCGGCAGCTTGCCCAGGATCGCGCGGCGCGGCCCGCTGCCCTCGAGCGGTGCAGACGTCATCGGTCCATTGTCGCGGGAATCCGACGGAAGGCATCACGGTTCATAGAGTCCTCATAACTTCCTCGCCACCTATGAATCGCCTATGAGTCCGGTGCCGCGGTCCGCCGGGGCGTTGACGATGACAGTGGCCGCCAATGGTCGCCGGCCGAGTCATGCAATCGCGCCCAATCACAGGGGAGGACTTCATCACCATGAGCACCAACACGCTCGAAACCCGGATCACCAACCAGTCCGCGGTGGCCTTCGGGGCCTTTCGAATCGTCGTCGCGCTCCTGTTCGCCATGCACGGCGTGGCGAAGCTGTTCGGATGGCCACAAGGCCAACCCGTTCCGCTGGGTACCTGGCCGGCGTGGTGGGCCGGCGTTCTGGAAGTGGTGCTCGGCAGCCTCATCGCACTCGGGTTGTTCACCCGCGCTGCGGCATTCGTCGCTTCGGGGATGATGGCGGTCGCGTACTTCTGGATGCACTTCCCCGACGCCTTCTGGCCGTTGGTCAACGGCGGAGAGACGGCGGTGCTGTACTGCTTCATCTTCCTGCTCTTCGTCGCCACCGGACCCGGCGCGCTGACGGTGCAGCAGCGTCGCGTGTCGTCCGAAAGCTGATCTGTCAGAGCGTCTTTCATACCCGATACACATGTTGTGTGTTCGCTATGAACACCTGGCGGTACGGCGGGCGGCTCCTAGATTGGACATCAGGAGGCCGGAATCATCTGGCCGGCAATCGATGTGGAGGACCACGGTGATGACGACAGACCCGCACCTTGAGCGCTTCGAGCGCGACGCTCTGCCCCTGCTCGACACCCTCTACCGGGCGGCTCGCCGTCACACCGCCACCACCGCCGACGCCGAAGACCTGGTTCAGGAGACGATGCTGAAGGCCTACGCGGCGTTTCACCACTATCAGGACGGCACCAACATCCGCGCCTGGTTGCTGCGCATCCTCACCAACACCTGGATCTCGTCCTATCGCAGGGCGCAGAGCCGGCCGGCGGAGCTGCTCTCCGAGAGCGTCACCGACGCGCAGGTCGCAGCGCAGGCGGCCCACTCGTCGACGGGGTTGCCGTCAGCCGAACTCGCGGCCCTGACGGCGCTCGGCGACGACGAGGTACGCCACGCACTCGGTCAGCTCCGCGAAGACCAGCGGTTGGCCGTGTATTACGCCGACGTGGAGGGGCTGCCGCACCGGGAGATCGCCGAGATCCTCGACATCCCGGTGGGCACGGTGATGTCGCGGGTGTACCGGGGGCGCAACACACTGCGCCGGCTGCTCGTCGACGTCGCAGCCGATCGCGGATACCTGCGTGCAGCCGCGTGAGCTGGCTAGTGTCTCCTCGACGGCGGCCACGGCGGCTCACCGCACAGGGCTAGCAGCGCGTTCTCGATCACCTCGGGCAACCCCGGGTGAATCCAGTACTGGCTGCGAGCCACGTCCTGGGCCGGCAGGTCGAAGGCCATCGCGCCGATGATCGGCTGGATGATCGAGGACGCCTGGTGTCCCATGATGTGTGCACCGAGCAACAGTCCGCTGTCGTCGTCGACGATGAGCTTCGCGAAGCCGGTGGAGTCCTCCATCGCCCAGCCGTAGGCGACGTCACCGTAGTCCTGCACCTTGGATCGGATGCGGTAACCCGCTGCGCGCGCCTCGTTTTCGGTCAATCCGACGCTGGCGATCTGGGGATCGGTGAACACCGCAGACGGCACGTTGCGGTGATTGACCGGCATCAGGTTCTCGGTGTCGTCCCAGTCCTGCAGCAGGTTGTGCTTCACCACCCTGGCCTCGTGGTTGGCGACGTGCTTGAGCTGGAACGGCGAGCTCACGTCGCCGAGGGCGAAGATGTTGCGGGCGGTGGTGCGCTGGTACTCATCGACGGTGACGCGCCCGTCGACCACGTCCACACCGGCGTGATGCGCGTCGAGGAGGTCGCCGTTGGGCACCCGGCCCGTCGCGATCAGCAGGGTGTCCGCGTGCACCGTGGCGCCGTCGTCGAGCGTCAGCGTCACCCCGGAGTCGTCCGAGGATCCGTGCGCGATGTTGCGGCGGCTGCGGATCTCCCACTTCTTTCCCGCGAGATCGGTGAACCGCTCACAGATCGTGTCGTCGCAGTGCGTCAGCATCGTCGTGCCGCGCAGCACGATCGTCACCCGCGACCCCAGCGATGAGAAGATGTGCGCGAATTCGGCTGCGACATAACCGCCTCCGACGATCACGATGTGTTCGGGCAGCTCGGAGATCCGCATGATGGTGTCGCTGGTGTGGTAGGCCACCCCGCACTCGGTGATCGCCGGTGGCACGGTGGCCCGGGCGCCCGCGGCGATCACCACCTGCTCGGCGGTGAACTCGTCACCGTCGTCGGTGCGCAGCCGATAGCCATCGGGATCGGTGCGGCCGCCTGTGGATTCGGCGAATCGGGTGTGGCTGCTGAACACCTCGACGTTCGGGGACGACCGCCGGTACTGCTCGCCGCCGGCCGACAACGGATCGATGCGGCCGAACACACGGGAGACGATGTCGGGCCAGCGCACCCCCTCCACGTGTGCGTCGATGCCGAATGTCGATGCCTGCTTGATCTGTTCGGCCACCTCGGCGGCGTAGACGAACATCTTGGTGGGAATGCAGCCGACATTGAGGCAGGTTCCGCCGAACATGTTCTGCTCGCAGATCGCAACCTTCTTGTCGACGTAGCGGTCGTCGATGATGCTGTTGCCCGAGCCGGTGCCGATGATCGCGATGTCGAAGTCAGCCATGGGTTTCTCCCTCTTCTGAGTGCCAGTCGAGCCAGCGATCCAACTCGCGATAGGCCACGCGCCGGGGTTCGGGCAGCGACAGGAACACGTCGTGCTTGGCGTCGGCGATCGGCACCACCGTGCTGCGGTTGCCGACACAGCCGGCCCAGCGGGCGATCTGGGCGACGTCGAGCACCGCGTCGCCGCGTTGGATGAGCTCGGTGTCGGGAACCTCGCGCACGCTGCGGTCCGACCGCAGGATCAGGTTGGGCACGCCGACGTCGAGTCCGCGGTGCAGCTGTGCCTGTCCGCGGCGGATCGCTCGAATCCAGCCGAGAGTCACCGGGAATCCGCCGACGGGTTTCCACGTCAGGTCGTAGTCGAAGTCGCCGGCATAGTCGCGGTGCAGCGTGGTCCCGTAGCCGCCCTCGGTGGGGCGCCGGACCACGGTTCGCGTGCGCCATCGTCCCAACGTGCGAAGTGCTGCCGTGGTCGGAGGAGAGCGCAGGATCGCGGGTCCCTGAAGGTCGAACCAGGGGCTGTTGAGCAGCAGCCCCGAGACGACCGGCGGCGCGCCACGGCGGCGGCGCCGGTCGAGCCACAGCGAGACCACCAGCCCACCGGCCGAATGGCCGGAGATCAGAACGGTGGCCGAGGTCTCGTCGACGATCGTGGTCAGTGCACGCTCGAGCTCGGTGTCGTAGCGGGCGAGGTCGGTGGTGAAGTGCGGGGTCTGGCCCTGCCGGTGCGAGCGGCCACATTTGTGCAGGTCGATGGCATAGAACGCGATGCTGCGGGCGGCCAGGTGGTCGGCGAACTCGGTGTTGAAGAAGTAGTCGGTGAAACCGTGCACCATCAGCACGGCCTGGCGTGCCGCCGGATCGGCGGCACCTCGGCGTACCAGGGTGGCTTCCAGATCGCCCTCTCCGTCGGGGTCGGGACCCAGCGCGAAGGTGGTCTGCCAGTACCCGGACAGAACGTCGGGCTGCCATCCGGACACGACAGCCACCATAGTGGGCGAGGTGGTCGGAGGGTTGCGGCTGCGCGCGGCGGGATAACCTGAACGCAGGTAAGCCGTGAGCAACGGGGACGCGACCACGAAGGGCCGATCGAGTTGGTGTCTGAAGCGGAGAAGACCGACGTCCTGCTGGTTGGAGCAGGGATCATGAGCGCGACCCTGTCGGCGCTGCTGCGGTTGGTGGAACCGAATTGGTCGATCACGCTCGTCGAGCGCCTCGACGGCGCGGCGGCCGAGAGCAGCGACCCGTGGAACAACGCCGGTACCGGCCACTCTGCGCTGTGTGAGTTGAACTACACCCCGGCGCGTCCGGACGGCAGCATCGACATCAGCAAGGCCGTCAACGTCAACGAGCAGTTCCAGGTGTCGCGCCAGTTCTGGACCTACGCCGTCGAGAACGGCGTGATCCCCGACGTGCGCAGCTTCCTCAATCCCATCCCGCACGTCAGCTTCGTGCAGGGCGAGGACAACGTGAAGTACCTGAAGGCCCGGCACGACGCACTGGTGAGCAACCCGCTGTTCTCGACGATGGAGTTCATCGACGACCGCGACGAGTTCGTGCGCAGGCTGCCGTTGATGGCCGAGCGGCGCGACTTCTCCGAGCCCGTCGGCCTGAACTGGACCCAGGACGGTACCGACGTCGACTTCGGCTCGCTGTCTCGGCAGCTGATCGGCTTCGGCGCCAAGAAGGGCATGTCGACGCTGTTCGGCCACAGCGTCACCGACCTCGACCAGGGCTCGGACGGGCGGTGGACGGTCAAGGTCGTCAACCGCCGCACCGGCCAGAAGCGGAAGTTCAACGCGGGCTTCGTGTTCGTCGGCGCCGGCGGTGGCGCGTTGCCGCTGCTGCAGAAGGCGGGCATCAAGGAGGCCAAGGGCTTCGGCGGATTCCCGGTCGGCGGTCAGTGGCTGCGCAGCGGCAACGCCGACCTCACCGCGCGCCACCAGGCCAAGGTGTACGGACTGCCGCCTCTGGGTGCACCGCCGATGTCGGTGCCGCACTTGGACACCCGGGTGATCAACGGCCGCTCATGGCTGCTGTTCGGGCCGTTCGCCGGCTGGTCCCCGAAGTTCCTCAAGCAGGGCAAGATCACAGATCTGCCGCTGTCGGTCAAACCGGACAACCTGGTCTCGATGCTCGGGGTCGGGCTCACCGAGATGGGCTTGCTGCGCTACCTGATCGGTCAGCTGCTGCTCAGCGAATCGGCACGTGTCGACGCACTGCGGGAGTTCGCGCCGAGCGCCAAGAATTCGGACTGGGAACTCGACATCGCGGGACAGCGGGTGCAGGTGATCCGCAAGGCCAAGGGCAAGGGCGGGGTGCTCGAGTTCGGCACCACCGTGCTCTCGGCGGCCGACGGCAGCATCGCCGGCTTGCTCGGCGCGTCGCCGGGGGCGTCCACTGCGGTGCCCGCGATGCTCGAGGTGATGTCGCGGTGCTTCGGCGACCGCTACCAGGCATGGCTGCCCACGATCAAGGCCATGGTCCCGTCGCTGGGCACCCAACTGTCCACCGAACCCAAGCTGTTCGAAGAGATCTGGGCGCGCGGCACCAAGGTGCTCAAGCTCGACAAGCCCGCGGGTGCACTGCCCGAGACCGCACCCGATGTGTCGTCGGCGGGTACCGAGCATTCCCCGACCGCGGCGACCGTGTGACGGTCCGGTGCCGATGACCGCGGCGTTGCGACGGAGCTGGGCCAAGGATCTCGACGCCGCCACGCTCTACGAGCTCCTCAAGCTGCGGGTGGAGGTGTTCGTCGTGGAGCAGGCGACGCCCTATCCCGAGCTCGACGGCCGTGACTTGCTCAGCGAGACGCGCCATTTTTGGTTGGAAAACACCGAGGGGCAAGTGATTTCGACGTTGCGCCTGATGGAGGAACATCCGGCCGGGCACAAGGCCTTCCGCATCGGGCGGGTGTGCACCAAACGCTCCGATCGCGGACACGGGCACACTGCGCGGTTGCTGACCGCAGCGCTGGCCGAGGTCGGCGACTATCCCTGTCACATCAACGCCCAGACGTATCTGGAGGAGATGTACGGCAGGCACGGATTCGTCCGCGACGGAGACGAATTCCTCGACGACGGGATTCCCCACGTTCCGATGGTCAAGCCGTGACAGAACAGCTCTACCCGTTCAGCGCACTGGTCGGCCACGATCGCCTGAAGCTGGCGCTGGTGTTGTGCGCGGTACGCCCCGACATCGGCGGCGTGCTGATCCGCGGCGAGAAGGGCACCGCGAAATCGACTGCGGTGCGGGGTCTGGCGCAGGTGCTGACGCAGTCATTCCGCGCCGCGGGCGGCGACAGTGCCCATCCGGGTGGACATCTCGTCGAGCTGCCGATCGGGGCGACCGAAGACCGGGTGGTGGGGTCGCTGGACCTGCAGAAGGTGCTGCGCGACGGTGAGCACGCCTTCTCGCCGGGACTGCTGGCCCGGGCGCACCGTGGTGTGCTCTACGTCGACGAGGTCAACCTGCTGCACGATCACCTCGTCGACGTCCTGCTCGACGCGGCCGCGATGGGCCGGGTGCATGTCGAACGCGACGGGGTCTCCCACAGCCACGAGGCGCGCTTCGTGTTGATCGGCACGATGAATCCCGAAGAGGGAGAACTGCGCCCGCAGCTGCTCGACCGGTTCGGGCTGACCGTCGACGTCATGGCCTCCCGCGACGTCGACGTCCGCGCAGAGGTGATCCGTCAGCGGCTGGCCTACGAAGCCGACCCCGCCTCCTTCGCCGCGCGCTACGCCGACGCCGACACCGAGCTGGCCCGCCACATCGCCGACGCGCGGACCCGAGTGGGCGATGTGGTGTTGCCCGACAGCGAACTACGGCGCATCGCCGCACTCTGCGCGGCATTCGACGTCGACGGGATGCGCGCCGACCTGGTGGTGGCGCGCACCGCGGTGGCCCACGCCGCGTGGCGCGGCGCGGCCGAGGTCGCCGAGCAGGACGTGCGCGTGGCGGCGGAACTGGCGCTGCCGCATCGCCGCCGTCGCGATCCGTTCGACGACCCCGGGCTCGACGAGGGTCGGCTCGACGACGCGATGGCTCAGGCCGGCGAGGCCGCCGCGGAGTCCCGACCCGAGCCGGATCCCGACCCGCCCGGCGGCGGGCAGAACTCGTCGTCCGACGGCGCCGAAGACGCTGCGCCGCAAGCGGGTTCACCGCCACCGACCCGGCCCAGCGCGGCGCCCTCGGCAGCGTTCCGGACCAAGGCACTGGTGGTTCCCGGTGTCGGTGACGGTGCGCCCGGGCGTCGTTCGCGGGCCCGCAACCGCACCGGAACGGTCGTCGCCGCGACCACCGACCCGCAAGCCGGCCACGGTATGCACGTGTTCGGCACGCTGCTCGCGGCCGCCGGTCGCCACCGCGGGCAGGGCCGGCTGCGACCCGGCCCCGACGATCTGCGGCGCGCGGTGCGTGAGGGCCGCGAGGGCAACCTGGTGATCTTCGTCGTCGACGCGTCGGGCTCGATGGCCGCGCGCGACAGGATGTCGGCGGTCAGCGGCGCCACGCTGTCGCTGCTGCGTGACGCCTACCAGCGTCGTGACAAGGTCGCCGTCATCACGTTCCGCGGCCAGGATGCCCGGGTGCTGCTGCCGCCGACGTCGTCGGTCTACGTGGCCAGCACGCGGCTCGCGCGATTCGACACCGGGGGGCGGACGCCGCTGGCGCAGGGGTTGCTCGCCGCGCGCGACATGGTGGTCCGGGAACGGACGCGGGACCGGGCGCGCCGCAGCCTGGTGGTGGTACTCACCGACGGGCGGGCGACCGGCGGTCCCGATCCGCTGGGCCGTACGGCCACAGCAGCAGCACGATTGGTGGCCGAGGGCGCGTCTGCCGTCGTGGTGGACTGCGAAACCTCCTACGTTCGTTTGGGTTTGGCCGAAGATCTGGCGCGGCGGCTGCTGGCGCCGGCGGTGCGGCTGGATCAGTTGCGCGCCGACGCATTGACCGCTGTGGTCAAGACACAGGCCGCGGCCTGAGAAGGGAATGCGATGCCTCAGGGTCAGCCCGTGGCTGTACCCCGCGACGGATTGACCACGCGGGCCCGCCGCCACGCGCCGCTGCTCGCAGTGCACACCGGTGCGGGCAAGGGCAAGTCCACCGCGGCGTTCGGGATGGCGCTTCGGGCCTGGAACCAGGGCTTCGACGTGGCGGTGTTCCAGTTCGTCAAGAGCGCCAAGTGGAAGGTGGGGGAGGAAACGGCGCTGTGCGAGCTCGGGCGGGTGCATGCAGAACGTGGAGTCGGCGGACCCGTCGAGTGGCACAAGATGGGTGCGGGCTGGTCGTGGTCGCGTAAGGCCGGCTCCGAGGAGGACCACGCCGCCGCGGCTGCCGAGGGCTGGGCCGAGATCGTACGGCGGCTCGCCGAGGAGCGCCACGACTTCTATGTGCTCGACGAGTTTACCTATCCGCTGAAGTGGGGGTGGGTCGACGTGGCCGAGGTCGTCGACGTGCTGGCGTCGCGGCCCGGCACGCAGCATGTGGTGATCACCGGGCGCGACGCCCCGGCCGCACTGCTCGATGCCGCCGATCTGGTCACCGAGATGGCCAAGGTCAAGCATCCGATGGACGCGGGCCGCAAGGGCCAGCGAGGAATCGAGTGGTGAGCGCAGCGAACCACGACAGACGGGGGTTCCGAGTGGTGAGCGCAGCGAACCACCACAGACGGGGTTCCGAGTGGTGAGCGCAGCGAACCACGACAGACGGGGTTCCGAGTGGTGAGTACCCCGGGGATCGTCATCGCCGCGCCGGCGTCCGGCAGCGGCAAGACCACGATCGCGACCGGGCTCATCGGCGCACTGAGGCGGGCCGGGCATCGCGTCGCCCCGTTCAAGGTCGGCCCCGATTTCATCGACCCGGGCTATCACGGGCTGGCCGCAGGTCGGCCCGGCCGCAACCTCGATCCCGTGCTCGTCGGTGACCACCTCATCGGGCCGCTCTACCGACACGGCAGTGCCGACTCCGACATCGCCGTCGTCGAAGGCGTGATGGGCCTCTTCGACGGGCGCATCAGCGACGCGCCGGCGGCCGGGGCTGCGCGCGGCTCCACCGCCCATGTGGCGGGACTGCTCGGCACCCCCGTGATCCTCGTCGTCGACGCCCGCGGACAGAGCCACAGCGTGGGCGCGCTGGTGCACGGCTTCGCCACCTTCGACAATTCGGTGCGCCTCGTCGGCGTGATCCTCAACCGCGTGGGCTCTGACCGCCACGAGGCGGTGCTACGCCAGGGATGCGAGCAGGCCGGCATCGCCGTGTTGGGCGCCGTCCCGCGGACCGACGAGCTCGCGGTCCCGTCGCGCCACCTCGGGTTGGTGACCGCGATCGAGCACGGCCGGCAGGCGGGGGCCGCGGTCGACGCGATGGCGGAGCTGATCGCCCGGCACGTCGATCTCGCCGCCGTCGTCGCGGCTGCCCGCAGCGATGTCCCCGATGACCCGTGGACCCCGCACGTCTGCGAACCCGCGGGACCACCGGTCACCGTTGCGCTGGCCGCAGGTCGCGCGTTCACGTTCACCTACGCAGAGCACACCGAACTGCTCAGCGCGGCAGGCGCAGACGTCGTCGCCTTCGACCCCCTCACCGAGCCGCTGCCTCCGAACACGGCGGCACTCGTCATCCCCGGCGGCTTCCCGGAGGAGTTCGGCCCGGAGCTCTCCGCGAATCATGCGGCGCGTGAACAGATCGCCGCGCTGGCCGATTCGGGCGCCCCGATCCACGCCGAGTGCGCCGGCCTGACCTACCTGGCCGACGATCTCGACGGGCATCCCATGTGCGGTGTGATCAACGGCTCGGCGTCGTTCACGCCATCGCTGACCCTGGGATACCGAGACGCCGTGGCTGTCACCGACTCGTCGCTGCACCGCATCGGCGATCGCGCCGTCGGGCACGAATTCCACCGCACCGCAATGCATTACGCGCCAGGCCGGCAGCCCGCCTGGCGCTACCGGGGCCGGACGGGCGCGATGGTCGACGACGGTGCGGTCCGGGCGGGTGTGCACGCGGGGTATCTGCACATCCATCCGGCTGCCCATCCAGAAGCCATCGCCCGCTTCGTCCGTGCGGCGGCACGCTCTAAGCTCGCCGGGTGACCGACAACGCCTATCTGGTGGGCCTGCGCCTGGCCGGCAAGAAGGTCGTCGTGGTGGGAGGCGGCACGGTCGCCCAGCGACGCCTGCCCCTGCTGGTGGCCTCCGAGGCCGACGTGCACGTCATCACCGTCGCTGCCACCCCCGCGGTCGAGGCGATCGAGGGAATCACGCTGACGCTGCGGCCTTTTCGTGACGGAGATCTGGAAGACGCCTGGTATGTGATCGCGGCCACCGACGATCCCGATGTCAATGCCGCCATCGTCGCCGAGGCGGAGAGCCGCCGCGTGTTCTGCGTCCGGGCCGACATCGCCGTGGAAGGTACCGCCGTCACCCCGGCCACGTTCGAGTACGAAGGCCTGTCGGTGGGCGTGCTGGCCGGTGGAGAGCACCGCCGCTCGGCGGCCATCCGCTCGGCGATCCACGAGGCGCTGCAGCAGGGCGTGATCGCGGCCGACGCGCCCGGCGTGGTCGCCGGCGGAGTCGCACTGGTCGGGGGAGGTCCCGGTGACCCGGAGCTGATCACCGTGCGCGGCCGCCGGTTGCTCGCCCACGCCGACGTCGTCGTGGCCGACCGGCTCGCGCCGCAGGATCTGCTCGCCGAGCTGTCCCCGGACGTCGAGGTCATCGACGCCGCCAAGATCCCCTACGGCCGCGCGATGGCGCAGGAGGCCATCAACGAGGTCCTCATCGATCGCGCCAAACAGGGCAAGTTCGTGGTCCGCCTCAAGGGCGGCGATCCGTTCGTGTTCGCACGCGGTTACGAAGAGGTGATCGCGTGCGCCGATGCCGGCATTCCGGTGACGATCGTGCCGGGTGTGACCAGTGCCATAGCGGTGCCCGCGTTGGCTGGTGTCCCGGTGACTCACCGGGCGATGACGCACGAGTTCGTGGTGGTCAGCGGCCACGTTGCGCCCGACCACCCCGAATCGTTAGTCAATTGGGATGCGCTCGCCGCTCTCCACGGCACGATTGTTTTGCTGATGGCCGTCGAACGGATCGAGCTTTTCGCCAAAGTCCTGCTCGACGGCGGACGACCTGCGGATACGCCGGTGCTCGTGGTGCAGCATGGAACGACGTCGGCACAGAGAAGTTTGCGGGCGACCCTCGCGGACGCACCGGAACGCATCCGATCCGAAGGAATTCGGCCCCCCGCGATCATCGTGATCGGTGCCGTGGCGGCCTTCGCGGCCTAAAGAGATATTAAGAGTACTGTAAGGTAACTCGTTATGACGGCTCTCAATGACGCAGAGCGTGCCGCCATCTCTCGAGATGCTGAAGGCAAGGGGCGGGGCGCCAACAAGGCCGTACCGGCCCGCATCAGCGCGGCTGCGGACGGAGCCGGTGGCTCACGATCCCCCAAGACGCCGGCCTGGCTGCCGTCGCGGCGCTTCATCGCCGCGGTCATCGCCATCGGCGGCATGCAGCTTCTCGCGACGATGGACAGCACGGTCGCGATCGTCGCGCTTCCCAAGATCCAGGACGAGCTGAGCCTCTCCGACGCAGGACGCAGCTGGGTGATCACCGCCTACGTGTTGACCTTCGGCGGCCTGATGCTCCTCGGTGGCCGCCTCGGTGACGTGATCGGGCGCAAGCGGACCTTCGTCGTCGGCGTCGCTCTGTTCACCATCGCCTCCATCCTGTGCGGGCTGGCTTGGAACGAAGCGACCCTGGTGATCGCCCGGCTGCTGCAGGGCGTCGGGGCGGCGATCGCCTCCCCGACGGCACTGGCATTGATCGCGACCACGTTCCCGAAGGGTCCGGCGCGCAACGCCGCCACGGCGATCTTCGCGGCGATGACCGGCGTCGGCTCTGTGATGGGGCTGATCGTCGGTGGCGCGCTGACCGAGGTGTCGTGGCGCTGGGCGTTCCTGATCAACGTCCCGATCGGCCTGGTCATGATCCACCTGGCCCGCACCACACTGCGCGAGACCCACCGTGAACGGCTCAAGCTCGACGCCACCGGGGCACTTCTGGCCACGATGGGCTGCACCGCCGCGGTGTTCGCGTTCTCGATGGGTCCGGAGGCCGGCTGGGTCTCGCCGATCACCATCGGCTCCGGTGTCGTGGCGATGGCCTGCGGCCTGACCTTCCTGTGGGTGGAGCGCACCGCCGAGAACCCCGTCGTGCCGTTCGAGCTGTTCCGCGACCGCAACCGGCTGTCGACCTTCGCGGCGATCTTCCTCGCCGGCGGCGTGATGTTCACGCTGACCGTGCTGATCGGGCTCTACGTGCAGGACATCATGGGCTACAGCGCGCTGAAGGCGGGCGTCGGGTTCATCCCGTTCGTCATCGCCCTGGGCATCGGACTCGGCGTGTCGTCGGCGCTGGTGTCGAAGTTCCCGCCCCGCGTGCTGGTCATCGGCGGCGGCATCCTGGTGCTGGCGGCGATGCTCTACGGCTCGACGCTGGACGCCAACATTCCCTACTTCCCGAACCTGGTGCTGCCCATCACGATCGGCGGCTTCGGGATCGGCATGATCGTGGTGCCGCTGACGGTGTCGGCGATCGCCGGCGTCGGGTTCGATCAGATCGGTCCGGTATCGGCGATCGCACTGATGCTGCAGAGCCTCGGCGGGCCGGTCGTGCTCGCGATCATCCAGGCGGTCATCACGTCCCGCACGCTGTACCTGGGCGGCACCAACGGCCCGGTCAAGGACATGAACGCCGTGCAGCTGCACGCTCTCGACCAGGGCTACACCTACGGTCTGCTGTGGGTGGCCGCAGTCGCGGTGATCGTCGGCGCGGTGGCGCTGTTCATCGGGTACACCGCCGAGCAGGTGGCGCACGCGCAGGAAGTCAAGGACGCGATCGACGCCGGAGAGCTTTAGCTCCAGCGCGATTACGGCGTGCTGACCGTCGCACAGCGACGACCAACACGCCGAAGTCGCACCGGTAGGGTGGCGAACCATGTCCTCCCGGGCCCCGCTGGCGTCCTCGTTGGGCATCGCGATCGTCGCGATCACCGGCATGCAGCTGATGGCCACCCTCGACGGGACCATCGTGATCGTCGCTCTGCCGCGCATGCAGGCCGACCTCGGCCTCTCCGATGCGGGCAAGAGCTGGGTGATCACCGCTTACGTGCTGGCCTTCGGTGGTCTGCTGCTGCTCGGCGGGCGCATCGGTGACGCCATCGGCCACAAGCGGGCGTTCCTGTCCGGAGTCGGCGTGTTCACGATCGCATCGCTGATCTGCGGGCTGGCCAACGACGAGGCCACGCTCGTCATCGCCCGCGCGGTGCAGGGCATCGGCGCGGCGGTGGCCGCCCCGACGGGTCTGGCGCTCATCGCGACGACCTACGCCGTCGGAGAGCCACGCAACCGCGCGCTCGCCGTCTCCGCGGCCATGCAGGGCCTCGGCTCTGTCCTGGGGCTGGTGCTCGGGGGCGCCGTCACGGGCATCTCGTGGCGGCTGGCGTTCCTGGTCAACGTGCCGATCGGGGTGGCGATCATTGCGATCGCGGTGTTCCGGCTGACCGAGACCCACCTCGAGCGCATCAAGCTCGACATCACCGGTGCGCTGCTGGCCACGCTGGCCTGTACATCGGCGGTGCTGGTCTTCACCCAGGGCCCGGCGCTGGGTTGGGGCGATCCGTGGGTGATCGGCGCCGCGGTGGCCGCCGTCGTCTTTCTCGTCGCGTTCGTGCTCGACGAGCGCGGTGCGGACAATCCGCTCGTGCCGCTGTCGATCTTCGACAGCCGGCACCGCATCGCGTCGTTCGTGGCGTACTTCCTGGCCGGCGGCGTCATGCTCACGTTGTCGGTGATGATCGGCCTGCTCGTCCAGGATGTCCTCGGGTACTCGCCGCTGCGGGCCGGCATCAGCTTCCTGCCGTTCGCGGCCGCTTTCGTCGTCGGCAACGTGATCGCGACCTATGTCGCACCCCGGATCGCGCCGCGCTGGGTGATCCTCGGCGGAGGCGTGCTGGTGCTGCTGGCCATGCTCTACGGCTCGACGCTGGACCGATTCGTGCCCTACTTCCCCGACCTGTTCGTGCCCGTCGTGGTGGGCGGGCTCGGCATCGGCGTGATCTCGGTGATCCTGCCGCTGTGTCTGCTGGCCAACGTTCCCGCCCGTCGGATCGGCTCGCTGTCGTCGGTCACGTTGATGGTGTTCAACCTCGGCGGTCCGCTGGTCCTCGTGGTGGTCCAGGCCGTGCAGGTCTCCCGCACGCTGTACCTGGGAGGCACCACCGGCTCGGTCACGGCCATGACACCCGCGCAGCTCGACGCCCTTGGTCACGGGTACACCTACGCGCTGCTGTGGGTGGCTGCGATCGCGATCCTCGTCGGCGTCGCGGCGCTGTTCATCGGCTACCCGGCGCGCGACATCGCCCGGGCCCGAGAGACCAGGGAAGCCGTGGAGGCGGGGGAGCTCTAGGCAGGCCGTCGCAAAAGTGGCCTAAGGTGGTCGGCTGTGATCACCCGCATGTCCGAGCTGTTCCTGCGCACACTGCGCGACGACCCGGCCGACGCCGAAGTGCCGAGCCACAAGCTGCTGATCAGGGCCGGCTACGTCCGGCCGGTCGGTCCCGGGCTCTACAGCTGGCTGCCCCTCGGGCTCAAGGTGCTTCGCAGGATCGAGGCGATCGTCCGCGACGAGATGAACGCCATTGGCGGACAGGAGATCCTGTTCCCGGCGCTGCTGCCGCGCGCGCCCTACGAGACCACCAACCGCTGGACCGAGTACGGCGACACGTTGTTCCGATTGCAGGACCGGCGCGACAACGACTACCTGCTGGGCCCCACCCACGAGGAGATGTTCACCCTGACCGTCAAGGGTGAGTACTCGTCGTACAAGGACTTTCCGCTGCGGCTCTACCAGATCCAGAACAAGTACCGCGACGAGGCGCGTCCCCGCGCCGGCATCCTGCGGGGCCGCGAGTTCCTGATGAAGGACTCGTACTCGTTCGACATCGACGAAGACGGTCTGAAAAAGGCCTACCACGCGCACCGAGAGGCATATCAGCGGATCTTCGCCCGCCTCGCGGTCCGCTACGTGATCGTGTCCGCGGTGTCCGGGGCGATGGGCGGCAGCGCCTCTGAGGAATTCCTCGCCGAGAGCGAGGTCGGTGAGGACACCTACGTGCGGTGTGTCGAGTCCGGCTACGCGGCCAACGTCGAGGCCGTCGTCACGGCGGTTCCCGAGTCGATCCCCTTCGACGGGCTTCCCGAGGCGACGGTGTACGAGACCGGAAACACCCCGACGATCGCGACACTGGTCGACTGGGCCAACTCCGCCGACCTGGGGCGCACCGTCACGGCGGCCGACACCCTGAAGAACGTCCTGATGAAAATCCGTGTGCCCGGCGGTGACTGGGAGTTGCTGGCCGTCGGCGTGCCCGGGGACCGCGAGGTCGACGAGAAGCGCCTCGGCGCGGCACTGGAGCCGGCCGAGTTCGCGATGCTCGACGACGCGGACTTCGCGAAGTACCCGTTCCTGAAGAAGGGGTACATCGGTCCGAAAGGGTTGCTGGCCAACGGGGTTCGCTATCTGGTCGATCCCCGTGTGGTGGACGGCACCGCGTGGATCACCGGCGCCGACGAGGTCGGCAAGCACGTCGTCGACCTGGTCGCGGGGCGCGATTTCGTCGCCGACGGCACGATCGAGGCCGCCGAGGTGAGGGAGGGGGATCCGTCGCCGGACGGGGCGGGCCCGCTGGTGGCCGCCCGCGGGATCGAGATCGGCCACGTGTTCCAGCTCGGCCGCAAGTACGCCGACGCATTCACTGCCGACGTGCTCGGCGAGGACGGCAAACCGGTGCGCCTGACGATGGGCAGCTACGGGATCGGGGTGTCCCGGCTGGTGGCGGTGATCGCCGAGCAGCAACACGACGAACTGGGGTTGCGGTGGCCGTCGTCGGTGTCGCCGTTCGACGTGCACGTGGTGATCGCGAACAAAGACGCCGAGGCGCGCGCCGGGGCAACGGAATTGGCCGCCGATCTGGACCTCCGCGGCGTCGACGTACTGCTCGACGACCGGACCGCGTCACCGGGGGTCAAGTTCAAGGACGCCGAACTGCTCGGTGTGCCGTGGATCGTCGTGGTCGGTCGCGGCTGGGCCGACGGCGTCGTGGAACTGCGGGACCGGTTCAGCGGTGACAAGCGCGATGTCCCCGCGGGCTCGGCGTCCGAGGAGATCCTCGCAGCGATCCGCTAGCTGCTACTCGGTACCGCCGGGGAACGGCACCGTGACAGGTGTCGTCCCGACGACACCGCGCCATCGCGCGGCGGTGACCGCGGTTTCGAGCATCGCGGCCACACCGAACGCGCGCACTTTCTCGTCGGTCGCCTGCTCGACGACCGCCCGCCACGCGGTCGCGGCGTCGTCTTCCATGCGTACTGCGAGCGAGGCTGCCTGGGTGGGGGTGTCGACTTCCGAGGGCATCGAGTAGCCCGCCGCTGGCAGCGGCACGGCGCCCCCGGTGTCCTCGAGCAACTTGATCGCGGCCTCGCGCCGAGCCCGGTGTTCGGCCATCGCGCCGGCGACCAGACTGTTGTCCTCCGGGGTGGAGTGCGCCGACACCAACCCGTATCCGTAGATCGTCGCGTGTTCGACGGCGACCGCGTCGAACAGCGCGCCCAGAGCGGGGTCGGCGGGACGTGTGGTCGGGCCCTGAGTAGGACTCGGCGTCGGAGATGTCACCCGGCACCGCCGGGGGAGGCCAGTGCCACGGTGTAGGCGGCCGTGCAGGCCGCGGCGATCGAGGCGAGCAATCCGGCGCGGTAGCCCGACAGCGTCGCCGCGGAGTGCGATGCGCTGTCGGCCGACGCGCGCAACGACCCGACGATGTCGTCGGCGTTCGGCGGCGGTGGCTCGGGGGTGCCCGCCGCCGGGCTCGCCGACGTCGTCACCGTCACGCCGGTACTCGGCGCGGCCGCGCCGGTCAGCCGGACGATCTCGTCGGAGAGGGCCTGTTCGTGAGCGGTGCGCAAGTGCGCGATCTCGGTCAGGGTTGCCGCGGCGCGGCCGCGCAGCGCGGCGGCCGCCTGGCCGGCGAGCCGACTGTCGGCGCGGGCCCGGTCGAGTGCGGTGGTGAGGTCGTCGAGATCCGGCGGGGGTGGCGGAGCGCCACATGCGGCGGCCGCGACGGCGGGCAGGAGGGCGAGCCCGGCCAGCACCTGACGGCGGCGCAGGGTCGGCGGGCGGCTCGGCACGTGCCACATCCTGCCATTGCGCCCTGTGGCGACGAGCCCGACGTCTCCCGCACAGGCCCGCGGAGGTGGCACTTTCGTTCTTCGGACCGTCTGCCTGGCGTATCGTAGGGTCCCGTTCGACCAGTTCGAGAGACAACTCAAGACGAGGAGTTCACCGTGGCGGAGCGGTATGCGGGATTGCCGTCGCAGCGACAGGTGATCGATTTGCTCGCCGAGGAGTTCGCGCGCGCCGGGTACGACATCGAAGACGTCGTGATCGACGCGGCGGCGCGCCCGCCCCGGGTGACGGTGATCGCCGACGGTGACAAGGGTCTCGACCTCGACACGATCGCCGAACTGTCCCGGACCGCCTCGGCCCTCCTCGACGATCTCGACTCGCAGGCCTACACGCTGGAGGTCACCTCGCCCGGGGTGGACCGACCACTGAGCACCGACACGCATTTCCGCCGCGCCCAGGGGCGGCTGGTGGAACTCACGTTGGCCGACGGCTCCACGCTGACCGGCCGGCTGGGTGAACTGCACGACTCCACCGTGGACGTCGTGGTGCGCGACAGGCCACGACGCGCTCTGTCCGTGCGTGCGGTCGCGCGGGAGGAAATCGCCAAAGCTGTTGTCCAGGTGGAATTCTCACCACCGAGTCCGCAAGAGCTGGAGCTCGCGGGCCAAACCGGAAGGCACGGTGGATCATGAACATCGACATGGCCGCGCTGCACGCGATCGAGGCCGACAAGGGAATCTCGGTCGATGTGGTCGTCGAGACCATCAAGTCGGCCCTGCTGACGGCCTACAAGCACACCGAAGGGCATGAGGCCGACGCCCGCATCGACGTCGACCGCAAGACCGGTGTCGTGAAGGTGATGGCGCGGCAGACCGACGTCGACGGCAACGTGTTGCACGAGTGGGACGACACCCCGGAAGGGTTCGGCCGGATCGCGGCGACCACAGCCCGTCAGGTGATCTTGCAACGGCTGCGGGACGCGGAGAACGAGAAGAACTACGGAGAGTTCTCCGCCCGTGAGGGCGACATCGTGGCCGGCGTGATCCAGCGTGACGCCCGCGCCAATGCCCGCGGCCTCGTCGTCGTCCGCATGGGCAGCGAGACGAAGGGCTCCGAGGGGGTGATCCCGGCGGCCGAGCAGGTACCGGGGGAGAGCTACGAACACGGCGATCGGCTGCGGTGCTACGTCGTCGGTGTGTCCCGTGGGGCGCGCGAACCCCTGATCACGTTGTCCCGCACGCACCCGAATCTGGTCCGCAAACTCTTCTCCCTGGAGGTCCCCGAGATCGCCGACGGCTCGGTGGACATCGTCGCCGTCGCCCGCGAGGCCGGGCACCGCAGCAAGATCGCGGTGGCCTCGCGCGCGCCGGGACTCAACGCCAAAGGGGCGTGCATCGGGCCGATGGGCCAGCGGGTGCGCAACGTGATGAGCGAGCTGTCCGGGGAGAAGATCGACATCATCGACTTCGACGAGGACCCGGCGAAGTTCGTCGCCAACGCGTTGTCCCCGGCCAAGGTCGTGTCCGTGACGGTGATCGATGAGGTGGCCAAGGCGGCGCGTGTCATCGTCCCGGACTTCCAGCTCTCGCTGGCCATCGGCAAGGAAGGGCAGAACGCGCGGCTGGCGGCGCGGCTCACCGGCTGGCGCATCGACATCCGCAGCGATGACGCGGCGTCGGACACCGGTCGCGGCGGGCGGCGGTCCGACGCGGCCCGCGGCGCGGCGGGCGAGCAGTAACGAGTCGCGCCCCGGTTCTGCCGTAGACCCATGCCGCGGACCGATTTCCTTTTGGACGACATCGTGACGGTAGACTCAGCTGTGATCCAGCGCGAGAGATCGGCTCGGACGCAGAAAAGCAGCGACAACCCCTCCGGGGGCCCGGTGCGGACCTGCATCGGATGTCGACGACGAGAGCTGGCCGCCGATCTGCTTCGGGTCGTCGCCGTCGACGGCGGGCAGGGTCCTGGGAATGACACCAGGGTCGTGACCGTTGACGAGGCGAAGAGGCTTCCGGGGCGGGGTGCATGGCTGCATCCCGATCCAGGGTGTCTAAACGAGGCGGTTCGCCGGCGAGCCTTCGGCCGAGCGCTCCGGATCACCGGTTCACCGGACATCACCGCGGTGGTCGAGCGTTTCGCGGAATACGAAACGCTTGAGGCACCCGGGCAAGAGAACAGGTAGCGAAAAGAACATGAGCACACCGTGAAGTCCCGATGACCATGCGTCATAGCTAACCCGAGGCGCGGCGCCTACCACCGCTGTCGCCTCTCAGACAGGAGATGTAGTGGCAGGTAAGGCCCGCGTGCACGAGTTGGCTAAGGAACTCGGTGTCACAAGTAAGCAAGTTCTGGCGCGACTGAGCGAACAAGGTGAGTTCGTCAAGTCGGCGTCGTCCACGGTGGAGGCGCCCGTCGCCCGCCGATTGAGGGAGTCGTTCGGCGGCTCCAAGCCCTCTGGTTCTGCGAGCAGCAGCAACGGCTCCGCCCAGGCAGCACCGGTCAAGCCCGGCCCGCGGCCCGGCCCCCGACCGTCCGCGCCGGCGGCTCAGCAGCCTGCCGCGCCGGCCCCCGCCGCCCCCGCGGCACCTGCGGCCCCCACCCCGAGCGCACCGCCCGCCGCGCCGCAACCGGCTCAGGCTCCGCCCGCGGCCGCTTCCGCGCCGTCAGCGCCGTCCGCGCCGTCCGCGGCGCCGCGCCCGGGTCCGGCACCCGGCCCCACACCGGGCCCTCGGCCCGGTCCCGGCGGCCCCCGCCCCGGGGCCCCCAAGCCCGCCGGGCGAACCCCGCGCGTCGGCAACAATCCGTTCTCGTCGCAACAGCCGGTGGAACGGCCCGCACCCCGGCCCCAGGCCGGGCCCGGCGGTCCCCGCCCAGCTCCCGGCGCAGGCGGACCCCGCCCCGGCGGCGGCCCGCGGCCCGGCGCCTCGCCCGGCAACATGCCTCCCCGTCCGCAGGGAGCCCGTCCCGGTGGCGGTCCTCGCCCCGGTGGCGGTCCGCGTCCCGGCGGCGGTCCTCGGCCGGCTCCCGGTGGCGCCGGTCGTCCCGGTGGCGGCGGCGGTGGCGGCGGTAACTACCGCGGCGGCGGTGCCGGCGGCGGCGGCGGTGCGCCCGCAGGCGGCGGTTTCCGCGGTCGTCCCGGCGGCGGTGGCGGTGGACGCCCCGGCCAGCGCGGAGGCGCGGCAGGTGCGTTCGGTCGTCCCGGCGGCGCAGTCCGCCGAGGTCGCAAGTCGAAGCGGGCGAAACGCGCCGAGTACGAGAACATGCAGGCCCCGGTGGTCGGTGGCGTGCGGTTGCCGCACGGCAACGGCGAGACCATCCGGCTGCCACGCGGCGCGTCGCTGGTCGACTTCGCCGACAAGATCAACGCCAACCCGGCCTCGCTGGTCCAGGCGCTGTTCAACCTCGGTGAGATGGTCACTGCGACCCAGTCGGTAGACGATTCGACGCTCGAGCTGCTCGGCAGCGAGATGAATTACGTCGTGCAGGTCGTGTCCCCGGAGGACGAAGACCGCGAGCTGCTGTCGTCGTTCGACCTCACCTACGGCGAGGACGAGGGCGACGAGGACGATCTCGAGTTCCGTCCCCCTGTGGTCACCGTCATGGGTCACGTCGACCACGGCAAGACCCGACTGCTCGACACGATCCGTAACGCCACCGTCCGCGAGGGCGAGGCCGGCGGCATCACCCAGCACATCGGCGCTTACCAGGTCCTTACCGAACTGGACGGCAACGAGCGACTGGTCACCTTCATCGACACGCCGGGCCACGAAGCGTTCACCGCCATGCGTGCCCGCGGCGCGAAGGCCACCGACATCGCGATCCTCGTGGTCGCGGCTGACGACGGCGTCATGCCACAGACGGTGGAGGCCATCAACCACGCGCAGGCGGCCGACGTGCCGATCGTCGTGGCGGTCAACAAGATCGACAAGGAGGGCGCGGACCCGGCCAAGATCCGTGGCCAGCTCACCGAATACGGGCTGGTCGCCGAGGACTTCGGTGGCGACACCATGTTCGTCGACATCTCGGCCAAGCAGGGCACCAATATCGACGCCCTGCTCGAAGCGGTCATCCTGACAGCTGACGCCGCGCTGGACCTGCGGGCCAACCCGGACATGGAGGCCCAGGGCGTCGCGATCGAGGCCCATCTGGACCGTGGTCGCGGCCCGGTGGCCACCGTGCTCATCCAGCGCGGCACGCTGCGCGTCGGAGACTCGATCGTGGCCGGCGATGCCTACGGCCGCGTGCGCCGCATGGTCGACGAGCACGGCGAGGACGTCGCGGAGGCGCTGCCGTCGCGACCGGTCCAGGTCATCGGCTTCACCTCGGTGCCCGGTGCAGGTGACAACCTGCTCGTCGTCGACGAGGACCGGATCGCCCGGCAGATCGCTGATCGCCGAAGTGCACGTAAGCGCAACGCGCTGGCCGCACGGACGCGCAAGCGCATCAGCCTCGACGATCTCGATGCAGCGTTGAAGGAGACTTCGCAGCTGAACCTGATCCTCAAGGGCGACAACTCCGGCACCGTCGAGGCGCTGGAGGAGGCCCTGCTGGGGATCGAGATCGACGACGAGGTGGAGCTGCGGGTCATCGACCGCGGTGTCGGTGGTGTCACCGAGACCAACGTCAACCTGGCATCGGCATCGGACGCGATCATCATCGGGTTCAACGTGCGTGCCGAGGGCAAGGCCACCGAGCTCGCGAACCGCGAGGGCGTCGACATCCGGTACTACTCGGTGATCTACCAGGCGATCGACGAGATCCAGAGCGCGCTCAAGGGCATGCTCAAGCCGATCTACGAGGAGAAGGAGCTCGGCCGTGCCGAGATCCGGGCGATCTTCCGGTCGTCCAAGGTCGGCAACATCGCCGGTTGCCTCGTCACCTCGGGCATCATGCGTCGTAACGCCAAGGCACGTCTGCTCCGTGACAACGTCGTCGTTGCGGAGTCGGTCACCATTTCGTCGCTCAAGCGCGAAAAGGATGACGCCACCGAGGTGCGGGACGGGTACGAGTGCGGTTTGACGCTCACCTATTCCGACATCAAGGAGGGTGACGTCATCGAGGCGTACGAGCTGGTCGAGAAGGCGCGCACCTGATGACCGGACGTTCATGATCGGACACGCTCATGGCTGATCCTGCACGCGCGAAGCGGATGGCCAAGCGGATATCCACGATTGTCGCGTCGGCAATCGAGTACGAGATCAAAGATCCTCGGCTCGCCGGCGTGACGATCACGGATGCCAAGGTCACCAACGACCTGCACGACGCGACGCTGTTCTACACGGTGCTGGGCCGGTCCCTCGACGAGGAACCGGACTACGAAGGCGCCGCCGTCGGGCTGGAGAAAGCCACAGGCGTCCTCCGCACCAAGGTCGGGGCCTCGCTCGGGGTGCGCTTCACCCCGACGCTGGCCTTCGAACGCGACACCGTCCCCGACGCGGCCCACCGGATGGAGGAGCTGCTGGCCAGGGCGCGCGCGGCCGATGAGGATTTGGCGAGAGTTCGCGAAGGTGCCAAGCACGCTGGCGAGCCGGACCCGTACCGTGTAATCGGGGCGGAGGACGAAGACCACGGGCCAGACGAGGCGAACGCTGAGGACACCGGTGACTCCGACACGCTCCATGACCGACACGACCGCTGACGCCTTGACGGGTGCCCGGGTCGACGCCAGGGGCGCCGCCGAGTTGCTGGCCTCAGCGGGGTCGGTCAGCGTGCTCTGCCACGTCCACCCTGACGCCGACACCGTGGGTGCGGGTCTGGCTCTGGCCCTGGTTCTCGACCGGATCGGCACCAGCGTGCAGGTCACGTACGCAGAGCCGGCTGAGCTGCCCGATTCCCTGCAGTCGCTGCCGGGCGGTCGGCTGCTGGTGGCCCCCGATGATCTGCGCCGAGATGTCGACCTGGTCGTCACGGTCGACGTACCCAGCATCAATCGACTCGGCGGGCTGTCGGACCTGGTGACCGCCGACCGGCCGGTCCTCGTCATCGACCATCACCACAGCAACCAGATGTTCGGCACCGCCAACTTCGTCGACGCGACGGCCGATTCGACGACGATGATGATCGCGGACCTCCTCGACGCGTGGGGCGAGCCGATCGACGAGGCCGTCGCGCACTGCGTCTACGCGGGCCTGACCACCGACACCGGATCGTTCCGCTGGGCTAGTGCGCGGGGGCTGCGGCTGGCTGCGCGCCTGATCGAGCTCGGCGTCCACAATGCCGTCGTGAGCCGCACGCTGATGGACACGCACCCGTTCGCGTGGCTGCCGATGCTGTCGCGGGTGCTGGGCACAGCGCAGCTGATTCGCGGGGCGTGTGACGGGCGAGGCTTCGTCTACGCCGTGGTCTCACACCAGGAATGGCTCGATGCCCGGCCCGAAGAGGTGGAGAGCATCGTCGACATCGTGCGCACCACCCAGGAGGCCGAGGTGGCCGCGGTGTTCAAAGAGATCCGGCCGGCGCAGTGGTCGGTGTCGATGCGGTCCAAGGCACTCGACGTCGCTGCGGTCGCCGCCACGTTCGGCGGGGGCGGTCACCGGTTGGCCTCGGGATTCTCCGCGACGGGCAGCGCCGAGGACGTCGTTTCAGCTCTGTGCAGGGTTCTTGGCTGACGCCGACGGGGCCCTGGCGCCCGCCACCAGCCGGCGCATCGCCGCACTGGCGTTCCCAGCGCTCGGTGTGCTCGCCGCCGAACCTCTCTACCTCCTGTTCGACCTCGCCGTGGTGGGGCGCCTCGGTGCGCTGAGTCTGGCGGGGCTGGCGATCGGCGCGCTGATCATGGGCGTGCTGAGCTCGCAGTTGACGTTCCTGTCCTACGGCACGACGGCGCGTGCGGCGCGCTTCTACGGCCGCGATGACCGCGCGGCAGCGGTTGCCGAGGGCGTTCAGGCGACGTGGTTGGCCGCGGCGATCGGCACGGTGGTCGTGGTCGCCGTGCAGATCTTCGCGGTCCCGCTCGTCACGGCGCTGGCCGCGGGCGGAGACATCGCCGCCGCGGCGCTGCCGTGGGTGCGCATCGCCAGTCTGGCGGTCCCGGCGATTCTGGTGGCCGCCGCGGGCAACGGGTGGATGCGTGGCGTGCAGGACACCGCCCGGCCCCTGCGCTACGTGGTGATCGGCTTCGCCATCGCGGCGGTCCTGTGCCCGACGCTCGTGTACGGCTGGTTCGGAGCGCCGGCCCTGGGCCTCGCCGGGTCGGCGGTCGCGAACGTCATCGGTCAGTGGATCGCGGCGGTCCTGTTCCTGCACGCGCTGCGTGTCGAGCGGGTGCCGATTCGCCCGCGCCCGGCAGTGTTGCGCGCGCAGATGGTGATGGGCCGCGACCTGGTGATCCGGACGATGGCGTTCCAAGCGTGCTTCATCTCGGCGGGTGCGGTGGCGGCGCGGTTCGGGGCAGCGGCTGTGGCCGCCCACCAGGTGGTGCTGCAGCTGTGGAGTTTCCTTGCGCTGGTGCTGGATTCGTTGGCGATCGCGGCACAGTCGCTGGTGGGCGCCGCGCTGGGTGCGGGCAAGCTGCGGCACGCCCAGTCGGTGGCCTGGCGGGTGACGGTGTTCTCTGCGGTGGCGGCGAGCGTGCTGGCGGCGCTGTTCGCGCTCGGCGCCTCGGTGGTGCCGGCCGTGTTCACCGACGATCGCACGGTGCTCGACCAGATCAGCGTGCCGTGGTGGTTCCTGGTCGCGCAGCTGCCGGTCGCCGGAGTGGTGTTCGCGCTCGACGGCGTGCTGCTCGGCGCCGGCGATGCCCGGTTCATGCGGACGGCGACGCTGGTCAGCGCGCTGCTGGGGTTCCTGCCGCTGATCTGGCTGTCGCTGGTGTTCGGGTGGGGTCTGCTCGGCATCTGGTCGGGGCTGAGCACGTTCATGGTGCTGCGGCTGGTGTTCGTCGGCTGGCGCACGCTGTCGGGTCGCTGGCTGGTCCCGGGTTGACCAGCCCTTCGGCGAGCGCGCGGGTTTGTACAGCGGCGCGCCGCCGGTCCTGTACATCTGCGTGCGCTCGTCGCCGCCGAGCGCACGCGGACTGCCGCCCAGGCCGGCGTGTCGGCGTGCAGACCCGCGCGCTCGCCGAACAACCGGTCAGCGCACTTGGCTGCGGCCGCGCTCGATGACCGTCGCGCGGCTCGCCGCGATGTCGTCGCCGGAGGCGCTCTTCATCCACTCCCGCGCCGACGCCGCCTCGAGCCACAGCGGACCGCTGGTCTGCGTGTCGTCGATCAGGTGGTACGAGCGCATCAGGGCGCGCACGGCCTTCTGGTTGTTGCCGACGATCGACGTCGCGACCTGGCGCGCGGTGTCGAGAAGCTGATCGTGCGGCACGACCTGCGTGACCAGGCCGGTGCGCAACGCCTCGTCGGCCGACAGGTAATCCCCGGTCATGCTCATCCGGCGCGCCATCCCGACACCCACCTTCTGCGGCAGCCGGACCGACAGCCCCCACGTCGGAAGCAGACCGACCCGCGCATGGGTGTCGGCGAAGCGCGCGTTCTCCGACGCGATCAGGATGTCGCAGTACAGCGCGATCTCGAGGCCACCGGTGACCGCCGCGCCGTTGATCGCGCCGATCACGGGCTTGGACATCGGCGGCCACTTGGGTGAGATGTCGGGCAACTCCGTGGTGTTGCCCAGCTCCTTGAGATCGAGGCCGGCGCAGAACACCGGGTCGGCGCCGGTGACGATGACGACGTCGACGCTGTCGTCGTCCTCCGCCGCCCGCAGCGCCGCGTAGAACTGGCTGCGCAGCGCCGCCGAGAGCGCGTTTCGCGCATCGGGGCGGTTGAGCGTCAGCGTGCGGATCCGGTCGCGCGTGTCGATGAGCAGGACGTCGGAGGCGTTGGTCATCCGCTCACCGTATCGACCTGGCGACCCGCGCCTATCGTGGAGGTCATGTGCCGAAACATCACCGAATTGCGCGGCCTGGAGCCAGCGGCGACCGACGAGGAGGTCGAAGCCGCCGCACGCCAGTACGTCCGCAAGGTCAGCGGGATCACCCGCCCGTCCGGCCCCAACGTCGAGGCTTTCGAGACCGCGGTGGCCGAGGTGACCGCGACCACCCGGCGTCTGCTGGATGGTCTGGCGCCGCGCCGCCAACCACCGAAAACCATTCCGCCCCTTCGCCGTCCCGAGGTGCGGGCCCGGCTCGCGCAACGATGACAGCGACGCTGACCAGCCCCGGGCTCAAGGAGTGGAGCGCGGCGGTGCACGCCCTGCTGGACGGCAGGCAGACCGTGCTGCTGCGCAAGGGCGGAATCCACGAGAAGCGCTTCGAGGTGGCCGCCCCGCGCTTCCTGCTGTTCCCGACCGTCGCGCACAGCCACCTCGACCGGGTGCGGCCCGAGCATCGGGACCTTCTCGAGCCCGCTGCAGCCGACAGCACTGAGGATCAGATCGTGGTGCGTGCCGGTGCCCGTGTGATCGACGCGATCGAGGTCGCCCGCCCGGAGAGGATCGATGACATTGCCTCCGAACACATTTGGACAGCTGACTCGATTCAGGAGGATCGGCTGGACTTCCGTCCCCGGCACCGCTTGACGGTGCTCGTGGTCTCGGCCGCAGCCCTGATCGAGCCCGCGACGCTGCCCCGCACTCCCGACTACCGCGGCTGCACCAGCTGGGTGAGCCTGCCGGTCACGCCGCAGTGGGGTGCGCCGGTGCACGACGACGCGGCCCTGCGCCAGATCGCGGCGCGCGTGCGCGGCTCAGTCGGCTGACGGCAACACCAGCCGCGACCTGCCGTCCAGTGCCACCGTGTGCTTGGCCGTCGCCAATGACGTTGCGGTGGAGAGGGTTTCACCGGTGCCCAGGTTCCGGACGAACCGGGGATGCGATCCGCCGGCGATCAGCACCCGGATACGTGACCCGGCCGGGAACACATGGGCCGTCGCGTCGAGGTCGATCCGGACGCTGTCCGCGTCGGGCACCGATGCGAGGTAGCCGTCGCTGACGTTGCGGGAGTTGCCCTGCGCGTCCACCTCGCTGATGCGGACGAAGAGGTCGTTGAAGGGGTTCTCGCACGTGTGCGCGAGTTCGACGAACGGCTCGCCGATGACGCAGAGGTCCGCGGCCAGTGGCGTGCTGGTGAAGGTGAGGACGTCGGCACGGCGGGCCAATGCGGTGTCGTCGCGGTAACCGGAGGCGGGGGAGAGCAGCCGCCCGCCGATCGTCGGGGTGGGGTCGGCCGGGTTGTAGACGAACGAGGCCGTGCCGGTCGACTCGGGCTTGCGCTCGGCCAGGTGGCGGGCCGGATGCAGATGCAGCACCCGGTCGGTCGACGCCGGCGGCCAGTCCGGCAGGTCGCGCCAGCCCGCCCCGGCGACGTGGACGCGCACCGGTGAGGCCCGGCGTAGGGGGATGCCGGACAGGTGCGCACCAAGCCAGTCCAGTGATTCACGCAGTGCGGTCGGCGCGGCGCTGGTCATCATGTGCGAGTGCGTCCAGGGGCCCACCGTCAGACCCGTCGGCACGCCGCGGGAGCTCAGACGCCGGTATTGCTCGAGCGTCTGCTCGAGAAAGAGGTCCTGCCACCCGCTGAGCAGCAGCACCGGGACGTCGGTGCGCTCCAGCGCGTCGCCGAGGTGCAAGCCCGTCCAGAACGGGTCCGTGCTCTCGGGGTGGTCGAGCCAGGACTCGAACCAGCTCGCCCCGTCACCGAGCAGCGCCCTGCTGGACTCGCCGAGCGGAACGCCCAGCGACGCGGCGGTGACCAGCTGCTGCGCGCGGGCCTGCCGGAGCAGCTGGCGCAGCCGGTGCCCGTCCTCTTGGCGGCCGACCAGATCGCTCCAGCCCAGGAAGTCGTTCAGCGCGAACGACCCGGTGCCCCAGCGCGGCCCGGTGACGTCGTGCGGGCCGACGGTGATCACGGCGGCTTTGAATTCGGGCGGCGGGTCGGCCAGCAGCGCCCACTGGGTCCAGCCCAGATAGGACAGCCCGATGGTGCCGAACGTGCCGGTGAACCAGGGTTGTTCGCGCAGCCACGCGACCGTGTCGGCGCCGTCGTCGACCTCGCGGACGAACGGGTCGAACTCGCCGCCGGAGCCGAAGGTCCCGCGCACACTCTGCAGCAGCACGTGGTAACCGCGCGCAGCGTAGACCTGGCCGTACAGCGCGGCGAACGGCCACGCACGCCCGTACGGACCGCGCACCAGCAGGGTGCCCGCGGGCGTGCCGCTGCGCGGGGCGTAGTGGTCGGCGACGAGATCGACCCCATCGCGCATCGGCACCCGCAGCCCGCGGTCGACGTCGACCTCGGTGCTCGGCGGTGGAAGGTGGAGAAGACTGCTCAGCCGGCTCGTCACGGCATGCTTGACGCTCACCTGCGCCAGGCTAGGAGGACCGCTCAGAACTTGTAGAACGGGGCCAGTTCGTGGGCGCGCTGCAGGTTGGTCTGCATGCAGTCCGGGTCGGGCTCGGAGTAGATCGGCGAGTAGAACAGCGATTGCTGCAGCACGCCGTAGCTGGTCTTGAACGCGATCATGCAGGTGATCCACCACCGGTTGTTCCAGTCGGTGGGCTTCATGATCCAGTACTGCGCGGCCCGGTGGCCGTCGATGTCGAGCTCGACCGCGTCGGGCGGCAGCGTCTGCTCGTAGGTGCGCCAGACGAACGCCTCGACCGCCATCTGATAGTTGCCTGCGTCGTAGTGGCAGCGCAGCCCGTCTTCCGGCGCCGGCGGCGTGTACGCCAGCCCGATACGCGCGACGACGTCGAGGGGGATGTCCCGGCACGGATCGAACGGATCAGGATTGACGGTCTCGATCACAGGCCATTTGATCGTGGTCATCGGGATGTCGGTGGACCGCAGCTGAACTGCGTCCGGGCCGGCCACCGGAGCCGGCTGCGCCTGGCACACCACCACGACGGCGGCGACGAGAGCACCCAGTGCCGACAGCAATCGCGCCTTCGCGAGCATCGCACCCCTCAAATCCCGATCCGGCCCCGTCCCTGCCCGGAGTGTAACGGCCGACGACCGGCTTCACGGCAAGACCTTAGAACCTGTTCTAGTTGCCCGGAAGCGGGGGTGGGCGGCGCACCAGTAGGCTCCCAGGTTGTGAACTCCGAGGATCGCCGCCCGACGCTGTGGGCGGTCAGCGATCTTCACACCGGGCACACCGGGAACAAGCCGGTCACCGAGTCCCTGCACCCCGCCAGCCCGGATGACTGGCTGATCGTCGCCGGCGACGTGGCCGAGCGCACCGACGAGATCAGGTGGGCGCTGGATCTGCTGCGCAAGCGGTTCGCGAAGGTGATCTGGGTGCCGGGCAACCACGAGCTGTGGACCACCTCCCGCGATCCGATGCAGATTTTCGGCCGCGCCCGCTACGACTACCTCGTCAACATGTGCGACGAGATGGGCGTGATCACCCCCGAGCATCCTTTCCCGGTGTGGACCGACGAGGGCGGTCCGGCGACGATCGTGCCGATGTTCCTGCTCTACGACTACTCCTTCCTGCCGCAGGGCGCGGGCACCAAGGCCGAGGGGCTGGCGATCGCCAAGGATCGCAACGTCGTGGCCACCGACGAGTACCTGCTGTCGGCCGAGCCGTACTCGACGCGCGACGCCTGGTGCCGGGAGCGGGTCGCCTACACCCGCAAGCGCCTCGAAGAACTGGACTGGATGGACCAGACGGTTCAGGTCAACCACTTCCCGATGGTGCGCGAGCCCTGCGACGCGCTGTTCTACCCCGAGTTCGCGATGTGGTGCGGAACCACCGCGACCGCCGACTGGCACACCCGCTACAACGCGGTGTGCTCGGTCTACGGCCACCTGCACATCCCGCGCACCACCTGGTACGACGGGGTGCGGTTCGAAGAGGTCTCGGTCGGATACCCGCGCGAGTGGCGGCGCCGGCGGCCCTACCGGTGGTTGCGCCAGATCCTGCCCGACCCGCAGTACAGCCCCGGCTACCTCAACGAGTTCGGCGGCCACTTCCAGATCACCCAGGAGATGCGGGAGCACGCGGAGAAGATGCAGCAGCGCATCAGGGATCGGGCATGATCGCTGCGACCCTGCTGGCCGGTGTGCTGCCCGGTGACCTCGACGGTCTCGCCGCGGCCGAACTGTATTCCGATCCCAAGGAATTGGCGCCGCTGCCCGAGGAGGAGCCGCTGATCGCCAAGTCGGTGCCCAAGCGCCGCAACGAGTTCATCAGCGCGCGCTACTGCGCGCGGCAGGCACTCGTCGAGCTCGGCTCAGAACCCGCCCCGATCCTCAAGGGAGACAAGGGCGAACCGTGCTGGCCGGACGGGTTCGTCGGCAGCCTGACCCATTGCGAGGGGTTCCGCGGCGCGGCGGTCGGTCGCCGCGAGCACGTCCGCTCGGTGGGCATCGATGCCGAGCCCAACGGCGTGCTGCCCGATGGTGTCTTCGATGCGATCAGCATCCCGGCCGAGCGTTCGGAACTGACCGCGCTGCCGCCAGGCGTGCATTGGGACCGAGTCTTGTTCTGCGCCAAGGAGGCAACGTACAAGGCCTGGTTCCCGCTGACGCGGCGGTGGCTGGGTTTCGAGGACGCCCACATCACCTTCGACGTCGACGGATCCGGTCAGGCGGGCACGTTCACCTCCGAGATCCTGATCGATCCCGAGGCGCTGTCCGGTCCGCCGCTGACATCGCTGACCGGTCGGTGGGCGGTGCGGGGCGGCATCACGCTGACCGCGATCGTGCTGTGAGTGCGCCGGGTCTGGTCATCGTCGACAAGCCGGCAGGGATGACCAGCCACGACGTGGTGGGCCGGTGTCGCAGGCTGTTCGGCACCCGCAAGGTGGGCCATGCCGGGACGCTCGATCCGATGGCGACCGGCGTGCTCGTGGTCGGAATCGATCGAGCCACCAAGATCCTGGGCCTGCTCACCGCGACCGACAAGTCCTACGACGCGACGATCCGGCTGGGGCAGACGACCACCACCGAGGATGCCGAGGGCGAGGTCTTGCAGACCGTGTCGGCGGCGGAGGTGACCGACGACCAGATCGAGGCGGCGATCGCCCCGTTGCGAGGGGCCATCGAGCAGATCCCGTCGGCGGTCAGCGCGATCAAGGTGGCTGGCAAGCGGGCCTACCAGATGGTGCGCGACGGGGAGTCGGTCGAATTGGCGGCCCGCCCGGTGCGCATCGACCGCTTCGACGTCTTAGCCGTGCGCCGCGGGGGCGATGTTTCCGATGTCGTCGATGTCATCGATGTCGATGTGACGGTGGACTGTTCGAGCGGAACCTACATCCGGGCACTGGCGCGCGACGTGGGGTCCGCGCTCGGGGTGGGGGGTCATCTCACCGCGCTGCGGCGCACCCGGGTGGGCCGGTTCGGCCTCGACCATGCGCGCACGCTCGAGGAACTCGCGGAGGCGCCGACGCTCAGTTACAGCCTCGACGACGCCTGTCTGCAGGCGTTTCCGCGCCGCGACCTGACCGACGCCGAGACGATCGACACCGGCCACGGGCGCGCGCTGGCGGCTGCCGGCGTCGACGGCATCTATGCGGCGACGGCGCCCGACGGCCGGGTGATGGCGCTGCTACGCGACGCCGGGTCGAAAACCACCTCGGTCGTCGTGATCCGCCCGGCGACGCTGTAGAGAGAACTGTGACGAGCATTCGCGAAGCCGGGGTAATCCACCTGACCCGCGTCTACGCCAAGCTCGGCGTCCGCTCCCGGTCGGAGCTGGCGGCGCTGCGGCGCTGTCGGGCGTCGGTGACCGGTGCGCCGGTGGCCGCGACCACCTGGTCGAAGCACACTTCCGGTGCCAGCTCGACGACCGCGAAGCCGGTCCCGGTCACATCGAAGACGCCGAGGTCGGTGATGACCCGACTCACCACGGCCTTACCGGTGAGGGGAAGGTCGCACGTCAGGACCAGCTTGGCGGCACCAGATTTCGACACGTGGTCCATCAGTACGATCACCCGTTCGGCGCCGCTGACGAGATCCATCGCACCGCCCATGCCCTTGACCATCGAGCCGGGCACCATCCAGTTGGCGAGGTCGCCGTTGGCGGCCACCTGCATGCCGCCCAGCACGGCGACGTCGACGTGACCGCCGCGGATCATCGCGAAACTGGTGGCAGAGTCGAAGAACGACGCGCCGTCGACCACCGACACGGTCTGCTTGCCGGCGTTGACCAGGTCGGGATCGACCTCGTCGTCATAGGGGAACGGCCCGACGCCGAGAATCCCGTTCTCGGCGTGCAGGGTCACCGCCGACCCTTCCGGGAGGTGATCGGGGATCAGGGTCGGCAACCCGATGCCGAGGTTCACGTAGTCGCCGTCGCGCAACTCCCGCGCGGCGCGGGCCGCCATCTGCTCACGTGTCCAGCTCATGCCGTGACCTCCTGCTGGTCGGGTCGGGGGCGGGTGGTGCGTTTCTCGATTCCCTTGCGGGCGGCCTGATCCGGGGTCAGTGCGACCACCCGCTGGACGAAGATGCCGGGCAGGTGGACCTCGTCGGGGTGCAGCTCGCCGACCTCGACGACGGTTTCGGCTTCGACGACGGTGATACGTCCGGCCATCGCGGCCGGCGGGTTGAAGTTGCGGGCGGCGGCGTGGAACACGCAGTTGCCTGCCCTGTCGGCGACTGCGGCGCGCACCAGCGCGTAGTCGGTGACGATCGACTCCTCGAGCAGCATCTGCCGCCCGCCGAACGTGCGCACCTCCTTCGGCGGCGACGCCAGAGCCACACTCCCGTCGGGGTGATAGCGCCACGGCAGGCCGCCATCGGCCACCAGGGTCCCCACGCCGGTGGGGGTGAAGAACGCCCCGATGCCGCTGCCCCCGGCCCGCAGGCGTTCGGCCAGCGTGCCCTGCGGAGTGAGTTCGACGGTGAGCTCACCGGCCAGGTACTGGCGGGCGAACTCCTTGTTCTCGCCGACGTAGGACGCGATCACGCGGGAGATGCGCCGGGCTTCCAGCAGCAGGCCGAGGCCACCGCCGTCGACACCGCAGTTGTTGCTCACGATCGTCAGATCGGCTGCGCCCTGGGCGAGCAGCGCCTCGATGAGGAACCACGGGATGCCGGCCAGTCCGAATCCGCCGACCGCCAGGCTTGCCCCGTCGGGGATGTCGGCGACGGCGTCGTGTGGTGTGGCCACCACCTTGTCGAGTCTCCTGCTCGATGTCATTGCTGCTCCAGGTGTTCGATGAGGGCGGCCGTGACGACCGCGGGCTGTTCGGCGTTGGCGAGGTGGGCGGCGTGGTCGACGACCAGAGACCGCGCGCCGGCGATGGCGGCCGCGATGTCGGCGAGCTTCTGCGGCGGAGTCGCCGGGTCGTCGGCGCCTGCGATCGTCAGCGTCGGCGCAGTGATGGCCGAAAGCTGTTCGTGCAGATCACATTCGGCGATCGCGTCGCAGCACGCGGCGTACCCTTCGGCCGGGGTGGCAGCGACCATGTCTTCGTAGCCGCGGCGCGCATCGGGGTTGCCGTGCAGGTAGTCGGCGGTGAACCACCGCTCGACCACGGGGGCGGCCACCGCTCGAGTGCCGTGCGCACGCACCAGCGCGGCACGCTCGGTCCATGCCGCTGCCGGGGGCAGCGCAGCGCCTGTGCACAGCAGTGCGAGCCGGTCGACGCGCTCGGGGGTGCGCTGGGCGACGCGCATCACCGTCATGCCGCCGAGTGACAAGCCGACCAGGTGGGCGCGCTCGATGCCGAGACGGTCCAACAGCGCGACGAGATCGTCGGCCAGATCGTCCACGCAGTACGGGCCGGTCGGTACCGGCGAATCTCCGTGGCCGCGGGTGTCGTAGCGAACCACCCGAAAGTGCTCTTCCAGCACCGAGATCTGGGCGTCCCACATCCGGTGGGTGGAGCCGAGAGAGTTCGACAGCACGACCGTCGGCGCGGTCTGCGGACCCGTGACGACCGCGTGTACCTGGACGGCGGTCACGAGATCGCCTCGAACACTGCTGCGAGACCCTGGCCGCCGCCGATGCACATGGTCTCCAGCACGGTGCGGGCCCGGCGCCGGCGGGCCTCGTACGCCGCGGTGGCGAGGATACGCGCCCCGGTGGCGCCGACCGGGTGGCCGAGTGAGATGCCGGACCCGTTCGGGTTCAGCCGGTCGTCGAGTGGATCGACCTTCCATTCGGCGAGGACGGCGAGCACCTGAGCGGCGAATGCTTCGTTGAGCTCGATCAGATCGACGTCGTCGAGTGTGAGACCGGCCCGGTCCAGCGCGGCCGCGCTGGCCGCGACGGGGCCGAGTCCCATCGTCTCGGGTGCGCAGCCGGTCACCGCCCATGACCGCAGGAGCAGGAGCTGGTCGAGCCCGCGCCGCTCCGCCTCGGCGCGCGTGGTGACCACGCACATCGCGGCGCCGTCGTTCTGTCCGGACGCGTTGCCAGCGGTGACTGTCGACTCGGGATCGAGTCGTCCACGGACAGTGCGCAATTCGGCGAGCGAGTCGGCGTCGACGTCGGCGCGCGGATGCTCGTCGCGGTCGACGACGACGTCGGGTCGGCCTCGGGTGCCGGGAATCGTCACGGGCACGATCTCGTCGGCGAAGTGACCGGCCTCGTGGGCGGCGACCGCCCGCTGGTGTGACCGGGCGGCCATGTCGTCCTGCTCGCGGCGGGTCAGGCCGTAGAGGCGGCGTAGGTTTTCCGCTGTCTCGATCATGCCGCCGCTGATCGGATGCGTTGCACCGCCGGCTGTTTCGCGGGCCCGGTCGAGCCGGTCGACCAGGGTGACGCCGCCCGGGCGGACGCCGGTCCGCAGGCCGAGCGCGTAGTGCTCGACGTTCGACATGGATTCGGCGCCGCCGGCGATGACGAGATTCGCAGCACCCGTGGCGATCTGGCCCGCGGCGTACAGCACCGCCTGCAGACCGGAGCCGCAGCGGCGGTCGATCTGCACGCCGGGCACCCCGGTGCCCAGGCCTGCGTCGAGCGCGGCGATGCGTCCGATCGCCGGTGCCTCTCCGCTGGGGTAGCCGTGCCCGAGGACCACGTCGTCGACGTCGCCCTCGCCGAGGCCCGTGCGATCCACGAGTGCGCGCAGGGTGGCGGTGGCCAGGTCGGCGGCGGTTCTCGTCGACAGCGCGCCGCCCATCCGGCCGACCGGTGTGCGGAGCGGGGAGCAGATGACGACGTCCATGTCTGCCACGGTAGGTCTCGGCAACGATATTCTGAAATACACAAATGACGGCTATTGATATGTTCTGCATATCAAAAGGAGGTAGGCGTGGAACTGCGGCATCTGCGTTACTTCCGGGCGGTCGCCGAGGAACTGCACTTCGGCCGCGCGGCGGAGCGTCTGCACATCGCCCAGCCGCCGCTGTCCCAGCAGATCCGCCAGCTCGAACGTGAACTTCAGGTGACCCTGCTGACTCGCTCCACTCGCAGTGTCGAGCTGACCGCGGCGGGACGGATCTACCTCAGCCGGGCCGTCGAGATACTCGACGCCGTCGACGCGGCCGCCGACCAGGCCCGCCGTACGGAACAGGGTGTGGAGGGCAGGCTGATGATCGGGTGCGTGGGGTCGGCCACCTACTCCCTGTTGCCGGAGCTGGTTCGTGAGCTCCGGCGCACCCTGCCGGAGGTCGACGTCAATGTCCAGGGCGAGATGCTCGCTCCGGCGCAGGTCGACGCACTGCGCGCCGGGGAGATCGATCTCGGCTTGCTGCGGCCGCCGGTGCGCCATCCCGACATCGCGGTCGAGACCCTCCGCCGCGAGCGGCTGCTGGTGGCGCTGCCGACCGACCACCGGTTCGCCGGCCGCGAGTCGATCGATGTCGCCGATCTCGCAGACGAGGATTTCATCAGCCACGCCGGGCGGGGTCGCTCGCGCATGCAGACCGAGCTGACGGCACTGTGCGCCGCAGCGGGGTTCGTCCCGACCGTTCGCCACGAGGCGGAGGAGACCTCGACGTTGGTGACGCTGGTGGCCGCGGGCCTGGGGGTGGCGATCGTGCCGGAGCCGACGTCGGGGCTCGACGTGGCTGGGGTGTGCTACCGCCCGCTGGTCGACCCGGCGTTCATCGACCTGGTCGTCGCCTACCGCAATCCCGGTCCGGACCCGTTGGTCGCCAACGTGGTTCGCGTGCTGCGCGGCATGGTGTGAACTCGTCCCAGGTTGAAGGGCCTTCTCACGCGTAGAGCTTCTCGAACTTCTTGATCGATGCGTCCAGGTCGCCTTTGACCGCACGAGAAGCCGCGGCGCCGATCGGTCCGAACAGGGGCGCACCCCCGAGATCCATCCGGACGGTGAACGCGCACCCGTCCTTGGTGTCGGCGACGTTCATCGACAGCTTGTACCGGGTCCCGCCCACGCCCTCGCCGCTGATCGACAGCGTCTTCGGCGGATCGAACTCGCGGATCGTCCACGTCACCCGGTTACGCATGCCCTTCGCGCCTGCGACCCCCACGATCGTCGTGCCGACGGCCAGCTCGTCGGGCAGATCCGAGCGCCAGCCCTGATGCAGGACCATCCAGTCCCCGAGTGTGGACAGATCGGACACGTGCTCCCACGCGTCCTCGGCCGACATCGGCAAGGACCGGGACAGTTCGAGTTTGGCCATCTGGTGTGCGCTCCTCAGCAACGACTATGTACTTGCAACGACTATGCGACGACCCAGATCGCGTCCGCGGCCGGGCTTCCCAGGTCGACGGTCGTCTCTTCGGGTCCGTCGCCATCGTCAGCATTGTGCACGGCGACCGAGATCATTCCGGCGAAATCGCGACGCGCCACCACCCGGACGCGCGAATCCAGGCTGATACCCACGGAGTCGAAGTAGCGCAGCATCTCTGGGTCGGCGTCGGAAATCCGCGCGACCGTGCCGGCCTCCCCGTTTTGGCACGCCGAGAGCTGACGGGCCGGCGGGGTCGGCACCCGGCCGTCCGCGGCGGGTATCGGGTCGCCGTGCGGGTCGCGGGTCGGGTAGCCGAGTTTGGCGTCGATGCGGTCGAGCATCCGGTCGGACACCGCGTGTTCGAGCACCTCGGCCTCGTCGTGCACCTCGTCCCAGCCGTAGCCCAGTTCTCGCACCAGGAACGTCTCCATCAACCGGTGGCGGCGCACCATGGCCAGGGCCGCGCGCCGCCCCGCATCGGTGAGGGTCACCGCGCCGTACTTTTCGTGATCGACCAGGCCCTGATCGGCGAGCTTGCGGATCGATTCCGAGGCGGTGCTCGCCGAGACGCCGATGCGTTCGGCGAGCAGCTTGGTGCTGACTTTGTCCTCGGACCACTCCTGGGCTGTCCAGATGGTCTTCAGATAGTCCTGGGCCACCGTGGTCAGCTCCGGTGGTTTGGCGTCAGGACTCATAAGTCCAAGAGTTTAGGCAAACGACACGTGATCCGGTGACGTCGCTTCGCCACTGTTCGAGCTCGCGTTGCCGGTACGTCGTAGGCTTGCGGCGTGCAGCGCTGGCGGGGTCAAGACGACATCCCCACCGATTGGGGCCGATGCGTCGTCACCATCGGGGTGTTCGACGGCGTCCACCGTGGTCATCAGGAGTTGATCAACGGCGCGGTGAAAGCCGGCCGCGCCCGCGGAGTGCCCACGGTGCTGATGACCTTCGACCCGCACCCGATGGAGGTCGTGTTCCCGGGTAGCCATCCCGCCCAGCTCACCACGCTGACCCGGCGTGCCGAGCTCGTCGAGGAGATGGGTATCGACGTGTTCCTCGTCGTGCCGTTCACCGCCGATTTCATGAAGCTCACGCCCGAGCGCTACATCCACGAACTGCTGGTCGAGCGGCTGCACGTGGTCGAGGTCGTGGTGGGGGAGAACTTCACGTTCGGCAAGAAGGCTGCAGGCAACGTCGATCTGCTGCGCAAAGCCGGTGAGCGTTTCGGGTTCGCGGTGGACTCGCTGAGCCTGGTCGCCGAACATCACCGCGACGAGACCGTCACCTTCTCCTCCACCTACATCCGGTCCTGCGTGGACGCCGGCGACATGGTGGCCGCCGCTGAAGCGCTGGGCCGCCCGCACCGCGTCGAAGGCGTGGTGGTTCGCGGCGACGGGCGGGGCCGGGGACTCGGCTTCCCGACCGCCAACGTCGCCCCGCCGATGTATTCGGCCATCCCCGCCGACGGCGTCTACGCCGCCTGGTTCACGGTTCTGGGCCACGGACCGGTTGTGGGCTCGGTGGCACCGGGGGAGCGCTACCAGGCGGCGGTGTCGGTGGGCACCAACCCGACGTTCTCCGGGCGCACCCGCACCGTCGAGGCCTATGTGCTCGACACCAGCGCGGATCTCTACGGCCAGCACGTCGCTGTCGATTTCGTCGCGCGGCTGCGGGGGCAGGAGAAATTCGATTCGGTGGACGATCTGATCACCGCGATGAACGCCGACACCGACCGCGCCCGCACGATCCTGTCCGCCCGCTGAGCGGATTCGCGGCCGGCTCACCCGCGCTGCTAGACTCCTCGCCGACCTGGCGCGCGCTGCAGTTCGCGGTGGCCGCGCCGTTTTGAATTCTCACTCGCGGACCGAATCGATGGAGTTGTTTCGTGGCGCTCACTGCCGAACAGAAGAAAGAAATCCTGGGCCAGTACGGCCTGCACGACACCGACACGGGGTCGCCGGAAGCCCAGGTTGCTCTGCTGACCAAGCGGATCTCGGATCTCACCGAACACCTCAAGCAGCACAAGCACGATCACCACTCGCGCCGCGGCCTGCTGCTGCTGGTCGGCCGGCGCCGCCGGCTGCTCAAGTACGTCGCCCAGGTCGACGTCGCGCGCTACCGCTCGCTGATCGAGCGTCTCGGCCTGCGCCGCTGACGCGCTAACGTCACACGGGTGGCGACACCCGATTACGTCCTCGGCAGCGACGACGCCGAGATAGAACGCCTGCAGGGTCAGGCAGCGATCATCGCCGAACCGACCGACGTGCTGTTCCGGCGCGGCGGGCTCGAGGCCGGCATGCGTGTGCTCGATCTGGGCAGCGGTCCAGGGGATGTCTCGTTTCTCGTCGCCGGCATCGTCGGCGACGGCGGATCGGTGCTCGGTCTAGAACAGGATCCCGCGCAGCTCGCTGTCGCCGAGGCACGCCGTGATCGGCTCGGCCTGGGCAACGTGGCGTTCGCCCAGGGCGACGCCCGCACCTTCGTCAGCGACGCGCCGTTCGATGCGGTGGTCTGCCGGTTGCTGCTGATGCACCTGCCCGACGCCGTCGACGTGCTGGCCCACCATCAGCGGAACCTGCGGCCCGGTGGGGTGTTCGTCGCCGTCGACTACGACATGGCCGGCTCCCGCGCGCTGCCCGAGGTCGACCTCTTCACCCGTGTGGGTGCCTGGATACAGGCGGGATTCGTTCATGCCAGGGCCGACGCCACCGTCGGCATGCGGTTTCCCGTCCTGTTCGACCAGGCCGGATATGCCGATGTCGGCACGCTGGGCCTGCAGGTGTATTTCCCGCCGCAGGCCCGTGAGGCGGCCGGTTATGTCGTCGGCGTGGTGCGGGCCCTCGAAGACGCGATCGTCGCCTCCGGCGTCGTGACAGCCGAAGAGTTGGATGTCGCGACGCTGGACGAGCGTCTCGCTACGGCGATCGCGGACCGTGGCGCGGTCTGGACCATGCCGACGATCGTCGGGGGTTGGGGCCGACGCGCCTGACCGCCCTTTTTCTCCGGACCCGTGCCGCAGAGTACGATGGCCTGGTTCGGCTCCAGGTTTCATCGAGTCGGGCGATGGGTGCGGTCGTCGCAGACCCGCGAGTGCCGTTCCCGCACGTCGCTTCGCCGACCCGCTCGATCGCGCGGTCTTCGGTAGTGGCTGCCGGATACGAATGCCGGCAGCTTCGATCGATGGCCGTAGCCGCATCGAAAGCGGTGGTTGACGCGCTGTGACGACGCGAAACAGTGAATTGACCCAGAGAGGCCTTACGGACGTCCATGTCTGTAGTTGAAATTGAAGACGGCGTGTTCGAATCCACCGCCGTGATCGACAACGGGAGCTTCGGCACCCGCACCATCCGTTTCGAGACCGGCCGGTTGGCTCAGCAGGCCGCCGGCGCCGTCGTCGCCTACCTCGACGACGAGACCATGCTGCTGAGTGCCACCACCGCCAGCAAGGCGCCCAAGGAGCACTTCGACTTCTTCCCGCTCACCATCGATGTCGAGGAGCGGATGTACGCCGCGGGCCGCATCCCCGGCTCGTTCTTCCGCCGCGAGGGCCGTCCCTCGACCGATGCGATCCTGACCTGCCGCCTGATCGACCGGCCGCTGCGCCCGTCGTTCGTCAGCGGTCTGCGCAACGAGATCCAGGTCGTCGTCACCGTGCTGAGCCTCGATCCCAAGGACCTGTACGACGTCCTCGCGATCAACGCCGCCTCGGCGTCGACGCAGATCTCCGGCCTGCCGTTCTCCGGCCCGGTCGGCGGCGTGCGCGTCGCTCTGATCGACGGCCAGTGGGTGGCGTTCCCGACCGTGGAGCAGCTCGAGCGTGCCGTGTTCGACATGGTGGTCGCCGGCCGCAAGGTCGAAGGCGATGTCGCGATCATGATGGTCGAGGCCGAAGCGACCGAGAACGTCATCGACCTCGTCGCCGGTGGCGCGGGCGCACCGACCGAGACGGTCGTGGCCGAGGGCCTCGAGGCGGCCAAGCCGTTCATCGCGGCGCTGTGCGACGCCCAGGCCGAACTGGCCTCGTCGGCCGGCAAGGAGACCGCCGAGTACCCGCTGTTCCCCGAGTACGGCGACGACGTGTACTACTCGGTCGCCTCGGTGGCCACCGACGCGCTCTCCGAGGCGCTGACCATCGCGGGCAAGAACGAGCGCAACGACCGCACCGACGAGATCAAGGTCGAGGTCCTGCAGCGGCTGGCCGAACAGTACGCCGGGCGTGAGAAAGAAATCGGCGCCGCGTTCCGCTCGCTGACCAAAAAGCTTGTGCGCCAGCGCATCCTGACCGATCACTTCCGCATCGACGGCCGCGGTGTCACCGACATTCGCGCGCTCTCGGCCGAGGTCGCGGTGATCCCGCGCGCCCACGGCAGCGCCCTGTTCGAGCGTGGCGAGACCCAGATCATGGGTGTCACCACCCTGGACATGGTCAAGATGGCCCAGCAGATCGACTCGCTGGGACCGGAGACCTCCAAGCGCTACATGCACCACTACAACTTCCCGCCGTTCTCGACCGGTGAGACCGGCCGGGTCGGCTCGCCCAAGCGGCGCGAGATCGGCCACGGCGCGCTGGCCGAGCGCGCCCTGGTCCCGGTGCTGCCGAGCGTCGAGGAGTTCCCGTATGCGATCCGCCAGGTGTCGGAGGCGTTGGGCTCCAACGGATCCACCTCGATGGGCTCGGTGTGTGCCTCGACCCTGTCGCTGCTCAACGCTGGTGTGCCGCTGAAAGCTCCGGTCGCGGGCATCGCGATGGGCCTGGTGTCCGACGACGTCGAGGTGGACGGCAAGACCGAGCGTCGCTTCGTCACGCTGACCGACATCCTGGGCGCCGAGGATGCCTTCGGCGACATGGACTTCAAGTGTGCAGGCACCAAGGACTTCGTCACCGCGCTGCAGCTGGACACCAAGCTCGACGGCATCCCGTCGCAGGTGCTGGCCGGTGCGCTCGCGCAGGCCAAGGACGCCCGCATCACGATCCTCGAGGTGATGGCCGAGGCCATCGACGCCCCCGACGAGATGAGCCCGTACGCGCCGCGCATCACGACGATCAAGGTGCCCGTCGACAAGATCGGCGAGGTCATCGGGCCCAAGGGCAAGATGATCAATTCGATCACCGAGCAGACCGGAGCCTCGATCTCGATCGAGGACGACGGCACCGTGTTCGTCGGCGCGTCCAACGGCGAGGCGGCTCAAGCGGCGATCGACTTGATCAACGCCATCGCCAACCCGCAGCTGCCCAAGATCGGCGAGCGGTTCCTCGGAACCGTCGTCAAGACCACCGACTTCGGCGCCTTCGTGTCGCTGCTGCCGGGTCGTGACGGGCTGGTCCACATCAGCAAGCTGGGCCGCGGCAAGCGGATCAACAAGGTCGAGGACGTCGTCAAGGTCGGCGACAAGCTGCGCGTGGAGATCGCCGACATCGACAACCGCGGCAAGATCTCGCTGGTCCTGGTGGCCGAGGAGACCCCCGCAGCCGCCGAGCAGACCGCCGAAGCCGCCGGTACGGAAGCGCCCGCACCCGCTGATGCCGCGACCGCCAGCAGCTAGCGCGGCAGCACTGCGCCGAGTGCGCGGGGGCGGCGACGCGGCCGAGAAGTCGACCGCGATCCGCCGCACGGATCTGCCCGGTGGCCTGCGTGTGGTCACCGAGCACATTCCGCACGTGCACTCGGCGTCGGTCGGGGTGTGGGTCAACGTCGGATCGCGCGACGAGGGCCGCACTGTGGCCGGTGCTGCGCACTTCCTCGAACACCTCCTGTTCAAGGCGACCCCGACCCGCACCGCCGTGCAGATCGCGCAGGCCGTCGACGCCGTCGGCGGTGAACTCAACGCGTTCACCTCGCGCGAGCACACCTGCTACTACGCCCACGTGCTCGACACCGACCTCGCCCTGGCCGTCGATCTGGTAGCCGACGTCGTGCTGCGGGGGCAGTGCTTCGCCGCCGACGTGGAGGTCGAACGCGATGTCGTGCTCGAAGAGATCGCGATGCGTGACGACGACCCCGAGGACACCCTCGGGGATGTGTTCCTGTCGGCCATGTTCGGTGATCATCCGGTGGGACGACCCGTGATCGGCAGCGTGGAATCGATCTCGACGATGACGCGCGCGCAGCTGCACTCCTTCCATCAACGCCGCTACACCCCTGATCGCATGGTGGTGGCGGTGGCCGGCAACATCGACCACCGCGAGGTCGTCGCGCTGGTGCGTGAGCATTTCGGTGACCGGCTGGTGCGCGGCCGCACCCCGGTTGCGCCCCGCAAGGGCGCGGGACGGGTCAGCGGCAGGCCGACGCTGCAGGTGGTCAAGCGCGACGCCGAACAGACCCACCTGTCCCTGGGGGTGCGCACGCCGGGTCGGCACTGGGATCAGCGCTGGGCGTTGTCGGTGCTCAACACCGCGCTCGGCGGCGGGCTCAGTTCCCGTCTGTTCCAACAGATCCGGGAGACTCGCGGCTTGGCGTACTCGGTGTATTCGACGGTGGACACGTTCGCCGACAGTGGTGCGCTGTCGATCTACGCGGGCTGTCTGCCCGAGCGGTTCGACGAAGTGGTGCGCGTGACCACCGACGTGCTGGCCGAGGTCGCACGCGACGGTCTCACCGCCGACGAGTGCCGGATCGCGAAGGGTTCGCTGCGAGGCGGTCTGGTTCTGGGACTGGAAGATTCGGGTTCTCGGATGAATCGGCTGGGTCGCAGCGAGCTGAACTACGGTCAGCACCGCACCATCGCCGAGACCCTGGCCCGCATCGACGAGGTCACCCTGGACGACGTGAATGCTGTTGCGCGAGAACTCCTCACCCGTCCGTTCGGGGCGGCCGTGTTGGGTCCGGTGCGGGGGCGCCGGTCGTTGCCGCGGCCGTTGCAGACGATCGCCGGATGAGCTTCTCGCGGCGCGGACTGCTGATCGGCGGGTTGTCGCTGGCCGGTCTGGCTGCGTGCTCGCGCTCGACGGTGTCCGCGGACCCCGCCGAGCCACTGCCACCGATCGGAGATCGGCTCGCCGCGCTGGCAATTCGGCACAACGCCCGTATCGGGGTGTACGCCGCCGACCTCGCGTCGGATCGCAGTGTGGCGGTCGGCGCCGACGACACGTTCGCGATGTGCTCGACGTTCAAGGCCTACGCGTCGGCGGCGGTGCTGCAGCGCGCCCAGCATGGCCGGTTGGCGCTGACCGATGCGATCGCTGTGCAGCGCGGCGACCTTCGTCCCCATTCGCCGGTGACCGAGCCGCGGGTGGGGTCGACGATGACGCTGGCGGAACTGTGTCAGGCGGCGCTGCAGCAGAGTGACAACGCCGCAGGCAATCTGCTGCTGCGCACCCTGGGTGGGCCGCCGGCGATCACCGAATTCGCCCGCAGCGTCGGCGACGATCGCACGCGGTTGGACCGGTGGGAGACCGAGCTCAACACCGCAGTGCCAGGCGATCCGCGCGATACGAGTACGCCGAGGGCGTTGGGTGTGGGTTTCCGGACGGTGCTGACCGGTGAAGTTCTCGACACGGTGCACCGCCAGATGCTCGAGGACTGGATGCGCGCCAACCAGACGTCGAGCATGCGCTCGGGATTGCCGGGTGGATGGGCGACTGCGGACAAGACCGGCAGCGGGGGATACGGCACCACGAACGACGTCGGTATTGCCTACGGCCCGCAGGGCCAGCGATGGCTGGTGTCGATCCTGACCTGCTCGACGACCGATGATCCCGACGCTGACAGCATGCGGCCGCTGATCGGTGAGATCGCTGCCGCGGTGGCGCCTGAACTATCCCAGCCGTCGTGAATTGTCGCGGTGCAGCACGAAGAAGTACGGCTTCCGAATACCCCGAAGATCCATCGCACCGAGCACGGTCTGCTCGCCGAGGCGACGGAACACGTCGTTGATGGGCAGCTGGTCGTAGATCATCGTCGCGGTGTCCACGCCGCGGTAGCGGGTCGTGCGTAGCCGGGCCTTGGGCCCGCGGGCCGCGAGGACGGGCCGCAGCGCGGCGATGACACCGGAGAGGTTGCGCTGCTTGAGCGCCGGAATCTTGGTGGCGATGCCGAGGCCGGCGAACGCGGGCAGCGGGTTCAGCGGCCACAGCCCTGAGCTGTCGCGGGTGGGGAACAGCAGCGGGTGCACTGTCTCGCTGTCGGTGTATTGCTTGCCCCACCAGCCGCTGGCCTCGAGCATGCCGTCGAGAGGGTGGCCGGTGGGGACCTCGGCGCCGTGCCAGGTGCCGAGCATGACCTCGGTCTCGACGGCGGGCAGGGAGTCGAACAGCGCTAACGCGTCGGCCGTGGTGGTCGGGGCGCCCGGGAGAACATCGGTCAGCAAGTCGGTGGGCAGCTGGGTAGGCACAGACATGCCCATAGCCTACTTGACACCTGTCAAATGGGGCAGACTGCAGGCATGTCGGATTCTCTGTGCCGGTGTGGCCGCGGTGTGGCTGCAGAGCAGTGCTGCCTGCCTCTGCTGCGAGGGGAGCAGCAGGCGCGGACAGCCGAGGAGTTGATGCGCTCGCGCTACACCGCGTTCGCCGTCGGCGATACCGACTACCTGTGGCGTACGTGGCACCCGCGGACCCGTCCCGAGCAGGTGTCGATCGACCCCGAGGTGCGGTGGACCGGGCTCGACGTCCTCCACGTCGACGAGAGCACCGTCGAGTTCCGGGCGACGTTCACCGACCCGGAAAGCCAACGAACCGGGACGCTGCATGAGCGGTCCCGGTTCGCTGTGAGAGCCCGTCGCTGGTTCTACGTCGACGGACAGATGTTCTGAAGCGGCGTCAGGCCAGCAGGCCGGCCGGATCGGTGAACGGCAGACCGAGGTCGTTGGCGACCTGCTCGGAGAGCAGCGCCCCGTCGTGCGTCGAGAGACCCTTGGCTAGGGCGGCATCGGCCCGGCACGCGTCGCGCCAGCCCTTACCCGCGAGCTTGAGGACGTACGGCATGGTCGCGTTGGTCAGGGCATAGGTCGAGGTGCGCGGCACCGCGCCGGGCATGTTGGCCACGCAGTAGAACACCGTGTCGTGCACGGCGAAGGTGGGATCGTCGTGCGTGGTGGGTCGCGAGTCCTCGAAGCAGCCGCCCTGATCGATCGCGATATCGACCAGCACCGCGCCCGACTTCATCGCTGCGACAGTCGCATTCGTGACGAGTTTGGGGGCCTTCGCGCCCGGGATCAGCACCGCGCCGATCACCAGATCGGCCTCGGTGACCGCGGCCTCGAGATCCAGGCTGGACGAGTAGCGGGTCTCGATGGCGCCGCCGTATTCGGCGTCGATCTTGCGCAGGGTGTTGATGTTCAGGTCGAACACCGTCACGTGGGCGCCCATGCCCCAGGCCACGGCTGCGGCGTTGTCACCGGCCATGCCGCCACCGATCACGACGACCTTGGCCGGAGCCACACCGGGAACGCCGCCCATCAGAACGCCGCGCCCGCCCTGGGTGCGCATCAAGTGGTAGGCGCCGACCTGTGCCGAGAGCCGGCCCGCGACCTCGCTCATCGGAGCCAAAAGCGGCAGCGCCCCGTCGGCGGTCTGCACGGTCTCGTACGCGATGGAGGTGGTGCCGGATGCGATGAGCGCGTCGGTGCACGGCTTGGAGGCGGCCAGGTGCAGGTAGGTGAACAGTGTCTGGCCGGCCCGCATCTTCGCGTACTCCGGTTCGATGGGTTCCTTCACCTTGAGGAGCAGGTCCGCTTCGCCCCACACCGTGTCGGCGTCGGCGACGATCTGCGCGCCGGCGGCCTTGAAGTCGCCGTCGGTGATCGCCGATCCCTCCCCGGCTCCCGCCTGCACGAGCACGTCGTGCCCGCGCTGGGTCAGCTCTGCCACGCCGGCGGGCGTGATCGCGACCCGGTACTCGTTGTTCTTGATCTCGGTCGGCACACCGACACGCATTTTCGACTCCTGAACTCGGGGAAAGTTCTCTCAAGTGTGAAGAAAGCTCGGTATCAGCACAAGATTTATGATGAAGATTCGGTATGGTTCCGCTATGGATGAAGAATCATCGGGCACGCCTGCTTCACCGCAGGCCTCATCGAAGGATGTTCGGCCGATCATCGACGACGTCGACCGACGCATCCTGACCGCCCTGCACTCCGACGCCCGGCTGCCCAACAGCGCACTGGCCGACCTCGTCGGCATCGCGCCGTCCACGTGTCACGGGCGGGTGCGCCGGTTGTCCGAACTCGGCGTCATCCGCGGCTTCTACGCCGACATCGACCCCGCCGCGATCGGGTTGACGCTGCAGGCGATGATCTCGGTGAGTCTGCAAGCGAATGCGCGCGGCAAGATCCGCAATTTCATTGGTCAGATCCGGCGCAAGCCCCAGGTGATGGATGTGTACTTCCTCGCCGGCGCCGACGACTTCCTCCTGCACGTCGCTGCCCGCGACACCGACGACTTGCGAAAGTTCGTGGTGGAGAACCTCAATGCCGACGCGGACGTGGCGGGCACGCAGACGTCGCTGATCTTCGAGCACCTGCGCGGCGCCTCGCCGCTGTGATGTCAAGCGGGAGTGAGGGTTACGTTGTGCAGAGAAATCGCCACGTCGGTCGGCAGGATGTCGACGAACGTCGGGGCGTCGCGGAGCGCGTCTCCGGTTCCGATGATGTTGCCGCCGATGCACGGGAAGTCGCGACAGCGGAACCAGAACCCCGGCGGACTCTGGTAGGGCTGCATGCTGGGCGATTGGTCGACCCGGTAGCGGCCCGGCGGGATGAATGCCGTCGACCAGCCGTCGCGCGGTTGGGTGGTCACGCCGAAGACACCGTTGCTGCCGTAGCTCGGAACGGCGCCCGCGGGCGCGGCCAGAACGAACCCCGCGGCGACGATGCCGGCGGTGATGGCGACCTTCATGCGGTCGACAGTAACCCCGCCGCTACGGTCCGTGGTCGTCTTCGGGCAGGAGGTGGCGTTGGGGGTGGTGGTAGCCATTGACTGGCCGCGCACTGCGGCGCCCGCCGGTGTCGAGGTCGGGTGGGGGGAGCCATTCGACTTGGCCTCGCTGGTTGATGCGGGTGGTCCAGCCGGTCTGCTCGACCATCCGGTTGTCGGGCCCGCACGCGAGGGTGAGGTTGGTGATGTCAGTCGGCCCGCCGGCCTTCCAGTCGTCGATGTGGTGGACCTGGGACCAGTAGCCGGGCACCGTACAACCGGGTCTCGTGCAGCCGCGGGCCGAGGAGTGCAGCATGATCCGCTGCGCCGGGCTCGCCAATCTCTTGGTACGCCCCAGATACAGCGGCTGGTTGGTGTGCTGATCGAACACTGATAGGTAGTGGTGCGCGTGGGAGGCCAGGCGGATCAGATCGGCCATCGGGAGCAGCGACCCGCCGCCGGTGACCGCCACCCCCGCACCCTTCTCCAGTTCTTGCAGCGTGGTCGAGACGATGACGGTGACCGGTAACCCGTTGTGCGAACCGAGGTCTCCGGACGACAGTGCCATCCGTCCGACCGCGAGCCACGCATCGTGTTTGCGCTGCGCCGCGCTCCTGGAGTCAGTGCGGGCTTGCTCCTCATCGGGTTCGCCGTCGACGCAGGGGGTTTCGTCGTCGGGGTTGCACATGCCCGGTGCGGCGAGTTTGACCTGGATCGCCTCGTAGTGCGCCCGGAACTCCGGGGTGATCCAGCCGGTGAGCCGGCTCATCCCGTCAGGCTGCTGGGCACCCAACTGGATGCCGCGCCGGCGGGCGCGGTCGGCGTCGGCGGGTTCGGGACCGTCGGCGTCGATCATCGCCGCCAACCGATCCGCGGCGAGCGACGCCAACTGCCGGTCGGCGGCCGTGCGGGTGTCCACATCGACCCACACCGGCAACCCATCATGGAACTTGCTGATGACTGCGACATGATCGGCATCCAGGGCGCCCGCGGCCTGCGCGGCCGCGGTGGCCTCCCACACCGGCGCCAACGCCTCCCCAGTCAACGCCTGCCGCGGACCCAACGCTGCGGCCTCGGCGAGGCGGCGTTTGGCGTCGCGTTCGGAGACCCGCAGCGCGGTGGTCAGCACCTTCTTCCACGACGCCTCACCCAACCGCCGCGGCTCCGTCTCGGCCACCAACCGGGCCAGGATCTGATGCTCCAACGCCGGCATCGATCGCACGAACGTCGTCACCTCGGCCATCAAGGCCACCAGCTCGCGATGCGACAACGCGTCGCAGGCGTCCTGCAGGATCGCCAACTGACCCCGCACCACCCCTATCGCGTCGGCAACCACATCCATAATTCGAACACTAGTTCGACTCACCGACAAAAACTGGGTCGCCCGCCGACACGTTAGGCTCGGCGCATGCGAGTCGGAGTGCTGGGCGCAAAGGGCAAGGTCGGCGCCGCGATGGTGGCAGGCGTCGAGGCCGCTGACGATCTCACGTTCACCGTCGGTGTCGACGCGGGAGACTCACTCTCGTCGCTCACCGACACCGACACCGAGGTCGTCATCGACTTCACCCACCCCAGCGTCGTCATGGACAACCTGAAGTTCCTCATCGACAACGGGATTCACGCCGTTGTCGGCACCACCGGGTTCACCGACGAGCGCCTGGACCAGGTGCGCGCCTGGCTCGACGAGAAGCCCGGCGCGTCAGTCCTGATCGCCCCGAACTTCGCGATCGGCGCCGTGTTGTCGATGCACTTCGCCCAGCAGGCTGCGAAGTACTTCGAGTCCGTCGAGGTGATCGAACTGCACCATCCTCACAAGGCCGACGCGCCGTCAGGCACGGCGGCCCGCACCGCCAAGCTCATCGCCGAAGCGCGAAAAGGCATGCCGCCCAACCCCGATGCCACCAGCACCGGCCTCGACGGCGCCCGCGGTGCCGACGTCGACGGCATCCCGGTGCACTCCATCCGGCTCGCCGGACTGGTCGCCCACCAGGAAGTCCTCTTCGGCACCCAGGGGGAGACCCTCACCATCCGGCACGACAGCATCGACCGCACCTCGTTCGTCCCCGGCGTCCTGCTCGCCGTTCGGAAGATCCGCGACCATCCCGGCCTGACCGTCGGCCTGGAACCGCTGCTCGACCTGGCATGAACGCCGGCAAGCGCGCGCTGCGCACCCAGCTGCTCATCGGCTTCATGAGCGTGGCGCTCGTGGTGTACTTCGTGCTGCTCGGCCGGGCCGCGATCATCCTGATCAGGTCCGGTGAAGCAGCCCCCATCGGACTGGGCGTCGCCATCCTGATCCTGCCCGTCGTCGGCGCCTGGGCGCTTATCGCCACTCTGCGCGCGGGTCTCGCGCATCAACGGTTGGCTCGGCTCGCCCGCGAACAGGGCATGGAACTCGACATCAGCGACCTGCCCCGTAGGCAGTCGGGTCGCATCCAACGCGACGCCGCCGACGCGTTGTTCGCCACTGTCCGAGACGAAGTCGAAGCGCAGCCCGACGACTGGCGCCGCTGGTACCGGTTGGCCCGCGCCTACGACTACGCCGGGGACCGCAGTCGCGCCCGCGAAACGATGAAGAAGGCGATGCAGATGGAAGAGGCGGCACGGTGAGCAAGCGGTGAGCAAGACGCTGCTCATCGTGCATCACGTGCCGTCGCCGCACTGCCAGGAGATGTTCGAGGCGGTGCTGGCCGGCGCGACCGACCCGGCCATCGAGGGCGTCGACGTCATCCGACGGCCGGCACTGACAGTGTCGCCGGCCGAGATGCTCGAGGCCGACGGGTATCTCCTCGGCAGCCCCGCGAATCTCGGCTACATCTCCGGTGCGCTCAAGCACGCCTTCGACCAGAGCTACTACCCCCTACTGGACTCAGGTCGGGGGCGGCCGTTCGGGTTCTGGCTGCACGGCAACGAAGGCACCGAGGGGGCCGAGCGAGCGGTGGATGCGATCACCGCTGGATTGGGATGGGTCAAGGCCGCGGAATTCGTCGTCGTCTCAGGCAAACCCACCAAGGACGACCTCGAGGCGTGCTGGAATCTCGGCGCGACACTTGCTGCTTCGCTGATGGATTGACCGTCGGTATGCTGCGCCCGATGGAGAGGAGCACCTATGCCTGGTCTCGCCGAAATCGCGCTCGCCGGCGCCCCGATCGCCGGTGGTGCTCTGCTCGGTGTCGCCGCCGGCAACCTGCGCCCGCCGGACGTGCGCGCGTTGATCGCCAAGGACATGGACCTTCTCGATCGGATCCCCGCCGAGCAGGTGGAGCGGCGAGCGGAACTCCAGCGTGTCATCGACATACGTATCGATGATCTGATCGCCGCCGTCGACAAGAACCGCGAACTCCGTCAGCTCGCCGCGTCCTACGAAGGCAACTGGCGCGACATCGTCGTCTTCATCTGCGCGGTGCTCTTCACGATCGTGTGGTGGAACGTCGACCACTCACGGACGAACTGGGTGCTCATGTTCGTGGTGATGATCGTGCTGTCGATCCTCGCAGGCGTCTACGCCGCCCGCGGCATCCTGCGCGGGCTGGCGACATTCCTCAACAAGCGCCGCAGATCTCAGTAGTAGGACGCCGTCAGTAGTGGTAGGTGTCCGACGGAGCCGGGATGTGCACGGGATCGTCGACGTCGTCGAAATCCGAGGGCTCGATTCCGTAGGCGCGCGCCAGATCGAGGATCTTGTTCGCCCGCGCGATCCTCGGAAGGTCTGAGCCGTTGCGGATCTCACCGCCGTCGCGTTCGAACTCGAGGAGGAATTCCTTGGCCCAGCTGATCTCCTCGAGTGACGGGGACAACCCCTCGTTGACCGTGGGGCACTGGTCCGGGGTCAGGCAGATCTTGCCGGTCATGCCGAACTCCGCCGACACTGCTGTCGCCTCGCTGAGTCGGAGGGCAGAAGAACCGACTGTGGGCCCGTCGATGGCGCCCGGAAGGTGGGCGGCCTTGGCAGCGATCGTGAAGCGCGACCGGGCGTAGGCCAACGTGGTCGGGTTGTCGCCGAAACCAGTGTCGCGCCGGAAGTCTCCGATACCGAACGCCAACCGGAAAGTGCCCTTGGCCGAAGCGATCTCGGTGATGCGTTCCAGTCCCCGAGCCGTTTCGACGAGCGCAACGACCGGCACGTTCGGCAGTCGCTTGGCGGTCTCGGTGACGTGATCGACCGACTCGACCATTGCCAGCATCACGCCGCCGACCGAGGTGCCTGCGAGCATGTCGAGGTCACCGGCCCACCATTCGGTGCCGAAGCCGTTCACCCGCACCCAGTCGGAATGTCCGTCGGCCAGCCAGCGCGTCACGTTGTCGCGAGCCCTGACCTTGTCCTTCGGAGCGACGGCGTCTTCGATGTCGAGCACCACGATGTCGGCCCGCGATTCCTCGGCGGGTGCGAACCGCTCGTACTGCGCGCCGTTGACGAGCAGCCAGCTGCGCGCGAGCACCGGATCTATCCGGGTGCCGTGTTCGCCGAACACCGATTCACTGAAGGTCTGGTCATACACGCCGATCACCCTAGGTGAGCGCCGTAAAACGACCGCATCGCCTCCCAGTGCCGGCGTGCGGCCGGCTCGTCGTAGGGGCCGTTGTCGGGGACGGCGAAGCCGTGAAAGGCGTCGTAGAACTCGACGGTGTGCTCGATCCCAGCGGCGGTGAGCGCCTTGTCCAGGGCTTCACCGTCGTCGACCGTGAACGACCGGTCGTTCTTGGCGGCGCCGACATAGATCGCGGCCCGCATCCGTTCGGCGAGCCGGTGCGGGCTGTTCGGCTCGTCGGTGACCAGGCCGCCACCGTGGAAGGACATCGCCGCAGCCACCCGCTCGGGCACCAGGCCTGCCACGGTCAGCGAGGTCCGCCCACCCATGCAGTAACCCGTCGTCCCGAATGCATCGCCGCGCACCTCTGGACGGGCGGCCAGGTAATCGAAGAACGCGGTGGCGTCAGACGCCATGACCTCCGGCGTGACCTTGCCCATCATCGCGAAGAGTCGGGTGCGTTCCGCCTCGTCGTCGAACACGGTGGCCATCGAGAACGGCGCCCACTCGCCGTCGCGGTAGTACACGTCGGGCACCAGGACCGCGTAGCCGTGCCCGGCCAGCTTGTCCGCCATCGCCCGGAACGTCGCCCGGGTGCCGCCGGCATCGGGGTACATGATGATGCCCGGCCACGGCCCGTCCCCGTCGGGCGTGTGCAGGCTGACCGGGCAGGAGCCATCAGCGGTGGTGACAGTGTCGGTGATCCTCGGCATGGGTTCCGTTGTACTCCCGACCGCGGCCCGTAAGCTATGGGCCGTGCCGATCCCGACGCCGTACGAGGACCTCCTGCGTCTGGTGCTCGAGCAGGGAACCGCGAAATCCGATCGCACCGGCACCGGCACCCGCAGCGTGTTCGGTCATCAGCTGCGGTACGACCTGGGCGCCGGCTTCCCTTTGATCACCACCAAGAAGGTGCACACCAAGTCGATCGTCTACGAGTTGCTGTGGTTCCTGCGCGGCGATTCCAACGTGCGCTGGCTGCAGGACCACGGTGTCACCATCTGGGACGAATGGGCCTCGCCGACAGGGGATCTCGGTCCCGTCTACGGCGTTCAGTGGCGATCGTGGCCCACTCCGTCCGGTGATCACATCGACCAGATCAGCGCGGCGCTGGACCTGCTTCGCACAGATCCGGACAGCCGTCGCAACATCGTCTCGGCATGGAACGTCGGGGAGATCCCGCAGATGGCGCTGCCGCCGTGCCACGCGTTCTTCCAGTTCTACGTCGCCGACGGCAGGCTCAGCTGCCAGCTGTATCAGCGCAGCGCGGACCTGTTCCTCGGCGTGCCGTTCAACATCGCCAGCTATGCGCTTCTGACCCACATGATGGCCGCTCAGGCAGGCTTGGACGTCGGCGACTTCATCTGGACCGGCGGCGACTGCCACATCTACGACAACCACGTCGACCAGGTCACCGAGCAGCTGTCTCGCGAGCCGCGTCCGTACCCCGAACTCATTCTGGCGCATCGTGATTCGATCTTCGACTACACCTATGAGGATGTGGTCGTCAAGAACTACGATCCGCATCCGGCGATCAAGGCGCCGGTGGCTGTCTAGTGGGCCTGAGCCTGATCTGGGCGCAATCGAGCTCCGGGGTGATCGGCCGGGACAACGGCATCCCTTGGCAGCTACCCGAAGACATGGCCCGCTTCAAAGACCTCACCATGGGCCACACCGTGATCATGGGCCGCCGGACGTGGGAATCCCTGCCGGAGAGGTTCCGGCCGTTGCCGGGGCGCAGAAATGTCGTACTCACCCGGCATGCTGACTACGTGGCTGACGGGGCAGAGACGGTGACGGAGCTCGACGGGATTGCGCTCGAGGACGCATGGGTGATCGGCGGGTCGGAGGTCTACGGGTTGACGCTTCCGCGGGCGACGCGGTGTGAGGTCACCGAGATCGACATCGATCTGCGGCGGGAGGACGAGGACGCGCTCGCGCCGGTGCTCGACGAACGCTGGGTGGGCACGGTGGGCAGCTGGCAGGACAGTTCGTCGGGCCTGCGCTACCGGTTCGCCACCTACCTGCGGGCATGATCACCGCTGCGCAGGCGCGCAGGGTGGCCGTCGCGGCGCAGGGGTTCGGCGAGGCCAGGCCGGCCGGTCCGGTCACCCGCGCCCACCTCAAGCGGCTGATCGCCCGGATCCAGGTGCTGCAGCTGGACTCGGTCTCGGTGGCGGTGCGGGCCCATTACGCGCCGGTGTTCAGCCGCCTCGGCCCCTACGACCGTGACCTGGTGGACCGCGCGGCGTGGAGTCATTCGGCCCGCTTGCCGCGGTTGCTCGTCGAGTACTGGGCTCACGAGGCCGCACTGATGGCCGTCGACGACTGGCCGTTGATGCGCTGGCGGATGGCCGAGTACGAGCACGGCCGCTGGGGTGTGGAGATCGTCAAGCGCAACGCCAGGCTCGCCGAGGACGTCGTCGCCGCGATCACCGAGCTCGGGCCGGCCACCGCCGGGCAGATCGAGGCCCATCTGGAATCCGAGCCGCGGGGACGCAAAGGCCCGTGGTGGGACCGCAGCGACACGAAGTGGGTCGCCGAAGCGCTGTGGGCCTCCGGTGTGCTGACCACCGCAACGCGGATCGGATTCGCCCGGCACTACGACCTGACCGAGCGGGTCCTTCCGCCCGACGTCGTGGCCCGGCAGGTGAGTGAGCCGGAAGCGGTGCGCGAGCTCGCGCTGCGCGCAGCCACCGCGCTGGGCATCGCGACCGAGGCCGATATCCGTGACTACTTCCGGCTCAGCGCCCGGCAGGTCAAACCGGCCATCGCGGCGCTGGTGGCCGACGGGGAACTGGAGCCCGTCGAGGTCGAGGGGTGGGCGGCGCCGACGTATCTGCGCGCCGGTCAGATCGTGCCGCGACGCGACCGCGGCACGGCGTTGCTCTGCCCGTTCGACCCGCTGATCTTTTTCCGCCCCCGCGTCGAGCGGCTGTTCGGCTTCCACTACCGCATCGAGATCTACACCCCGGCTCCCAAACGCCAGTTCGGCTACTACGTGTGGCCGTTCCTGCTCGACGGACGGCTGGTCGGACGTGTCGACCTCAAGGCCGATCGGGCCGCCGGCGCCCTGCAGGTCGTCGGCGCCTTCACCGAGGAGGGCCACGACCAGGCGCATGTGGCCGGCGAGCTCGCCGTAGAGCTGCAGCAGATGGCGGGTTGGCTCGGCCTCTCCGATGTCGCAGTCGGCGAGCGCGGCGATTTGGTCCCGCACCTGCGCACCGCCTTGCTGTAGTCGACGGCGTCGGACCGGCCCCGGCTAGTTCAGCGGAATGTCGTTGCCGCTCTTGGTGTCCTGATATTGCGTCGACAGTGAGTCGTAGCGGGCGCGGATACTGTCCCGCCGGGCCAGCAGCGTCGAGCGAAGCGGCTCGGCTTCGGCCTCGATCAGGTCGACGATCGCGTACGCCGTCCAGAACGCATTGGTGCGGCGGTACCCGCCCGGGTCCAGGCCGAACACCTCTTTGAGGATCGTCAGATCGTGGGGGATCGCGAAACTGTCGCGGGAATCCTCGTGGCTGTAGAAGTAGTAGTAGTTGTCGAAGCCCGCCCACGTGATCGCCGACATGCACAGCGTGCACGGTTCGTGCGTGGTGAGGAAGATCAGGTCTTTCGTCGACGGCCGGTCGGTGCGCTCGTAGAACTGGCGCAGGGTGTTGATCTCGCCGTGCCACAACGGGTTGGCCGTCTCGTCGTTGGTGCCCGCGATCACCACGGACAGGTCCGATTTCCGCAGGAGCGCAGCGCCGAAGACCTTGTTGCCGCCGGAAACTCCGCGTTCGGTCAACGGGAGGATGTCGGTGTCGATGACGTCGAGCAGGCGTGAGGCGATGGTGGTGGCCGTGCCCTCGGGCGTGAAAGACATGGAAAACCCTAACGTCGCTGCGGCGGGTTCGCTCGCCGCGGCGAGCGCCTCGGTGCACCGGTCAGCATTTGATGCGCACGACCCGGCTGGGAGCAGGCAGAATACATCTGTAGCACGACTAGCGAACCTGACGGGACCCATGCATGCCTGGGTGGTGGCACCAAGTTGGCCGATTCGACGCGTTCAGCGCGTACTTGCGCGGTCATGGCCTTGAAAAGCGCTGGCGGATAGCTGTTTTCGCATTCACTTGCATGCTGGGCGTGTTGCCGCTGATTCTTCTCACCAGCCCCGTCGGCCCGTCGACGCCGGTCGCGAGGGCCGCGTCGATCGCCGCCGGCGTCAGCGCGATCGTCGTCTCCACGGTGTGGCTGCCCGGCTGGCCCAGCCGCACGCGGTCCTTGATCTACAACATGGTGTGTTGTGCCTGCATCGCCGTGGGTTCGGTGTCGATGTCGTACGCATACGCGGGTCTCATGGGATGTGTGATGTTCGCCGTGCTCGGCGGATTCCTCGCGTACTTCCACCGGCTGGCCGATGTGCTGGGCAACAGCGCCGTCGCGGCCGTCTGCGTCGTGATCACCGCGACCCGGCTCGTGCTCGACAGCGGCGACGTCGCGGTGACCATCGCCGCGACGGTCACCGTGGTGGCACTCAACGTCGGCGTGCCGTTCGGCATCTATTCGCTGGTCCACTCCCTGCACGCCGACCTGGCGGAGTCCGGCCGCGACTCGCTCACAGGTCTGCTGAACCGGCGCTCGTTCTACCAGGCTCTCCGAGAGCTGATCGCGGGGGATCGCGGCGGCATACAGAGCGGCACGGCGGTGAACGTCACGATGATCGACCTCGACGACTTCAAAGGCCTCAACGACTCCCGCGGCCACGCGGCGGGAGATCGAGCACTCGCCGAGGTGGGCGACGTGCTCAGGCGAATCTGCGGTGAGGAGGCCGTCCTCTGCCGTCTCGGCGGGGAGGAATTCGTCGTCGCCGACACGGCCGCGCCGTCGGGGCACGCGGAGACCACGAACGCGGTCCGCAGGAGCATCGCAGCGCTGCCGTTCGACATCACCGCGAGCCTCGGCACCTGCACGGCGCTGCTCGACGACCACGTCGACGATCACGGCGCCACCGACCCAGAGTTCCTCGACCGGATGATCGCCACCGCCGATGCCGCCATGTATCAGGCCAAACGGGCCGGGGGTGATCGCGTCGAGCACCGGGAGCTCACCGCGCCGGGGCGCGGACAGGACCCGCGAAGCTGAGGACGGTGGCCCGACGCGGGCGGGATCACCCGGTGAACTCATGGGTCGCCCACGATGTCCACCCCGGTGTGCCAGAGGACGCGTACCGAACCCAGGCGCCGTGCATCTCGGCGGCGAGAGCCGACGGCGCAGCGGCGGGCCCGAGGAGGCCGGCGACCCCGTGCAGCACCGGCTCGTCGGTGTGGTCGAACACGAAAGGCAGCTCGACCGTGTGAGCGGCACCGAGGCGACCGTCGAGCGCCCCGGAGCGCCAGGCGAATCGATACCGATGCAGGGACGCCTCTCTCCGGCTCTCGTGTGCCTCGGCCAGTCGGGCGCTTCCGTCGACGAAGAGCGCGTCACCCATCATGATCGCTCGGAGTGTGCCCCACCCCGCGTCAGGGTGATGGCTCCGGTAGCGCGCGACCGCACCGCCGGGGTCCGCCTGGCAGCGCGCGGCCAGCGCTATGAGGTCCTGCTCGGTCGAGTCGTCGAGTGCTCCCTCCGGCGCCAGATACAGGTTGCCTTCCTCGGCGTTGGTGCCGATGAGAAGCGGGATCGCGGAGCCGTGTCCGTCGGCCAGCGAGTCCGCGGGTTGGCGGTCGAGGACGACGCTGCACGGGCTGAGCCCCAGCAGCGGGTCGAGGTGTTCGGGAGTGCGCAGGTCGACTCCGGTCAGCGCGACCGTGAGATCTGCGAGGTCGCGATCGGACAGTGCGGCGAGAGTGCCCAGACTCGCAGGCGCACCCAGACATGGGCCGGCGCGATGGGTGACGCGGGCGGCCTGGTCCGAGGTGAAAGCTCCAGTTCCGTTGCCGCTCTGCATGATCGCCCGCCGAATCAGCGTCGCGGTGTCGCCGATGGTGAGTAGCGCGCCGACGAGCGTGGCACCCGCCGACTGGCCGAACAGGGTCACGTTCTCCGCATCCCCGCCGAACGCCGCGATGTTGACTCTCACCCACTGCAGGGCCGCCAGCACGTCCAGAAGTCCGCGGTTGCGGGGTGCCCCCGGAATGTCGAGGAATCCGATGACGCCGAGCCGATACGTGACGGTCACCAGCACCACGCCGTCGCGCGCGAAGGCGGCGCCGTCGTACAGCGGCGAACGCGTGCAGCCGGACACGAACCCGCCGCCGTGCACGAACACCATCACCGGGCACCCGTCGGCATCCGGCGGCGCCCAGATGTTCACCGTCAGGTACTCGGGGTCACCTGTTCGGACCTCACCGAAAAACGGCGACATGTCGAGGGAACCGAAGCCGTCGCGCGGCTTCTGCGGTGCCGCCGGTCCGTGGTCGAGCGCGTCACGCACCCCGGTCCAGCCGGCATGTGGCGCAGGCGCGGCGAACCGTGCGGGCCCGACGGGCGCTGCGGCGAAGGGGACACCGAGGAACACCGAGCCGCTCGGCCCGCGTCGGCCCCGGACGATGCCGGACGCGGTGTCGACGAGGGTCTCACACATCGGTGACTCGCGGGAATGCCGCCCACTCTACGATCTCGAATCCGGTTCCCCGATGGCGTATCTCGGCCGCGCCATGACCTCCGAGATGGGCGGGGAACACCAGCGTCGCCGTATCGGCCGCGTGACCGAGCACCCTGCGACGGGTGGCCCTGGCCTGCTGCGGGTCCTCGCAGAAGCAGCTGTTGACGTCGGGATGGAGGAACTGCAGCGGGTTGTGCAGCAGATCGCCGACGAATACCGCCCTGTCAGAACCGGAACTCAGCGTCAGCAGTGATGAGCCCGGGGTGTGGCCCGGAGCCAGGTCCAGGCGGAGATTGGCGTCGATGTCGAGGTGACCGTCCCAGAGCTCGACGAGGCCGGCGCGGTCGACCGGCGCCACACTGTCCTCGAACACGAGGCGCGCGACATCACTGAGGCGAGACGTGTTGCCGTTGACCGGATTCCAGAAGTCGAAGTCGGCACGCGACATCAGGTAGGTGGCGTTGGGGAAGGTCGGTACCCATTCGTCGTTGTCCAGCCGGGTGTTCCAGCCCACGTGATCGTTGTGCAGGTGGGTGTTGACGACCACGTCGACATCCTCGGGCCGTACGCCGGCCCGCTCGAGATTGGTCAGGTACTGGGTGTGCCTGTGGTGCCAGACCGACCCGGGGCGTTCTCTCCCGTTGCCCGCTCCGGTGTCGATCAGCACCGTCTTGCCGTCGCTGCGCAGCACCCAGGTCTGCAATGCGTTGACGCACATGTTCGAACCGGGATCGTAGAAGTCGGGCGTCAGCAACTCCCGATGGTCGACCCAGTCCTGTGGCCGGCTGTCCGGGAAGAAGACGTCCGGAGACAGTTCGACCGATCCGAAGTACTCCATGACACGGGTGACCGTGACGTCACCCAAGCTAATTTCGTTCACCCTTGCAGCGTCGGCCGGCCGTCACCCGGGCCGCCAGACCGGATCATGCCTACCACTGGCAGGGTCAGGCGACGTCGCCGGAACAAAGCGCAAGATGGAGACATGAGTAGCTCGACCCTCGGTGAGTTCCTGCGGGCCAAACGCGCGCAACTGGATCCACGCGAGGCCGGCGTGACGATGGTGGGCGGACGTCGCCGCGTCGCGGGGCTACGCCGTGAGGAACTGGCGCAGCTGGCGGGGGTCAGCGTGTCGTACTACACCCGGCTCGAACAGGGCCAGTCCGTCAACGCCTCGGACGCGGTGCTCGACGCGATCGCCAGGGCCCTTCGGCTCGACGAGCACGAATCCCGCCACCTGCACACCCTGGCGAAGGTGCGTCCGCGCCGCGCGAGCCGACCCGCCAGTGAGCGCGTGGACCCGCTGACGCTCGACCTGCTGCGCTCCCTCGACGCCGTGCCCGCGCTGGTGGTGGGGACGCGCCTGGACGTGCTGGCGTGGAACCCGCTGGCGCACGCGCTGCTCGCCGGCCACATCGACCGCGCATCCGTCGACCGTCCCGCGGACCGGCCGAACCTGGCCAGGCTGCTGTTCCTCGACGGCCACACCCGCGAGCTCTACGTCGACTGGCCCCGCAAGGCGCGCGCCGTGGTGGGCGCCCTCCGGCTTGCCGCCGGCCGTCATCCCGACGATCCCGCCCTGGCCGCGCTGATCGGTGAGCTGTCGATGAAGAGTCCCGATTTCGTGACCCTGTGGCGCGATCACCGCGTGAAGCCCTGCGAAGCAGACTCCTACGAGCTCCGGCATCCCCTGCTGGGCTCGTTGACCGTGACGCAGCACAACCTGGTGCTCGCACGGTCGGAGGGACAGTCGGTGTGCATCGTCACAGCGGCACCGGGATCGGCATCGGCGGACACCCTGGCGATGCTGGCCGGCCTGGCCCAGGTCAACGCGTCGCCGCGGGCGCCTCGGCCGCGTGATCCTCGGACGGCCCTGTGCTGACGCCGCGCATCCTGTTCACCACGTAGACCACCGCGCCGATCGCCAACCACACGACGCCGCCGATCTTGGCCAGCGAGTCGGCGTTGAACAGCACGTAGGCGATGATCACGAAACCCAGCGCCGGCACGACGAGGTGCAGCAGGTAGTTCTTCGACTTCTTGCGGCCCAGGTAGTACCACGCCACCGAGATGTGCAGCAGACAGAACGCGAACAGCGCGCCGAAGTTGACCAGAGACGAGATCAGCGCGATCTGGCCGACGAAGAACAGCACCAGCACGATCGACAGCGCGCTGACCGTCAGGATGGCCGCGATCGGCACCTGCCGCGAGCTGATCTTCGACAGGAAGTGGGGGAGTTGCCGGTCGCGGCTCATCGAGAACAGCAGCCGGCTGGTGGCGGCTTGGGCCGCCATCGCGTTGGCGAAGCCGACGGCGAGCACGTTGACGACGAAGAACGCGTTCATCCAGCCGGTCGACGACGCCGCCTGCACCAGGTTGAAGAAGGCGTTTCCGACCTCGTCATCGGGGAACGCCTCGCGGCCGCCGGCGAGCAGGCTGGCCAGCCACGTCTGCACGATGAACAGGAACGCCACGATGAACAGCGCGCCGACCATTGCCTTACCGGCCGGATTGCGGGTGCCCGTGGACTCCTCGGCCAGGGTCGAGATCCCGTCGAAGCCGAGGAAACTGAGCACCGCGATGGACAGCGCCGCGGCCAGTAGCGGCGCGCTGACGGTCTCCGGGTTCCAGATGGGGCTGGTGCTCCAGCCGACGTCGGGCAGGCTTCCGCCGCTGATCGCGCGTACCGCGATCACGACGAACACCACCACGAACACGAGCTCGATGGCGAGGAACACCCGGTTGGCCATCTTCAAAGAGTCGACACCCAGCAGGTTGATCGCGGTGTTGACGAGCACGAACAGGATCGCCCACATCCACCGCGGGGTGTCGGGGAACAACCCGATCATCGACTCCGCGGCGAACACGTACAGCAGCGTCGGCACCAGCAGGTAGTCGAGCAGCATCGCCCAGCCTGCGAAAAACCCTGCGCCGGGATGGATTCCGCGGCCGACGTAGGAGAACACCGACCCGGCCAGCGGGAACGACTTGGCCATCTGCGCGTAGGCGATCGCGGTGAAGATCATCGCGACCAGTCCGATGACGTACACCAGCGGCACCATGCCCGAGGAGCTGTTGTAGACGGTGCCGAAGATCGCCCACGGCGCGATCGGCACCATGAACACCAGCCCGTAGACCAGCAGGTCGAACGTCGACACCGAACGGTGCAGTTCCTGCTTGTAGCCGAAGGATTCCAGCGTGCGCTGTGCGGCGGGTTCGGTCTCGGTCATGGGGTGTCCTCGTGCTCGGCGAGGAAGGCCGCGACCACGGCGCGGAACTCCTCGGGTTTTTCCAGATGGCTGCAATGGCTGCATTCGGCGAAGACGTGACCGCGCGCATCGGGGATGTGATCGACGTAGGGCTGCCAGGTGGCCGGTGTGGCCTCGTCGAACTCCCCGGCGACCACCAGCGTCGGCACCTCGATGTCGGGCAGGCGGTCGACGATCGTCCAGTCCCGCAGGGTGCCGACGACGTGAAACTCGTTGGGCCCGTTCATCGTGTGATAGACGGTGGGTTCGGCCTCCATCTGCGCCTCGCTGTCGAGGAAGTCCTGGGGGAATGGCTCCGTCCGGCAGACGTGGCGGCGATAGAACTCCATCGTCGCGGCCAGGTACTCCGGGTCGGTGACCGTGCCGGCCGCTTCGTGCCGGTCGAGAGCTTCCTGGGTCTGCGGCGGCAGCTGCGCCCGCAGTTCTGTCGCGCCCTGCACCCAGAGTTCCATCGACGCAGGGGAATTGCAGATCGCCAGCGAGGCCAGGCCGGCGGGGCGGCGTACCGCGATCTCGGCGCCGAGCATGCCGCCCCAGGACTGGCCGAGCAGATGGTAGCGCTCGATCCCGAGAGCGCTTGCCACGGTGTGGAATTCGTCGACGAACAGTGCCGGCGTCCAGAATTCGCGGGGCGCGTCCGGCAGGTGCGTGGAATTACCGCACCCCACCTGGTCGTAGTGGATGACCACCCGGCCGGTCTCGTCGGCGAGCCCGGCGATGTTGGCCACGTAGTTGTGCGCCATGCCCGGTCCACCGTGGAGGACGAAAAGCGGTAGGGCACCGGGTGTCACGGTGTCCGGTGTGGTGATCTTCACCCAGGTCTGGTAGTCGCGGAACGGGACCAGACGGGTGTCGCGCTGCATCGCATCAGCATGAACCTTGCAAAGGTCTCGCCGCAAGACCAATCTGACGATTTAACATGTCGGTGACGAGAAGGGGATTCCGCTGATGGGGCACAACGGATCACCCGCGGGTGAGGCGCCGGCCGGCGTGCTGCACCGACAACTGGACTCTTCGTCGCGCGTCGACGAGGTTGCCGACCGACTGATCACCGCGATCGCGATCGGCGAGTACCTTCCTGGTGCGCGGCTGCCCGGCGAACGCGATCTGGCGGCATACCTGGGCGCCGGTCGGATGACCGTGCGCGCGGCGCTGGCCCGGCTGGTCGATCGCGGGCTGCTCGAGACGCGCCGCGGGCGGGGCGGCGGATCGTTCGTCCGCCAGCAGTGGCCGGAGTCGTCCACCGAGGCCGTCGGGCGCACGTTGGCGGGCCGTCTCGACGACCTGCGTGTGCACTGCGACGCGGTGTGCCGCCTCCAGGGCGCGGTGTGCCGGGCTGCTGCCGAATCCCGCACCGACGCCGACATCGCCGTGCTGGCGAGGCGACTCGAGGAGTACCGCACCGCGCAGACGGGGTTGGAAGCCCAGCAGGCGGACAGCCGTCTGCACGCGGCGATCTCGGACGCGGCGCACAACGACGTGCTCGCGGGCGTGCTCAACGACCTCAAGGCGCGGGTGAGCATCGGAGCACCCGCCCACCTGTGGGGTGAACCCGACACCATGCGCGCCGTCGAGGAGCGGGCGCTCCACGAGCACGAACTCATCGTCGCCGCGATCACCGACGGCCGCGCCGATGACGCCGACGCGTTGGCTCGCGCCCACGGCACGATCGACTTCGGGCACATCATGACCGCGATGCGCCGCGCCGGCGTGCCCACCGAGTGAGAGCCGATAGGCTGCGCCGGTGGCCGAGATCGCGCCGCTGCGCGTGCAGCTGATCGCCAAGACGGAATTCACCGCGCCGCCCGACGTCGACTGGAGCACCGACGCCGACGGCGGTGCGGCACTGGTCGAGTTCGCCGGCCGGGCCTGCTACCAGAGCTGGTCCAAGCCCAACCCGAAGACCGCGACCAACGCCGCGTACGTGCAGCACATCATCGACGTCGGACACTTCTCGGTGCTCGAACACGCCTCGGTGTCCTTCTACATCACCGGGATCTCCCGCTCGTGCACCCACGAGCTGATCCGCCACCGGCACTTCTCCTACTCGCAGCTTTCCCAGCGCTACGTGCCCGAAGGCGACGTCGCGGTGGTGGCGCCCCCCGGTGTCGACGGCGACCCCGAGCTGACCCGGATCGTCGCCGAGGCCGCCGATGCCAGCCGGGCCGCCTACGTCGAGCTGCTCGCCCGGCTCGAGGAGAGATTCGCCGACGTGCCGAACGCCACGCTGCGGCGCAAGCAGGCCCGCCAGGCCGCCCGTGCCGTGCTGCCCAACGCGACCGAGACCCGCATCGTCGTCACCGGCAACTACCGGGCGTGGCGGCATTTCATCGCGATGCGCGCCAGCGAACACGCCGACGTCGAGATCCGGCGCCTGGCCGTGGAGTGCCTGCGCCAGCTCGCCGACACGGCGCCCGCGGTGTTCGCCGACTTCGATATCACCGTGCTCGCCGACGGCAGTGAGGTCGCGACCAGCCCGTTGGCCACGGAGGGCTGAGGCGAGGAGGGTAATCTTGGTGCCCGTGAGCACCAGCGCCTTCGACGTCACCGCCCGGTTGGGCACCCTGTTGACGGCCATGGTCACTCCGTTCAAGCCCGACGGCTCGCTGGATGTCGAGACCGCGAAGCGCCTGGCCATCCACCTCGTCGACGCCGGCTGCGACGGCCTCGTCGTCTCCGGAACCACCGGCGAATCGCCGACCACCACCGACGCCGAGAAGATCGCGTTGCTGGGGGCCGTGCTCGAGTCCGTCGGCGACCGCGCCCGCGTCGTCGCCGGAGCGGGCACCTACGACACCGCCCACAGCGTCGGGCTCGCCAAGGCTTCGGCCGCCGAAGGCGCACACGGACTGCTCGTCGTCACCCCGTACTACTCGCGCCCACCGCAGGAGGGGCTGCTCGCGCACTTCCGCACCGTCGCCGACGCGACGGACCTGCCGGTCATCCTCTACGACATTCCGCCGCGGTCGGTCGTGCCGATCGAGTGGGACACCATCCGGGCCCTGGGCGAGCATCCGAACATCGTCGCGATCAAGGACGCCAAGGGCGACCTGCCCGGCGGCGCTCAGATCATCGCCGAGACCGGGCTGGCCTACTACTCCGGTGACGATGCACTGAACCTGCCCTGGCTGGCGATGGGGGCCGTCGGCTTCATCAGCGTGTGGGGCCATGTCGCCGCAGGGCAGCTGCGAGACATGTTGTCCGCCTTCGCTTCCGGTGATGTGGCGACCGCACGCAAGATCAACGGGTCGCTGGCGCCGCTGTCGGCTGCGCAACACCGGCTCGGCGGCGTCACGCTGTCGAAGGCGGCGCTGCAGCTGCAGGGCTTCGACGTCGGTGACCCGCGACTGCCGCAGGTGCCGGCCACCGCCGACCAACTCGAGGCACTGGCTGCGGACCTGCGGGCCGCCGCGGTGCTCCGGTAGCGGGCCCGCCGGTGGAATCCGAACTCGTCGCACCGGGCCCGTTGACCGCTGGTGCCCTGCGGGTGACCGCACTGGGCGGCATCAACGAAATCGGCCGCAACATGACCACGTTCGAGCATCTCGGTCGGCTGTTGATCGTGGACTGCGGCGTGCTGTTCCCCACCCATGACGAACCGGGTGTCGACCTCATCCTGCCGGATCTGCGGCTCGTCGGCGGCCGGCTCGACGACGTCGAGGCGCTCGTCGTCACCCACGGTCACGAGGACCACATCGGCGCGATTCCGTACTTGCTGAAGATGCGCGCCGACATCCCGATCGTCGGCTCGAAGTTCACCCTCGCGCTGGTGGCCGAGAAGTGCCGCGAGCACCGGCTGTCGCCCAAGCTGGTCGAGGTCGCCGAAGGGCAGCGTTCCACCCACGGCGTCTTCGAATGTCAGTACTTCGCCGTCAATCACTCCGTTCCCGGGTGTCTGGCCGTGGCCATCCACACCGGCGCGGGCACGGTGCTGCACACCGGTGACATCAAGCTCGATCAGCTCCCGCTCGACGGCCGCCCGACAGACCTGCCCGGCATGTCCCGTCTCGGCGACGCCGGCGTCGACCTGTTCCTGTGCGACTCCACCAACGCCGAGATCCCCGGAGTGGGACCGTCCGAAAGTGAGATCGGGCCGGCGCTGCACCGCCTCATCCGCGGTGCGGACGGGCGTGTCATCGTCGCGTGCTTCGCCTCCAACGTCGACCGCGTGCAGCAGATCATCGATGCCGCGGTCTCCCTCGGCCGGAAAGTCTCGTTCGTCGGCCGGTCGATGGTGCGCAACATGGGCATCGCCCGCGACCTCGGCTACCTCACCGTCGCCGACGACGACGTCCTCGACATCGGTGCCGCGGAGATGATGCCGGCCGACCGTGTCGTGCTGATCACCACCGGCACCCAGGGGGAGCCGATGGCGGCGCTGTCGCGCATGTCGCGCGGCGAGCATCGCAGCATCACGCTGACCGCCGGCGACCTGGTGATCCTGTCCTCGTCGCTGATCCCCGGCAACGAGGAGGCGGTGTACGGGGTGATCGACTCGCTGGCCAAGATCGGGGCCCGCGTGGTCACGAATCGTCAAGCCCGCGTGCACGTTTCGGGCCACGCCTACGCCGGCGAGCTGTTGTTTCTCTACAACGGGGTGCGCCCGCGAAACGTGATGCCCGTGCACGGCACGTGGCGGATGCTGCGCGCCAACGCCGCGCTGGCAGCGAGCACCGGCGTCGACGAGGAGAACATCGTCATCGCCGAAAACGGGGTCAGCGTCGACCTGTCGGCGGGCCGCGTCGCAATCGCCGGCGCCGTCGCGGTCGGCAAGATGTTCGTCGACGGTCTCGTCACCGGCGATGTCGGCGACGCGACCCTGGGCGAGCGGCTCATCCTGTCGTCCGGCTTCATCGCGGTGACGGTCGTGGTGCGCCGCGGCACCGGTCAGGCGGTGGGGCCTGCCCACCTGTCCTCGCGCGGTTTCTCCGAAGATCCCAAAGCGCTCGAGCCCGTCGCCCGTCGCGTGCAGGCGGAGCTGGAGAACCTTGCCGGGCAGCACGTCACCGATCCGGCGCGCATCGCCCAGGCGGTGCGACGCATCGTGGGCAAGTGGGTGGGTGAGACCTACCGTCGCCAGCCGATGATCGTGCCGACCGTCATCGAGGTCTAGCGGGCCTGCAGCCCGAGCTACGACGCCAAGTCGATGCACGTACCGCGGCCGAGCTCGCGGGCGCGGGCGACGACGAGTTCGGCAGTGGCAAGGTCCTGCAACCCCATGCCGACCGACTCGAACAGCGTGATGTCCTCGGGTGACGTTCGGCCGAGGGCGGCCCCGGTGATGACGTCACCGAGCTCTGTGCGGGCGTCGTCGGCGGTGATGGCGCCGTCGGCAAGGGCGAGGAGAACCCCGCCGGACTTCGACATCACGTTGGCGTGGCTGTCGACGACGAGGCGCGACCGCGCCATGGCGCGTGAATCCACTTCGCGATGATCCGGTCGGGGCGGTGCGCCGACCGCGTTGACGTGCTGCCCGGACCGCAGCCACTCTCCGAAGACGATGGGCTCACGCGAGGGTGTCAGGGTGCAGACTATGTCGGCCTCGGCCACGACCGTCTGGGCTGACGCTGTCCTGGTGACGGGGATGCCGAGGTCGCCGGTCGCGGCGAGGAACGCATCTACCGTGGTGCCGCTGCGGCTCCACACGACGATCCTCTCGATGTCCCTGATCGCGGCGATGGCGTGGGCGTGTTCGACGGCGAGGTTGCCTGCGCCGACGAGCCCGAGCACAGATGCAGAGTCAGTCGCCAGGTGCGCGGTGGCCACCGCGCTGGTTGCCGCCGTGCGGATGGCCGTGATCGCGCGGCCGTCGAGCAGGGCGATGCACTCGCCGGTGAGTGCCGAGCTGATCACGATCGTGGAGCGTTGACCGGGCAGTCCGCGGGTCACGTTGCCCGGCAGATCGCACAGCACCTTGACCGAGACCGAAGCCGTGCTGGCCGTGACCATCGGAACCGCCGACCCCCGCTCGGGGAGGTGCAGAGATCGCGGCGCCGGGTTCTCCCACTGACCGCGGGACAGCGCTCCGTGGGCGCTCTCCACGGCGTCGCGAATGTCGTTCCGGTCGAGCAGGTCGGCGATGTCGGAGTGCGTCAGGACGAGGACCACGGCGAATCAGGCTGTGACCGCAAGAAAGTCGACCGCGTCGACGATGCGGGTGTCGACGACGTCGTCGAACGCAGGTATCGAGCGAACCATGCTCTCCTGGAACAGGATACGCAACCACCGTTCAGTAGCCGACCGGTCGATGCGGGTGGTGGCCCAGGTCGCAGAGTGAAGCATCCGGCCACATGCACGCTCCAGGACCTCCGACGGTGCGGACGGCCAGTGCTCGCGCAGCAGTGGCGCAAGATCGTCGACGGTCACGGACTTCAGCAGTTGCATCGACTGGCTCAGAGCGGAGGTGAAGAGCACCAATCGGTCGGCGAGTTCCTCCATCCGCTCCGAGCGGCAGTAGTACACGCTGTTGGGGCCCAATCCGCCCTTGGCGACGTAGTCGTCAGCGATGAACCCGGTTCCTCTGTGCTGCAATGCTTCTGCATTGGTGTGGTCCAGCACGATGGCCTCGCCGAGTCCGGCTTCGAACAGCTCGACGAACATCGGTGTCGACAGATCGCGCAGAAACGTGATCGAGGCGGGATCGACGCCCGCTTCGCGAATGAGGCCGGCAGTGAACGCGTAGGGCGCGCTGCCGCCGATGCCTGGTGCGAGCACGGTGTGCCCGATCAAGTCGGACCAGGCGAACTCCGGCCGGGGTGCTCGCGTCACCAGAGCTTTCGGGAACTGGTGGTTGACCTGGGCGAAAACCGACAGCTCGCGGGAGGTGCCCACGTACATCGCCGGTACCCAGAGACCGCCGAGTGCGATGTCCGCAGCGCCACTGTCGAGATCGTCGAGTACGCCGGTCCACGGATCCTTCGCTGTCGCGGTGACGGCGAGACCGTGATCGGCGAACAATCCGATGCGCTCTGCGTAGTACTGCGGAAGATAGTTCAGTCCGTGGGCGGTCGCGGAAATGTTCAGTGTCAGCATGTTTCGTTCTTTCTGGTGGTGACGGAAGGAGAACTCGAGCCTCGTGTTTTCAGGCAGCGTGCGCGAGTACAGGCTTTTCGGTGACGGCTTCCAGTGGCTGGCCGAACGTTTCCGGACCGAAGCGCGCTGCAGCGACCAGCAGCGCGTACATGACGGCGATCATCGCGAACACCCCGGCCACGCCGGCGCGGTCGAAGAAGAACAACGCTGCGAAGGGCATGACTGCCCCGGCGACGTTGCCGATACCATTCACGACCGATGTGCCCATGGCCCGTACCGACGTGGGGAACAGCTCCGGCGACCAGACCGAGAGCATGGTGTTGAGCATCATCGTGAAGAACTGAAAGATCATGCCGAGCACCAGGATCAGCGCGGTCGAATGGGCGAAGGATGCGAAGCAGATGGCCGAGATGCATCCGAGAACGGCGGCGACGGTGACGGTGAGCCGTCGCGGTGCCTTGCCGGCCAGATACGAGGCAGCGCAGGCGCCGAACAGCGACCCGATGTTCATGATCATGGTGAACGCCAGCGAATCCGCCAATGAGTATCCGCGGGACACCAGCAGGATGGGCATCAGGAACAACAGTGTCACCTGAGCCCCGAACGACATCCACGAGGCCGCCCCGATCGCAGCGGTACGCCGCAGGTTCTGCCCTTTGAACACCTCGGCGTAGCTGCTCTTCACCGTTGCCGGGATGTCGGTTTCGGTGACGAATTGTTGTGTGCGGCCCGGCTTTCGGAGTGCGGCGACGCTTCCGCTGGCCAGCCGCGTGAGGCTCTGGTTCGCCTCGTCGACGCGGCCCTTGGACAGCAGGAACCGGGGCGACTCGGGTAGGTAGCGCCGGAAAAAGACCACGAGCACCGCTGGGACGGCGAGGATCACGTACGTCCACCGCCATGATGTGTCGTTGCCACCGAGTACGCCGTTGAGCGGGCCGAGGACCAGCCAGAAGAAGCCGAACGAGGCGATGTTGCCGATACCCCCCGAGGAGATGTTGAGCGTCGCGAGCAGGGAGCCGCGGTGCCGGGTGGCGACGATCTCGGCGAGCATCGCCAGGCCGACGGTGAATTCGCCGCCCAGTCCGATGCCGACGATGAAGCGGCTCGCCAAAAGCATCTCGTAGTTCACCGCAACGGCGCTGATCAGGCCGCCGAGGGTGTACACGAGCAGGTTCAGGCTCAGGGCGGTGCGCCGACCCCATCGGTCGGCCAGGTATCCACCGATCAGCCGACCGGCCAGTCCGCCGAGCACGGTGGCGGTGTTGATCATCGTGAGTTCGGCGTTGCCGATCCCGAAAGTCTCCTTCAGCAAGGGTCCCATCGCGCCGGTGGAGTTCTGTTCCAGGGAGTCGAAGAACAGCCCTGCCATCAGCAGCAAGATCAGCGCAGCTTGGACGCGGCCGAAGCCGATGCGATCCAGCGCAGCGGTCAACCCCGGCGATGCTGCGGGGTCGGACGTGGTGACGCCAGTGGTGGCGTCGGTACGGGCAAGGGACATGGCGGGCTCCGGAAGGGTTCGTCGGCACCGGCACTGATCGTGCGGGTGAGCCGACTCCGCGTCGTCCCTGACTGAAGCCGTGCTGATCAGTTTGTATACGACAGATGTTACGTCACCATTTCTGAACAGGCCATATCGATTACAGCGAAGAAAACTCCGCTCGAATCGTAATACAATCCGACCTGTGCGCAGCGCCTGCGCCTGGCTACTCGTGGCTGAACTTCTCCGCGAAATACTGCTCGTCGCGGCGGAGATGCTCGTCCATCAGGTAGCCCGCCTGCACGATGGAGCCGTCCAGGATCGCCACGGCCAGCACTCGGTGGTCGCTGACCGATGTATGAGGGTTGTGGCCCAGACCCCACTGGACGCGACGGTTGATGTTGGCCAGCATCTCCTCGAGCTGCCGGTTTCCCGACGCTGCCGCCACCAACTGGTGGAACGGCGGTCCATCGGTCTGTGGTTCCTGGGAGCGCTCCTCGGCAATGGCGGCCAACTGGTCGGCAACCTCGCCTCCCTGGTTCCCCGCGGCCAACTGTGCCGACAGCACTTCGAGTCCGCGGCGAATCTGCAGCAGCTCGCGGCTGTCTTGGATCAGTGTCTCGGACACCGCCGCGCCGCGATAGCGCACGATGGTGACGAAGCCCTCGGACTGCAAGCGGCTCAGTGCCTCGCGCACCGGAACACGAGACACGCCGTAGCGCTTCGCGATTGCCTCTTCGACCAGACGCTCGCCCCCGACGAGACGCCCGGCCAGAATCTCCTCGCGCAACGCGTGAGCGATCGCATCGCCCGTCGATTCCACCCGCGCGACAGGCTCAGCCATCGCCGACTCCGCAGCTCATCTGCTCAACTGCCACAAGGCTCACCGCACGAAGGTACCCGGAAACACCGGCCCCGCAGTCGGAGTGGACGGCCGGTCAGCGCTGGGCGACCGCTGTCCACTCGATCGGGGACGCCGCCAGCGCGCGGCCGGTGGGGCGGATGTAGAGGTCGCGGTAGTAGCTGGGGCCCGCCTGCTCGACCAGCTGCCACCCCAGCTCGGCCAACCATTCGCCGACCTGTTCGGGGACCAACCCGGTGCGCCACACCGGACGTCGCCCGCAGAACCGCCGATGCAGAGACGCTGCGCCGTAGAGGTTGGTCCCGTCGAGGAAGTCCTGCCGTATGTAGCTGAACACGAGCCGACTGCCCGGACCCGCCGTCCCGAGCGCGGCGAACGTGGTGCGCACGGCATCGGGGGAGAGGTACTGGGTCACCCCTTCGACGATGAAGAACGTGCGCCGCGACGCGTCGTATCCGGCCGAGCGCAGTGCAGCGAGAAGGTCGTCGCTTTCGAGATCGGCGGCCACCAGGTGCACCGAGGCGGGCGTGCCGCCCAGCACTCGCTGCAGGACGGCGGCTTTGCGCTCGATGTTCACCGCCTGGTCGACCTCGTACACCGGCAGGTCGCTGTGCCGGGCGATGCGGCATCCGCGGGTGTCGAGGCCGGCGCCGAGGACGACGACGGCATCGGTTTCGTTGAGGGGATCGGAGAGTCGCTCGTCGATGAGCCGCTTACGGCACGCGATGCTCGACCACAGGCCCGGTCCACTGCGCTGCACGGCCGCCATCGCGGCATGGCGCACCGGCGCCACGCGAGTTGCCGCCGCCACCGCGCGCAGCCGAGCGGGCAGGAACGCCTCTGCCAGATCGTCGTCGACGAGCCGCCGCTGCGGCGGCTCGTTCTGCTCGATCGCCGAGAGCACCATCGGGCCGAACGCCGTCTGCGCGGCGGGATTGCCGCCGGTCATCGCTTGTTGACGAACCCGGCGTCGACGGGCAGCGCGACGCCGGTGACGTAACGCGCGGCATCGGAGACAAGCCAGTACACCGCGTTGGCGATGTCCTCGGCCTCCAGTGCCCGCACCGGCAGGGCGTTACCCATGTCCGGACCGTCCTCGCCGGCCAGGCCGTCGAGCCATGACTTGGTGAACTCGTTGTCGATCATCGGGGTGTTCACGCCGGCAGGATGGATCGAATTGACCCGAATGCTGTATGCGGCAAGGAAATTGGCGTATGCCCGCATCAGGCCCACCATGCCGTGCTTGGCCGCGGTGTAGCCGACTGCTCCCGCGATCGGCGCGCCGACACCGACGAGCCCGGCCACCGAACTGGTGAGCACGATCGAGCCGCCGTTGCCGTACTTGATCATCGGCTTCATCGCGACGTCGACAGTGTGATAGGCGCCGGTGAGGTTGACATCGATGACGTCCTGCCACGCCTGCGCTGCGGTCATCGGCGCGATACCGGCGTTGGCGACCACGATGTCGAGCCGCTCACCGAGGCGCTCGGTGCCCTCGCGCACGGCTGCCTTGAGCGCGTCGCGATCCCGGACGTCGGTCTCCGAGGCCACGATTTGCGCACCCGTCTTCTCGACGAGCGCCACCGTCTCCGCCAGATCGTCGGGGGTGGCCAGCGGATAGGGCACCGACTCGATCTGTGCGCACAGGTCGAGGGCGATGATGTCGGCGCCCGCCGAGGCGAGCTTCACCGCATGCGCCCGGCCCTGCCCGCGCGCGGCGCCGGTGATCAACGCGACCTTGCCGCTGAGTTCACCCATGGCTAGGGCCGAAGCTGTCCCTTGGCGGGGTCGCCGGCGACCACGGGCGCGAGCATCTTGATGTCGGGCGCGCCGTCGAGATGCTCGCCGATCGTGCCGAACAGGGTGCCGACCGCCGGCGCGGTGCCATGGGTCTTGAGTGCGTCCGCGTCGGCCCACTGCTCGACGAACACGAAGGTGCCGTCTGCCTCGTGCAGGGCGTACAGCTCGCAGCCCGGTTCGTCGTGCACGGCCTCGATCGCCTTCTTGCAGGCTTCGCGGACGGCGTCCACCGAATCGGGCTTGGCGGTCATGGTCGCGACGACGACGACAGGCATAGGTGACTCCTCTTCGAGCGTGAGTGAACAGGCCTCACCGTACTGTCTGGCGCCGACGGTGTCGTCGGGTCATGCCGGCTCGGCGGTCGCGGGCTCCGCCGTGGTGTCCATCGACCCCAACTCTGTGAACGCCTCGGCCGACACCGAGAACAGGCGGGCCGTCGAGAGATCGAGGAACAGGCCGATCACCGTGACGGTGCCGTCGGCGATGACCGGTCCGGCGACGGGATGGCTGCGTAGACGTTCCAGTTGGACGGCGACGTTGACCGCGCTGAGTGCGTCGGCCTCCTCGAATCCCGCGGCTCGGGCCGCCGCGGCCACCGGGTGACCCTCGTACAGCGCCGCCAGACTGGCATCGGCCTCCGTGAGCCACTGGCGGATCGACCCGACGCTGTCGCCGGTCAGCAGGTCGTGCATGGCCTCACAGCCCGAATGTCCGCACACGGCAATGGAGCTGACCTTGAGTGAACCGACCGCGTACTCCAGGGCAGACTCGACGGACAGACTGCCGTGGCTGACGGGCACGAGATTGCCGATGTTGCGTACGTTGAGCACTTCGCCCGGGCCGCCATCGACGATGAGGTTCGGCAGGATCCGGGCATCTGAACAGCTCAACAGCATCGAATGGGGTCGGTGTTCGCTGGCGAGCTGCCCGCGGATCAGCGGAGCGATGCCGTGCCGGAACCTGTGGATGCCGCCGGCCAATTGTGGCGGCCAGATCGATCGGAGGGCGGGAACGGTCCGACGCCCCTCGGTGCGTCGGCGCGGCGGCTCTGTGGTCGTCAGATCCATGCGGGCGGTGCCGGTTTCGGTGATCTGCACGTCGGCGCCGCTGGTGCGCTGCTGGCGAATCCACTCGCGCAGGGTCTCCACCGCGGCATGGTCGATGTAATCGACATTGAGATCGACGTGCACATCGGCCGCCGGCGGCACACTGTTCAGCGCGGCCGACAGCCGGGGGAGCGCCAGGAAGCTGCAGGAGCCGCTGATCGCGACCTGCCAGCGCGGACGCTCCCCGTCGAGAGTGTCGAGCGGGACCGCGTCGATGGTGACGCGAATGATGCGCCAGGCGGCGAAGCCGATGGCCAACGCGAGGCCGATCGCGACGCCCTCGAGCAGGTTGAGGAACACCACCGACGTCAGTGTGACGAGGTAGATCAGGAGTTCCCCGGTGCGCCGTGCGAGGTCGATGTGGGCGAGCTTGACCAGTTGGATACCGATGACGATGAGCAGCCCGGCCAGCGCGGCCAGCGGAATCATCTCGACGACGTTGACGAAGAAGACCGAGAACAACAGCAGCCAGACGCCGTGCAGGGCAGCCGACGCACGGGTCTTGGCACCCGCGCTGACGTTGGCGGTGCTGCGCACGATGACCCCGGTGACAGGCAGACCGCCGAGAAGGCCCGACGAGACGTTCGCGGTGCCCTGTCCGACCAGCTCACGGTTGAAGTCTGTGCCCGGGCCGGTGTGCATCTTGTCCACCGCGGAGGCGGAGAGCAAGCTCTCCACGCTGGCGATCAGCGCGACGGTGAGCACCGCGACGGTGACCGAAGTCCAGCTGCCTGTCGGTAGGGCCGGCAGCGCGATCGCATCGATCACGGAGCCGTCGAGCCGGATGCGGTCCACCGAGGGGAACCAGAGATAGGACACGACGGTGGCGGTCACCACGGCGACCAGCGCCCCGGGAACGGTGCGGGCGGCCTTGGGCAGGTATTTCCACCCCAGCATGAGTGCGATGACGATGAGGCCGATGGTCAAGGAGGCGACGTCGGGGGAACCCAGTTGGGCGGGCAGCTCGCTCAGGTTCTGCCAGGCGTTCGGGCGCGGACCCCCGCCGAGCAGGACGTGCACCTGCTGCAGTGCGATCGTGATACCGATGCCGGCCAGCATCGCGTGCACGACTATCGGTGCGATGGCGAGCGCGGCGCGCGCGATGCGGCTCAGGCCGAACAGGATCTGCAAGACCCCGGCGGCTGCGGTGATCGCGCAGGTGGCCTTCCACCCGAACGTCGCCACGAGCTCGGCCACCACGACGGTCAGACCGGCGGCCGGACCGCTGACCTGCAACGCGGAGCCGCCGGCCACCGCGCAGACGATGCCCCCGACGATCGCGGCGATCAGACCGGCGACCACGGGTGCGCCCGAGGCCACCGCGATGCCGATCGACAGCGGCAACGCCACCAGGAACACCACGAGCGACGCCGGGATGTCGTAGCGAAAGACGGTGTGTAACAGAGCTTTAACGTCGGATTGCGTGGCGCTTGTCGAGGTCACCGAATCCACGGTACCGACGGTTGCGGATTCCGTCGCCGCGAGATGGGGTGACAGGCGTTACGTTTGTGTGACTGCAGCTCACGGGAATGAATGAGGGCTACGGATTTCGTGGGCTCCATAGGGCGACCCGATACCAACCTGTGACCTGTGTGGCAGATGGTGTAACTGGGGCTTGTGCGACTAGGCTGAGAGTCATGGCGAGTAAGACCGCGTCCCGCGCTGGCGCCCGTTCGACCAGGTCGAAGCCCAGTTCTCGGGGCTCTGCGCGGTCATCGCGCCCGGCACCACCCAAGCGCAAGCCGGCACGCCGAGGCCCGTCGCCGGTGTCCGCTGCCGGAACCGCCGTGGGCCGGGGTGTACGCGCCGGATGGCTGATGCTCGCCAAAGGGGCGGGCGGCACCGCCCGCTCGGTCGGTCGCGCCCGAGACCTCGACCCCGGTCACCGCCGCGACGGCATCGCGCTCGGCCTGCTCGCGCTCGCGGTCGTGGTCGCTGCCAGCTCCTGGTTCGACGCGGCCCGTCCGGTCGGCGAGTGGATCGACACCTTCCTGCGGGTTCTCGTCGGCGACGCCGTCGTGCTGGTGCCCCTGGCGCTGGCGGTCCTCGGTGTCACGCTGATGCGCTCGGAGCCCGACCCCGAGTCGCGCCCCCGCTTCATCCTCGGCTCGGCGATGATCGCGCTGCCCGCACTCGGCCTGCTGCACCTGTGGTCGGGTGCGCCGCAGGACCCGGCGGCGCGCCAGCACGCGGCCGGCTTCATCGGCTTCGCGATCGGCGGCCCACTGGCCGACGGCCTGACGGCCTGGATCGCCGCGCCTCTGCTCGTGATCGGCGCGCTCTTCGGTGTTCTCCTGGTCACCGGGACCACCATCCGCGAAGTGCCCGCGACGCTGCATCACATGTTCTCCACGCGGTGGCGCGGCGAGGACGACGACTTCGACGAGGACGAGGAGTGGTACGACGACTCCGACGAGATCGACGACGTCGCTGAATCCCGACGGGCCGGCGTGGCCGACGACTTCTCCGACGGCTACTACGACGCCGACGTGTCCGTCGACGAGGAGGCCTGGCCGACGTCTCCGTCGTCGTCGTCGACCCAGCCGACCGTGCCGCTGACCAGGCCCGCGGGCACCCCGATGGACAATTACCCGCTCGACGAGGACGTGGCCGACCCGCCGCCTCCGGCGAAGACCCGCAAGAAGCAGCGCGCAGAGCCCGCGCTGAGCCTGGACCGCGTGGTCGACGGGCCCTATGCGCTGCCCTCGCTGGACCTGCTCATCGCCGGCGACCCGCCCAAGCGGCTGACCGCGGCGAACCAGCACATGACCGATGCGATCACCTCGGTGCTGGAGCAGTTCAAGGTCGACGCCGCGGTGACCGGTTGCACGCGCGGCCCGACGGTGACCCGCTACGAGGTCGAACTCGGGCCGGGCGTGAAGGTCGAGAAGATCACCGCGCTGCACCGCAACATCGCCTACGCCGTGGCCACCGAGAGTGTGCGCATGCTCGCGCCGATCCCCGGCAAGTCTGCCGTCGGCATCGAGGTGCCCAACACCGACCGTGAAATGGTGCGCCTGGCTGACGTGCTCACCGATCCGGTGGTGCGCTCGGATCACCACCCGCTGGTGATCGGCCTCGGCAAGGACATCGAGGGCGAGATGATCTCGGCCAACCTGGCCAAGATGCCGCACCTGCTGGTCGCGGGCTCCACCGGGTCCGGCAAGTCGAGCTTCGTCAACTCCATGCTGGTGTCGCTGCTCGCGCGGGCCACCCCCGACGAGGTCAGGATGATCCTGATCGACCCGAAGATGGTGGAACTGACGCCGTACGAGGGCATCCCGCACCTGATCACGCCGATCATCACCGAACCCAAGAAGGCTGCCGCCGCGCTGGCCTGGCTGGTCGAGGAGATGGAACAGCGCTACCAGGACATGCAGGCCTCCCGGGTGCGTCACATCGACGTGTTCAACGACAAGGTCCGCTCCGGGGAGATCACCGCCCCGCTCGGTAGCAATCGCGAATACAAGCCCTACCCCTACATCCTCGCGATCGTCGACGAGCTCGCCGATCTGATGATGACCGCGCCCCGCGACGTCGAGGACGCGATCGTGCGGATCACCCAGAAGGCCCGCGCTGCCGGCATCCATCTCGTTCTGGCCACCCAGCGGCCGTCCGTCGACGTCGTCACCGGTCTGATCAAGACCAACGTGCCGTCGCGGCTCGCGTTCGCCACGTCGTCGCTGACCGACAGTCGCGTCATCCTGGACCAGCCCGGCGCCGAGAAGCTGATCGGTATGGGCGACGGGCTCTTCCTGCCGATGGGCTCCAACAAGCCGATCCGACTGCAGGGCGCGTTCATCACCGACGAGGAGATCTCGGGCGTCGTCAACGCCACCAAGGATCAGGCCGAGCCGGAGTTCATCGAGGGTGTCACCGCGGTGAAGGCCGGCGAGCGCAAGGACGTCGACCCCGACATCGGCGACGACATGGACGTGTTCCTGCAGGCGGTCGAACTCGTGGTGTCGTCGCAGTTCGGCTCCACCTCGATGCTGCAGCGCAAACTGCGAGTCGGCTTCGCCAAGGCGGGCCGGCTCATGGACCTGATGGAAACGCGCGGGATCGTCGGGCCCTCCGAAGGATCCAAGGCGCGCGAGGTGCTGGTCAAGCCCGACGAACTGGCGGGCACACTGGCCCTGATCCGTGGGGGCAGTGACGCCGTCGGCGGGGACGCGGACTGAGTCCGGCCGCGGCGAGATCGACGAAAAGGCGCGCTTGTCTCGCACTTTCGCGCCCAAACGTCGGTTTGGGCGCGAAGGGGGTCAGAGCGTCAGCAGCATGCGGGTGTTGCCGAGAATGTTGGGCTTGACGTAGCTGAGGTCCAGGAACTCAGCCACACCTGTGTCGTAGGACCGGCACATCTCTTCGTAGACCTCCGCGGTCACCGGCGTGCCCTCGATCTCGCGGAATCCGTGCCTGCCGAAGAACTCGGTCTCGAAGGTCAGCACGAAGATCCGCTGCAGCCGCAACTCCGTGGCAACGGCCAGCAACTGATCGACGATCGCGTGCCCCACGCCGCGGCCCCGCACCTTCGGATGCACCGCCACCGTGCGCACCTCACCCAGATCGGACCACAGCACGTGCAGCGCACCGCACCCGATCACCTCACCCTCGGCTTCGGCCACCCAGAACTCCTGCACCGACTCGTACAGGGTCACCAGGTTCTTCTCGAGCAGGATGCGGCCCGCGTAGACGTCGACGAGAGCCTTGATGGCAGGCACGTCGGACGTCCTGGCCCGACGGACGACCACCTCACCAGGATCTGAGCTCACACGGGGAAGGGTATCGGTTCGGGCAACCAGTATTCTGTGTCGGTGCCGGGCCAACCACAGACCGATCCGGTGGTCCCGCGCGCTCGGGTGGCGAATCTGGCCAACGCGCTGACCGGTGTGCGACTGATCCTGGTCCCGGTGTTCCTGGCCTTTCTGTTCGTCGGGGACGGTCACGAAACATTCTGGCGGACAATGGCATTCACCGTGTTCACCGTGGCCGTCATCACCGACCGGCTCGACGGGGCCCTGGCTCGCAGCTACGGCATGGTGACCGAGTTCGGCACGCTGATCGACCCGCTGGCCGACAAAGCCCTCATCGGCGCAGCATTGATCGGGCTCTCGATGCTCGGCGACCTGCCGTGGTGGGTGACCGTGGTGATCCTGGCCCGTGAGCTCGGAGTGACGCTGCTGCGCCTGGTGGTGCTGCGGCACGGGGTGATCCCGGCCAGTCGCGGCGGCAAGTTGAAGACGTTGGTGCAGGCCGTCGCGATCGGGCTGTTCGTCCTGCCGCTGACCGGCGCATGGGCCACCGGTGCGTGGATCGTCATGCTCGCCGCCGTGGTGCTCACCATCCTGACCGGGGCCGACTATTTCATCTCGGCGGTGAGGGACTCTCGTGGCCGACCCGCTCGACAGTGATCCTTTCGAGAGCGACCCCCTCGACAGCGAGGACGCTCGCGCGCTGGTCGCCGATCTGACCGTGCGCGGCCAGACCGTGGCGACCGCGGAGTCGCTGACCGCCGGTCTGGTCGCGGCGACGCTCGCCGGAGTGCCCGGTGCGAGCGCGGTGCTGCGAGGCGGGCTCATCACCTACACCGTCGAGACCAAGATCGCGCTCGCCGGCGTCGCCCCCGAACTCCTCGCCGACGTCGGGCCGGTGGCCGAGCCCACCGCGCGGGCGATGGCAGTCGGCGCCAAGCAGCGCTGCGGCGCCACCTGGGGGGTGGGGCTGACCGGGGTCGCGGGCCCCCAACCGCACGGCGGCCATCCGGTCGGCACCGTGTTCGTCGGGCTCGCCGGACCCGTCGACACCCAGGTGCTCGCCCTGCACCTCGGCGGCACACGCTGGCAGATCCGCCTCGCCGCGGTGCACGCCGCCCTGCGCCGGCTGCGCATCCTCATCGAGAACCAATGATGCCGAGAACCGATCAGCAGGAGTCCCGGGAACCATCCGGGGTCCGTCGTGCGTTGGGTCGAATAGCACGCCACCATGGTGTTGCGGGTATTGCGGCCGACTGCTGAGGTGAGGAGAGCGCGATGACGACACTGCTGCGCGAAGTGATCGGCGACGTGTTGCGGCGCGTGCGGGTCGAGCAGGGTCGGACCCTGCGTGAAGTCTCCGACACCGCACGGGTCAGCCTGGGCTACCTCTCCGAGGTGGAACGCGGCCGCAAGGAGGCCTCCAGCGAACTGCTCAGCGCCATCTGCGGAGCTCTCGACGTCCCGCTGTCGCGGGTGTTGTCCGAAGCCGGCGACGACATGGCGCTCGAAGAGGCTCGCACCGAGGTGAACACGTCGCGTATCGACGCCAGCACCAAGGTCGTCATCCCGCAGGTCGTGTCGATGGCGGTCGCCTGATCCCCACAGGGGTGTGGCGAGATGTGCAGAACCGATAAGTTGGGTACCTGCGATGACAGGCGACCCGCGTCGGTGACCCTGTTCCACTGACCCGAGACTTCGAGAAGGCGGAAACGTTCTCATGGCCAACCCGTTCAGCAAGGCGTGGAAGTACCTGATGGCGCTGTTCAGCTCCAAGGTCGACGAGTACGCCGACCCCAAGGTGCAGATCCAGCAGGCCATCGAGGAGGCGCAGCGTCAGCACCAGGCGCTGACCCAGCAGGCGGCCCAGGTGATCGGCAACCAGCGCCAGCTGGAGATGCGGCTCAACCGCCAGCTCGCCGACATCGAGAAGCTCCAGGTCAACGTGCGCCAGGCCCTCACGCTCGCCGATCAGGCCGTTGCCTCCGGGGACGCCGCCAAGGCCACCGAGTACAACAACGCGGCCGAGGCGTTCGCGGCACAGCTGGTGACCGCTGAGCAGAGCGTCGAGGACCTCAAGGGTCTGCACGATCAGGCGCTGCAGGCGGCGGGGCAGGCCAAGAAGGCCGTCGAGCAGAACGCGATGGTGCTGCAGCAGAAGATCGCCGAGCGCACGAAGCTGCTCAGCCAGCTCGAGCAGGCAAAGATGCAGGAGCAGGTCAGCGCGTCACTTCGGTCGATGAGCGAGATCGCCGCCCCCGGGTCCACCCCGAGCCTGGACGAGGTGCGCGACAAGATCGAACGCCGCTACGCCAACGCGATGGGGGCGGCGGAGCTGGCCCAGAACTCGGTGCAGGGCCGCATGATGGAGGTCCAGCAGGCCAGCGTTCAGATGGCGGGCCATTCGCGGCTCGAGCAGATCCGGGCGTCCATGCGCGGTGAGCAGCTGCCCGCCGGTTCCGCCCAGGCCCCTGCGACCCCCACCCAGACCCCGGCCACCCCGGCCGCCAACCCGACACCGGAAAATCCGCTGTCGCAATAACATTCACGGGAGCATGTGGTGAGCACTCGGACCCGACGACCCGACGCCTGGCGTTCGCTGGCCCAGCGCGGCATCGACACCGCCGCGGAGTGGTCGGGCACGCTCGCCGACAAGCTGAACGCTGCCGCGGACCCGCGCGCCAAGCTGCTGCGGAAACGGCGCTGGGCGCTGCGCCTCGGCGTGTTCTTCGCGCTGTCGTCGGTGTTCTGGGTGGGTGTGACCGCGTTGCTCGCCTCGTGGAACACCCCGGTGTGGGCGCTGTTCATCCCCTCGCCGATTGCCGTCGGCGCCGCGTTCCTGGCCACCCTGGCGTTCCTGCGGTACCGCTGGCTGCGCGCTGAGCCGTTGCCCCCGGCCCGCAGCGGGGCTTCGCGACGGTTGCCGCCGTGGGGTTCGGCCGCCCGGGCCCCGATGGCGGCGCTGACGTCGTCCGAACGTGGGCTCGTGTCCCTGCTCGGGGTGATGGAACGCGGTCGTCTGCTGCCCGAGGCAGAGCTGCGCGAGTTGCGCGCCGCCGCCGAGCGAACGGCGGCCACGATGTCCGCGACGGCCGCCGAGGTGGTGTCGATGGAGCGCACGGTCAGCTCGGCCCCGCAGGCGCGTCCGCACCTTGCGCCCACGATCGCGGCGTTCTCCGCACAGCTCGACCGCGGCGCCCGCCAGTACAGCGACATGGTCTCGGCGGCAGCGCAATTGGTCTCGGCCGCCAACTCGGGTTCGATGTCGAGCTCGCCGATGGTGCAAAGGCGCTACCGCGACGAGCTCACCTCGGCCACCGATCGGCTGACCGGATGGGCGCAGGCGTTCGACGAGCTGGGCCGGCTGCGGGCGTGAAAGCCTAGAAGCGGGGTCGTAGCGCCGGGATGACCAGTCCGGCGAGGGCTTTGAGCGGCGCCTTCACCATGACGTCGACGATGTCGAAGTAGTCCCGCCACAGCGTGATCTGTCCGTCGCGGATCTCGAATGCCCCGCACACCCAGAACTGCAGCCGTAGCGGGCCCAGGATGATCGCGTCGGTTCGTTCGGTCAGGACGGTGCCGCCCTCTGCGGCCACGCGGTGAAAGGCCACCGCGAAGCCCACCTTGCCTTCGCCGCGCCGCAACAAGCCCATGATGCGCGCGCGCCCCCGGATGGACGGCAGCCCCACGTTCTGCCATACCAGATCCGGGGCGGCCAGCGATTCGACGGTGTCGAAGTCCTCGTCCTGTAGGGCTACCAGGAACTTCTGCACCAGCGCGGCGTTGTCGGTGATCGGCAACAGGGTGGGGCGGGCGTCGTCGGTCATACCGATCGACCCTAACGGCAGGTGCTGTGGCAGGGTAGCCCGCATGCGTGTCGCGGTGGTTGCCGGACCGGACCCCGGCCACGCGTTCCCCGCCATCGCCCTGTGTCAGCGTTTCCTCGCCGCCGGCGACGAGCCGACGCTGCTGACCGGCACCCGGTGGCTGGACACGGCGCGGGGGGAGGGGATCGACGCCGTCGAACTCGACGGGCTTCGGGTCATGGCCGGTGACGACGACTCCGACGCGGGCGCGAAGATCCACGAGCGCGCGGCGCGGATGGCGGTGCTCAACACCGACCGCATCGACGCGCTGAATCCCGATGTGGTGGTGTCGGATTCGATCACCACGTGCGGGGGCCTGGTCGCCGACCTGATCGGGGTGCCGTGGATCGAGCTGAACACCCACCCCTTGTACCGGCCGTCGACAGGCCTGCCGCCGCTGGGCAGTGGGCTGGCCCCGGGTGTGGGGCTGCGGGGCCGGGCGCGGGATGCGATGCTGCGGGCGCTGAGTGCACGATCCTGGCGGGCCGGCCTGCGCCAGCGCGCCGCTGTGCGCGTCGAGATCGGACTGCCCGCCGCCGACCCGGGCCCTCTGCGCCGCCTGATCGCCACGCTGCCCGCGCTGGAGGTGCCGCGCCCCGACTGGCCCGCCGAGGCCGTCGTCGTCGGCCCCCTGCACTACGAGCCGACCACGGCGGTGCTGGACCTGCCACCCGGGGACGGACCCGTGGTGATGGTGGCGCCGTCGACGGCGAGCACCGGGGCGGTCGCGCTCGCCGATCTGGCGCTGCAGACACTGATTCCGGGGCAGGTGTTGCCCAAGGGCGCACGTGTTGCCGTGTCACAGCTGCAGGGGCCCGACGGCGAGGTGCCGCCATGGGCCGTGGTGGGACTTGGTCGTCAGGACGAGCTGCTGTCCCGGGCGGATCTGCTGGTGTGCGGGGCCGGGCACGGCATCGTGTCCAAGGCGCTGCTCGCCGGTGTGCCGATGGTTGTGGTGCCCGGCGGTGGCGACCAGTGGGAAATCGCCAATCGCCTTGTGCGCCAAGGTAGTGCAGAACTGGTCCGACCGCCGAACGCCGGAACCCTGGGCGCGGCCACCGCGACGGTACTGGGCTCGCCCCGTTACCGTGACGCCGCGCGACGCGCCGGCGCCACCGCCGGTGCGGTCGCCGACCCGATCGGAGTCTGTCACGACGCACTGCGGGCCTCCGCGTAGGTTGGCCGTGTGCGGCTGACGGAATTCCGAGAGCTGGTCGAGCGGCAGTTCGGGGCGGTGCGGGCGTCGTCGATGCTGGTGGACCACGTACTGATGACGCTGGGTGGGCGGACCGCCGCCCAGGCCATCGAGGACGGTGTCGAACCCCGCGACGTGTGGCGGGCGCTGTGCGCGGATTTCGACGTGCCGCGCGAGCAGTGGTGAGCCACCCCCTACTACACCGGGGCTACACCTGGGCGCTGGCGAACACTCTCTGCAGGAACGCGACCTGGTCGGCCTTGACCTGGGGGTCGTGATAGATGTCGAAATGGCCGTACGGATAGTGCCGTAGTTCCCCTCGGGGGGCGCGCCCAGCGGCCTTCACGGTCGGGCCGGGCGGGGTGACCTTGTCGTCGTCGCAGACGCAGATCAGCAGCGGCATGGCCAGCCGGGCGGTCGCGGAGCGGGGCCGGTAGAACGGGAACCGCAGCATCAGGCGTGCTGCCAATTCATTGCGCCACAACGAATTCGGGCCCTGGATCGCTTCCAGGCCCGGTTTGGCGTCCGGTGACGTCATCGCGGCGACCTCGCCGGGATCGCCGACCGCGGGCAGCATCACCGGCTGTGCGTTGCGCCAGGCGCGTAGTTGGTCGCGGACCGCGGCCAGCATGACCGCGGGGACGATTCGGGTGGGCACGGCGAGCATCGAGGCCACTGCATCGGTGAACGGGGCCTGGGAGATGACGGCGGCCAGTCGGGGGTCGTCGGCGGCGACCGCGAGGACGTGGCCTCCGCTGTAGGACGACCCCCAGGCCACGATGCGGTCGGGGTCGACGCCGGGGAGACTGCGCGCCCAGGCGATGACGGTGCGGTAGTCCTGCTGCTGGCCGCCGATGTCGATCAGTTGCCGCGGCTCGCCGGTGGAGGCGCCGAAGTGCCGGTAGTCGAACAGCACCACGGTGTGACCGGCGGCGCAGAACGCCTCGGCGTAGCCGGGCAGGGCGTCGTCCCGGGTGCCCGACAGGCCATGGGCCATCACGATGCATGCGGTGGGGTCCTGCGTGGGGTCCGGGGTGTAGAGATAGGCGGCGAGCTGCTCGGCACCGGCCGGGATGCGCACGTCCTGTGGGGTGGTCATGGGCGGAAACGCTAGTACGTCGGCGTGTCCGCTTGAATCGAACAGGTGTTCGTCTACTGTGGGTGTAGTTCGACCGCAGTCATCGGAACACACTTGTCGGTGGTCTCGCCTAGCGTCACGGCCAACCGACCGAGAACCGGTCAACAACGACTACTCAGAAGAGGTATCACCATGGCTCCGCAGGCACCTGATCGCGAAAAGGCCCTCGAACTCGCGCTCGCGCAGATCGACAAGAACTTCGGCAAGGGCTCGGTGATGCGGCTGGGCGACGAGGTCCGCCAGCCGATCTCGGTCATCCCGACAGGCTCCATCGCCCTGGATGTCGCGCTCGGCATCGGTGGACTGCCCCGTGGCCGCGTCGTCGAGATCTACGGCCCGGAGTCCTCCGGTAAGACCACGGTGGCCCTGCACGCCGTCGCGAATGCGCAGGCCGCCGGCGGCATCGCCGCGTTCATCGACGCCGAGCACGCACTGGACCCGGACTACGCCAAGAAGCTCGGCGTGGACACCGACGCCCTACTGGTCAGCCAGCCCGACACCGGTGAGCAGGCGCTGGAGATCGCCGACATGCTGGTGCGGTCCGGCGCCATCGACCTCATCGTCATCGACTCGGTGGCCGCCCTGGTGCCGCGCGCCGAGATCGAGGGTGAGATGGGGGACAGCCACGTCGGTCTGCAGGCCCGCCTGATGAGCCAGGCCCTGCGCAAGATGACCGGTGCGCTGAACAACTCGGGCACCACCGCGATCTTCATCAACCAGCTCCGCGAGAAGATCGGCGTGATGTTCGGCTCGCCCGAGACCACCACGGGCGGTAAGGCACTGAAGTTCTACGCCTCGGTGCGCCTGGACGTCCGCCGGATCGAGACTCTCAAAGACGGCACCGATGCGGTGGGCAACCGCACCCGGGTCAAGGTCGTGAAGAACAAGGTCTCGCCGCCGTTCAAGCAGGCCGAGTTCGACATCCTCTACGGCAAGGGCATCAGCAAGGAAGGGTCGCTCATCGACATGGGCGTCGAACACGGCTTCATCCGCAAGTCCGGCTCCTGGTTCACCTACGAGGGGGAGCAGCTGGGGCAGGGCAAGGAGAACGCCCGCAACTTCCTGCTCGAAAACGCCGACACCGCCAACGAGATCGAGAAGAAGATCAAGGAGAAGCTCGGTATCGGCGCCGTCATGACGGATGACGATGTCCTCCCCGCTCCCGTCGACTTCTGATCGTGCCGAGCAGGCGCGGGCCCTGTGCCTGCGCCTGCTCACCACACGGGCACGTACCCGTGCCGAGTTGGAGACGCAGCTGGCCAAGCGCGGCTATCCCGAGGACGTCGGTGCTGCGGTGCTCGATCGGCTCACCCAGGTCGGCCTGATCGACGACGAGGACTTCGCCGAACAGTGGGTGCGGTCACGGCGGATGCATGCGGGAAAAGGCAAGCGCGCGTTGGCTGCCGAGCTCCGTAACAAGGGCGTCGACAACGAGGTGATCAGCGCGGCGCTGTCCGGCATCGACGCGGATGCTGAACGGACCCGCGCCGAGCAGTTGGTCCGCGACCGGCTGCGTCGGGAGAAGCTCGGCGATCCGGGGGACCGGGATGCCGAGAACAAGGTGGCACGTCGCCTGGTCGGAATGCTGGCACGGCGCGGCTACAGCCAGACGATGGCACTCGAGGTCGTCACCACGGAATTGGCCAACGAACGCGAGCGTCGACGGGTCTAGCGGCTCGCGCTACAGCGGCTGCTGAATACCCGTGGTGCGAAATCGGCTGCGGTACATGCTCGGCGTGACCCCGAGAGCCCGGCGAAAAGTCCGCCGCATGGTGTCGGCGGAACCGAATCCGGCTCGGCGCGCCACTGCCTCTTGGCCGTGGTCGCCGGTGGCCAACAGGACTTTGGCCGCCTCCAGACGAGCCTGCTCGACAAAGCGCGCCGGTGTCATGCCGACGTGGACGCGGAACATGCGCACCAGATGCCGTTCGCTGACCGCGGCGCGATCGGCCAGCGCCGCGATCGAATGGTCGTCGGCCGGGTCGGTGATGATCGCGTCGAGAATGGTGCGCAGCCCGCTGGACACGGCAGGAGCGGACTCGGTCCACACGCTGAACTGAGCCTGACCGCCGGGACGCTGCAGGAAGACCACCATCCATCGCGCCACCCGCCGGGCCACGTCCGGGCCGTAGTCGCTTTCCACCAAGGCGAGTGCGAGATCGATGCCGGCGCTGATGCCGGCCCCGGTGATGAAACGCCCGTCCTGGACGAACAGGGAATCGGGGACGACCTCGACCTCCGGGTACACCCTCGCGAGGTGGCGGCAGTGCGCCCAATGAGTGGTCGCGCGGCGGCCGTCGAGCAATCCGAGCGCGGCCAGCACGAAGGCGCCGGTGCAGACCGACGCGACACGACGCGCCCGGGGCGCCAGGACATCGACCATGTCCAGCGCGGCAGGTACGTCATCGGGCGTTCGTTCCTCGGGGATGTCGTGCTCGCCAGGCGTGAAGGTGAAATCCGGCGGCACCCCGCCCGGCACGATCAACGTGTCGAACCGCGCGGGCACCTCGCTCAGCGCTCGGTGCACCTTGAGTGCAACAAACGATGTGGTCTCCACCGCAGCGCCCGTCGGGGAGGCGAGGATGACCTCGTAGTCGGCTCCGAAGTCGTTGGCGCGCGCGAAGATCTCCAACGGGGCCGCGACGTCCTGCAACGTCACCTTGTCGTACAGGGCGAACACGATCGTCTTGGGTGCCTTGGACCGTCGGGTGTGCATGGTGCGTGCCTGGGTCAGTCGCGCTGACCGCGCTGCCCTGCTGTCCTCGGCCACCGGCTGTGCCCCTTCGTCGCCCCCTGCGCGCTGATTGTGGTCGTCGTGCCGCCGCGTTCGCTCAGGACTGCAGAAAGGAATGACGCTAACGCGCAGCTGTTACAGCGGCATTGCCGATCGTCGCGGCCTGCGGTGACGCGCACGCCGACGCGGGTGATCCGCGGCGTCGGCGGTGGTGTCGAGTCCGGAACTGCGGGGATCGTGTCCGCTCCGGACGGCTGGTGACACACGCGATTTACGCACGCGAAACCTGTTGCCGTGAGGCTCTTTTTGACGGTACGCGTTCCACCCGGCACGCGGTCATCTGTGGCGAAGGTGAGCTCATGGATTCTCGAACGGCCTTGACGCTGAGCATCGGTGTCCTCGGCGGAGTCGCGGTCGCGCTGACCGCCGAGGTCATCACCGTGCCCATCTGGGTGGTGTTCCTGGCGTGGGCATCGTTCTTCTTCGTCGGCGGAGGCCCCACCGGATGGGTGCGCTCGGTCGCGTCGAACCTCACCGGCGTCGTCATCGCCTCGGCCAGCTTGTTCGCCGCGTACCTGCTCGGCGGCAGCCTGCTCGCGGTCGCGGTGGCCGTCGGCGTGGGCAGCGCGCTGATGGTCCAGGCGTCGTGGGTCGGGTTGTTGTCCACCACGCCGGCCGTCGTGGTCGGTTTCGCCTCGACCGTGTCGACCGTCGCGGGCACAGGGAACGACGTCACCGTCACCACGATCTCCCACCCCGGCCTCGTCGCGGCTGTCGCCTGCGTGCTCGGAGCGTCGTTCGGCCTTCTGTCGGAATACCTGGCGACCGCGATGACCACGAAGTCGGCCACCGCACCTGATGGAACCCCTGCCACGAAAGGAAACCCGGCCTGATGAAGCTGCAGCACTATCTCGGTGGACTGGAAGGTTTGCCGTCGCCATTGGCGCTCGAGAAACGCGTGTTCGTCGAGGAGTGGGAGAAGCGCATCTTCGGCATCCACGTCGCGATGATGGGACTGTCGAACCACCTGGGCTCCGCTGTGCCGGGCTATCCCATCGACGCGGTGCCGACCACTTTCGCCGACGAATGGACCTGGGCGGACCTGCGGACCGGGGCCGAGGGAATGAATCCCTTCGACTACTTCAAGTTCCGCTACTACGAGAAGTGGCTCGGTGGCATCACCGCGTTCTTCGTCGACAAGGGGTACGTGACCGAAGAGGAACTCGCGGCGCGCATCGCCGAGACCTCGTCGACCGCACCGGCGGCCGAGAGCCCGGAGATCGACGAGCAGGTGATCGCCTACCTGCGGTCCGGTGACACGCCGCGGCGTGACAGCGCGCACCCGGCATTCGCCGTGGGCGACACGGTGCGGATCGCCAATCCGCGCTCCGATGCGCACAGCCGACTTCCGGGATACCTGCGCGGCCGGGTCGGAACCGTGGAACGCATCTTCGAAGGCGACTACGCCTACTTCTGCCAGACCGGCGACGGCATCGGTGATCCGATGCCGATCTACATCGTCGCCTTCGATCCCGCCGAGATCTGGGGCGCCCGAGCTGAATCGGGTCCGCTGTCGTTGTATGCCGAACTGTTCGAGGCCTATCTGGAACCGATGGAGGAGTCATGACCGATCAATTCGCCTACCCGCCCGACCGGGAAGAGGCCAGCGCCAAGAAGGCTGCCGCACTGGAAGCGCTGCTGATCGAAAAGGGCGTCATCACCCCGCAGACGGTCGACAAGGTCCTCGCCTACTTCGAGACCGAGATGACCCCGCTCAACGGCAAGAAGATCGTGGTGAAAGCTTGGACCGACCCGGTGTTCGCCGAGAAGGTGGTCACCGACACCCCCGCCGCGATCGCGGAGCTCGATCTGCCCGACGGCATGGCGGGAGCGGAGGGTGAACATCTGCAGGCGGTGGCCAACACAGCTGGCGTCCACAATCTGGTGATCTGCACCCTGTGCTCGTGCTTTCCGTGGCCAGTGCTGGGTCTGCCGCCCTACTGGTACAAGGATCCGACGTTTCGGGCCCGCGCCGCCCGCGAACCGCGTGCAGTACTGGCCGAGGTGGGCGTCGACCTGCCGGCAGAGACCGAGATCAAGGTCTGGGATTCCAGCGGGCATTCGCGGTGGTTCGTGATCCCCGAAAGGCCCTCCGGCACCCAAGATTTTACCGACGAGATGCTGATGGACCTGGTCACCACAGAGTCCATGATCGGCGTGGCGCTGGCGGGGTCGGCCCGATGAAGCTGCATGACACCTGCACCACCGATCAGGCGGCGCCGCAGTTCGACCATGACTGGCAGCGCCGCGCGTTCGGTCTGGCGCTCGCCCTGTCGGAGTTCCGGCACTACCCGTGGAGTGAATTCCAGGAGACCCTGATCGCGACGATCGGGGAGTGGGAGGGCACGCCGGAATCCGAACGCGGACAGTGGGAGTACTACGACCACTGGGTGGCCACCCTGGAGAAGCTCGTCGACCGCCACGAACTGCTGACCGCCCCCGTGCACACCGACGACGGCAATCACGCTGTCGCCCACGACCACTGAAGAGAGAACGGCGATGAACCACGCGAACCCTGCCCTGGCCGTACCCCGGCTCGATGTCGACGCCCGTCGGCTCGCCACTGCCGCCCGGCTGAGCGCCATCACGCTGCTGGCGCTGATCGGCTACTACTTCCTGGGATACGACCAGGGTGCGGTGTCGGTCTTCGGGTCCGACACCCACATCCACGAGTTCCTGCACGACGCACGCCATCTCCTGGGGTTTCCGTGCCACTGACGGCATCGTCGTATGCGGTCCTGCGCTACCTGCTGCCGGGTGCGGTGGCCGGTGCGGTGACGTTCCTCGTCAGCCGGGTGATGGTCGCACCGCTGATCGACGCCGCAGTGGACGCCGAGGCGGCTCTCGAGCACGCCGCCGGCGGCGGGCATGCACACGCTGCGGAGCTGTTCACCCGGTCGGTCCAGGAGAACGTCGGCGCGGCCGTCGGCGTCATCGGCTTCGGTGTCGTCATGGGCGTCCTCTTCGCCGTTGCCCACACGGTGGTGGCCAACGCCCTCGCCGCCCGCGGTGTCGCGCCGGACCCCACCACGCTGGCGTTGCTGCTGGCCGGCGGGATGTTCGTGACGATCGCTCTCGTCCCTTCGCTCAAGTATCCGGCGAACCCGCCCGGGGTGGGACTGGACGACACTGTCGCGGAACGGACCTCGGCGTCACTGACGATGACGATCCTGTCGGTGGTGCTCGCCTGCGCCGCGGTGGCCGCAGCGGTGGCCGCCGCGCGGCGCGTGCCGGGGTGGCGGCTCACCGGCCTCGCGACGCTCGGCTACGCCGCGGTGATGTGCGTGGCAGCCGCCGTGCTGCCGAGCTTCCACGAGGTGCCGGACGGCTTTCCCGCCGAGACACTGGCCGACTTCCGGCTGTACTCCGTGCTGATCCAGGCGGTGCTCTGGGTGATCATCGGTAGCGTGTGGTCGTGGTTGGCGGCTCGCCGTCCGAACGGGCGCGAAACTCGGAGCGTCGGAATGGCTTTCAGCGCGAGCTGACCGCCGCGTCGGACACGCCGAGGTCGGCGGTCAGACTCCGGGTGACGACCCGTCGTACCGCGATGAGCGTGACGACGCCGAGGATCGCCGTCCACGACATGTCCACACTGAGACGCAGAAGGCCGGCTGCGGTGAAGAGGTCGATCATCGCACGCAGCGCGGGCAGTGGCCGGCGGAAGACGAGCAGCGACGCCACTCCGATCGCGATGCCGGCGATGGCCAGACACCACGACGCCGCGACGACGCTCGAGAGGGCGGTGCTCATGGCGGGGGCGCCGGGCGCGGCTGCTTCTGCGCCTCGATCTCCCGCTGTTCCTGCGCGATCTCGCGGTTGAGAAAGTAATTGAGCAGTGTCCGGATCGCGGCGATCGCGGCGAGCTTGCCGATCTCGGCGAACGACGGGGAGATCGCGGTGCGTAGCACGTCGGCGGCGAGCTGGAACTCCAGCCCCAGCACCAGGAAACGAGCCAGTGACAGCCGCACCGACGAGAACTGGTTGATGTCGCGGCGGCCCAGCGCGGCAACGAATTTCACGATCGCGACCAGCGCGCCGATCATGATGACGATCGCGCCGCACGCTTCGATCAATCGCACCATGGTGTCGACCAGGGTGCGCAGTGCCGATTCGGGCAGGATCTCCCAGGCCGCGAGCGTGTGGGTCACACCCCGCGACTCCGGTCACCCTGCAATTCCAAAGGCTCCGCCTCCATCGGCGCCGGACCCTTGCGGGACCGTCGCAGACGCGCCTCCAGCCGGGTGGCCAGCCACGACAGCGTGAAGTTCAGGCAGATCATCAGCAGCGCGATCACGATCAGTGCCGGTATGTAGTTGCCATAGGACGAGCCGACGTTCGTGCCTTGGCGCACCAGCTCGACGAATGTGATCTGGTATCCCAGAGCGGTGTCTTTGAGGACGACCACGACCTGGGACACCAGCACCGGCAGCATCGAGGTGACGGCCTGAGGCAGCAGGATCGACCGCATCGTCTGGCCCGACGTCAGTCCGAGCGCCGAGGCGGCTTCGGCCTGCCCTCGTGGCAGGGCGTACACACCGGCGCGGACGATCTCGGCGATCACGGCGCCGTTGTACAGCGTCAGGCCCGTGATGACGCCTGCCAGCGCCAAGTACTTCGACGCGAAGACGTCGTAGTTGGCGTAGAGGAAGTAGGCGAAGATCATCATGATCAGCACCGGCACGGCGCGGAAGAACTCGACGATGACCGAGGACAACCAGCGGATCGGGCGGTTCGTCGACAACCGGCCCACGCCGAGCAGGAAGCCCAGCACCAGCGCCAATGCGATCGACACCGCGGCGGCGGTCAGGGTGCCCTCGATACCGGGCAGGATGTAGGTCCGCCACAGATCAACGGTGAGGAATGGCTCCCACTTGGCGGCGGTCAGCTGCCCCTTGGCGTCCAACCGGGCGTAGACGACCCACGCGATCGCCGCCACCACGACCACGGTGACCGCTGATATCAACCGGTTGCGGACCCGCGCCCGCGGCCCGGGCGCGTCGAAAAGCACCGACGACCCGGTCATGAGGACTCACCACCCCTCGGCGAGCAGACGCGAACTCGCGTGTTCTGGCGGCGTGTCGCGCGAGTTCGTGTCTGCTCGCGGGGAGAGATCTTCATCGGGCCACCGCCAGTCGACGACCCAGCCAGCCGAACAGCAGGCCCAGCGGCAAGGTCAGGATCACGAAGCCCAGCGCGAAGATCGATCCCACCACCAGCACCGCCGCGGTGTTCTCGATCATCTCCTTCATCAGCAGCGCCGCCTCGGCCACCCCGATCGCCGAGGCGATCGTCGTGTTCTTGGTCAGCGCGATCAGCACCGAGCCTAGGGGAGCGATCACCGCGCGAAAGGCCTGCGGCAGCAGGATGATTCGCAGGTTCTGGGAGAATGTGAACCCGAGCGAGCGAGCGGCCTCGGCCTGCCCGAGCGGAACGGTGTTGACCCCCGACCGCACCGTCTCGCACACGAACGACGCGGTGTAGACGATGAATCCGAGGACCGCCAGACGGAACCCGCTGTCGGCGATGAACGTCGGCGACGTGCGGTCGGCCAGCGTGATGCCCAACGTCTGTGCCAGTCCGAACGAGCAGAACAGCACGATCAGCGTCAACGGCGTGTTGCGTACGACGTTGACATAGGTGGTGCCCAGCCAGTTCAGCATCGGGACCGGCGCCAGCCGCATCGCGGCCAGCACCGTGCCCAACACCAGCGCCCCGATCGCCGAGAACACCGTCAGCTGAATCGTCGTCCAGAACGCCGTGAATATCTCGGCGCGGTACTCGGTGAAGATGTCCACTGCGAAGCCGGACCTGGAGACTACTTGTCGAGCGGCGGCGGCGCGGGTGCCGTGATTCCGGCGGGCCCGAGGTTCTTGTCGAACGCCGCCTTCCACGCCCCGCTGTCTTCCATCTTCTTCAGCGCGTCGTTGATCTTGGTCTGCAGTTCGGTGTCGTCCTTCTTCAGCCCGATTCCGTAACGCTCCTCGGAGAACGGCTCACCGACGATCTTGAACGTGCCCGGGCTCTGCGCGGCGTAGCCGGCGAGGATGACCTCGTCGGTGGTGACCGCGTCCACGGCGCCGTTCTTGATCGACTCGATGCACGCCGAGTAGGTGTCGAACTGCTGCAGCTGCACCTTCGGGTACTCGTCCTTGATCTTCTGCGCCGGCGTCGAACCCGACACCGAGCACAGGATCTTGTTCTCCAGCGACGCCTTGCCGGTGATGTCGTTGTTGTCCGCCCGGACCAGCAGGCTCTGGCCGGTGATCAGGTACGGACCGGCGAACGACACCTTCTCCTTGCGTGCGTCAGTGATCGAGTACGTCGCGGCGATGAAGCTCACCTGACCGTTCTGGATCAGGTTCTCCCGCTGCGACGACGGGGATTCCTTCCACTCGATCTTGTCCGGGGCGTAGCCGAGCTCACCGGCCACGTAGGTCGCGACGTCGACGTCGAAGCCGCTCATCGTGCCGTCCGGGTTCTTCATTCCCAGGCCCGGCTGGTCGAACTTGGTGCCGATGACGATGGTGTCACCACCCCCGCCACCGCCTCCGCTGTTGCCGCCACCGCCGCACGCTGTCGCGGCGAACGGAAGGGCGACAGCCAGCGCGAGAGCGGCCACCGCGCGTGTGGAGAAACTCATGGTCAAGGGTTCCTTTCGCAATCAGTGATGCAGGATTTTGCCGAGGAAGTCTTTGGCGCGATCAGAGGTCGGATTGTCGAAGAACTGCGCCGGTTCGGCGTCCTCGACGATCGCCCCGTCGGCCATGAACACCACGCGGTGCGCTGCGCGGCGGGCGAAGCCCATCTCGTGGGTGACCACGAGCATCGTCATACCGTCGGACGCCAGGTCGGTCATCACGGAGAGGACCTCGTTGATCATCTCCGGATCGAGTGCACTGGTGGGTTCGTCGAACAGCATCACCTTCGGGCTCATCGCGAGCGACCGTGCGATCGCCACCCGCTGCTGCTGGCCGCCCGAGAGCTGCGCGGGATATTTGTCGGCCTGGTTGGCCACCCCGACCCGTTCGAGCAGCGTCATCGCCGCCGCGCGCGCATCGCCCTTGCCCTTCTTGCGCACCTTGACCGGCGCCAGCATGACGTTCTCGACGATCGTCTTATGGGCGAACAGGTTGAACGACTGGAACACCATGCCGACGTCGCTGCGCAGCTGAGCGAGCTTGCGGCCCTCCGCGGGCAGTGTCTGCCCGTCGATCGTGATCGTGCCCGAATCGATGGTCTCGAGTCGATTGATGGTGCGGCACAACGTCGATTTTCCAGAGCCCGACGGGCCGATCACCACGATGACCTCACCCTTGCCGACATCGAGGTTGATGTCCTGGAGGACATGCAGGGAGCCGAAGTGCTTGTTGACCGCCTTCATCGAGATCATCGGCACGTCAGGGGACTCCCTGGGGCTCTCCATGGGTGGTGACCTTACCCAGGGAACGCACAGATGGCCCCGCAACTTGCGCAAACTGCCGCTGGACGGGCCGCCCAGCCGGCCGCCGTAGGATGGGCGCCGTGACTTCGGTGGTGACCAGGGGAGGCGATGCGGCGGCAGCCGCGCGCCCGGCACGCACTTTCCAGGTCCGCACCTACGGCTGCCAGATGAACGTGCACGACTCCGAGCGCCTCGCCGGCCTGCTCGAAGAGGCCGGCTACCAGCGCGCCGCCGACGGTGCGGACGCCGACATCGTGGTGTTCAACACCTGCGCGGTGCGGGAGAACGCCGACAACAAGCTCTACGGAAATCTCAGCCACCTCGCGCCGCGCAAGCAGGCCGAGCCGGACATGCAGATCGCCGTGGGCGGTTGCCTGGCCCAGAAGGACCGCGACACCGTCCTGAGCAAGGCGCCCTGGGTGGATGTCGTGTTCGGCACCCACAACATCGGCTCGCTGCCCGCACTGTTGGACCGGGCCCGGCACAACCGCACCGCCCAGGTCGAGATCGCCGAAGCCTTGCGAGAATTCCCGTCGTCGTTACCAGCGCGACGCGAATCTGCCTATGCCGCTTGGGTTTCGATCTCCGTCGGGTGCAACAACACGTGCACGTTCTGCATCGTTCCCTCGCTGCGTGGCAAAGAAGTCGACCGCAGGGCCGGTGATGTGCTGGCCGAGGTGCAGTCGCTGGTCGACCAGGGCGTGCTGGAGATCACGCTGCTCGGCCAGAACGTCAATGCCTACGGAGTGTCGTTCGCCGACCCGGCTCAACCGCGGGACCGTGGGGCGTTTGCCAAGCTGCTGCGCGCGTGCGGGCGGATTGACGGCTTGGAGCGAGTGCGCTTCACGTCGCCGCACCCGGCCGAATTCACCGACGACGTCATCGAGGCGATGGCCGAGACCCCTAATGTGTGCCCCACCCTGCACATGCCGCTGCAGTCCGGTTCCGACCGGGTGCTGCGGGCGATGCGGCGCTCCTACCGCGCGGAGCGCTACCTCGGCATCATCGACCGCGTGCGGGCCACGATCCCGGACGCCGCGATCACGACCGACATCATCGTCGGTTTCCCCGGGGAAACCGAGGAGGACTTCCAGGCCACCCTCGACGTGGTCGCCGCCGCACGCTTCTCCACAGCCTTCACGTTCCAATACAGCAAGCGGCCCGGCACCCCGGCCGCCGAGCTGCCCGATCAGATCGCCAAAGACGTTGTCTCACAGCGCTATCAGCGGCTGATCGACCTGCAGGAGCGGATCTCGCTGGAGGAGAACGCGGCCCAGATCGGCCGGACCGTCGAGTTGCTCGTCGCCACGGGGGAGGGGCGCAAGGACACCGCCACCGCTCGCATGTCCGGCCGTGCACGCGACGGACGCCTCGTGCACTTCGCGCCGGGAGCCGACGCGGGGGCCATCCGTCCCGGCGACGTCGTCGTCACCACGGTCACCGGCGCCGCGCCCCACCATCTCATCGCCGACGCGAGCCTGATCTCGCACCGCCGCACCCGCGCCGGAGACGCACACGAGAGCGGGCAACGGCCCCGCACCGGAACCGGCCTGGGCATGCCCGGCATCGGCGCGCCGGCCCACACCGCACCGGTCACCGCGGGATGTGCTCGATGACTGCGCCCTCGGGCCGTCCCGACGATTTCGACCATCTCCGCGAGGACCTCGAGGAGGCCGAGCGCCGCATCGCCCGGGAGATCGACCCGGGCCCTCGCGCGCTGGCCATCGCGATCTTCGTGTTCGCCCTGCTGGCCACGCTCGCACTGCCGCACGCCGGCGACGCGCGCGGCCTCGACGTGCTCGCCGGCTCCGATGCCGCGCACGCCAGCGCGATCGCGTTGCCCCACAAGGTGTTCGCCTGGCTGGCGATCGTCTTCGGGGCGGGGTTCTCGATCCTCGCGCTGCTGACCCGCCGCTGGGCGCTCGCGTGGATCGCGCTCGCCGGCTCCACCGTGGCGTCGTTCCTCGGACTGCTCGCCGTGTGGTCCCGCCAGACCGCGGCCGCGCCCTACCCGGGGCCGGGCATCGGGCTGCTGATCGCGTGGTTCTCGGTGGTTCTGCTGGCCTACCACTGGGCCCGGGTGGTCGCGGCGCGCAGTGCACTGCAGCTGGCCACCGAAGAGCATCGCCGCCGCCTCCTCGCCGAACGTGAGAGCAAGAGCCTGCTCGACACCTTCGGCGACGACGACACGTCGGCGTCGTAGGTCGACGTAGCTGCTAGCGCCGCTTCTCGAGTGCCTCGGCAGCCGCCTCGGCCCACTGCCGCCACTGCTGAGCGCTGGCACGGGCCTGCTCGGCATCCTTGGTGCGACCCGCAGCTTCGGCTTTCTCGGCCTGGCGTTCGAACTGCTCGGCCCGCTCCCGGAACTGGTCGGCGCGAGCCTGCGCCTCCGGGTCCACGCCACCGGTCGGGGCGTCGCGGATCTTCTTCTCCACCGCACGCATGCGTCGCTCGAGTTCGGGCGCACGCTCCCGGGGGACCTTGCCGATGGCGTCCCATTTGTCGCCGATCGTGCGCAATGCCGCGCGGGCGGCGTCGCGGTCGGAGGGGTCGATCCGCTCCGCCTCGGCCAGCAACGCCTCTTTGGCTTCGGCGTTGGCCGTGAACTCGGCGTCGCGCTCTGCGGTGGCGGCGTTACGGGCCGCGAAGAACGTGTCCTGGGCGCCCTTGAACCGCTGCCACAGCGCGTCGTCGACGTCTTTGGAGGCCCGGCCCGCCGCCTTCCACTCGGTCAGCAGATCCCGGAACGTTGCCGACGTGGCTCCCCAGTCGGTGGAGCCGCTGAGTTCCTCGGCGCGCACACACAGCGCTTCCTTCGCCTGCCGCGCACCGGCGCGCTCACGGTCCAACTCGGCGAAGTGTGAACCGCGGCGCCTGTTGAACGTCTCGCGTGCCGCGGAATACCGCTTCCACAGCGCGTCGTCGGTCTTGCGGTCGACCCCGCTGATCGTCTTCCACTCGTCGAGGATCGCGCGCAACCGGTCACCCGCGGCTTTCCACTGCGTCGCCGTGGCGGCCAGCTCCTCGGCCTCGACGGCAAGGGCCTCCTTGCGCGCCGTCTGCTGTGCGCGGAACTCCTCGCGCTTGGCCTTCTCCTCCTGCGAGGCGCTGTCGGCCTGGGTGACGATCGCCGCCAGCCGCTCCGACAACGAATCGACATCGCCGAGCACGTGAGCCTCGGGCAGGCCCTCGGCCAGTGCCACGGCGGCGGTGCGGATCTTGCGGGCATCGCCCGAACCCGACGCCAGCCGGCGCTCGAGGAGGACCACCTCGGTGTGCAGATCGTCGAAGCGGCGCCCGAAGTGCGTGTAGGCGGCTTCGGCGTCGCCCGCCTGCCACGATCCGATCTGGCGCTCGCCGGCGGCGGTGATCAGCCACACCGTGCCGTCCGGGTCGACGCGGCCGAAACGGTGCGGGTCGACCGACGGCACCGTCGCGACGACCGGTGCGGCTGCAGGTGCCGCCGGGCGCGGAACGGGACGTGCCGGGCCCGGTTTGGGCCTGGTGCTCGACGGGCTGGGGCGTGGCGGGGACGCCGTCGCAGCGCCCGTCTCGGGTACGCCGGTGCCTGCGGATTCGCCCGGTTCGGTCGTCGTCATGTCAGCTACCTCGTGTCTCCGCGCGGGGTCCCGCGCACCTGCCGCGCAGCGCGGCGCCTGAAGATGGTGTGACCGCTATTCAAACAGGTCGCCCGGCGCTGCGCCCACGGCTTGGCGTCCGCGGTCTTTACGCTCGGTGCGGAATCGGATCGGGCGGGCGGGGAGGTGGCCGATGGCCAAGGCGGAGATCGCTGCTGTGCTGGCGTTGGCTGCCGCCCTGTTCATCGCCATCGGCGACGTCATCCACCAGCGCAGCGCCCACGACGTCACCGACGAACCCGTCGGCCACGTCGAGCTGTTCGGCCGGTTGCTCAGAGACGGGCGATGGTGGCTGGGTAGCGGGGTGGCGGCCGTCGGCTTCGCGTTGCAGGCCGCCGCGCTGGGCCTGGGGTCGGTGCTGCTGGTGCAGGCGCTGCTGGTGACCTCGCTGCTGTTCGCGCTGCCGATCAGTGCGCGGCTGTCGCACCGCCGCGTGACGAACTGGCAGTGGCTGTGGGCGGCGCTGCTGGCTGCGGCGGTGGCGCTGATCGTGACGGTGGGCGATCCGACCGAGGGCGCGTCGCGGGCATCGCTGCACACGTGGGTGTGGGTGGCCGCCGTGCTCGGGCCGGCCCTGGCGGTGTGCATGCTGGTCGCGCAGATCGCCTCACCCACGGTCAGCGCTGTGCTGCTGGCGGTGGTGTCCGGTGCGCTGTGGGGACTGTTCGCGGTGTTGACCAAAGCCGTGGTGACCCGCCTGGATCTGGGCAGCTGGGAGGGGGTCGGCACGCTGCTGAAGACCCCGGAGCTGTATGTCTGGGCGGCTGTCGCGATCGCGGGCACCGCGATGCAGCAGGCGTCGTTCCGGTCGGGGGCGTTGACGGCGTCGCTGCCCACGATGACGGTCGCCGAACCGGTCGTGGCGAGCGTGCTGGGCGTCGTCGTGCTCGGCGAGACGCTGCGTCCCGGGGAGGCCGGGGTCTTCGTTCTGGTCGTCGCGGTTGTCGTGATGGTCGTGGCGACGGCGGCCTTGGCCCGCGGGGAAGCGGCCACACGAGAACCCGGGTGAGGTGCGCCCGTTAGGTTGGTGTCCGTGTTGACGGCCATCGCGATCGTTCCGTCGCCGCCGGTCATGGTGCCCGAACTGGCCGGTGCGGTGGCCGCCGAGGTCGCCGACCTGCGTACCGCGGCGGCGACGGCGGCCGGCAGACTGCCGTCCCGCTGGGTTGCTGTCGGGGTCGCGGCCACCGACGCGGTGATCGGGCCCGACGCCGTCGGCACCTTCGCCGGATACGGGGTCGACGTGCCGGTCCGGTTGTCCGACGGGGCCGCCGGCCCTCCCGATTCCCTTCCGCTGGCTGCGCTGATCGCCGGCTGGCTGCGAGGTCTTGTCGCTGCCCCTGCCGTGGTCGAGGTGCGCACCTACGCCGACCGCACCTCGCCGGAGGCAGCCCTGGCTGCGGGTCGGGCGTTGCGCCGCGAGCTCGACACCGCGCGCGAGGCTGTCGGGGTGCTCGTCGTCGCCGACGGCGCCAACACGCTGACCGCGGCCGCCCCCGGCGGCCACGACCCGGATTCCGTTCCGGTGCAGACCGCCCTCGACGACGCGCTCGCCGGCGGTGACACCGCCGCGCTGGCCGGTGTGCCCACCGGGATCGTCGGCCGGGTCGCCCACCAGGTGCTCGCCGGACTGGCCGACTCCGGACCCCGCTCGGCCGAGCAGCTCTACCGCGGGGCGCCCTACGGCGTCGGGTACTTCGTCGGTGTCTGGACACCGTGATCCGACCGCTGGCGATCATCGGCCCGACCGGCACCGGCAAGTCCGCGCTCGCGCTGGCCGTCGCCGAGGTGATCGGCCATCCGGTCGAGGTCGTCAACGCCGACGCGATGCAGCTCTACCGCGGGATGGACATCGGCACCGCGAAGCTGCGCCCCGAGGAGCGGCGGGGGATAGCGCACCACCAGCTCGACGTGCTCGATGTCACCGAGACCGCGACGGTGGCCCGGTATCAGCAGGCCGCGTCCGAGGACGTGGAAGCGATCCTGGCGCGCGATGCGGTGCCGGTGATCGTCGGCGGCTCCATGCTCTACATTCAGTCCCTGCTCGACGAGTGGTCGTTTCCGGCGACCGATCCCGCCGTGCGGGCCCGGTGGGAGGCGCGGCTGGCCGAGGTCGGCGTCGCGGGCCTGCACCGTGAGCTCGCCGAGGTCGACCCCGCCGCTGCGGCGTCGATCCTGCCCAGCGACGGGCGGCGCATCGTGCGGGCCCTGGAGGTCGTCGAGCTGACGGGACAGCCGTTCGCCGCGTCGGCGCCTACCATCGGGACACCGCGGTGGAACACCGCGATCATCGGATTGGACTGGCCTACAGAGCATCTCGATGACCGTCTGGCTCAGCGCACCGACGCCATGTTCGCCGCGGGTCTGATCGACGAAGTGCGTGTGCTGCAGGCGCGCGGACTGCGCGACGGCGTGACAGCCGCCCGGGCTCTCGGCTACGCGCAGGTCCTGGCCGATCTCGATGCCGGCGGCGACGGCATGGCCGCCCGAGAACCCACCTTCATCGGCACCCGCCGCTACGTGCGCAGGCAACGGTCGTGGTTCCGTCGCGACCACCGCATCACCTGGCTCGACGGTTCGGCCGCCGATCTCGCCGTCAGCGCCGTGCGCATCTGGCGGGACGTATCCTGAGCTGGTGAAGTTCGCCAAAGGGCATGGCACGCAGAACGACTTCGTCGTGCTGCCCGACGTGGCGGCCGAGCTGACGCTGACACCCGCCGCGGTCGCCGCGCTGTGTGATCGCAGGCAGGGTCTCGGGGCCGACGGTGTGCTGCGGGTGACCACCGCGGGTGCGGCGCAGGCCGCCGGAGTGTTCGATCGCCTGCCGGAGGGCCTCACCGCCGACGACTGGTACATGGACTACCGCAACGCCGACGGGTCCATCGCCCAGATGTGCGGCAACGGGGTGCGGGTCTTCGCGCACTACCTGCGGGCCAGCGGACTGGAAGCGCGCGACGAGTTCGTCGTCGGCTCGCTTGCCGGGCCGCGACCGGTGGTGTTGCACAGCGTCGACCCGGTGCGCGCCGAGGTCACGGTCGAGATGGGTAAAGCCAACGTGCTCGGCTCGGGCGCCGCCACGGTGGGCGGACGGTTGTTCGACGGGCTCGCCGTCGACGTCGGCAACCCGCATCTGGCCTGCGTCGACCCACAGCTGACGGCCGAGGCGCTGGCGGCGTTGGACGTCGCTGCGCCAGTGAGCTTCGACCACGAACAGTTCCCCGACGGCGTCAACGTCGAGGTGCTCACCGCCCTGGACGCCGACCGTGTCGTCTCGATGCGCGTGCACGAACGCGGCGTAGGGGAGACCCGATCCTGCGGCACCGGAACCGTTGCCGCAGCGGTCGCCGCACTCGCCCAGCGGGGCACGCAGACCGGCGAGGTCAGCGTGCACGTCCCGGGTGGCGCCGTCACCGTCACCGTCACCGACGCGACCAGCTACCTGCGCGGACCCTCCGTCCTGGTCGCCCACGGCGAGCTCGCCGCGGAATGGTGGGCCACGCATGACCGTTAAAGAAAGTGCATGAATAGTGTTTTCCGTGCGAACCTTGATTCGCCTATGACGTATCCCGAATTCCGCAACGACATCCCCAGCTCGGGTGAACTCGCCCTCGAAGAGCGCTCGGCGCTTCGCCGCGTCGCCGGGCTGTCCACCGAACTGGCCGATGTCTCCGAGGTCGAATACCGCCAGCTGCGCCTCGAACGCGTGGTTTTGGTCGGGGTCTGGACCGACGGCTCGGCCGCCGACGCTGACGCCAGCCTGGCCGAACTCGCCGCACTCGCCGAGACCGCCGGCTCCGAGGTTCTCGAAGGCCTCATCCAACGCCGCGACAAGCCCGACCCCGCCACCTACATCGGCTCCGGTAAGGCCGCCGAGCTGCGCGAGATCGTCGTCGCCACCGGCGCCGACACGGTGATCTGCGACGGTGAACTCAGCCCCGCCCAGCTCAACGCGCTGGAGAAGGTCGCCAAGGTCAAGGTCATCGACCGCACCGCGCTGATCCTCGACATCTTCGCCCAGCACGCCACCAGCCGGGAGGGCAAGGCCCAGGTCTCGCTGGCGCAGATGGAATACATGCTGCCCCGGCTGCGCGGTTGGGGTGAATCGATGTCCCGACAGGCCGGTGGCCGCGCCGGCGGTGCCGGTGGCGGCGTGGGTACCCGCGGCCCCGGCGAGACGAAGATCGAGACCGACCGGCGGCGCATTCGCGAGCGGATGGCCAAGCTGCGTCGCGAGATCAAGGACATGAAGAAGATCCGCGACACCCAGCGCAGCGGCCGCAGGCGCAGCGAGGTGCCCTCGGTCGCGATCGTCGGCTACACCAACGCTGGCAAGTCGAGTCTGCTCAACGCGCTCACCGGTGCGGGCGTGCTGGTCGAGAACGCGCTGTTCGCGACCCTCGAGCCCACCACGCGCCGCGGCCAGTTCGACGACGGCAGACCGTTCGTCCTGACCGACACGGTCGGGTTCGTGCGGCACCTGCCCACCCAGCTGGTCGAGGCCTTCCGCTCGACGCTGGAAGAGGTCGTCGACGCGGAACTGCTCGTGCACGTGGTCGACGGCTCCGATGTGAATCCGCTGGCCCAGATCAACGCCGTGCGCGCGGTGATCAACGACGTGGTCGCCGAGTACGGCATCGCCGCGCCGCGAGAACTGTTGGTGGTCAACAAGACCGACGCGGCGAGTGGGTTGATGCTGGCCACACTGCGGCGCGCGCTGCCCGAGGCGGTCTTCGTCTCGGCGCACACCGGCGACGGACTGGACCGGCTGCGGGCCAGGATGGCCGAACTCGTCGTCCCCACCGACATGGCGGTCGACGTGACGATTCCCTACGACCGCGGGGATCTGGTCGCGCGGGTGCACGCCGAAGGTCGCATCGACGCCACCGATCACACCGAGGCGGGAACGCGGATCACAGCACGGGTCCCGGTCGCGCTGGCCGCCGGCCTCACCGAGTTCGCTACCTACTGACGAACCGCGGCGGCTGGTGCGCGCGCACCGGAGGCGGTGTCGCGGTGTACTTCTCGATCTCGACCAGAACGTGTGCGCCCGTGCAGCCACGCGCCAGCGACGACGTGCCGATGTCGTCGGTGAGCACGTTGGGGTTGCCGTGGACGCACATCGCATCGGGGTGGGCGGGGTCGAGCGGGTCGTACCACGCCCCGGTCGAGAGCTGTACGACTCGTGGCCGCACCCGATCGTCGACGAGCACCCCGGCCAGGCAGGCGCCGCGGTCGTTGAACACCCGCACCACATCGCCGGTGCTCACTCCCCGCGCCTCCGCGTCCGACGGATGCATCCGGATCGGCTCTCGCCCAGCCACTTTCGAATCCTGACTGGTCTTTCCTCCGTCGAGCTGGCTGTGCAGCCGGGCCGCAGGCTGGTTGGCGACCAGGTGCAGCGGATAGCGCCGGGCGCGCGAGCCGCCGAGCCATTCGGAGGGTTCGAACCACGCCGGATGCCCCGCGCAGTCCGGATACCCGAAACCGTCGATGTCTTCGGAGAAGATCTCGATCAACCCGCTGCGCGTGCCGAGCCGGTGTGCGACCGGGTCGGCGCGGAAGTCGGCCAGGAGGGTCAGGCCGTCCTCGACCGGGAGTCTCACCTGCCCCGCCGACCAGAACTCGTCGAACGTGGGCACCTCGAAATCGAGTGTCTGTGACCATGTTTCGTAGAGGTGGCGCAGCCACTGCGCAGAAGTCCGCCCCTCCGTGAACTCGGCTCCGACGCCGAGGGTGTGCGCGAGTGCGGCGAAGGTGTCGTAGTCGTCGCGGGCATCGGCGTAGGGCTCGGTCAGACGGGGCATCGCCATCAGCACCGGATCGTTGCGGGACCCCGAGAAGTCGTCGCGCTCGGCGAACGTCGTCGACGGCACGACGATGTCGGCATGCCTGGCCATCGCCGTCCAGTACGGGTCGTGCACCACCACGGTGTCGACACGGCTCAGCGCGCGCCGCAACCGCGGAATGTTCTGATGATGGTGGAACGGGTTGCCGCCGGCCCAGTACACCAGCCGGATGTCGGGATAAGTGAGCCGTAACCCGTTGTAATCGAACATTTCTCCGGGGTGGAGCAGCATATCGCTGATCGCCGCGACGGGGATGAACGAGGTGACGGGGTTGAGTCCCTGCGGCAGGCGGGGCAGCGCGCAGCGCAGTGGCGGCAGCCCCGGCTCGTTCATCGACCCGTAGCCGTGGCCGAATCCTCCGCCGGGCAGGCCGATCTGGCCCAGCATCGCGGCCAGCGTCACCCCCATCCACGGCGCCTGCTCGCCGAACCTGGTGCGTTGCAACGACCAGCTGACCGTGACGATCGTGCGATGTGCGGCCATCTGACGAGCCAGCGTGGTCAGGTCCTCGGCGTCCAGCCCGCAGAGCGCAGCCGCCCACTGCGGCGACTTGGGCACGCCGTCGTCGGTGCCGAGCAGGTAGCGCTCGAACCGCTCGTACCCGGTGCAGTAGGTGGCCAGGAACTCGTGGTCGGCCAGCGACTCGGTGGCCAGCACGTGCGCCAGAGCCAGCATGATCGCCACGTCGGTGCCGGGCACGGGTGCCAACCAGTCGCACGGTCCGTCGACGTCGTCGCGCAACGGGGAGAACGACACGATCCGGCCGCCGCGTTCGCGGAAGCGGTGCAGCGCATCCCGGGCCGGATGTGCCGTCGTTCCACCGTGATTGACTCCGGTGTTCTTCAGCGCCAGCCCGCCGAAGCACACCAGCAACTCGGTGTTCTCGACGATGACGTCCCAGGAGGTGGACCGCTTGAACAGGTCGTCGTGCGTGCCCACCACCCGCGGCATGATCACCCCGGTGGCGCCCAGGCTGTAGGAGTGCCGGGAAAACGTGTAACCGCCGAGGCAGTTGAGGAAGCGGTGAACCTGGCTCTGCGCGTGATGGAATCGGCCGGCGCTCGCCCAGCCATAGGAGCCGCCGTAGACGGCGGCGTTGCCGTGGCGGTCGATGACGCGGCGCAGTTCGGCGGCGAGGAGTTCGGTGAGTTCGTCCCAGCTGACGGCGACGAAGTCGTCGGCGCCGCGGCGGGTGCTCGGCCCCGGCCCGTCCTCGAGCCAGCCGCGCCGCACCGCAGGGCCGGTGATGCGCGAGGAGTGGCGCACCGAACCGGGCAGATTGCCCAGTGCGGGAGACGGGTCGGTGTCGCCGGCGATCGGGGCGACGGACGCGACGTCGCCGGCCTCGACGGTGGCGCTGAAGGCGCCCCAGTGCGTGAGGCTGGTGCCCATGGGGCCCGAGTGTAGGGCGGCCGCGCGGATCTCACGCACCGCCGTGCGCCGTCGAACGACCAACCATCCGGTTGGGTGGGGTACCGTGGCGGCAATCCGATCACCGACGCGAGGAACCTCCATGGGCTCTGCAGCCGAAAAATCCGTCATCGCCTACGAGCGCACGCTGTTCGAGCCGGAGCACGAGATGTTCCGCGACTCCTTCCGCACCTTCCTCGAGCGCCACGTCGCGCCGTTCCACGATCAGTGGGAGGCCGCCAAGCTGGTTGACCGCAGCGTCTGGGTCGAAGCCGGCAAGCAGGGCTTTCTCGGTATGGCGGTGCCCGAGGAGTACGGCGGCGGCGGGGTGACCGACTTCCGCTACAACACCGTCATCACCGAAGAGGTCACCGCGGGCCGGTACAGCGGCCTGGGCTTCAGCCTGCACAACGACGTCACCGCGCCGTACTTCATCCGGCTGGGCACCGAGGAGCAGAAGCAGCGCTGGCTGCCGAAATTCTGCAGCGGTGAATACATCAGCGCGATCGCGATGACCGAACCGGGCACCGGCAGTGACCTGCAGGGCATCAAGACCCGGGCGGTACGCGACGGGGACCACTACGTACTCAACGGGTCCAAGACCTTCATCACCAACGGAATCCTGTCCGACCTGGTGATCGTGGTGGCGCAGACGGACCCCGACAAGGGTGCGCTGGGCTTCTCGCTGTTGGTCGTCGAGCGTGGCATGGAGGGCTTCGAGCGGGGCCGCAAGCTCGACAAGGTGGGTCTGGACGCCCAGGACACCGCAGAGCTGTCATTCACCGACGTGAAGGTTCCGGTCGAGAACCTGCTCGGCGAGGAGGGGCAGGGTTTCATCTACCTGATGCAGAACTTGCCGCAGGAGCGCATCAGCATCGCGATCATGGCCGCCGCGGCCATGGAGGCCGTTCTGGCAGGCACGCTGCAGTACGCCAAGGAGCGCAAGGCGTTCGGCAGGCCGATCGGCAGCCAGCAGAACAGCCGATTCCTGTTGGCGGAGCTGTCCACCGAAGCCACCGTGGTGCGCATGATGGTCGACGAGTTCATCCGGCTGCACCTCGAGGACAAGCTGACCGTCGAGCAGGCCGCGATGGCCAAGTGGTACTCCACCGAGAAGCAGGTCCACCTCATCGACCGCTGCCTGCAGCTGCACGGCGGATACGGCTACATGCGCGAGTACGACGTCGCACGCGCCTACCTCGACGCCCGGGTGCAGACCATCTACGGCGGGACCACCGAGATCATGAAGGAGATCATCGGCCGCAGCCTCGGCGTCTAGCCGGGCGGTGGCATTTTCCGGCACTGTGCGGCGAGGTGGCTTGGTAAACAGGGTCCACTGACGCAGAGTGAACGCACGCGGTAATTTTCGCTGAACCGTGATGGAGTTACCTCAGTCGCCGACCACGGGGAGGATGAATGACCCGGCAGCCGATGCCGCGTCGACGTGGGTCCAGTCGTTGGGCCGTCGGATTGCTGGGGGTCGCCGCAGCGCTCCTGCTCTCCCCGGTCGCCACCGCGCAACCCGACGTCGACGCCGGCAACGCGATCACCGCCACGTGGCAGGCCACCGGCGGTGACACCGGTCCGCTGGGGCCTCCCTCCGGCGACGTCTACCCCGTCGGAACGGGATTCGCGCAGAACTTCGCGTCCGGCAAGGTCTTTTTCACGCCCGCGACCGGCGCGCACGCCATGCAGGGCGCGATTCTCGAGAAGTACGAGTCGCTCGGCGGTCCCGCCGACAGCGATCTCGGGTTCCCGACCATCGACGAGGGGCCCGGGCGCGCACCCGACAGCCGAAACAGCACATTCAGCGCGTCGGACAACCCGGTGATCTTCTGGACTCCGAACACCGGCGCACACGTGGTCCGCGGTCCGATCAACGCAGCCTGGGACAAACTCGGCGGCTCGTCGGGGGTCCTGGGTGTCCCCGCGGAGGACGAGACCTACGACGGCGCGGCGGTGACGCAGAAGTTCACCGGCGGCCAAGTCTCCTACGACGGGCGCACCAAGAAATTCACCACCGACCCGGCAGATCTGGTCGGGCAGCTCACCGATGTCTCCGTGCCGGACGACCCGGTGGCTGCGATCAACGCAGCCCGCCGGGCGGCGGGGGGCCCGCTCGGACCGTTGGGTGCCAGCGAGGGTGAGCCCTACAAGATCGGCTCCGACGGTCTGGGTCAGGACTTCGTCAACGGGAAGATCTTCTACAGCCCCGCGACCGGCGCGAACGTCGTGACCGGCCAGGTGCTGGCCAAGTACGAGAGCGTGGGCGGCCCCGAGGGAGACCTCGGATTCCCGGTGACCGGCGAGGTGGACGGCGGCGTCGCCCCGGCCAGCAGAATGAGCAGCTTCGCCGCGGCGGACAAGCCGGTGATCTTCTGGACGCCCGACTACGGCGCGGTGATCGTGCGCGGTGCCATGAACGCGGCGTGGGAGAAGCTGGGCGGCGCCACCGGCACGCTCGGTGCACCGGTGTCCGATCAGATCCAGAGCGGCGACGCGATCACCCAGAAGTTCAGCGGCGGCGCCATCACCTATGACACCGGCACCAAGCGATTCAGCACCGAGCCGGCGAATCTCGCTTCGCAGCTCGTCGGCCTGGACGTTCCGGGGCAGGAGGCGACACAGCCCATTCCGTCGGCGCAGGGTGGTGACACCGGGTCGGGTGACGGGGTCCGCTGGACGTGGTGGTGGCTGCTGGCGGTCATCCCGGTACTTCTCGTCCTCGCGGTGGTCGGGCTGGCGGTTGTTCGGCGTCGAGGTCGCGATCGCGACGGTGACTCGTTCGCGCTGCCTCCCTATGACGCCGATGATCACGACGCCGGTGGCTACGACCGGGAGTCGTCGGATGTGGGGGAGGACGCGCTGTTCGCCGATCGCTACGCGCGTGAGGGTCTCGGGTCGGTGGCTCCCGCCGCGCGGCCCGGTACGCCCGCCGAAGGTCACGAACCGAGCGGGTTGCACCTGTGGGGGCTCAGCGAGTCCGCAGACACGGACCGTCCCGCCACGGTCGATCGCGATGCCGATCCTTTCGTCGAGCAGGACGACCCCGATTCGGTCGACACCGCACCGACCCGGATTCAGTCCGCGACCGACGTCCCCGTCGAGCAGCACGACTACGCCGTGGCTTCGGGTTCCGACAACGCTGTCGACGAGGAACCGGTCGACGAGGAACCGGTCTACGAGGAACCGGTCGACGAGGAACCGGTCGACGAAGAACCGGTCGACGAAGAACCGGTGTACGAAGAGTCGTCGTACGAGGACGAGGCTGACGAGAAGGACGCCGATTCGGACCACGTGGCCGTCACCTCGGCGTTTGCGGCAGCGCCCGCTCTCGAGCGGGACGCCCTCAACGACACCGGTAGGCACGCGCGGATCGATGACGATGACATCGCGCCGATGGGCACCGCGTTGCACCTGCCCCTTGACGACCCAGACACCATTCCCGACGGGTATCCGATCAAGGCCGACACCCGATCAGGTCTGTACTGGAGTCCCGACAGCGCCGAGTACGACGAGGCGCGGGCCGAAATCTGGTTCGCCACTGAGGAGATCGCCCGCACCAACGGGTTCGTCCGCGGAAGCTGACGAACCGCGTCGGTGCCCCGTCAGATCTTGCGGATGACCGTCACGACCTTGCCGAGCACGGCAGCGTCATTGCCGGGGATGGGGTCGAAGGCCGGGTTGTGCGGCATGAGCCAGACCTGACCCTTGGTCCGTTTGAACGTCTTGACCGTAGCTTCCCCGTCGATCATGGCGGCGACGATGTCGCCGTTGTCGGCGACGTTCTGCTGGCGCACCACGACCCAGTCGCCGTCACAGATCGCCGCGTCGATCATCGACTCACCCACGACCTTCAACAGGAACAGGGAGCCCTCCCCGACGAGCTCACGGGGTAGCGGGAACACATCCTCGACGGCCTCCTCGGCGAGGATCGGTCCTCCGGCTGCGATCCGCCCGAGGACCGGCACGAATGTGGGCTCCGGTAGGGCGTCGGAACCGGCGACCTCGGTCGCGACGACCGGAGTGGCGGGTGCGTCATCGATGCCGCGCACGTCGACGGCCCTCGGCCGGTTCGGGTCACGGCGCAGGTAGCCCTTGCGTTCGAGTGTGCGCAGTTGGTGCGCCACCGACGAGGTGGACGTCAGACCGACGGCGTCGCCGATCTCGCGGATGCTCGGTGGGTAGCCCCGGGTGGTCACCGACGAGCGGATGACGTCGAGGATGGTGCGTTGACGGTCGGTCAGACCTGCCCCGCGCTCACGTCGGTTGGCGGAGTCCGTACCGGCCGAGGTGTCGCTGCTGTCGTCGCTCATGACCACGAATGTAACGCGCAGCGCACGCGGAATCAAACATGTGTTCGAGGCGTGTCGCGAGCAACCGGCGCCGAAAGTTCGCCCGCGGCGACTTGTCGGTGCCCTCCGTTAGCGTTCGCAACAGTTCGATCACATGTTCTATCGATCGAACACTTGATCGAGTACTGTTCGAACACAAGAGCGAATCCACGGAGCGAAAGGCACTCAGATGACCGTTCTCCACACCCCCGATGTTCGTCAGCCCGCAGGCCGCGTCGCACGTCCCGTGCGGATCGGGCCGGCCAGCGCGGTCGCGCCCAGCGGGCGCGCTACCAGGACGGCTCGGCAGCGGCATCACCAGCGTCCCGGCGGCGCACGCCTGAGCTATCGCGGGAGCGGCGTGCTGGTGTCTCGTGCGTCGCACCGGCGCCGTCCCATCACTCCCGCCGCGACGGTCGTTCTCGCGCTCGTCGCCGGCGCCATCACGTTGTGGCTGGGTCTTGTGGCCCAGGCGGGCGGTGTGGTGGGACCGCAGGTCGAGGTGCCGGGTCGGTTGGCCGTCGTCCAGGTGCACACGGGGGAGTCGTTGCAGCACGTCGCCGAACGCGTGGCGCCGCACGCGCCGGTGTCTGATGTGGTCGCCAGGATTCGCGAACTCAACCAGCTCGAGACGGTCGCGCTGACCGCCGGACAGACGTTGATCGCCCCGGTCGCCTGACCGCACACAGGTAGTCCAGCGGGCAGGCAGCATGGTGGCGATCGTGGACATCTCGCCTTGGAACGCGCCGATGGGTCTGGTGCTGAGCTCCGCCCTGCTGCCGCAGGTACGCTCGAAGACGTTCGAAGTGTTCCGTCGGTGCGGTGAAGGAGCAGTGGTGCACTGTCCGTTCTGCCGCCATCCCGACTCACGGGTTGTCGATTCTCGAGAGACCGACGAGGGCCAGGCCATTCGTCGCCGCCGATCCTGCCCCGAATGTGGGCGCCGGTTCACCACCGTGGAAACCGCGGTGCTGGCCGTGGTGAAGCGCAGCGGTGTCACCGAGCCGTTCAGTCGCGAGAAGGTGATCAAGGGCGTGCGGCGAGCGTGCCAGGGGCGGCAGGTCGACGACGACGCGCTCAATCTGCTCGCTCAGACGGTGGAAGATGCCGTGCGTGCGACCGGATCTCCTGAGGTACCCAGTCACGAAGTCGGTCTTGCGATCCTGGGCCCCTTACGCGATCTCGACGAAGTGGCCTATCTGCGATTCGCCTCGGTGTACCGGTCCTTCTCGTCGGCCGAGGACTTCGAGCGTGAGATCGAGGCGCTACGCGCGCACCGCGAGGTGTCCGCGGGCAGCTGAGATCGCTCAGTCGATCTCGCGGTGTCCGTCCTCGACCACGCGCCCGGCCACCTGAACCCACCCTTGTGGGCTCCACACCGTCTGAATGACCGAGCCGCGGCCCTGAACGATGGTGAGGTCGCGACTCAGATACTCGGTGATGCGCACGGCCGCAGCACCGGTCGCTTCGTCCTCGCGAATACCGAGCCCTGGGGCGAACATCCGTGACTGAATGGCTCCCGCCTCTCGGTCGCGCCAGGTCCACAGATAGTGCTCGTCGACGTCGCCGTCGCCGAAGTCCTCGGGGTCGGCAGCCGCCAGAGAATCGACGCTGTCGATGTCGTAGATCGCGAATTCGGGCGCCCATTCGGCACGCGCGCTCACCATGGTCAGGTCATCGGCGTAGTCGACCTGGACGATGCCGGCAGGCACCTGCAGCGTCCGGATCGGCGTGCCCTGATGTTTGAGCCACCATGCCGCGCCGACGGTCGGATGCCCGGCGAAGGGCAACTCGGTTGTCGGGGTGTGGATGTGAGCATGCGCCGTGTGCGTGCCGAGCTCGGGTGTGGTGACGAAAATCGTTTCGCTGTAACCCAATTCGGCTGCAATGCCCTGCCGATCCGCGGGGGATACGGTAGCGGAGTCGATGACGCCGAGAGGGTTACCGAAGTCGCCGTTCTCGTCGGTGAAGACACGCAGAACGGTCACGTGGATCGCCATGAGCCGATGCTACGTCGTCGGCGCGCTCAGGTGGCGCTGCGCTCGTCTGCGCCCATCGCATCGAGAACAGCGACGCGAGTGTCCACCGAACCCGACAGCGCGCTCTCTTCGATCCCGGTGCGCAACAGCGTGCGCAGATACTCCTGGTCGTACACCGCAGGTTGGGTTCCGTCGATGAACTTCTCGACCACCTCCACGAAGCGGTCCGGATCGTCGTGGAAAGGGAAATGCCCGGAGCCCGGGAAGATCTCGAGCCGCGAGCCTGGCATCGCGGTATGGGCCATCTCGGCATGGTCGACCGGAATCACCGAATCGCAGCTGCCCCAGATCAGTTGCACCGGTACGGACTGCGTCAGATAGCAGCGATCGAGCATCGTGACGACCTGGCCTCGCCAATCCACGACGGCCCGCAACGTGCGTGCGAATGCCGACGAGGCCGTCGGCTCCGGCAGATCGGCGAGGATTCGCAGCATGTCCGGGATGTCGCGGCCCACGCCGGTCGACCCGAACATCGCACCTCCGAGGCGGCCCACGAGCTGCAGGGCCGGGAGCACCAACGGCAGTCGCAGCAGCGCAAGGGCTTCGGTGCCCATCGGAAGCGACGCCACCCGCAGCGCGATGTTGACGTCTTTGGTCACTCCGCCTGCACCGACGAGGATGAGCCTCTCGACCAGCTGGGGGAACTGGTAGGCGAACTGCATGGCCACGCCGCCGCCGAGCGAGTGCCCGACCACGGTGACACTGTCGATGCCGAGCACGCTGAGAAGGTCCCGCATGCCGTTGGCGTAGGCGGCCACCGAATAGTCGGCGCGCGGTTTGTCGGACTTCCCGTGGCCGAGGAGATCGGGCGCGATCACCGTGAACCGCTGCGCAAGCGCGGTCTGCACCGTGCTCCAGGTGGTGGAGTTGTCACCGATTCCGTGGATCAGCAGGATCGCGGGCCCGGAGCCGGCGATGCGATAAGCGCGCCGATATCCGTGGATCGTGCGGAACTGCAGCGTCGGCGTCAGTTCGCGCACCGTGCGCAGGTTCGGCTTGCGTTCGGTCATCGCCCCAAGTCACATGTCATGTCGCCCACTCCGTCGTCGGGACAGCTACGCACGGACCCCGGCGGGCCCGCTGGACCCGGTACGACTACGAGCTGTCCCGGGGGTCGTCCTTGTCTTTGTCCTTCTGGTACTCGCCGGCCTGCTGAGCGAGGAACCGCTCGAATTCGGCACCGAGTTCGTCGCCGCTGGGCAGGTCCTCATCGCGCGCGAGAAGAGACCGGTTCTCTTGTGCGGCGACGAACGCATCGTATTGCCTCTCCAGGGCGTCCACCACCTGAGCGACCTCCGCGCTCGCGGCCACCTGCTCGTTCACCTTCTCGGCGACCTCGGCTGCAGCCCGGCTCAGTTCGGCGGTCGGGATCTGCAGTGATGCGGTGCGTGCCACCTCCGCGAGCAGTATTTCCGCGGCCGCCGGGTAGTCGGTCTGCGCCAGATAGTGCGGCACGTGCACGCTGAAGCCGACCACTTCGTGCCCGTGCTGGGCCATCCGGAACTCCAGCAGATTCGACACGCTGCCCGGCACCACGACCTCGCCGACCCAGGGCTGGTGTTCGGTGATCAGCTCCTTGTCGTTGGCATGGGCGGTCAGGGTGATCGGACGGGTGTGCGGCACGGCCATGGGGATCGCGCCCAGGCCGATCACACGCCGCACCGCCAGTCGCTCCGACAGCAGCCGGACCGCGGTGATGAAGCGCTCCCAGCGCAGATCCGGTTCGAGGCCGGCGAGCAGCAAGAACGGCGTACCGACGCTGTCGCGCACCGCGTACAGGTTGAGTTCGGGCTCCTCGTAGCTGGTGAAGTGGTCGGTCTTGAACGTCATCAGCGGGCGTCGTGATCGGTAGTCGAGCAGTTCGTCGATCGCGAAGGAGGCCACCAGTTCGGTGTTGAGGGTGTTTTTCAGGTGCTCGGCGGCCAGCTTGATGGCCCGGCCCGCGTCCGAGAAGCCCTCCAGTGCGTGGATCAACACCGGTCCGCGACCGTCGGGGGAAGAGAGCGAGGGCGCGGGGAACTCGAGCTCGTACATGCCTGTCTGCTCGGGTTGGTAGTGCTGACCGGACTCTGTTTCGTCAGCCATGGCCCTCGCCTCCTCTCGATGTCGGGTGTTCCACCAGTGTCCCTCACCGGCGATCGTGCGCCCCACCGGAGTCATCCGTGTGCGGCAACACCACCCGTGAGTTCGAACACTGGTCGACCGATGTGGCATTCCGCGGCGTCGGGCCGGTTCTACCCTCGTCGGCCGTCATGGAAACGCCACATGGAGGATCATCGGAGGGTATGCGCCTGTTCGCCTGCGCTCGGCCCGTGCTGGCCGTGCTCACCACGGCCTCGCTGACCTCGTGCGGGGCCGCCTACTCGGAGCCGCCGCCGGCGAAGGCCCCGGTGACGACGAACGCCGAGCAGACGCTTGCCGCCGCCCACCCGGTATCGCCGGATACCCGAATGGGGGCGCTGTTCTACGCCAGCGACGACCTGCACTTCTGCACAGCCTCGGTCGTCGAGTCCGCGGTCGCCGATCTGATCCTGACCGCCGCGCACTGCGTCACCGACGGAGCGGACACCACGTTCGTGCCCGGGTTCTCCGATGAGGCGTCACCGGATGACAGGTGGCGCCTCGACGCCATCTACCTCGACCCGCGCTGGATAGCCGACCAGGATCCCGCAGCTGACGTCGCCGTCGCGCGGGTGAGCCGCAACGACGGTGATTCCCTGCGGTCGCTGGCAGACGGTGGTCTGCACCTGGGTGTCGCGCCCGCCCCCGGGACGCCGGTCACGGTCGTCGGCTACGGCGCCGGCGTCGGCGGAGGGCCGACTGCGTGCTCTGCGGCGACCGCACCGCCACGGGACGGGTTCCCGGTGGTGCGCTGCGACGGCATCGTTGCCGGCTTCTCCGGCGCACCGTGGATGGTGGGGTCGACGGTGGTGGGGGTCATCGGTGGACTCGACGGCGGGGGATGCCGCGACGAGGTGTCCTACACGCCGGCCTTCGGAGACGCCGTGCGCACGCTCGTGGCCCGTGCGGAATCAGGAGGGCCGTCCGACGATCCGCCGGCGAGTTTCGACGACGGTTGCACCTAGACCTAGGCGCGGAACTGCTTGAGGGCGCGCAACTTGTTCATCACGTCCAGCGCGGCGACCTTGTAGGCCTCGGAGAACGTCGGATAGTTGAACACCGCGTCGACCAGGTACTCGATGGTTCCACCGCAGCCCATCACCGCCTGCCCGATGTGCACCAATTCCGTTGCGCTGGTACCGAAGATGTGCACCCCGAGCACGGTCAGGTCTTCTGTCGACACCAGCAGCTTGAGCATGCCGTAGGAATCGCCGGCGATCTGGCCCCGCGCGAGCTCCCGGTATCGCGATATCCCCACCTCGTAGGGCACGGAGTCCTTGGTCAGCTGCACTTCCGTCGCTCCGACGTAGGACACCTCGGGGATCGAGTAGATCCCGATCGGCTGCAGCTCGGTCATCCCGCGGCACGGTTCGTCGAAGGCGTGGTAGGCCGCCAGCCGGCCCTGATCCATCGAGGTGGCTGCCAGTGCGGGGAACCCGATGACGTCGCCGACGGCGTAGATGTGATCGACCTTGGTGCAGAAGTTGTCGTCGACGAAGATGCGGCCCCGGGCGTCGGCTTCCAGGCCTGCGTTGGCGAGATCGAGGTGTTCGGTCTGGCCCTGCCGGCCGGCGGAGTACATCACCGTTTCGGCCGGGATCTTCTTGCCGCTGGCCAGAGTGGTCACCGTGCCGGTGGCGCCGACGTCGACGGCGGTGACCTCCTCACCGAACCGGAACGTGACAGCCAGATCCCGCAGATGGAACTTCAGCGACTCGATGATCTCGGGGTCGCAGAACTCCAGCATGGCGTCGCGCTTCTCGATGACCGTCACCTTTGTGCCCAGCGCGGCGAACATCGACGCGTACTCGATGCCGATCACGCCGGCGCCGACGACCACCATGGACGTCGGCAGGGTCTTGAGATCGAGGATGCCGTCGGAGTCGAGCACCCGCTCGTCGTCGAACTCCACGCCCGCGGGGCGGGCGGGTTTGGTCCCCGTGGCCAGCACGATGTATCGGCCCTTCACCGTGGTGTGCTCGCGGCGGTCGGGATCGTCCACTTCGATGGTGTGCGCATCGACGAACCGGCCGTGACCGGAGATCAGGTCGATGCGGTTGCGCATCAGCTGGGAGCGCACGACATCCTGTTCCTTGCCGATGACGTGGGTGGTCCGGGCAAGCAGATCGGCAGGCGTGATCTTCTCCTTGACCCGGTAACTCGCGCCGTAGAGCTCGCGCTGGCTCATGCCGGTCAGGTAGACGACGGCCTCGCGCAGCGTCTTGGACGGGATGGTTCCGGTGTTGACGCAGACCCCGCCGAGCATGCGCCCGCGTTCGATGACCGCCACGGACTTTCCCAGTTTGGCGGCGGCGATCGCGGCTTTCTGCCCTCCCGGACCCGAGCCGATGACCACCAGGTCGTATTCCACCATCGAAGCCATGCAGACAGACTCGCGCGGTTGCCGCCGGTACGCATGCCGGCGGAGGTCAACTTCTCGTGAACACTGCCCACTGTTATCCCCAAAGCCGAATCGATCCCCAGTTCGGCGGGGCTGCGATGGCGACAGCGCCTCGGTGTCGGTGTCGGTTGCCAGGTTGGCGATATGTCCTCAACACCACATCCCGACGCTCCTCTCGACCGGCCCGGCGCCCTGATCGCGGCGCTGCCTGCCGTGCTGGGTTTCGCGCCCGAGAAATCGATCGTGCTCGTCACCGTCGCCGACGACGAGATGGGCGCGGTGATGCGCGCCGATCTGTCTGAGCCGCGGGAGACGTGTGTGCCGCATCTGGCCGAGCTGGCGGCGGCGTCGGGCGCGGAGGCGGTGATCGCGGTGATCGTCGATGCGGAGGGAGCGAGCTGCCCCATGTGCAAGGACCTGTATCGAGAGTGGGCGGGTGACCTCGAGGGGGAGTTGGGGCGGTGGGGGATCGAGTTGCTCGCCGCGCACGTCGTCGACGCGGTTGCTGCCGGTGGGCGGTGGAGGTGCGCCGACGGGTGCGGCGCCGCCGGTGCGGTCGAGGATCCGAGCGCATCACCCGTCGCGGCGGCGGCGGTGCTCGACGGCCGTCGGCTCTACGCCCGCCGCGATGAGCTGCTCGACGTCGTCGCCGTCAGCGATCCCGCGCACTGCGCCGAGCTGGCTGAAATGATCGGGGCCGCGGGGCCGCTGCAGGGTGATCGCTCGGGCGCCTTTGCGCGCAGCGACATCGAGCATGCCCTGCAGTGCGCGGAACAACTCGCCGCCGGGGAACCGGTCCGCGACGAACAGGCCAGCCGGCTGGCGCTGTCGCTGACCGATCCGCGGGTTCGCGACACGCTCTATGCGCTCGCCGTCGGCGACCGGGCGGGCATGGCCGAGGCGTTGTGGGCCGAGCTGTCGCGCCGGCTTCCCGCGCCGTGGCGTGTGGAAGCGCTTGTGCTACTGGCCTTCTCGGCGTACGCGCGAGGCGATGGGCCGTTGGCCGGGATCTCGCTCGACGCAGCACTGCGGTGTCAGCCGCTGCACCGGATGGCGGGAATGCTCGATCAGGCACTGCAGTCCGGTCTACGGCCGGAGCAGATCCGGGAGCTCGCGCGCACCGGGTACCGGCTCGCAGCACAACTCGGCGTCCGTTTACCGCCGCGCCAGACGTTCGGCAGGCGCGCCGGGTGATGCGGTCAGACCTTCTCGACCTTCACGGCGTGGGCCATCTCGTGCGGCAGCTCGACCTGCTCGTGTCCGGGAATCACGATCATCACGCCGCCGTGGTCGTTGACCTCGACGGTCACCCGCGCGTTGGGTACCACGCCCGCGTCTTTGAGCCGCGCGATCAAATCGACGTCGCCCTGGACGTGTTCGGTGAGCTGGCGCACCACCACGGCGACGGGCATACCGGCGGGCAGTTCAGTCAGGCGGGCCAGGTTGTGGGTCTCGTCGAGTCGGCTGTCCACGCCGAGCTCGGCAAGCCCGGGAATCGGGTTGCCGAACGGTGATGTGGTGGGGTTGTCGAGGACCTGCACCAAGCGGCGCTCGACGTCCACGCTCATCACGTGCTCCCACCGGCACGCTTCGGCGTGTACTTCTTCCCACGGCAGACCGATCACGTCGACCAGCAGACGTTCAGCGAGCCGGTGCTTACGCATCACCGCCACGGCCAGCGCCCGGCCCTTGTCGGTCAGTTCGAGGTGCCTGTCGCCGGCGACGCGCAGGAGGCCGTCGCGCTCCATCCGTGACACGGTCTGGCTGACGGTGGGACCGCTCTGTTCGAGACGCTCTGCGATACGTGCGCGCAGCGGTACTACGCCCTCTTCTTCGAGGTCGTAGATGGTTCGCAGATACATCTCGGTGGTATCGACTAGGTCATTCATTCGCACACCCTCCGTCTGGGGCGAGTCTACCGGCCACCCGATCGGTTAGCGGCTCTTCCTGCGGCGACACCGGCCACACGGGCACGACACAGCAGGAGGCCCGCCGGGGAGTTCCCGACGGGCCTACTGGCAGGACACGTCTAGCTGGCGTACGACCGGAGCCGGTCGGCGCGTTCGCCGTTACGCAGCTTGGCCATCACTTCGCGCTCGATCTGACGGACCCGCTCCCGGGAGAGCCCGAACAGCTTGCCGATCTGGTCGAGCGTGCGCGGCTGGCCGTCGTCGAGTCCGAAGCGCAGACGAATCACCTGCTGCTCGCGTTCATCGAGAGTGGCCAGCACGTACCGGATGTCGGTGTGCAGCAGTTCGGAAATCACGGCGTTCTCGGCAGACATCGCCTCGGCATCTTCGATGAAGTCACCCAGCGGTGCCTCCTCGTCGCTGCCGACTGGCATGTCCAGGCTCACCGGATCCCGGCTGTGCTCCAGAAGGTCGGTGATCTTCTCCACGGGGATGCCCGATTCTTCGGCCAGTTCCTCGTCGGTTGCCTCGCGGCCGAGGTTCTGGTGCATCTCGCGCTTGATGCGGGCCAGCTTGTTGACCTGCTCGACCAGGTGCACGGGCAGGCGGATGGTGCGGCTCTGATCGGCCATGCCTCGGGTGATCGCCTGCCGAATCCACCAGGTGGCGTAGGTGGAGAACTTGAATCCCTTGCTGTAGTCGAACTTCTCCATGGCGCGGATCAAGCCGAGGTTGCCCTCCTGGATGAGGTCCAGCAGCGGCATCCCACGGCCCGTGTAGCGCTTGGCCAGCGACACCACGAGACGCAGATTCGCCTCCAGCAGGTGGCGACGGGCCGCTTCACCGTCGCGAACCACAGCCGCCAGATCACGCTTGCGGTTCTCGCCCAACCGCTTACGGGTGGCGAGAAGATGCTGCGCGTAGAGCCCCGCCTCGATCCGCTTGGCCAGTTCGACCTCGTCGGCGGCATTGAGCAGAGCCGTCTTCCCGATCCCGTTCAGATACACCCGCACCAGGTCGGCGGCGGGGGACTGAGCGTCGAGGTCTTGGTCCATGCGGCTGGTGGTGGCATTTGCCATGACGGCCTCCTGATCGGGTGGAACTTTCAAGAGCTACAACGCCCCAGACCCGCTCAGAGTTCCCACGATGGATCCGCTTCACACCTTCTGATCAGCGGTTATTCGGGCTCGACCTGAGAATGTGCTGAGAAATGAGCAAGAACGCGCTCAGCTGCGGAAGTCGTCGCCCGAATTGTCCGCATCAGGTTGCGGTGCTCGGGGACGGCCGATATCGAGGGCCGGCCGCTCCGCGGTCGGGAACAGCGGAATGCGCGGTTGATTCCGGTAGCGCCGAGGCTCTTCGGCGCGCCGCGGCGGTCTGTCGTTGGCGATCAGCACGGCCATCCACGGAAGCGGGATGGCCACCACGACGATGGCCAGCGAGACGAGGCCGTTGTGCCAGATGCCATAGGCGACGGCGGCAAGGATGAGTGACGGAATGCGGAAGGACATCAATGCCAGGTACTTCCGCACCCGCTGACGGTGCTGTTCCTCGTAGGCGGGGGCGGCCTTGGTGATCAGTACGGGTCGGCCCTCGTCGTCGAAACTCAGCTCTTGGCCTTGTTTCATATCTCCACTGTTCCACATCGGGAGCAGGCAATGCCTGCCGCATTTATTACCAATTGATTCCCAGGCAGAATGGCGTCATGCAAACCCAGACCATCGAGCGCCCCGACACCGACGAACGCGTCGACGACGGCACCGGCGACGACACCCCGAAGTTTTTTCACTACGTCAAGAAGGACAAGATCGCCGAGAGCGCCGTCATGGGCACGCACGTCGTGGCGCTGTGCGGTGAGGTGTTTCCCGTGACCCGTTCGGCCAAGCCGGGATCGCCGGTCTGCCCGGACTGCAAACGCATCTACGACCAGCTCAAGAAGTAGCGGCGTCCGAGTCTTTCGCTGCTGGTGTGGTGGCGGGCGCGGATCCGTTGCTGCTCACCGTGTCCGATCGGGTCTCCAGCCATTCGCGCACGCGGTTGACGTGCGTGGCCGGCGCCGGCCATTCCTCCTCGATCGCGGCGTTCAACTCTGCGCCGATCATGATCGCGAACCCGAGGAAGAACGCGAACAGCAGGAACGCGATAGGTGTGGCGAGCGCTCCGTAGGTGTAGCCGGTGCTGGTGATCCAGGTCAGGTACACCCGTAGACCCCACGTGGCGACGAGGAACACCGTGGTCGCCAGCACCGAACCCACGAGCAGGCGGTGCGTGGGCAGCGGTTTGGGCAGCGACACCCGGTACAGGACGTTCACGGCGACGGTGATTGCCACGAACAGCACCGGGTAGTACCCGAACCGCAGCACGTTGTCCCAGCTGTCGGGGATGAACTCGGCAATCTTGCGCGGCCCCAGCGCCAGGAACGGCGCTGTGATGATGGCTCCTACCAGCATGACGACGTAGAGCCCGAGCGCGTAAAAACGCTGGCGCACCGGATGTCTGAGCAGTGTCTGGTCGTGCGCCTCCGTGATCGAGTCGACGAATGCCGAGATGGCCGACGATCCCGCCCACAATGAGATCACGAAGCCGACCGACACGACCTCACCCCGCGCGCCCCGCACGATGTCCCGCACGGTCGGCTCGATGATCTCGCTGACGACGTTCGGTGAGAAGAACCGTCCCGCAGTGCTGATCAACTGGCTTTCGATCACCGGCAGCGTGTCGGGTCCGAACAGTGGCGCGATGTAGGCCAAGCTGCCCAGCATGCCGAGCAGCAGCGGCGGGAGCGAGAGTGCGCACCAGAACGCTGCCTGAGCCGATTCGGAGAAAATCGAATCGTCCCAACTCTTCGACAGCGTTCTCAGTGAGATCTGCCTGATGTGGTGACGCGACGGGGTCGGCCGGAACGCTCGGTCACCCGAACGCGAAGACTGGTCAGTCATGACCAGCACAGCATGGCTGATTTCTGGCTACGACTCCACCGGGCTCGCCTCGAGCACCGCTGCAAGTTCGACGAGCTTGGCCTCGTGCTCGTTGGCGTGATGCTGGCAGAAGAGTAGCTCAGCGCCCGACGGAAGCTTGGCGCGTACCTTGGCCGCCGCTCCACACCGGTCGCAGCGATCAGCCCTGGTCAATTCCGGACTGGTGAGCGTTGCGGTCATGGCACCTCCATAGGGTGTAGCGACGTAGTTCTACTGTGTCAGACGCTTGGGGTTTCGGCCTTGTTCCCCGGGGGTTTACGGGTGTGTCGTGTCTCACGGCCGTCCGATCGACGACTCTGAGAGGCGGCTGGTATGCCCGATCCCCGAACTGCTGCGGATTACGTGCACCTGTGCACCGCTGACGAGTGGGCAGCTGCGGTGGCGTGCGGCGCGCACCGGCCCTCCTCGCTGTCTGACGTCGGCTTCGTACACCTGTCCGCGCCGCAGCAGGTCCATCTGCCCGCCAACCGGCTGTACGCCGGTCGCGCGGACCTGGTGCTGTTGCACGTCGAGGGGGCACGTCTGTCTTCTCCTGTTCGCTGGGAGCCGGGAGTCCCGACCGATCCAGATGGCATGGAGTTCCCACATTTGTATGGAGAACTGCCGATAGACGCTGTGATCCGCGTCACTCCCTACGAGCCGGGGCCTGACGGACTGTTCGCTCCGCTGCCGACCTCGACATAGGCGTCGGCCTCGATCTCGACGAACAATCCGGGATCGATCAGGGCCGACACCTCGACCATGGTCGTCACCGGGCGGATGTCTCCGAAGACGTCGGCGTGCACGGCCCCGACCTCGCGCCACGACGCGATGTCGGTGACGAAGATGCGGGTCCGCACGACATCGGACAGGGAGGCCCCGACCTCGCCGAGCGCGATAGCGATGCGCTGCAACGTTTCTCGCGTCTGAGTGGCCGCATCAGGACCCGGAGCGGTGGTTCCTGCGACGGCGACGAGCGGCCCGACACGCACCGCCCTGGAATAGCCGACCTGGTCTTCGAAGGGTGAACCGGAAAAGGCGTTGACTCGCTGGTGCACGCTGCCAACCTAGCCGCCGTCATCGCCTCGGTGAGGTGCGAGAATCCACGCGGCGTCGGCGTGCCTATTGACTGCGGTCATAATTTGCCGGTTAGATTCCAGCAATTCATGGACTCAATCGCGGGGGGATCGAACATGTCCGGAGTTGGGCGCAGCGCAGCGGCCGGCCGTCATCGCGTCACGGCGCGGCAGTGGTTCGTGGCGGGTACCGGTGGGGCGGCGATGGTCGGGGCCGGCTTCGTGATGGCCCTACAGCCCGGCGCGGGCAATCCGATTCGGCTGGAGGTCGCTCTGGCCTCGACCGAATCGAGCATCTCGTCGGAAGAGGTTGCCGCACAGGATGTGTGGTGGCTAGGGCGGTCCGGAACTGTTCATGGCGACGGTGGGTCGACGTCTGCCGCTGCGCCTGGAACGGTTCCGCGTGTCCGGATGATCGGCACGGGCGGCTGGCTGATCGGTGACGGCGCCGATGCTGCGGCGGACTGCACGGGCGCGGCCTGCAACGGCCGCAACGGCGGTCTGCTGTGGGGCGATGGTGGCGACGGCGCCAACGGTGGCAAAGGTGGCAACGGCGGACTCCTTGGCGGAAATGGCGGCCGCGGGGGAGATGGACGCTATCCGGGCCAGGACGGCGGAGCCGGTGGCAACGCCGGACGCTTCGCCGAAACCGGCAACGGAGGCGACGGCGGCAACGGTGCGGATGGCGGGCCGGGCATGGCCGGCGGCAAGGGTGGCGCCGGTGGGGCGGCCGGATCGCTGCACGGAAACGGCGGGAATGGCGGCGCCGGCGGCAAGGGCGGGGTAGGCCTCGACGGGGACAACCCGGCTCCCAGCGGCCGGGGCGCGACAGGCAACCCCAGCTATCTGGGTACCTCCGGATTGCCGTTCGCCGGCACCATCGTCGATGGGGCGATCACCGGCGCCAACGGTGGTCGCGGTGCCGACGGGGCTGCGGGCAGCAACCAGTCCGGCGGACAGGGTGGCACCGGGCAGGGCGCCAGAGGCCTCCTGGGAGGACGTCACCTGTTCACGGTCAGCGGAAACGGTGGCGACGGCGGTGACGGAGCCGGCGGCGGGATGGGCGGCGACGGCGGGAACGCCGGGCTGGCGCAGCAGAACGCGCCCGGCGCGGCAGCGTTCGGCGGCCGGGGCGGCAACGGCGGCGCCGGTGGCACCGGTGCCCGAGGTGGTGACGGAGGCGATGGCGGCAGCGTCGACATCGGTTCCACAGTGGGCTTTGGCGGCACGGGCGGTAACGGCGGCGCCGGCGGGACCGGCGCGACGGGCGGCACTGGTGCGACGGGCGGCGCAGGCGGCGCAGGCGGCCGCGCAGGCCGGCTCACCGGCACCGGTGGTGTCGGCGGCGCGGGTGGCGCGGGCGGCCAGGGTGGCACCGGCGCGACAGGCGGCACGGGTGGCGACGGCGGCGACGGCGGGATCGACCTGTCCGACCCGGTGCGCGGCACGGTGACTGACGGCGACGGAGGCGACGGCGGTGTCGGTGGCCGCGGCGGGACCGGCGGTGCCGGCGGTGCCGGTGGCACCGGTGGACGAGGCGGCGCGGGCAGCGAAGAGGAGCATTCGGCAGGTAGCGATGGTGTCAGCGGAGCGACCGGCGGCGGCGGTGCGGGCGGGTTCGGTGGCCGCGGCGGCAGCGGCGGCTCCCGCGGTGACAACGCCGGAGCGGCGGGATCGTCGGGCGGTGCCGGAAGCGCGGGACGCGGAACGGCCGGCGGTGCCGGGGGCGATGGCGGTACCGGCGGGGCGGGCAACCGCGCTGACTAGACGGGCCTAGACGGGGCCTAGACGGGCACCGCCTCGATCACCGACAGCGGGCTGACCGTCGGGATCACCTTGGTGAGTCGAAAACCCGCTTGGCGCAACAACTCCGAGTACTCGGCTCGAGTGCGTTCCCGGCCGTGCAGCATCAGCAGCATCTCGAGGTCCAGCATGTGTCCGATGAACGATGACGCGCGTTCGGGGAGCACCATTTCCAGCAGGACGAGCTTGCCGTCGGCGACGATGCCGGTGCGGATGTTCCGCAGGATCGTGGCAGCGTGCTCGTCGTCCCAGTCGTGGATGACGTTCTTCATCACGTACAGGTCCGCGCCGGCGGGTACGCGATCGAGAAACGACCCGCTCTCGACGCTCGCGCGTGCGGCGACGCCGGCGGCCTCGAAGACCGGAGCGGCACCCTCGACGACCGCAGGCAGATCGAAGAGCACCCCCCGCGCGTCCGGTGCTTTCTGCAGGATGGTGGCCAGAACCGCCCCGTGCCCACCGCCGACGTCGACGGTGAGCCGGCTGCCGGTGAAGTCATAGGCCTGCAGCGCAACGTCATTCGACAATCCGCTGGCCGCGGTCATCGCGTTGTTGAACACCTCGGCGAACTCGGGGTCGGTGTCGAGGTAGTCGAAGAACGGCATCCCACGCAGCATGTCGGCGGCAGGCTCACCCGTGCGCACCGAGTAGTCCAGGCTGCCCCAGTCCGCCCATCGCGCCGGATGCCCGATGAACAGCACCATGTCGCGCATCGAACCCGGGGCGTCGGCCCGCAGCGCCTGACCCACCGACGTCAACGCAAAGCGACCGTCACGACGCTCGCGCAGGGCGCCGCGACTGGTCATGGCGCGCATCAGTCGATGAACCGCACCGGGATGGGCTCCCACGGCCGCCGCGACGTCCGCCGAGTGGCGTGGACCGCCGGCCAACTGGTCGGCGATGCCGAGCTTGGCCGCGACATAGAGCACCTGGGTGGTCCAGGCGCCAGTGGCGATTTCGAGCAGCGCCACGTTGCCGGGGGCGGTGCCACGATGCCACTTTGCGAGCGCTGCACGCATCCGATCGATCGCCCGGATCGCCGCCACCGGCGGAAGAGGTCGTCCCATGGCGGTGACAGTAAGTGAACCGCCTTGAACAATTCTTGGACGACGCTTGGTGACGACCTAGTCGAGGTAGTCGCGCAGGACCTGCGACCGGCTGGGGTGGCGCAGCTTGCTCATCGTCTTGCTCTCGATCTGGCGGATGCGCTCACGGGTGACCCCGTAGACCTGCCCGATCTCGTCGAGCGTGCGCGGCTGGCCGTCGGTGAGGCCGAACCGCAGCCGCACCACACCGGCTTCGCGTTCGGACAGCGTCTCGAGCACCGACTGGAGCTGGTCCTGCAGCAAGGTGAAGCTCACGGCGTCCACGGCCACGACGGCCTCGGAGTCCTCGATGAAGTCGCCGAGCTGACTGTCGCCCTCGTCGCCGATGGTCTGATCGAGCGAGATGGGCTCACGCGCGTACTGCTGGATCTCCAGCACCTTCTCCGGCGTGATGTCCATTTCCTTGGCGAGCTCTTCGGGAGTGGGCTCGCGACCCAGGTCCTGGAGGAGCTCACGCTGGATGCGGCCGAGCTTGTTGATGACCTCGACCATGTGCACCGGGATGCGGATCGTGCGCGCCTGGTCGGCCATTGCGCGCGTGATTGCCTGCCGAATCCACCAGGTGGCGTAGGTCGAGAACTTGTAACCCTTGGTGTAGTCGAACTTCTCGACCGCACGGATCAGACCGAGGTTGCCCTCCTGGATGAGATCCAGGAACGCCATCCCGCGACCGGTGTAGCGCTTGGCCAGCGAGACCACGAGGCGCAGGTTGGCTTCGAGCAGATGGTTTTTCGCGCGGTCGCCGTCGCGGCAGATCCACATCATGTCGCGACGCTGGGCGGCAGGCAGTTTCTCGCCCTTCTCGGCGAGTTCTGCCATGAGCTGCGTGGCGTACAGACCGGCCTCGATGCGCTTGGCCAGCTCGACTTCTTCCTCGGCGTTGAGCAGCGCGACCTTGCCGATCTGCTTGAGGTAGGCGCGCACCGAGTCGGCGGAGGCGGTGAGCTCGGCGTCCTTACGCGCTTGGCGCAGCGCCTCGGATTCCTCTTCGTCCCAGACGAAGTCACCGGAGGCCTTGTCCTTGTCCGAGGGCTCGGCGATGTCATCGTCAGCGCCGTCCTTGCCGGCTGCAGCAGGCTTTCCGGCCGCTACCGGGGCGTCGGTCGCATCGTCGGCGGCGGGCTCGTCGGCCTCGTCGTCGCTGCTGTCGTCGACCTCGATGTCGTCGAGCTCGATCTCGGCGTCCTCGACGTCGAGATCCTCGCCGGGCTCGGCTTCGAGTTCGTCAGTGGTCTCCAGCTCGTCGGCGTTCAGGTCGGCGTCGACGCCGTCGGGGCCGGCCGCCTTCTTGGCCCGGCCGCGACCGGCGGGAGCGTCTGCGGCTTTGGCCGGTCGCTTGGCGGTGCTCTTCACCGCCTTCTTCGCGGGCGCCTTCTTCGCGGGAGTCTTGGCGGCGGTGCGCTTCACCGGCTCATCGGTTGCCGGGCTTGCCTTTGTCGCTGCCACGTACACCCTTCCAATCGTGCGGGTTTCGGCGCGCACGCGTGCGCCACCAAAAGTGTCGGCTATGTCGAATGTCGGCGACGATCTCTAGTGAGGATGCTCCGCCGCTCTCGGTGTAGGCGGCCGCCGTCGACCATTGTAACGACAGTGTGGGTGCGTACCGTGCCGAGCGGCAAATTTGACGGGCGCGCCGCGTCGGTTACTTGTGAGTAGCCGTGACGTCGACCGCGGCGGCCATCGCCGCGCCGACGATGCCGGCGCTGTTCTGCAGGGCCGCGGCGACCACCGGGGTGCGGTTCTCCAGCAGCGGAATCCACTTGTCAGCCTTGCGGCTGATGCCGCCGCCCGCGATGAACAGGTCGGGCCAGATCGCGTTCTCGATGGCCACCAGCACCTTGGTGACCTCTTTGGTCCAGCGTTCGTAGCTCCAGTCCTTGCGCTCTTTCACCGAGCTCGCAGCGCGGTGCTCGGCTTCCTTGCCCTCGACCTCGATGTGGCCGAACTCGGTGTTCGGCAGCAGCGCACCGTTGTGGATCACCGCCGAACCGATACCGGTGCCGAACGTCAACAGCACGATCACCCCGGTGTGGCCGCGCCCGGCCCCGAACTTCTCTTCAGCGAGCCCGGCGGCGTCGGCGTCGTTGAGCACCGTCACGGGCTGGCCGCCCAGCGCTGAGCTGATGACCTCGCGCGCGTTGGCGCCGATCCAGGACTTGTCGACATTGGCCGCGGTCTGCACGATGCCGTCGGACACCACGCCGGGATAGGTGACGCCCAGCGGTCCCTCCCACCCGAAGTGCTTGACCACCTCCGCGATCGTGGCAGCCACGGCATCCGGAGTGGCCGGCTGCGGGGTCAGCAGCTTGTACCGGTCGCCGATCAACGTCCCGGTATCGAGGTCGACGATGCCGCCCTTGACGCCGCTGCCGCCGACGTCGATGCCGAATCCGCGGCGCTGCGAGCCGTTTTCGGGCGCGGTCGCAGGTGAGTCGGTGGCAGTCATGCAAGCTCCTCTGCACAGGTGGGCGGCCCGGGTGGTGCCCACCCTATCGGCTGGCCAATCGCGCGGGGCGTCAGTCGGCCATCCCGGGCCGCCGCGGCGGGCGTCGGTGTGCTGCGATGGTCGGTGTGAGCGAGATCGACACCGAACCACTGGCCGTCGCGGAAGTCGCCCAGCAATTGGCCGCCGAAGCGGCGGCGTTCGTCAGGCGTCGCCGCGCCGAGGTGTTCGACCAGGCCAGTCAGGCCGACGCCGACGCCGCGATCCGATCCAAGAGCACGCCGACCGACCCGGTGACCGTCGTCGACACAGAGACCGAACGTCTGCTGCGCGAGCGGTTGGCGCAGCTGCGGCCGGGGGAGCCGATCTTGGGGGAGGAAGAGGGAGGACCCGAGGGCGGGCAGGACGAGAGGCTCACATGGGTGCTCGACCCGATCGACGGCACGGTCAACTTCGTCTACGGCATCGAGGCGTTCGCGGTGTCGATCGGCGTGCACCAGGGCGGCGTGCCGGTGGCCGGTGCGGTCGCCGACGTCGCGCACGATGCCGTCTACGCGGCCGCGGCAGGTCACGGGGCCTGGGTGGTACGCGACGGGCACAGCACCCGGCTGCGCTGCAGTGCGGCGTCGTCGTTGCCGATGGCGCTCGTCGGCACCGGGTTCTCCTACCAACCCGACGATCGTCGGCGCCAGGGCGCCGTCGTGGCGCAGCTGCTGCCCGAGATCCGGGATCTTCGGCGTATCGGGTCCTGCGCCCTGGATCTGTGCATGGTGGCTGCGGGCCGGCTCGACGCCTACTTCGAAGACGGCGTCCACGTCTGGGACTGGGCGGCCGGCGGGCTGATCGCCGCGGAGGCGGGCGCTGTGGTGCGAGCGCCGAGGGCCACGGGAGCGGGGCTCATGGTGGCGGCCGCCCCTGGGGTGGCCGGCGCGTTCGACGATGTCCTGCGGCGCTGTGGTGTGGATCTCGACGGTGCCGGGGACCGCTGAGGTCAGCAGGTCTGCGTGTGGATCTTGGTGAGCAGCGACGGATCCGCGGGGGCAGTGGCGTCGGGCATCAGGCTGGCCAGCACTGCGTCGATGTCGTCACTGTGGGCCAGCTCGGTGAAGTCGGTGCCGATCGCCAGGTCGACGGTGTCGTCCTGGCGCTGATCCTGGAAGAGCTCGGTGCACGGCGCCACCAGCCAGAGCGACGCGGCGGCGGCACGGCCGGCGGGGCCGAACCGGATCTGGCCCTGGCACTCCAGTCGCCCGTTGGCGTAGACGGGATCGTTGGCAGCCTCGGGCTCGTTGAATCCGAGATCACGCAACGCGCCGGCCACTTCGGCCGCTTGGCCGCCCTGCCCGCTGGCGTTGAGGACTTTGATCCTCGTGTCGGCGAGCTTGGCGGGGGTGACGTCGGTCATGTCGGAGCGGGACACCTGCTCCCCGAGGGTGGGGGTCGGCGCGTTGGGGTCGGCGGGGGCGGGCGGGCGGTTGCACACGGCGACCTCGCGCACGTCCGGCGGTTGTGACAGCGCGATCACCCAGACCAGCAGCGCGGCCACGGCCAATGCTGCGAACATCAAGGCGCCTGGCAGGAAGTTCCGTCGCCGGAACGGGCGTCCGTTCTTGTCGAACGCAGTGCCCTCGGTGATTTGCGCGACCACGGCACAGACTCTAGAGGCCCGCGCGCCGAGCCTCCTACCGGCACCGACAGGCCAACGGTCGGCCATGTGATGCAAATCACATTGGATCCGAGCTCATTCCGGGCACGAATCATTTGGTGGAAGCGTTCGACGCTGGTACAAAACCAACGCTGCAACGAGCTTTTTCGGAGGGGACAGGCCATGGCTACCGATTACGACGCCCCACGGCGCACAGAGACCGATGACGTTTCCGAGGATTCCCTCGAGGAACTGAAGGCACGCCGAAACGAAGCTCAGTCTGCTGTCGTCGACGTCGACGAATCCGAGACCGCCGAATCGTTCGAACTGCCGGGCGCTGATCTGTCGGGCGAGGAACTGTCCGTGCGGGTCATCCCGAAGCAGGCAGACGAGTTCACCTGCTCGAGCTGCTTTCTGGTGCACCACCGAAGCCGCCTGGCCAGTGAGAAGAACGGCATGATGATCTGCTCGGACTGCGCGGCTTAGGACCTCTGCACGGCTTAGGACCTCTGCACGGCTTGTGGCTCAGGAGTTCAGGGCCGCGAGTACCCGGTCGGGGTGGCGAGCGCTGATCAGCCAGTACGGCGTCGGATCATCTGGATCGTCGAGCACGAGAAGCACGAGCGGACCCACCCACGCCCGGTGCACGACGTAGGCGGCCGGGTCGAGTTGTCGACCCAGTGCCGCCGATTTCGCTGTCTTGGGCACCGTCGCCGACCGGGTGATCACCGCGGCGGGAAGGTGCGCACGTCCAACCCACAGCTCGGCGCTCCCGGTGCCGGGGTCCACCACCGCGATCTCCATCCGGCCGAGCCACAGCAGGGCCACGGCAGCCACAGGAAGAAGCAAGGCATACGGCAGCCACAGCGGCAGGGCAGGGACGCCCTGGTTGATCTCGAGGCCGATCAGCGCGGCAAGCCCCAACCCTGGCAGCCACCACCACCACGGCACCCAGAGCCGTTCGCGGTAGCGAACGCTGCGGGCGGTGGTGTGCGTGTCGGACACGGGGCCAAGAGTAATCTCTGACGCCGTGCCCACCTCCCTGCCGGTCGTTCGCCTGGATCCGGAACTGCCGATGCCCGAACGGGCCCACGACGGGGACGCGGGAGTGGACCTGTTCAGTGCCGTCGACATCGAGCTGGCCCCCGGCCACCGGGCGCTGGTGGGCACCGGAATCGCCGTAGCCATCCCGCACGGAATGGTCGGGCTGATCCACCCGCGGTCGGGATTGGCTGCGCGTGTTGGCCTTTCGATAGTCAACAGCCCGGGGACGATCGATGCCGGATACCGCGGCGAGATCAAGGTGTCGCTGATCAACCTGGATCCGCAGACGTCCATCGTCGTACACCGGGGGGACCGCATCGCCCAGCTGCTGGTGCAGCGGGTGGAGTTGCCCGAGCTGGTGGAGGTCACTTCTTTCGACGAGGCAGGGTTGGCCGACACGACCCGCGGCGCCGGAGGCCACGGATCTTCCGGCGGGCATGCCAGTCTGTGACGATGGCCTCCAGAGACGAACCGACAGACCCTGAGGTGGTAGCAGTGGAAGCCGACGAGGAACTCGAAGGCCCGTTCGACATCGACGATTTCGACGACCCGGACCAGGCCGCCGTCGCGCGGCTGGATCTGGGATCTGTGCTGATCCCGATGCCTGAGGCGGGACAGGTGCAGGTCGAGATCAACGAGACCGGGGTACCCAGCGCGGTCTGGGTGGTGACGCAGCACGGCCGTTTCACCGTCGCCGCCTATGCGGCACCGAAATCGACGGGCCTGTGGCGCGAGGTCGCCTCCGAGCTGGCTGAGTCGCTGCGCAAGGACGTGCCCAAGGTCAGCATCGAGGACGGCCCGTGGGGCCGCGAAGTGGTGGGCTCGGGTGGTCCGGCCGTGGTCCGCTTCATCGGTGTCGACGGCTACCGCTGGATGATCCGCTGCGTGGTCAACGGCCCCGAAGAGAGCATCGGAGCGCTGGCCGAGCAGGCCCGTGAGGCCCTCGCCGACACGGTGGTCCGCCGCGGCGACACCCCGTTGCCGGTGCGCACCCCGCTTCCAGTCGCCCTTCCTGAGCAGATGGCCGAGCAGCTGCGTGCCGCCACCGAGCAGGCTGCCGCCGCGCAGCAGGCGCAGGCCGCTCCGGAACAACAACAGCAGCAGCCCGAGCCGCCGCAGCCACCCGACGGTGCGGCGCGCCGCGCAGCGCAGGGATCAGCGATGCAACAGCTACGCACCATCACCGGCGGCTGACCAGCGCTACGGCGTCAGCGCTGGGCCTCCGCCAACGCGGCGACGCAGGCCGTGCCCAGCACTGACGGGTCGGCGCCGATGTCGGCCAATGTCACAGTTCGCAACGCCGCGCGTGGTGCAGCAGCCACCCACTCGAATCCGACCTCCAGTGGGTGGACGGCGTCGTCGGTGGCCGAGACCACCCCCATCGGTGCGGAGAGTGCCTCGAACTCGCCGACGCTCGGCGCGACGTAGCGGGCGGCAGCGTCCATCGCCTCCGGAAGGTCGGGCCACTGCCCGACCCACGACCGGGTCAGCTCCTCGGCCAGCCACGCTGGGCTCGACGCCTGCATCGCCGAGGTGGTCGACACCAACCCGTCGCGGCGCAGCATCTCCGCCGACGCCCGGGCGGCCAGCGACGCCGGAGCGGTATCGGGCGGGCCTGTCCACGCCGGCAGTGCGGCGAACACCGCGACCACATCGCCGGGGTGTGACAGTGCCCACGCCGCGGCCACTGCGGCGCCGATGGACACGCCACCCACGGCCATCGGCCCGGCGGCGGCGCGGGAGGCGTCGGCCAACGCGTCGAGGTAGCCGTCGATGAGGCGGTGCGGTTGCGGAGCCGGCGTCACCACCACCGCGCCGAGCTGGTGCAACGCCGGCGAAAACGCCCGGTCGACGAAGTTCTCGTCCGACCCGGTGCCGGGCAGGAGCACGGTCGTGACACCGCGGAGATCGACGGTCATGTTTCGATCGTGCCTGGTCGTGGAATCAGCTGTCCCGCGACCCGCCGCGGCGTTCGCATCTGGGAACCAACAGGTCTACCGTGGCGTTCGGTTGGAGTAGGCACAGCAAGTAGTGGTAAGAGGTCAGGAGAAGCCATGGCTACGGCCGAGGGTTACCTACGGCGGCTCACCCGTCGTTTGACCGAAGACCCTGAGCAGCTCGACGTCGAGGAACTCAGCGACGACGTGGAGAGCACCGGGGCGCAGAAGGCGATCGACTGCCAGCGCGGTCAAGAGGTGACCATGATCGGGACGCTGCGCAGCGTCGAGTGCAACGGCAAGGGATGCTCCGGCGGGGTGAAAGCCGAACTGTTCGACGGCACCGATTCCGTAGTGCTGGTTTGGCTCGGTCAGCGCCGCATCCCCGGTATCGAACAGGGTCGCACCCTGAAGGTGCACGGCCGCGTCGGCAAGCTCGACAACGGCGCCAAGGCGATCTACAACCCCCACTACGAGATCCAGAAGTGAGCGCACCCGGCGACGAACCGGGCACCGAGGCCACACCAGACACGCCGGCACGCGGCGCTGCCGTCCTGGAGCAGATGGGCGGCATCAGCGGCCTCATCTACTCCTCGCTGCCAGTGGTGGTCTTCGTTCCGGTCTCCACTGCCTTCGGCCTGCTGCCTGCCATCGCGGCGGCGCTCGGCGTCGCGACGCTGATCCTCATCTGGCGTCTGGTCCGCCGCGATTCCGTGCAGCCGGCGATCTCCGGCTTCTTCGGTGTCGGGATCAGCGCGCTGATCGCCTACCTCGTCGGAGCGTCCAAGGGCTACTTCCTGCTCGGCATCTGGACGTCGCTGCTCTGGGCCGTCGTGTTCGCCATCTCCGTGGTGATCCGCCGCCCCATCGTCGGGTACATCTGGGGCTGGGTGCAGACCCAGGATCGCAGCTGGCGCGACGTGCGGCGCGCGGTGTACGCCTTCGACATCGCCACGCTCGTGTGGGTCGCTGTGTTCGCCGCCCGCTTCCTCGTCCAGCAGCACCTCTACGACGAGGACCAGACCGGCTGGCTGGGAGTGGCGCGCATCGCCATGGGTTGGCCGCTGACCGCGGTGGCGGCGCTGGTGACCTACGGCGCGATTCGGGCGGCCCGACGGGCGGTGCGTGAGCAGGCTCCGACCCCGACCGAGACGGCTACCGGGACCGAGACGGCTGCCGGGACCGAGACGGCTGCCGCGACCGAGACCGACGATTCGGTGTCCGAGCAGCGCTGAGCGGACTCAGCGCTGGCGGGGCCGTAGGAGCAGTTCGCGCAGTTCGTCCTCGACCTGGGCCACGGCCACGAAGAGCAACTCGTCGCCGCCCTCAAGGGGTTCGTCCCGTTCGGGGACGATCACTCGCGGCCCACGCAGGATCGTGACCAACGTTGCGTCGCGTGGCAATTCGAGGCGCTTGACCGGCTTACCGCCCCAGGGCGTGTCGTCGGGCAGCGTGATCTCCACGAGGTTCGCCTGGCCCTTGCGGAACTCCATCAGCCGCACCAGGTCACCCACCGAGACGGCTTCCTCCACCAGCGAGGCCAGCATCCGCGGCGTCGACACCGCGACATCGACACCCCAGGCCTCGTCGAACAACCACTCGTTGCGTGGATCGTTGACGCGGGCCACCACGCGCGGCACCGCGAACTCGGTTTTCGACAGCAGGCTCAGCACCACGTTGGCCTTGTCGTCGCCCGTCGCGGCGATCACCACGTCGAACTCCTCGAGCTTGACCGCCTCCAGCAGGCTCAGCTCGCACGCGTCGCCGAGGCGCCAGTGCGCCGCCGGAATCGCTTCCACGTCGATGTGGTCGGAGTCGCGTTCGAGAAGGGTGACGTCATGGGACTCGACCAGCTCGCGGGCGATGGACCGGCCGACCGCACCCGCACCCGCAATCGCAACTTTCACGTCCTCAGCCCTCCGCGTCTTCGCTCGGCGGTAGCGCCGCGATCGCCAACGCCTCGGCGACATGACCGGAGATCGCGGCCAGGTACACCTGATCGCCCGCCTGGATCACCGTCTTGGGGTCGGGCAGCAGGCCCGCGCCGAAGCGGATGATGAACGCGACGCGGCCCGACGTGGCGGCCTCCAAGTCGGTCATCCGACGGCCGGCCCAGCTCTCGTGCAGGGCGAGCTCGGTGACACCGACGTTGCCGCTCGGGTCACGCCACTTGGTGGTCTCCGTCTCGCGGATGAGGACGTTGAGCAGTCGGTCGGTGGTCCACGGCACCGTCGCGACGGTCGGAATGCCCAGACGTTCGTAGACGGCGGCACGCTTGGCGTCATAGATGCGGGCCACGACCCGCTGGACGCCGAAGGTCTCCCGCGCGACACGCGCGGAGATGATGTTCGAGTTGTCGCCCGAGGAGACCGCAGCGAACGCCGACGCGTTCTCGATGCCCGCGCGGATCAGCACGTCGCGGTCGAACCCCATGCCGAGTACGCGTTGGCCCGGGAACGAGGGGGACAGGCGGTGAAAAGCCGTGCCGTCACGGTCGATGACGGAGACGTCGTGGCCGATCCTGGCCAGACTGTCGGACAGCGACGCGCCGACGCGGCCGCATCCCATCACCACTACACGCACTGCGGGTCCTTTCCGGCGGGGCCGAATGTGGCGTTTGGCGAGCTGTTACCACCCGTGCACTGAGGAACGCTACAGCTTTGCGTCACCTCACGACCGTCGGGCTTTACTCTTGGCACTCGTGTCCAAGCTTTCGACGGCCGCCCGACGGCTCGTACTGGGCCGGCCGTTCCGCAGCGACAAGCTCGCCCACACGCTGCTGCCGAAACGGATCGCGCTCCCGGTCTTCGCCTCTGACGCGCTGTCGTCGGTCGCCTACGCCCCCGAAGAGATCTTCCTGGTGCTCTCGGTCGCGGGTTTGTCGGCCTACTCGATGGCGCCCTGGATCGGTCTCGTGGTCGCCGCGGTCATGCTGATCGTGATCGCGAGTTACCGGCAGAACGTGCACGCCTACCCGTCCGGCGGCGGCGACTACGAGGTGGTGACCACCAACCTCGGCCCGACCGCCGGCCTGACCGTCGCCAGCGCGCTGCTGGTCGACTACGTGCTCACCGTGGCCGTGTCGATGTCGTCGGCGATGTCCAACATCGGGTCGGCGATACCGTTCATCGACCAGCACAAGGTGTGGTTCGCGATCATCGCGATCCTGGTGCTGGCCTCGCTGAACCTGCGCGGCATCCGGGAATCGGGCACCGCATTCGCTGTTCCCACCTACGCGTTCATGATCGGCATGTACCTGATGCTGGGCTGGGGCTTCTTCCAGATCTACGTGCTGGGCCACGAGCTGCGCGCCGAGTCGGCGGGGTTCGAGATGCACTCCGAGCACGGCGACGTCCTGGGATTCGCGCTGGTGTTCCTGATCGCGCGCGCCTTCTCCTCGGGCAGCGCGGCGCTGACCGGTGTCGAGGCGATCAGCAATGGCGTCCCGGCGTTCCGGAAACCCAAGTCCCGCAACGCCGCGACCACGCTGCTGCTGCTCGGCGGCATCGCGATCACGCTGTTCATGGGCATCATCATGCTGGCCCGTGCCACCGGTGCGCAGATCGCCGAGCGTCCGCTGGAACAGCTGGGCGGGGCCCCGCCGGACTACCAGCAGAAGACGCTGATCGCCCAGTTGGCCGACGCGGTGTTCCACGATTTCCCCATCGGGCTCTATCTGATCGCCGGGGTGACCGCACTGATCCTGGTGCTCGCCGCCAACACCGCCTTCAACGGCTTTCCGGTGCTGGGCTCCATCCTCGCCCAGGACCGCTTCCTGCCACGGCAGCTGCACACCCGCGGTGATCGGCTGGCGTTCTCCAATGGGATCCTGTTCCTGGCGTTCGGCGCGATCGCGTTCATCGTGGCGTTCCAGGCGCAGGTGACGGCGCTGATCCAGCTGTACATCGTCGGGGTGTTCGTGTCGTTCACGCTCAGCCAGATCGGGATGGTGCGGCACTGGACGCGGTTGTTGCGCACCGAGACCGATTCGGCCGCGCGGGCACGAATGATGCGTTCGCGGGTCATCAACACCGTCGGTTTCCTGTGCACCGGAACGGTGCTCATCATCGTGGTGCTCACCAAGTTCCTGGTGGGGGCGTGGATCGCGATCCTCGCGATGGCTGCGCTGTTCTTCATCATGAAGCTGATCCACAAGCACTACGCGTCGGTGAGCCGCGAGCTGGAAGCCCGCGCAGCCGAAATGGAAGACATCGTGCTGCCCAGCCGCAATCACGCGGTCGTGCTGGTGTCCAACGTGCACATGCCCACCCTGCGCGCGCTGGCGTACGCCCGCGCCACCCGCCCTGACGTGCTGGAGGCCATCACGGTCAGCGTCGACGACGGGGAAACCCGTGAGCTCGTGCACAAGTGGGAATCCAGTGACATCAGTGTGCCGCTCAAGGTCATCGCCTCGCCGTACCGCGAGATCACCCGTCCCGTCCTCGAGTACGTCAAGCGGGTCAGCCGTGAGTCGCCCCGCACGGTGGTGACGGTGTTCATCCCCGAGTACGTGGTCGGCCACTGGTGGGAACAGGTGCTGCACAACCAGAGTGCGTTGCGGCTCAAGGGCAGACTGCTGTTCGAACCCAACGTCATGGTGACGTCGGTGCCGTGGCAGCTGTCGTCGTCCGAGCGGCTCAAGAAGCTCTCTCCGCAGTCCGCCCCGGGCGATGCGCGCAAGGGGTTCCTCGATTGACCGCTGAGGTGCCCGCGGAGCTGATCCTCACCACGGGGCGCCCCGCGAACGGCGGTAGCGTCGTCGCCCGCCATGACGGCCGGGTGGTGTTCGTGCGCTACGCCCTTCCCGGGGAGACCGTGCGGGCGCGCCTGGTCGACGCCGGTTCGACGCGCGAGAAGTTCTGGAACGCCGAGGCGGTCGAGGTGATCGAACCGTCGCCGGATCGCGTCGACTCCTGGTGTCCGATCGCTGGCGTGGGTGGGTCGGGATGCTGCGACCTGGCGTTCGTCGAGCCCACGGCGGCCCGACGGCTCAAGGGTGCTGTGGTGGCCAATCAGCTTGCGCGGCTTGGCAATTACGACTGGCGGGCCGAGGATGACGCGTCCGCAGAGGCGGTGGGAGAGGCCGGGCACAGCGGCTGGCGCACCCGGGTGCGTCTGGATGTGTCGGCTGACGGGCGGGCAGGATTCCACCGATACCACAGCGCCGACCTGGTGCACCGACTCGACTGTGCGCAGGTGCCCGCGGCGCTGCTGTCCGGGGTGGCCGAGCAGAGGTGGCCGTCGGACGCTGCGGTGCACGTGGCCGTCGACGACGACGGGCGCCGACACATCGTGGTGGCGGCAAAGGGTCGCAAAGCTGAAGTGCGAGAAGGTGATTACGAGGGAGTGCAGCGCGTCGCCGGTCGGACGTGGCGTGTGCCGGTGACGGCTTTCTGGCAGGCGCATCGTGATGCCCCGGCGCTCTACAGCGCCCTGGTGTCGGAGTGGGCGCAGCTCGAACCGGGCATGACCGCGTGGGACCTCTACGGCGGCGCGGGTGTGTTCGCGGCGGCGCTGGCGACGGCCATGGGGGACACCGGACGGGTGCTCACCGTCGACACCTCACGCGGAGCGGCCCGCGCCGCCCGGGCTGCGCTGGGTGATCTGGGCTCGGTCAGCGTGGTCACGGACTCGGTGCGCCGCGCACTGGCAAGTCAGACGACCCGCGCGGACGTCGCCGTGCTCGACCCACCGCGTACCGGGGCCGGTCGCGACGTGATCGCCGCACTGTCTGCCGCCGAGGTGCCGAGGGTCGTCCACATCGGTTGTGAGGCAGCGTCTTTCGCGCGCGATATTGGCTTGTACCGCGAAGGTGGGTACCAGGTCGAGGATCTCCGGGTGTTCGATTCGTTTCCGCTCACCCACCACGTGGAGTGCGTGGCGGTGCTCACCCGGTAGTAGGGTGATCGCCAGGTGTGCCGGGAAGTCTGGTCGGCGTGACTTCGACGACCGAGGAGGGCACCTGATGGCCGACGATCCCCGTATTCCGCTGCGGCGACGGCTGTTCAGCCGCGGGTCCTGGGCCGAGACCAGCCGGGCCACCGAGATCCTTCGCAAGGAGACCGTCGGCGGGGTCATCCTCCTCGTCGCGGCCGCCGCCGCGCTCGTCTGGGCCAACTCCCCGTGGGCGGCCAGCTACTTCGCATTGCGTGACCTCGAGGTCGGCGGTCACTGGCTGGGGCTGCACCTGGATCTGACGCTGGGCGCGTGGGCGGCCGACGGGCTACTGGCAATCTTCTTCTTCGTCGTCGGGCTGGAGCTCAAACGGGAATTCGTCGCCGGCGATCTGCGCGACCCGAGCCGTGCCGCGCTGCCCATCGCGGCCGCGGTCGGCGGCATGGTGATGCCGGCGCTGATCTTCGTCGCCATCAACGTCGGCACCGGCAGCGACAACGGGGCCCTGCGCGGCTGGGCGATCCCGACCGCCACCGACATCGCGTTCGCGGTCGCCGTGCTCGCCGTCATCGCGACGCACCTGCCGTCGGCGTTGCGCACGTTCCTGCTGACCCTGGCCGTGGTGGACGACCTGCTGGCCATCACTGTGATCGCGGTCTTCTACTCCGAGAAGATCAACCTGATCGCGTTGGCGGCCACACTGATCCCGCTCGCGTTGTTCGCACTGTGCGTGCAGCGCCGCATACGTGCCCCGTGGCTGCTGATCCCGCTGGCGGTGGCGACCTGGGTGCTGATGCACGAGTCGGGCGTGCACGCCACGGTCGCCGGCGTGCTGCTCGGTTTCACGGTGCCGGTGCTGCGCAGCCAAGCCGCAGGGGGTCCCGACGCAGGGCCGGGCCTGGCCGAGCATTTCGAGCATCTGCTGCGGCCGGTGTCGGCCGGTTTCGCGATCCCCGTGTTCGCGTTCTTCGCCGCGGGGGTCGGGATCGGTGGGCTCAGTGGTCTGGGCCGGGCGCTGACCGACCCGATCACGCTCGGCATCATCGCCGGGCTGGTGCTGGGCAAGCCCATCGGCATCCTGCTGACCACCGGTGTCCTGTCGCGCATCACCCGGGCCACGCTCGATCCGTCGCTGCGCTGGGTCGACGTGTTCGGCATCTCCCTGCTGGCCGGGATCGGCTTCACGGTGTCGCTGTTGATCGGGGACCTGGCTTACGGCATGGGCTCCGAACGTGACGAATTCGTGAAGATCGGAGTGTTGTGCGGATCACTGCTGGCGGCATGTCTTGCTGCGGTCGTCCTGCTGACCAGGAACAGGGCCTACCGGCGGATTTGTCGTGAGGAATCGGTGGACGCGGACCTCGACGGCGTGCCCGATGTGTACCAGCGTCGAAACGACTGATCTGGTTACCGGTGCGTAGACTGACCCAATGCTTGAACAGATCCGCGGTCCCGCTGATCTGCAGCACCTGTCGCAGGCACAGGTGGATGCGCTGGCCGGGGAAATCCGCCACTTCCTGATCCACAAGGTCGCGGCAACCGGCGGTCACCTGGGACCCAATCTCGGCGTTGTCGAGCTGACACTCGCGCTGCATCGCGTCTTCGACTCGCCCCATGATCCGATCCTGTTCGACACGGGACATCAGGCCTACGTGCACAAGATGCTCACGGGCCGCTGCCAGGACTTCGAGACGCTACGCAAGAAGGACGGCCTGTCCGGCTACCCCTCGCGCGAGGAGAGCGTCCACGACTGGGTCGAGTCCAGCCATGCGTCCTCGGCGCTGTCCTACGCCGACGGTCTGGCGAAGGCCTTCGAGCTCAGCGGGCACCGCAACCGCCACGTGGTGGCCGTCGTCGGCGACGGCGCCCTGACCGGCGGCATGTGCTGGGAGGCGATGAACAACATCGCGGCATCCAAGCGCCCCGTGGTGATCGTCGTCAACGACAACGGCCGCAGCTACGCGCCGACGATCGGCGGATTCGCCGAGCATCTGGCGCGGTTGCGTCTGCAGCCGGGCTACGAGCGCGTGCTCGAGGAAGGCCGCAAGGCGGTGCGGGGCGTGCCGATGATCGGCGAGTTCTGCTACCAGTGCATGCACAGCATCAAGGCGGGCATCAAGGACGCGCTCTCCCCACAGGTGATGTTCACCGACCTGGGCCTCAAGTACGTCGGCCCGATCGACGGCCACGACGAACACGCTGTCGAGAGCGCGCTGCGGCATGCCCGCGCCTACAACGCGCCGGTGGTGGTGCACGTCGTCACCCGCAAGGGCATGGGCTACGCGCCCGCCGAGAACGACGAAGACGACCAGATGCACGCGTGCGGTGTGATCGACCCGGAGACGGGGCTGGCGACGACGATCCCGGGGCCGGGGTGGACGTCGACCTTCTCCGAGTCGTTGATCTCGCTGGCCGGCAAGCGGCGCGATGTCATCGCGATCACCGCGGCGATGCCGGGCCCCACGGGTCTGAGCGCGTTCCGACAGCGGTACCCCGACCGTTTCTTCGACGTCGGCATCGCCGAGCAGCACGCGATCACCTCTGCTGCCGGTTTGGCGATGGGCGGCATGCATCCGGTGGTCGCCGTGTACTCGACGTTCCTGAACCGGGCGTTCGACCAGGTGATGATGGACGTCGCGCTGCACAAGCTGCCGGTGACGATCGTGCTGGACCGCGCCGGAGTCACCGGTCCCGACGGGGCCAGCCACAACGGCATGTGGGACATGTCGATCCTCGGCGTGGTCCCCGGCATGAAGGTGGCGGCGCCGCGCGACGGCGCCCGGCTGCGGGAAGAGCTGGCAGAAGCACTCGACATCAGTGACGGCCCCACCGCTATTCGTTTCCCGAAAGGCGATGTCGGACAAGACATCACAGCGGTCGAACGCCGCGACGGGGTGGACGTGCTGGCGAAGCCCGCCGACGGTCTCACCGACGACGTCCTGGTCATCGCAATCGGACCGTTCGCGACGATGGCGCTGGCAGTGGCCGAGCGGCTGCGCAACCAGGGCATCGGCGTCACCGTCGTCGATCCCCGGTGGGTGCTGCCGGTGCCCGCGGTGCTCACCACGCTCGCCGCGCAGCACAAGCTGGTCGTCACGCTCGAGGACAACGGGGTGCACGGCGGTATCGGTTCGGCGGTCTCGACGGCATTGCGTCGCGCGGAGATCGACGTGCCCTGCCGGGACGCCGCGTTGCCGCAGGAGTTCTTCGCGCACGCCTCCCGCGGTGAGGTGCTCACCGAGGTCGGCCTGACCGAGCGCAATCTCGCCCGGCAGATCACCGGCTGGGTCGCAGCACTGGGTACCGGTGTCGCGGAGAAGGAAGTCAGCCAGCAGCTCGACTGAGCACTGCCGGTCGCTAGTCGCTGGGAGCTGATTTCAAGGCTGCAGCGAGCAGGGGTGTCGTCAGCTCGCGCTGCCAGCGTCGCGCTGCCGTGGTGTCGAGAAACGCCTCCACCGCGGCGGTCGTGTCGTCCACGGCAACCCAGTCCCAGCACAGCCGGCGCACGATGTCGGGTGCCAGAAGATTCTCCGGCGGCACGGAAACCTGTTGCGCCAGTTCGTTGATCGCGGCTCGCGCCGCCTCCAGCCGGGCGGCGGCCTCGGGCTTGCGTCGGGCCCACCGTGATGCCGGCGGCGGACCGCTGGACGGTTCCTGCGACGACGGCGGGTCGGCCGTGCGGGCCCGCGCCAACGCGTCGAGCCATACGCTCGCGCTGCGCCGTTGCCGGGCTCCGCCGAAAATCGGCAGAGCAACGAGCTTCTCGACCGTGTCCGGGTCTGCGGTCGCCGCGCTCACGATTGCGCTGTCGGGCAGGATTCGGCCCGGGGCGATGTCTCTCCGTCGGGCGATCTGGTCGCGGGTCAGCCACAACTCCCGTACGGCGGCCAGCGCCCGCGGGTCGCGCACCTTGTGGATTCCGGAGGTGCGCCGCCAGCGGTCCCGCCGGGTCGGTGTGCTCTCGGCCGTCCGGAGGTACTCGAATTCTTCTCTGGCCCAACCGTCTTTGCCCTCGGCGATGAGCACGGCGTCGATCGCGTCACGCAACTCGATCAGCACCTCGACATCGAGCGCCGCGTAGTTGAGCCATTCGTCGGGAAGGGGCCGCTTCGACCAGTCCGCAGCGCCGTGCCCCTTGGTCAGGGCCAGGCCGAGCAGCTGCTGCACCATCGAGGCGAGGTTCACGCGGTCGAGGTCGGCCAGCCGCCCGGCCAGCTCGGTGTCGTAGAGCGACGGCGGGCGCATGCCGATCTCGGCCAGGCAGGGCAGATCCTGGTCGGCGGCGTGCAGGATCCACTGATCCTCCGACAGCACCTGTGCCACCGGGGCGAGCACCTCGACGGAGTCGCCGCCGTGGCTGACGGGGTCGATCAGCACGGTGCCCGCGCCGGCACGCCGAATCTGCACCAGGTAGGCGCGGTTGGAGTACCGGAATCCCGACGCCCGTTCGGCGTCGACGGCGAACGCGCCCGACCCGGATGCGAGAAAGTCTGCGGCGCGGGCGATTTCGCTGCGGCTCACCGCGACGTTCGGCACTCCGTCGCGCGGGGCCAGCAGCGGCGTGGCGGGTGTCTCGGAGATGTCGACGTCGTCGGAGTGTTCGGCGTCCGGCGGGGAACCGCCGGTGTCGGGTTCGGTCATCGGATCAGGCGCGGGTGCGCGAGCCCAGGTCGGTCACCCCGGCGGGGGGCAGGCCTGCGGCGTGTTCGAGCACTTCGCAGAACGCCTCGACGTGTGGCCCCAGTTCCAGATCGGTGGCGGTCCAGGACGCGCGCAGCTCCAGCTGATGGGCTCGCGGTGGTCCGGAGATGTCGCCGTAGCGCACCGAGGTGGTGGCGGTGACGGTGCCGCCGAGGGCGGTGAGGTGCTGCGCACGTTCGGTCAGGGCGTCGACGAGCCAGCTCCACGCCACCTCGGGCAGCAGCGGATCGACGGCCTCGGTGGAATCGAGGTCGGCCTGGATATAAGCGACCAGCCGCATCGTGCCGTCCCAGGCGTCGGCGCCCTCGGGGTCGTGCAGCAGGATCAGCCGCCCGAACGCGTCGCCGTCGGAGCGCTCGGGGACGATCGGGGCTTCGGCATGCTTGACCTCGGCTCCCAGTGCGTAACTGAAGGGGGCGAGGCGCTGCGGCGGCCGGATCGGGCCCAGCTCGATCTCCGGCCGTACGGTGGTGGCGTTCATCGCCGCCACCGCTTCACGGAATTGAGCCGGTTCGGCGGAGGTCACGCCGATCGACGGTAGTCCATTTTCACAGGTCTGTGCTCATGGCGCGCCGATTCGGGGCGGAGGAGGCATGGCAGCATGGGCATCGATGAACACGCGCCGCGAGCTGCCCGAATCGCCCTACCTGGCTGCCGTCGCCGGCCGCAAGCCCCACCGCACGCCGGTGTGGATGATGCGGCAGGCCGGTCGGTCGCTGCCCGAGTACCGGGCTCTTCGGGCCAAGAACACCATGATGCAGGCCTGCTTCGACGCCGACCTGATCACCGAGATCACGCTGCAGCCGGTGCGTCGCCACGACGTTGACGCGGCAATCCTGTTCTCCGACATCGTCGTCCCGCTGCGCGCGGCCGGTATCGGGTTGGACATCGTGCCCGATGTGGGCCCGGTCATCGATCATCCGATCCGCACTCGAGCTGATGTCGGCACCATCACTGAGCTGGACCCCGACCAGGTGGCGCCGGTGGCGGCAGCGGTGAGTCGGCTGACCGGCGAACTGGGGGAGGTGCCGCTGATCGGGTTCGCCGGAGCCCCGTTCACGCTGGCGTCCTATCTCGTGGAGGGTGGTCCGAGCCGCAACCACGAGCACACCAAGGCGATGATGCTCGGCGAGACCGACACGTGGCATGCGCTGATGGAGTCCCTGACCGACGTCACGATCGCGTTCCTGCGCACCCAGATCGAGGCGGGCGTCGACGCGATCCAGGTGTTCGACTCCTGGGCGGGCACCCTGTCGCTGGCCGACTACCGCAGCTACGTGTTGCCCCATAGCGCCCGGGTGTTCGCTGCGCTGGCCGGCTACGGCGTGCCGATGACGCATTTCGGCGTCGGGACGGCGGAATTGCTGGGTGCCATGTCGGAAGCCGTCGTCGGACACGACGTCCCCGCGGTTGTCGGGGTGGACTGGCGGACGTCGCTGGCCGATGCCGCGACGCGGGTGCAGCGGGGAGTCGCACTGCAGGGCAACCTCGATCCGGTGGTGCTGTTGGCCGGCATGCCGGTGGTCGAACGCGCGGTGCGGGCCGTCGTCGAGGACGGGCGCCGCGCGATCGACGCGGGCGCCGTCGGACACGTGTTCAACCTCGGTCACGGGGTCCTGCCTGCCACCGACCCCGACGTCATCACCAAGGCCGTGGCCCTGGTGCACCAGCTGTGACAACGTATTGCGTTGTCGGCGGCGGCATTTCGGGTTTAGTGGCAGCCTACCGACTGCGGGTGGCGGCCGGCCCGGACGCGTCCATCACCGTGCTGGACCCGGCGGACCGGCTCGGTGGGGTGTTGCGCACCGAACGCATCGGCGGGCAGCCGATCGACGTCGGAGCCGAAGCGTTCGTCACCCGCCGCCCGGAGGTGCCCGCGCTGCTGGGGGAGTTGGGTCTGTCGGGGAAGCAGCTGACGACGACCGGGGTGCGTCCGCTGATCTACAGCGAGGGCCGCCTGCATGCGCTACCCCAGGACACCGTCAACGGCATCCCGACGCGGCCTGCCTCGCTGACCGGACTGGTCGACGACGCCACGATCCGCTGGATGCTCGACGAGCCCCGCCGCCCGCTGTCCTGGACCCCCGGCGCCGACCCGACGGTGGCCGACCTCGTCGGCGACCGCTTCGGCGAGCAGGTCGTGGTGCGATCGATCGACCCGCTGCTGGCCGGTGTGTACGCCGGGTCGGCGGCGACGATCGGGTTGCGCGCGGCCGCCCCCACGGTGGCGGCGGCGCTCGACCGCGGGGCGCGCAGTCTGACCGAGGCTGTCACCGCCGCGCTGCCGCCACCTGCGCCGGGGTCGGTGTTCGGTGCGATCGACGGCGGTTACGCCGTGCTGATCGACGAACTGGTGCGGCGTTCTGGACTCACGTGGGCGCAGGTCGCCGTTCGCAGTGTCGCTCCGGCGACTCACGGCTGGGAGGTGATCGACGACGAGGGTGCGCGCTGGCCCGCCGATGCGGTGGTGCTGGCGGTTCCCGCGCCGCGGCTGCCGGCCCTGCTCGGCGATCTCGCTCCCCGCACGGTCGCGGCCGCCCGGCGCATCGAGGTGGCCTCGGCCGCGGTGGTCGCGCTGGCCCTGCCCGGCGGCACCCCGCTCCCGGAGCAGTCCGGGGTGCTGGTCGCCGGCCGTGGCCGTCTGCACACCAAGGCGGTGACGTTGTCGTCGCGCAAGTGGGGTCGGCGTAGCAGCGTCGAGATGGTCCGGCTGTCCTACGGCCGGTTCGGAGACGACCTGGCCCGGCGGGCAGGCGACGACGACCTGCTGATGTGGGCCGAGCAGGATCTGGCGACGTTGTTCGGCATCACCGTGACCCCGGAGGACAGCAAGGTGGTGCGCTGGCTCGACGCGATGCCTCAGTACGGCCCGCGCCACGCCGACCTGGTCGCCGAGCTGCGCGGTGGGGTGCCACAGGGACTCGCCGTGGCCGGGGCCTATCTCGACGGCATCGGGGTTCCGGCCTGCGTCGCTGCCGCGACCAGGGCGGTGGCGGCCATCCTGACGCGGTAGGGGCCCATGGCACGATAGAACGATGGCCAAGCTCGACTTCGACGCGATCAACTCCACCGTCCGCTACCTGATGTTCTCGGTGTACGCCGTCAAGCCCGGCGTGCTCGCCGACGGTGACGACGCGCGGGCGGCGATCGTCGACGAGACCGAGACGTTCCTGAAGCACCAGGAGGACAGGGGCGTCGTCGTACGCGGAATCTACGACGTCGCCGGCATGCGTGCCGATGCCGACTTCATGACGTGGACCCACGCCGAGACCGTGGAGGCGCTGCAGGCCACCTACGCCGACTTCCGCCGCACCACCACATTGGGCCGGGCGTCGACTCCGGTGTGGAGCAACGTCGCGCTGCACCGGCCCGCGGAGTTCAACAAAAGCCACGTTCCGGCGTTCCTGGCGGGAGAGGAGCCCGGGGCCTACATCTGCGTCTATCCGTTCGTCCGCTCCTTGGAGTGGTACCTGTTGCCCGACGACGAGCGCCGACGGATGCTGGCCGAGCACGGCATGGCCGCGCGTGGCTACAAGGATGTGCGCGCCAACACAGTGCCGGCCTTCGCGCTGGGTGATTACGAGTGGCTGCTCGCGTTCGAAGCGCCGGAACTCCACCGCATCGTCGACCTGATGCGTGATCTGCGCGCCACCGACGCTCGCCGCCACGTCCGTGAGGAGACCCCGTTCTACACCGGGCCACGTGTTTCGGTCGAGCGGCTGATCAACGCTTTGCCATGAGTTTTTGCTGGCAACGAAAACTTCTGTCAAGTATTTTCGACATTTGCAAATTCTTGACATCCGTCTAAAACCACGTCGTAGGGTCTTTATACCCCGATTTGTCGGGAAAGTGCCGTCCTAGCAAACGACTCTTTACTGCTGCGAATCGGTTTTGCCCGCAGCATTCCATTGCTATATTCCGTCCATGCCGAAAACGAGGGGGGTGGCGGCGGTCGCGCTGATCGTCGGTGCCGCCTACGGCGCGTGGTTGTGGGCCGGGTGGGGCGGCCCGGACCTCATCCGCACCGTGGACGATGTCGGCTTGGCTGTCTTCGCGTTGACCGCCGCGGTCAGTGCCGCATGGGCCGCAGTCTCGCTGCGGGGTCCTGATCGTGCGGCCTGGGCGTTCATGGCAGCCGGACTGATGGGGTGGGCCGCCGGCGAGGTGGTGTGGAGCTACTACGACCTCGTTCTCGGCGAGGCTCCGACTCCGTCGTGGGCCGACGCCGGGTACCTGTTGTTCCTGGCGGGTGCCGGGTTGTGTCTGATCGTCCTGCTGACCGCGGCGCCGCCCGGTACGCAACTGCGGGTGGTGATCGACGGGCTCATCGTCGCGGCCGCGATCTTCGGCGCCGCTTGGGTCATCTGGTTGCGGACCGTGTACACCGCCCAGCAGAGCGACGTGTTGTCGGTGGCCGTGGCGCTGTCGTACCCAGTGACCGACATCGCGTTGGTGACGATCGCGGGGCTGATGCTGATGCGGACCCCTCGCATGCGGCAAGCGCAGATGGCGCTGCTGACCGCGGGCTTGATCGGCGTCGCGTTCTCCGATGTCGCTTTCGCCTATCTGACCGCAACGGGCACCTACGACAACCAGCATCAACTGTCGGTCGGCTGGGCGACGGGTTTCCTCCTGATCGCGGTCGCCGCGCTGCGCGCCCGGCGGACGGGCTCCGACGTGCCCAGCGCGCAGCCGGCCGCGGTCTCGGGCTGGCTGCCGTACGTGCCGGTGCTGTTGTCGGCGGTTTTGTGCACGCCAGTGCTGATCGCCGGGTTGGGGCCGGTGTTCGTGGCCGTCGCCGTCATCGTGATCGCCGTGACGATCCGGCAGTTCGTGATCCTCGGGGAGAACCGCAAGCTGCGTGCCGACATCGCCGCAGGCCGTCGCGACGTCGGCCCGCCGCCGATCCTGGTAGAGCTCGAACACGCCATCGAGCACGGCGAACTGCGCGTGGTCTACCAGCCGCAGTACGACCTATTCACCGAGGAGATCATCGGCGCCGAGGCGCTCATCCGCTGGCCACATCCCCGCCGGGGGTTGCTCAACCCCGACCAGTTCCTGCCGTTGGTGAACAAGTGCGACCTGATGACGTCGCTGACCAGGGCGGTGCTCGACCTGGCGCTCGCCGATGCGGCGATCTGGCACGCCGAGGGCTTCGAGATTCCCGTCGCGGTGAACGTGTTCGCACCCGTCGTGAGCGACCCAGCCATCAGTGCTGGCATCTCCGAGGCGCTGCGGCGGCACGGGCTTGCGCCGGAGGCGCTCACCATCGAGATCACCGAGGACAGGCTGCTCGCCGACATGCCGGGAACACGAACGGCTCTGAACAAGCTGCGCGCGGCGGGGGTGCAGGTCGCGCTCGACGACTTCGGCAGCGGATATTCGGCGCTGTGGTATCTGCGCGATTTTCCGGTCGACCAGGTCAAGCTGGACCGGGAGTTCATCGCGCCGATCTTGACGCACGGACCGTCGGCGACCATCGTGCGCGCCGTGATCGAGATGACGCACGCGCTCGGACACACACCGGTGGCCGAGGGAGTGGAGAGCGCCGAGATCGCCGACCGGTTACGCCAGTACGGCTGCCGGGTGGCGCAGGGTTTCTACTTCAGCCGGCCGATGCCGGGTTCCGAGATGTTGGCCCTGCTCGAGGCGCAGCGACGTGAACGAACGCTGACGCCGGAGCATCACTGATCGGTGGGCACCAGCCGCAGCGAGACCGAGTTGATGCAGTAGCGCTGATCGGTCGGGGTCGGATACCCCTCGCCTTCGAAGACGTGCCCGAGGTGGCTGTGGCAGTTCGCGCACAACACCTCGACCCGGTGCATGCCCAGCGAGTCGTCGGAGCGCAGGATCACCGCGTCGGAATCCGCCGGGTCGAAGAACGACGGCCAGCCGCAATGGGATTCGAACTTCTCGGTGCTGCGGAACAGTTCTGCGCCGCAGGCGCGGCACTGATAGACACCTTCGGTCTTGGTGTCGGTGTATTCGCCGGTGAACGGACGCTCGGTGCCGGCACGGCGCAGCACGGCGAACTCCTGAGGGTTCAGCCGCTCGCGCCACTGGTCGTCGGTCAGCTGCAGCTTCGGGCCTGTCATGTGAACCAGGCTACTCAGCGGCCCGGGCGGTGGGGTGCAGCCAGGGCGGGTCGATCCCGTCGGCCAGCCTCCCGTCGCGCCGTGCATCCAGGTAGCGGAAGAGCAGCACGCAGAACACCACGATCACCATTAGTGACCAGCCGTAGGTGATCTTGAGGTACTCCAGCGCCCGTCCGGTCGACGGAAGCTGCCACAGCAGCCAGCGGTCCATGGTCAAGAACCCGTAGGTAGCGAGCCAGGCGATCCAGTTGCGCAGTACCGAGTTCGGCAGCACGACGGTCATCAGGAACGGGAACAGCGCGATCGAGTAGTAGCCCTGACCGAGGGAGAGCACCAGCCACGAGGTGACGAGCAGGACGCCCGAGGAGGTCAGCATCCAGAAGAACTGGTCGCGGGTGCGGTAGTACCGGTACAACAGCCACAGCGCTGCTGCGCCGAGTGCGGCGAAGACGACGCGCAGAGTCAGGATCAGCCACGTCGGCAGCCCGAAATAGAGACCGTTACCCAGAATCGAGCTGTTGAAATAATCGCGGGTGGAGAAGATGTACGGCACCGTGCGGGTGACGAAGTTCATGGGGTCCGAGATCAGCGGCCAGGCAGCGAGATTGAACGCGACCGGTACGGCGATCGCGGTGACCAGGACCCGCCACTGCCGGTTGAGCACCGGCAGCAGCAGCGCCGGCGCGAGCAGTGGTTTGACCACCAGCGTCAGCCCGATGCTCACCCCGGCCCACCATTCGTGGCTGCGATTGCCGTCCAGCAGCCAGCGGAAGAAGAGCACCTCGAGCAGCAGCATGACACCGTTGATGTTGCCGAACACCAGCGTGTTGGTGACGGACTCGGTGCAGAACATCGCGAGCAGCAGAGCGGGCGCGGCGACCGAGCTCAGCGTGTAGCCGAACAGGCGCAGCAGAAGGTACCCGGCCGCGATGATGGCCACGGTGTTGAAGAAGATGAACCAGTTCCGCGACGCCACTTCGGGCAGGTAGCCGAAGGGCGCCATGATCAGCGTGCCGCCCGGCGGATACAGGTAGTGCGGGTCGACGTAGTCGAAGTGTTCGTTGTAGATGTCCCAGCCGAACTTGAAGTTGATGACGGCGCGGTACACCGGGGCGAAGTCGTCGGTGATGTAGCGGTTGAACACCAACACGTAGCTGCGGTGGATCACCGACAGGATCGCCAGCGGCCAGAGGACCGAACGCAGAACGGCAGCGGTGGTGGGTGCAGGGGTGCGGGGCCTGAACGCTTTCACCACAAGATCACGCACGTCAGGCACCGTACCGTAGCGGCAGGTGAGGGTGGCGTCAGGCCGGGCAGTACGTGTCGGTGGCCGGCAGCGTCCCGGTGTCGAGGTAGCCGAGCACCGGGGGCAGCGCGCACGCCGAGTACACGGTCGCGCCGTGACCGATGCCCTGCCAGATCACCCGCCTGTTGGTCGAACCGGCGTTGATCGCGGTCGCGGCGACGGCCGCGACCCCCTCGTTGCCGACGACGGGATCGTTCTGCACGCCCAGCAGCAGCGTCGGCGTGGTCAGGCCCTGCGGTTCCTTCGGCGCGGTACCACTCGGCCAGTTCAGGCACTTCACCATGTCCAGCGCACCGACGGTCCCGAACTGCGGATAGCGCTTGCCCCATTCGACGACGAGTTCGCGCACCCGGTCGGGGGTGGGCCGGTTCAACGCGTCGCTGCAGGAGTTGACGAACTGCCCGTCGGTCTGGCGCAGCGTCTCGGCGGTGTTGATCAGGTTGTTGAGCCCGTTGGTGTCCCCGCCGTTGGCGTCGGCGATCGCCTGAGCGAGGTCGCGGCCCGCGTCCACGCGATTGCCCTGGGGGAACGCCAGTGCCGTGGCGATCGCGTCGGCGACCGCGGCCACTGATGCCCCACCGGGTCCGTTGCCGGCGCGGGCCGATGCCAGCAGCGTGTCGACGGCGTTCTTGGGATCGGGCAGCGGGCAGTTGCTGGCCGCGCACCGCGTGGCCCATGCGTCCAGCGCGGCCTGCTCACCTTTGACGCGCTGCTCTGTCGCTGCCTCGGCCGAGATGCCCAGCGGCAGCGGCGAATCCAACACCAGGCGGGCGACCTTGTTGGGGTGCGAACCGGCGTAGGCCAGTGCCACCTGCGCGCCGTTCCCGACGCCGAGGAGCGCCAGCGCTGGCACGTCCCACGTGGTGCGCAGGCGCTCGAGGTCCTCAGCGGCATGGGCGTTGTCGTAGGCCGAGTCGCCGGGGGCGATGGTGTCGGTGCAGCTCGTGGTCGCGGTCATCGTGATCGTGCCGAGGTTGGCGACCGGGTCGTCGCCCGACTGGAACTGGGTCTGCTCGAACATCTCCTGGCGGTCGAACACGTCGCGGCAGTCCAGCGCGCCCGACATGCCGATGCCGCGACGATCGACTGCGACGACGGGATGCTTGGCCAGCACGTCGGTGCCTGCGCCCGCCAGCCAGGCCGGGAGTTGCACCGAGGACGGCAGATCGGAGCCGGTCGTCATCACCAGCGGACCCGCGTCGGCGGGAGTCTGGGCTGACTTGGCGCGCACCACGCCGATGCTGACCGACCCGGTGGCCCCGGCGATCGGGTCCAGGTCGGCGTCGTAGCTGGCGCAGTCCAGCGTGACTCCCGGGGGAGGTTGGACCGCGGCCTCGCTGAACACCCGCGACGTGCAGTCACGCCACGAGAGCTCGTTCTTCGGCACTTCGATAGCAGGCGGCCCCGCCGGCTTCTCGCTGGTCGTCACCGCACCTTGCGGAGTCGCCCCAGAATCGGTGGCGTAGCGCGGGTTGGCGGCCAGCCCGGGGGAGCACGCGGTCAGCAACGACACCGTCACCGCAAGCACTGCCGGCACCGATCGACGCATGCCGACCACAGTACTGATGGCGCTCACCGATCCTCGGCGGCGCGGGCGTAGCGCAGGAACAGGTATCCGGCGTCGTCAGTGAGTACCTGCAGCAGGCGCAGGGGGGTCTGCTCGTCGCCGTCTCCGGTGACGATGCGTCCGGCCGCTCCGCCGACGAGCACCGGCGCGACGGTCAGACACAACTCGTCGAGCAGGTCGGCGGCGATCAGCCTGCCGAGGATCCCGGGCCCGCCCTCGGCGAGCACTCGCCCCAAGCCGCGGTCGGCGAGCACGCTCACCGCTTGCGACAACTCCAGCGACTCGGGGTCCGATCCGGACACGTCGATCACCTCGGCCAGATCGCCCAGCGTGCGCTGTGTCTCGGGCGCGGCGGCCGCGCTGGTGAACACGATCGGCGGCACCTCGGTGCGCTGGAAGATCGCCGCGTCGGGGTCGACCGAGCCGGATCGGGTGAGCATCGCGATCGGGGGGACGGCGGCCTGACCGCGGGCCTCGCGGGCCGCGCGCTGCTCGGCGGTGACGGACACCCCCGAGTAGTCCTCGGCACGCACCGTCGCCGCGCCGACGAGGATCACGTCGGCCAGTTCGCGCAGCACCGAGAACACGGCCTTGTCTCCGGCGCCGCCGAGACCCCCGGACGTGCCGGCGCTGGTTGCTCCGCCGTCGGCCGAGGCGATCATGTTGGCCCGCACCCACCGCTCGCCGGGGTAGGCGTACCGGGTGATCAGCTCGGCGCGGTCGATCGCGTCTACCGAGCCGAGCACTGTGAACTGTGTCCCGTCCGCGTCATTGCCCATACAGGTGCCCATACGCAGAATCTCAGCACGCCGATAGGGTGCCTGCATGCACGGGTCCAGCCCCACGTCCAGCCTCGACTCCGGTGAGGTCTCGCACCTGACCGACCGCCATCCCAGCGTCACCCCGGAGAGGTTGGTCGCCCAGCTGGTTCCGCCGCCGACATTCGCCGACGTCAGCTTCGACACCTACCGGCCCGATCCCGGCGAGCCCACGCAGGCGTCCGCGGTGCAGACGTGCCGCCAGTTCTGCGAGCAGGCGGTGCAGCGTCGCGCAGGCAAGAAGAAGCTGTTCGGTAAGCGAGAGGTGCTGCCCGGCGTCGGTGTGTATCTCGACGGGGGCTTCGGTGTCGGCAAGACCCATCTGCTCGCCTCGTCCTATTACGCGGTCGAGGGGCAGAAGGCGTTCGCGACCTTCGGCGAGCTGACTCAGTTGGCGGGCGTGTTCGGATTCGTCGAGTGCATCGAGTTACTCGCCGACTACACGCTGCTGTGCATCGACGAGTTCGAGCTCGACGACCCCGGCAACACCACGCTGATCTCCCGGCTGCTCTCCGCGCTGGTCGAGAAGGGGGTGTCGGTGGCGGCGACGTCGAACACGCTGCCCGAGCAGCTCGGCGAGGGCCGGTTCGCCGCACAGGACTTCCTGCGCGAGATCAACACGCTCGCAGCGATGTTCACGACAGTGCGTATCGAGGGCCCCGACTACCGGCACCGTGATCTGCCTCCCGCACCCGAGCCGCTCAGCGACGCCGAGGTCACCGAGCGTGCCGCGGAGGTGCCGGGCGCGACGCTCGACGACTTCGACGCGCTGTGCGCACATCTGGCGACGATGCATCCGTCGCGGTACCTGACGCTGATCGAAGGCGTCACCGAGGTGTTCCTGACGGGTGTGCATCCGCTCGACGACCAGAACGTCGCGCTGCGGTTGGTGTCGCTGACCGATCGGCTCTACGACGCCGGTGTCCCGGTGGTCGCGTCCGGCGCCAAGCTCGACACCGTCTTCAGTGAAGAGATGCTGGCCGGCGGCTTCCGCAAGAAGTACCTGCGGGCGACGTCGCGACTGCTGGCGCTGACCGCCGCCGGTCAGACGGGGCGCACCATCACGTAGTCCGCTTCGATGTGATCACCCAGCCGGAACGACTTGGTGCCGGTGACCTCGAAGCCGTTCTTGCGGTAAAAGCGTTGTGCGCGAACGTTTTTCTGATTGACGCCGAGCCACACCGAGGCTGCTGTGCCGGCGTGGTGCAGCGCGGCCGACATCAGGGCTGCAGAGGCGCCGGCCCCGTGCGCGTCGGGCAGCACGTACATCTTCGACAGTTCGATCGTCGGGCGCGCGGTCACCGCGGCGACGACGTCGGGATCGTCGGGAACGCCGCCGATCAGCATGGCGTAACCGACAATCCGGTCGTCCTCGATGGCGGTGAGCACCGTCCGGTTGGGGTCGCTCAGGTAGGCGGCGAAGCGATCGGGGGTGAGGTTCTCGGTGATGAAGGCGGCCACGTCGTCTGCGGTGCACGACGGGGGACAGGCCAGCGGAAAGGTGCGTGCCGCGACGTCGACGAGTTCGTCGAGTCGGGCGGGGTCGGCCGCGACGATGTGCAGGCTCAGGCGACGTTCCACTGAGCCAGGCGGATGCCGGTGATGCGGTCGATCAGCACGACGTTGGACACCAGGTCCCGGTAGCAGTCCCACCACACGCCACCGGTGAACGTGCGACCGACCTGCGCGTTCTGCATGCCGTACTGCAGCGCGTCGGGGGCGTCGCTGTTGCGGGGCTCGTATGCGTCGCCGGTCGGGGTCACGCCGCGAAACGCGTAGGTGATGCCCATCGCATAGGGGGTGGGCAGCTTCACCGGGGTGATCGTGACATCGGCCCGGTACACCTGGTACCGCGGGGCCCGCGGCGGATAGCCGAAGCCGGGCGGCACCGGTGAGGGGTTGACGCCGAGAACCGCGACGTCGGCGACGAGGCCTTCGAACTCGACACGCAGCGTGTCGCCCAGCCGTCCGATCGGGATCACCGCGGCACCGGCGGGGGGCGCGAGGACGCCTCCCAGCATGCCCATGGTGGCGGCGAGCACGATGACGAGCCAGCGTCGCATGTCCGATCCCCTCGTAGACGTCCTGGCATGATCGCACACCGGCACAGGCCGTCGGCGGGATACGCCGCTCACGGCTCGGTGAAGGCCTCCAGGGCCGCGCGCAGGTCGCGTTCGAACCGCTCGACGTCGATGCCGAGTCGGTGCAGCACGCCGTCGTCGCTCTCGTCGTCGTAGAGCGCGAGCAGCAGGTGTTCGGTGCCGATGTAGTTGTGGCCGAGGCGCAGTGCCTGCCGGAACGTCAACTCGAGGGCCTTCTTGGCGCGAGCGTCGAAGGGGATCAGTGCCGGTACCGCGTCGACGGGTTCGGGCAGGGTGATCGCGTTCGTGATGGCCGGGGCGTCGATGCCCTGGTCGGCGAGCAGACGGGCCGCGAGCCCGGTCGGATCGGCGGCGAGGCCGAGCACGAGGTGCGCGGGACCGATCTCGGCGTTGCGGGCAGCGTGGGCGCGGTTCTGCGCTTCGACGATGACAGCGCGGGCGCGTGGGGTGAAGCGCTGGAAGCCGGCGTTCGGGTCCATCGCTGCGGCGTCGGTCGGGGTCTTGGGAACGAAGCGCTTCTGGGCGGCCTGCTTGGTGACGCCCATGCATTTGCCGATGTCGGTCCACGAGGCGCCCGACCGGCGTGCCTGGTCGACGAAGTGGCCGATCAGATGGTCGGCGACCTCACCGAGTGCTTCGGCGGCCAGCACTGCGTCGGTCAGCTGGTCAAGCGGTTGGTCGTGGACGTGGGTGATCGCCTCGATGAGGTCGTCGAGGCGGACGGGGTGGTTGATGCGAGCGTCGGGCATGCGTCAACCGTAGGTTGACGTTTGGCTGACGTCAACCCTGAGTTGACCGGGGGTATCCGCGTCGGACCGTCCGATCGAGGATGCCCAACGTGCCCCGCAGCGCCAGCTCGGACACCACCGGAAAGATCCCGGCCTCGCGCCACTGCTGGTCGATAGCCGACCAGTCGTAGAACGAGGTGACCAGCGTGTCCTCGCCGTTCGGCTCGAGGCGATAGCCGTAGACGTGGCCGATCTGGGGGCGGATCTGTCCGAGGATGGTCCAGGCGATCAGCCGGTCCTGCTCGAACTGCGCGATCTCGACGGTGACGTCGTAGCGGCCCATGGGGAAGTCGTTGAGGGCCTCACGGTCCATGTGCACGACGAAGGTGTCGCCGACGGCGCGCACCGGGTCGCCGTCGGCGTCCTGCAGCATTCCGGTGGCGTCGATCGCGACGTGGCCTTGCGGGTCGCACAGCACGGCGAAGACAGCATCGGGAGCTGCGGCGATGGTTCGGGACACTTCGATGCGGTCAGTCATGGGTCGATCGTGGCATGCAGTGGTGTGAATCACTCGGAAGTTTCGTTCTGGCGGAAGTCCGGGAACCCGTCCGAAGATGCGCCCTGACGAGAAGATCAAGACACAGCACCCACGGATGCTGCGCCGCGCCCTGGACTTCATCCACGACAACGCGCAGTACGACATCACGATCCGCGACATCTCTGCGGCAGCCGATGTGACACCGCGAGCGATCCAGTACGCGTTTCGCGAGCATGTGGGCACGACGCCGCTGGAATACCTGCGTCGGATTCGTCTGGAGCGGGCTCACCGCGAGTTGAAATCGGCGGACCCGGCCCGCGACACGGTCACCTCGATCGCCGGCCGCTGCGGGTTCACCCATCCCGGCCGGTTCAGCAGCGCGTACAAGGAGATCTTCGGTACCGAGCCCAGCCGCACGCTGCGCAGTTCCGCTAGTTGATCGGCGTGAAGCCTGCGCGGTTGTAGATGCCGGCCTGCCAGCCCTGGGCGCCCATGCACACCAGCGGGCGCCCGTCGGGGGCCTGTGCGGCCGATTGTGAATTGGGGCACGGCGACCCGATGTCCTGCACACCCTTGAGGTCGTAGGTGATCTGCCAGAAACCGGTGTACACCGGCGGCCACTGGTTGGGGATCCAGCGGCACTGCATTGCCTCGCCACCGCGTCCGCGTCCGAACGTGAAGCGTTCCATGTTGGTGCAGGGCGCCGTCAGATGCGCGTCGTAGAGCATGCCGGGAACGTCGTTGGCGTAATGCCCCGGCTCGTCGAAATAGATGGGACCCGGGTCGGCGGCGGCCACGGGTGCCGCGCCCAATGTGGCCAGGCCGATCAGCGTCGAAGCCGCCATCTCGCGAATCATGTCCCACCCTTTGGTCGCCCGTTGGTTGCTGGAGCGCCAACACTATCCGGTTGCGCCTCTGCGACGGAGGGTTTCGACTGCCCGGACACGATCTCGGCCCGCCACCTGAGGGGGGTTGGTGGCGGGCCGAGCGTATCGGGGTTGTCTTGTCAGAACGTGATGAGAACGACGGTAAAAGCCGAACCTGAGAGCGACCTAATAGCAAGGTAGATCTCTGCTGCAAAATCGATAACGATCAGGGTGTCAGGAGCCGAGACGGCTCAGTTCTGCCTTGGCATTGCGTTCGACGAACAGCGGGATGAAGTCGCGGATGGGGCGACCGGTGAACCGCGCGTACTCCTCGTGCACCACCGCGGCCACACGGTCTGGTGCCACCGACGCGTGGGTATCGGCCAGACGCTGGGCCACCTGGTCGATGATCTGCTGCTCACTCAACTCGATCACCGACTCAGCTTCGTCCTGCGGATAGCCCACCGTCAATCGATCGACGGCATTCTCAGATGGCTGTGCTGGGACAACGGGGCGGATGTGTGGCGAACATCAAAGGGCTACTTCATCTTGAGCACCCAGGCGGGCACCCAGTGGGTCACGGTCTGCTTGTCTCCGCCGAAGCTGACGGAGTAGGTGACCAGCCCCCACCAGCCGCCTTGTTCGCCGAGGCCCCAGCAGGAGAGTCGACCCTCGACGATGGTGTCCATCTGGAGTCCGTGGGGGTGGTAGCGGCCGGCGCTGTGGGGTTCGCGCGGGAACATCGCGACGAGGTCGACCAAAACGGCGACAGGCGGGTGCACCCGGCGGAACACCGTCCGCAGGGGCTGCCCGCCGTGGCCGATCTGTTGCAGACCCACCGTTCGATCATATGTTCGATCAATGGGTCTGCAGAAGGGGCATCAGCCCTCGTTGTTGGACTTCGTGATGCCCGGCGTGAAGTTCGGCCCACACGGCATCTTGATGCCGTGCTGGCTGCACAGCGCTACGCCGCCTTGGATTCCGTCGTAGCTGGCGGGCTTGGGGTAGGTGCCCTGCTGGTCGACGCCGCTGGACGCTTGTGAGATGGCGGCACCGCTCAAGGAGGCGGTGAGCATGGCTGCTCCGGTGAGCAGTCCGGCAGTCGCGGCGATGAGTCGGTTCGGCATGTCGTTCTCCTGGTCGATGGTGTCGGCCGGGCGAGCGGAGGTCCCGGCAGGTGCTGGCGTCGATGATGTGCAGCCAACATTCGAGAAACCACCCTGATTGCCTGTCGATCCACTGGTGGCCGCGATCGGCTTTGGGAAGTTCACAGCGGGGTGTCAGAAATCGTTGGCATAGTGCCGCGCCACCGGTTAGCAGCAACAGATGTCTGGTGCAGCGGGGGGTGCGGTGGCTACGGCGCCGTTCACGCATCCGACGGCCTTCATCATGTTGTTCCGTTGGCAAAAAACAGAGGAGCTAGGCCGTGCGCGCCATTTATGGCGAATCTCAGCAAATCCCCCTGCGCTGCGGTGATACTGACGCCAAACGCCGGCGACGACGTCGGCGTCCAACCGAGGGGGCAATCATGGGAGCTAACGCACGGGGAGCCATCGTGGCGGCGACGGTGATCGGCGCGGCCGTCGGGCTGGCCGGTGTGGCGACGGCCGACACGTTGGAGGGGCCGTACTCCATCACGGTCACCAATGGTCGCGGCGCCGTTGCCGATGGCGCCAAACAAGGGGTGTTCACGTCGCCGTGTGGGCCCGATTGCGTCAGGTTCAACGCGGGCGACTGGACGGCTGACATGCGGCTGCAGAACGGGACGTGGAGTGGGGTGACGTCGGAGGGCCTGACGCTCTCGTTCGACGGCGCGACGATGTTCGGCACGATGTTCAAGCCTGAGACCAATCAGACTGTCGACGTCCAGGTGGTCAAGATCGGCCTGTGACCGATTGTGAAATGTGGTGCGCGATACTGGGATTGAAGTAGGCGTTCTGGCAGTTCGTCGATTCGTTGTCTTACCAGCGCAGAAAGCCTCTGAACTGGCGACACTCCGCACAGTATCGCGTGAGTCATGCGGAGGCAAGCGGAATATGCCGTAAGCTCACTTGGCATACATTTGGCACGCCAACCGCGATACTGGGTGGTCCCTGGAAATGGCAGAGAAGCGCTCGTTCGGCAATATCCGGAAGCTGCCGTCCGGTCGCTACCAAGTCCGATTCACCGATCCTGACGGCCGCTACGTCAAGGCGCCGAAGACGTTCGCGTCGAGGATCGATGCCGAGGCCTGGCTGACCGACCGGCGCCGGGAGATCGACGCCGGCCTCTGGAATCCGGCAGCCGTCGCCAAGCCTGAGAAGATTACGTTCGGCGCGTACGCCGCCGCGTGGCTGGCCGGCCGCCAGGTCGCCGGGCGCCCGATCAAGCAGCGCACGCGGGAGCACTATCAGGCGCTGCTCGACGACCACCTCCTCGACGCATTCGGGGCCCGACAGCTCGGCGGGATCACGCCGAAGGATGTGCGCGAGTGGTACGGGTCGACACTGACGGATCGTCCAACGCTGCGCTCACACGCCTACTCGCTACTGCGCACGATCATGGGCAGCGCGGTCAATGACGAGCTGATCGACGCCAACCCTTGTCGGATCACCGGCGCCGGCCGCGCCAAGCGAGTTCACAGGATTCGCCCAGCTTCGGTCGACGAGCTCGCGACGGTCACTGCGGCCATGCCCGAGCGACTGCAACTCATGGTCACGCTGGCGTCGTGGTGCGCGCTGCGCTTCGGAGAGACGGTCGAGCTGCGCCGCGACGACATCGATTTGAGCGACGAGGTGATCCGCATCCGCCGCGCGGCCGTCCGAACCAACGGCGGCACATTCGACGTCACCACGCCGAAGTCTGACGCCGGCATCCGCGACGTCGCCATCCCGCCGCACATCATCCCGCAGATCGAAAGTCACCTCGTGGAGTTCGTCGGCGGGGCGCGTGACGCCCTCTTGTTCGCCAACGAGAGTGGCCGGCACCTGCAGCCATCGACCCTGTATCGGCACTGGTATCGAGCTCGCGCCGTCGCTGGCCGCGAGGATCTGCGCTGGCACGACCTACGCCATTCCGGTGCTGTGCTGGCTGCAGCCACAGGGGCAAGCCTCGCCGAACTCATGGCCCGCCTTGGGCATTCGACGCCGCAGGCCGCGATGCGCTACCAGCATGCCGCCCAGGGACGGGATCGGCAGATCGCCGCATTGTTGTCGAAGATCGCGGAGAACGGGGGAGCGCCGTGACTGAGTACCACGTATCGACCGACTTCTTTCTACGCTGCGAGAGCTGCGCGGAACCCCCGGGGCGTCTCGTCGCGCGCTATCAATGGATGGAGAGCCAAGGTGTGTGGGTGCCCGTGCCCGTTCGCGGCATTCGCAACGTGACCATAACAAGCCTGCGGGGCAATGAAGTTGACGATTGGTGGTTCTTGGCCGGCGGTGAAACTGAACCCCCCAACGCCGTTGCGCTGCATCCTCCCGATCACCCCAGTGACAAGCCAGCTCTCCGCGAACATCACGAAATACGTTGCGGCACAAAGCGTTGTGGTAACAAGGTTGCGGCGGATTATCGTCGTCTTGAGTTCATCCTGATGATGATCGAGAGATCTATCGCCAACGCAATCAAGCCCGGTCAGCCGGAATGGGTCTACCTGCTTGCGGAGCTGCCGGCGGCGAAAGCGGAACGCGGAACAACGCTCACGCTCCGAAGTCTGCGGGCAGCCCTCGCTCTCAATAACGCGAAGTTCAACTATTAGGTAGCAGCGTCCGTCGCCTTCCGCATGTATCATCATGCGCGGGGCTTGCCGCAGTGCGCCCGTCATTTCAAGCCGGATGCGGATCCGGGCAGTGAACTATGCCCGGGAGCACCGATGCAACATCGCTACGTTTCCATTCTCGAGGCTGCCGAGTACCTCGGCTGCACGGACAGAACCATCCGCCAGATGATCGCGGACGGCCGCCTGCGGGGCTACAGATCTGGCCGGCGGTTGGTCCGGCTCCGCATCGATGAGATCGATGCGGCCATGAAGCCCTTCGGCGGTGCCGCATGAACGGCGAAAGGCCGGCCCCGCCACAGGACCGGCCCTCTCACAGCATCACCGATACCGCCATCATAAGCCAGATTCCGCCGGTCGGACCGCACGTGAATATTGATGCGCTGCTGGTCGGCGCGCTGTTGTGGTCGACACCGGCCAATGCCGCTGGCGTCCTGACACTGGTGCACGACGACGACGTTGAAAGTGTCTCGCTGGCAGAGGTTCTCAGCGCGATCCGTCGTCTCAATGATGTCCGCAAACCGCACGGGCCACAGCTCACGCTCGATGAACTGGAGCGGTCTGGCCGACTGCGCGCGCACAACGGCGTGGCAGGACAACTGCAGGCGGCCACGACGTCGGGAGCCGATCCTGCGGCCGCCTGGCACTACGCCGGCGCCGTTGTAGCGCGCTCGTTGCGTCGGCGCATTGAGTCGGCTGGAATCGCGCTGCAGACGGCTGCGCGTGAGTCGTCCGAGGCAGAGCTTTCGTCGCACGTCTCGGTGCTGGCGCGAACAATCGGCGACTGCGCGACGCGGCTCGAACGACTGCGCGGTGTCAGCGGGTGAGCGCGCAGCTGTTCGACGATCGGGTATTCGAGCCGCCACCCGACGACGGCTACGACGATGTCCGCCAGATGGATACCCCTGGCCGCCTGCAATCCGCGCTGCTGTCCAGGGCTGCATTACGGGATCTGCCCGACCCTGAGCCGCTGATCGGCAATGTGTTGGACCGAGGCACTATCGCTCTGCTTTACGGACGGTGGGGGACCGGCAAGTCGTTCATCGCGCTCGATTGGGCCGCCAGCGTCGCCACTGGCCGGCGGTGGCAGGGGCGCCCGGTCGACCGCGCCAGAGTGCTGTACGTGGCCGCGGAGGGCGCGCACGGCATGAAGCAGCGCATCGACGCATGGGAGACGGGATGGGGGGCCGCCATTCCCGATCAGAAGGCTCTCGACGTGCTGCCCGAGCCGGTCAACTTGACCCGATCGGCTGACGTGATCGAGCTGCAGGATCTCGTTGCCGCCAACGGCTATGGCCTCGTGATCGTCGACACGCTCGCGCGCTGCATGGTCGGTGGCGATGAGAATAGCGCTCAGGACTGCGGCATGGTGGTCGACGTCCTGCATCGGCTGCGCCGGCACACGCGCGAGGGCCGCGGCGTCGTGCTCGGTGTGCACCACACGGGCAAGGACGGCAAGACCTTTCGCGGCTCATCGGTGTTCGAGGCCGGCGCAGACACGGTGTACTCCGTGACAGCCGATGGCGGGGTCATCACGCTCAATCGCGAGAAGCGTAAGGACGGCCCGAAGCGAGACGAGCATGAGCTCCGAATCGACCCTATCGAGGGCACGGAAAGCTGCGTGATATCTGTCCACCGAGGGGGTGGACAATCCGAGCGCGGAGACAAGCTGATGTCCACCTTTGTCCAGTATTTCGAGGCGACCGGAGCAACTCGGGCCCAGTTGGAGAAGGTTGCAGGGATGGCACACGCCACGTTCGTCCGAGCCTTCAACGACCTCGTCAAATGCGGAGATCTTGTGCCCGACAACGCCGATCTTCGATACCCGCTCTACCGGGCGGCCAGCAAATGAGCACTGTCCACTGTCCACCACTGTCCACATGCACCCGTCCATTGTTCAGTCCACCCCCCTCTATTAAGGGGTGGACATGGACAGACATGAACACCGAAGAGAGGCACAACCGATGAGCAATCCACTCAAAGCCGCAGACGCACTCAAGTACGCGGCCGCCCTCCTGAAGCACAGAACCGACTGGGCCACCGATGCCATTGGGGGAGCGGGCTGCGGAGGCGATCATGACAATGAGCTCGAAGCGCTCGACCAGATCTTCGATTCGGTCGAATTCCTTGCGACACAGTTCGGTGATCTCAACCGCTACAGCGATGGCCGACAGGTTGTGACGTCGAGTGAGATTGAGCGCGGGTTCATCACCGTGCACGTCTGGCATCCGCTTCCCGAGGTCGAGGCTCCTGCGTCCTGGCGGGGGAATCTGCGCCATGACCCTGGCGAGCCGTGTCCCGGGTTGTACGAGGTCAGCACGACGCCCGACACGCAAGAGATCCATGTCCGGGTGATGAGAACCGCATGAACCCGCAAGCACTCTTTGACGCAATCGGACTGGCGCCCTCGCTGCCCGGTGCCGCATGCCGCGGTCAACACGGTCTGTTCGACGAGGCTCGCCGCGGCGAAGACCCCGACGACGCCGCCCTTCGCCACAGCCAGGCGCTAGCGCTGTGCGGCACCTGCCCCGCGCTCGCATCCTGCGAGCGATGGTTCGACAACCTGCCCCGCAGCAAGCGTCCCCACGGCGTGGTGGCGGGTCAACTGAGCCGCCCGAAACCTGTTGGGCGGCCGAGGAGATCAGCATGAGTGATGAGCCAGAGATCCGGCCGCTGTGCCGGGAGTGCGTTCGTGATCTTCCTGATGGACCCGACGGCCTCTGTGCGTTCTGCCGGGTGGTGACCGGATGACCCCCCGCTCGAAATATCAAGGCCGGGGGGGACTCATGACCCGGCCGGGGGGGTCGCGATTTTATTTTTTCGGCGGCTCAAACGATTCTGATGGGGCGCCGCGATGAGAAGCGTCCAGGATCTCGTGCTGCTTCGTTGGCGAACGGCCCAGTGGTTCCTAGCGCTGTCTGACGGCGATGTCCACCAGGCGCGGGCGATTCTCGCCGCGATGCGTGTCGAGGGCTTGAGCAGGGGCGACAGTCTCGATGAGTTCCGCCTGGTGCGGGACGAGTTCGGCCGGCGGCCGCGGTATCGGCTCGTCAACGAGATCGCGCGGCTGGCTCGCAAGCTCGGAGTGGCAGCGTGATCGAGCGTGTCAGCGGAGTGCTGCTTCCGCCCGATGACGCGCGCTATCTGCTCGACGCGCTCGACGCACTGCTGCAGGGCCGCCACCCCACACCCCGACTGAGCGATTTCATCGAGCGACTACGCCGAATGGCCGGAAAGCTTGCGATAGCGCAAGAAAACACTGCGGTATGCGCAAGAAAAGTTGACGCACAACAGGATTCAGGCGACATTGCCCAGTATGACCTGGTGGACAGCCGAGAAGCCGCTGAGATCCTCGGCTGCACGCAGTCCAATGTCCGTGACCTCGCGAACCGGGGCCGAATACCGTCCTATCGTGCCGGAGGGCGGCGGGTATATCCGGCGGCTTCCGTTGTCGCCCTGGCAGAAAAGCGGGCCGCCAAGCGGGGCTGAGCATGGCTGAGCTTCGGATCTACGACAGCATCGGCTACGGCGGAGTAACCGCTGCGGCGATCGCTGACCAGCTCGACACGATGGCTGGCGTACTGCAGCTCGACGTCCGCATCAACAGTCCGGGCGGCTCAGTCTTCGATGGCATCGCGATCCACAACGCAATCGCCCGCCACCCTGCGCGCACCACGGTCTACATCGACGGGCTCGCCGGCTCGGCAGCGAGTTTCATCGCCATGGCCGGCGACGAGATCGTCATCAACCGCTACGCCAAGATGATGATCCACGACGCCAGCGGCATCACCATCGGCAACGCTGCTGACATGGGTGCGGCCATGCGCACCCTGGACATGCTGAGTCAGACCATCGCCGAGGTGTACGCCGACCGCGCCGGCAACACCGCCGAGCACTGGCGCCGGACGATGATCGCCGAAACCTGGTACAGCGCCGATGACGCCGTAGCCGCCGGCCTGGCCGATCGCGTCGACCTCGACCGCCGCAAGGCCGGTGGAGAGTCCGTGAGCGCATCGCGCAGCAGTCTTGATCTTGTCGTCGCCGTGGCCGGTGCTCGACGTCGCCGCACCCACCGAATCCTGACCCAGCAGAAAGGCTGAGTATGTCGACCACCATCCCCAACCCGCGGGTCTACGCGCCCGGCGCGGACATCACCGCCGAGGCAACCGCCGCGGTGACCGCCCGCCGATTCGTCGCCATCAGCGGTAACCGCGCGAGCGGCGGCAACCTGTCCGTCGCTCATGCCACCGCCGCTGGCCGCGTGTTCGGTGTCGCGGCCACCGACGCCGCCAGCGGTGACCTCGTGACCGTCGCCCGCGACGGAGTCCTCAAGGTCGACGCCGGCGGCACCATCGCCGCCTTCGCCGAGGTCGAGGTGGGCACTGCCGGCCGGGCCGTCACCAAAGCCAGCGGTGTCGCAGTCGGCTACGCACTGACCGGGGCGTCGAACAACACCGTCGCCGAAATCGCGCTCTACTGAACAGGACTCACACATGCCTAACGCACTCATCCCCGAGCTGAGCGGCCGGCGCCTCACCGTCGACATCGCGCTCAAGCAGCCGACCATCATGCGGGCGCGGATCGCCAAGCTCGCCGACTCGCAGATCCTGCTCCCGAAGTTCTTTCGCTACCTCGGGGCGCCGATCATGGGCGGCGGCATGCTCTATTCGGTCATCCAGGCGAGCGACTTTTTCACCAGCGACATCGAAAAGCGCAATGCCCGAGCCGAATACAAGATCGTCGAGGGCGTCGATCCGGAGCCCACACTGGCCAAGGTCGAAGATTGGGGCGGCAAGTTCCAGATCGGCGTCGAGGAAATCAACCGCAACGACGTCAACTACTTGGATCAGCAGATCGTCCAGCTGAGTAACACCATCACGCGCAAGCTCGACGTCCGATCCATGGCCACTGTCGAGGCCGCGATCAGCGGCGCGAACCAGGTGGCTGGGCACGACTGGTCTGGTCTGGTCACCGTCGGCGATCCCACCACGCTGACACCATCGGGTGAACTGCCGACCGCCGACTTCTCGGCGGCCCAGCTCGCGAGTGACCTGCAGGAGCTCGGCGTCAAACATGACCTGCTGCTGCTACACCCCAACGAGGCGCACTCGCTGCGCGTGGCCTACGGCGACAAGCTGCAGGCCATGCTTGACAGCGCCGGCCTCGGGCTGTTCGTCAACCCGCGCATCACTCCCGGCGTCGGCTGGGCGATCGAGTCGGGCAACGTCGGCACCGTCGGATTTGAGGCGCCGCTGACACTCGACGTCTGGGAAGACAAGGCAACTCGCTCATGGTGGGTGCAGGCCTACGTCGTCCCGGCGATGGGCGTCGATCGACCCTTCGCCGCCAAGAAGCTCACCGGCCTGGCCGGGTAGGAGGAACCATGGCAATCACATTCAACGACGAACAGGCCGCGGCACTGCTCGTTCCGCTCGGCCTCCCTGTCGACACAGTGGACCCGGCAGCCGTCATCGCGACCGTCGTCGACGTCGCTGGCGCCGATGCTCTGTCGGCCGCCGCGCCGTCAGCGATCGTCGCAGCGGCCGAGAAGGCTGGCCTCGAGGTGCTCGACAGCGAATCCGCGGCCGCGCTGCGCGCCGACGCCTCTGAGGGCCGTCGGATCAAGGCCGCCGTCGAGCGGCAGCGGATTGAGGACACGGTCAGCGAGGCCGTCGCGCAAGGAAAGATCACCCCCGCCCGCAAGGACCACTGGGTCAGTCTCATCGCCGCCGATGCAGGTATGGGTGAAGTGCTCGCCAACGTGCCACCTGAGACCGCAGTGCCGATGTCGGAGATCGGTCACGGGGTCGACAACTCGGCCCCAGGCCAGCAGCCGCGCGAGGAATGGTTCTACTGACCCGTTCCAGCCGGGGGCGGGTACGGGGCCGCCCTGAGATTCTCGGCGGCCACCCCCGCGTGCAGGTCGGACCGCCAATCAGGAAGCTTTTTTACCCGAGGTGAAAACTTGCGGCAAGGAGGCGCGCTCGGGATGCCGCGAATGCGGCGTGCTGTTTGCCGGTGCCGCCTGCTTTCCAAGTCGGAATCGCTCATGGGCGCCCGCGCCGGCCCCTAACATTTGCCCATGGGGGAAGCTGGCGGCGACGACGCACCCACGGGTATAGCGCCCACCGAACTAGGTGCGACCGTTGACGAGACCGAGGCGCACACCGCCTGGTCGCTCGATGACGGCGACGACTGGGAACCGCCGCGGCGACTGACGCCGGGCCGAATCACCGCGCTGGTCGTGGCGGGCAGCACGCTGGTCGTGGCGGCGGCCGTCGCGATTTCCCTCCTTGTTCTGCGTCCGTCAACCGGTCCCGTCGTCGCTGCGCCGCCGTCGTCCATCGCGGCGTCTCCATCCGCACGCACCACCCCGACCTCACGGCCCGTGCCGACGGTTGCCAGTCAGCCGCCCGCGCTTAACGACGTCCCACCCGCGGGCACCCTCGCGCCGACTACTCCGGCCGCCGCAGATATATCCGCGCTCGATGATCGGTTCCTGCGCAGACTCGCGACTGCCGGTTGGCGTATTAGCGATCCGGCATTGATGACGTTGCGCGCACGCCAAGTCTGCGCGGAGTTCTTGATGAACACGGCGCCCGAGACGATCTACTACAAGCTGATCGACCTCGGCTTCACGTCGCAGGAGTCCATGCAGTTCATGAACGCTGCAACGCAGACCTACCCAGACTGCGGTTGACGCCCAGTGCGGCACGCACATCGTCGTCACCCCAAGGCCATCTCTCAGCGCATGGACACCGCGACGCGCGAACGGCCATAAGAAGTGGCGGGTTAGTTGCCTCCCAGCCACGCGAACGCGCCAGGCTTGGTCTCCCACATCAAGTACTCGCCGTCGTACATGACCGTCACCGACACCTGGTGAGATTCCCCGCTCGACGGCTTGATCGTTGCCTGTCCGGTGTACGTGTTCTCTCCCGTCGGCACGAGCGTGACGTTTGGAACAGTGACGCCGTAGCTCTGATACGTCGCGTCGCTGTTCATGCTGTCGCTGATCGAATCGGCGACCTTCGACGCCAGGCCGTCACTACTGGGCCGCTTGAACCCTTCCCACCACGTCGCGGCCGGCACCACGACGAGTGCGGCAGCGATGACCCCAGCCGCCACGCCGACAGCGATCCGACCAACCGACGCCCACCTGATCGGCGGCGGGGCGTCCGGCACGGCCGCAATTTCCTCCGGCGTCCACAGTTGGTTCACCGGCTTCGGCTGCGTCACGGCGTAATCCGGTACTGCGGCTGACCGAGCGGAAACATCGGCCAGGGCTGCGACGGGTCGATCGGGTAGCAGCGGTACGTCGACGGCACCCCGGCCTGGAAGGTGGACTGGCACCGGTCCCAGGTCCCGTCTGGGCGAGCTGGACTATCGCAGTACATGGCGAATGGTTGCGTCTGACACCCTGCCGACGCTGGCGCTGCGACTGCGAGGCCTAGCGATGCCACCCCAGAGGCACCAGCGAGCAAACTGAGAATCCCCCTCATGTCGCGGAGCCTACCCTCGTCGACATGGCGCACGTCGGCGAAACCCGTTTGCCTGCGCCGCGTTGGATCACCGCCGCCCCGGGCGCCGGCGTCGCAAGGCCGACGGCAACCCGGTCGGCGTGAAGGTTGCTGTGCCCGCCAGCGCGGCCGCGGCTGGAACACCCGGCCAGTGTGCGGCCGACGCGAGCTACATCTACGTGTGCACGGCAACGAACAGCTGGGCTCGTGCCGCAGTGACCGCATGGTGACGCCCGCACCCGCTCAGCGAGGCGCTTTGAAGCACCGAACGGCGTGGGTCTGGCCGATGCCAGCCGGCGGCGCTAATCTATGCCCCATACGACCAGGGTGCGGCATAGCCACGCCCCCGTCGAATGTTGTCAGAGTCATAGAGACTATGGCTGGCGCCGGACGGGTAGGTTATGGATCATGACGACGCGGCCGAACGAAGCGGTGAGCCGGGGACTCGACGCGATAGCGATCAACGGGTCGAGCCGCACCCAGAGGGCAGTGGCGCGGGCTCGGACCAACTCCAGCACGAGAGCGGCCCGCAGCTGGCGCGCAGTCGGGAACTCGCTGCGCGGGCAGATGGCGAAGAACCCGCCCAGCAAATACAAGACGCAGAAGTAGTAGACCTGCCGCGAGCGCCAACGCCCGGCCCCGGTCAACTTGCTCTACCCGGATTCTCGTATCACGAAGGCCCACTTCCACCGGCGAGTCAGCTCGGCGAGTACGACCGCATAGTTCCAGGCTTGGCACGCGAGCTGGCCGATGCCGCGCTCGCTAACATGGCGTCGGACCGCACGATCAACGAGATCGAGGTGAATACCGCGCGTTCGGTCGATCTCTGGGGTCTCCGCTACGCGATGCTTTTGACATCCGTGTGCGTGGTCCTTGCGGCGGTGTGTTTATTCGTCCTCAGCCCGCCTTGGCTGGCACTGTCGGGCGCCGGCCTATTCGGACTTGGCGCGTGCGCGCCGGTCATCAACGGCTTTCTACAGCGACGACGACCGCCGGCAGAATGACTGCCACAGAGTCGACCGCGGCACAGACGGCGACGCGCTAGGACTCGTCGAGCGTTTCGCCCACCAGTTTCTCGACAACACGGATCGCGTTCTCTTTGCCCACCCTGGTCTCGTATGAAGCGGCGGCGGCGTAGGCGAGGCCGAACATCGTCTGGTGAAGGCATGTCGAGCACCCGTCAAACTCAGCGACGATGTTCCCGGTCGCGTCGTCGTCGTCGTCGAGGGCCGCAAGAATCAACCGTCCGATTCGGCCCTTCGTGATGACCTCTGCTTGCTTGGTGCCGCCGCAATCCTCGATGCAGTCATGGTGGCTCACTGGCCTGCCCCCTAGCTGCGCGCGTTCCGCACCATCTTGCGCACCTCGGCGTCATTCGGCGTCAGGCCCATGCCCTTCATCTGCTTCTTCACGTCGGCCACGGCGTCGGCCTCAGATCCACCCAAGGGGATCTGAATGCCCGCCGAGAACTTCTTCTCAAGGTCGCGCTGCAGCTTGGCCATGCCGGCTTTGTTGGGGACGAACTTCCCGGAACTACTCATGAGGGTTCCTCACTGTTGCGGCCGCCGCGCCATCCGCAGTCGGTCCGTACCAAGTCCAGCACGGGTCACCGACAGTTCTCGTCGGCAACACGCCACCATGGGCGCCAGAACGCGGCCGCCATCGCCGCGGCTCGGATCTCGTCGGTCAGTCTTGGTGCAGTGACATCGGGTGCCCCAGAAAGAAACTGGCCCCCCACCACGATGTGGAGGGGGGGCCAGCAACAACCGACTACTTCAACAAGCCCATCCCAAAGGCATCACAGATGCCCTGAGACACGGTGTTGTCGCAGTCCGTGCAGTGGCCACCCGCGTGACCGTCATACTGTTCGCGCATAGCGCTTCTCTTTCTGTGAGGCCCATTGAACCCGGCCGGTTACCGGATGGGCGCTCTGTCGACTCCCACGTTACTCGAGCTGATGGCAAACGCACCGTAATAGCGCCGTGGCCCAGTCCAAGACCGCTAGTGCACAGACAGTCTGCAGTACCTCGCCGGCCACACTGCCACGTCGAGTACTCGTCAATCCGTGACGCCCAGGTGATGACCGTCGCGGGCAGTCGCCCATGCCGCGGCGTCACTGCAGACACTCCAGCTCGTCGGCGGCCTCGACGATCGCGGCGGCCACCCGTCGCGCGGTGGCCGCATCGAGGCTTTCCGTTTCGCCATCGATGCAGATCGATCGCGTGATCGTGCCGTCTTGGTACTGCAGGCCGTTGATCATCACGGTGGTGCGGCCGACCTTCCGGTCGGAGCCAGCGAAGTACCGGAACCACCGACCCTCACCGTCGTGCTCCCACGGATAGTGCACGCCTTCATCTGGCGGCGGCGCGACATCGGCGAACAGTGCGCCGGCCGCGTTCTCGCTCAGGTACGCGCGGGCCAAGGACAGCAGCGCTCGTGTGTGGTCTTTGGCCGAGGGCGAGGAGCCGTCAGTCCGGGGTGGGATCTCGGGGTGAGCCTCCCAGTACTCGAGCTCAGCGATCTGGTGGGAAGTCAGCGCGTCGGCGAGATCACGCCAGCTCGCGGCGTCGCCTCCGGTCGAGGCGCTCATTGGTCACCGGCCGGGTCGACGGTCGCCGCGGTGCGCGGGTGGTGGGGGTTGACGGGTCGGACCCATCCACCGATCGCGTCCTGGCACGGCTCGCCGGGTTTGGCGTCGCACAGCGGACAGGTCGCGGCAAGCGCGCCCGGTTCTGGAGTGGGAGTGGTGTTGCCGAGTGGCGCTCGGCGCTCGGTCGCGGCCATGGAAAGCCTCTCTCCTCGTCGAGTCGACGAACGAGACTGCCCGCTCCGGTCTGGCATGTGTCTGGCATGCCGGTCGCGATCTGACCTAAAAAGGCTGGTCAGTGTGGTGCGCGATACTGGGATTGAACCAGTGACCTCTTCCGTGTCAGGGAAGCGCTCTCCCGCTGAGCTAATCGCGCCGGGAACCTCTTGGAGGTGGAGACGGGAATCGAACCCGTGTGCACGGCTTTGCAGGCCGTTGCCTCACCACTCGGCCACTCCACCGCTGGGCTTTGATGCCAGTGCACCTTCGAGCGGATGACGGGATTCGAACCCGCGACCCTCACCTTGGCAAGGTGATGCGCTACCAACTGCGCTACATCCGCGTGCCACGGTCAACTTCGTCGCCCGTCGCGATGCACGACGATAGTCCACGCAGTTGGGCGTACACAAATCCCCTCCCGTTCCAGGCGCGTCAGGCGTCAGAACAGGGTGTATCCCTGGCGGGAGGGCGTGAATCCATGACCGCCGGAGTTGGAGCACCGCATGCCCGAGGGCTCGCCGCCGCAACTCATCCCGCCGCCGGCCTTCGAAACTGGCCAGGGCAGGGAAGCTCCGCCGCCGAAGGTGGTGTCGCTTGCGCATACGAAAGACGCCGGGCCGGTGGGCCTTGTCGAGATGCCTCGGCCGTAGTCGGTGAAGTCCGGGCAATTGGCGGGCCGAGGCGGAGGGGGCCAATCTCGCCCGCGGATGTCGCAGCCGCAATCGGGGCCGCCGTCGTCGACAACAACGTCATTCAGCCCTCCGGAAATGACTGTTACCAGGGCGAAGATAACTGGGAGAACGCTGGGACGTGCCTGCAACCGCGGGCGTCGAATCCGGCGGATTCTCGGGTCCACCAGCGCCCGTGTTAGTCTTCTGCCCCGTCCGGATCGTCGGATTTCGGTCTCGTAGCTCAGTGGGAGAGCGTCCGCCTCACACGCGGAAGGTCGCTGGTTCGAAACCAGCCGGGACCACCACCAGATGTCGGAGCAGACGGTGACCCGGGCCGTTCACGGGCACTCCTATCGGTCGGATCGGTGGCGACGACCGGCCCGTGACGATGATCCCGACCTCAACCAATGAGTCGATGGACCGCCGCGCGTTCCCGGTCCTTATGCCCAGTTCGCGCCGACGGAACTTGCGTTCACCAGTGGATGCTTGATGAGCAGGTCGGACAACGCAATGGCTGCCTTCATCGCCTCGGTGTCGGACACGATCAGCGCAGCATTGTGCCGACGGGTATCGCCCCGAGCTTCGGCCTCAGCGATGACTCGCGCCGACGCGGTCAGGTTTTCGATAGAGGAGCTCTCCCTGATTCAGACCACAGCGGTACCGCGGCGAATGGTGCGATCTCGTCGCCGAGTTCGGCGTCGAAGCGCGGCTCGTTGCTCGCTTCATCGGCGTCCGCCGACACATCTGCAACCAGAATGACGTCCAGATCGGCGGTGGCGGCAGGAAACGCTGCTTCGACGGGCGCATCCAGGTCGGCGTCGCGTACCTCGGCGCGCTGCTGCTGCTGACTGAGCAGGCCTGCAGACTGCTTCTGCCGGAATCCCCGGGGTCGGGTAGGTCGTGGGTAGTTGTCACTGGACTCAGTTGGCCTGATCGATCGCCATCCCTGGACGGTGCTGACAGCCCGCGGCGTCGGTCCGGTGTAGTGCGCGCGCACGTGAACATCGCGGGCATCATCTGGGCCGGCACTGCTGCGAAATCGAGGACCACCGCCGCCCAGAATTCCACGTTCGTCTCGATCGGGTGATCGGGACGTCGTTCGCGGAGCTCCTGCAGCGCAGCCTGTTCCAGGGCTTGAGCGGCCTCGTAGCGCGGGGCGCCCAGTCGGTGAGCTGCTGCGCGCAACACTCGCGCGCGTGGATCCTCGGCCCGGTACACGCGATGGCCGAAACCCATCAGTCGATCCCCGCCGTCGAGGATCGATCTGACCAGCGCCCGCGGATCGCCGGTCCGCTCGACCTCGCGGACCATCGGAAGAACACGGGCGGGCGCGCCCCCGTGCAGCGGCCCGGACATGGCGCCGACACCCGGTAGGCGTTGATCGCCTCGATGTGCCTGGGGTCGGGTTCACCTCGCCATCTCGTCATGAACTGGCCGGCAGCTGTGGGACAGGCGGCGACGGAGGCGCTGGGCACCGGCGGCAGGAACGGCCCGCGCGCGGACTGCGCGACGATCGAGAGCGCCATGCCGACGTTCTCGCGAGATGGCCACGGGCCGTGGCATCGTCGATATCCAGGACAGGGCGTAAGTGCCACGACCCGGACAGCATCGCCAGCCCCGATTGAAGTCTGCGCACACGTTCGAACTCGAGAAGGGAAGCTCGAGTACGTCGGCCGCAGGCAGCGGATTGCCGAACTCACCGTCCACGAGCAGCGCCCGCACATCGTCGAATCCGACTCGGAGAGAAACGAGTTCGTCGATGTCGACGCCCCGATACCGTAGCGCGCCGCCCTCGCGGTCAGGTTCGGCGATGTCTGTGCGAGGTCAGCTGACGCGTGCGAGGAGTGGTCCGGCCTCGCCGAGCCGCTCGAATCGTCGCGCGCGCTCGGACCTGCGCAGTGCGTCGTCGACGCCGGACAGGGTCGCCAGTTCGTGGCGCAGCGCAGTCCCGACCCTGAGGCAGAACTGCTCGGGTTCTGCTGCGGCGTCCGGGAATTCGGGGATGACGTGGTCGATAATGCCGGAGCGCAACAGATCCGCCGACCGCACTCCTTGCTGCGCCGCCATCTCGGGCGCCTTGCTGACATCGTGATGCAGGATCGCGCTGGCCCCCTCCGGCGGCAGCGGAGACAACCAGCCGTGCTGCGCGGCGAGGACACGATCTGCCGGTAGGAGTGCCAGCGCGCCACCTCCGGTGCCCTGACCGAGGAGCAGCGAAATCGTGGGCACCTCCACGGCGATCATCTCGGCGATGCACCGCGCGATCTCGCCGGCGAGGCCGCCTTCTTCGGCCTCCCGGGAGAGTGCGGCACCCGCTGTGTCGATGACGGTCACCAGTGGAAGGCCCAGTTCTGCGGCCAGCTTCATCCCTCGGCGAGCCTGACGCAGAGCCCCCGGACCCAGTGGCTCCTCGGCGGTCTGCCCGGCCCGATCCTGACCGAGCAGGACACACGGCCACTCGCCGAACTTGGTCAGCGCCAACATCAATCCGGCATCATTCTCGCCCTGTCCGGTGCCGTTGAGCGGCAGAACATCCGATGCCGAGGTGCGCAACAGGTCGCGAACCCCCGGCCGGTCGGCTCGTCGCGTCGCAATGACGGACTGCCATGCGGGTACGTCGACGGCCGCCGCCCACGGCGCAGCGGGTGGCGTGGCGGCACGGCTCGGGATGGCGATGATGTCGAGCGCCCGATCGACCATGTCGCCGAGTTCGTCGATGGCGACGACGGCATCGATGATTCCGCAGGCGAAGAGATTCTCCGATGTCTGTACGCCGACGGGGAAGCGGTTGCCGTACAGAGCCTCGTAGACGCGCGGACCCAGAAAGCCGACCAGTGCACCGGGTTCGGCGAACGTGACGTGACCGAGCGAGCCCCAGGATGCGAACACACCGCCCGTCGTCGGATCCCGGAGGTAGACCAGGTAGGGGAGATGTGCGGCTTTGTGGTCCACCACAGCGGCGGTGATCTTGACCATCTGCAGGAACGCCCTCGCGCCTTCCTGCATTCGGGTGCCACCCGACGTCGGTAGCGCGATGAGTGGCAGTTGCTCGGCTGTGGCGCGGCGGATCGCGGCAGTGAGTCTCTCGCCCGCGGCGACGCCTATGGATCCACCGAGAAAGCCGAAGTCGCACAGCAACATTGCGACGCGTCGACCGCGGATGGTGGCTTCGCCGGTGAGCACGGCCTCGTCCAGCCCGGTTTTGGCTCTGGCCCGCGCCAGCTCCGCGGCGTAGCCCGGATTGGTCGGTGGGTCCACCACCGGGACGTCCCACGACAGCCAGGAGCCGGTGTCGGCGAGGGTTTCGATCAGCCGGTTCGCGCTCGCCCTGGTCACGATGCCGACCTCCGCAGCGCATCGACGAGGTGGTTGTCGGCCCCGAGTACAGGCGGCGCAGTGTGCACGCGGCGCGTGCGTTCCGTGCCGTCGGGTTCGAAGAACCGCAGCGGGGGGCCCGGCAACGCGATGTGGCCGAGTGTCGCGTGCTCGACGTCGATGACGAGCCCCTGCGAGCGGGTCTGCTCCCACTCGTAGACTTCGCGGATCGAGCGGATACGGCCGGCGGGAACACCGATCTGGTCGAGCTTATCCAGGAGCTCATCGGTCGCGTGGAGTGAAAACACACTCTGCACAAGCTCATTGACGTTCTTCTGGTTCGCGACGCGGTCCGGGTTGGACTCCATCCCTGGGGTGGTGGGGTCGAGGCCGAATCCTGCGCAGAAGCGGTGCCACAGACCCTCGCTGCCGACGGCGATCTGAACCGCCCCGTCGGCGGTGTCGAACAGGCCGTAGGGGCAGATGGACGGGTGGTGGTTACCGGTCGCCTCTCCCACCTGTCCCTCGACTGTCCACTTGGTGCCCTGGAAAGCATGGACTCCCACGACTGCCGCCAGCAGTGACGACCGAACGACCTGGCCGCGGCCGGTGCGTTCGCGTTCCTGCAGTGCCGCGAGGACGCCGAAGGCGCCGTACATCCCTGCCAGCAGATCCGCGATCGGAACGCCTACGCGCTGATTGTCGTGGGGGCCGGAACCGGTCACGGACATCAATCCGGCTTCGCCTTGGGCGATCTGGTCGTAGCCGGCGCGCCCCGCTTCGGGTCCGTCATGGCCGAACCCGCTGATCGACAGCATCACGAGGCGAGGGTTGAGCTCCTCGAGCCGCTCGTGGGAGAAGCCGAGGCGGTCCAGGACTCCCGGGCGGAAGTTCTCCATCAGGACGTCCGCTCGGGCCAGCAGGTCTGCCAGGACGAGCTTGTCCGCGTCGTTCTTGAGGTCCAGAGTCACGGACTTCTTGTTTCGGTTCGCGCACAGGAAGTAGGTGGATTCCCTTGCGGCATCGTCAGGCTCGACGAATGGTGGCCCCCAGCCGCGTGTGTCGTCTCCGCCCTGCGGGTGTTCGACCTTGATGACGTCCGCACCGAGGTCGCCGAGCATCATCGCCGCGTGCGGTCCGGCGAGGGCGCGTGTGAGGTCGACGACGACCAGGCCGTGCAAGGGTCCGGCTGCGTCATCGGTGTGCTGCGTGGAGGGCGTTCTCGTCATCGTTCACCTCAGGCCTAGTGGAATGGTGTCCTAGTGGACTAGCCAATTGAGCAAAGCAGTCGGCACTGCGAAGTGTCAACAGCTGAATTCGGTTCGCGCCGTGTGACTTACGGCACTGAGCCGGTCCCCGGACGACAAGCAGCGCCCACGGTCCGTAGACCGCAGGCGCTACATGTCGCTACGTCAGAGCCAGCCGGGCACGACCAGCACCGCCCAGGCGATGAGTGGGCCGATGGCGACGACGATCGCGCTGTATTTGAGGATCTGTTTGTAGAACTTGTCCCTGTCGACGCCCTGGGCGTTCGCGAGGACCAGCGCTCCGTTCGTCGAAAACGGGCTGACGTCAACGATTGTCGAGGCGATGGCCAGTGCGACGATGACTCCGACGGGCCCGATCTCGCCGGCGAGAAGTAGCGGCACCGCAAGCGGGATCGTCGCACCGAGGATGGCGACCGAGGATGCGAAGGCGGACACGATGGCGCCCAGATAGCAGAGCAGCAGCGCGACCAGCAGGGGCATTCCGATGCTGGCGACCCCGTTGCCGACCCATTCGACGCTGCCCGCTTCCTGCAGCACGCCGACGAAGGTGAGGACTCCGCCGATCAGAAGGACCGTGGACCAACTGATCTGGGAGACAGCGCCTTTCTGGGCTTTCGGGGATGCGAGTGCGAGCACCGCGGCGACGGTCATCGACACGAACCCGAGGTCGATGTCGAGGACGAGCGAGAACACGCCCAGCGCGCCGAGGCCGATCAGCGTCAGCACCTGGTTGAACGACACCGAATGTCGCGGAAGCGTGCTCGTCGGGGAGTTCGGCGGGGCAACCAAGGTGCTGGTCGATGCGCTGGTGCCATGCCCGGAGAAGACCGGGGTGTTCGACGGATCCTGTGGTGTCTTCGCCGATGTCCCGCTGCCCAGGGCGATGTCATCGTCGTGAGCATCGTGGATCGTTCGCCCGATCAGTTTTCTGCCGCCCAGGAAGACGAACAGGAGGACGCCGATTCCGGCATTGAAGAACAAGCTTCCGAGAAACAGCGTGAGCGGACTGTTGACCAGGCCGGCCTTGGCGGCGATGTTGTTGACCGTCACGCCGTAGATGCTGATGGGGGAGAAGCCACCTGCCTGTGCGCCGTGGATCACCATCATGCCCATCAGCAGGGCGTTGATCTTGTACTGCCGGGCGAACGTCAAGGCAATCGGCGCGATGATCGCGACGGCGGCAGGCCCGAGGGCTCCGAGCGCGGTCAGCACCCCGGTGATGCCAAACATCACCCAGGGTATTAGGGCCACCCGGCCTCGCACGAGCTGAAGCGCTCCGCGAACCATCAGGTCGACCGTTCCGTTGTTCTGCGCGATCGCGAACAAATAGGTCACGCCGACCAATGTCAGGAACAGGTCGCTGGGGAAACCGGCAATGATGTCGTCGGTGTTCATCCCGACGGCGATGGTGCCGACCAGGAACGCGGCCACGAAGCCGAGGGTCCCCATGTTGATCGGCAGAAGGGTCGCAGCCACGAACATCGCGACGAGGGCGAGGATCGGGATCAGCTCTAGTGGCATGGCACTCTCCGAATGTGAACGGGTCACCAGTGGCTCACTGGCTTAGCCAGTACACCAGTGGGGTAGATCACTGTCAAGCCCTGGTGTGATCTGACCTACGCCAACCCCCTTTCACCTTGGAGTATTCTGTGGCCCAGAGAGTAGGTGAGTCAGTGGTAGAGCAACTGAGGCCTGTCACGCGGCCGCGACTGTACGAGGTGATCGTCGAGCAACTGTGTGTGTACATGGCCGACAACGACATGGAACCCGGTGACCGGTTGCCCGCGGAGCGCGAGCTCGCTGCCAAGCTCGGAGTCAGTCGCGCCTCGCTCAGCCAGGCGCTCGTCGCCCTGGAGGTCCAGGGTGTCCTGTCGGTCCGCCACGGTGACGGGGCGATCCTGATCCGTCGGCCCACCGAGGAGCGGGCGATCAAAGCCCTGCGTGAGCACGCTGACCGGATCCCCGACATCATCGAGGCCCGCGAAGCGCTGGAAGTGAAGTTGGCCGGACTCGCCGCCCTCCGCCGTACCGCCGAAGAAATGGCGGCTATCGACGCCGCGATCGCGCGAATGGACGAGGAGGTCCGCTCAGGCGAGCGCGGTGTCGTCGGCGACGAGATGTTCCACGAGGCGATCACCGCTGCCGCCCACTCGTCGCTCCTGGCCAAGCTGATGCATGAGATCTCGGGCCTGGTGCGTGAGACGCGCATCGAATCGCTGTCTCAGCAGGACCGTCCGCGCGCGTCCCTCGAGGGTCACAAGCGGATCGCCGAAGCGGTGCGGCGCCAGGACTCCATCGAAGCAGCGCGCGCGATGGCCGATCACATCAGGATGGTGTCCGACGTCGCCTTGTTGCGCGCCGCCGAGTAGCCGAGAGCCGAGGGTCGCAGTCAGCGCCCGGTGGCACCGTCGATCAGCTCGCGCAGGATGTCGGCGTGACCGGCGTGGCGCCCGGTCTCCTCGATCATGTGGGTGAGCGCCCACCGCACGGTCGGCGAGTCCCGTCCCGGCACCGGGTCGGCGAGGTCGGTGCACTTGTCGAGCGCAGCGTTGGCCTCCTGCACAGTCTTTCGGTAACGGTCGACGACGTCGGCCACGGAGTCCTCGGGAGCGGCGCGAAACGTCGACGGCCAGTCGGTCACGTTGTCGCCGAGGAAGATCCAGCGTTCGACCCAGGTGACGTGGTTGAGCAGACCGAGCAGATTCGTGCCCGACGGCACCAGCGCCGTGCGCACCTGCGGCTCCGGAGCTCCGTCGACCTTGGCCGCCATCGAGGACCGCAGGTAGTCGAGGAACCCGCGCAGCGTCTCGATTTCACCGCCGCCCGTTCGCGGTGGCGGGGTATCGCGTCGTCGGGCCGGCACGGAACCAGTCTGGCGCAGGTGTTCCAGCACGTGTGACACCGTGCTGTTCTGGCAAGGCCCACAAGGCTCGCGCAGCCGGCCGCTACTGCTTGAGCGCGCTGCCCTTCACCCATTCGGCCCACGGCAGCGTCCAGTCGCCGTTCTGATCGAGGCGCAGCGGCGGCCCGCCGGTGTTGCGCACCTCGACCACATCGCCCGGTTGGGAGAACGAGTAGAACCACTGCGCGTTGTCGCTGTTGAGGTTCAGGCAGCCGTGGCTGGTGTCGGTGTTGCCCTGCGCCCACACCGTCGAATTGAGCTGATGGAGGTAGATCCCGTCGGAGCTGATCTTCGTCGCCCATGGGATGGTCTCGCGATAGCCCAGCCGGCTGTTGACCGGCAGCCCGAACGTCGAGGAGTCCATGATCACCGGGTTGGCCTTGTCGATCACCGTGTAGACCCCGGGCGGCGTCCAGAACGACAGCGTGTTCCCGCCGATGGTCTCCGTGCCGCCCATCCCCATCGACGTCGGCATCGTGCGCACCAGTTTGCCGTTGTCGAACACACTCACCTGCTTGGTGGTGTCGTCGGCGATCGAGACGTGCGCGTCGCCGATCACGAAGCTCACCTTCTGGTCCTCCGCGCCGTACAGGTCGTCGCCCAGCTCGTCGCCGTAGATGTCGGCCTCGACGCTGACCTTGGTGCCCGGCGCGTAGTAGCGCTGCGGACGCCAGTGCGCGGTCTGGTCGTCGACCCAGTACCAGCTGCCCTGTACGGGCGGATCGGTGCGCACCCGCAGCTGCCGTTCGGCGGCCGCCTTGTCGACGCTCTCGTCGAAGTGCGCCACGATCACCATCCCCACCCCGTAGGTGCCACCGTCCTGGATCGGCGCGTAGCCAGGCGTGTTCAGGTACACCGACGTCTGCTCGCTGGGGTCGACCGTGCTGAAGCTCGACGTCTGCCGGGTCGGCATGCCGCCGGGGCCGTGCCCGCTGATCGTCATCGTGTAGGTGCGGCCGTAGCCGAGCTGCACCGTCGGCTTCCACGCCTTCGCATCGGGGGTCAGTACCCCCGGGATCTCTTTGTCCGCGTCGTTGACCATCGTGACGCTGTCCAGCGTCCCGCTGACGGCAGCAACGAGCACCCGGGCATCGGGCTTGACGTCCTCGGCTCCGGCGCCGGGCGTCACGATCAGACGTGCCGGTTCGGTCGGCGACGGGGGAGCGGGCGGGGCGAACGCGGAGGAACTGCCGGCGGCCAGAGCCTGACATCCGTCATTGCAGCGCTGCGAGCTCGACGAGACGATGCCGAACGCGGCGACCACCGCGAGCAGAGTTGCCAGACAGGCAATGCGGGCACGACGATCAGACCTCAAGCGTTCTCCAGTGTTTATCGGCGAATGGCCGGGCGATCCCACGTCGGATCGATGGCCCGATCCTACTGCGCCACCGACGCTTTGCGCGCAGCGCGCCCCGATCGTTACCCCGTGTGCCGCGCTCTGTGATCTCCGGTGCCCGACCGCTGTGTTTGGTTCCTGATCAGGGCGGGCACCTCTGCCTCGCGCGGTAGGCTGCGGCTCATCGCAGCGGCGCGGAAAGGTGACGACAATGGCACTCGATGACGACGACATCACCACAGAATCCGGCGGCGAAGGGCCCGCTGACGGCGGCTCGAATCCCGGCGGTCACGACGGCGGCGCTGACGGCACCGCGGGCGGCGAAGGTCCGGCTGACGGCGGCTCGAATCCCGGCGGTCACGACGGCGGCGCTGACGGCACCGCGGGCGGCGAAGGTCCGGCTGACGGCGG
>NZ_JBVAYA010000004.1:111309-131969 GCF_055419625.1 Mycobacterium sp. IDUB_1 | reverse complement strand
CGGCTCGAATCCCGGCGGCCATGACGGCGGTGCGGACGGCACCGCCTAGGACGTTTGCGTGCTGACTCGCTGCGTAGCAGTCGACACCGACGTCTTCGCGGCGCAGTACTGGGGGCGACGCCCCCTTCTGAGTCGGTCCGACGCGCTACCCCGTGACTTCACCGACCTGCTGTCTCCGGCAGCGGTCGACGAGCTGATCACCAGTCGCGGGGTACGCGCGCCGTTCCTTCGAATGGCCAAAGAAGGCTCTCTGCTAGGGCGGGAGTGCTACGTCGACGCCGCGGGTTTCGGCGCTGAAATGCCCGACCAGGCGGACTCCGGCCGTGTCCTCGGGCAACTCGCGGCCGGCGCCACCCTGGTGTTACAAGGACTGCACCGGCTGTGGCCCCCTCTGATCGACTTCGTCCGCGATGCCGTCGACGATCTCGGGCATCCCGTTCAGGCCAACGCGTACATCACCCCGCCCGGCAATCGCGGTTTCGACGCTCACTACGACGTTCACGATGTGTTCGTGCTGCAGGTCAGCGGCGCCAAGCGCTGGATCGTCCACGAGCCCGTCCACCCCGATCCACTGCCCAGCCAACCCTGGACCGACCACCGCGGCGCGATCTCCGCGCGCGTGACCGAAGCCGCGGTGATCGATACGACGCTGACCGCTGGGGACGCGCTGTACCTGCCCCGGGGCTGGCTGCATTCCGCCATTTCCGAGGACGCCACGTCGATTCACCTGACGATCGGGGTGTCCGCGACGACGGGTGTCGACGTGCTGCGGGCCTTGGTTGACACCCTGGCCGACACGGCCGAGTTCCGGGCGTCGCTTCCGATGGACCTCGACCCTGCCGATCCCGCCGAGACCGCCGCGTTGGCCGCCAAGATGTTGGCCGCGCTGACCGCCGCCGCCGGCGACCGCACCGAGGAACTCGGCGAGGCGATCGCGGCCCGGTTGGCCCGCCGTCACGCCGATCGGACCCGGCCGGTGGCTGTCGCTCCGCTGGCGACACTCGACGCTCTGCGCGCCGCAGACACCACCCGGGTGCGGTGGCGCCGCGGGCTGTGGGCGACGGCCGTCGAGGCCGACGGGCGGGTCCGGCTGCGGCTGCCTGACCGCACGATGTCGTTCCCCGCGTTCTGTAGACCGGCGCTGGAAGCTCTGCTCTCCGGAATGGTGCTGGACGCGAAGACGCTGCCCGGACTCGACGCCCACGACGGGACGGTGCTGCTGCGCAGACTTCTGCGCGAGGCCGTCGTCGCCGTAGTACGTGTTGACGGCGCCGACTGACCCGATGGCTCAAGCCAAACGCATGCCCTGCAGCGACCAGTCTGTGCTGCGCGGAGACTCCATGTACGGCACGGCGAGTGCCGGCCACGCCTGGGCCCTGCTGGAGCTCAGCGGGGGTTGGGGCCCGTCGGCCTTCCTGAACTCGCCGTCGATCATCGACCCCGACCTCGGCCGCGCCGTGGCCCGGCGTTTCGAGGCGGCAGGTATGCGCGTCGCCGCAATCCGGCGACCGGGCCGCCGTGTCACGCCGCCGCGGTGGCGCTGGTATCTGGCATTCGCGGACGAGGGTACGGAGGCGCTCTATCAGGGTGAGGTGGCAGACCCGGCCGGCTACCTGGATATCGCGCTCGACGGCAGTGACGGGACGCGCTGCACCGAGCCCGTCGTCGTCGTGTGCGCGCACGGCCGACACGACCAGTGCTGCGCCGTGCGTGGCCGCGGTGCGGTTGCTGCGATCGCCGCCCGGCATCCAGAGATCACTTGGGAGTGTTCGCATCTCGGGGGAGACCGGTTCGCGGCGACGATGCTGGTGCTGCCCGAGGGCCTGTGCTATGGCCGTATCGACGCCACCGACGCCGCCGGTCTCATCGACAGGTACTTCGCCGGCACCCTCGACAACCGATTTCTTCGTGGCCGCACGTCACTGCCCCACGCCGTGCAGGCCGCACAGTACTTCGCCCGAGAAACCTTCGGAGAAGAGCGCATCCACGCGCTCTCACCGCTGTCGGTCGACCATCAGGACGCCTCCATCCGAGTGGTACTCGACGGGGCAGCAGGACCGATCGAGGTGGTGTTGATCGAGCACATGTCCGAGCCGCTCATCTCGATGTGTCGGTCGACGGTCGCCGGTCGGGTCCGCACGTTCGCGCTCGGATCGATCGGGACCATCGGTTCTCGGTGACGTGCACCGGAAGTCTGTAAACGCGTATACACTGATCATGACGCGCCCCATCGTTTTGGTTCAGACTCAGCAGCCCGTGAGACGCAGCGTTTTTGATCAGCGATCGGGAGTCGATATGTCGTCCATTACGTCCATGCCTGACCCGTCAGACGCGTCGTCCCCGTGCATCGTCACCGATTCCTGGCACGACACGGTTGTCGTCATCCGCTGCGTCGGTGACCTCGACATGCTCACCATCGGTGCGCTCGACCGTCAGATCGACACAGCCCTGAAGAAGAAACCGTCGGCGATGATCATCGACCTCGGTGCGGTGGACTTCCTGGCCTCGGTCGGGATGGGGCTGCTGGTCGACGCGCACGAACGGTGCGGCGACGCAACGCAATTCGTGGTGGTTGCCGACGGTCCGGCGACCAGCAGGCCGATGCGGATGATCGGCCTGGCCGAGCTGTTCGCGCTGCACGCCACTCTCGAGAGCGCGTTCGACGCCGTCAAACGCTGACAGCACCGCCAAACGACCTGACACGCAACTGAATTTGTCGTGAAACAGCAGTGACCTGCTGCCGCGTTCGCGGCAGCAGGTCACTGGTCTGTCAGCTGGCCTTCTCGCGGATGGTCGACAGGGCGCGTGCGAGCAGTCGCGACACGTGCATCTGGGACACGCCGATCTCGTCGGCGATCTGCGATTGCGTCTTGTTGTCGAAGAACCGCATCTTCAGCACGAGGCGGTCCCGTTCCGGCAGCGCCGCGATGAGCGGACGCACCGTGTGGATGTCGACGACTTTCTCCAGGTTGGCGTCTGGCCCACCGAGGGTTTCCATCATCGTCAGCCCGTCACCTGCTGAGGTGATCTCCTGCTCCGTCGAGCGGGTCGAGTATGCGTCGGCAGCTATCAGCCCTTCGATGACCTGTTCACGGTCGAGCCCGAGATACTCCGCCAACTCGCTGGGTGACGGTGCGCGATTGAGCTCCTGAGTCAGCTCCGCTCGCGCGTTCTTCAGACGGATGTTGAGTTCCTTGAGTCGGCGCGGGACTTTCAACGCCCATCCGTGGTCGCGGAAGTAGCGGCGCACTTCGCCCATCATCGTCGGCACGGCGAAGGCGAGGAAGTCGTCAGCTGTGTCGATGTCGAAGCGATTCACCGCATTGAGCAAGCCGACACGGGCCACCTGGACCAGATCGTCGTGTGTTTCACCGCGCCCACGGAATCGGCGGGCGATGTGGTCGGCCAGCGGCAGGCAGCGTTGGATGATCGCCTCGCGGCGGCGCTCGTAGACAGCAGAGCCCTTGTCGAGCAGGGCCAGCTCTCGGAACATGTCGGCGACGTCGGCGTAACCGCCGGAATTGGTTCTACGGTGTGGAGCAATTGGCTTTTCGAGAGTAGGCATGAGAAACCACGCCTTTCCTTTATGACGGGACGCGTCCGATATCCGGGGACGTACGGACAACTCGCTGGCTTCTTCAGGCGAATTGGGAACGGTCGGAGACCGGCGTCAGGTCTTGCGGACCGCCGGCAAGCGATTGGCATAGGACCAATAGGTCACGCCGGATTCTCGACATGCGCTTACTGCGGTTAAATACGTCACCGCTGTGCCAGTTTGCTTCCGGCGGGTCTTGCTGCGGTGACATCACACGTTTAGCACGTACGTACGACAATACGGTGCAAAAAGAGAAGCGCAAGCCTATTCGTCTGAGAAAGTCCGCTGAAAAACCGGCCCCGCAGTTCAGGGCGTTATGGCGGTGTCGGGGCTCACCTGCTCCGGGTGGCCCGGCGCGTCAGGCGTGCGTGCCCGAGGTGGCTCTGACCGCGATGTCAGCCGCTCCGGCCGGCCTGCCGAACAGATAGCCCTGGCCGATGTCGCAGGCGTGTTGCCGCACCCACTCAGCGGTCTGCTCGTCCTCGATTCCCTCGGCGACGACGGTGATGCCCAAGTCGTGCGTCAAGTCGATCACCGCGCGGACCACAGCTGCCGCCCGGGTGTCGGTCGTGACAGGCGCGACGAAGTGACGGTCGAGCTTCACCTCGTCGATCGGGAGGTCGCGCAGATACGACAGCGACGAGTAACCGCTGCCGAAGTCGTCGATCGCCACGCGGATGCCGCGGGCGCGCAGCCGACCCAACACCGCGGTCACCGTCTTCATGTCACTGAGCACCACGTCTTCGGTGATCTCGACCGTCAGCAGATCCGTGTCCAGCCCGCGGCTGTCCAGCGCTTCGCAGAACAGTTCGGGCAGATCGGTCTCACGCAGACACGGCGCGAACAGGTTGACCGCGACCGGCATACTCAGCCCCTTGGCGTGCCAGCGCGCCGCATCGTCGAGGGCGAGGTCCACCACGATCCGGGTCACTCGCTGGATCAGCCCGCGCTCGCGAACCAGGCCGATGAACGCGTCGGGCAACAGAGTGCCCAACCGGGGATGGGGCCACCGCAGCAGCGCCTCCACCCCGACCATCTCGCCGGTCACCAGGGAGATCTTGGGTTGGTAGACGACTCCGAGGCCGTTGTGGTCGATGGCGTTGCGTAGCTCGCCCAGCAGCTGCAGCTCAGCGGCGCCGCCGGTGCCTTTGCGCCGCTCGGCCAACTGTTCTGCCAGGTCACCGTCAGCGGCCATCATGTCGGCCGTGAACGAGTGCACGTCACGCGACCGGGCGCGCTTGGCCGCCTGCATGGCGACGACCGCGCGCCGTTGCACGGTGTCGGCCACCAGATCGGGTTCGGTCATGGACGCGACCGTGACGCCGATGCTGGGCCGCAGCAGGATGTCCTGCCCGTCCACACTGAACGGAATATCGAACGCGGCGCTGACCTTCTGGGCCACCTCGTCCGACGCGTCGTAGGGCCCTTCGAGGAGGATCGCGAACTCGTCGCCGGCGATGCGGGCCACGGTGTCGCCGGGGCGCACCGTGTCAGACAGCCGTTGCCCCACATCGACGAGCAACCTGTCGGCGGCATCGTGGCCGAGGTTCTCGTTGATCAGGCGGAAATCGTCGAGGTCGAGAGCGAGCACCGCGACAGAGCGGTCGATGCGCGCCCGCAGCATCATCGCGTGCGCCAGCCGCTCGCCGAACATCGTCGGATTCGCCAATCCTGTCAGCGGGTCCTGGAGCGCGTGGTCCGCGGCGGCCTGCACCAGCCGACGGTTCTCCCACGCCGCCACGGACTGCCGAATGCACACCGCCGTGACCAGGGCCGGCACCAAAAACCGCTCGAGGCCGGACAAGAGGATCGCCGGCCCGATCGTTCCGGCCAGCAGCAGGGGCACGAAGGGTAGCCACACAGACGCCTTCGACGGCGACGGCAGGCCGGGCGCGCGAGGGGTCGGCGCTGCACTGCTGATCACCGCCGCCGCGGCGAACAGTGCCGCTGCCCCCGCCCACGCCGCATCGATCAGATCGCCGGACTGGTAGCGGTCCTGGGCCACCAGACCGGCGTAGGCGCTGTCGGCGATCGCCATCACCGTGATGGCTGCGGTGAGCAGGCTGATCGAGACGCGTTGACCGCCGGTGGAGCGCATCAGCGTCACCACGGCAATCGTCAGCATCACGATGTCGGCCGCAGGGTAGAGGAACGCCACGACGACGGCGGTCCGGTCGTCGCGGTACGCGTCGTAGACGTCGTTCAGCACCAGGATCCACGCCAGGAGAAACAGACACAGAGTGACGGTGACGCTGTCGAGCACGATGCGCAGTCGTGACTGCTGGATGGGCTCGGCGACGAACTGGGTCATCGCGACGGTCGCCAAACCGGCGAACACGAGATAGAAGCCGTCGGCGACCGAGGGGACGGGCACCTCCTGGCGCAGGATCACCTCGTAGACGAACCAGATCGCGTCGCCCACTGTCCAGGCGGACAGGGCCGCCGCCATCAGGCCCCACGCCCGTCGAAGCCGCCCGGACGCATACCGGGCGGCAAATCCCGCGCACACGGTGGCATAGGTCAGCAGCGCCAGGTTGATGAGATCGTCGGCGATGCGCGCGTCCGGCGCGGCCTGCCCCATGACCTGCCCCATGACAAGGAGCGCCGTGAGGACGAGAACCCCCGCCACCGGCGCGATGACCAGCGCGATCACCCGCCGGGGGAACCGGCCCATGTCCACAACGCTCCCATACTGCTAACTATCTCGTGCCCGACGTGCTTTGTCAGCAAATGTCGACGTGCCGGGCGCGGGTTTTGACGCTAGCGCACTGCGCCCGGTGGATCGGGGGCGGCTCGCGGCGTGCGGTGCGGTGCGTGATGGAGGCCGATCTCCTGCGCCTTGATGACGAAGAAGACGTGCTGACCGGGCTCGAGACCCAGATCCAGCACCGCCGCGGGAGTGACATCGGCGGCCAGCCCGGGGCTGCCGTCGGCCAGGTCGGCGCCCCGGATGCGCACCGCGTCGCCGCGCAGCACCACGTCGGCGATGGTGGTCGGTATGACGTTGCGGGGGCTGGCCCGCGGGCGTTCGGTGTGGACGGCGACCGCAGCCGGGGAGAACAGAGCGACGGCGGCTGCCCCGTGTTCCACGTCGCCGGTACCCGCGAGCTCGAGGCCCCACGGGGTACGCAGAGTTCCCGGGCCGGCCACACCGGACACCAGGTTCATCCCCGCGATGCTCGCCGCGAAATCGCTGCGCGGAGCGGTCAGCACCGAACGCACGGGCCCGCGCTCGACGACACGACCGCCCTCGATGACCACTGCGGTGTCCGCGATCGCGAGCGCGTCGAGGACGTCGTGGGTGACGATCAGCGCGCTTCGGGACTCCTGTCGGAGCAGATCGCGCACCGTTCGCCGCAACGCCGCCGCCGCGCCGACATCGAGGGCCGCGAACGGCTCGTCGAGCAGCAGGACTCGCGGTTCGGCAGCCAGCGCCCGCGCCAGCGCGATGCGTTGAGCCTGCCCACCGGACAGCTGAGCGGGCCGGCGCTCGGCCAGGTGACCGGCGTCCACGGCGTCGAGCCAGTGGCGCGCCCGGCTGGCCGCGGCCCGCCGGGACAGGCCGCGGCACCGCGGCGCGTAGGCGACATTGGCGACCACACTCAGATGCGGGAACAGCAGGGGCCGTTGGGCCAGCAGTGCGACCCCTCGCCGGTGCGCCGGCACGAAGACGCCCGCCTGCACGTCGGTGACGACGTCGTCGCCGATCCTTACGTGGCCGCTGTCGGGGCGGACGAGGCCCGCGATGGCCTGCATGACAGTCGATTTGCCCACCCCGTTCGGCCCGAGCACCGCCATCACCTCACCGTCGGCGACCGCGACCTCGAGGTCGACCCCGCGCTGCGTGAGTACCAGGCGGGCGTCCACTGCGCTCATGCCAGAGACCCCGCCGACCCCGCCGACCGTCGTCCCGCCGTGACCACCACGATCACCGCGGCGACGGCGATGAGCAGCAGGGAGAGCGCCACGGCGGCGTCGGCATCGGCCTCGCGCTGCAGGTAGATCTCCAGCGGAAGCGTCCTCGTCACTCCTTGCAGCGAACCCGCGAACGTCAGGGTCGCGCCGAACTCACCCAACGACCGAGCGAACGCGAGCACGGCGCCCGAGACCAGGCCCGGCCACACGAGCGGGACGGTGACGGTGCGCAGCGCTGTGGTGGGGCTGGCGCCCAGTGTGGCGGCTACCTGCTCGTATCCCTGCCCCGCGGTGCGCAACGCGCCTTCGAGGCTGAGAACCAGAAACGGCAGCGAGACGAAGGTCTGTGCGAGCACCACCGCGGTGGTGGAGAAAGCCACCCGCAGCCCGAGCACTTCGAGCTGATGACCCAGCAGACCCTGCCGGCCGAAGGTGTAGAGCAGCGCGAGTCCGCCGACCACCGGTGGCAGCACCAGCGGCAGCAGGATCAGCCCGCGTACCACCGATCGACCGGGTAGGCGGCTGCGGGCCAGCGCGAGAGCCATCGGCGCCCCCAGCAGCACACACAGGGACGTGCTCGCCGCGGCGGTCTTGATACTCAAAACCAATGCAGCTCGGGCAGATTCGGAGGTGATCAGGGGGATGAAGTGTGCCCAGTCGACCCGCGCGACGATTGCCAGAAGCGGAACGATCAGGAACGCGGCGCCGAGCAGTGCCGGGAGGTAGATCCACCCGGGTAGTCCGACGGGAACCGCGCCTCCGGCCCGCCGTCGTCGGGTCACGGTGCCGCGAAGCCGGCCGCCGCCAACGCCTCGCGCCCGCGCGCACCGGTGACAAGATCCACGAATTGTTGAGCTGCCGAGCTGTTTTCCGCGTTGTTGAGGACGGCGATGGGATAGGTGTTGACGGCTTGAGAGGATTCGGGGAACGCGATCGCGTCGACCTTGGCGCCCGCGGAGCGTGCGTCGGTGGTGTACACCAACCCTGCGTCGGCCTGCCCCGAGGTGACCTTGCCGAGCACGTCGGTGACCGAGGATTCCTCACTCACCGGGGTCAGCGTCACCCCGGTGATCTTCTCCAGCCGTTCTGCGGCCGCGCCGCACGGAACCTGCGGCGCGCACACCACCACCTGTGTTCCGCTGCGGGCGAGATCGGCGAAAGAACCTATGCGGGAGGGATTTCCGGGCGGCGTCACGATCGTCAGTTGATTGGCTGCGAAGTCCACGGGCTTGCCGGACACCAACCCCGCGGACTCGGCCTTGGTCATGTTGTTGGTGTCGGCAGAGGCGAACACGTCGGCCGACGCTCCCTGCGTCAGCTGGGTCACCAGATCGGACGACCCGGCGAAGCTGAACGTCACGGTGGTGCCGGGATGGTCCTTCTCGAACTCCGTGCCCAGTTCGGTGAACACCGTCTTGAGGGAGGCGGCGGCGAACACGGTGATGCCCGTGTTCTCGGCGGGCGACGAGCAGCCGGCAGCGGCCATCGCCGTCACGATCAGCGCGGCCGAAAGGACAGCTCTCATCGTTGCCCCGCCGTCTCGACGATCACCGTGGTGGCCTTCACCGCGGCGACGGCGACGACTCCCGGCTCGAGTCCCAGCTGGGTGACCGATTCCGTGCTCATCAGCGACACCACCGTGAAGGGTCCGCACTGCAGTTGAACCTCGCTCATCACCCGGTCGGAGGTCACCTTGGTCACCAACCCGACGAAGCGGTTGCGCGCCGAGCTTGCCACACCGAACGGATCGGGCGGCGGCGCGGAGTGCCGAACGGCGAAGTCGGCGAGGTCCGCCCCGGAGATCACCTTGCGCCCGGCGTCGTCCGTCGTCGCGGCCAGTGCGCCGCTGTCGATCCACCGGCGCACCGTGTCGTCGCTGACGCCGAGCAGGGTGGCGGCCTCTTTGATCCGGATCGCCGGCATGAAGTCGCCTTTCGCAGATGCGGTTAGATTGGCAGCATTGAACCACATCTGCGGATTGATCGCGGCGGAGCCTCCGCTTGAGCTAATCGTCGTCGAGCACGGAGAACGGCTCGGTGGGGGTTTCGACAACGGCCAGCTGCGCCGCCGACTCCGACGGCACGACCCTGCGGGCCAGGGCATGGAGTGCCCGCTCCGTGCCGACGTCCTGGCCGGCGCGCTCGGACAGCAGCCAGCGCACCTCGAGCAGATCGCAATACGCCTGGATCGGCGTCCCTGCCCGTCCGACGGCGGCGTGCGCCCGATGCATCGTGGGCGTGGCCACTTCCATCACCCAGAGTTGTCCTGCGGTGCGCTCGTCGACGTCATGGCCGACCTCCCGGCACAACTGACCCTGATAGGCGTGCAGGTCGCCGAGCAGAATGCGGGCCTGCCCCTCGCCGACCTCCAGGCCGGTGAGTCGCTGCAGCTGCGTGGCGTGATACCGCCGGTCACCGACGGCGACGTGCAGACGCAGTTCGTCGGCGCCCGAGGTGACCGGTTGCAGGGACACCTCGTCGACCGCGAAGCCGAGCTCGTTGAGCTTGCGGATCGTGCCCTCCACCCGGTACCGGTCGGCGAAGCCGAATGTGGGCGCCGCGTGCAGCAACTCCCACAGTTGTTCGTACCGTTCGCGGATCGCCAGTGCTTCGGCGATGAAGCCTGGCTCCAGCTCCGGCCGATCCAGCCGGGCGGCGACATCGAGCAGGCCTGCGGCCACGTTCTCGACGGTGATGTCGATGTCCTGCGTGCGCTGGCCGTTCGACAGAGTCGGATGGACCTCGCTGGTCTCGGCATCGACGAGGAACGCCTGCAGCACCTGCCCGTCGCGCGAGAACAACGTGTTGGCGAGCGAGCAGTCACCCCAGAACACGCCGTGGCGGTGCAGCTCGACCAACAGCGTGGCCATCGCGTCGAACAGCCGGGCCCGGTGTTTTGGCGCATCGGGCGGCAGGCGCATGAACATCCGGCGGTACTGCCACGAGCCAGTGAGGTAGCGGGTCAGCAGGATCGCGGTGTCGAAATCGGGCTGAAAGACCAGCCCGGCGGGCCGAACGGCGTTGAGCCCCATGTCTTCCAGCGTCCGCAGCACGTCGTATTCACGGCGCGCGATCCGTGGGGGCAGCTCCTTGAGTGCCCACAGCTCACCGTCACACTCGACGAACCGGACCAGGTGGCGGCTGGGCCCCACCGGCAGATCGCGCAGCGGGACCTCCGGCGCGGCCCACTCGGCCAGCGGCCGCTCCCACGGCAGCACCAGCAGTTCCGGGCAGGGAGCCCGCAGCCGCAGCTCAGGAGCGGCCATGACCGGATTCGCTCGTCGGCTCAGCCGGCGGACGCCGCGTGCCGGCCACTGGACTGGCTTGTCCGCGTGAGATTCTCGCCGCTCTGCGGATCGAACAGGTGCAGCCGCTCGGCGTCCAGCCACAACGTGGCCTTGTCTCCGGCGCGAACCCGGCTCAGCGGGTCGAGTTCCACGCAGAGCTGGGTTCGCAGCTGCTCGCTGTCCAGATCCTGGGCCAACTCGGCCAGCTGCTGCTTGATCTCCGGCGTCGCGTCGAACGGAACGAAGGCGTACTGCTCGTTGCCCAACCACTCGACCATGTCGACGGTGACATCGAACGTCACTCCGCGCGAACGCTTGTCGTCGTCGACGAACTCGGCGTCCTCGAACGCGCCCGGCCGGATCCCGGCGAGGTAGAGCGTGCCGTCAGAGACGGCATCGCGCCATTCGTCGCGCAGCGGGATGGTCACGAACGGCAACTCGAGCTGATCGCCGCGAACCCGTGCGGGCACGAAGTTCATCGGGGGCGACCCGATGAAGCCGGCGACGAAGAGGTTCACCGGCTGGTCGTAGAGCTCGCGCGGGCTGGCGACCTGCTGCAGCACACCCTTTTTGAGCACGGCCACCCGGTCGCCGAGGGTCATGGCCTCGGTCTGGTCGTGGGTGACGTAGACGGTCGTGACGCCGAGTTTGCGTTGCAGCCGCAGGATCTCGGTGCGCATCTGACCGCGTAACTTGGCGTCGAGATTCGACAGCGGCTCGTCGAACAGGAACGCGTCGGCTTCCCGGACGATCGCCCGGCCCATCGCGACGCGCTGACGCTGACCACCGGACAGGTTGGCCGGCTTGCGATCCAGGTGCTCGCCCAGTTCCAGTGTCTTGGCCGCGTCGTTGACGCGCTGGCGGATCTCGTCGTCGGAGAGCTTGCCCGCCAGGCGGAGCGGGAACGCGATGTTCTCGAACACCGTCAGATGCGGGTACAGGGCGTAGTTCTGGAACACCATCGCCAGGTTTCGGTCCCGCGGCGCCTTGTCGTTGACCCGGTTGTCACCGATCAGCATGTCCCCGGAGCTGATGTCCTCCAGCCCGACGATCATCCGCAGCAGCGTGGACTTCCCGCAGCCCGATGGCCCGACGAGAATCATGAACTCGCCGTCGGCCACATCGAGACTGACGTCGTTGACGGCGGGGTAGCCGTCACCGTACTTCTTGACGATATTGCGCATCGTGATTGCTGCCATGGGGTTATCCCTTCACTGCTCCGGAAGTCAGACCGGCGACGATGCGCCGCTGGAAGATGAGAACGAGGATGACGACGGGGATCGTCACGATCACCGACGCGGCCATGATGTAGGGGACAGGCGACTCGAAATACGAGGCGCCCTGGAAGAACGCCAGCGCCGCCGGCACGGTGCGGGCACTGTCGGTCGACGTCAGCGAGATCGCGAACAGAAAGTCGTTCCAGCAGAAGAAGAACGTCAGGATCGCGGTGGTGAACACCCCGGGCGCCGCCAGCGGGATGATCACCTTGCGGAACGCCTGCCACGCCGTCGCGCCGTCTACCTGCGCGGCGTGTTCCATCTCCCAGGGGATCTGACGGAAGAACGCCGACATGGTCCAGATCGACAGCGGCAGTGCGAAGGTCAGGTAGGGGATGATCAGGCCGATCCAGGTGTCGTAGATTCCCAACCCGCGCCACATGTCGAAGAGCGGACCCACCAGCGCGGCCTGCGGGAACATCGCGATGCCCAGCGCCAGCGACAGCAGCAGCTTCTTCCCCCGGAACTCCAGTCGCGCAATGGCATACGCGGCGAACATCGCGATGATCACCGAGATGAACGTGGCGATGATCGCAATGCCGATCGAGTTGATCAGCGCCCGCGTGAACAGTTCATTGCTGAAGATCTGGGCGAAGTTGTCCAGCGTGAAGGTGCTCGGCAGGAATTGCGGCTTACCGGAGACGATGTCCGATGGCGGTTTGAATGCGAGGCTGATCATCCACAGCAGAGGGACGAAGCTGTAGATGACGATGATGATGCCACCGATCGTCCACCACTTGGTGCTCTTGGTCACTGGTCACCCCTGACTTGCGAGAGGTCGGTTTTGAACACCTTGATGAAGATCCACGCGATCGCCACCACGGACAGGAACAGCAGCACCGAAACCGCAGACCCCATGCCGAGGTTGACCAGAGTGACGTTCTGCCGATAGGCAAGGAACGAGATGGTCTCGGTGTTGTTCGCGCCCGCGGTCATCACGTACGGGTTGTCGAAGATGCGCCAGGCGTCGAGCGTGCGGAACAGCAGGGCCACCATGATTGCGGCCTTCATGTTCGGCAGGGTGATCTTCCACAGTCGCTGCCACGCGGTGGCGCCGTCGACCTTGGCGGCCTCCTGCATGTCCTCGGGGACCTGCACCAGCCCTGCGAGCAGCAGCAGCGAGATGAACGGCGTGGTCTTCCAGATCTCGGACAGGCAGATGACGAAGATTGCCGACCACTGGTCGCCGAACCAGTCGAATTCGCTGAGACCGAGCCACTGATTGACGAACCCGGAGTCGGTCGCAAAGGCGTAGCGGAAGATGAACGCCGAGACCACGGTGACGATGCCGTAGGGAATCAGGATCGCGGTGCGCAGCGGCCCCCGCCCGCGCACGATGCGCAGCATGACGAAGGCGAACCAGAAGCCGAGCACCAGTTCGATGGCGACCGTGACGACGGTGATCGCCAGCGTGGTGACGAAGTCGTTCCACCACACCGGGTCGGTGAGGATCACCCCGTAGTTGCGCAAACCGACGAAACTGCGACCCTCCGGGTCGGTCAGCCGGAAGTTGTACAGCGACAACACCAGCGCGTACCCGAGCGGGTAGGCGGTGACCAGCAGCATCACCACGTACGAGGGCAGGGTCAGATACAGACCGAGCCGACGTTCACCTTTGGCGCGCTCGCTGACCGAGGGTTGTCCTGGCTCTTTCTGCAGCGGCGGATCCTGGAGCGTCGTCACAGCAGGCGCCTGCCCGCCAGCACGTCAGCCATGAATTGGTCTGTCCTTTCCGGGGTGTCGCCGTTCACCGAGGCCGGCGGATGCCACGTCTGCTGAATCGCGCCCGAGATGTCGGTGTAGAAGGGGGTCGGTGGCCGAGGTCCGCCGTCGCCGATCGATTCGCGGATCAGGTCGGCGTTGGCGTACTCCTCGCGGATTTTCGGATCGTCATACGACGCGGCGTATGGCGAGGGCTCGCTCTCGTCGAGCATGTACTGGGTGGCCTTGGGTTCGGCGTTGATGCACTCGACCAGGGCGACCGCCTGATCGGGGTGCTTGCTGTAGGCGCCGATTCCGAGGTTGGCACCACCGAGAGGTGGTGCGCTGGGACGGTCGGGGGACACCCGCGGATAACGGGCCCAGCCGATGTCGTCGACGACGGACTGGTCGAGAGTCCCGTCCTTGACACCGCTGCGCGCCGCGGCCAGCACATAGGGCCAGTTGACCATGAACATGCCTTGATCGGACTGGAAGTTGGTGCGCGCCTGTTCCTCCGACGCGTTGGACAGATCCGACGGCGCGGCGGGGGAGCGACCCAGAGTGCCGACGATCTCGGCGGCCTTCTCGCCGGCCGGGCTGGCCAGCGACGGCTTGGCGTTGCGGCCGGCCTCGACGTCTTCGAGCAAGGCGCCGCCGCCGGAGAGCACCAGCGCGTTGATCAGCACGGTGTAGCCCTCGTAGCGCTGCGCCTGAACGGCGACCTTCTTCTGTTGTCCGACAGCCGCTTTGATCATCTCGTCCCACGTGAAGGTGGGGCTCGTCGGATCGACGCCCGCTGCGGCGGCCGCCGACTTGCGGTACCAGAGCAGCTGCGCGTTGGACTTGTACGGTGCGCCGTAGAGCTTGTCCTCCCACATCCCGGTTTTCACCGGGGCGGGCAGCATCCCGGCGGTCAGGCGCCCGGTTTCCTCCGATGTGTACGGGCGCAAGAAGCCCGCATTTGCGAACTCGGCGGTGAACACCACGTCCATGCTGACCAGATCGATCGACGTGTCCCCGGCGGCGAGTCGGCGAACCATCTGCTCCCGCTGCGCGGTCGCCGTCGACGGCAGCGATTCGATGCGCACCCGATAGGCGCCGCCCGAGGCGGCTTCGCACTCCTGGGCTCGCGCGGCAGAGCCGCCGTTGTCGGGGAGGATGTACCACGTCAGCGTCGGAGGCCCGCCGTCGCTGCCGCACCCGGACAACAAGGTGGCGGCGAGCAGAGGCGCGCTTGCCAGCGCTAACGCCCGACGTCGTCGCCCGCGGGCGAACTGAATTCGTTTCATCTCGTCCTCGTCTATGACGTCGCGGTTCCGATGAGGGCCCACGACCAGCACATTCGGTACAGCGACGAGTGTGTCACAGTTCACAGGAACTCCTGCGCTGTGGTCACGTATCGGCGCGGCATGCGTCGGCGGTGGGCAGCGAAAGTGCTTCAGCTGTCGTGACGTCCCTGCGTTCACTACCGTGGACGCACGTTCGCACGTGTTGAAAAGGAGTGCCGTGACCCGCGCCGAGTCCCCGTGGTGGCAGACCGCCGTCGTGTATCAGGTCTACATCCGCAGCTTCGCCGACGGTAACGGCGACGGGGTCGGCGACGTCGCAGGTCTGAGGAGTCGGCTTCCGTACCTCGCACAGCTGGGCGTCGACGCGATCTGGATCAACCCCTGGTACCCGTCGCCGATGGCCGACGCCGGCTACGACGTCGCCGACTATCGCAATATCGAACCGGCTTACGGCACCCTGGACGAGGCTCAGGCACTGATCGCCGAGGCGCACGATCAGGGCATCCGTGTGCTGCTCGACATCGTGCCCAACCACACCTCCGACCACCACGCGTGGTTCCGGGCGGCGGTGGCCGACGAACCGGGGGCGCGGGAGCGCTACCACTTCCGGTCCGGCCGCGGCCCCGACGGTGCTCAGCCGCCGAACAACTGGCAGAGCGTGTTCGGTGGGCCGGCGTGGACCCGGCTTCCTGACGGGCAGTGGTACCTCCATCTGTTCGCGCCCGGTCAACCGGATCTCAACTGGGACAACCCCGAGGTGCGAACCGAATTCGAAGACATCCTGGCGTTCTGGTTCGACCGGGGTGTGGACGGCTTCCGCATCGATGTGGCGCACGGCATGATCAAGGGCGACGGCCTGCCCGACACCGCCGATCCCGACGATGCGGCACAAAGTCTGGTGCAGTCGCGCGAGGGGCACCCGGCCTGGGACCAGGACGGCGTGCACGAGATCTACCGCGCGTGGCGGGCAGTGGCGCAGCGCTACACCCCGGAGCGCATCTTCATCGCCGAGGCGTGGGTGCCGAGCAACGAACGGTTGGCCCGATACCTGCGACCCGACGAGCTGCACACCGCATTTCAATTCGACTTCCTGCGGGCCCCGTGGCGTGCCGAGGTGCTGCGGAGCGTCGTCGACGACGCGATCAGCGCGGCCGCCACGGTCGGTGCGCCGCCGACGTGGGTGCTGTCCAACCACGACGTCACCCGCACCGTCACCCGGTTTTCGCGCTCACAACCCGGACACCTGATCGAGACGGATTGGGAGCGGGGGCGATGGGCTGTCGAGGACCCCGACCACGTGACCGGCCGGCGTCGCGCCCGTGCGGCGGCACTGGTCCAACTCGCATTGCCCGGGACGGCGTACATCTACCAGGGTGAGGAGCTCGCTCTCGAGGAGATCGAAGACCTCCCGGACGAGGTACGCCAGGATCCGACGTGGGTGCAGTCCGGATTCACCGACGTCGGCCGCGACGGGTGTCGAATCCCGTTGCCGTGGACGGCGACTGATGTGCCCTACGGCTTCGCCGCCGATCCCTCCGCAGTCACGTGGCTGCCGCAACCGGGGCACTGGGCCGAGCACAGTGTGGAGGCGCAGGACCGCGACGCCGATTCCACGTTGAACCTGTACCGGCGCGCCCTCGGTCTGCGCGCACAGTTGTGGCACGACGCAGGCGATCTCAAATGGCTGACCACGCCCGCCGGCGTCGTCGCCTTCGAACGTGGGGCCGCGCAGTGCTGGGTCAACACGGGCGACGTCGCGGTGACGCTGCCCGAATCGGGGTCGGTGGTGCTGGCCTCAGCGGCGGGTGTGCAGACGGTTCTGCCGCCGGACACCGCGGTATGGCTGCGTTCCGGCTGACCTATCTCGGCGGATCACCGCCCTGGTTGGCACGCTGCTGCGCGAGTTTGGAGATGAACACCGCGGCTTGCGTGCGCCGCTCCATGCCGAGCTTGGCCAGGAGCCGTGAGACGTAGTTCTTGATCGTCTTCTCGGCCAGGAACATTCGAGCGGCTATCTGACGGTTGGTCAGCCCCTCACCGAGGAGATCGAGCAGGACCCGTTCCTGTTCTGTGAGTCCCGAGAGGGGATCGTTGGCGCGCCCGTCGCCGCGGACCGTCGCCATCAACGCCGCCGCGGCGCGGTTGTCCAGCAGTGATCGTCCGGCTCCCACGTCTTTGATGGCCTGGGCGAGCTCCATGCCCTTGATGTCCTTGACGACGTATCCGCTGGCGCCGGCGAGGATCGCGTCGAGCATGGCCTCGTCGGAGGTGTAGGAGGTCAGCATCAGGCAGCGCAGGTTCGGCATGCGGGACAACAGATCACGACACAGCTCGATGCCGTTGCCGTCGGGCAGTCGGACGTCCAGCACGGCGACATCGGGCTGCGTGGCCGGCACCCGCGCCAACGCCTCGGACACCGAGCCGGCCTCACCGATGACGTCCAGTTCCTCGTCGGCGCCCAGAAGTTCGATCAGGCCGCGACGCACGACCTCGTGGTCATCGACGAGGAACACCGTCACCTTGCTCGCGGAGCCATCGTTCAGCGGTCAGCCCTCCGTGTCACAGTGCGGTCTGCGGACCGCAGATCAGGATCGAACAGTCGGTATCGCGCAGCGCGGCGTTGCCGGGTGCGCCCAGGAGCTCCCTCAGGCCACCCCGACGCGTGCGGCTGGTCACCATCAGCGCGACGTCGTCGGCGTTGGCCGCCACGTAACCGAGGGCGTCAGAGTCGCAACTCACCGAGCTGATGTCGAGTTGAGGGTATCTGCGCCGTGATTCGGCGAGGCGGCGCTCCCATTGCGTCTGGACGTCCGCCGTGCGGGATGACGATGCGAGGATCCGCAGTGCGGCATTGCGCCGTTGTGCCTCCTCCAACGCTCGGTCGAGCAGCAGGCCCGCCGCGGAGCGGTCGGGGAGCTCGACGACAACGGAGCGTCGCTCGCGGCGGTGCACTCGGCGAGAGCGCACGACGGCGACCGGGCACTGCGCCGCGGCGGACAGCGCTGCCGCGGTGGAGCCGATTCGGCCCCGTGTCGAATGACGCAGCCCCCGGGCCCCGACGCAGAGCATCAGCGCCGACCGCGACGCTCGCAAGAGGGTTTCCACCGGACGCCCGTGCACGATGCTGATCTCGATCCCGACCTGCCGACCAGTCGATTCGATCGCGCCCGCAACGTCTTTCACGGCCGCCTGCGCGCACGCCATTCTCTGCGCCTGCGCATCTGGATCGGTGGGTTCGATGACGAACATCAAGTGCAGCGGGACACCGTGGTGTTCGGCTTCGTCGATGGCCCACAGGGCGGCATCCAGCGCGGCGGGCGACCCGTCGATGCCCACCACCACTGCTGGGGCGGCCCCGGAATTCACTGCGTCTCCTGGCGCAGGTGCAGCACGTCGTGCACATCTCGCCGTGGGGTCGGCGGCGGTGCTGATTCGAGCGCGGGCGCCCGCCCGATGCGGACCAGTGCCTGCGGAATCGCGTCACCACCGATCAGCGACGCCAGGACATCTCGCCCGGCGTCGACTTCGGTCACGTGAGTCACGATGCACGTCGCCAGTCCCGACAGCGTCGCGTCGAGAAGAAGCGCTGAAAGCGCTTCACCACAACGCAATACGCTATCTGCGGAGTCGTCGACGGAGGACACGACAAGAATGTGTGCGCGGTCCTCGCCGATCTGGGTGCGCCGTTCGGGCTGATTGGTGACGGGAAAGTTGCGTCCGACCGCGACACGGTCGCTCTCGGGCGCGGAGATCAACGCACTGGCTGGGATACCGACATCGGAGGCGAAAGTGTCTGTCCACCAATTGAGTTCGGAGTGATACCTACTGTCGAACAGCCGGACGGCGTCGGTGAGGTGTGAGAGCTCCGCCACCGTCGCCCGGCGGTCATTGGCAATGACGTCGAGACGGACAGCGTCGGCGTGTGCGGATGCCGCTACCAGGTCGTCCGTGGCTTCGGGAGGTTCGAGAAATGCCAGGCGGTCCGTGCGGCGCGCGATGATCGCGTCGGCGCGGCGACGCATCTCGGAACTCGTCGAGGCTGCCGGGGAGATTGCGATGCGGGCAAGGTGGTGCGAGTTGTCCGGATCTGGAAAGCGTGTGACCGCACCATGCCATCCCGCTGCTGCGATGGCGACCCGGAAGTGGTCCAGTACGGCGCCACAGCTCAGCAATGCTTGGCGCCCGCTGCGGTCGGCGGTCTCGGCTCGGCGGGACGGGTCGAGATACAGGTCGACGGTGCTTCCGGTCAGTGTCCAGCGCCACGGCTGCGTGTTGTGAAACGACGGTGCCCGGCAGGCCACCTGCAACGCACCGACGATCGGCTCGTATCCGATCTGTGCCGAAGTCATCGCACCTCCACTTGGTCCGCTGTCAGACTGCGCGGTGCGTGAGCGCCGGGACAGGGTCAATGGTCCCTATCCGGTGTGACGTGGCCCTCGTGATCCTCAGCAACGCCGACCTGAACGCCGATCTCTGATCGCTCGCTGACGCAGCCGGGCGGACCGCCCCGGTGCGCGACGTGGCGGTGTGTGACCGCCGAGATCGATCCTGTGCGCGAAAAGTGCACTGGCGCAACGATGGCAGGCGGGTTTGCGAGAAAGGTGTTCGCTGGACGCCGGATCGGCCGGTTCGCCGGCGTCGAGCGGTGGGTGAAAACTCACAGCGCCTTCGGAGGTTGGCGTCCCGGGAAATGGCAGAAATGGATAACCCCAGGTCAGCGCGAGGCGATCACAACGGGATCGCTTCTCCTTGGCAACGGTTGCGTAACGCCGGATTTGTCGCGTCGGTGATTCTCGAAATTGTCGGTTCAGTAAGCCCAGTAACTGATGGGAATTGCAGCACGACGCAGAAGGACTGGGAGCGCATGTCACGGACCAAGAAGGGCATCGTCGTTGTCATGATGGGCAGCGCGGGGATGTTCTTGAGCGCGCCGATGTTGACACCGATTGCCGCCGCGGACCCCGGCCGGGGTGGTGTGCCGTGCGTGGGCATCCTCCAGCAAATCGCCAGTCGGCCAGCCGACATTCCGCAGGCTCTGCAGAACGCTGCGTCGTCGTTCACCGCCGGTCCGGGTCAGCCCACGCCGCCCGTCGTCGTTCCGCCCGCCAGTTCATCGTCGGCAGGCCTGCCGCCGACACCGCCGCGACCGCCGGCGTCGGTGTCCGCGTCGTCGTCCGGTGTCACGCCGCCCGCGCCGGGAACTCCCGGAGTGCCGGCGGTCGTGCCGAGCGGAGCTGGCACGCCTCCTGTTCCGCCGGTACCTCCGAGCGCTGCGGTGACGCCCGTCGCGGGCGTGACGCCGCCGGCGCCGCCCGTGCCGGGGGTGCCCGTCGCGACACCTCTTGTCAATGCGGGCCCGCCTCTGCCGGGCGTTCCCGGTGCGCCGATCGTCGGCGATGCGGGTACGGCCCTGCCACCGCTTCCGGGTGTGCCGGGTGCACCCGTGGGTGTTCCGGTGGGAGCTGGTGCTCCGCCTCTTCCGGGTGTGCCGGGTGCGCCGGTGGGTGTTCCGGTGGGGGCTGGTGCTCCGCCTCTTCCGGGTGTGCCGGGTGCGCCGGTGGGTGTTCCGGTGGGGGCTGGTGCTCCGCCTCTTCCGG
>NZ_JBVAYA010000004.1:110522-111212 GCF_055419625.1 Mycobacterium sp. IDUB_1 | reverse complement strand
CGGGAGTGCCGGGTGCGCCGGTCATCGGTGATGCTGGTGTGGTGCCGGCCGCCGGGCTGCCTGGCAGCGGCGCGCAAGTCGAGGGTGCCGGCGGTGCCGTGACTCCGGGCTCCGGCGGTGCCCCAGGCGCGCCAATTGCTTCTGCCGCAGGCAATCCCGCGCCTCCGGCTCCGGGTGTTCCCGGTGCTCCGGTTGTTGGTGAGTCAGGCGTGGTCGCGCCCCCGGCGCCGGGTGTGCCCGCGGTTCCGGTGGGTTCGTCGGTGGAGGGTGTGACGCCGCCGGCGCCGGGTGTGCCGGGTGCTCCGGTTGTTGGTGAGTCGGGTGTGACGACTCCGCCGGCGCCGGGTGTGCCTGCGACTCCGGTGGGTTCGTCGATAGAAACCTTCTCGCCGCCTGCACCTCCGGCCCCCGCGACGCCGTCATCCAGTTCCGTTGAGACCTTCTCGCCTCCGGCTCCTCCTGTGCCTGCGACTCCGGCGGGTTCGTCGGTGGAGATTGCGACGCCTCCTGCGCCGGGTGTGCCGGGTGCGCCGATTGTTGGTGAGTCGGGAGTGGTGACGCCTCCTGCGCCGGGTGTGCCTGCGGTTCCTGCGGGTTCGTCGGTGGAGGTCGTGACGCCTCCTGCGCCGGGTGTGCCTGCGGTTCCTGCGGGTTCGTCGGTGGAGGTCGTGACGCCTCCTGCGCCGGGTG
>NZ_JBVAYA010000004.1:110138-110424 GCF_055419625.1 Mycobacterium sp. IDUB_1 | reverse complement strand
TGTGCCTGCGGTTCCTGCGGGTTCGTCGGTGGAGGTCGTGACGCCGCCTGCTCCGGGTGTGCCGGGTGCGCCGATTGTTGGTGAGTCAGGTGTGGTGGCGCCGCCGGCTCCAGGTGTGCCTGCGGTTCCAGCGGGTTCGTCGGCGGAGGTCGTGACGCCTCCTGCGCCGGGTGTGCCGGGTGGTCCGGTTGTTGGTGAGGCTGGTTTGGTGACGCCTCCTGCGCCGGGTGTGCCGGGTGGTCCGGTTGTTGGTGAGGCTGGTTTGGTGACGCCTCCTGCGCCGGGT
>NZ_JBVAYA010000004.1:0-110039 GCF_055419625.1 Mycobacterium sp. IDUB_1 | reverse complement strand
TGTGCCGGGTGGTCCGGTTGTTGGTGAGGCTGGTTTGGTGACGCCTCCTACCCCCGGTGGCCCGGGAGCTCCGATTGGCGGTTCAGGGGGTGCGGGCGTTCCTAGCGTCGCCGGCACTCCTGGCGCACCCGTCGCCGCTGCCGCGGGTACGTCTGGTCCGGGTGCTCCCGGCGCCCCCGGCGCTCCGGTCTTCGGGGATGCCGGTGCGGTGGCGCCTCCGGTTCCGGGTGGTCCGGGTGGTGCGGTCACGGTTCCTGCTGGTGGGGTGGCGCCTCCGGTTCCGGGTGGTCCGGGTGGTGCGGTCACGGTTCCTGCTGGTGGGGTGGCGCCTCCGGTTCCGGGTGGTCCGGGTGGTGCGGTCACGGTTCCTGCTGGTGGGGTGGCGCCTCCAGTTCCCGGTGGCCCCGGCGGCGCGGTCACGGTTCCTGCCGCTGCTGCAACATCGCCGGCGCCGCCGACCCCGCCCTCGTCAGTGAGCGTCAACAGCGGTGGTCCGTCGTCTCCGACCCCGGGCACCCCGGGCAACGCGCTGACGGTTCGCGACCTGCTGACTCCGCCCGGAGTGCTGCGCACTGTGCAGGACGCCGCTTCATCGGTGGCCGGGGTTCTGCCTCCGCCGCCGGCGCCTGCACCGGGAATGCCTGCCGCCGTGTCGATTTCGGGACCTCCCGTGCCGGATGGCTTCACCCCGCTGCTGGCCACGGGCGTCTCCAACCTGATTTCGCCGTCCCCGTTGAATCTCCCGTCCATCCCGGGTCTGCCGGTGCCGCTGCCGAACGAGGTCCCGGTGCCGTCTGATCTGCTCTGCGCAGGCACGGACTGGTCGGCATCGCAGGGTGGCGCGGTTGCACACGCTCCCGCCGCCGATGCCGATGTGACGCGGGCACCTGTCGCCGGCGGTGACCGCCGGGACCGTTGGGAAGGTCGGTAGATCGCTGCGGCCTGGCTGAGTCGAGGCTCAGCCAGGCCGGATCGCCAGTAGCCGGATCAGGGCGTCGGTGACAGCATCTCGAACAGAGCATTCGCAGGGGTCATGAAGAACTCTGCAGCGGTGCACGTCCCGAGAAGGCCGTGCCGTGGCTCGCGACCCTGAAACTCGCGGGTGCGGTCGGACACGTGGTCGGCATGACGTCCCTGCCCTGGTTGGGTGTCGCTGCCGGAGTCGGCCTGGTCGTGTTCTTCGTTCGAGCCAGGGTCTTCCACAACATCGGTTTCCAGCCCTGTATCTGCTGCTCGCCCTGGCGTCGACGGCGTACATGGTGCTGGTGGCGGTCAACGCATGAGTCGTTACGACTCGCGATCCTTCTTCTCGTTTTCAGCCAGGGCGCCGGCGACCAAATCGGTTGCGACCTGGATGAGCGGCACGTTGGAATCCTGGGACAGCTTGCGCAGGACGTCGAAGGCCTGCACCGCATCCACCCGATAGCGCTCCATGATCATGCCTTTGGCCTGTCCGATCATGTCTCGGCTCGACAGCGCCTTCTTGAACTGTTCCTCGCGGCGTGCCGAATTCCAGGCAACCGACGAGTGCGCAGCGAAGATCATCCCGATGGTTCGCGAATCCGCCGTGAAGACATTGGGCTCTTCGGAGTAGACGTTGAGCGCCCCCAGGGTCTCGTCGGCGATGAACAGCTGAAACGCCATGATCGACCTGATGGGGGTTTCCGCCAGCGCGTCGCGTCGATAGTTCGGAAACCGCGTCTCTGTCTCCAGGTCGGGTACGTGGACCGTCTGCTCGTCCCAGGCAGCCGTCAGGCACGGTCCCTCGTGATAGCGCTGCTGGATCTTGTCGAGCAGCAGCGGCCAGTGTGACGTCGCTGCGGGCGTCTCGATCTGGCGAGCGTTGCGGGTCAGAGTGATGCCTGCGTACTGCGCGCCCGGAATTTCGGCGGCCGCATGTTCGGCCAACTCGGCGACCACTGTGTCCGCGTCGGTATCGGGTCTGTTGTGCAGACCGCGCACCAATTCCGCCACACGCAGATGCGCTGCGTCCACGTCAGCCTGAGTTTCCACCGCCACCGTCCAAACTCTCACGTCAATTCGGCATCAATCTACCGCTGACCTTTGGAAATCACCTGGGCATGTCGCTGCCACTTCTGTGACCGTTTCTCGCGGGCTTGTTCAGAGCGCCTTGAGATACCGGGTCGCGATCAGTTTCTGCATGAGGGAGGTCATCGGAGCCCCGAGACGGCTCCACCACGTCGCAGGCTGGGAGAAGGCGGCGACCTCGGCGATCACCTGGTCTGTGGTGCTGTCGTAGCGCACCAGGAACAGCTCCTCGCCGCGGACTGCGTGTCCGGGCAGCGTGCCGTAGGCGAATCCGCGGCGGTCCGGTTCGTCGAGGACGTACACGACCCGGCAGGGGGCGGCCACCGGGCCCAGGTGCCCGAGCACGTCGGTGCCCACTTGGGCTGTCGGCGTCGTCGCCTCTATGCGCAGCCCGGCTCCACGCAACATCCCGAAACGCATACCTGCTGCGGCTGCCTCGTCGAAGCGTTGACGGCCGACACCGATGACCGAGGTCCTCCGCAGGAAGCGGTATCCCCGCGGCGGTGTGCCCGCGGTTGCGCCCACATCGGGATAGGTCAGCGGCAGATCGGCCAGATCGCTCAACTTCACCGGTTGAGCTTCGCATCGCGCGCGTACCGTCGGTGCGGTGACTACGACGACGCTGACCCTGGGCACCGATCTGACCGTGAATCGCCTGGCCTTCGGGGCGATGCGCCTGACCGGCAAGGGCGTATGGGGTCCGCCCGCAGACCGAGACGAATGCCTGCGCGTGCTGCGTCGAGCCGTACAACTCGGCGTGAACTTCATCGACACCGCGAACTCCTACGGCCCCTACATCTCCGAGGAGCTGATCCGGGAGGCGCTGCATCCCTACGACGGGGTCGTCGTCGCCACCAAGGCGGGGCTGCTGCGCACCGGTCCCGATCAGTGGCCCGTGCTCGGGTATCCGGCGTACCTGCGCCAGGAGTGCGAGATGAGTTTGCGTCGCCTCGGCGTGGACACCATCGACCTGTTCCAGCTGCACCGCATCGACGACAAGTTCCCAGCCGAGGACCAGGTGGGGGAGCTGTTGGCGCTGCAGCAGGAGGGCAAGATCCGCCACATCGGGCTCTCGGAGGTCAGCGTCGAACAACTCCAGGCTGCGCAGAAGGTGGCGCCGGTCGTCTCGGTGCAGAACATGTACAACCTGACGACCCGAGGCGCCGAACCTCTCGTCGACGCGTGCGAAGCCCAGGGCATCGCGTTCATCCCGTGGTTCCCGCTGGCAGCAGGACCGCTGGCAGCTGCGGACGGTCCACTGCAACGTATCGCCGCCGAGCACAGTGCGACGGCCTCCCAGCTTGCGTTGGCATGGCTTCTCAAGCGGTCGCCGGTGATGCTGCCCATTCCCGGGACGTCGAAGGTGGCGCACCTGGAGGAGAACGTGGCGGCCGGTGAGATCGAGCTCAGTGACGACGAGTTCGAAACGCTGAGCAAAGCCGGTGCCGCCCAGAGCTGACACAACCAATACGGTGAGCGGGTGAGCGCCCCCGAATCCGCCGACGACCAGTCCGGCGGCGGCTTCAACCCGCCGCGGCCCACGACCCGCGGCGGCCCCGACTACGGGCGGTTCGTCGAGGCGGTACGCACGCTTCAAGACCACGCGCGGGCGGCCGACGCACCTGATGACGTCGTCACCGCCGCAGCCGACCTGATCGAGCAGGCCTCCGAACTACTCGCGCCGTTCGACGCCGACGAGTGGGCGTCACCGTCGGGACGACGGATGGATCTGCCCAACCGGGGCAACATCCTGAACGTGCCTGTCGACCTGCACGTCACCGATGACGAGCGCATCGGCGGCACCGCCCTGTTCCGGCGCTACCATCTGGGCCGCAACCGGGCTGCCCACGGCGGCACGATCGCCCACCTCTTCGATTCGGTGCTCGGGTTCACCGCCGCCAAATTGGGACGTAGCCGGGCCCAGCGCACCGCGTTCCTGCACGTCGACTACCGCAAGGTCGTGCCGGTCGACAAGGTGTTGCAGGTCGATGCCGGCATCGACGAGATCGTGGACCGCAAGATCTTCGTCTCGGGCCGCCTGCTCGACGGTGACCAGCTGCTCGCCGAGGCGCATTCGCTGTTCGTGAAGCTCAAGCCGGGGCAGCCATGACCGACGGCAAACGCAACGCCTTCACGCGGCGCTGGGCCCGGTGGCGTGACCGGCTGCGGGAACGACCCGCTGCGGATCTGGCGTACCGCATCGTGGTTGGCGTTGTCGGCCTGGCCGTGTTCGCGGTCGGCATCATCGCGATCCCGTATCCCGGACCGGGCTGGGCCATCGTGTTCATCGGCCTCGGCATCCTGGCCACCGAGTTCGACTGGGCCCGCCGCCTCTTGACCTGGGTGCGCGAGCGCTACGACAAGGTCATGGAGTGGTTCAAGAACCAGGGCCTGTGGGTCAAGATCCTCGGCGTCGTCTTCACCGCCGCCGTCGTCGTCGGCACGCTGTGGCTGCTCGGGGCGCTCAACTTCGCGGCCCGGCTGGTCGGAATCGAGTGGCCCTGGCTGCAAAGCCCTATTGGTATCGGGTCCTGAGGTCGCGCACCGATAGCATGGTCGCGGTCGCCGAGCCCGTTCGGTCGACCACGCTGCAGAACTGCACCAACGTTGGGAGAACCCCTCATGACCGCGCCCGCTCGCCCCGCACCAGCAGCCCCGATCCGGGTCGCTGCCGGGACGACCGCCGCTGCGGCGGTGCGTGAGGCTGGGCTCCCGTCCCGGGGTGCGCCCGACGCCGTCGTCGTGGTCCGCGACGCCGACGGGCGCCTGCGTGACCTGTCCTGGATTCCCGACGTCGACGCCGAGGTCACCCCGGTGGCGGCAGACACCGAGGACGGGCGCAACGTCATCCGGCACTCGGCCGCGCACGTGTTGGCGCAGGCGGTCCAGGACATGTTCCCCGACGCCAAGCTGGGCATCGGTCCGCCGATCACCGACGGCTTCTACTACGACTTCGACGTCGCCGAACCGTTCACCCCCGAGGACCTCGACGCACTCGAGAAGAAGATGCGCAAGATCGTCAAAGACGGTCAGCTCTTCGAGCGCCGCGTCTACGAGTCCAAGGACCAGGCCCGCGCTGAGCTGGCCGGCGAGCCCTACAAGCTCGAGTTGATCGACGACAAGTCCGGCGCGGACGACCCCGAGGTCATGGAAGTGGGCGGCGACGAGCTGACCGCCTACGACAACCTCAATCCCCGCACCCGCGAGCGTGTCTGGGGAGATCTGTGCCGCGGTCCGCACATTCCGACGACCCGCTACATTCCCGCGTTCAAGCTGACCCGCAGCTCCGCGGCGTACTGGCGCGGCGACCAGGACAACGCCAGCCTGCAGCGCATCTACGGCACCGCGTGGGAGTCGCAGGAGGCGCTCGACCGGCATCTCGAGCTGATCGAAGAGGCGCAGCGGCGCGACCACCGCAAGCTCGGCGTCGAGCTGGACCTCTTCAGCTTTCCTGACGAATTGGGTTCCGGCCTACCGGTTTTCCACCCCAAGGGCGGCATCGTGCGGCGCGAACTGGAGGAGTACTCGCGGCGTAAGCACATCGAGGCCGGCTACGAGTTCGTCAACACCCCGCACATCACCAAGGAACAGCTCTACATAACCTCCGGTCACCTGGAGTGGTACGCCGACGGCATGTTCCCACCGATGCACATCGACGCGGAGTTCAACGAGGACGGGACGGTCCGCAAACCGGGCCAGAACTACTACCTCAAACCGATGAACTGCCCGATGCACCATCTGATCTATCGGGCGCGGGGACGGTCCTACCGGGAACTTCCGTTGCGGCTCTTCGAATTCGGAAGTGTCTACCGCTACGAGAAGTCCGGTGTGATCCACGGGCTGACCCGGGTGCGGGGGATGACGCAGGACGACGCGCACATCTATTGCACCCGCGAAGAGATGCGCGACGAGCTGGCCCGGCTGCTGCAGTTCGTGCTGGACCTGCTCGCCGACTACGGCCTCGACGACTTCTATCTGGAGCTGTCGACGAAGGACCCCGAGAAGTTCGTCGGCTCCGACGAGATCTGGGAGGAGGCCACCGATACGCTGCGCGAGGTGGCGGAATCCTCGGGCCTGGAACTGGTTCCGGATCCCGGCGGTGCCGCGTTCTACGGCCCGAAGATCTCGGTGCAGGTGCGCGACGCGCTTGGCCGGAGCTGGCAGATGTCGACCATTCAGCTCGACTTCAACATGCCGGACCGCTTCGAGCTCGAGTACACCGCCGCCGACGGCACCCGCAAGCGTCCGGTGTTGATCCACCGCGCTCTGTTCGGCTCGATCGAGCGGTTCTTCGGCATCCTCACCGAGCATTTCGCCGGTGCGTTCCCGGCGTGGCTGGCGCCGGTACAGGTGGTCGGGATTCCCGTCGCCGACGGGCATGTCGACTACCTGCTCGAGGTGGCTGCAGACCTGAGGAAGCACGGGATTCGTGCCGAGGTCGACACGAGCGACGACCGGATGGCCAAGAAGATCGTCAACCACACCAACCAGCGGGTGCCGTTCATGCTGCTTGCGGGGGACCGCGACGTGGAGGCCGGCGCAGTGAGCTTCCGGTTCGGTGACCGCACGCAGATCAACGGTGTCGGACGTGAGGCGGCTGTCCAGACCATCGTCGACTGGGTGAAGCGGCGCGAGAACAGTGCTCCGACAGCAGATCTCGTAACCGTCGAGGCGCAGGCAGGCGAGGGGTGACGTGGACTCGGACGACACGATCGTAGACCGCGGGGTAGGTGAACCCGACCGTTTGCAGCGGTTGTGGACACCCCACCGGATGAACTACATCGTCGACGCCGTGAAGCAGGGATCGGCGGCGTCGTCCGAGCCGTTCACCGACATCCCCAACATGTCCGACGAGGACGGCCTGGTGGTCGCGCGCGGCGAGCTGGTCTATGCGGTGCTCAACCTCTACCCGTACAACCCCGGGCACCTGATGGTGGTGCCGTATCGGCGGGTCGCGGAACTGGAGAACCTGACCGTCGCCGAGAGCGCCGAGCTGATGGCGTTCACGCAGAAGGCGATTCGAGTGATGAAGGCGGTGTCGCGGCCACACGGGTTCAACGTCGGCCTCAACCTCGGCACGTCGGCGGGTGGCTCGTTGTCGGAGCACCTGCACATGCACGTGGTGCCCCGCTGGGGCGGTGACGCGAACTTCATCACGGTCATCGGGGATTCGAAGATCATCCCGCAGCTGCTTCGCGACACGCGCCAGTTGCTGGCGGGCGAGTGGGATCGCCAGTCGTGAGCGATTTCTACCTGATGACGCGGGCGGCGTATGCCAAGCTGTCGCGGCCCGCGGCCAAAGGTGCACTACGCCTGGGACTCACGCCCGACAGCGTGACCATTCTCGGGACGGCCGGGTCGGTGCTCGGCGCGTTGACGCTGTTCCCGATGGGCCAACTGTGGTGGGGCGCGTTCACGGTGTTCGTGTTCGTGCTCGCCGACATGCTCGACGGGGCGATGGCCCGGGAGAGCGGCGGTGGCAGGCGCTTCGGCGCAGTGCTCGACGCCACTTGTGACCGCATCAGCGACGGCGCGATCTTCTGCGGGTTGCTGTGGTGGGCGGCTTTCGGGTTGCAGAGCACCGGCCTCGCGGTCGCGACCATGATCTGTCTGGTGTCCTCCCAGGTGATCTCGTACATCAAGGCAAGGGCGGAGGCGAGCGGCCTCACCGGCGACGGCGGGCTGATCGAGCGTCCGGAGCGGCTCGTGATCGTCCTCATGGGTGCCGGCCTGTCCGGTCTGCCGTTCCTGCCGCTGCAGTGGCTGCTGCCGGTGGCCATGTGGGTGCTGGCGGTGACCAGTGTGCTCACCGTCGGGCAGCGGCTGCACAGCGTGCGCGTCTCCCCGGGAGCGACAGATCCTCTCACCCCGGCCGAGAAGCCCGAGACCCCCGAACCATGATGATCCCCTTCGGAGACCACCTCAGTGACTGGGGTTATGCGGCGGGGTGGCGGCTGGTGCGCGCCGCACCGGAGATCGTGGCCCGCAACGCCTTTGGTGCGGGCGCTCGGTATGCCGCCCGTGGCGGCGGACCCGATCAGCTGCGCAAGAACCTCGCACGGGTGATCGGCACCGCGCCGCGCGACGTGCCCGACGACCTGATGCAGGCCTCGCTGGCGTCCTACGCTCGGTATTGGCGAGAGGCGTTCCGGCTGCCGTCGATGGACCACGACGAGTTGGGGCGCCAGCTGGACGTCCTCGACATCGGCATGGCCTTCGATGCGCTGAAGGAGAAGGGCCGCGGCGCGATCCTGGCGTTGCCGCACAGCGGCAACTGGGACATGGCCGGGGTGTGGCTTGCGCAGAATTTCGGCACCTTCGCCACCGTCGCCGAACGTCTGAAGCCGGAGTCGCTCTACCGCCGATTCCTGGCCTACCGGGAGAGCCTCGGTTTCACCGTGGTGCCGTCGTCGGGCGGGGAGCGTCCACCGTTCGACGTGCTGTCGGACTGGCTGAACGACAACGGCATCGTCTGCTTGATGTCCGACCGTGACCTCAGTCGGCGCGGCGTCGAAGTGGACTTCTTCGGCGAGCCCACACGGCTGCCCGCCGGGCCGGCCAAACTCGCGCTCACCACCGGAGCCGCGCTGTTCCCGGCGCACTGCTGGTTCGACGGCGACGGCTGGGGCACCAAGATCTACCCTCAGATCGACACCTCGTCGGGCGACGTCACCGCGATCACCCAGGCGTTGGCGGACCGGTTCGCCGACAACATCGCCACCTATCCCGCCGACTGGCACATGATGCAACCGCAGTGGCTGGCCGATCTCTCCGATGAGCGCAGGGCGAGGCTGGAGGCGCCCTGATGCGCATCGGGATGGTCTGCCCGTACAGCTTCGACGTGCCCGGCGGCGTGCAGTCCCACGTGCTGCAGCTCGCGGAGGTGATGCACGCGGCCGGTCACGAGGTCAGCGTGCTCGCGCCGGCCTCGCCCGACGCTGAGACGTCGCTGCCCGACTACGTCGTCTCCGGCGGCAAGGCCATCCCCATCCCGTACAACGGGTCGGTCGCACGGTTGCGTTTCGGGCCCGCGACGCATCGCAGGGTGAAAAAGTGGCTGCAGCAGGGCGAATTCGACGTGCTGCACCTGCACGAGCCCAATGCGCCGAGCCTGTCGATGCTGGCGCTCAACATCGCCGAGGGCCCGATCGTCGCGACGTTCCACACGTCGACGACGAAGTCGCTCACGCTGTCGGTGTTCGAGCCGATTCTGCGGCCGATGCACGAGAAGATCGTCGGCCGCATCGCGGTCTCAGACCTGGCTCGCCGCTGGCAGATGGAGGCGCTGGGCAGCGACGCGGTCGAGATCCCCAACGGCGTCGACGTCGCCTCGTTCGCCACCGCGCCGTTGCTCGCCGGCTACCCGCGCCCGGGCCGTTCGATCCTGTTCCTCGGTCGCTTCGACGAGCCGCGCAAGGGCATGTCGGTGCTGATGGGTGCGCTGCCCGCTGTCGTCGACCGCTTCGGTGACATCGAGGTGCTCGTGGTGGGGCGCGGTGACGAGGCGGAGCTGCGCGAGACGGCCGGCCCGCTGGCCGGTCACCTGCGGTTCCTCGGCCAGGTCGACGACGCGCAGAAGGCCGCGGCGATGCGCAGCGCCGACGTGTACTGCGCACCCAACACGGGCGGCGAGAGTTTCGGCATCGTGCTGGTCGAGGCGATGGCCGCAGGCACCGCGGTGGTGGCCAGTGACCTCGACGCGTTCCGACGGGTGCTCGACGACGGCCGCGGCGGCCGGCTGGTGGCCGTCGACGACTCCGCCGATTTGGCTACCGGCTTGATCGAGGTCCTCACCGACGACGCCCGTCGCGCCCACTACATCGAGTGCGCGGCCGAGCTCGTGCAGCGCTACGACTGGTCGGTCGTGGCGAAGCAGATCATGCGGGTGTACGAGACGGTGGCGGGCTCCGGCGTGAAAGTGCGGGTCGCCTCGTGATCCCGTGGGTGACCGCAGTGGTGATCGCGCTGCTGGTCGCTGCCGTCGCACTGATCGGTCTGTGGGCTTATCAGACCGCCCACCGCCTCGACCGTCTGCACGTGCGGTACGACCTGTCCTGGCAGGCACTCGACGGGGCGCTGGCGCGTCGCGCGGTGGTGGCGCGCGCGGTCGCGGTCGACGCGTACGGCGTCGGGCCCGACGGCAAAAGGCTGGCCGCTCTGGCCGACGCCGCCGAGCGGGCCCCGCGGTCTGCCCGAGAGGCCGCCGAGAACGAGCTGTCTGCTGCGCTGGCCCGCGTCGATCCCGCCTCGCTGCCGCGCGCCCTGGTGGCCGAACTCGCCGACGCCGAAGCGCGGGTGCTGCTGGCCCGGCGGTTCCACAACGACGCGGTCCGCGACACGTTGGCCCTGCGGGAGCGCCCCGCGGTGCGTGCGCTGCGGCTGGGTGGCACCGCGGCGATGCCGGGGTACTTCGAGATCTCCGAGGGCGGGGAGGTGTCGACTCGCGAGGCCGCCCCGCCGACGGCGCGCAGGTCGGCGCGGGTCCTGCTGCTCGACGACGACGGCGCCGTGCTGCTGCTGTGCGGATCGGATCCGCAGAGCCCGGTCCAACCCGCGCCGCGCTGGTGGTTCACCATCGGTGGCGCGGCGCAGGCGGGGGAGTCGCTGGCGCAGACGGCCGCGCGGGAACTCGAGGAGGAGACGGGGCTGCGGGTGAGCCCCGAGGACTTGATCGGGCCTGCGTGGCGGCGTGACGCGACCATCGAGTTCAACGGAGCGGTGATGCGCAGCGAGGAGATGTACTTCGTGCACCGCACCGCGCGCTTCGAGCCGGCCGACGGCGGCCGATCCGGACTGGAACAGACCTACATCCACGGCCACCGATGGTGCGATGCGACAATCATCCGCGAACTGGTTGCCGGTGGTGAGGCGGTCTATCCGCGTCAGCTCGCCGACCTGCTCGACGAGGCGACAGCGCTGGCCCACCGGCCTGAAATGCACGACCGGCAGCCGGTGCGCCTCATCCGCTGACTGCGGATCGAATTAGTTTGCCGCCGCATTTACACTGAATCGGTAGCGATTGAAGGAGTTGACAGTGGAAACCGAAGGCGCCCAGAGCAACGGCAGCCCGACTCGCGGAACCGCGCGGGTGAAGCGGGGCATGGCGGAGATGCTCAAGGGCGGCGTGATCATGGATGTCGTCACCCCTGAGCAGGCTCGCATCGCCGAGGGTGCCGGCGCCGTCGCGGTGATGGCGCTCGAGCGGGTGCCGGCCGATATCCGCGCCCAAGGCGGGGTGTCGCGGATGAGCGACCCCGACATGATCGAGGGCATCATCTCCGCGGTCACGATCCCGGTGATGGCCAAGGCCCGTATCGGCCACTTCGTCGAGGCGCAGATCCTGCAGAGCCTCGGCGTGGACTACGTCGACGAGTCGGAGGTGCTGACGCCCGCCGACTACGCCAACCACATCGACAAGTGGAAGTTCACCGTTCCGTTCGTGTGCGGTGCCACCAACCTGGGCGAGGTGCTGCGGCGGATCACCGAGGGCGCGGCGATGATCCGGTCGAAGGGGGAAGCCGGCACGGGCGACGTGTCCAACGCCACCACCCACATGCGCAAGATCGGCGGCGAGATCCGCCGGCTGACGTCGTTGTCGGAAGACGAATTGTATGTCGCGGCAAAGGAATTGCAGGCGCCCTACGATCTGGTGGTCGAGGTGGCGCGGGCCGGAAAGCTGCCGGTGACGTTGTTCACCGCCGGCGGCATCGCCACCCCTGCCGATGCGGCGATGATGATGCAGCTCGGTGCCGAGGGCGTGTTCGTCGGCTCGGGCATCTTCAAGTCCGGCAACCCCGAGGAGCGGGGCGCGGCGATCGTCAAGGCGACCACGTTCTATGACGATCCCGACGTGCTGGCCAAGGTGTCCCGCGGTCTCGGCGAGGCGATGGTCGGCATCAACGTCGACGACATCCCGGTGCCGCATCGGCTCGCCGAGCGGGGCTGGTAAAAACGGCACCTGTGATGAGCGCTCGCGCAAAGAACCAACAGTAATGGCGATCGAAGAGATCCTCGACCTGGAGCAGATCGAGGTCAACATCTACCGCGGCGGTGTGTTCAGCCCCGAGTCGGGCTTCCTGCAGCGCACGTTCGGCGGCCATGTCGCCGGCCAATCGTTGGTTTCGGCGGTGCGCACCGTGGACCCGAAGTTCCAGGTGCACTCGCTGCACGGCTACTTCCTGCGCGCGGGCGACGCCCGGTCACCCACGGTGTACACGGTCGAGCGGCTGCGTGACGGCGGCTCGTTCTGCACGCGCCGGGTCGCCGCGATCCAGCACGGCGAGACGATCTTCTCGATGTCGGCGTCCTTCCAGACCGACCAGAGTGGCATCGAGCACCAGGACGCGATGCCGGCCGCCCCGCCGCCGGACAACATCCCCGACTTCAAGTCGGCGAGCAAGGTGTTCGACGATGCCAGCTTCCGCCAGTTCGATGAATGGGACGTGCGGATCGTCCCGCGCGATCAGCTGAAGTTGTTGCCCAACAAGGCATCTCAGCAGCAGGTGTGGTTCCGGCATCGGGACCCGCTGCCCGATGATTCGGTGTTGCACATCTGCGCGCTCGCCTACATGAGCGATCTCACGCTGCTGGGTTCGGCGCAGGTCAACTACCCCGACGAACGCCCGCATCTGCAGGTCGCCTCGCTCGACCACGCGATGTGGTTCATGCGCCCGTTCCGTGCCGACGAGTGGTTGCTCTATGACCAGTCCTCGCCCTCGGCGTGCGGTGGGCGCTCGCTCACCCAGGGCAAGATCTTCAATCAGTACGGCGAGATGGTGGCCGCGGTCATGCAGGAGGGCCTGACCCGTTTCGCTCGCGGTTTCTCCCGCTCGACGACGTGAGCGCCCCTCGGGTCGGGGTGCTGGCGCTGCAGGGGGACACCCGCGAACACCTCGCGGCGTTGCGCGAAGCGGGGGCCGATGCGTGCACGGTGCGCCGGGCCGACGAGTTGGCCCGGGTCGACGGTTTGGTGATCCCCGGCGGCGAGTCGACGGCGATGAGTCATCTCTTGCGCGAGTTCGACCTGCTCGAGCCGCTGCGGACCCGCCTGTCGGACGGTATGCCGGCCTATGGATCCTGCGCCGGCATGATCCTGCTCGCCACCGAGATCGCCGACGCGGGCGTACCCGGACGTGAGGCGCTGCCGCTATACGGCATTGATATCACCGTGCGGCGCAACGCCTTCGGCCGTCAGGTCGATTCCTTCGAGGAGGACATCGCGTTCACGGGCCTCGACGGCACGGTGCACGCGGTGTTCATCCGGGCTCCCTGGGTGGAGCGGGTCGGCGACGGGGTGGAAGTGCTCGCCACCGCGGCGGGTCATCCGGTCGCGGTACGGCAGGGTCGCACGCTCGCGACGGCGTTCCACCCGGAGGTCACCGGCGACCGGCGCGTCCACAAACTCTTCGTCGACTCCCTGTCCTAGCGACTTCGGCGTGGTTGTCGTCGCTGAGCGACGACAACCACGCCGAAATCACGCTTGAGCCGGCAGGACGTGGTCGGCGACCTTGTCGGTGGACAGGCACAGCGAGCAGACGAACGCATCGTGCGTCTCGCACTTCGCCATGTCCGGCCGCTCGAAATCGTGATGGCACACATGGCATTTGAGGTGCTCGCCGGACGGATTGCCGAGCTCGTCGTACATGGGGAGGTCGATGCCGTCGTCGGTGCGGCGCAGGTAGTACTTGCCCTTGGTCGCCACCGCGAAGATCGGCGGCAGCACCAACCCGAGCCCGATCGCCACCAGCGGCGAGTACGGCCGGATCGCTTCGCCCAGACCGCCGAAAAACGCCAGGATCGAAACGCCCGCGGCGATCAGCATCGATCCGAACCCGACCGGATTGATCGCGTACAGCATGCCTCGGCGGAACTCGGGCGCTTGCGGGGAGATCTTGAGCAGGTACTTGTTGATCACGATGTCCGAGGCCACCACCACGACCCACGCCATACCGCAGTTGGCGTAGAACCCGAGGATGGTGTTGAGGAAGTCGAACATGTTGGCTTCCATCAGGATCAGTGCGATGAGCAGGTTGAAGCCCAAGAACACCAGCCGGCCGGGGTAGTGCTTGGTGACGCGGGTGAACGAGTTGGTCCACGCCAGTGATCCGGAGTAGGCGTTCGTCACGTTGATCTTGATCTGGCTGATCACCACGAGCACGACGGCCAACGTCATGGCCAGCCAGCCGGGCAGGAAGTTCTCGTAGATCTCGAGGAACTGGTGCACCGGCTGGTTGGCCACCCCGGCGCTGTCGGCGACGTTGGCGATCAGGTACACCGCCAGGAACAGCCCGACGATCTGCTTGATCGCGCCGAAGAAGACCCAGCCCGGGCCGGCGAGAATCATCCACGTCCACCAACTGCGCTTGTTCTCCGGCGTTTTCGGCGGCATGAAGCGCAGGTAGTCGATCTGCTCGGCGATCTGCGCGATCAGCGACAGGCAGACGCCCGCGGCCAGCAGCGTGGAGCCGAGGTCGAAGCCGCCGTTGCCCTCTTCACCTTGATAGGCGAAGAACTGGCTGACGGACTCGGGATGGCTGACCAGGAGGTACACGAACGGTGCGACCATCAGGACGAGCCACAGCGGTGTCGTCCAGACCTGAAGTGTGGACAGCACTTTCATCCCGTAGATGACGAGCGGGAAGATGATCAGGGTCGAGGCCGCGTACCCGAGCCACAGCGGTATGCCCAGGCCGAGTTCGAGGCCCTGGGCCATGATCGAGCCTTCGAGGGCGAAGAAGATGAACGTGAACGTCGCCATGATGACGTTGGTGACGACGGACCCGTAGTAGCCGAATCCGCTTCCGCGCGTGATCAGGTCGAGGTCCATGTTGTAGCGCGCTGCGTAGTACGCGAGCGGAAAGCCCGTCAGGAAGATCACGACGGCGAAGATGAGGATGCCCCACAGCGCGTTCGTCGTGCCGTAGGAGATGCCGATGTTGGCGCCGATCGCGAAATCGGCCAGATAGGCGATGCCGCCGAGGGCCGAGATGCCGACGACACCCGTGGACCACTTGCGGTAGCTGCGCGGAGCGAAGCGCAGCGTGTAGTCCTCGAGGGTTTCCTTGGTGGCGGTCAGACGGTCGAGGTCGGCATCCGGTGCGCCGGAGCGCACATCATCGCCGATTTCCTGAGTCATTCGGCAAAGCTAGGACCGCGGTGTTTCGGCGCCGTTGCGCTCATGTTAGCGATTTCGACGTGATCGTCGTCGCTGACCGACGACCATCACGCCAAAATCACGTCAGCGGATGGGCAGCCCGGTGATCGCGCGGGCCATCACCAGCCGCTGGATCTCGCTCGTGCCCTCGAAGATCGTGAAGATCTTGGCGTCGCGGTGCATCCGCTCCACCGGGTATTCGCGGGTGTAGCCGTTGCCGCCCAGGATCTGGATCGCCTCGTCGGTGACGTAGACGGCGGTTTCACTGGCGACCAGCTTGGCCATCGAGCCTTCGGCGGAGTCGAACACCTTGCCGTTGCGGGCCATCCAGCCGGCGCGGTAGACCAGCAGCCGGGCGGCGTCGATTCGGGCCTTCATGTCGGCGAGTTTGAAGGCGACAGCCTGGAATTCGCCGATCTTGCGGCCGAACTGCTCACGCTCGGTGGCGTAGTCGCGGGCGTACTCATAGGCGGCCCGGGCGACTCCGACAGCCATCGCGCCCACCGTCGGGCGGGTGCGTTCGAAGGTCGCCATGGCGGCCTGGCCGGCGGCCTTCTTTCCCTCGCGGACCTTGGCGATGCGGGCGTCGAACTTCTCCTTGCCGCCCAGGATCAGCCGACCGGGGATGCGTACGTCGTCGAGAACCACTTCGGCGGTGTGCGAGGCGCGGATGCCGTGCTTGAGGAACTTCTGGCCCTGGCTCAGTCCCTTGGTGCCGGGCGGGATGATGAACGAGGCCTGCCCGCGGGTGCCGAGGTCCGGGTGCACCGACGCGACGACGACGTGCACGTTGGCGATGCCGCCGTTGGTGGCCCACGTCTTGGTGCCGTTGAGCACCCATTCGTCGGTGGCCTCGTCGTAGCGGGCGCGGGTCAGGATCGAGCCGACGTCGGAGCCTGCGTTGGGTTCTGAGGAACAGAATGCCGCGACCTTGGGATCGTCGACGCTGCCGAACATCTGCGGCACCCATTCGCCGACCTGTTCGGGAGTCCCGTTGGCGGCGACGGACGCCGCGGCCAGGCCGGTGCCCAGGATCGCCAGCGCGATGCCGGCGTCACCCCAGAACATCTCCTCGAACGCAACGATCATGCCGAGGCCGGTCGGTTCGGCGGCCTGCTCGGCGAAGAACTCCATCGAGTAGAGGCCCACCTTGGCCGCCTCTTGGATGATCGGCCACGGGGTTTCCTCGCGCTCGTCCCACTCCGCGGCGGCGGGGCGGACGACGTCGTTGGCAAACTCGTGGACCCACTTCTGCACGTCGATCAGGTCCGAGGACAGCTCCAGGGAGAACGTCATGCAACAGCACCTTACTCCGGAGTAAGATCGGCATCCAGAGACTGTGGTCCAGCTAACAGGCGGCGCGCGTACGCGCGATCTGATCGAACGTGGGGCATCTGCACAAATGTCGGCCGGCTCCCGCGCGTAGGGCCCACTCTCGGCCGCCCGGAGATCCCGCAGCGGCATCGGGCAGGACCTGGGGTGAGGGGCACGTAGACTGGTCAATCGGACTTCGACGTAGTCGGTGAAAGAGGTAGCGAGCAGATGAGCGGCCATTCCAAGTGGGCCACCACGAAGCACAAGAAGGCCGTGATCGATGCACGTCGCGGCAAGAACTTCGCCAAGCTGATCAAGAACATCGAGGTCGCGGCGCGTACCGGCGGGGGCGATCCCGCCGGCAACCCCACCCTCTATGACGCCATCCAGAAGGCCAAGAAGAACTCGGTGCCCAACGACAACATCGAGCGCGCCCGCAAGCGTGGCGCGGGCGAGGAAGCCGGCGGCGCCGACTGGCAGACCATCACCTACGAGGGCTACGGCCCCAACGGCGTCGCCGTATTGGTCGAGTGTCTGACCGACAACCGCAACCGGGCCGCAGGCGAAGTGCGCGTCGCGATGACCCGCAACGGCGGCAACATGGCCGACCCGGGTTCGGTGTCCTACCTGTTCACCCGCAAGGGTGTGGTCACGCTGGAGAAGAACTCGCTGACCGAGGACGACGTGTTGGCTGCCGTGCTCGACGCCGGCGCAGAGGACGTCAACGACCTGGGTGAGAGCTTCGAGATTATTTCTGAGCCCACCGATCTGGTCGCCGTGCGCACCGCGCTGCAGGACGCCGGCATCGACTACGAGTCCGCCGAGGCCACGTTCCAGCCGTCGGTGAGCGTGCCGGTTGACCTCGAGGGGGCACGCAAGGTGCTCAAGCTCGTCGACGCTCTCGAAGACAGCGACGACGTGCAGGACGTCTACACCAACGTCGACATCCCCGACGACGTCGCGGCCGCCCTCGACGAGGACTGACCGCCCTCACCGAGGCGCGGTAGCGGCCAGGAATCCTGCGAGCGCTGCCGCGGTCTGCTGCGGTTGATCGAGCATCACCAGCACGTAGGCGTGCTCGATCATCTGTAGCCGTCCATCGGGTAACAGCTCGGTGAGCCGATGCGCGTGCTCGACGGGCATCACCGGGTTGTCCGACCACAGCACCAGCGCGGGCCGGTCGAAGGCTGCCAGCTGATTGGTCTCCTCGATCAGCGCAGGCTTGTCGAAACGGGTTCGGCAGTACTTGACCAGATCGCGGCGAATCGCCTTGTCCGCCAATCCATGTGCTGTCCACGCATCCACGATCGACTGCGGCAGTGGGTGTTTGGCCATCATGCCGAACATCAGGTACTGCCTGCGGAGCCATCCGATGCGCAGCTGCCGCATCGCCAGCGCCACCGTGCCGGGCGTGCGGCTGGCCAGCCACGCCACCTTGCCTGGCCACCCCGGTGGGAAGTTGTCGAAGGCCTCCGATGGGCAGATGACCAGTCGGCCGATCCGCCGATCGCGCCCGGCGGCGGTGAGGAACAGTGGACCGCCCCAGTCGCTGACGACGAGGGTGACATCGGTCAGGTCGAGAGCATCGAGGACGTCGGCGACGATGCCGACCATGCCCGGCATGGTCAGGTCGGCGTCGGGACGCATCGGGATGCGGTGGCCGCCCATTGGCAGGACCGGCAGGAGGTAGCGGCAGTGCGGCGGCAGATGGGGGATGGCCAGGTCCCACTGCGCGTCGTTCATCAGCAGTCCGTGCAGCAGCACGACGGGTGCGCCGTGCGGGTCGCCTTCCTCCCGGATCTGGATGGGACCTGCGTGGGTGGTGACCGTCAGCATCATTCCTCCATTAGAACCATCGTTCTAGAACGTGTGCTCTAGCATGGCATCGGGAGGTGACGATGGCAAGGTCCACACGGGAGTCGATCCTGACCGCCGCGGCTGAACTGATGCGCCACCGCGGCTATGCCGGGGTCGCGATGAAAGACATCGCCGAGGCGTCGGGAGCGCCGATCGGATCGCTGTACCACCACTTCCGCGACGGCAAGGTGCAGATCGCGCGGGAGGCGCTACTGAATGCCGGGGCGGCCTACGGGCTGCTGATACCGACGGTCGTCGACGCCTACACCGATCTCGGCGACGCCGTCGACGGGGTGTTCCGGCAGGCCGCCGAGGACATGGCGGCCACTGGCTTCGCGAACATGTGCCCGGTGGCCAGTGTCGCGGCCGAGATCGCCGACACGGTCGAGCCGCTGCGCCAGGCCACCGGGGAGATCTTCGACGGCTGGATCGTCGGCGGCGCCGCGTACTTCGAGCAGCGCGGACTCGACCAGGCGAAGGCCCGGGACGCCACGATCGCGCTGATCGTCGCCCTGGAGGGGGCGTTCGTCCTGGCCCGGACGCTGCGCTCGAGCGAGCCGCTGCTCGCGGCGGGGCGGGTCCTGGCTCCGCAGTATCGCGGCATCACCCTCGAGGTGCCGCGCGCGGCTCGCCTCGCACCCGGCTGATCAGTGCGTATGCTCTGGCGATGGCCGTCGTCGCGGACTCCCAGGGCGTGCAGTGGTCGGTGTACCGCGTGCTGTGGCCGTTCCCGGACCCCGGTGATCTGCTCGACAATTTCGACTTCTTCGGCTGGGTGATCGGCCTGGTGCTGATCCTGCCGTTCCTCGTGGTGTGGCCGCTGTGGCTGCTGGCGAAGCTCTGCGGGGTGCGCTGGGTGGTCGTCGTCGAACGCGACCATGTCGAGGTGCAGCGGGAGCTGGTGCGCGGGTGGCGGCGCGCAGGCGGGCGCTGCGCCGAACTCGCCCTGCAGATCCGGCAGGGTTGGCGCTCGGGCAACTACACGATCTGACGCGTGTCCCTCCCGCTGACGGTCGGTCCCCGGCGCTAAGCTCTCGAACAAATGTTCTGTAGGAGGCTGGCGTGCGCGTGATGGGTGTCGACCCCGGGCTGACCCGGTGCGGGTTGTCGGTGATCCAGAGCGGGCGCGGCCGCCAGGTCATCGCGCTCGACGTGGACGTGGTGCGCACCCCGGCTGATCATCCGCTGGCGCACCGCCTGCTCGCGATCAGCGACGCCGTCGAGCACTGGCTGGACACCCACACCCCCGACGTCATCGCGATCGAGCGAGTGTTCTCCAATCAGAACGCCAACACCGCGATGGGCACCGCGCAGGCAGGCGGGGTGGTCGCTCTGGCGGCCGCCCGGCGGGACATCGACGTGCACTTCCACACGCCCAGCGAGGTGAAGGCCGCCGTCACCGGCAACGGCCGGGCCGACAAGGCGCAGGTCACCGAGATGGTGACGAGAATCCTTGCGCTGCAACAGAAGCCGACCCCGGCGGACGCGGCCGACGCGCTGGCGCTCGCGATCTGTCACTGCTGGCGCGCACCGATGATCGCCCGAATGGCCGAGGCGGAGGCGATGGCGGCCGAGCAGCGCCGCAAGTATCAGGCCACCCTCAAGTCCGCCAAGATGTCGCGGAGCGCGCGATGATCGCGTCGGTACGCGGCGAGGTCCTCGACATCGCGCTCGATCACGTGGTGATCGAGGCGGCCGGCGTCGGGTACAAGGTGATGGCGACGCCGTCGACCCTGGCGACGTTGCGGCGCGGCACCGAGGCACGGCTGATCACCGCGATGATCGTGCGCGAGGACTCCCAGACCCTCTACGGTTTCGCCGACTCCGATGCGCGCGACCTGTTCCTGACGCTGCTGGGCGTCTCCGGTATCGGACCGAGCATCGCGCTGGGTGCGCTCGCGATGTACGACGGCCCGACGCTGCGGGCTGCCATCGGTGACGGTGACCTCACCGCGCTGGTGCGAATCCCCAAGGTGGGCAAGAAGACTGCCGAGCTGCTGGTGCTCACGCTACGCGACAAAGTCGGCGCGTCCACCTCGTCCGGGCTCACCGCTGCGGGCGGACACGGTATCCGCGGACCGGTCGTCGAGGCGCTCGTCGGTCTCGGCTTCGCGCAGAAGCAGGCCGAGGAGGCCACCGACAAAGTGCTCGCCAACGACCCCGAGGCCACCACCTCCGGTGCGCTGCGAGCAGCCCTGTCGATGCTCGGGAAGAAGTGATGGGTCGGTTCGCTGGAGATCAGGACGGGTCGCCCGACGACGCCGACGAGCGGGAGGTCTCCCCGGCACTGACGGTCGGTGAGGGAGACATCGATGCGAGCCTGCGGCCGCGGTCGCTCGGCGAGTTCATCGGCCAGCCCCGGGTGCGTGAGCAGCTGCAGCTGGTTCTGGAGGGCGCGAAGAATCGCGGCGGGACGCCCGACCACATCCTGCTGTCCGGGCCGCCGGGGCTGGGGAAGACATCGCTGGCGATGATCATCGCGGCCGAGTTGGGCTCGTCGTTGCGCCTCACATCGGGTCCGGCGTTGGAGCGCGCCGGTGACCTGGCGGCGATGCTGTCCAATCTCGTCGAGCACGACGTGCTCTTCATCGACGAGATCCACCGCATCGCCCGCCCCGCCGAAGAGATGCTCTACCTCGCGATGGAGGACTTCCGCGTCGACGTCGTCGTCGGCAAAGGGCCTGGCGCGACGTCGATTCCGTTGGAGGTGGCACCCTTCACCCTCGTCGGCGCCACCACCCGTTCCGGTGCGCTGACCGGGCCGCTGCGTGATCGGTTCGGCTTCACCGCGCACATGGACTTCTACGAGCCAGCGGAACTCGAACGGGTGCTGGCGCGCTCGGCCGGCATCCTCGGCATCGAGCTGGGAGCCGATGCCGGCGCCGAGATCGCGCGCCGTTCCCGCGGTACGCCGCGCATCGCCAACCGGCTGCTGCGTCGTGTTCGCGACTACGCCGAGGTCCGCGCCGACGGCGTCATCACCCGCGACATTGCCAAGTACGCCCTCGAGGTCTACGACGTCGACGAGCTCGGGCTGGATCGGCTCGACCGCGCCGTGCTCTCCGCGCTGACCCGAAGCTTCGGGGGTGGGCCGGTCGGCGTGTCGACTCTCGCGGTGGCGGTGGGGGAGGAAGCTACGACTGTGGAAGAAGTGTGTGAGCCATTTCTGGTGCGGGCGGGCATGATCGCGCGCACTCCGCGCGGTCGCGTCGCCACCCGATTGGCGTGGACCCACCTGGGGATGACACCGCCCAGCGGGGCCGGTGCGCTCGGCCAGGCGGGGTTGTTCGAGTGACCGCCGCAGCGCTCGTCGTCGCGGCGCTCGCCGCGATCCTGCACGTCTACATCTTCGTGATGGAGTCGGTGACGTGGACCTCGGCGCGCACCCGGGCGGTGTTCGGGATGAGCGAGGAGGAGGCGCAGACCACGCGCCTACTCGCGCTGAATCAGGGCTTCTACAACCTGTTCCTGGCGATCGTCACGGTGGCGGGCATCGTGGCGACGGCTATGGCTACGGCGACGGGCGCCGACGCCGTCGGTGCGGCGCTGCTCTATGCCGGGCTGGGGTCGATGCTCGCCGCGGCGGTCGTCCTGGTCGCCTCCGCGCGGGACAAGGCCCGCGCCGCGGTGATGCAGGGGACGTTGCCGCTGGTCGCGATCGTGCTCCTGTTGCTGGCCTCAACCCTGTAACGATCGATTCCCGCCTCGGTTACCGCCGGTGGGGCGGGGGTACTCCTGTGCGCACGTCGGGCACGTCACAAGGAGGCATCATGATCGGAACTCAGCGCCCAGATCGACCACGCGGCGGTCGCATGACCATTCCACGCAGCCGCGGCGCCGCCAGCGGTCTCCTGCTCGTTCTGCTCGGCCTGTGGGGCGCCCTCGTCCCGTTCATCGGGCCGAACTTCGACTTCGCCTTCACCCCGGATCAAGCATGGGCCTGGACCACGGGCCGAGGCTGGCTCGAGGTGCTTCCCGGAGTGATCACGGTGGTCGGCGGTCTGGTACTGCTGACCTCGCGCAACCGTGCCACCGCCGTGCTCGGCAGCTGGCTGAGTGTGGCCGGGGGCGCATGGTTCGTGATCGGCCGGGCCCTGGCCGGCCCGCTCGGCCTCGGCGATGCCGGCGCACCGGTCGCCGACACCGAAACCAAGCGGGTCTGGCTCGACCTCAGCTACTTCTACGGCCTCGGCGCGGTGATCATCTTCCTCGGCGCGCTGGCTCTGGGCCGGGTGTCGGTACGTAGTGTCCGCGACGTCGAGTACGCCAGCCGCCCCGTTGCTGTCGACGCTCCCGCCCACACCGGCTCGATACCTGTCACGGACCGGACGGCAGCCACCCCGGTGGGCGCGCAGCCCACAGAGGTGGTCGATCCACACGAGCGGGCACCGCGGCGCGGTCTGCGCGGCCGCCTCTTCGGCGGACGGCGCGACCGCAACCTGGTGCACCACTGACTCAGAGCAGTCCCAACAGCTCCAGATCGGTGACGTACTTGACGATCACCTCTCGGGTGACGTGGGGGATGTCCTTGTCGGGCCCGATCTTGGCCTCCTGCACCGCCGTCCGGAACCGGTCGGTGGGTGCGATGGAGCCCGGGATCGGGGTCTCCGGCCGCTGGTAGTTGTGCAGCAGCGGCAGTAGCGACGCCTGACGCTTGCGCTCGGGCAGGGCGTTGATCGCCGCGGTGAACCGGGCGAGCCAGGTGGCGTAGTCACCCACCCGGCGCACCGGGTAGCCCGCCTCGATCAACCAGTCGACGAACTCGTCGAGGCCGATGCCGTCGTCGTACGGGTTCATCACATGGTAGGTCTCGAACCCGCTCTCCGACTCGCGAGCCACCGCGGCACCCAGCGTGGAAATCGCTTCGGCGATGAACTCGACCGGCAGCCCGTCGTAGTGGGCGCGCGGCCGCCGACCGTCGGCGTCGAGCTGGTAGAACGACTCCGGAGCCACGCCCGTGGCGACGAGGCTGAACATCAACCGGGTGAACATGTCCGGCAGGTTCAGCTGACCGGCGTAGGTGGTGTCGGCCAGGATCATGTCGCAGCGGAACACCGAGACCGGCAATCCGCACAGGTCGTGAGCCTCGCGCAGCAGAACCTCGCCGGCCCACTTGCTGTTCGAGTAGCCGTTGGCGTAGCTGTCGTCGACCTTGCGCACCGCGCTGATCTCACGGATGTCGCCGTCCTCGATGAACCTGCCCGGCTCGATCCCGGCGCCCACCCCGATCGTCGAGACGTAGGCGAACGGCTTCTGGCGGGTGGTCAGGGCGAGGCGGATCAGTTCGGCGGTGCCGACGGCGTTGGGGCCGAACAGCTCGCTGTAGGGCAGGACGTGGTTGACCAGCGCGGCCGGGTCGACGATCAGGTCGACGGTGTCGGCGAGGCGCTGCCACACCTGCGGGTCGAGGCCCAGATCGGCTTCACCCTTGTCGCCGGCCAGCACCTCGAGATGGTCGGCGGCCAGGGAGCGGTAGTGCTCCAACAGCTGCTGATCGCCGCTGTCGAACGTCGCGTCGAGGCGGGCCCGCGCGGCGTCGTCGTCTTTGGCGCGGACCAGGCAGATCACCTTTCCGTCGACGAGGTCCATCCGCTCCAGCCAGTCCAGGGCCAGGTAGCGGCCCAGGAATCCGGTGGCGCCGGTCAGCAGCACCGTGCGAACCTCGGCGCTCGGTCCGGGCAACGAGGTTGCCGCAGAGAGGGTTTCGGCGTCGATGAACTTGTCGAGCGTCAGATCGCTGGCGCGGGCTTCGGTGGCACCCGCGCCGTGCACGCCGGTGAAGGTGGGCCGCTTCGCGCCGGGCTGACGCTGCGTCTCGATGTAGGCCGCCAGCGAGGCGAGATCGGTGGCAGGGCTGACGATCACACCGACCGGCACATCGACGTCGAAGATGTCACGCAGCAGGTTGCCGAATGTCAACGCCGACAACGAATCTCCACCGAGATCGGTGAAGTGGGCGTCGGGCTGCACATCGGTGGCCGCGGTGCCGAGCAGGGCGGCCGCCGCGCGGCCGACTGTCTCGAGCACCGGCCGGTTCGCGCCCTCGGCGCGCAGCGTGCGCATCTCGTCGGCCTGCCCCTCGGCCAATTCGGCGTACAGGGCTTCGAGTTGGTCGCCGTAGCGCTCCTTGAGCCTCGGCCGGGCCAGCTTGCGGATGCCGGTGAGCAGACCGTTCTCCAGCGTGAACGGGGTCTCCTCGATCAGGAAGTCGCGGGGGATCTCGTAGGACTGCAGATCGGCCGCGCGGGCGACGTCCTGCAGCGACTCGGCGATCAGGGCTTTCGCGTCGTCGCGGGCCAGCACGTCTTCGGTCGGCACGACCACGGCCAGCAGGTAGGACCGGGCACTGTTGCCGTACACGTAGATCTGACGGATTCGCGGGCTGTCGCCGAACACCGCTTCGAGCTTCGAGACGGCGACGAACTCACCCTGGGAGAGCTTCTGCACGTTGTTGCGACGGTCGAGGTAGACGACCTGATCAGGGCCGGTCTCGGCGACCACGTCGCCGGTGCGGTAGTAGCCGTCGGGGTCGAACATCTCGGCGGTGATCTCGGGCCGCTTGTAGTAGCCGGGGAACAGGGTCTCGGACTTGACCAGCAATTCGCCGCGCGGGTGCGGACGGTCGGTGGTGAAATAGCCGAGGTCCGGGACGTCGACGAGCTTGTAGTCGGTCACCGGCGGACGCTGGATCTGACCGTCGACGAACACCGCTCCGGCCTCGGTCGAGCCGTAGCCGTCGGTCAGGTGCAGGTCGAGGAGGTCTTCGACGAAGGTCCGCATCTCGGGTGACAGCGGCGCCGAGCCGGTCATCGCCATGACGTAGCGGCCGCCGATGAGGCTCTGGCGCAGATCGGCGTAGACGTCGTCGAGGCCGTCGGGTCGGCGGTCCACTTCCTTGGCGACCTCGGCGGCGATGGTGTCCCAGATGCGCGGAACGAAGGTCAGCTGGGTCGGGCGAACCAGTGCGAGGTCTTCCAGGAACGTCGAGAGATCACTGCGCGCAGCGAAATACGCGGTACCGCCGGCGCCGAGCGTGCCGTAGAGCAGACCGCGGCCCATCATGTGGCTCATCGGCATGAAGTTCAGCGTGATCGACGGCGTCGACTGCTCGCCGCCCCACGTCGAGCGACCGGACCGGCGCCACGCGTTGGCGACCAACCGCTCCGGGTACATCGCGCCCTTGGGGGCACCGGTGCTGCCGGAGGTGTAGATCAGCAGGAGAAGCGGATCCTTCTCGGGTGAGGTGAATGGCTGTGCCGCAGGCAAAGTCGCGCCGTGGGCCAGCACCTCGGCGAGCGTGACGACCTCGACGGAGCGGCCGGCGTCAGCGAGGCGGGCACGTGCGTCGGCGACGGCGTCGCGGTGATCGTCGACCTCGGCGCGGTGATCGAACACGATGAGGCGGCCCACCGACTCGGCGTCGCGGACGAGGTCGACGGCGTCAGCGAGATGGTCGACGGACGCGGCGAACACCACGGGCTCGGTCTCGGCGACGATTGGCCGCAAGGTCGCCTCGGGTGCGCTGGTCTGCAGTGGCACCGACACCGCGCCGGCCAGCGCGAGCGTCGTGTCGATCACGGCGTAGTCGACGCTGGTGAAGCCGAGGACGGCGACGCGGTCGCCGGGATTCACATCGGTCAGTGCGGCGAGCAGCTGGTGGATGCGGGTGGACAGTTCGGCGTAGGTGATGGTGTCGAAGTGGGGGAGGAGCTTGGCCTCGGTGCGTCCGGTCTGCGGGTCGGTGACCAGGTCGACGGCGCGCTGGCCGAGAGCGGGGCGCTCGGCGTAGCCGTCGAGCGCGGTGGCGATGATGTCCGGTAGACGCAGCTCCGGGTGATCGAGGTTTTCGGCGATCGTGTCATCGGGCACGGCCGCGGCGAACTCGGGATCGGTGGCCAGCAGGTCGTCGATGCGGCGGGCGAGTCGTTCTTCACGGGTATCAGTCGGCATCAGTAATCCTTTGAGAACACGTTGTCGGTGGGGGCGCATTCGCGCGTCCACCAGAAAACTACGTTAGTAAAACTAAGCGTATTCCGACAAAGGACCTTTTGCGGCTGTCAGGTTGCTGTGAATCGCTGCGGCGGACCGCAAAACGGCTCTGCCGCAGCTGATTCCGTGGTCCGGATCACAGTTTCGCGCGGTCCGACTGTTAGCCAGTGAGGCCGGTCACATGTCGCGCAGCAGCAACTCGAGGACGTCGAGGGCCTCGTTGAGCAACTCGTCACTGATCGTCAGCGGCGGCAGGAAGCGCAGCACGTTGCCGAAGGTGCCGCACGTCAGCACGATCACGCCGGCCTGGTGGGCAGCCGTGCTGAGCTTCTTGGTCAGCTCTGCGTCCGGCTCGAGGGCGCCGGCCTTGACCAGTTCGACCGCGATCATGGCGCCGCGCCCGCGGACGTCGCCGATGCGGTCGTCCTCAGCCTGCAGGCGGCCGAGCCGGTCCTTCATCAACGATTCGATCTCCTTGGCGCGCCCCACGAGCCCGTCGTCCTCGATCGTCGCGATCGTGGCCAACGCGGCCGCGCATGCCACCGGGTTGCCACCGTAGGTACCGCCCAGGCCCCCGACGTGGGGAGCATCCATGATCTCGGTGCGACCCGTCACCGCCGAGAGCGGCATGCCACCGGCGATGCCCTTGGCCGTCACGATCAGGTCGGGCACGATGCCCTCGTGCTCGCAGGCGAACATCGCGCCAGTGCGCGCGAAGCCGGTCTGCACCTCGTCGGCGATGAACACCACACCGTTGTCGCGGCACCACTGCAGCAGCGTGGGTAGGAAGCCCTCGGCGGGCACGATGAATCCGCCCTCGCCCTGGATCGGCTCGATGATCACCGCGGCCAGGTTGGCGGCGCCGACCTGCTTGTCCATCATCGTGATGGCCCGCCGGGCGGCGAGCTCACCGTCGGTGGCCAGCTCCTTGCCGAACTCCGCGTCGCGGAACGGATAGGACAGCGGCGCCCGGTAGATCTCCGGGGCGAACGGACCGAAACCGTGCTTGTAGGGCATCGACTTGGCGGTCAGCGCCATCGTGAGGTTGGTCCGGCCGTGGTAGGCGTGGTCGAACGCTACGACCGCCTGCCTGCCCGTGTAGGTGCGGGCGATCTTGACGGCGTTCTCGACGGCTTCGGAGCCGGAGTTGAACAGCGCCGAGCGCTTGTCGCCGTCCCCGGGGGTGAGGCGGTTCAGCGCCTCGGCGACGGCCACGTACCCCTCGTACGGGGTCACCATGAAACAGGTGTGCGTGAACTGGGCGGCCTGGTCGCGTACGGCGTCGACCACCCGCGGCGACGCATTGCCCACGGTGGTGACGGCGATGCCCGAGCCCATGTCGATGAGGCGGTTCCCGTCGACGTCTTCGACGATTCCGCCGAAGGCGCGGACTGCGTAGACGGGCATGGTGTTGCCGATGCCGCTGGCCACCGCCGCCGTCTTGCGCGCGATCAGCTCCTGCGAGCGCGGGCCGGGGATAGCGGTGGCGAGGTGGCGGCTCTGTTCGAGAACGCTCAACTCAAGGACCTCCTGTGACGATGGGCCGCTGACCTTCCGAGCCTAGTCGGTCCCCCTACCGATCCGTCGAGAACCAGGGGTCGATACGCCGGGTTCGGTGGCAGAGGTCGATCGCGACGACGAAATCCGTCGGTCCGAGCCGCCGTTCGGCGGGGGAAGGCGGGCGTGGCGGCCGCAATGGCACACTGGTCAACGAATTCCTTCATGAATGCGGCCCTCCGACGGGTTCGGAGGGGCCGCCGAGAAACAGACCGCAACGAAACAGAAGAGACACTGCTGCCATGGACCTGTTCGTCTTCCTGCCCCTGCTCATCATCATGGGCGCCTTCATGTACTTCGCGTCGCGGCGTCAGAAGAAGGCCATGCAGGCCACGATCGACCTGCACAACTCGCTGACCGTCGGCGACGAGGTGCACACCACCTCAGGCCTGCGCGGGCGGATCACCGGTATCTCCGACGACGAAGTGGACCTGGAGATCGCGCCGGGCGTGGTGACCACCTGGATGAAGCTCGCCGTGCGCGACCGCGTCACCGAGGACGCCGACGAGCTCGAGGACGACGACGAGGACTTCCCGGTCGAGCCGGCCTCCGGTGCGACCGAGCTGAGCGACCGGCCCAACACGAAGACTGACAGCTGACGTATCAGCCGCGGCACGTACCCTTTGCGGGTCACCGCGCCGTCGCGGTACCTGACGACCTGACCCCGAGGAGACTGTAGAGACGTGGCATCGTCTTCGACGCCGGTGCATGCTGCCCGCTACCTGGCCCTGTTCCTGGCATTGCTGATCGGTGCCTACCTGTTGGTGTTCCTCACCGGTGACAAGAAGGCCGAGCCCAAGCTCGGTATCGACCTGCAGGGCGGCACCCGCGTGACGCTGACCGCCCGCACCCCGGACGGCTCACCGCCCTCACGTGATGCGCTCAACCAGGCGCAGCAGATCATCAGTGCCCGCGTCGACGGTCTGGGCGTGTCCGGGTCCGAGGTGATCATCGACGGCCAGAACCTCGTGATCACCGTTCCGGGTAACGACACCAGCGAAGCGCGCAATCTGGGCCAGACGGCACGGCTCTACATTCGTCCCGTGATCCACGCGATCCCGGCCGCCGGTCAGGGGCCGCCCGAGCAGGCGGGGCCGGGCGGTGCTCCTCCAGGCGCACCGGGTGCGCCCCCCGGCGCTGTTCCGGGTCTGCCGCCGGGTGCGGCCGTGCCCGGCCTGCCGCCAGGTGCAGGCGGGCCTCCCGGTGGCCCCGACGCCGACATCCCCGGGCTGCCGCCGTTGGAGCCGCAGGCCCCCGCGCCGGCACCTCAGCCGCGTCCGTTCCCGCAGCAGCCCGCGCCCAGCCCGAGCCCGGCTCCCGCGCCGAATCCGGCACCTCCGGGGCCGACGACGTCGCCCGCACCGGGGGCACCGCCCGCGCCGGGTGGCAAGAACGTGCCGCTGGCCCAGCGCATCCAGGACGAGAAGCGGCTGCGGCAGAGTTCCGAGCAGGCCATCCAGATCCTCGCCCTGCAGTTCCAGGCCACCCGCTGCGGTGACGACGACGTGCTGGCCGGCAACGACGACCCGAACCTGCCGCTGGTGACCTGCTCGCAGGACGGCAAAGAGGTCTATCTGCTGGACAAGTCGATCATCAGCGGTGAGGGCATCGCCAACGCCACCTCCGGCTTGGACCAGCAGCGCGGCGAGTACGTCGTCGACGTCGAGTTCAAGAGCGATGCCGCCAAGACGTGGGCGGACTTCACGGCGGCCAACGTCGGTACGCAGACGGCGTTCGTGCTGGACTCCAAGGTCGTCAGCGCGCCCGTCATCAACGAGGCGATCCCCGGCGGACGCACCCAGATCACCGGCCAGTTCACCGCCGACTCGGCACGCGAACTCGCCAACGTGCTGAAGTACGGCTCGCTGCCGCTGTCGTTCGAGTCCTCGGAGGCGGAAACGGTATCGGCCACGCTGGGCTTGTCGTCGCTGCGCGCCGGTCTGATCGCCGGCGCGGTGGGGCTGGTGGCGGTGCTGCTGTACTCGCTGCTCTACTACCGGGTGCTCGGCCTGCTGGTGGCGCTGTCACTGGTGGCCTCGGGCGCGATGGTGTTCGCGATCCTGGTGCTGCTCGGGCGCTACATCAACTACACGCTCGACCTGGCGGGTATCGCCGGTCTGATCATCGGTATCGGCACCACGGCCGACTCGTTCGTGGTGTTCTTCGAACGCATCAAGGACGAGATCCGCGAGGGCAGATCGTTCCGGTCGGCGGTGCCACGAGGCTGGACGCGTGCCCGCAAGACGATCATGTCGGGCAACGCGGTGACGTTCCTGGCCGCGGCGGTGCTGTACTTCCTCGCGGTCGGCCAGGTGAAGGGCTTCGCGTTCACGCTGGGCCTGACCACCATCCTCGACGTGGTCGTCGTGTTCCTGGTGACCTGGCCGCTGCTGTACTTCGCGTCCAAGTCACCGACCATGGCCAAGCCGTCGCTGAACGGCCTCGGCGCCGTCCAGCAGATCGCGCGCGAACGCCGAGCGGCCGCACACGCGGCGGGACGGGGATAACGCATGGCACGCAGTAGTTCACATCGGCGCGACGGCGCCGTCGAGTCGACCGCGGTGGAGGCGCCCGACCTCGAAGCCAGTGGCGCCGACGCGCCCAAGCACGGCTTCTTCGTCCGCCTCTACACCGGCACCGGCGCTTTCGAGGTCATCGGGCGCCGCAAGCTGTGGTACGCGGTCAGCGGGATCATCGTCGCGATCGCCCTCGGCGCGATCGTGTTGCGCGGCTTCACTTTCGGCATCGACTTCGAGGGCGGCACCAAGGTGTCGTTCCCGCGCGGAGAGGGGCAGGCCACCTCAGCGCAAGTCGAGACGGTGTTCAACAACGCCATCGGCAAGCCGCCGGAGTCGGTGGTCGTCGTCGGTAGCGGTGGGTCGGCGACGTTCCAGATCCGCTCGGAAACGCTGAGCAATGACGAGACCGAGGCACTGCGCACTGCACTCTTCGACGAATTCCAGCCCAAGGGTGCCGACGGCCAGCCGAGCAAGCAGGTGATCAGCGACTCGGCGGTGTCGGAGACGTGGGGCGGTCAGATCACGCAGAAGGCTCTGATCGCGCTCGTGGTGTTCCTGGTGTTGGCGGCCATCTACATCACTGTGCGCTACGAGAGATACATGGCCGTCGCCGCGTTGCTGACGCTGGTGTTCGACCTCGTGGTCACGGCAGGGGTGTACGCGCTCGTCGGGTTCGAGGTCACGCCTGCCACCGTGATCGGTCTGCTGACCATCCTCGGCTTCTCGCTCTACGACACGGTCATCGTGTTCGACAAGGTCGAGGAGAACACCGAGGGCTTCGAACACACCACCCGCCGGACGTTTGCCGAACAGGCGAACCTCGCCGTCAACCAGACGTTCATGCGATCGATCAACACGAGCTTGATCTCAGTGCTGCCGATCATCGCACTGATGGTGATCGCGGTGTGGCTGCTGGGCGTCGGCACGCTGATGGACCTGGCGCTGGTCCAGCTCGTCGGCGTGATCGTGGGTACCTACTCGTCGATCTTCTTCGCCACGCCCCTGCTGGTCAGCCTGCGTGAGCGCACCGACCTCGTCAGCAAGCACACGCGCCGGGTGCTCAACCGCCGCAAGACCGTCGCTGCCAAGGCTGGTGCCGGGGACGGGGTGTTCGACGACGAGGCCGACGCACCAGCGGCATCGGAACCCGAGCCCGCGCGGGTCGTCACCACGCCGGCCGGACCGCCGCCGGACAAGCCCGCCCCTGGGGCTCGACCGATCCGGCCGACCTCGAGCCGGACGGGCCGGCCGTCGGGTAAGCGAAGCACCGGAAAGCGCTAGGGAGCGGTAGGTCCGATGGCCCACCGCACCCGTGCGTGCCGTGTCAGTGTCATAGCGGCGGTCTTCGCCGTGGTGGGGACGTTCGGTCTCTCGGCGTGCTCGTCGGGCGCCGCGGACGCGATCGACTACGCGATCGACGGCACGCTCTCGACGTACAACACCAACACCGTGGCCGGCGCCGCCTCAGGCGGCTCGCAGGCGTTCGCGCGGGTGCTGACCGGGTTCAACTACCACGGTCCCGACGGCCAGATCGTCGGCGACCACGACTTCGGCACCATCGCGGTCGTGGGGCGCAGCCCGCTGGTCCTGGACTACGAGATCACGCCGGCGGCCGTCTACTCCGACGGCAAGCCGATCACCTGCGACGACATGGTGCTGGCGTGGGCGGCGCAGTCGGGCCGCTTCCCGACCTTCGATGCCGCCAGCAGGGCCGGCTACACCGACATCGCGACCATCGACTGCACTCCGGGCCAGAAGAAGGCCCGTGTCAGCTTCGCCCAGGATCGGGCGTTCACCGACTACGGGCAGCTGTTCGCGGCGACGTCGATGATGCCCTCGCACGTCATCGCCGACGAGCTCGGGCTCGGCGACGGCGGCGTGACCAAGGCCCTGCTCGGCAGCGACGGACCCGCGGTCGAGCGGATCGCCCAGGCGTGGAACACGACCTGGAACCTGACCCCGGATCTGGACCTCAAGCGATTCCCGTCGTCGGGGCCGTACCGCATCGACTCCGTCACCGGCGATGGCGCGGTGGTGCTGGTGGCCAACGACAAGTGGTGGGGCACCAAGCCCGTCACCGTCAAGGTCACTGTGTGGCCGCGCCGCTCGGATCTGCAGGACCGAGTCAACGAGGGCGCCTTCGATGTCGTCGACATCGCGGCCGGGTCGGCGGGCAGCCTGAACCTGCCCGACGACTACACCCGTTCCGACTCGGCATCGGCGGGCGTCGAGCAGCTGATCTTCGCCCCGCAGGGGCCTCTGGCCGCGGTGCCTGCGCGCCGCGCCGTCGCCCAGTGCACGCCGCGCGACGTCATCGCCCGCAATGCGTCGGTGCCGCCGGCCAACTCGCGGCTCAACGCCGCGGCCGAGGACGCCTACTCCGGTGCGGAAGCCACGCCCCAGGTCAACGACTTCGCGGTCGCCAACCCCGACGCCGCGCGCGCCTCGCTGGGCAACCAGCCGCTGACGGTGCGCATCGGGTACCAGTCGCCCAACGCCCGGCTTGCCGCCGCCGTCGGCGCGATGGCGAAAGCGTGCGCGCCTGCGGGCATCACGGTGCAGGACGCCGCGGGGGAGAACGTGGGCCCACAGTCTTTGCGCGACAACAGCATCGACGTGTTGATCGCCAGCACCGGCGGGGCGACGGGCAGCGGATCGACGGGCTCCTCGGCGATGGACGCCTACACCCTGCACAGCGGGGACGGCAACAATCTCCCTCGGTATGCCAACGAACGCATCGACGGCATCATCTCGACGTTGGCGGTGACCTCGGACCCCAAGGAGATCGCGCGGTTGCTCGCCGAGGCCGGTCCGATCCTGTGGGGCGACATGCCGACCCTGCCGCTGTACCGTCAGCAGCGCACGCTGCTCGCGTCGACGAAGATGTACGCGGTGAGCGCCAATCCGACGCGCTGGGGCGCGGGATGGAACATGGACCGATGGAAGCTGAGCCAGTGAGTCAGACGCGTGACGTCGGCCAGGTGATCTCCTCGCTGCTGCGCGAGGTGCCCGACTTTCCCGAGCCGGGTGTGCTGTTCAAGGATCTGACGCCGGTGCTGGCCGATGCCAGGGGTCTGGCCGAGGTGAGCGCCGCGATGGCCGACATCGCCCGCGGCGCCGACCTCGTGGCCGGAGTCGATGCCCGCGGATTCCTGCTCGGCGGCGCCGTGGCGATCTCGCTCGGCATCGGCGTGCTCGCGGTCCGGAAGGGCGGCAAGCTGCCGCCGCCGGTGATCAGTGAGACCTACACCCTCGAATACGGCACCGCCACGCTGGAGGTGCCCGCCGACGGCGTCGAGTTGGCCGGCCGCACCATCGTGGTGATCGACGACGTGCTGGCGACCGGGGGAACACTGGCGGCCACCCATCAGTTACTCACCGCAGCGGGGGCAAGGGTCAGCGGCGCCATCGTGATGCTCGAACTGTCGGCCTTGGGCGGCCGGTCGGTGCTCGAACCCTTGCCGGTCACGGCCTTGCACACCGTGTGACCGGATATCCTGCGAAGAGCAGCAATAAGCGGAGGTGAGCATGGCCAACGAGATCCAGGCAGATCCGCGCGCGAACCAGGCTGTGCAGACGCCCCCGCCGCCACCGGCCGGGCCCGAGACCCAGCCGATGGAGCTGCCCCGGACCGAAGCGGCCAAGGCGACCAGCGCGTCGCGGCGGGTGCGGGCCCGCCTCGCCCGCCGGATGACCTCCCAGCGCAGCGCCGTCAACCCGGTGCTGGAACCGCTGGTGTCGGTGCACCGGGAGATCTACCCCAAAGCCGACCTGACCCTGTTGCAGAAGGCCTACGAGGTCGCCGAGCAGCGGCACGCCGACCAGCTGCGCAAGTCGGGTGACCCCTACATCACCCATCCGCTGGCGGTGGCCAACATCCTGGCCGAGCTCGGCATGGACACCACCACGTTGATCGCGGCGCTGCTGCACGACACCGTCGAGGACACCGGCTACACCCTGGAGGCGTTGACCGCCGAGTTCGGTCCGGAGGTCGGCCACCTCGTCGACGGCGTGACCAAGCTGGACAAGGTGGCGCTGGGCACCGCGGCCGAGGGCGAGACGATCCGCAAGATGATCATCGCGATGGCGCGCGATCCTCGCGTGCTGGTGATCAAGGTCGCCGACCGGCTGCACAACATGCGCACGATGCGCTTCCTGCCGCCCGAGAAGCAGGCCCGCAAGGCTCGCGAAACACTGGAAGTCATTGCGCCCCTTGCTCATCGGCTCGGTATGGCGACGGTAAAGTGGGAGCTCGAGGACCTGTCGTTCGCGATCCTGCACCCCAAGAAGTACGAGGAGATCGTGCGGCTGGTCGCCGATCGGGCGCCGTCGCGCGACACCTACCTGGCCAAGGTGCGTGCCGAGATCACCAACACGCTGAACGCGTCGAAGATCAACGCCGTCGTCGAGGGCAGGCCCAAGCACTACTGGTCGATCTATCAGAAGATGATCGTCAAGGGTCGCGACTTCGACGACATCCACGACCTGGTCGGCGTGCGGATTCTGTGCGACGAGCTGCGCGACTGCTACGCCGCCGTCGGTGTGGTGCACTCGCTGTGGCAGCCGATCGCGGGCCGGTTCAAGGACTACATCGCCCAGCCTCGCTTCGGGGTGTACCAGTCGTTGCACACCACGGTCGTCGGTCCGGAGGGCAAGCCGCTGGAGGTGCAGATCCGCACCACCGACATGCACAAGACCGCCGAGTACGGCATCGCCGCGCACTGGCGCTACAAGGAAGCCAAGGGGCGCAACGGAGTTCCGCCCAGCCACACCGCCACCGAGCTCGACGACATGGCGTGGATGCGGCAGCTGCTCGACTGGCAGCGGGAAGCCGCCGACCCCGGCGAGTTCCTGGAGTCGCTGCGTTACGACCTCGCGGTGCAGGAGATCTTCGTGTTCACCCCGAAGGGCGACGTCATCACGCTGCCCACCGGGTCCACGCCCGTCGACTTCGCCTACGCCGTGCACACCGAGGTGGGGCACCGCTGCATCGGTGCCCGGGTCAACGGTCGGCTCGTTGCGCTGGAGCGCAAGCTCGAGAACGGGGAAGTGGTCGAGGTCTTCACGTCCAAGGCCGCCAACGCCGGGCCGTCACGGGACTGGCAGACGTTCGTCGTGTCGCCGCGCGCCAAGGCCAAGATCCGGCAGTGGTTCGCCAAGGAGCGTCGTGAAGAGGCGCTGGAATCAGGCAAGGACGCGATCGCGCGCGAGGTGCGCCGCGGCGGACTCCCGTTGCAGCGCTTGATGAATGCCGAGACCATGGCGGCGCTTGCTCGTGAGCTGCGCTACCTCGACGTCTCCGCGCTCTACACCGCGGTCGGTGAGGGCCACGTGTCGGCCCGCCACGTCGTGCAGCGGTTGGTCGCCCAGATCGGCGGCGACGACGAGGCGGCCGACGAGCTGGCCGAGCGCTCGACACCGGCGACCATGCCGGTGCGGCAGCGCACCAGCGACGACGTCGGCGTGGCGGTTCCGGGCGCGCCCGGGGTGTTGTGCAAGCTCGCCAAGTGCTGCACGCCGGTGCCGGGCGACATCATCATGGGGTTCGTCACCCGTGGCGGCGGGGTGAGCGTGCACCGCACCGACTGCACGAACGCCTCGTCGCTGGAGCAGCAGTCCGAACGGATCATCGACGTGCAGTGGGCGCCGTCGCCGTCGTCGGTGTTCCTGGTCGCCATCCAGGTCGAGGCGCTCGATCGGCACCGGCTGCTGTCCGACGTCACGCGGGTGCTCGCCGACGAGAAGGTGAACATCCTCTCGGCGTCGGTGACGACGTCCAACGACCGGGTAGCGATCAGCCGGTTCACCTTCGAGATGGGTGACCCCAAGCATCTGGGCCACGTGCTCAATGTGGTCCGCAACGTGGAGGGCGTCTACGACGTCTACCGCGTCACCTCAGCTGCCTGAGTCTCAGTCCAGCTGGAGCTTCTTGATCGTGACGTCGAGCTTGGGTGCGCCGTCCTCGCCGCCCTCTTTGGTGCCGGCCGCGGCGATCTTGTCCAGCGTCGCCAGACCGGTCTGGTCGATGGTGCCGAACACGGTGTAGTTCGGCGGCAGCGTCGAATCCTTGTAGACCAGGAAGAACTGGCTGCCGTTGGTGCCCGGTCCGGCGTTGGCCATCGCGAGCGTGCCGCGCGGGTAGATCACCGGCTGCTGCAGCTTCGGATCGTCAGGCTGGTACTGGTCGGTCGGATACTCGTTGGCGAACTGGTAGCCCGGCCCGCCGGTGCCCTGGCCGGTCGGATCGCCGCACTGCAGCACAGCCAGACCCTCGCTGGTGGTCAGCCGGTGGCAGGGGGTGTTGTCGAAGAAGCCCTTGTTGGCCAGGCTGGCGAAGCTGTTCACCGTGCACGGCGACTTCGCGTTGTCGAGCTGCAGGCCGAGGTTGCCCTGGTTGGTCTCCATGCTGGCGCTGACCTGGGCGGGGTCCGTCGGCACCTTGCCCGAGCGGGGCGCCTCGACGGGCTTGCTCGCGGGCTCGGGGGACTTCGGGTACTGGCAGTTGCTGCCCAGTCCCTCGGGCGCGGCGAACGGGGGCAGCGCGCCCGGCTTGCCCGGCTCCGGGGCGTCGAGCGGCGAGGCCGCCTCAGAGGTCGACGTGCTGGCCGGGGCGGCGGTCGGGGTGCCGCTGTCGCGGTTGGTCAGCACGATGGTCGCCACGACGGCGGCGATCACGACGACCGCCGCGGCGGCCGACCCGATGATCGTGTACAGGCGGCGTTTGCGGTCCCGCTCGGCACGCCGTTCGAGTTGGCGCTCGAGCTTGCGCTTGGCGGCGGCTCGCCGTTGTTCGTTCGTCGGCACGGGCCGGGTCCTCCTCGGGGTCGATCAGGTCGGCACCGAGTGTGCCAGGACGAGCTGAGACAGCTCCTGTGACCCCTCGTGAACTGCGCGTCGGGCTCGGCATGGGAAGCTGGACGGTGTGTTGATCACCGGATTCCCCGCCGGGGTCCTGGCGTGCAACTGCTACGTGCTGGCGCCCAAACAGGGCGCCGATGCGATCGTCGTCGACCCCGGCCAACGCGCGATGGGGCCGTTGCAGCGCATCCTCGACGAGAACCGCCTCACTCCGGCGGCGGTGCTCCTCACCCACGGGCACATCGACCACATGTGGTCGGCGCAGAAGGTCGCCGACACCTACGGCTGCCCCACCTACATCCACCCGGCCGACCGGTACATGCTGAAAGACCCCGTGAAGGCGCTCGGGCAGGGCTTCGTCGTCGGGCTGGCGTCACTCGCGGTCGCGCCGCTGTTCCGCGAGCCGCGCCAGGTCATCGAACTCGACCGTGACGGCGACAAGCTCGACCTCGGCGGAATCACAGTGGTCGTCGACCACACCCCGGGCCACACCCAGGGCTCGGTGGTCTTCCGCGTCGAGGACCCGTCGCACAGCGAGCTGGCCTTCACCGGCGACACCCTGTTCAAGCAGTCGGTGGGCCGCACCGATCTGCCCGGTGGCAGCGGTCGTGATCTGCTGACCTCGATCGTGACAAAACTGTTGGTGCTCGACGACGACACGCTGGTATTACCAGGGCACGGCGAGCGCAGCACCATCGGCGCCGAGCGCCGCACCAACCCGTTCCTCGAAGGTTTGACGACGTGACCGATTTCAAGGCGCCCAAGGGCGTTCCCGATTACTTCCCACCCGATTCCGCGGAGTTCGTCGCGGTGCGCGCCGCGCTGCTCGGTGCCGCTCGCCGCGCCGGGTACGGCGACATCGAGTTGCCGATCTTCGAGGACACGGCGTTGTTCGCCCGCGGCGTGGGGGAGTCCACCGACGTCGTCTCCAAAGAGATGTACACCTTCGCCGACCGCGGGGAGCGCTCGGTGACGCTGCGTCCTGAGGGGACGGCGGGCGTCATGCGCGCGGTGATCGAGCACGGCCTCGACCGGGGCCAGCTGCCGGTGAAGCTGTGCTACTCGGGCCCGTTCTTCCGGTACGAGCGGCCGCAGGCCGGCCGCTACCGGCAGCTGCAGCAGGTCGGGGTGGAGGCGATCGGCGTCGACGATCCGGCGCTCGACGCAGAGGTGATCGCGGTGGCCGACGCGGGGTTCCGTTCGCTGGGGCTCGACGGCTTCCGGCTCGAGATCACCTCTCTCGGTGACGACACCTGTCGACCGCAGTATCGAGAGTTGTTGCAGCAGTTCCTGTTCGGCCTGGACCTCGACGAGGAGACGCGCCGCCGGGCGGAGATCAACCCGTTGCGTGTGCTCGACGACAAGCGCCCGCACGTCAAGGAGATGACTGCCGACGCGCCGTTGATGCTCGATCACCTCTCCGAGGTGGCCAAGGCGCATTTCGACACGGTGCTGGCGCACCTGGACGCGCTGGGGGTGCCGTACGTGATCAATCCGCGGATGGTGCGCGGGCTGGATTACTACACGAAGACGACGTTCGAGTTCGTCCACGACGGCCTGGGTGCGCAGTCCGGGATCGGCGGCGGCGGCCGCTACGACGGGTTGATGGGCCAGCTGGGTGGCCGTGACCTGTCGGGCATCGGCTTCGGGTTGGGTGTGGACCGCACACTGCTGGCGTTGCGTGCCGAGGGCAAGACGGCCGGCGAGACCGCGCGTGTCGACGTGTACGCGGTGCCGATGGGTGTCGACGCCAAGGTGCGGCTCGCGGTGCTGGCGGCGCAGCTGCGTGCCGCGGGCGTGCGGGTCGACGTGGCTTACGGGGATCGCAGCCTCAAGGGCGCGATGAAGGGTGCTGACCGGTCGGGCGCCTCGATCGCGCTGGTCGCGGGGGACCGCGACCTGGAGGCGGGCACGGTCGGGGTGAAGGCGTTGACGACGGGCGAGCAGGTCGACGTCGCCGTCGAGGACGTGGTCGCCCACGTGCTGTCGCAACTGGCCTGACTCTCCCCGCTCGAGGGAGAAGTCAGATGGCCATTGCGGCGCGCACGTCGGCTTCGGAGGCCGAGCCGCCCGTGCCGCTCGAGGTGATCCGGCCGGCCTCGATGATGTAGTAGCGCTGAGAGGATTCGAGCGCGAACCCGATGTGCTGCTCGACCAGCAGCACGCCCAGATCCCCGCGCGCGGTCAGTGCGGTGATGGCCGCCTCGATCTCGGCGACCACCGACGGCTGGATGCCCTCGGTGGGCTCGTCGAGGATCAGGCACTTCGGCGACGTGATCAGCGCGCGGGCGATCGCGAGCTGTTGACGCTGGCCGCCGGAGAGCAGGCCCGCGCGCCGGGTCAGCAGCTCCTTGAGCGCAGGAAACAGGTCGAGTTGCTCGTCGATCAGCGCCTTGCCGTTCTTGCGCCCGTCGGCCACCACCTGAAGATTCTCCGCAGTGGTCAGCTGACCGAACGACTGCTGCCCCTGTGGCACATAGGCCAATCCCCGTGCCACGCGGGCGCTGGGCCGCAGCTTGGTGATGTCCTCCCCGTCGAAACGCACTGTGCCGCCTGAGCATTTGAGCAGGCCGACGGCCGCGCGCAGCAGCGTGGTCTTGCCGGCGCCGTTGTGCCCCATGACGGCGGCGACGCCATCGGAGGGCACCTCCAGGCTCACCCCGTGGATCACGGTGCTGCGGCCGTAGCCGGTGCGGACGTCGACGAGTTCGAGTGTCACGAGATTCCTTCCGCGCCTGCGGCAGCGGTGCCGAGGTAGACCTCCTGGACCTTGGGATCGGCCTGCACCTCCGCCACCGAGCCTTCGGCGATGACCTGTCCCCGCGCCAGCACCGTCACCGAGGTGGCGAACGCCCGCATGAAGTCCATGTCGTGTTCGACGACGACGACCGTGCGCTCGGCCCCGATGCGCCGCAACAGGTTTCCGGTCTCTTCACGTTCCTCGGTGCTCATTCCCGCCACCGGTTCGTCGAGCAGCAGCACGTCGGAGTTCTGCACCAGCAGCATGCCGATCTCCAGCCACTGCTTCTGCCCGTGGGCCAGCACACCCGCGGGCCGCTCGGCGAGCTCGGTCAGGCCGATGGTGTGCAGGGTCTGCTCGATGATCGGCAGCACGCCGGAGCGTCGCCGCAGCAGTGCCCACGCCGAACGCCCCGCGCCGGCGGCGATGTCGAGGTTCTGCAGAACCGTGAGCTGTTCGAAGACGCTCGCGGTCTGGAACGTGCGTCCCACTCCGCTGCGGGCGATCTGGTGCACCTTCTTGCCGAGCAGCTCCACCCCGGACTTGTTCACCGAACCGGTCGCCGACACCAGCCCGGTGATCGCGTCGATCACGGTCGTCTTGCCGGCGCCGTTGGGCCCGATCAGGAAGCGCAGATCGCCCTGGAACAGCGTCAGGTCGACGTCGCTGACGGCCTTGAAGCCGTCGAAATCGACTGTCAAGCCGCGCACTTGGAGGTACTGCGTGCCCATCCCGGCGTTGCCGCCCTCGACGGGCTCCTTGCCCGCCGTCGCGGCATCGACCTCGGTCATGAACTCACCCCCACTTTCTCCTCGTCGGGCGCGGTGTCCTCGGCCGGCGCGGCGGCCTTCTTCCGCCGCCGGCGCAGCACCACACCGAGGCCAGCGAGGCCCGCGGGGAAGAATCCGACGACGACGATGAACAGCAGGCCCTGGGCGTACGTCCATTCCGACGGGAACCGTTCGGAGAACAGGGTTTGCGCCCACGCCACGCCGATGGCCCCGAGCACCGGGCCGAGCAATGTTGTGCGGCCGCCGATCGCGACGCCGATCAGGAACGCGATCGAGGGCAGGATGCCGACCTGAGACGGCGCGATGAACCCGACGATGGGCGCGAACAGCGCACCGGCGATGCTCGCGAACAGTGCGGCGACGGTGTAGGCGACCACCTTGATGTTGGCCGGGTCGTAACCGAGGAACCGCACACGCTCCTCGCCGTCACGCACCGCCACGAGCAGCTCGCCGTAGCGGCTCTGCATGAGCTGGCGCACGACGGCGACGACGAGCAGCAGCACCGCGGCGGCGATGAAGTACAGCATCCGGCGGTTCACCGGATCGTTGAGTGTGAACCCGAAGAACGTGCGAAACCTGTTGAGCCCGTTGGACCCGCCGAGGCCTGTCTGGCCGACCAGCAAGATGGCGAGTGCAGCCGCCAGCGCCTGCGACAGGATCGCGAAGTAGGCGCCCTTGACCCTGCGCTTGAACACACCGAAGCCCAGTGCGGCGGCGATCGCCGTGGGAAGCAGGACGATGGCCACGAGCGTGACCGCGGGTGAGGCGAACGGCTGCCAGTACGACGGCAATTCACGGATGCCTTGGATCTGCATGAAGTCGGGCACCTCGTCGCCGCGCAGCTGCGCGTCGGCGATCTTGAGGTGCATCGCCATCAGGTAGCCGCCGAGCCCGAAGAATACGCCCTGGCCCAGCACCAGCATGCCGCCGCGACCCCACGCCAGTCCGATACCGGCGGCGACGATCGCGAAGCACAGGAACTTGCCGAGCAGGCTGAGCCGAAAGTCCGACAGCAGCGCGGGGGCGATGACGAACAGGACCAGCGCGGCGATCCCGAAGCCGGCCCACGTCTGCCAGCGGCCGATGAGGGTTCTCACACCAAACTCCTTGTCCGGACGGTGAACAACCCCTGTGGACGCACCTGCAGGAAGATCACGATGATCACGAACACGACGACCTTGGCCAGAGACGCGGTCGTGTTGTATTCGATGAACGAGTTCAAGAAGCCCAGCGCAAGCGCCGCGATCACGGTGCCCTTGATCTGTCCGAGCCCGCCGACCACCACCACGAGGAACGCGTCGATCAGATAACTCTGGCCGATCGTCGGACTGGTGGAGCCGATGAGCGTCAGCGCCACACCGGCCACGGCAGCCAGGCCCGAGCCGATGAAGAACGTGGTGATGTCGGTGCGTCGGGACGAGATGCCGCTGGTCTCGGCGAGGTCGCGGTTCTGCACGACCGCGCGGATGCGCCGGCCCATGGGGCTGACCTTGAGCACTGTGGCCAGCACCGCGACGCACACCACGGCCAGTACCAGGATGAAGATGCGGGTCTTTGGCACCACGGCGCCGAGGATCTCCACGCCGCCCGAGAGCCATTCCGGTGCGACGACGTTGACGGCGGGGGCGCCGAAGATGTCGCGCGCCACCTGCTGCAGGATCAGGCCGACACCGAACGTGACCAACAGGGTGTCCAGCGGCCGGTCGTACATCCGTTGGATCAGTCCCACCTCGAGCGCCACGCCCATCGCACCGCCGATGAAGAACCCGATGACCAGCGAAATGATCAGGGATACACCGGCACTGGAGATCACCTGCTGCACCACGTAGGCGGTGTAGCAGCCGGCCATGATGAACTCGCCGTGCGCCATGTTGATGACGCCCATCTGGCCGAACGTCAGCGACAGACCCAGAGCGGCCAGCAACAGGATCGAGCCGAGGCTCAATCCTGTTGCCAGCTGTCCGATCAGGACATCCATCGGGTCAGCCGGAGAGGCCGGCGGCCCACGGGTAGGACTTCAGGAACGGATCGGGCTCGATCGGGCCGGGGGACTGCCACACGGTGTAGATGAGTCCGTCGGGCCGGATCTCGCCGATGCGGGCGGTTTTGGTGATGTGGTGGTTCTCGCCGTCGATCGTCACGAGGCCTTCGGGCGCGTCGAACGTGACGCCGCCGGCGTTGTCCTGAATCGCCTTGGTCTCGAACGACTTCGCCTTCTCGACGGTGTTCTTCCACAGGTACACCGAGGTGTAGGCGGCTTCCATCGGGTCCGACGTCGGCTTGTTCGCGCCGTAGGCCTTCTTGTAGGCGTCGACGAACTTCTTGTTCACCGGGGTGTCGATGGTCTGGTAGTAGTTCCAGGCCGTCAGCTGCCCCGTGATGTTCTGCACGCCGATGCCGCCGACCTCTTCCTCGGCGATGGACACCGACACGACCGGCATCTGCTGCGGGGTCAGGCCGACGTTCTTGTACTCGCGGAAGAACGCGACGTTCGAATCGCCGTTGAGGGTGTTGAACACGGCGTCGGCGTCAGCGGTGCGGACCTTGTTGACGATGGTCGAGAAGTCCGTCGAACCCAGCGGCGTGTAGTCCTCGCCCTTGATCTCGATGCCGTTGGCGCCCGCGTAGGCCTTGATGATGCGGTTGGCCGTCTGGGGGAACACGTAGTCGCTGCCCACCAGGTAGAGCGACTTGACGCCCTTCTCCTTGAGGTAGTCCAGCGCAGGCACGATCTGCTGGTTGGTGGTGGCGCCGGTGTAGAAGATGTTCGGCGACGATTCCAGGCCCTCGTACTGCACCGGGTAGTAGAGCAGCGAGTTGTTGGACTCGAAGACGGGCAGCATGGCCTTGCGGCTGGAGGAGGTCCACCCGCCGAACACCGCGGCCACGCAGTCGCTGCTGATGAGCTTTTCGGCCTTCTCGGCGAACACGGTGGGTTCGGACGCGCCGTCCTCGCCGACGAGCTGGATCTGCTTGCCCATCACCCCGCCGGCGGCGTTGATCTCGTCGACGGCCAGCTTGATGGAGTCACGGACCGTGACCTCGGAAATCGCCATCGTGCCCGACAGTGAGTTCAGCGATCCGACCTTGATGGTGGACCCGGAGGTGTCCACGCACGACGCCGCATTTGCTGAATCTGACTCACTCGCCTTGCTTCCACAGCCTGCTACCAGCAAGCTGACCGCCGCGACGATGCTCCCCGCGGCGAGCGCGGTGCGCCGGGACGGGTGGCGCCGAGGATGCTCCATAGAGGGCCTTTCTGATGGTCGACAGTGTTTACCCGGGTTCACCTGCGCAGAACATGCAGTGTCGCCATGGGTGGGCGACGGGTGAACGCGGGATTGTCGACACGGGTCGGTGTCGATTCCGGACGTTAGAGCGCCCGTGTTTCTGTCAAATGTCTGTGTGTGACGGCACGGTTAACCTGTTGGCTGGCGCGGGAGTTGGTTTGCCGTTCACCGGCTATGGGGCCACACCGATCGAAGGCCGGTAACGGTTGGGTACCGTCGGGCGATGTGATCGACATGCGAACAGCTACAGCCAAGGTTGGGGTGTCCCTGATGGTCGCGGCCGCGTCCGTGCTCGGGTCCACCGCGGTGAGTCCCGGTGTCGCCAGTGCGCAGCCGGCCGGTCATCAGGTGCGTTACACGATCAGCACCGCCGGCCCGTACCAGTTCGACGTGACGTATCTGGTGAACCAGCCGACGGACAAGGCGGCCTACAACGCCGACGCCTACGCCTACATCAAGCGCGATTCCGTCACCATCGCACCCGGACAGCCGTGGACGTTCGAGACCACGCTGAGCGATCCGCAGTGGGCGTACGTGTGGGCGAGCAGCACCACCAAGGGCGGGCAGGCGGCGCCTAATGCGCACTGCGAGGTCGCCGTCGACGGGCAGATCGTGATCCAGGGCGATCACCCCTACAGCCCGCTGTGCCAGGGCGCCCAGTGGTGAGCTAACCCGTTCGCTGCTCGGTCAGTCCGCGCAGCGCCTCGGGCAGAGCTCCGGTGTGTAGCACGCCGAGCCGCTGGGTGGCGCGGGTCAGTGCCACGTACAGGTCAGCGGCCCCGCGCGGGCCGTCGGCCATGATCGTCTCCGGGGAGACGACGAGCACCGCGTCGTACTCCAGCCCCTTGGTGTCCGCGGGTGCGACCGCGCCCGGGGTGCCGGGCGGACCGATGACCACGCTGGTGCCTTCCATTGCCGCCTCGGTGCGCACGAATTCTTCGATGGCAGAAGTCAGTTGGTCCTCGGTGACGCGGCGTGACCACGGCGCCACCCCGCACGAGCGGACCGATTCGGGCGGTGTCACATCCGGGGCGAACTCGGCGAGCACCGCGGCGGCGACGGCCATGATCTCGCTCGGGGTGCGGTAGTTCGTCAGCAGCGGGCGGTACAGCCACCGCTGGTTGACATACGGCTCGAGCATCGACTGCCAGGACGTCACGCCGGCGGCGGAGCGGCGCTGGGCCAGATCCCCGACGATCGTGAACGACCGGCGCGGGCAACGCCGCATCAGCACCCGCCACTCCATCGCGGAGAGCTCTTGGGCTTCGTCGACCACGACGTGCCCGTACGTCCAATCCCGATCTGCGGCAGCACGTTCGGCGAGGTCGCGGGTGTCGCGTTGTTCGAAGCGCTCGGCGAGCTCTTCGGCCGCGATCACGTCGGAAGCCAGCAGCTGGTCCTCGTCGTCCATGAGGTCCTCGCGGCCGATCATCAGGTCCAGCACCCCGGCGGCGTAGGCGGCTTCCTCGCGGCGATCCTTCTCCGCGGCCGCCTCGGCCTTCTTGTCGCGACCCAGCAGGTCGACCAGTTCATCGAGCAGCGGCACGTCGGACACCGTCCACGCCTGCCCATCGGTGCGCAGCAGGATCGGGTCAGCGCCGGCAGCACTCAGCCGCTCAGGGGACGAATACAGCTCGGCCAGAAGCATTTCGGGTGTCAGCATCGGCCACAGCCGGTCGAGCGCCGCGGCGAAGCCGGCGTGATCGTCGAGTTCCTCGACCAGTTCCGAGCGCAGGTGCTCCCACGCGTTGCGGTCCTCTCGGGTCAACCAACCCTTGCCGATCTTGCCGATCGCGCGTTCGGTCAGCGCCCACGTCAGCACGTCGGCGAACACCGCCCTGGCGTCGTTGTGGGTTTTTCCGCTGGCGCGGGCCTCGTCGACGGCCCACTGCGCGATGTCCGGGTCGATGCGCACGGAGACATCGGCCAAGTCGATCGGGATCGGCTCGGCCGGAACGCGCTGCCGGTCGGCGACGGCCGCCGTGAGCACCTTCAGCATGTCGAGGGCGCCCTTCACCCGGGTGACATCGGGGGTGTCCCGGGCGGCGACCCCCAGTCCCGGATACAGGTCGCCGGTGGTCATGAACACGACATTGGTCTCACCCAGGGACGGCAGCACACGCCCGACGTGGTCCAGGAACGCCGCGTTGGGGCCGACGACGAGAACGCCGTGGCTCTCCATGCGTTTGCGCTGGGTGTAGAGCAGGTAGGCCACCCGGTGCAGCGCGACGACGGTCTTGCCGGTGCCCGGGCCGCCTTCGATGACCAGCACCCCGGCGTGGTCGAGACGGATGATCTCGTCCTGCTCGGCCTGGATGGTGGCGACGATGTCGCGCATGCCCTCACCGCGCGGCGCGTTGACCGCGGCGAGGAGCGCCGCGTCGCCGGTGCCCCGGCCGTCGAGATCTTCTGCGGCGTCAGGGCGGCCGAGGATCTCGTCGGTGAAGTCGAGCACACGGCGGCCCATGGTGTGGAACTGGCGGCGACGCCGCATGTTCTCCGGCGACGCACCGGTGGCGACGTAGAACGCGCGGGCGGCCGGCGCCCGCCAGTCGACGAGCAGCGAGGTGAAGTCATCCGCCTCGTCGAGGATGCCGATGCGTCCGACGTAGATCGTCTCCCCGTCGATGCTGTCGAGCCGGCCGAAGCACAGGCCGCTGTCGGCGACGTTGAGCCGGGCCATCTGTCGCGCCAGTGCGCGCACCTCGGCATCGCGTTCGACGAGGGTGCCGCCGGTGCCCCGCAGGGCGCCGCGGTAGCGGTCCCTGACCCGGATGCGTTCGGCATCGAGGCGGTCGTAGAGCGTGGCGACATAGCGCTGTTCGGAGGCGAGTTCGGTGTTGTAGCCGTCAGTCGACATGGTGCCAACCACGCTACTTGCTTGACACTGGTTCGAACATGTGTTCGCATGGTGGTATGCGGTGGTCCGGTCAGAGCATCGATGTCGACGACGGAGCTCTTCCCGGTCTGCAGCGGCTCGGTCTGGTCCGCAGCGTGCGGACACCGGAGTTCCAGGGCATCACGTTTCACGAGGTACTGTGCAAGTCGGCGCTGAACAAGGTGCCCGCGGCCTCGATGCTGCCGTTCCAATACACCGTCAACGGCTACCGCGGCTGCTCGCATGCCTGCCGGTACTGCTTCGCACGCCCGACGCACGAGTACCTGGATTTCGACAGCGGCCAGGACTTCGACTCCCAGGTCGTCGTCAAGACCAACGTGGCCGAGGTGTTGCGGCGCGAACTGCGCCGCCCCTCGTGGACGCACGAGACCGTCGCGCTGGGCACCAACACCGATCCCTACCAGCGGGCGGAGGGGCGGTATGCGCTGATGCCGGGCATCATCGGCGCGCTCACCGACTCGGGCACCCCGTTCTCCATCCTCACCAAGGGCACGCTGCTGCGCCGCGATCTGCCGCTGCTCACCGACGCGATGCGGCGCGTCGACGTCAGTGTCGCGGTGTCCCTCGCGGTCGGAGATCCGGAGCTGCACAGCGCGATCGAGCCCGGGACGCCGACGCCGCAGGCGCGGCTCGGGTTGATCTCGGCGATTCGAGAGGCGGGCCTTCCCTGCCATGTGATGGTGGCCCCGGTGCTGCCGCGGCTGACCGATTCGGTGGCTCATCTCGACGACCTGCTCGGCCGGATCGCGGCGGCGGGTGCGACGAGCGTGACGGTCTTCGGTCTGCATCTGCGCGGCAGCACCCGCGGCTGGTTCATGGACTGGCTGGCGGCCACCTACCCGGATCTGGTCGGCGAGTATCGGCAGCTGTACCGGCGCGGCGCCTATCTGCCGGCCGACTATCGGGCGATGCTCGCGCAGCGCGCCGCCCCGCTGGTCGCGAAATACGGTTTGGGGCCGGGCCGTTCGTTTCGGCAAACCGGCCCGCGCCGACCCGCGCCAGCGCCGGCACTCCCGGCCCAGCCGGCGTTGTTCTGATCCTCAGTCGAGGAGCGCTGAGCGCAGGACGTCGAGCGGCAGCCCGCCCAGGTCCAACGCTCGCCGGTGAAACTCCTTGAGCGGCACGCCCTTTTCCGTCACCGTGTCCCGCAGTTCCTGCCAGATCCGCTGACCGATCGCGTACGACGGCGCCTGACCCGGCCACCCCAGGTAGCGGTCCAGTTCGAAGCGCAGGTTCTCCTCGGCCATCGCGCTGTGGGACTGCAGGAACGTCCACGCCCGGGCGGCATCCCAGGTGCCGCCGTCCGGCGCGGTCAGCCCGCAGTGCACACCGATGTCGATCACCACACGCGCGGCTCGGAAGCGTTGCGCGTCGAGCATGCCCATCCGGTTGCCTGCGTCGTCGAGCCACCCCAGTTCGGCCATCAACCGTTCGGCGTACAGCGCCCAGCCTTCGCCGTGCCCGGAGACCCAACAGCCGAGCCGGCGCCACCGGTTGAGTTCGTCGGCCAACACGACGGCGCGCCCGATCTGCAGATGATGACCGGGAACCCCCTCGTGGAAAACGGTGGTCATCTCCTGCCAGGTGTGGAACGTGCGCACGCCGGCGGGCACCGACCACCACATCCGGCCCGGGCGGGTCAGGTCCTCGGAGGGGCCGGTGTAGTAGATGCCGCCGGTGTTCGTCGGCGCGATACGGCACTCCAGCCGGCGCAGCGGCGGCGCGATCTCGAAATGCGTGTCCGCCAGTGCGTCGACGGCTCGGTCGGACAGGTCCTGCATCCACTGCGCCAGCGCCTCGGTGCCGTGCACCAGATACCGTTCCTCGTCATCGAGCCGCCGCAGCGCCTCGCTCGCGCTCGCCCCCGGATACAGCCGGTTGGCGATCGAATCCTGTTCGGCGACAATCGAGCTCAACTGGTCCAGGCCCCAGGCGTAGGCCTCGTCGAGGTCCACGGAGGCGCCGAGGAACGAGCGGGACAGCATCGCGTAGTCGTCGCGACCGCAGGCGTCGACCTCGCGGGCGTGGGGGCCGATCTCCTCGCGGAACACTCCGACCAGCGCGGCGTAGGCGTTGGCGGCGTCCTCGGCGCAGCGGCGCAACTCGGCGTGCAGCGTCAGATCGTCGGGCACCGCGTCGGCGACCATGTCCAGGTAGAGGCGCTGGATCTGGCCGGACTGGGCGATGCCGCGGCGGATCTGGCGCGCCGCGGGTGCGCGGCCCGTCGACACCGCCGCGCGCAGCGCGTCGGCGTATCCCGACACGCGCTCGGGCACCCGCGCCAGGCGCCGGGCGATCGTGGCCCAGTCGTCGGCGGTGTCGGTCGGCATCAGGTCGAACACGTCGCGCATCGTCTGCAGCGGTGAGGCGATCACGTTGAGTTCGCCGACATCGAGACCCGCGTCGTGCAGGTCGACCAGCACGGTGAGGCGTTCGGTCAGTGCGGCGGCGGTCACCACGTCGGCGTCGTCAGCCGGTGCGGTACCGGCCAGCTCACGCAGCCCGGCGCGCGCGGCGTCGGCGCGGGCCGCGCAGCCGTCGGGGGAGTAGTCGGTGACCTGGTCGTCGAAGCCGGCGATGCCGACCTCCGTTGCACCGCAGGGGTCCAATTGCGCCCAGGTGTCCAGATAGCGTTCGGCGACGGCGTCGACGGCCGTGGCTGCCCTACCCAAGGTCGCGGGCCGCGAACGTGTCGCACTGGGCGGGGTCACCGGTCTGGTAGCCGGTGGTGAACCACTTCTGCCGCTGCTCGGAGGAGCCGTGGGTCCAGGATTCGGGGTTGACGCGCCCGGTCGCGGACTCCTGGATCCGGTCGTCACCGACGGATGCCGCCGCGGAGAGGGCATCGGCGATGTCCTTGTCGCTCAACGGCTCCAAGAACGGCACCCCGGTGCCCTCCTGCTTGGTGATCGCCGCGAAGTGCGCCCAGACGCCCGCGTAGCAGTCGGCCTGCAACTCGGTGCGCACCCCGGCGCCGGTGGCGCCCTGCGGGTCCTGCTGGGCCCGGCCCAGCACGCCCTCGAGATTCTGGACGTGGTGGCCGAATTCGTGGGCGACGACGTACTCCTGGGCCAGCGGCCCTCCGCTGGAACCGAATTGGGTGGTCAGCACGTCGAAGAAGTCGGTGTCGAAGTACGCGGTCTGATCCACCGGGCAGTAGAACGGCCCCACGTCGCTGGTGGCCGGACCGCACCCCGTGTCGACCTGTCCGGTGAACAGGCGCACTTTCGGACGGGTGTAGCCCGGCATCAGCTGGGCCCACACACCGTCGACGGAGTTGCCGGTGGCGATCACCCGGCACTGCACGATCGCGTTCGCGTCGGCGCCGGTCTTGCACTGGCTCGTGTCGAAGCCCGGGGTGTCGGCGGTCTGCGGGCCGGCCTGCTGCTGCGGTACCACCGAGCTGGGATCGACCCCGAGGAACAGCGCCACGACGACGATCAGCAGGCCGCCCAGGCCGCCGCCGACGGCGATACCCCGGCCGGGACCGCGACCACCCCCGCTGGTCGACGTGGTGCTGGTATCGATCTGCATGCCCTCGTTGAAGGTCATGGCCCCACCTCGCTTCGCCGCCGGGCCCGGATGCCGGGCCCGTCAAGAATCGCACACTACGATTCGCGTTGTGGCAGTCGTCGCCGGACCATCCACCGTCGTGCGTACCTCGCTGGGTGAGCTGCGCGGCGACATCGAGGGCGGCATCGGGGTGTGGCGCGGCGTGCCGTACGCGCAGCAGCCGATCGGGCCGCGGCGGTTCCTGGCTCCGGCGCCACCGATGCCGTGGGACGGGGTGCGCGATGCTCTCGAGCATGGGCCGCTGCCGCCGCAGACCACGTCGTTCGTCGGGGGCGGCCGCGACGATCCCAAGGTCCGCGACGAGGCCTGCCTGACGGTGACGGTCTGGTCGCCGGACACCACCGCCGCGCTGCCGGTGATGGTGTGGATTCCCGGCGGGGCATTCGTCTACGGCGCCGGGCAGTTCCAGCTCTACAACGGGTCGCGCCTGGCGGCCAACGGCAACGTCGTCGTCGTCAACGTGACCTACCGGATCGGCGTGTTCGGTGGTCTCGAGCTCGGGGATCTGGGTCCGGGTTTCGACGACAACCTGGCACTGCGCGATCAACTCGCTGCGCTGCGCTGGGTGCGCGAGCACATCGCGTCGTTCGGAGGAGATCCGGATCGCGTCACGGTGTTCGGGGAGTCGGCCGGAGCGACGTCGGTGCTGGCACTGCTCGCCTGTCCGCAGGCGAGCGGGTTGTTCCACCGCGCGATCGCGCAGAGCCCCGCCTTGCCGCTGATCGCCGACCGGGCGTTACGTGCGGAGCGGGCCCGCGATTTCCTCGGCCACCTCGGTGTGCCGGCGGCCGAGGTGGCCGAACTGCCGCAGCGGCAGCTGCGCCGCGCCGCCGGTCAGGTGCAGCTGGCGAGCGCGGCGCAGACGCCCATGTTGGCCTACGGGCTCACGCACGGCACCGAGCTGCTGCCCCGCCATCCGATCGACGCGGCCCGCGCCGGCGAGATCGCCCGCGTACCGCTGATCATCGGCACCAACAGCCACGAGGCCACGATGTTCGCCTGGACCCGGCCGCCGATGCTGCCCACCACGAAGGAGTCGGTGCACGCCTACTTCGACCGGGTCGCCCCCGACGTCAAAAATTTTGTGCTGCAAGCATATCCGCGCTATCCGCGGCGCAGCGCCCTCATCGCCATCGGCTCCGACGTGATGTTCGGCGGGCCCGCCTGGGCATTCGCAGACGCCTACAGCTCACGCGCGCCGGCCCGGATGTACCGGTTCGACCACGCAGGGCTGAGCCTGCGCCTGCTCGGCCTCGGCGCCACTCACGGCAGCGAGATCGTGCACGTACAGCACAGCTACGCGTCCTTCATCGGACGCAAGCTGCATCCGCTCGGGCGGCGCTTCCCGCCGTCGGTGGGCGTCCGCATGCAACGCACCTGGCTGGACTTCGCCTGCAGCGATCGCGTCCGCGACGAGGCGAACTGGCCTCTCTACGACGTCGAGCATCGTCGGACCCGCCTGATCGCCACGCGACGGGACGCGGTCGAGGAAGACCCGGATCGAGTGCGCCGCAGCGCATGGGCCCGCATCTACTGACGGGCGAACCGCTCGTCGGTGTAGCGCCGCAGCTCGTTCAGGAAGCGCTGGCACATCCGGTTCATCACCGGCGCGCCCAGCGTCAGTCCGGCCCGTCCGGCGAGGTTCGCGGGCTGCAGCGCCATGATCCAGGTCAGGTGGCACCCCCGCGATGTCGGCACCACGCGATAGTCCTCGGCGAACGCCGCCATGGCGGACGTGCTGATCTCGTTGAAGCGAAAAGCCATGCGTTCGAAGGTGTCCCAGGCAAGGAACTCCTCCTTGCCGCTGAGCCCACCGCGCATCTCGACGGTGCGGGTGGTGCCGACGCCGCGCGGTGGCGGGCTGGTCCAGGTGACCTTGGTGATCACCGTGGCCCAGTGCGGCCAGGAGTTCTCGTCGGCCAGCACCTCGAACAACTGCTCCGGAGTGATCGCGAGGTCGACCGTGCTGACGATGCGGTAGGGCGCGGAGTCCAGGAACTCGAGGCCGACGCGTTCGCAGGCGTGCATAGCCAGCACCTTAGTCAGGCCGGAAGACCCCACCTCTAGACTGGTTTGTCGATCATCACCGTCTTTGAGGAGTACTTCGTGCTGCGTACCCGCACCGCCGGATCGTTGCGTGCCGCCGACGCCGGTCAGACGGTCACGCTGGCCGGATGGGTGGCGCGCCGCCGGGACCACGGCGGCGTGATCTTCATCGACCTGCGTGACTCATCAGGCGTTGCCCAGGTGGTGTTCCGGGACGGGGCGGTCCTCGAGCAGGCGCACCGGCTGCGCTCGGAGTTCTGCGTTGCCGTCACCGGCGTCGTCGAGATCCGGCCCGAGGGCAATGCCAACGCCGAGATCGCCACCGGCGAGGTCGAGGTCAACGCGACGTCGTTGACGGTGCTGGGGGAGAGCGCACCGCTGCCGTTCCAGCTCGACGAGACCGCCGGCGAGGAAGCGCGCCTGAAGTACCGCTATCTGGACCTGCGCCGCGAGGGCCCGGGGCAGGCAATCCGCCTGCGCTCCAGGGTGAATGCCGCCGCCCGCGGAGTCCTTGCTGACCACGACTTCGTCGAGATCGAGACGCCGACGCTGACCCGCTCGACCCCCGAGGGTGCCCGCGACTTCCTGGTGCCCGCCCGCCTGCAGCCTGGGTCCTTCTACGCGCTGCCGCAGAGCCCGCAGCTGTTCAAACAGCTGCTGATGGTCGCGGGCATGGAGCGCTACTACCAGATCGCGCGCTGCTACCGCGACGAGGACTTCCGCGCCGACCGCCAGCCCGAGTTCACCCAGCTCGACATGGAGATGAGCTTCGTCGAGGCCGACGACGTGATGGCGGTGTCCGAAGAGGTGCTGCGGGCGCTGTGGGCGCTGATCGGCTACGACCTGCCGACTCCGCTGCCGCGGATCAGCTACGCCGAGGCGATGCGGCGCTTCGGCAGCGACAAGCCCGACCTGCGGTTCGGGGTGGAGCTCGTGGAGTGCACCGAGTACTTCGCCGACACGCCGTTCCGGGTGTTCCAGGCCCCCTACGTGGGTGCGGTGGTGATGCCGGGCGGAGCCGCGCAGCCGCGGCGCACGCTCGACGGCTGGCAGGAGTTCGCCAAGCAGCGTGGCCACAAGGGGCTGGCCTACGTGTTGGTCGGCGATGACGGGGAGCTGTCCGGTCCGGTCGCCAAGAACCTGTCCGAAACCGAACGTGCCGGCCTGGCCGCCCATGTCGGCGCGAATCCCGGTGACTGCGTGTTCTTCGCCGCGGGTACGCCGAAGGCGGCGCGGGCGCTGCTGGGCGCCACCCGCATCGAGATCGCCAAGCGTCTCGACATGATCGATCCGAGCGCGTGGGCGTTCACCTGGGTGGTGGACTGGCCGCTGTTCGAGCCGGCCGACGACGCGACCGCATCCGGTGACGTCGCCGTCGGGTCGGGCGCCTGGACCGCGGTGCACCACGCGTTCACCTCGCCCACGCCCGAATCCGAGGCGACGTTCGACACCGATCCGGGCTCGGCGTTGGCCAACGCCTACGACATCGTCTGCAACGGCAACGAGATCGGCGGCGGCTCGATCCGTATCCACCGCCGCGACATCCAGGAGCGGGTGTTCGCGATGATGGGCATCGACCACGACGAGGCCGCCGACAAGTTCGGATTCCTGTTGGACGCCTTCACTTTCGGCGCGCCGCCGCACGGCGGTATCGCGTTCGGCTGGGACCGGATCGTCGCGCTGCTCGCCGGGGTGGACTCGATTCGCGAAGTGATCGCGTTCCCGAAGTCCGGCGGTGGGGTCGACCCGCTGACCGATGCGCCCGCGCCGATCACGCCGCAGCAGCGCAAGGAATCCGGCATCGACGCCAAGCCGGAGTCCAAGTAGCGGTCACTCGAGGCCGGCGCGTCCGGCGAGTCCCCTGAATTGTCGGGTCACGGCGCTCAGGTCGGGCACCGGTGCGGTCGGGCCCGCGGCCTCCATGGCCGGCGGTCTCGCGATCCGCTGCCCCCGGGCAATGACAGCGGCCTGCTTCGGTGTGCCCGAACGCACGTTCAGGCTCCCGTCTTCGCCGCCGATCAGCGGGGCGAGTCCGAACACTTGCCCTCCGTACTCGTCGCTCGGCGGTTCGGCCCGACGGTTCGGCGGCCATGGTGACGCGGACGCTCTGGACGATCTGCTGGCGCTGGAATCGTCGGGTGGGACGGGCTCTCCGCGCCGTGGCGGAGATTCGGCGTGGGCCGAGCCGTCCTCGGTGGGCGCGGACTCCCGGCTCCCCGGTTCGCGGCTGACAGTCCCCACTGACTGCTCCAGGTAGTTGCGCCAGGCGTGGATGTAGCCGAACAGCTGATGCGTGGGATCGGCTGAGGGAGGTGCCGGCGGAAATCCGAGTGGCATCGCCGGGCTGGGCCCGATGCTCGGCCCGAGGTTCGGGACGGTGGAAGCCAGCGCTGCCAGTGCGTCGAGCAGTTGGCGCCAGGCCTGCAGATGGGCCTGCAGCTGGTGGTTGTCGTCGGCCGGCACGGTCATGTTCGACCTCCAAAGGGTGCGATCAGGGTGTCCAGTGGGTGTGGCAGCGATTGCTGAAAGTATTGCGAATCGAGGATGCGCAGCGGCCGGGTATCGGCAGGTTCGCGGTTCTCGATGTCGAAGATGTAGCAGTAGTCGCCGGCCGGTGTCGGCATGCGGACTGGACTCGACAACCCCTGGTCGAGGAAGCCGTACGGGAACCGCCACGGCAGCGTGGTGTGTTCCCGCTCGTCCACTCCGCCCGATTCGACCCACACGTAGTGGTCCAGGATCGCGTTCACCGCGTGCCGGGCCGACTCGCACGCCGCTTCCATCGACGTCAATCGCGTGAACGTGCGGTTCCACGTGCCCGCGAACACCACCGAGTTGTGATGGACCTGGTAGCCCCCGTGACGCGCCTGCCACACATGCCGTGTCTCCACGTCTGCGCACCAGTCGCTGTAGGCGAACTCGTAGACGATGGACGTCCCGTGCGGATTCCACGGATCGCCACCGGGACGGTTCTCCCAGTCGCCGACGATGGGCACCAGATACGGGGTTTCGTTGCCCACCACGCGGCCGGCGCTCTGACCGGGCCGCGCTGTGCGGAGCCCCCGATCGAGGGCGTACCAGACCGGCCGTGGGAGCAACGCGTCTGGCCCGTTGGCGGCGTCGTTGGTCAGGGCCGTGGTCAATTGCCGCCAGACTTCGGCGGCGATCTCGTCCGGTGTGCAGTCGCGCGCCGTCTTTCCGCGGCCCAGCTCGTCGACGAGATACGTGGACGGGGTGTTGAAATCGGCTATGTCGACCGACATCACGGAGATGTGGCCGTCGCGCGACAACTGCGGCTGCTTCTCCCAGAGGCCCTGCTGGTTGATCGAGGACAGGCCCCACTCCGAGCCGGCGTAGTACATGTGTCCGCGCAGCAACTGGAACTCGGTGTCGAAGTAGAACTGGATCCCCGTCATGGTCTGGAACCGATCCCACGGCACTCGGCCCACCTCGTCGATCAGATAGGGGTTCCGGCGGTGTGGCGGGCGCGTCTGCTGGGGTTGGAGCGGCTCCTCAGGTGGCGGAACCGAAGTGGCGAAGCCGTCCAGCCCTGCCACCGTTCCGCCGGTACCGGCGTCGCGCAACGACGACGTGAGCCATTCCGCCGCAGGCGCATCCACCGCGACGACGGTGTAGTCGGGGGCCAGTCGTGCGCCGTCGGTCAACCTGATTCGAACCCGCGCCCGCAGATGAGCAGGCTGGGTGAGGTCGATCGCGGGCGGTTCCAGATCCTCGGCGCCCGCATGTACGAATCGAACTCCGAGGCAGAGAAGATGCCGGTACCAATGGTCGAACCACGCCTCACTCGTCGGTCCGTTGAGGACCCCGTCGGCCTTGTCGTCGTGGCGATCCATGTTCAGGAACAGCTGCAGATAGCTGACGATGTTGGTGCGCGCGTCACCCCAATTCGGGTCGAAGGCAACGAGCACCCGGGGCATGTCGCGAAGCATGCGGTCGAAGTCGGGGGAGTACGTGTGCTGCGGCTGGCCGGTGCTGTCCTTGCCGACGAAGAAGTCGTAGCTCGATACGTTCTCCAGTTCAGCGCCGCGCCGCAGCGGGCTGGTGACGAGGAAACGGAGGAGTCGGCTCTGGAAATAGGCGATGTCCTCGGCGGGCAAGCCGAGCTTCCTGAGCTGAGCGACGACGCTGAAGAACTCGGCCAGGCTGCGCGGTCGTTCCCGCGGGAAGACGAGCGAGGGTTGGCCGGGAACCGTTGTGCCCTGGGTGATCACCCGGCGGACGTTGTCCATCACGGTCCGCGAGGTGGACTGCCACCGGGACATCTGCGCATCGGCACACTCGTAGACGGGGATTCGTTGAAGCAGATCCCAGATGTGGAGGTAATACGCGGGGAAGAACCGGAAACCATGCTCACCGGCCACTGCACACCCCGGTGGTTGTGCGGTGCCCCGTCGACCGGGGAACGGCCTCAGTTCCGCGGGGCTGCCATCGTGGGTGCCCGCTGTCGAGAACTGCGATGCGGCAAGTCCTCCGAGTTTGACCGGCGGATGCATGCCCGGCGGCGCGGTCGCGAGCCCGTTGCGCTCGTCCTCGCGGTACTCGTAGACCGTGACGTCGAAGCCGCGTAGGGCCAATTCGTGGGCGGCGGTCAGACCAGCGATGCCCGCGCCGAGCACCGCGACCGTGGGACGCTGGTCGTGCGACGCCGGTGTGGTGATCGGCCGTGTCATGTCGGGTCCGCCCGCAACGCGTCGATCAACTCGGACTGCGCGGGAGCGCGCGCGGCAGCGTGGACGTAGGCGCGCAGCGTGTCGTGAGTGCGCACAACGTCGTTCAACGATCCTCTGACGTCCACGGTGCCGATGTCGATGGCATCCTGCAGGCTCGTTTCAGCGTCGAGGACGGCGACGATGACGGCTCGGCTGGTGGCGATCCGGACATTCGCGCGCGCCGGTCCGTCAGCGACGGTCAGTCGGCCGCCGCCGATCAGCGAGAACCGTTCGCCGTCCACCTCGAGTGCGACCACGAGGGATCCGAGTGCGTCCGCCATGAGTCGATAGCTGGCTGGAACCGCCTCGGCGAGGTGCTCCACCGACCGGCGCAACAGAGACGAGACCGGTTCAGCCATAGAGAAACTCGAATACCGCAGCACCGTCGAAATCCATGCGCTGACCGCCGACGTTGCCTGTGACACGCGCGGTGCCGCCGGCCTCGCAGAGAACCGTGCACGCGTCGAGCGCAACGTCGGACGGATGAGCCAGTCGCGCGTAGGAGGTGGGGTGGACGTCGGCGTGCACGGTGTCGCCGTGACGCTCCGCAAAGATCTCCAGGCGTTCGGGCACGCCCGGCGCCCTGCCGTCGACGACGAGGCCCAATGCTGGCGGCAGCGTGCAGTCGGGCGGGCGCGACAGCGCGCCGTGAACCCGGGTGGTGACCGCGGAGCGCAGCAGCATCGCGGCAGGTTCGTCCCGGTGCCATACGTACACCGCTTGGGAGGTGAACCGCAGACGCCGTCGATCGGTCATCTGCAGCATTACGATCGACCATGGGTTGTCGCGCTCCGTGGGCACGATCGTGCCCCAGGTCCAGCCGAAATCACCGCCCCATCGGAAGCGTCCCCAATTGTGGTCGTGGTAGGCGAGGTCATCGTCGAAGACCATGTCGCGGCCGTCGATGTGGAGCCGGCCCGCCGCGTGGAGGCGCGGCACGAACAGCCAACTCATCCGGCCCTCACCGACCGCCTGGTTGTTGACCACGAACGGTCGGCTTCTGGGGGTGAACGTCAGCTGTCCGTGAATTCTGCTGCGGGGTAGGTCGATCGACACCTGGTAGCCGTCAGGGGTCACTCGCACGCCGTTGGTTCCGATCGTCAGCTCGCCGAGATCGGGGGATACCTGCACCGACGATGCGTCGAAGCGTTCGACGGCTCCGGTCCACCGTCGATCGAGGGCGATGACGATCATTCTGGACGAAAAGTCGCCGCTGAGGCTGAAGTTGATGAGCACATGGCAGTCCGGTCCGTGGACGATGAAGTGCTGCCATTCCTTGTAATCACTCGGATCCGCTCGGGCCAGCAACGGCGCGCGGATGAAGTCGCTGCGCGAGAGTGTCGCCGTCACCGCAGCCACCTCGTGGGTTCCCGCACCGCCGGCATGTCGTCACCAGGCATCACAGAGGCGAGGTTCTCGATCGACCTGCCCAGGCTCGCGACCCCGACCAGCATGTGAACGAAGTCATCAGCCGCACTCAGGGTTTGGTGGCCAGTGTCAGATGCGAGCGCTTCGACCGCCTTGGCCGCCGCCACGACACCCATCAGGTAGCCGATGAGTGAGCTGTGTTCGGCGAGCGCCGGGCGGGGATCAGAGAGCGTCATGCGAAGCCTTCTGGCCGGAACCGGGACAGAACCGCATCGTCGAGGCCGTCGGCGACGACCGTGTCGGCGAACAGGGTCGCCCAGGCATCCGGCGGGCAACCCGGCTGCGCGGGACCGTCGAGCACGTTGAGGCTCACGGTCTCCCAGACCATCCGTAGGTTTTCGACTGCTTCCGATGACGCGAGTGCGTCGCGCAGCTGTGCTCCCTCCGGTGTCTCGGCGTAGCGGCGCCCCTGAGCGACGAGGACGTCGTGGACGTGGCGAGCGGCCGCCGGACTGCCGAGCACGGCGCGGCGCAGTCCGAGCAGCAGTTCGTAGGTGGTGCGGTGGGCGCCGGACTCCTCAGGCGGTTGCGGGTGCAGTCCTGGGGCCTGTTGCTCGACCAGATCCAGCACGGATTCGCGGACGCGTTCCAACTCGGCGAGCGCGGCGATCAGTTCCTCGGGTTTCACCGGGTCCGCCCGTGCACATAATCGACGACGCTGACAAGAGCGTCGCGGTGGTGGCTCGGCGGAAGCCAGTCGAGATCGGCGAGGATCGCGGCAGCTTCGCGTGCGTGGTGAGCCGCGACCTTCTTGGCGTGTACCAGCGACCCCACGTCGACCATGAGTCGATGCAGCCACCGGATGTCGTCGAGTGTCTTGGGGTCCGAGACATGTTGTGCGCTCAGGTACATGCGGATGGAGTCGCGGCCGCTGCCTGAGAGCTCACCGCGTCGCGCCAGCTTGTCCAGGAGTTCCAGCAGGCCGGATTCACTGTCGGTGGTCGGGCGACGCTTGGCCAGGATGTGAAGGGCGCGTTCCCGATCGGACGGGCGGGCGCGGCGCAACACATGCAGAAGCATCAATGTGCGCTTGCCCTCCCAGAGATCGCCGCCGATCTCCTTTCCGTAGACGTCGGGGTCGGCACGCAGATTGAGCAGGTCGTCGGTGATCTGGAACGCGGCCCCGAGGTGCCGGCCAAGGGCTTCCAGAGGCGCGAGCCGCCCGGCGCTCTCGCCGGCGGCGATGGCACCCACCTGAAGAGGCGTGATGAAGGAGTACCAGCTGGTCTTCAGTTCGACCATCGTGAGGTAATCCGAGTCGTCCAGGTGCCAGGCGTTGGATCGCACCCAGTCCAATTCGATCGCCTGGCCCTCGACCGTTCGGCGGGTCATGTGCGACACAGCACGCAGGACACGCAGGGCAGGACCCAGACCGATGCGCTCGACATTGTCGAGCAGAGGCTGCAGGGACAGCGACAGCATGGCGTCACCGACGTTGACGGCCACCGGGATGCCGTGGTCGATGTGGAGGGTGGGTTTGCCGCGCCGCCACCATGATTCGTCTTCGATGTCGTCGTGGATGAGGAAAGCGTTGTGATAGAGCTCTAGGGTGGCTGCAGTCGGCAGCACGGCGTCGAGGTGGCCGCCGAGGCCGAGACACATGGCGATGCTGAGCGAGGGACGTAACGCTTTACCCCCGCGACGGGGGTAGTCGAGGACCAGCTCGTACAACCCCCCGACCGCGGGCTGCTCGGCTCCGAAGAGGCGGCCGATCTCCGCGTCACAGGCCCCTTTGCACAGTTCGAGGTAATCGTCGAGCGAATTGCCGGCGCGTGGGGCCGCGGACGTATCCGGGTCGATCACTGTCATGGCGCGCTGAGCAAAACCAGGCCGCTTGAATCCTTGACTCGGAGAACAGCTTTCACGCGCACTGCAAGACGGAGCTTGTTGTCGCCGTTCTCCCCGACCACTTCCAGGCTCGGGGGTACTGTGACCGCGAGGTCCACCGGCTCTTCGCCGGGGGAGGCGTCTCCGGCGGCGCCCTGTGCTATGCGCTGACGGCGGCCCACGAGAACGGCTCGCGCGGGATCATTGTTTGCGATGGGGTTTTCGAGCTGCTCCACGCGATGCAACGAGCCGATGTTCGCCCCATCGAGCAGGGACTGGAGGATCGAATAGCCGCCGACGAACTTGCTCAGCACCTTCAGGCCGCTGGTATTGGTGAGCAGGCAACCTGGAGCGCGGAAGCCGCCCTGCTCGACGAGTACACGCGCATCGATGAGGCTGCCGAGGAGCGTGCCCTCGTCTGTGGTGTCGAGGATCTCCGGCGTTGAGTTGCCTGCCAGCGCCACGGCAACGTCCTGGTCGACCAGCGCTGCGAGGTCGCCAGCGCGTTTGATGGCGAGGTTGAGCAGCGCGGTGGGCGACGAGGAGGTCGCGGTGGCCAGAGTCACGTCGAAAGGGACGGACCAACCCGCTCCGACCGCGATCACGCCGGGCTGCGCGGCGTTGACATCGTCGGCCGGCACCTCGGTGCGCGACGGATCGCCGGTGTCCCAACGGGGAATCGACTGCCAGGCAACACAACAGTTCTCGAAGGTTTCCAGCACAGCCTGATTCGCCATGGCCAGCTGCTGCGCACTCAGATACATGTCTGCCCCCCTGTGAAAATCATCATGACACTCCAGATGACCGATGGATAGTGCTCACTTCTGCTGCAGCATCACGTCTTGGCCCGGACGCATCTCGCCGCGCGCCATCGCGTCGCAGTGCGCGAGGTGCAGAGGCGCCACCGGATCGTCCGGCAGCAACTCCTGACACCGGGTGAACGCTCGGTGGGCACCCTCGACCTCGCCGGAGTCGAACAGGGTGAACGCCTCGTCGTAGACGGCCTGAGCGGCGCGCTTGGCAGATCTCACGGGGTCCGGATCATCGTCGTACACCTCGAAAATGGTCACCGGGCGGCGTCGGTTGACCACCATGACGCGCTCCATCCGGCGGATGTCGAAGCGATCCGAATCTGTCAGCCGCGCCTGCGTTGCATCGGACATCAGCACAGCGGATCCATAACGCTTCGTGAGGCTCTCGATGCGTGCCGCGAGATTCACCGCGTCACCGATCACCGTCAGAACCATGCGGTTCACGCCGCCGACCAATCCGACACCGACCATGCCGGTGTTGATTCCGATCCCCACTCGGAGCTCCTCTGAGCCCCGCGCCGCGCGTTCCTCGTTGTGTTCGCGCAACGCGCGCAGCATCGCCAGACCGGCCCGGAGAGCGTCGGATGGTGATTCGAAGATCGCGAGGATCTCGTCACCGCGGACGTCTTGGACCAAACCGTTGCAGCTGACGATGGGCAGCTCCACAGCGCGCAAAAAACCCATCGCGAGGTCGCCTGCCTCGTTGATGTCCATGTCCTCGAGCATCGTGGTGTAGCCGCGGATGTCGCTGATGAGCACGGTCATCTCCCGCTCGACCCGATGACCCGCGCGCACGCGGCGCAGATCGTCGATGTCGAGGATGCGCAGAACCTCATTGGGGACGAATCGGGATTGGGCATCGATGAGCGACTGCCGGTATTCGTCGGCTGCCCGGAGCGCAGCCTCCAACTGGAGGTTCCACAGCGGTGCGGCGGCTTGAGCGCACAGGAAGGCGAGCGCCTCTCGTTCACCTGTGGTGAAGCGGTCGCCGGTCCTCTCGTGCTCGGCGTAGATGACGCCGACCAGGTTGCCGTGCAGTCGAATCGGCACGGCCAGCGCTCGATCCGACGCGTCAGATGCCTGTGGATCGTTGCTGCGAGCCGCCCGGTTGACGAGCTCGGCGTCCGACGGTTCGGCGCCAACCCCGGTGCGGACGCGGCCGTCGCGATACCACGCCCGCACCACGAGCGCCTCTGCCGGACCGGTCAGCAGGAGCACTGTGCCCGCACCCGTCGTGTCGGCCACCGACTGTAGAATGATGCGGTTGACGTCCTCTTCGGTTCCGGCTCCGGACAAGGCTCTCAGAAGTTGGTGTGCGACAACGGGGTCGACACCGGCTGTCGTCGATCGCACCAGCTCGCGGCCCAGCAGCCACGGATGTTTGCGGGCGAGCCAGTCCGTCCTGACAGTGAGCCCGAGGCTTACCCACGTCTGGTACGCAGAGTGCAGCATGTGGTCCCGGAAGGTCGTACGGCCAGTCTCGGCGTAGACGTCTGCCGCCTCCTCGTGGGCACGTGCGCTGATCATCGGCAGGTTGTGGTCCTGAGCGAGCTGGATGGCTTGATGCAGATGCCGTTCGGCGGCGTCGTACTTCCCGCGCGTCCGTGCCCACGCCCCCTCGACGAGAGCGTGTGCCGCAGCGTGGTTCTCCGGAGCCCCATCGGCAGCCTTGCGGTACATCGCCAGCGTCCGACGCACGAAGTGTGCGGTGGACCGACCCCGTGGGTTCTCGGCCATCATGCTCAGCGCGCCGATCATGTGCACGAGTGGAGCGATGACTGAGCCGACCATCCCGTCAGGGTGCGCCATGATCTCTTCGGTCGCCTCGACGGCGCCGGCGTGGTCGCCCGACCAGAAGTGCAGGCCCTGGCGGTTGATCGCCGCATTGTTGAGAATCACCTGCTCGCCCTCGCGTTCGGCCGCCGGCAGGACTTCGCGTTCGTCGTAACCGCTCTCACCGGCGAGCAACAGGACGTCATCGGACCGGCCCATCAGATTCAGGGCCATCTGCTGCATCGCCTGCAGGAGCCTTTTGGGCACGGGTAGCGAACGCACGTCGGGAATCAGCGAGCGGGCCAGCATGTCGATGTCACCCAACGGCGTGCCCGCCCAGAACGCCTGCGAGAGAAGCGTTGCGGCGAGGAATCCCGCGATTTCCTGGTCGCCCTGATCCAGAGCCGCCGTGACTGCCTCGCGCAGGTCCCCCAATCCGCTGCGCACCGGATGACGCCAGTGCCGGACGAAGCAGTAGTAGAGAAAGGTGGTCTCGGGAACTGCGGCTCGGTACTGCGGCCGCTGGGTGAGTGCCATCCCGGCTTCGCCGAACCGTTGCGCACCCACGGTGTCGCCCAGGATCACCAGCAGCAGAGCGTAATTGGCGAGTACGCGAGGAGATGACCGGGTGTGCCCGTGAGCGAGCATGAGTCCCAATTGCTTTCGGACCAGCAGCGGGAAGAGATTGGGCCGCACGTTGTACGACTCGTGGCAGAGGGTGACCGCCATGCGTTGCTTCTCCACCACGAGGGGATCGTCACACCGTGGCAAGGCCAACAGTTTCGCGTTGCTCCACCGGCTCATCGCCCACCGCATACGCAACACGGCATTGGCCATCCGGGGCTTGCCTGCGTCGGTGGGAATGGGCTCACCGAACTCGGACAGCGCGCGCAGCCCGGCGTCCATCGCCTCCTGTGGACGGTCCACCGCGAAGAGGCTCTTGACCCGCAAATAGGCCAGCCGCAGGTGGTCGGACGGCTCGGGCAGGTGCGGGGCGGCCTCGTCGAGCAGCGCGTGCAGCCCGGTGTAGTCACCCACCAGCAAGGCCGCGTCGGCGGCATTGAGGTACAGCTCGCGGGTAGTGGCGAAGTGCGCGGTCCACCGATCGGCGCCGAGCAGCTCCAGACCGGCTCGGCAGTAGGTGAGCGCCAGAGGGAACGAGGCCTGCGCGCGCGCTCGAGCGGCGGCGCGTCCGAGCACGTCGGTGAACGTCAGCCGCTCCTCGTCGTTCTCGGGAAGGCTCAACCCCCCGATACCGAGATGGCGGGCGGCCTCGAACAACCGTGCATCGCCGAGGCCGGTCAGCCGGCGGCCGAGACGCAGGTGCGCCGCCCGCCGATCGTCGTCCGACATCCCGGCGCGGGCGGTCTCGGCCACCCGATCGTGGCAGAAGCGGTACCGGGCATCGCGGCGTATCGCGTTGCCGATTCGGCGACCGTGCTCGTCCAGCGCCTCGATCACCCGCAGTTCCATGCTCGACCACAGCGCGCGCGACACCACCTCGGCGGGCTGTCCGGCCGCCGCGATCGCGTCGGAGAGATCGAACTCGCCGCCGATGAACGCCAGGGCACCGAGAACGGCCCTGTCCATCGGACGCAGCAGTCGCAGATGGTTGCCCAGGAACTCGGCCTCCGTTGCCGACACCTCGATCGACGCCAACACGCGCAGGTCCCACCCCGGCCGTCGACCGTCATCGGGCGGGATCAGGGCCCCGTCGTGTTGCGCGCGGTGCAGGAGCTGGCGAATCTGCAGCGGGTTGCCCCCGGTGCGGTGGTGGAACTCGGCGGCGACGTCGGCGAGTTCCGCGCCATCACCGGCCGCGGCGGCGAGCATTTCTTCGGTCTCGGTGACGCTCATCAGCGACAGGTCCACGATCGTGGCCGACGCGAAGTCCGCCTCAGCGTCGAACTCGCCCGTGCGATGGGTGCCGACGACGAGAACGTTGCGCGGCGCCACCGCCAGCAACTCCACGAGCAACAGCAGCGAATCTCGGTCGGCCCACTGCAGGTCGTCGACCGCCAACACCACGGTGCGGTACCGCGCGGTCACCGACACCAGTTGGATGGCCGCGCGGTGCAGGCGATGGCGTGCGTCGGCCGCATCGACATCGGGCACAGGTGCGGCCGGTCCGAGCGAGGCGGTCAGGCCGGGAACGAGTTCGGCGAGGACTCCGGGCAACGACGTCGAGACTTGCGTCAGGCTGGTCCGCCACCGGTCCCGTTCGGCGGCCGGCATCGCCTCCATGTTCTCTGCCAGCTGTTTCAGGGCATCGCCGAGTGCACTGTAGGGGGACGGCGCGCCCTCGCGGCAGCGACCGTAGGCGAAAATGCAGTCACGCGAGGCGACTTCGTCGCCGAAGGCCTGCAAGACCGTCGACTTGCCGACTCCGGGGGCGCCCCGCAGCAGGACGCAGGTGCCGCCGCGGCGCTCCGCATCTTCGACAGCGTCGCGCAACTCGGCGAGTTCGCGCCGTCTGCCGACGACGCGACCGTCGATGTCGAGCAACGGAACGTCCACGGTGCCGCGCCTCCTTGTCTGCGCAACCGGTTGCCTCATGCTATTGACACAGTCTCTGCATCGCAGGCCGATATGGTGCGCGTATGAGCGAGATCGACAAGACGAAGATGTACTCCGACACCGCGGCACTCGACGACTTCAACCGAAAGATCGTCGAGGAGTTCCGCGCCAACGGTGGCACGGTCGGTGGTCCGTTCGCAGGTGGCACGCTGCTGTTGCTGCACACCGTCGGCGCGAAGTCGGGGCAGCCGCGGCTCTCCCCGCTGGCGTATCTGACGATCGACGAGAAGATGATCATCGTCGGCTCGTATGCCGGGGCGCCCAAAAACCCGGCGTGGGTGCACAACCTGCGGGCCAATCCGCGGGCTCGGATCGAGGTCGGCACCGAGACGCGGGACGTGGTCGCGCGGGAGCTGCCCGCCGACGAGCGTGACGCCATGTGGCCGAAGGTCGTCGAGTACTCCGAGGTGTTCGCCGGCTATCAGGCGAACACGTCGCGGACGATCCCGCTGTTCGAGCTGACGCGCCCTTAATCGACGCCGGGCAGCACACCCGCCGGCGTCCTCGTGAGCATTCTGGTGATCGCTTCGGCGAATTGCTCGCGCACGGGTGCACCGGACACCACCAGTCCGACCATGCTGAGCGAGCAGTGCGTGTGGCCGCGGGCTCGGATGTGGTCGACGGGAACGCCGGCCGCCGCCAGCGCCGCGGCGTAGGACTCGCCCTCGTCCCGCAGGACGTCGAATTCGTTGGTGACGAGGACCGCGGGCGGCAGACCGCGCAGGTCCGCCGCGCGCAGCGGCGCGATCCGCGGGTCGCACCGGTCCGGCGGGTCGCAGTACTGGTCGAAGAACCACCGCATCAGCGAGGCGTCCAGGTCGTAACCGGAACCGCACTCGGCATAGGACGTGCGGTTCGTGTCGGTGTCGGTCACCGGTGCGATGAGCGCCTGTCCCACGAGGGACGGTCCACCGGAGTCCCGCGCCACCTGGGTGACCACTGCCGCGAGACCCGCGCCCGCACTCCACCCGCTCACCACGATGCGTGTCGGGTCGCCACCGAGGTCTGCAGCGTGGTCGGCCACCCACGAGGCGGCGGCGACGGCGTCGTCGACGGCAGCCGGGAATCGGTCTTCGGGGGCGTGCCGGTAGTCCGCCGACACGACGACCGCCCCGGTGCGGACGCAGAGATCGCGGCACAGACCGTCGTCGGACGTCGAGTCGCCGAGCACCCACCCCCCGCCGTGGAAGTAGAGGACGACCGGGTGCGGGCCGGCGGACTGCGGTCGGTACAGGCGGTAGGCCATGTTCCCGGCCGGCCCCGGATACACGCCGTCGACGACGTCGGCCACCGCCGGGCCCGGGGGATACGTCGCGATGATCGCGCCCAACGTGGCGCGGGCGTCAGGCGGTGACATCGACTCCAACGGCGGCAAATCCATCAGTGCCATCTGCTCGAGAACCATGTGGACGTCGGGCTGCAATCGGCGGATCACCCCGTCGCGACATCTCTGCCCGGACGGCCCGGTGCGGCGGAAGCCCAGCAGATCCCCGGCGAGCATCTCGTCACACGCCGCTCGGTAGAAGTCGACTCCCGCGGTGTATGGCATGAACACCGATGGCTTGCCGGGGATGTTCGCGCCGCGATACCACGAGTCGGCCTGCGGGAAGAGCGTGATGGAGGCGCAGTCGTCGACATGCTGCATCCACCCCGCGACCGCCGTCTCGGTGGGCTCGATGGTGTGAAACCCGTTGCTGCCCAATCCCGTGACGAGCTCGGTGACCAGATCGACGTGCTGCTCGATGGAGACCGCCATGTTCGACAGCACGGACGGGCTGCCCGGACCGGTGACGAGGAACAGGTTCGGGAATCCGGCCACGGTGAGTCCGAGGTAGGTCTGGGGGCCGTGCGCCCATGCCTGCCGCAGTGTCAGATCGTCGCGACCGACGATGTCGACGGACAGGACGGCGCCGGTGACGGCGTCGAAGCCGGTGGCGAAGACGATCGCGTCGACGTCGAAAGACTGGCGCTCGGTGGCGATTCCCGAAGCCGTCACCGAACGCAGGGGGTCGCGGCGCAGGTCGACGAGTCGGACGTTGTCGCGGTTGAAGGTGGCGTGGTAGTCGGTGTCGAGGCAGACGCGTTTGGCGCCGATGGGGTACCCGGTCGGGCACAGCGCCTCCGCGGTCTCCGGGTCGTCGACCGCGGCCCTGATCTTCGTCCGGAAGAACTCGGCGAGTTCACGGTTGGCTCCAGGATCCGACATCACGTCGGAGTAGACGTTGAGCAGCTCCAGCAATTCGCCGATTTCCCAGGCTCTTTCGTAGCGCTGGCGCCGTTGCTCCTCGGATGCGGTGAAGGTGGGAGTCATCGTGCGCTCGATGGGGACACCGCCGAACGACAGCCGGCCGGCCGCGCGGTAGGCGGCCTCGTCGCGGACCTGCTCGAGCTTGGCCGGCGCCAGTGGTCCGTTATGGGCGGGCAGCGAGAAGTTCGGGGTGCGTTGGAAGACGACGAGCTCGCGTGCCTGTCGGGCGATGTGCGGAATGCACTGGATGCCAGACGATCCCGTGCCGATGACGGCGACGCGCTGCCCTGTGAAGTCGACCGGGTCGCGCGGCCAGCGGCTGGTGTGGTAGGTCGCTCCGGCGAAGCGTCCGATGCCGGGGATGTCAGGATCTTTCGGGATGGACAGGCATCCGGTCGCCATCACCAGGTGCCGGCACGTCGTGATCTGCGAGCCCGTCTGGACATGCCACACGGACTGCCGCTCGTCCCAGCGGGCCGCATCGACACGGGTGTCGAACACGATGTCGCGACGCAGGTCGAACTTGTCGGCGACGTGGTCGAGATAGCGCAGGATCTCCGGCTGGGTGGCGTACTTCTCCGACCACTGCCAGTCGCGCTGCCAGTCCGGGTCGAACGTGAACATGTAGTCCACGCTCGGGATGTCCACTCGGGCGCCCGGATAGCGGTTCCAGTGCCAGGTGCCGCCGATGTCGTCACCGGCCTCGAACACCCGCACGGTCAATCCTGCAGACCGAAAGCGATGGACAGCGTAGAGCCCGGCGATGCCTGCGCCCACCACCACGATGTCGACAACGGGCGAAACGCTCCCGGTCATCACCCCATCGTCCGCCGCCGTCACGGGAAATGAAATGGTTTCGCGCGAATTCGAGCTCGTCCGGGAATAGATCGTCCGCCCAGCGGGTCGTGACCCGGTGTGAGTGACACAGAAGAATTCAACTCAGAAGAACTGGTCAACAACGCTGACGCGCTGAACCAGATGAACCGGCAGGTCGTCGAGGAGTTCCGCGCCAACGGCGGCAAGGTCGGTGGACCGTTCGAGGGGTCGCCCATCGTGCTGCTGACCACGACGGGCGCGAAGTCGGGGCAGCCGCGGCTGTCCCCGTTGGTGTATTTCGAGATCGACGGCCGCATCCTGATCGCCGGCTCGATGGGTGGAGCGCCGAAGGCGCCGGCGTGGGTGCACAACCTGCGCGCTCACCCGTCGGTCCACGTCGAGATCGGCGAGGAGTCCTACGACGCGACGGCCAGGGAGCTGCCGCGCGAGGAGCGCGACGCGCTGTACCCGCGCGTCGTCGAGAAGGCGCCCCAGTTCGGCGAATACCAGGCCAAGACGAGCCGGGTGATTCCGCTGTTCGAGCTCACGAGGTGACCTTGGCGGCCAACGCCGCCAGCTTCTCGTCGAGTGCCTCGGCGGCAGCACGCAATTCCGCGTCGGACTCGACCAGCATCAGCGACGACGGTCTGACATAGGTGAGGCTGCTGCCGCCGTCTTCGTCGAGAATCAGCACCTCGACCGGAACGAACAGACCGGCCGTCTGGTCGTGGCGCAGCATCGTGATCGCGATCAACGGGTTGCCGAGGATCACCCGCAGGACCTTGCGCTCGACACCGGCCTTGGTGATCCACGCGCCGTGATCGAGTGCAGAGAACAGCATGAAACCGCTGGGGCCGACATAGGGTTCCACGCGATCCCGATAGGCCTGCCAATCGCCGCCCGCGGCACCGATCTCGGTGATCGGCACCGGCTGCTCGCCGATGTCGGCGAGCAGCGCGGCGACAAGGTCGTCGTGACTCTTGGCGCTGTCGTAGCGCACCCGGACTCCCTCGAAGCGAGTCTCGGTCGGCATGTCAGAGCCGCTCGATGATCGTGGCGTTCGCCATGCCGCCGCCCTCGCACATCGTCTGTAGGGCGTAGCGACCCCCGCGCTGCTCCAGGGCGTTGACGAGCGTGGTCATGATGCGCGCGCCACTGGCGCCCAGCGGGTGTCCGATTGCGATCGCACCGCCGTTGACGTTGGTGCGAGACAGGTCGGCACCGGTGTCGCGGGCCCACGCCAGCACCACGGGCGCGAACGCCTCGTTGACCTCGAACAGGTCGATGTCGGCGAGCGACAGGCCCGAGCGCGCCAGCACCTTCTCGGTCGCGGGGATCACGCCGGTCAACATGTACAGCGGGTCGGAGCCCACCGCGACCGTGGTGTGGATGCGCGCCAGCGGGGTCAGGCCGAGGCGGCGCGCGGCCGCCCCGCTGGTGATCATCACCGCGGCGCTGCCGTCGGAGAGCGGTGAGCTGTTGCCGGGCGTGATGTGCCAGCCGATCTGCGGGAAGCGCGCCCCGATCGCCTCGTTGTAGAACGCCGGCCGCAACCCGGCCAGCGTCTCGACCGTCGTGTCGGGCCGGACAATCTCGTCGTGGGTCAAGCCGGCGATCGGCGCGAGTTCGGCGTCGAACAGACCGTCCTTGGCGGCGCGCGCCGCCTTCTGATGGCTCTCGGCGGAGAACTCGTCGAGCTCGGTGCGCGACAGGTTCCACTTCGCCGCGATCAGCTCGGCGCTGATGCCCTGCGCCACGAGGCCGTCGGGGTAGCGCTGCGCCATGCCGTCGCCGAACGGGCTGCTGCCCGGCAGCACCGCCGCACCCATCGGCACCCGACTCATCGACTCGACGCCGGCGGCGATCACGATGTCGTAGGCACCCGCCAGTACTCCTTGGGCGGCGAAGCTGATGGCCTGCTGGCTGCTACCGCACTGGCGGTCGACCGTCGTGCCAGGGACGGACTCGGGAAATCCCGCGCCCAGCAGCGCGTTGCGGGCGATGTTGAGCGCCTGGTCGCCGGCCTGGGTGACCGCGCCTGCGATGACGTCGTCGATCTCGACCGGATCGACGCCGGTGCGGCTGACGACCTCGCGCAGGCTGTGGGCCAGCAGATCGGCGGGGAGGACCTCGTGCAGCGCGCCGGTGGCCTTACCCTTGCCGACGGGTGTGCGCACCGCGCCGACGATGACGGCATCGCGATCTGAGTATTCGGACATGGGTCCTCCTGGAGACTCGACTCTGAGTACTGCTCTCTATACTCAGATGTAACACCTGAGTTCACCGACAACAACCCAGCAGGGGAGTGATCTGTATGACAGTGCTGCAAGGGCCGCTGGCCGACCGCGACGCGTGGTCGGCCATCGGCAAGTGCCCGATCGAGAAGACGATGGGCCTGGTCGGCACCAAGTCGGCGATGTTGATCATGCGCGAGGCCTTCTACGGCACCACCCGGTTCGACGACTTCGCCCGCAGGGTCGGCATCACCAAGGCGGCCACCTCGGCCCGGCTCTCCGAATTGGTCGATGCCGGCCTGCTGGCCAAGCAGCCCTACCGCGAACCGGGTCAGCGGGTACGCGACGAGTACGTGCTTACCGACGCCGGTACAGAGTTCATGCCGGTGGTGTGGGCGATGTTCGAGTGGGGTCGCAAACATCTCGGCGACCCGGCGCTGCGCCTGCGGCACCTGGGGTGCGGGGCGCAGGCGGGGGTCGAGATCGTCTGCGAGAAGGGGCATGTGGTGCCCCCCGATGAGCTGGCCCTGACGGTCAGGTGAGGTAGACCTTGCGCAGCCGCTCGGTCACGGTCCAGGTGGTCCGTGATCCCTCGGCCAGCCGCACCACATCACCGGGGACCAGCGTCAACGGCGCTGTGCCGTCGGCGAATTCGACGGTGGCCCGGCCGGTGAGCACGACGAAGATCTCGTCGCTCTCGACGTCGGTCATGATGCCCTCGGTCATCTCCCAGATGCCGACCTCGACCTCGCCGAGGGTGCCGAGCTCGACGCTGCCGGTCTGCGGCCGCCCGGCCACACTCTGGTCGGCGGGCACGTCGACGAGCTCCACCGGGACGTGCGCCGCGCGCAGCACGCCGTTGGGTTCCAACGCGGTCACCGCAGGGCCCGCCGGTACTCCTTGGCCGCGGCCATCAGTTCTTCCACCCGCGACGTCTCGGCGGGATTGGTGAACACCCCGTCCTTCTTGAAGTAGGTGCCCACGACGGCGCCGTCGGCGATGGCGAGCTGGCTCCCGACGTTGTTGGCGCGCACGCCGGTGTTGACGAACACCGGCACGTCGCCCGCGGCGTCCTTGACCACCTTGAGAGCCTCGGTGTCGGTCGGGGAGCCGGCCGTGGCTCCCGACACGCAGATCGCATCCGGCAGTGTGGCGAACACCGTGGTGCGGGTGATCGCGGCGAGATCTCGGTCTGCCAGGTACTGCGCCGATTCCGGGACGATGTTGAACAGCAACTTCACCCCGGCGCCGCCGACGCGGGCCCGATGGCGGGCCACCTCACCGACGTTGGTGTTCCACAGGCCGAAGTCGCTGGCGTAGACGCCGGTGAAGATCTCCCGCACGAATGATGCCCCGGTGGCGACGGCGAGATCGATCGATGCGCGCCCGTCCCACAGCACGTTCACGCCGTACGGCACGGTGATGTCGGGAAGCAGCTCGCCGATGATGCGCGCCATCGTGATCGCGGTGATCGGTTCGGTCTTGGTCAGGTACGGCAGGCTGAACTCGTTGCTGATCATGATCCCGTCGACCCCGCCGCTCTGCAGCGCGTCGAGTTCGGTGCGGGCCCGCTCGAGCACCGCGGCGATGCCGCCGGCCGAGTCGTAGCCGGGGTCCCCGGGCAGTGCGGACAGGTGCAGCATGGCGATGACGGGCTTGGTGACGCCGAAGACCTCGTCGAGCCAGGTGGTGGTCACGTGAAGTGCCTTTCTGTTGTGCAGATGACGAAGAGAGGGGGCGGTCGGCGCCTAGTCCATGTAGGCGCCGCCGTTGACGGCCAACGCCTCCCCGGTGATGAACCGGGCGTCGTCGGAGAGCAGGAACGCGACCGCGCGCGCGACATCCTCGGGTTGCTCGAGGCGCCCCAGCGGGGTGTCGGCGAGCATCATGTCGCGCACGCCGTCTGGGGTGGTGCCGCGCAGATGCGCCTCCCACTCCAATTCTCTTGACTGCATGGGTGTCTCGACGTATCCCGGGCAGACGCAGTTGACGGTGATGCCGTGCTCGCCGAGTTCGTAGGCCATCGCCTGGGTGAGGCCGACGACGCCGAACTTCGAGGCGACGTAGTCCGACAGGTACGGCACGCGGCCCTGCTTGCCCGCCATCGAGGCGGTGTTGACGATCGCACCGGCCACCCCGCTGCGCACCATCTCCCGCGCCGCGGCCTGGCCGCAGACGAACACGCCCTTGAGGTTCACCGCCATCGTCTGCTCGTAGCGCTCGACGGGTGCGTCGAGGAAGCGATGCATGAACGAGATGCCGGCGTTGCTCACCCAGGCGTGCAGGCCGAGGCGTTCGGCGACGTCGGCGGCCAGCGCGGACGCGGCGGCTGCATCGGTGACGTCGAGAGTGGCCGACTCGTGTCCGGCCTCGGTGTCGGGCAGTGCGCGCGCCACAGCAGCGGCGGCATCGGCGTCCACATCGGTGACGATCACCCGCCAGTCCCGCTGGGCGAGTTCACGGGCGATCGCGCGGCCGATGCCCGAGCCGGCGCCGGTCACCACGACGGTTCTGCTCATCAGGTGTTGTTTTCCTCTCGTGTTCCTACGCGGTTCGCTGCCCGGTGGCGGCGTCGAAGAGATGGGTGGCGCCGGAGCGCACCGACAGTGCGACCGGCGTGCCTTCGGCGATGCCCGCCAATGCGGGTCCGTCGACGACGGCGGTGATCTCGGTGCCTCGCGCGTCGATCGTGACGATGGCGCGGGGGCCGAGGTTCTCGATCAGCACGACCCGGGCCCCGTCCTCGCCAGCGGCGTCGATATCGATGGGGGTGAGCTGCAGGTCGTCGGGTCGCACCCCGAGGCGGGCCGGGCCGGTCACCCCGGACTGGTCGGTGGTCAACGCGAAACCGTTGGCCAGGTGGAAGTTTCGGCCTCCGAACTCGCCGTCGAGGAGATTCATCTTGGGGCTGCCGACGAAGGTGGCGACGAACGTGTCGACCGGCCGGGCGTAGACCTCCTGCGGCGGCCCCTGCTGGGCGACGCGGCCGTTGCGCATCACGACCATCCGGTCCGAGAGCGTCATCGCCTCTTCCTGGTCGTGGGTGACGTACACCGAGGTGATCCCCAGCCGCCGCTGGATCTGCAGCAACTCGGTCCTGGTCTCCACCCTCAGCTTCGCGTCGAGGTTCGACAGTGGCTCGTCGAACAGGAACACCGAGGGTTCGCGGATGATGGCCCGGCCGATCGCGACCCGCTGCTGCTGACCGCCGCTGAGATCTTTGGGCTTGCGGGACACCAGCTGCGCCAGACCCAGCGATTCGGCGATCTCCCCGGCACGAGCGAGCGCCTCGCGGCGCGGCGTGCGCGTGGCCCGCAGCGGGAACGCGATGTTCTCCGCGACGCTGAGGTGGGGGTAGAGCGCATAGTTCTGGAACACCATCGCGATGTCGCGATCACGCGGCTGCAGATGGGTGACGTCGCGTTCGCCGATCGTGATGGTGCCTGAGGTGACGGTCTCCAGTCCTGCGAGCATGCGCAGCGACGTCGACTTGCCGCAACCCGATGGGCCGACCAGCACGGTGAACGACCCGTCGGGCAGCTCGAGATCGAGATCGCTTACTACCGAGGCGTTTCCGTACGCCTTGGTGACACCGGAGAATCGGACCTGCGCCATGAATGCCTTCCTAGAACTTCACCGCGCCGCCGCTGATGCCCTGCACCAACCTGCGCTGGATGAAGAAGCTCGCGACGACGACGGGAATCACCGCGATCAGGATCGCCGCGCTCATCGAGCCGATCTGAACTCCGCGGAACGTGTTGAATCCGGCGATGGCCACCGGAAGGATCGCCGCTTTGCCCGGCGCCAGGATCAGGCCATAGAACAGGTCGTTCCACGACAGAGTGAATCCGAAGATCGCCGAGGCGCCGATCCCGGGCAGCACCTGGGGGAGCACCACCAAGCGGAACGCGGCGAAGCGGGTGAAGCCGTCGACCTGCGCCTGTTCCTCCAGTGAGCGCGGTACCGCCTCGAAGAAGCCGATCAGGAACCAGGTGACCACGGGCAGAACGAAACTCAGGTGCGCGAAGATCACCGGCACCAGCGTGTCGGTCAGCCGCAGCGCGTAGGCCATCGTCAGGAACGGGAACACCAGCACCGCCGGAGGCAGCACCTGGGCGGCGAGCATCCCGAACCGGGTCAGGGTGCCGCCCGCCCGGAACCGGGCGATGGCATAGGCCCCCATGCTGCCGACCACGACGCTGATGCCGACGGTCACCAGGGCAACCAGCGCGCTGCGTCCGGCTGCGCCGAGGATGTCCGAGGCCAGCACGTTGCGCCAGCTCGCCAGCGTCGGGGTGAAGTTCAGCAGGAACGGATCATCCAGCTGCGCAGGGGTTTTCACACTGGCCAGGGCGATCCACAGCAGTGGGAACGCGACGGTGATGCCGGCTGCCCACAGCAGCGTCACCCGCAGCACCCCGAGGATCGAGAAGCGGCTCATCGCGTCTGCGTCCTCTCCCGTGCCCGGTCCATGCGTCGGAAGGCGACCACGATGACGGCCAGCACCACCACCAGCACGACGAACGCCATCGACGACGCCGAGCCGAGCCGGAAGAACTGGATGCCGGTCTGGTAGATGAAGTACTGCAGCGTCTCGGTTTCGGTGCCCGGTCCGCCGCGCGTGGTGGCGAACACGTACTCGAACACCTTCATCGCGTCGAGGCAGCGCAGCAGGATCGCGACCACCAGCACCGGTGCCAGCAGCGGCAGGGTGACCCGGCGCAGCACGTAGAAGGCGCTCGCGCCGTCCACCCGCGCGGCGTCCATCGGTTCGCGCGGGATCGATTCCAGGCCGGCGAGCAGCAGCAGCACCATGAAGGGTGTCCACTGCCAGACGTCGATGAACGCGATCGTGAACAGTGCGCGGCCGGGCCCGAAGAAGTCATACGAGATGCCGAGCCCGCGCAGCAGCTCCGGGATCGCGCCGAGCTGGTCGTTGAGCAGAAACCGGAAGGTGAGCCCCACCGCGATCGGGGTGATGAACATCGGAGCCAACAGCATCGAGCGCGTGAGATCCTTTGCCCAGCGCTGCTTCTGAAGCGACAGCGCTATCGCCAGGCCGAGGAGCAGTTCCAGCCCGACGGCCACCGCCACGAACAGGGCGGTGGTGCCGAACGCATGCCAGAAGGCGGCGTCACCGAACGTCGCGGCGTAGTTGTCGGCGCCGACGATCCGCGGCGCGCCGCGGTCGGTGAGCTTGTAGTCGGTGACCGACAGGTACGCGGCGTACCCGAGGGGGAAACCGACCACCCCGACGAAAAGGGCGACGAGGGGGGTGACCATGCCCTGTTCGAACCTCAAGGGAAGAAACATGGCAGGTCTGCGCTCCTTTCGTGGGGTGGTCGGCTTCCGGTTCTCCAAGACCCGGCTGTCAGCCCTGGATCTTCTCGGCGGCGGCCTGCGCGGCGGCCAAGGCGTCGTCGACGCTCTTGGTGCCGGCCACCGCCTCGTTGAGCTCGGTGCCCACCGCCTGGATCATCTCCTCACCGCTGGGCCCCTGGCTCAGCGGCGCCGAATCGGCCAGCAGCTGCTCGACCGTCTTGTAGTAGTCGGCACCGTACTTGCCTTGCAGCACAGCGGGATCGGACAACGTGCTCTTGCGGATCGCGGCGCCCCCGTTCTCGACGCGGGTCACGTCGTTGGGCTTGGCGGTGATCCAGGACGCGAACGCCCACGCCGCGTCGGAGCTGGCGGAGTTGGCCGGGATCGCCCAGCTCCACGAACCCAGGACCTGCTTGCCGCCGGGGATCGGCGCCAGCTTGACCTTGCCTGCCGCCGGTCCGGAGCCGGGCTCGTTGATCGCGGGTAGTTGCCAGTTGTAGTTGATCATCGAGGCCGACTGGTTGGCCGACACCGAGCGCTGCGCTTCGTCCATGCTCCAGTTCAGGCTGTTCGGCGGTGCCGCGGTGCGATAGGTGTCGATGTAGGCCTCGAGGGCACGCTTGGCCTCGGGGGTGTTCAGCGTGACCTTGCCGTCGGCGCCGTAGATGGAGCCGCCCGCGGCGAAGAGCCAGTTGCCCCACTCTTCGAAGATCTTGTAGCCGCGCTGCGGTTGCATCGCGATCCCGGCGCGCTCGGGGGTCTTGAGCGCCTTGCTGACACTCACCAGCTGGTCCAGGTTGGAGGGCACCTGCTGGTTGGCGGCCGCGAGATCGTCGGTGTTGTAGAGATATCCGAGCGCGTAGTTGTAGAAAGGCACCCCGTAGCGCACCCCGTCGACGGTGGTGATGTCGGTCAGGGGCTTGAAGAAGTCGGCGGCGTCGTAATCCGGGGTGCTGTCGATGCGCGCGTCGAGCGGCTGCAGGAACTTCGCATTGGCGAAGTCGACCATCCACGGATTGTCGACGACGATCAGGTCGTAGTTCGGTGTCGAGGACTGGAACGAGGACACCAGCTTGTCGCGCATCTGGTCATAGGTCAGCGACTCGATGTCGACCTTGATGTCGGGGAAGGTCTTGTTGAAGTCGGCCACCATCGACTTGACGATGTCGGTGTCGGGCACGTTCTCCATGAGGATGCGGACGGTGCCCGAGGTGTCCTTGGCCACCTCGCCGGTGCCGGTCGCCTGCGACTGTTCCGGGCCGCCGCTGCCCGCACACGCGGAGAGGGCGAGGGCGAGAACGGCGAACAGCGTGAAGGCGGCGGAGCGAAGGGTCCGGCTCCGCCGCCGGTGTGCGGGTGTTTGCGTGACTCTCATTGCGGTGGTGCTCCTTTCATCGGGTGGTGCGTGCCAGCGCGTGGGAGATCGGGGTCACCGCGGCACCGAGATCGCGCCACGCCGCGTATGCGGTGTCGTAGCGCTCGCGGCGGGCGGGGTCGGGGACGTATGGCTCGTCGAGCGTGATGAAGCGTGCGGCGTCGGACCAGTCGTCGAGGGCACCCACACCGATGGCCGCGATCACCGCGGCACCCAGCGACGCTCCGGGGTGCCCGCGCACGGGGTTCATCTCCATGCCGAGGACGTCGGCGTGGATCTGCTTCCACAGCGTGGACTTCGACCCGCCGTTGGTGATCATCACGCGGGTCAGCGGTATCCCGATCTCGGCGAAGACGTCGACGTGGTGACGGAAGCCGAACGCGATGGCCTCCAGCACGGCGCGGTACATGTCGGCGCGGCCGTGGCCGAGATGCATGCCCGCGAACACCCCCCGCAGATCGGGGTCGTGCAGCGGGCTCTTCTCGCCGAGAAAGTAGGGAAGGCAGAGGATCTCGGCGGGCGGCTGCTGCGCAGCCTCGTCGTCGAGGTCGGTCAGCGCTGTGTCGTTCGCGGTGCCGCCGACCAGCGACTGGAACCACCGGATGAGGCTGCCGCTGGTGGCCATGCAGCCGTTGGGCAGCCAGTGTCCGGGCATCGGGTGGGCGTCGAGGTAGAGGCGCTCGTCGACGACGGGAGTATCGCTGGCGACCAGGATGTCTCCTGCACCACCGAGTTTCACCAGGGCGTCGCCCGGACCGTTGACCCCGGCCGCGAACGCCGACAGCACGTGGTCGGCTCCGCCGACCACCAGGGGGGTGCCCGCGCGCAGTCCGGTGGCCTCGGCGGCGGCCTGGCTGAGTTCGCCGACCTGGGTGCCGGGACGCCGCACCGCGGGCAGGGTGGCGGGGTCGAGTTTGGCTGCGGTGAGGACCATCTCAGCGAGCTGCCCGTCGAGGGTGAACAGGCCGGACTCGATGGCCCAGTTCTCCTCGACGTGAACGGGAGCGCCGAGCGCCGTCAGTACCCAGTCGTAGGAGCCCACCCAGTGCGCCGTGCGGGCAGAGGTCTCGGGTTCGTGGTCCCGCAGCCACACGGTCGTCGGCGCGACCGACTGTTGGGTGAGAGCCGACCCGGTGAGGTGCACGAGGTCGGTGTCAGCGAGCGCGGCGGCCAGGTCGGTCACTTCTCGGTGGGCGCGTGCGTCGTTCTGGAGGATGGCTCGGCGCAGCGGACGTCCCGTGTCGTCGACGGGCACCACGGCGGGCACCATGCCGGATGTCGCGAGCGCGCCCACGCCCTCGGCGGGGATGCCGGCGGTGTGCAGCACCTCGCGGACCGACTCGATGACGTTGCTGTGCCACTGCTCGGTATCTGCTTCTGCGTACCCCGGAGCATCGGAGTGCAGGGCGGTGTCGCGCGTGGCGGTAGCGACGATGCCGCTCTCGGTGTCCAGCAGCACGGTCTTGGTGCCGGTGGTGCCGATGTCGATGCCGACGGTGTAGCGGCTCATCGGGCCTCCGACGCGGGGGTGTCCCGGTGGGCGCTCACGCAGATCACCTCGACACCCGCGTCGCGGGCGGCGACCAGCGCTGGGTGGTCCGGGGGACCGTCGCTGACGATGGTGGCAACGCTGGAGAGCGCGGTGATGCTGACGAAGGTGACGCGACCGAGCTTCGATTTGTCAGCCGCGACGATGACCCGGTCGGCGCGCCGGCTGGCTGCGCGTTTCACCCGGCTCTCGGCTTGGTGATAGTCGGAGATCCCGCGCTCGCTGTCGATGCCGGCCACGCCCATCACGTAGGTATCGCAGTTGTAGTTGGCCAGCGTGTCTTCGGCCGCGGCGCCGATCAGACTCAGCTCGCCGGAACGCAATTCGCCACCGGTCAGGACCACCGTGGTGTCCGGCTCGTCGACCAGCGCGAGCGCAGCCAGGACGCTCGGCGTCACGACGGTCAGGCCGAGTGCACGTCCGCGCAGGGAGTTCGCCACCGCCAGCGCGGTGCTGCCGGAGTCGAGGATCAGCGTCTCGTTCACCCCGATCAGATCGGCGACGACGTCGGCGATGTGGATCTTCTCCTGCGCGGCGTCGGCCATCCGCGTCGCGAACGACGGCTCGGTGTCCTTGCCCTGTAGCGCGATTGCGCCGCCGACGACGCGCCGCACGACGCCGCTGGCCTCGAGCGCTTCCACGTCGCGGCGGATCGTCATCTCCGAGACGTCGAACTCGGTGGCGAGGTCGGCGTAGGTGATCTCGCGGGCGGTGCGCACCCGCTGCTCGATCTGGTCGCGCCGGGTCTTCACGTCCACGATCGCGCCGGCGGCTTCTGTTCAAAATTCACAGAAATCTCTCCTGCTCGCGTAGACCTGCCGTCGAAAAGCGGCGATGGAGTGTGAATCTATAACAGGGTCGTGTGCACTCGCCACACTTAGCGGCGAATTGTTCTCAACCCGTTCCGGCGGCGGCCGCGCGCCTGTTAACTGGCGCCGGTGCTGGACTTGCGCGTCATCGTGCCCACGGACATGCGCGACGACGTCGTGGCCGTCCTGCGCCGACAGGTCGGCGTGGCCCACATCCTGATCCACCCCGGCGCCGCCGTGGAGCCCTCAGGGGGAGACGAGATCACCGCGGTGATCGCCCGCGAATGCGCCAACGACGTCATCAAGTCCCTCAAAGACCTCGACGCGCAGCATCGGGGCGCGATCTTGCTGACCGTTCTCGACACGGTGCTGTCCACCCGAGCCCACGAGGCCGAGGACGACGCCGAAGGGGACCCCGCCGACGCGGTGGTGTGGGACGAACTCATCGGCCGCACCCGCGAGGAGTCCACACTGTCGGTGACATTCGTGCTCTTCCTCACGTTGGCATGCCTGTTGGCCGCCGTGGGTGCGGTCACCGACTCCATGGTGACCGTCGTCGGCGCGATGGTGCTCGGACCCGAGTTCGGCCCCCTGGCAGCGGTGTCGGTCGCGCTCGTGCAACGCCGGGTCGATCTGGCGCGCAGGGCGGCGATCGCGCTGCTGGTCGGATTTCCGATCGCGATGGGCGTCACGGCGGTGCTGACCATCGCAGCCCACGCCGTGGGCTGGGTCGACCTCGATGCCGTCCGCGATGTCGAGGACGTCGACTTCATCTTCCAGGTCGGACCGATCTCGTTCGTGGTGGCGCTGCTGGCCGGCGCGGCGGGCATGCTGTCGCTGGTGTCCGCGAAATCGGCCGCCCTGGTCGGGGTGTTCATCTCGGTGACGACGGTGCCCGCGGCGGGATTCACCGCGGTCGCAGGCGTGCTGGGGGACTGGGGGATGGCAGCCCGCTCGGCCACCCAGCTCGCGGTCAACCTCGTCGGGATCGTGATCGCGTGCGTGTTGGTGCTCGTGCTTCGCCCGCGTACCAACCTCATTCCCCGACGCGCGCAGACCTGACGCAACCTGCGCCGCCGCAGGCGGTGTGGTGGGATCTAGCGCTATGGGGATCAAGGTTGCCCTCGAGCACCGCACGAGCTACACGTTCGACCGGCTCGTCGAAGTGTTCCCACATGTCGTCCGGCTGCGTCCGGCGCCGCACTCACGCACGCCCATCGAGGCGTACTCGCTCACCGTCGAGCCCGATGACCACTTCATCAACTGGCAGCAGGACGCCTTCGGCAACTTCATGGCTCGGCTCGTGTTCCCGACCCGGGCCCGCAGCCTGACGATCACCGTCGGGCTCATCGCCGACCTCAAGGTGATCAACCCCTTCGACTTCTTCATCGAGGACTACGCCGAAAAGGTCGGCTTCACCTATCCGCGCGCCCTGGCCGAGGATCTCAAGCCCTACCTGCGGCCGGTCGACGAGGAGAATGCCGGCTCCGGGCCCGGCGACCTGGTCGAGGCGTGGGTGTCCAACTTCTCGGTGGCCGACGGCACGCGCACCATCGACTTCCTGGTGGCTCTCAACCGCGCCGTCAACGCCGACGTCGGCTACAGCGTGCGGCTCGAACCCGGAGTGCAGACCCCGGACACGACGCTGCGCACCGGCATCGGATCGTGCCGCGACTCGGCCTGGCTGCTGGTCTCGATCCTGCGCCAGATGGGCCTGGCCGCCCGATTCGTGTCCGGCTACCTGGTCCAGCTCACCTCCGACGTCGAGGCCCTCGACGGTCCGTCGGGTCCGGCCGCGGACTTCACCGACCTGCACGCCTGGACCGAGGTCTACATCCCCGGCGCCGGCTGGATCGGACTCGACCCCACCTCGGGTCTGTTCGCCGGTGAAGGTCACATCCCGCTGTCAGCCACCCCGCACCCCGAGTCGGCGGCCCCGATCACCGGCGCCACCGAACCCTGCGAGACCACGCTGGAGTTCAGCAACGTCGTCACCCGGGTGCACGAAGACCCTCGCGTCACGCTGCCCTACACCGAGGCGACGTGGGGGGCGATCAACGCCCTCGGGCGTCGCGTCGACGACCGGATGACCGCCGGTGACGTCCGCCTCACGGTCGGTGGCGAGCCGACGTTCGTCTCCATCGACAACCAGACCGACCCGGAGTGGACCACCGACGCCGACGGGCCGCACAAGCGTCAGCGCGCCTCGGATCTGGCGGCCCGACTCAAGGCGGTGTGGGCGCCGCAGGGGCTCGTCCAACGCAGTCAGGGCAAGTGGTACCCCGGGGAGCCTCTGCCACGCTGGCAGATCGCACTGCTGTGGCGTACCGACGGCGAGTCACTGTGGAGCGATCCCGCGCTGCTGGCCGACCCGTGGTCGGAGCAGCCGACCGGATCGGAGGCCGCTCCGGATGCCCCGCAGCGGCTGCTCGCGACGATCGCCGACGACTTCGGGTTGCCGCGCAGCCAGGTCCGGCCCGCCTACGAGGACCCGCTGAGCAGGCTGGCCGCGGCGGTGCGCCGCCCCGCCGGGCTTCCGGTCGCCGAGGGCGAGGATCTGGCCGCCGACAGCGCATGGGCGCGTGCGCAGTTGCTGGCCAAGCTGGACGAGCCGGTCAGCGAACCCGCCGCGTTCGTCCTCCCGCTGCACCGTCGCGACGACGACGCCGGCTGGGCCAGCGCCGACTGGACGCTGCGGCGGGGGCGGATCGTGCTGTCCGAAGGCGATTCTCCCGCCGGCCTGCGACTGCCCCTGACCTCCATCAGTTGGCAGCCGCCGCCGCCTCCGCGCGGCGACGCGGACCCCACGCGCACGACCGGCCCCCTGCGGGCGGGCCGCCAAGAATCCGCGGAGATCACCGAGGCCGACGCGGTGCCGACCACGGCGCTGGTGGCTGAGATCCGCGACGGCATCCTCTACGTGTTCCTGCCGCCCACTGAGGAACTCGACCACTTCGTCGACCTGATCGGTCGCATCGAGGCGGCGGCCGCAGCGCTCGACTGCCCGCTGGTGGTCGAGGGGTACGGACCGCCCGCCGATCCGCGTGTTCAGTCGATGACGATCACCCCCGATCCGGGTGTGATCGAGGTCAACGTGGCGCCATCGAGCAGCTTCGCCGAGCAGCGCGACCAGCTCGAGACGCTGTACGCCCATGCCCGGCTGGCCCGCCTGTCCACCGAATCCTTCGACGTGGACGGCACACACGGCGGTACGGGTGGCGGCAACCACATCACCCTCGGCGGCATCACTCCCGCCGACTCGCCGCTGCTACGCCGGCCCGACCTGCTCGTGTCGCTGCTGACGTACTGGCAGCGCCACCCCGCGCTGTCGTACCTGTTCTCCGGACGCTTCATCGGCACCACCTCGCAGGCACCCCGGGTGGACGAGGGTCGCCCGGAGTCGCTCTACGAGCTGGAGATCGCCTTCGCCGAGATCGCCCGGTTGGCCGCTGGCGAGGAGGGTGCTCCGGAACATGGTCGCTCCGCGAGCTCCGCTCCAGAACATGGTCGCTCCGCGAGCTCCGCTCCGCCGTGGATCGTCGACAGGGCTCTCCGCCACCTCCTCACCGACATCACCGGCAACACCCACCGCGCCGAGTTCTGCATCGACAAGCTCTACAGCCCCGACAGCCCTCGCGGCCGGCTCGGCCTACTGGAGCTGCGCGGCTTCGAGATGCCGCCGCACCCGCAGATGGCGATGGTGCAGTCCCTGCTCGTGCGCGCCCTGGTCGCCTGGTTCTGGGAGAAGCCGCTGCGCGCCCCGCTGATTCGCCACGGCGCGAACCTGCATGGCCGATACCTGTTGCCCCACTTCGTGATTCAGGACATCGCCGAAGTCGCGGCCGACTTGCGCGCTCACGGCATCGAATTCGACACCAGCTGGCTGGATCCGTTCACGGAGTTCCGCTTCCCCCGCATCGGCACCGCGGTGTTCGGCGGTGCGGAGATCGAGCTGCGCGGCGCCATCGAACCGTGGAACGTGCTGGGCGAGGAGGCCACCGCGGGTGGCACCGCGCGCTATGTCGACTCCTCGGTGGAACGCCTGCAGGTGCGGCTCATCGGCGCCGACCGGCAGCGCTTCGTGGTCACCGTCAACGGACATCCCATCCCGATGCTGGCCACCGACAACGCCGACGTCCAGGTCGGCGGCGTGCGGTATCGCGCCTGGCAGCCGCCGAGTGCGCTGCACCCGACCATCACCGTGGACGGCCCGCTGCGCTTCGAATTGGTCGACACCGCCAGCGGTGTGGCCAGGGGCGGCTGCACCTATCACGTGTCGCACCCCGGTGGACGCTCCTACGACAGTCCGCCGGTCAACGCCGTAGAGGCCGAGTCCCGGCGGGGACGCCGCTTCGAGGCCACCGGATTCACCGCCGGAGCGGTGGATCTGCAGGATCTGCGCGAGAAGCAGGCCCGGCAGGCCACCGACGTGGGCGCACCGGGGATCCTCGACATGCGGCGAGTGCGTACCGTGCTCTCCTGATGACCGTACCGACCGGGCTGAGTTCACCCAGCCACGACGATCCGCTGGTGCCCTACGCCGCGATGCGGGCCCAGCAGACGCTGTTCGACGTGCGCAGCACCGCCGGCACCCCGGCGAACGGTTACGACGAATTGTTCGACGCCGCAGGGCAAGTCAGGGCCGACTGGCACGAGCTGGCCGAATGCGTGACCGAGCGCGGCCGGGCGGGTCTGGACCGGTTGCGCACGGTGGTGCGCGACCTGGTCGACAACGACGGCATCACCTACATCCGTACCGAGGACGAGTCGGCGGTGCCCGGCCCCTGGCAACTGGATGCCCTGCCGCTGATCGTCTCGGCAGACGACTGGAATCGGCTCGAAGCCGGGCTGGTGCAGCGGTCGCGCCTGCTCGATGCGGTGTTGACCGATCTCTACGGTGAGCGGCGCACCATCACCGGCGGAATCCTGCCGCCGCAGCTGCTGTTCGCCCATCAGGGCTACGTACGTGCCGCCCAGGGCATCCAGATTCCCGGCAGGCATCAGTTGTTCCTGCACGGCTGTGACATCAGCCGAGCCTCCTCAGGTGAGTTCGTCGTCAACGCCGACTGGACTCAGGCCCCGTCGGGCGCGGGTTACGCGCTGGCCGACAGGCGCGTCATCGCCCACGCGATCCCGGACCTCTACGAAGAGGTCGGGCCGCAGCCGGCGTCACCCTGGGCGCAGGCGCTGCGGTTGGCGTTGGTCGATGCGGCACCCGAATCGGCAGAGGAACCCACCGTTGTGGTGCTCAGCCCCGGCATCCGTTCCGAGACCGCGTTCGATCAGGCGTATCTGGCCGGCGTGCTCGGCGTGCCGCTGGTGGAGAGCGCCGACCTGGTGGTGCGAGACGGCCGGCTGTGGATGAGGTCGATGGGCACGCTCAAGCGCGTCGACGTGGTGCTGCGCCGGGTCGATGCGTCCTACGCCGATCCGCTGGACCTGCGGGCCGATTCGCGGCTGGGCGTGGTCGGCCTGGTGGAGGTTCTGCGCCGCGGGGCGGTGACCGTCGTCAACACTCTGGGCAGCGGCGTGCTGGAAAGTCCGGGCGTCATGCGCTTTCTACCCGCGCTCGCCGAGGCGCTGCTCGGCGAGACCCCGCTGCTGCCGAGCGCACCGATGTACTGGGGCGGAATCGATGTCGAGCGATCACATCTGCTGACGCATCTGTCCTCGCTGGTGATCCGGCCGGTCACCGGTGGCGAGCCGATCGTCGGTCCCGACCTGTCGGCCGTGCAGCGCGAGGACCTGGCGGCGCGCATCGCTGCCACCCCATGGCAGTGGGTGGGCCAGGAACTTCCCGAATTCTCCTCGGCGCCAGCCGATTACCTTCCTGGCGGACTGTCGCTGTCGCGGGTCGGTATGCGACTTTTCACCGTGTCCCAGCGGGGTGGGTACGCGCCGATGATCGGCGGGCTCGGCTATCTGCTGGCGGCCGGATCTGCCGCCTACGATCTGAACAACGTTGCGGCCAAGGACGTCTGGGTGCGTACCCCGGCGCGTGTCACCGCCGAGACCGTGGTGACGCCGCCGCCCGAGGAGTCGACGCTGCCGACCCCGCTCACGGCGAGCCCGACGCACGAGATCAGCTCCCCGCGCGTGTTGTCGGACCTGTTCTGGATCGGTCGCTATGCCGAACGTGCCGAGCACACGGCGCGTCTGCTGACGGTCACGCGCGAGCGGTATCACGAATTCCGGCGCCGCCAGGCGATGGACGGCAGTCAGTGCGTTCCGGTCCTGCTGTCCGCGTTGGGAGACATCACCGGAACGGACACCGGAGGGTCGGATCGTCACGAGATGGTGGCCACCGCGCCGACCACGCTGTGGTCGTTGACCGCCGACCGGCACCGCCCCGGATCGCTGGCCCAGTCGGTCGAGCGATTGGGGTCGGCGGCCCGCGCTGTGCGTGATCAGATGTCCAATGACACCTGGATGCTGCTCTCGACGCTCGAGCGGACTCTGCTGCAGGCCGGCGACGGCCCGCCCGAGTCGGGCAGCGAGGGGGAGGCGTTCCTGTCCTCGACCAACACCGTCGCCCTCGCCGGACTCCTGGCGCTGTCCGGCGTCATCGCCGAATCCATGGTTCACGACGTCGGCTGGACCATGCTCGACGTCGGCAAGCGCATCGAGCGGGCGCAGGTGCTCACGGCGCTGCTGCGGGCGACTCTGACCACCGCGCGCCCACCCGATGCCGAACTGACGGTCATCGAATCGACGCTGGCGGTGTGCGAGTCACTGGTGATCTACCGTCGGCGCAACCCGGGGACGATCAGTGTGGCCGGGGTGGCCGAACTCGTGCTGTTCGACGCTGAGAACCCGAGATCGCTGGTGTTCCAGCTGGACCGGCTGCGGGCGCACCTGAAATCGCTACCCGCATCGTCGGGATCGTCACGGCCGGAACGGTTGGTGGACGAGATCGCGATGCGGTTGCGCCGCATCGAGCCCGACGACCTCGACGACGTCGCCGCCGACGGCACCCGTGAGGAGCTCGACGGGCTGCTGACCGGGTTGCACGCGGCGCTGCGCGAGCTGGCCGACGTCATCACCGCCACACATCTGGCACTGCCCGGCGACATGCAGCCGCTGTGGGGGCCGAACGAGCGCCGCGTGGTGCCGGCGTGAGCGAACCACGAGCAGCGAGCGTCCGTCGGTACGCCGTCACGCATCGCACCGTGTACACGTACTCCGACGTCGTCACGAGCTCCTACGGTCGCGGCTTCCTCACCCCACGCGACTCGTCCCGGCAGAAATGCCTGTTCCACGAGCTGGTCCTCGACCCCGAGGCAGCCGACAGTTCGACCGGCCGCGACGGCTGGGGCAACGTGAGCTCGTACTTCCACATCATCCGACCGCACCACCGGCTCAGCGTCACCAGCCGCTCCGTCGTCGAGGTGTCACCGCCGCCGCCGGACGTCTACCAGGGGCCTTCAGCCCGGGCGCCGTGGGAGATCGCCCGGCCCGTCGGCCCCGAGGGGGCGCTGGCGAGCGAGTTCACGCTCGATCTGACGCCCCCCGAAATCACCGACGCGCTGCGGGAGTACGCCGCACCGACGTTCACCCCCGGGCGGCCGCTGATCGACGTACTGCGCGACCTCACATCGCGCATCTACGCGGATTTCACGTACAAGTCCGGGTCGACGACTGTTTCCACCCAGGTGAGCGAGGTTTTGGAGGCGCGGGAGGGGGTATGTCAGGACTTCGCGAGGCTCGCGATCGCTTGCCTGCGCGCCAACGGACTGGCGGCGAGTTACGTATCGGGCTACCTGGCCACCGATCCGCCGCCGGGGAAGGAACGAATGGTCGGGATAGACGCGACGCACGCCTGGGCGTCGGTATGGACGCCACAGAACGTGTGGCTGGGACTGGATCCCACGAACGATCAAATGGTCGACGAGCGCTACGTCACCGTCGGTTTCGGCCGCGACTACGCGGACGTGCCGCCGTTGCGCGGCATCATCTACACCGACTCCGAAAGCAGCACCATCGACGTGTCGGTGGATGTCGCGCCCTATGAGGGAGAAACGCTCAATGCGTGATTTCACCTGCCCCAACTGCGGGCAACGGCTCGCGTTCGAGAACTCGGTCTGCCTCAATTGCGGCAGCGCCCTGGGCTTTTCGCTCGACGACATGGCACTGCTGGTGATCGCCCCTCCCGCGGAGAGCGAGCATGCCGGCGCGGTGGACGAGACGCGTTTCCAGCTGTGCGCGAACCTGCACCTCGCCGAATGCAACTGGCTGGTGGAGAAGGGCCCGATCGCCAAGCTGTGCGTCTCGTGCGCGCTGACACGGACCCGGCCCAACGACGCCGACACCATCGCGCTGGCAGCGTTCGCCGCCGCGGAGAAGGCCAAGCGCCGCCTGATCGTCGAGCTGCACGAGCTGAAACTCCCGATTGTCGGCCGCGATATGGACCCCCAGTTCGGGCTGGCTTTCGATCTGCTGTCGAGTCAGTTCGAGAAGGTGTTCACCGGGCACGACAACGGGATCATCACCCTCGATCTGGCTGAGGGCGACGACGTGCACCGCGAGCAGCTGCGCATCTCGATGGACGAGCCCTACCGCACGCTGCTCGGGCACTTCCGCCATGAGATCGGTCACTACTACCAGTACCGGCTGATCGGCACCTCTGATGCGTATCTGCAGCGCTATCGCGAGCTGTTCGGTGATCCCGAAGCCGACTACCAGGAGGCGCTGGACCGCCATTACAGCCAGGGGGCTCCTGTCGGCTGGGAAGCCGACTACGTGTCGTCCTACGCGACAATGCACCCTGCCGAGGACTGGGCGGAGACCTTCGCACACTACCTCCACATCCGCGACACCCTGGACACCGCAGCGGCGTTTGGAATGGCACCGGCGGCAGCGACTTTCGACCGCAGGGCGCTGGGCCCCAGTGGATTCGACACGATGATCGAGATGTGGCTGCCTCTGGCGTGGGCACTGAACATGGTCAACCATTCCATGGGCAAAGAGGACCTGTATCCGTTCGTGTTACCGGCTCCGGTGCTGGACAAGATGCGGTTCATCCACACCGTCATCGACGAAATCACCTCCAGCCCGGCGAAACTCGCGGAGGTCGGCGCTCCGGCGGGAGAGCAGAGCCAGCAGCTGGCCTGAACTGCGCTAGGTGCGGGTGATGCCGGTGATGCCGCTGAGGACGAAGCGCACGAGCGCGTGGTGACGCTGCTCGATGTCGTCGGTGTGCATCCGGCCCAGGGTGAGGCTGTCGAGCCGCATGTTGTTGGAATAGGTGTGAAGGGTCGCTGCGACCATGTGGAGATAGGCCTCATGCACGGCGGCGTCGTCGGAGGTCGGGAACAGATCGCGTAGGGCGCTGATGAAGTCGGCGGCAATCGCATTGAACTCGTCGGCGATCAGCGACCTGATGGGGTGTCCGGAGTTCGCGAGCTGGGCGATGAGGCGAAAGTAGTTGTCCCACCCGGCATCTCCGGCCCGCTCCCGCATCGGCTCGACGAACGCGTCGACGAGTGCGCGGAGGCGCCTGTGGTGGGACGCCTTCGTGGGCATAGCGGCGAGGCGCATGCGGCGGTCCTCGTTGAGGGGCCGGATACGGCGGAGGACCACCGCGCGGAACAACCCTTCCTTGCCGCCGAACCGCTCGCTCACCGCTGCCAGCCGGGTGCCGGCGTGGTCGGTGATGTCTCTGACGCTGACACCGAAGTACCCGCGCGCGGCGAACAGTTCCTCCGCGCTGTCGAGCAACCGTTGCTCGACGTGAGACCTCGTCATCGTCGACCCATCCTCGATCAGGCGGAACGATTGTTCCGCTCGCCGCTGGGTCGATGCTAACCTCGGAACAATTGTTCCGGTGTGCGTCGAAGGGATCGGCATGTCCACGGTCACTGTGCGGAACAAGCTCCTGGTCACCACCTGCGCGATGACACGCACCACGAACCTGGTCGCACGCTGGCGGGGAGCGGCACCCTTCCTGCCGAGATTGTTCGTCCTGCGCTACGCCAACATGGGCGGTCTCGATTCGCGCGAGTTCGCCGAGCAGATCGGGGCGGCACGCTCTTTCAAGGCCGACCGATGGTGTGTTCACTGGAATCACATTGCCGCACAGCATCTTCGGCGGTGTAACGCCGCGCTCCGCGACCTCGGTCAGAGCTACGGGTACACCGAGGTGCCCGATCTCGACGCCGTCGGATCGATCACCAGAGGTCAGATAGGCGTACTGCAGAAGATCCTGAGCCCCGGCGCGGCCCTGTTCGCCGACCACGGGCCGCAGCCGAGCGTTCACGCGATCGATGCCCTGCTCACCGACCACGACGGTGCCGACCGCTCACGCGTCTCCGCCGCGTTCGCTGCGATCGACGCCTGGGTGAAGGCGCTGACGTACTACCAGGTCAGCGCCTTCCCCGGCCACGATCCGCATCGGATGGCCGCCTACCACCGATCCCGGCGTCTGTTCGACGTCCTGGTGCAGACCCTTGCGCCGGCGATCGACGTGCAGGTCGAACAGGTCGAGGTCGCCGCCGGCAGCGGTCAGACGGTGCGCGGATGGCTCATCCTCCCGGCGACGCCCGGTCCCCATCCCGTCGTGCTGACCACCAACGGTCTGGAAGGCACGGTCCAGGAACTCGCCGTGGCGCTGCTGCGCTACCGCGGAGCGGGACTGGCGACGTTCCTGATGGAGATGCCCGGGAGCTACGCCTACACCGAGCCGATGAGCGCCAATTCGGAGGCGATCTACCGCACGGTCATCGACCGCCTCGCCTCCGACGACCGCCTGGACCCCGATCGCATCGCGTTCGTCGGTGTCAGTTTCGGGGGGTACTGGGCGGCCCGCATGGCCGCCACCGGCTCCCGGCTCGCGTGCGCCGTGGCGTGCGGCGCACCCACCCACCACTCCTTCCGCGGCGGCTTCGGCATGCCCGACGTGATCATCCACGCACTGGCGCAGACCCTCGGTGTCACCAACCCGATCGCCCTCGTTCGTGCACTGCGCAGGTTGTCCATTCGAGATCGCTACGCCGACATCACGATTCCGCTGTTGGCGATCAACGGCAGCCACGACACGCTGCTGCGCACCCAAGACACCATCGACCTGGCTGACGCCGCACGCGACGCCACGCTGTTGCTCTATCCCGACGACGACCACTGCGCCATGGGGCACTACCGGCAATGGCTGGACTACTCGCAGGACTGGCTACGACGACACCTCGCGGCGGTCTGATCCCCGACGAGCAGCCGATCCAGCTGAGCTGAGGAATGCTCGGCCTCGGGGCGACAGCCGGTAACCGACGTCCAGGCTGATCGTCAGGCCCAATCCCTTGAGCTGGCGCACCCGGCGCTTGAACCGTGGCACGTCCATTCCGAAGCCGGCCGCCAGATCCGGTGCCCGCACGCCTTCGTTGGCGCCGATCGTCGCCAGGTAGTCCCGGGTCCACGGCTGCTCAGCGGCGCCGTCCCACCGGTCCAGGCGTGCCGCGATGGTCGCGACGTCATCAGCTGAGAGTGCGTCGTCGGCGGCAAGATCGGGGCGCTCGTCGGGAGCGAGGAACGACACCGCGATCACGTAGGTGTGCGCGGCGGGGCGGCGATCCAGGTCGGCGTTGGCGGTCTTCGCATCCGGATACCCCGCCGCGCGGGCCTGCGCGGCGGTCACGCGGCGGCGGCCGGGAAGCTCGGTGACGTCGTCGATGCGGATCGTGCCGGCCTGGGTGCGCTGGGTGCCGCCGGGTTTGGCACGCGGAGCGTCCCAACGCCGCAGCACGGAGGTGATGCGGCCCTCGGCGATACCCTCCGCCGTAGCCCGATCGAGCAACACACGGGCGATGGTAAACGCCAGAAGGCTGCTGTCTCCCTACGATCACCCGGTGGCCGATCGTTACGGCGCCGACATCCTGGCGCAGAACCCGCACCGCAAGTCCCGCTCGACCGAACAGCCGATCGAGATCGGGATGGTCGTCGAGGACGCACAGACCGGTTTCGTCGGTGCGGTGGTGCGGGTCGAGTACGGCCGCATGACCCTCGAGGACCGGCACGGCCGTACCAAACCGTTCCCGGTCGGGCCGGGTTACCTGATCGACGGCAAGCCCGTGATCCTGACCGCACCCAAAAAGTCCGCTCCCGCGGCGCCGACGCGCACCGCGTCGGGGTCGGTCGCCGTCGCCGGCGCGCGCGCGAAAGTCGCACTGGCCAGCCGCATCTACGTCGAGGGCCGGCACGACGCCGAACTCGTCGAACAGGTGTGGGGCGAGGACCTGCGCGTCGAAGGCGTGGTCGTCGAATACCTGGGCGGCGTCGACGATCTCGCGGCGATCGTCGCCGATTTCCGGCCCGGCCCGGGCCGGCGCCTGGGTGTGCTGGTCGACCACCTGGTCGCCGGTTCCAAGGAGGCGCGCATCGCCGAGCAGGTGCGCCGGGGCCCCGGCGGTCAACACACGCTCGTGGTCGGACATCCGTTCATCGACATCTGGGAGGCCGTCAAACCGGCGCGGCTCGGGGTGGCGCGCTGGCCCGTCGTGCCCAAAGGCCAGGACTGGAAGCACGGCGTGTGTGAAGCGCTGGGCTGGCGGCACCGCGACCAGGCCGACATCGCGGCGGCATGGCAGAAGATCCGCGGTCGGGTACGGGACTGGACCGACCTGGAACCCGAGCTGATCGGCCGCGTCGAGGAGCTCATCGACTTCGTCACCGCACCCGTGTAAGCAGGGATCGTGTCCGACAGCCTGTTCGACGTTCCCGGCGAGCGCGCGCCCACTGATGCGCAGCTGGTCGGGGCGGCGGTTCCGCTGGCCGTGCGGATGCGGCCCGCATCGCTCGACGAAGTGGTGGGGCAGCAGCACCTGCTGGCCGGCAACTCGCCGCTGCGCAGGCTCGTCGAGGGCTCGGGTGCGGCGTCGGTCATCCTCTACGGGCCGCCCGGTACCGGCAAGACCACCCTCGCGTCGTTGATCTCGCAGGCCACCGGCCGCAGATTCGAGGCACTGTCGGCCCTGTCTGCAGGGGTCAAAGAGGTGCGCGCCGTCATCGAAGAGGCGCGGGTGGCGCTGCTGCGCCGCAGCGAGCAGACGGTGCTGTTCATCGACGAGGTGCACCGGTTCTCCAAAACCCAGCAGGACGCGCTGCTCGCGGCGGTGGAGAACCGGGTGGTGCTGCTCGTCGCGGCCACCACCGAGAACCCGTCCTTCTCGGTCGTCGCGCCACTGCTGAGCCGCTCGCTGATCCTGCAGCTGCAGCCATTGACCCCCGAGGACATCACAGCAGTGCTGCGCCGCGCCCTCGACGACGAGCGGGGACTCGCCGGAAAGGTGCCGATCACCGACGAGGCGCTCGACCTCCTCGTGCAGCTGTCCGCGGGTGACGCGCGGAGGGCCCTGACCGCGCTCGAGGTCGCGGCGGAGTCCGGCAGCATCACCGTCGAGGTGATCGAGCAATCGCTGGACAAGGCGGCGGTGCGCTACGACCGCGACGGCGACCAGCACTACGACGTCGTCAGCGCGTTCATCAAGTCGGTGCGCGGCTCCGATGTCGACGCCGCGCTGCACTACCTGGCGCGGATGCTGGTCGCGGGGGAAGACCCGCGGTTCATCGCACGCCGGCTGATGATCCTGGCCAGCGAAGACATCGGGATGGCCGATCCGACTGCGCTGCCGACGGCTGTGGCCGCCGCCCAGACCGTTGCGCTGATCGGGATGCCCGAGGCGCAGTTGACGCTGGCGCACGCCACAGTGCATCTGGCCACCGCACCCAAGTCCAACGCCGTCACGACCGCACTCGGAGCGGCGATGGCCGACATCCGGGCCGGCAAGGCGGGTCTCGTTCCGGCGCATCTGCGTGACGGGCACTATTCGGGTGCGCAGAAGCTGGGCAACGCCGTCGGCTACAAGTATGCCCATGACGAACCGGGTGGTGTTGCCTCGCAACAGTATCCGCCGGACGACGTGGTCGGCGTGGACTACTACCGGCCGACCACCCATGGCGCCGAACGTGACATCGCGACCCGGGTGGAGAAGCTACGTGCCATCATTCGCCGCAGACGATGAGATCTGCTGACTCGGCACTAATCGCTGGGGGCCAGCACCCTGTCCACGAATCCCCGCACCTTGCGGCGCAGTTGATCGACCCTCTGGGCCCGGATCAGGTCCAGGTCGGTGCCCTTGTGAAAGGCCGGCGGTAGCCGCCGCACGTTGCGCGAGCACCCGAAGTCCGCACACACCAATGTGCCGATGGTGCCGCCCCTACGCCCCGCCGCGCCGGCGCGACGCGCGGTGTAGAGCACGGCCTCCGCGGGGAGTGTGACGTCGGTGCACCAGGTGCACATGGCGCGCCCCCGTGGCGTGGCGGCTGCCCGGGTGAGCAGGAGTGCGACGGGCCCGTCCGGGTCTTCGACGACGAGGTAGGCCCGGCGCGGGATCTTGGGGTCGGTCCAGCCGTAGAACTCCAGCGCATCGAAGTCGACGGCGTCGAAATCGGTTGCGAAGGTGACCTTTTTGATCTCACTGCGGGTCGCGCCGCGGAATGCGCCCAGGATCTGGGCGCGGGTGTAGGCGTGCATGAAGGAATCCATCCGAGGAGGCGGTGCGCACGCGGCGCACCAGATGAGTGAGGACACGACTGTGTCGCCGACCCGCAGGTCGGCGACGGGGCGCGGTCATCTGACGTCGGCGGGAGCGCCGACGACCTCCTCGACTCGGATGTTCACTGGGCACACGTTAGCGGGCGGCCCCGTTGGGGGCCAGCGGATTTCCTGCCTGAGAACGGGGGTGATCCCGACTGGTCGGGGGCCCAGCCGGGATCACCACGAACGGAGTCGAACGCGTCAGCGCAGGATTCCGGATCGGCGGCCTCCGCCCATCAAACCGGTGCGGCTGCGCCGCCGGCCCATGAGCGAGGCCACCAGCGCCACGCCCAGCGCGGCGACGACGACCTGGACGAGAAGCTCCATCCAGTCGATCCCGTTGGTGGCGGTCGGAATTCCGACCGCACGAGCGATTGCAGTACCCACGAACGCGGACACGATGCCCACCAAGATGGTGAGCAGCATCCCGATGGGCTGCTTACCCGGCAGCACAAGCCGGCCGAGGACGCCGACGACGATGCCGATGAGAATTGCAGTGAAGATACCGGTGACGGTCATGGTTCCTCCAAGAGTTGGGGCTTCAGCGGTGGCTACCCGAGCCCGGTCGGCAATAAACGCACGCGTCAATGGCTGACGATTTCCGTAGGGTCGGCGCAATGGACACTCACGTGCTCGAGGTGGACACCAGCCGCCGACGGACCGTCGATCTGACCGACGACGTCCGCGATTTCTGCGCCTCCCGCGGTGACGGGTTGTGCAATGTCTTCATCCCACATGCCACCGCCGGGGTGGCCATCATCGAGACCGGTGCAGGCTCCGACCACGACCTGGTGGACACGCTGGAGCGCCTGCTGCCCCGAGACGACCGCTACCGCCACGCGCACGGGTCGCCCGGACACGGCGCCGACCACGTGCTGCCCGGCCTCGTCGCTCCGTCGGTGACCGTGCCGGTGAGCGGCGGAGAGCCCCTGCTCGGCACCTGGCAGAGCGTGGTGCTGGTGGACCTGAACAGGGACAACACCCGGCGCAGTGTCCGCCTCAGCTTCGTGTCGGGGTGAACGTCTGCCACGGTAGGGGCCCGGTACTGTGGTGCGGTCGAGTATTCGCAGGTGGCGGCCGATCGGCCCCGCTGACCAGACCCGAAGGGCAGCAGGAGTGCAGACACACGAGATCAGGAAGCGGTTCCTTGATCACTTCGTGAACGCCGGACACACCGAGGTGCCCAGCGCATCGGTGATCCTCGATGACCCCAACCTGCTGTTCGTCAACGCCGGCATGGTGCAGTTCGTCCCCTTCTTCCTCGGCGCCAGGACCCCACCGTGGGACCGTGCGGTGAGCATCCAGAAGTGCATCCGCACCCCGGACATCGACGAGGTGGGCATCACCACCCGGCACAACACCTTCTTCCAGATGGCGGGCAACTTCAGCTTCGGCGACTACTTCAAGAAGGGCGCCATCGAGTTCGCCTGGTCGCTGCTGACCAACCCGGTCGAGCAGGGCGGCTACGGGTTCGATCCGGAAAAGCTCTGGGCCACGGTTTATCTCGACGACGACGAAGCGATCGGTTACTGGCAGGAGGTGGCCGGCCTGCCTCTCGAGCGGATCCAGCGGCGCGGCATGGCCGACAACTACTGGTCGATGGGCATCCCCGGTCCGTGCGGACCGTCCTCGGAGATCTACTACGACCGCGGCCCGGAGTACGGCATCGAGGGCGGCCCGGAGGCCAACGAGGACCGCTACATCGAGATCTGGAATCTCGTGTTCATGCAGAACGAGCGCGGTGAGGGCACCTCGAAGGAGAACTTCGAGATCCTCGGCCCGCTGCCGCGCAAGAACATCGACACCGGCATGGGTATCGAGCGGGTGGCGTGCCTTCTGCAGGGCGTGGACAACGTCTACGAGACCGACCTGCTGCGTCCGGCGATCGACCTGATGGCCGCCCGCGCGCCGCGTGGCTACGGGCAGGGCAACCACACCGACGACGTCCGCTACCGCATCATCGCCGACCACAGCCGCACCGCGGCGATCATCATCGGCGACGGGGTCAGCCCCGGCAACGAGGGCCGCGGCTACGTGCTGCGTCGACTGCTGCGCCGTATCATCCGGGCCGCCAAGCTGCTCGGCATCGAGGACGCGTTCATGGCCGATCTGATGGCGACCGTGCGTGATGCCACCGGACCGTCATATCCGGAGCTGGTCAACGATTTCGACCGCATCTCACGCATCGCCGTCGCCGAAGAGGCGGCGTTCAACCGCACGCTGGCCTCCGGCTCGAAGCTCTTCGACGACGCGGCGCAATCGACGCGGGCGGCCGGCGCCACCGTGTTGTCCGGCACCGATGCGTTCACCCTGCACGACACCTACGGCTTCCCGTTCGAGCTGACGTTGGAGATGGCCGCCGAGGCGGGCCTGAGCGTCGACGAAGAGGGCTTCCGCGGTCTGATGACCGAGCAGCGCCAGCGGGCCAAGGCCGACGCGGCCGCGCGAAAGCACGCCCACACCGACCTGAGCGCGTACCGCGAGCTCGTCGACGCCGGACCCACCGAATTCACTGGCTTCGACGAATTGACCAGTGAGGCAAGAATTCTCGGCATCTTCGTCGACGGTAAGCGGGTGCCGGTGGTATCGCACACCGGGCGCGAGGGCGCGCAGGAGCGGGTCGAACTGATCCTGGACCGCAGCCCCTTCTACGCCGAGTCGGGCGGTCAGATCGCCGACGAGGGCCATATCAGTGGAACCGGCTCGTCGGAGGCCGCGAAGGCCGCGGTCACCGACGTGCAGAAGATCGCCAAAACGCTGTGGGCGCACCGCATCAACGTCGAATCAGGCGAGTTCGTCGAGGGCGACACCGTGACCGCGTCCGTGGACCCTCAGTGGCGCCGCGGCGCGACCCAGGGCCACTCCGGCACCCACATGGTGCATGCGGCGCTGCGACAGGTGCTGGGCCCCAACGCTGTTCAGGCCGGCTCCCTCAACCGGCCCGGCTATCTGCGGTTCGACTTCAACTTCCAGGGCGCCCTGAGCGATGAGCAGCGGACCCAGGTCGAGGAGGTCACCAACGAGGCGGTGCAAGCCGACTTCGAGGTGCACACCTTCACCGAGAAGTTGGAGAAGGCCAAAGCGATGGGCGCGATGGCGATGTTCGGCGAGTCCTACCCGGACGAAGTCCGCGTGGTCGAGATCGGCGGGCCGTTCTCGCTGGAGCTGTGCGGCGGCACGCACGTCGGACGCTCGGCGCAGATCGGGCCGGTGACGATCCTCGGCGAGTCGTCGGTCGGCTCCGGTGTGCGCCGCGTCGAGGCCTACGTCGGGCTGGACTCCTTCCGGCATCTCGCCAAGGAACGCGCGCTGATGGCGGGGCTGGCCTCGACGCTGAAGGTGCCCTCGGAAGAGGTGCCTGCCCGCGTCGCGACGCTGGTGGAGCGGCTCCGGGCCGCCGAGAAGGAACTCGACCGATTGCGGTTGGCCAGCGCGCGTGCCGCGGCGGTGAACGCGGCCGCGGGCGCCGAACAGGTCGGTAAGGTGCGGCTCGTGGCGCAGCGGATGGCCGGTGGGATCTCGGCGGGCGATCTGCGGTCCCTCGTCGGGGACATCCGCGGCAAGCTCGGTAGCGATCCGGCCGTCGTCGCACTGATCGCCGAAGGAGAAGACGACGCGGTCCCGTTCGTCGTGGCCGTCAATCCGGCCGCGCAGGACCTCGGACTTCGGGCGAACGATCTCGTCACCGTTGTGGGCGCCGCGGTCAACGGCCGCGGCGGCGGCAAAGCCGACCTCGCGCAGGGCTCCGGTCGGGGCGCTGCGGGCATCGACGCAGCACTCGCGGCGCTGCGCGCGGAGATCGGCCGGAGCTGACCAGAGTGCCCGACGCCTCGAACGACGCCGACCGTGCACCGGACCGACCCGGTGACCCGGCCGCGGCGCCGGATCCGGGACGCGGCCGCCGGCTCGGGGTGGACGTCGGTTCCGTGCGCATCGGGGTGGCGGTGAGCGATCCCGACGCCATGCTGGCGACCCCCGTGGAGACGGTGCCCCGAGACCGGCGCGGCAACCGCCACGTCAAGCGACTGGCCGGGCTCGTCGACGAGTACCAGGCCGTCGAGGTCGTGGTCGGTCTCCCGCGCACGCTGGCCGACCGGGCCGGTTCCTCGGCGCGCGACGCGGTCGAGGTCGCCGACGAGCTGGCCGAGCGGATCTCCCCGGTGCCGATCCGCTTCGTCGACGAACGCTTCACCACCCTGACCGCGCAGCGCGCGCTGCGCGAGGCCGGGGTCCGGGCCCGCGGCCAGCGGGCTGTCATCGATCAAGCTGCGGCGGTGGGGATTCTGCAGAACTGGCTGGACCAGCGGCGGGCGGCGCTGTCCCCACAAGGAGAGGCCAGGGATGGCTGACGACTGGCACGGCGACCGGGCCGAACCGCTGGCGGTGGGGCCGCCGCGGCAGCGGATGACCCGCCGACAGCGTGCGCGCGAGAACCGGCTGCGCCGCCGGCGGCGAGTGGCCGCGGTGACCGCCGTGTCGGTCGTCGTCGTCGTCGCGGTCGTCGCGGTGCTCCTCGGATCGCGGATGTGGAACTCGCTGTTCGGTAACGCCGACAGCGACTACACCGGCAGCGGCGTCAACGACGTCGTCATCCAGATCCACGACGGTGACTCCACGACGGCCATCGGTAAGACATTGCTCGACAACAAGGTCGTCGCCACCGTCAAGGCGTTCGTCGACGCCGCCGACGGCAACGACGCGATCGCCGCGATCCAGCCGGGCTTCTACAAGGTGCGTACCGAGATCCCCGCGTCGAGCGCGGTGACGCGGCTCGCCGACCCCGCCAATCGTGTCGGCAAGCTGGTGATCCCGGAAGGCCGTCAGCTCGACGACGTGTCGGACGTCAAGACCAACGCGGTCACCGACGGCATCTTCACGCTGATCTCGAAGGCCACCTGCGTGGACCTCGACGACAACCAGCGCTGCGTCTCGGCCGCGGATCTGCGGGACATCGCGGGCACTGCGGCCCCGGCGGCACTGGGAGTGCCCCAGTGGGCGGTGGGGCCGGTGACCGCGATGGGCGCCGACCACCGGCGTCTCGAGGGCCTGATCGCGCCAGGTACGTGGAACATCGACCCGTCGGCGACTCCGCAGGAGATCCTGTCGACGCTGATCACCAGCAGCGCCGGGCAGTACGAGCAGAGCGGACTGCTCACGACCGCCACCAGCCTCAACATGTCGCCCTATCAGATCCTCACGGTCGCCTCGCTGGTGCAGCGCGAAGCCAAACCGCAGGACTTCTCCAAGGTGGCGCGCGTCATCTACAACCGGCTCGCCGAGAACCGCACCCTCGAGTTCGACTCCACGGTCAACTTCGCCCTCGACCGCATCGAGGTGGCCACCACCGACGGGGACCGGGCCCAGGCCACGCCGTGGAACACCTACGTGCGGCCCGGGCTGCCGGCCACCCCGATCTGCTCGCCCGGCGGCCCCGCGCTGACCGCGGCCGAACAGCCCGCGCCGGGAGACTGGCTGTACTTCGTGACGATCGACATGCAGGGCACCACGCTGTTCACCCGCGAGTACGAGCAGCACCTGGCCAACATCGAGTTGGCGCGCCGCAACGGTGTGCTCGACTCGGCCCGCTGAGAGGGTGGGTTCCGCTCGCCGGGCGGCCGTGCTGGGTTCGCCGATCGCCCACTCGCGGTCCCCGCAGCTGCACCTGGCGGCCTACCGTGCGCTCGGTCTCGACGGTTGGACCTACCAGCGCATCGAGTGCACCGGTGAGCAGCTGCCGGCCATGGTGTCTGCCTTCGGGCCGGAGTGGGTCGGTGTGTCGGTCACGATGCCCGGCAAGTTCGCCGCGCTGCGGTTCGCCGACGAGGCGACTGAGCGGGCCCGGCTGGTGGGGTCGGCCAACACGCTGGTGAGGTCCCGGGCCGGATGGCATGCCGACAACACCGACGTCGACGGTGTCATCGGCGCGCTGGCCGACGTGGCGCGCACCGAGCGCGCCGTCGTGATCGGCTCGGGGGGTACGGCGCCGGCGGCCGTGGCCGGCCTGGCCGCGCTCGGTACGAGCCACGTCACCGTCGTCGCGCGCAGCGCCGACAGAGCCGCCGGCGTGCTCGAGGTGGCGCGGCGCAGCGGCGTCGCCGCCGACTTCTGTGACCTGCAGGGAGCGTCTCTGACCGGGGTTGTCGCCGATGCGCAGGTGCTGGTGAACACGATTCCCGCCGACGTCGTGGCGCCGTATGCCGACGTGCTGGCGGGCGCGCCGGTGCTGCTCGACGCGATCTACGAGCCGTGGCCGACGCCGCTGGCCGCAGCGGTCGCCGCGCGGGGCGGCCGCGTGATCAGCGGACTGCACATGCTGCTCAACCAAGCGTTCACCCAGGTGGAACTATTCACCGGGTTGCCCGCCCCCAAAGAGGTGATGAGGGCGGTCCTTCTCGGCGCATAGCCTCGACGGGTGGGGGAGGCGGCGGTCGTCGTGGTGTCGGGCTGGCTGATCGCGTTGAGCGCCTACGACCTGCGGTGTCATCGCCTGCCGAACCTGCTCACGCTGCCCGGCGCGGCGGTGATCCTGACGGCGGCCGCGCTGTCCGGCCACGGTTCGGGTGCACTGCTCGGCGCACTGTCGCTGGCCGGCATCTATGCGGCGGTGCACCTGTGCGCGCCCGGTGCGCTCGGCGCCGGCGACGTCAAGCTCGCCCTCGGTGTGGGCGGCCTGACCGGTGCGTTCGGCGTGCAGGCGTGGGCGCTGTGCGCGGTCGGCGCCTCACTGCTGACCGGGCTGTGGGGCGCGGCGCGCGCGCTGCGCGGCGTGCGAACCCCGGTGCCGCACGGGCCGGCGATGTGCCTGACCGCGGCCGCTGCGGTGATGGCGGTGCTGACGGACCCCGCGCTGGGGTGATCACCGTTTTCCGGACCTCGGCCGCCTCATGCGAAACTGGGACACGTGTTGCGATGGACCACAGCAGGGGAATCCCACGGTCGTGCGTTGGTGGCGATGGTCGAGGGGATGGTCGCCGGAGTCGAGGTGACCTCTGCCGACATCGCGGCCGCCCTGGCGCGTCGCCGTCTCGGCTATGGCCGCGGGGCCCGGATGAAGTTCGAGCAGGACCAGGTGACGATCCTGGCCGGACTGCGGCACGGACTGACGCTGGGAGGGCCGATCGCGGTCGAGATCGGCAACACCGAATGGCCGAAATGGGAAACCGTGATGGCCGCCGACCCGGTCGATCCGGCCGTGCTGGCCGACAGCGCCGCCCGTAACGCGCCGCTGACCCGGCCCCGGCCCGGCCACGCGGACTACGCCGGCATGCTCAAGTACGGCTTCGACGACGCCCGTCCCGTCCTCGAGCGGGCCAGTGCCCGCGAGACCGCGGCCCGCGTGGCCGCGGGCACCGTGGCGCGGGCGTTCCTGCGCCAAGCTCTCGGTGTGGAAGTCGTCTCGCACGTCGTGTCCATCGGTGCCTCCTCACCGTACGACGGGCCCCCGCCGCAGCCCAGCGACCTCGCGGCGATCGACGAGAGCCCGGTCCGCGCGTTCGACCCGGCCGCCGAAGCGGCGATGATCGCCGAGATCGAAGCCGCCAAGAAGGACGGCGACACCCTCGGCGGTGTGGTCGAGGTGGTGGCCCACAATCTTCCCATCGGCCTCGGCTCGTTCACCAGTGGTGAGAACCGGCTCGACAGCCAGCTGGCCGCCGCGGTCATGGGCATCCAGGCGATCAAGGGCGTGGAGATCGGCGACGGGTTCGAGACCGCGCGCCGGCGCGGCAGCGTCGCCCACGACGAGATGTACCCCGGCCCCGACGGCGTGATGCGCTCGACCAACCGGGCCGGCGGCCTGGAAGGCGGCATGACCAACGGGCAGCCGGTCCGGGTGCGTGCGGCGATGAAGCCGATCTCGACGGTGCCCCGCGCGCTGGCGACCGTCGACATGGCCACGGGGGAGGAAGCGGTGGCGATCCACCAGCGGTCCGACGTGTGCGCGGTGCCCGCGGCGGGCGTGGTCGTCGAGACGATGGTGGCGCTGGTGCTCGCCCGGGCCGCTCTGGAGAAGTTCGGCGGCGATTCGCTGGCCGAGACCCGCGCCAACATCGAGAGCTACCTGCGCGCCGTGGCTGCGCGCGAGCCCGCCATCGACGGGGTCAGGGCGTCGGGCTGATGGCTCCGAAGGCAGTGCTCGTGGGGCTGCCCGGATCGGGCAAGTCCACGATCGGCCGACGGCTGGCGAAGGCGCTCGAGGTCGAGATGCTCGACACCGACGTCGCGATCGAGAAGAGCACGGGCCGCACCATCGCCGACATCTTCGCCAACGACGGCGAGCCCGAATTCCGGCGCATCGAAGAGCAAGTCGTCCGCGAGGCGCTGGCGTCCCACGACGGCGTGCTGTCCCTCGGCGGCGGCGCGATCACCTCGCCTGGCGTGCGCGAGGCGCTGGCCGGGCAGACGGTCATCTACCTGGAGATCAGCGCGGCCGAAGGGGTGCGCCGCACCGGCGGCTCGACCGTGCGCCCACTGCTGGCCGGCCCCGATCGCGCCGAGAGGTTCAAAACGCTGATGTCGCAGCGTGTTCCGCTGTATCGGCAGGTGGCGACAATGCGTGTGAACACGAACCGCCGGAACCCGGCGGCAGTGGTGCGCCACATCGTCGCGCGCATGGAGAGCACTGCTGCAGCACGAGCCGATCGCCGCCGCCGCAGACCGTCGTGGCGGCGTGCCCCGATGTCGTTGACGGCGGCACCCTCGACGGAAGCGCCGCCCAGTCCCGCCGCCGTGGCGGCCAGGAAAGGATCCCCGTGTCGACGCAAGGACGTGCCGTGACCGAACCGGTGACCGTCGAGGTCCACACCGACCCGCCGTATCCCGTCATCATCGGTACGGGGCTGCTCGGCGACCTCGGCCGCATCCTCGACGGTCGGCACAAGGTCGCGATCCTGCACCAGCCGACGCTCACCCAGACCGCCGAAGCGATCCGAGCTCACCTGTCCGACAAGGGCATCGACGCGCACCGCATCGAGATCCCAGACGCTGAGGGCGGCAAGGAGCTGCCGGTCGTCGGCTTCATCTGGGAAGTGCTGGGCCGCATCGGGATCGGCCGCAAGGACGCGATCGTCAGCCTCGGCGGTGGCGCCGCCACCGACGTGGCCGGCTTCGCCGCGGCGACATGGCTGCGCGGGATCGACATCGTGCACGTGCCCACCACGCTGCTCGGCATGGTCGACGCCGCGGTGGGTGGCAAGACCGGGATCAACACCGACGCCGGCAAGAACCTCGTCGGCGCGTTCCATCAGCCGACCGCCGTGCTGGCCGACCTGGCGACGCTGGACAGCCTGCCGCGCAACGAGATCGTCGCCGGAATGGCTGAGATCGTGAAAGCCGGTTTCATCGCCGATCCGGTGATCCTCGACATGATCGAGGCCGATCCGCAGCAGTCGGTGGAACCGGGCGGCGATGTCCTGCCCGAGTTGATCCGGCGTGCGGTCGCCGTCAAGGCGGAGGTGGTGGCCGCCGACGAGAAGGAATCGGCGCTCAGGGAGATCCTTAATTACGGCCACACCCTGGCGCACGCGATCGAGCGGCGAGAGCGCTACCAGTGGCGCCACGGTGCCGCGGTGTCCGTCGGGCTCGTGTACGCCGCCGAATTGGGCCGTCTCGCAGGACGTTTGGACGATGCGACCGCCGAGCGGCATCGCGCGATCCTGACCTCGCTGGGCCTGCCGGTCAGTTACGACGCCGACGCGCTGCCGGCGCTGATGGAATCGATGCTGGGGGACAAGAAGACTCGGGCGGGCGTGCTGCGGTTCGTGGTCCTCGACGGGCTCGCCAAACCGGGTCGCCTGGAAGGGCCCGACCCGTCGCTGCTGGCGGCGGCATACGCCGAGGTGGCGCGCTAGAAGCCGGTCCGGTCGGCGATGCGCTGCCTCACCGCGGCCTTTCCCCGGGCGAGCGTCTGCGTGCCGAGCCGGGTGACCAGCCACGCCAGCTGCGGATAGTTCTGATCGAACCAGCTGTCGTACATCACCAGCTCGGAGTGCTCGAGCAGTTGCAGTGCCTCGAGTACCGGGCGGGCCACGGGATAGAACGCTGCCGTGTTGACCTTCACGAAGCCGCTGTCGTGGGTCTTGGGAAGATCGCGGAAGATCCACGCGATGACGGCGTCACGGCTCAGCGAGCCGTCCCCGGCGGCGAACGCGGCCATCAGCTCGACCGCCACCTCGGCCGGTGGAGCCGTGTTGAGCCAGTCGATCATCGGTTGCGCGGCGGCTCGCTCGGCAGGGCCGGGATCGAACAGCGCCACGCGCAGCGTCGAGTGCTAGTTGTCGCGGCGTGTGGTCGTGTCGGTGTCGTCGTGCTCGGCCACCGCGACCGGGGACGTGTGCCGTTCGGTCTCGGAGTTGTCGTAGTCCCGCACGTCGTCCTTGTCGTAGCTGCCGTCCCTGTCGTCGCGCACCGCGGCGAACACGTCGGTGTCGGCGCGGTCGTCGTCACCATCGCGGCGGCGCGGTGCGTCGGGCGCCTTGCGGTCGACGAGCCAGCGGCCCAGCCCGACGCCGATGATCGCGAACAGGAAGACCAGCAGCGCGGTGAACGCGGCAAAGGTGGTCAGCTCGTTGATCAGGCCCTCGACGTAGAGGTTCTTGTAGAACACCCCGATGAACCAGGCGACCGCGCCGCTGACCACTCCGGCGAACAGCCCGGCCAGCAGCCACGTCATCGCGAGATCCGAGCGGCGGTCCGGGTCCGGGTTGGCGCGGGCGTCGGCGCGCCCGTCGATGTGACCCCAGATGAACACGGCCACTGCGTACAGCACCACGAGGACGACGCTGATCAATCCGGCCTTGGTTTCGAAGGTGTTGATCAGTGCTCCCTGCAGCAATCGGACGATCACCATCAGGGCGGCGAACACCAGTCCGCGCAGCAGCCACTTGCTCATGAGGCCTCACCTTAGCGAGTAGCGTCAGCCGTCGTGACCAATTCCGCCCGCCGCGACCGGCTGCGCCAGCATCTGGCCGAGGCTGAACTCGACGCCATGCTGGTGACAGACCTGGTCAACGTTCGCTATCTGTCCGGATTCACCGGCTCCAACGCGGCGCTGTTGGTCCTCGCCGAGGACGACACGCCGGTGCTGGCCACCGACGGCCGCTACCGCACGCAGGCCGCCGTGCAGGCCCCGGACGCCGAGGTCGTCATCGAACGTGCCTGTGCGCCGCACCTGGCAGTGCGGGCGGCCGCGGCCGGGGTGCGCAGGCTGGGATTCGAGAGTCATGTGGTGACGGTCGACGCGTTCACCACGTTGACCGAGACGGTCGGGCAGCGGGTCGAGTTCGTGCGCGCGGCCGGCGTGATCGAGACGTTGCGCGAGGTCAAGGACGCGAGCGAGCTCGCGCTGCTGCGGCGGGCCTGCGACGCCGCCGACGCGGCACTGCACGACCTGGTGCAGCGTGGCGGCCTTCGCGCCGGGCGTACTGAGAAGCAGGTACGCAATGAGCTGGAGGCCTTGATGCTCGACCACGGTGCCGACGGCGCGTCGTTCGAGACGATCGTCGCGACCGGGACCAACTCGGCCATCCCGCACCACCGGCCGACGGAGGCGGTGCTCGCCGCCGGTGACTTCGTCAAGATCGACTTCGGTGCGCTCGTCGGCGGCTACCACTCGGACATGACGCGCACCTTCGTGCTGGCGCCGGTCGCGCAGTGGCAGCACGACATCTACGGACTGGTGGCACGCTCGCAGCAGGCGGGGCGGGAGGCGCTGGCGCCGGGCGTCGCACTCAAGTCCGTCGACGCCGCATCGCGGCAGGTCATCGCCGATGCGGGGTATGCCGACAACTTCGGCCACGGCCTCGGGCACGGGGTCGGCCTGCAGATCCACGAAGCGCCGGGAATCAACGGCGCAGCCGCCGGTACACTGCTTGCTGGCTCCGCAGTGACCGTCGAGCCCGGTGTCTACCTGCCCGATCGCGGCGGCGTCCGCATCGAGGACACGCTGGCGGTCACCCCGGAGGGGCCCGAACTACTGACCAGGTTCGGCAAGGACCTGATGATCCTCTAGACGCTAGGAGTACACCCCACCGTGGCATCGACCGCCGACTTCAAGAATGGGCTCGTCCTGCAGATCGACGGCCAGCTGTGGCAGATCGTCGAGTTCCAGCACGTCAAGCCCGGCAAGGGCCCTGCCTTCGTGCGCACCAAGCTCAAGAACGTGGTGTCGGGCAAGGTGGTCGACAAGACCTACAACGCCGGGGTGAAGGTGGAGACCGCGACCGTCGACCGGCGTGACGCCACCTATCTGTACCGCGACGGCTCGGACTTCGTGTTCATGGACTCCGAGGACTACGAGCAGCACCCGCTGCCGGAGGCGCTGGTCGGCCGGCTGGCGGGGTTCCTGCTCGAGGGCATGCCCGTGCAGATCGCGTTCCATGACGGCACCGCCCTGTACCTGGAGCTGCCGGTGACGGTGGAGCTGCTGGTCAGCCACACCGAGCCCGGCCTGCAGGGTGACCGGTCCAGTGCGGGCACCAAGCCGGCCACGCTGGAGACCGGTGCCGAGATCCAGGTGCCGCTGTTCATCAACACCGGCGACAAGCTGAAGGTCGATTCGCGCGACGGTAATTACCTGGGAAGGGTCAATGGGTGAGTGACCGTCGAGGTGATCGGGGTCGTCATCAGGCCCGCAAACGCGCGGTCGATCTGCTGTTCGAGGCAGAGGCCCGCGACATCACCCCCGCCGAAGTTGCCGAGGGGCGAAATGCGTTGGCGCAGAATCGGATCGATGACGACGCCGACGAAGACGGTATTGCACCGCTGAACCCCTACACGGTGACGGTGGCGCGTGGCGTCACCGAGCACCGGGCTCACATCGACGATCTCATCTCGTCGCATCTGCAGGGCTGGACGCTGGACCGGCTGCCCGCCGTGGACCGGGCGATCCTGCGCGTTGCGGTGTGGGAGTTGCTGCACGCCGAGGACGTACCCGAGCCGGTCGCCGTCGACGAGGCGGTCGAGCTGGCCAAGCGGCTGTCGACCGACGATTCGCCGGGATTCGTCAACGGGGTGCTCGGCCAGGTCATGCTCGTGACGCCGCAGATCAGGGCGGCCGCAGCGGCAGTGCGCGCCGGAAGCAACGGCACCGACGGCGCGGTTGGGTGAACTCTCGCATTGCCTCCCATGAACTAAATGTGCGCAACCTGGTGCTGACCGGGCCGGTCCGCGAGCATGGCAGAGGTGACGGTCTTCCCTGAAGCGCAGTGTGTCCATCGGCCACACTGGTCGTTGGCGCGGACCTGGTTGCTGGAGCCCGCGCGATCAGGCTGCTGGCGTGCCCTGTCGTCGCAGGCCGACGTCGTGGTTCTCGACATCGAGGACGGGCTGCCCGATGCCGACAAGCCGGCGGGCCGGCACGTGGTCTCCGAGTTCCTACGCGGCGACGGGCAGGCCTGGGTGCGGATCAGCAGCGCGGGCACACCGGACTGGCACGCCGATCTGGACGCGGTGGCCGCGGCGCCGGGGCTGAACGGAGTGATGCTCGCCAAGGTCGAGTCCGCGCATGATGTGGTCTCGACGGCGCAGCGGTTGCCGGCCGGGACGCCCGTCGTCGCGCTGATCGAGTCCGCGCTCGGGATCGAATCCGCCCTGGAGATCGCGCGCTCGTGCGCACGAATCGCGTTCGGGATCGGCGACTTCCGCCGCGACACCGGCATGTGCGCCGATCCGATGGTGCTGGCCTATCCGCGCGCCCGCCTGGTGATCGCGAGCCGGGCCGCCGGACTGCCGGCACCGATCGACGGCCCCACGCTGCGCGACAACGCCGCAGATCTGCCTCGAGACACCGAGATCACCAAGGCTGCGGGGATGACGGGTCGGCTATGCCTGGATGCCGGCCACACGGGGACGATCAACGCGTTGCTCAGCCCGTCACCCGACGAGATCGACGCCGCGCGTGCCACCCTGGCTCGCCTCGATGCGCCGAGCAGTCACTACGACGGCAGCTCCGGACCCACCCGTGCCCGCGCTGAGGCGATCCTCGACCTGGCCGCCAAACTCGGCGTGCTCAGCGATACTCCGGCAGCGTCATCGAATCCGCGGTGGTGAACCACTTCTTCTCGGCGATCGACCGGAACGGCCACCGCTGGCACCACTTCATCACCGCCGCGGTGATCACGATGTCGGATTCCCGCATCGGCGCGTAGCCTTCGATCCCGCGCGGCAGGTCCTGGCACCGGTCGACGAAGGGGCGCATCGCCTCCTCGTAGCGCGCGAGCGCCGGGGCGAGCCGGGTGGCGTCGAAGTGCTTGGCAGGTCCGAGCTCACCGGCCAGGACGTAGGCGCCGACGAGTGCCAGGGTGGTGCCCATTCCCGACAGCGGGGAGGCGCAATAGCCGGCATCTCCGACCACCGTGACCCGGCCCGACGACCATGCAGACATCTCTACCTGCGCGAACGCGTCGAAGTAGAAGTCGTCCGCGACGCCCGCGGCGGCGAGCAGCGCATCGCACTGCCACCCCGCTCCGGCGAAGCGCTCGACCAGGATCTGCCGCTGCTCGTCGATGTCGTGGCGGTCGTAGTCCAGCGGTTCGGACTGAAAAGCCAACCCCGCCTTGGCAATCGCCGGGTCGTGCGACGGACGCATCGATGCGTTCAGGCCGCCCGGCGCCTGGTAGAGCAAGAACCAGCCGTCGAGCCCGACAGTGTCGGGAGCGGAGAACCACGCGTGATAGCCGCCGATGGGGCGAACGTAGCTCTCCTCGGGACCGAACGCGATTCTTCGCACCGCCGAGTGCGGCCCGTCGGCGCCGACCACCAGATCGACGGTCACCCGCGTGCCGTTGGCCAGGGTTGCGATGACCCCGCTCTCGTCCTGTTCGATGCCGGAGACCGTTGCGCCGAACCGGTAGTCGACGTCATGGCGGGTGGCCTCGTACAGCACCGCCGCGAGGTCGCCGCGCAGGATCTCCAACGACGACACCAAACCGTTGCCGCTGAAGGCGGTGACCGGCATCTCGGCCCGCCGGCTGCCATCCGGCTTCACCCACGCCGCGCCGCTCTGTTGAAGCGCCCTTGCCCGCATCTCGTCGAGCAGTCCCATCCGATCGACGACCTCGCGGCCGGTGCCCCGCAGATCCACGGTCTGGCCGCCGGGCCGGATGCCGGACGCGAGTTCGAGCACTATCACCCGGTAGCCCGCGCGATTCAGCCAGAACGCCAGCGATGGACCGGCGATACCGGCACCGTTGATCAGCACGGTGGGGTTCTGCATACCCGTAATGTACTGTGCGCCAGCAGCTGTCACGGTCAAGCTGAGCGCTTCAGGTGAGTACTCAGTTCGACGATGTCGATGCTGAGTCCTCCTTCGATGACGCTGTAGCGGC
>NZ_JBVAYA010000003.1:0-773390 GCF_055419625.1 Mycobacterium sp. IDUB_1 | reverse complement strand
GCGTAGCGGTTCGACCATGCGTCGAGTTCGGCGTAGGTGACCTCGACACCCTCGAACGACAACGCAACAGCCCACGGTGTCCGAGCAGCCTGGGCAGACACCATCGCGGCCAGATCAGTTTGCGGCACAGTATGTTTCGTGTCGTTACGCTCGACGACGATGCGCGTCCGCTCCTGTGGAGAGAGGATGTCGATATCGCCGACACGGATGCCGGTGTCGCCTGCGACGGCGTCACACACCATCTTCAATCGTCGGCCGAGCGCGACCGCAGACTCCCGGTCGAACAGGTCGGCGCTGTACTCGACCGTCAGCGTCGCGCTGTCATCGGCGTGTTCTATCAGCGCCAGACCGAGATCGAACATCGCGGCACTGATCGCAGGTTCGTGCCAGCGGGCCGGGAGTCCGAAAGCCGTGGTGTCGTCATCAGTCCTGCGGTAATGACCGATGAAGACGTTGAACAGTGGGTTGCGGCCGGGAACGCGGGGTGGGTTCAGGGCTTCGACGATGCGGTCGAACGGCAGATCGGCGTGGGCGAACGCGTCGAGATCGTCGGTGCGGATGCGAGTGAGCAGCTCGGTGAAGGTCGGGTTACCCGAGACCTCGGTGCGCAGCACGACCGTGTTGACGAACAGGCCCACGAGATCGTCGAGTGCGGTGTCGTCGCGACCGGCCACCGGGGTTCCGACGACGATGTCGGTGCCAGCACCCAACCGGCGCAACAGAACCGCCACCGCCGCATGCAACACCATGAGCATGCTCGCGTGATGTGTTGCCGCGAGATCGCGCAGCGCGGCGGCGGTGTCGGCGCCCAACTCCACGGCAATGCTGCCGCCGGTGCCGGAGGGAGTGGCGGGGCGGGCGCGGTCGGTGGGGAGGGGGAGTTCGTCGGGGGCGTCGGCCAGGGTGTCGGTCCAGAACTGCAGATGTTCCTCGGCGGTCTGGTCGAGCAGGTGGTGTTGCCACAGGGCGTAGTCGGCGTACTGGACCGGTAGTGCTTCCCAGGTCGGTGACTGTCCGGAATGGCGTGACGTGTAGGCGTGTTCGAGATCTGTCAGCAGGGGTGCGTCCGACCATTCGTCGGTGGTGATGTGGTGCAGCAGCAGCACCACGGTGGTGGTGCGGTCGGGGTGGCGGATCACCGTGATGCGCAGCGGTGTCTCACTACTGAGGTCGAACCGGTGGGCGGTGAGCCGCTCGATCTGCTCGTCGAGGGGTGTGGCGTCGTCGTCGAGGACCTCGACCGGAGCACCGGTGTCGGGGGCCAGGATGTGTTGGGCGAAGCCGGTGTCGTGTTCGGTGAACACCGTGCGCAGGCTCTCGTGCCGGGCGACCACATCGCCCACCGCGGCGACGAACGCCTCGACATCGAAGTCGGCCCCCACCGTGACAACCAGGGGATAGTTGTAGACCGTGCCGGTCTCGGCGAGCCGGTCGACGATCAGCATGCGTTCCTGGGCCGCCGAGACCGGCACGAGCGCCGGACGGTCCTGGGCGACCAGTTCCGGACGGATGCGCGCCCGGGCGGACGCACCGTCGATCAGGTCGGCCAACCCCGCCACCGTCGGATGGTCGAACACATCCCGCAGCGACAGCTCCACCCCGAACACCGACCGCACCCTGCTGATCAACCGAATACTCGACAACGAATGACCACCGAGTGCAAAGAAATCCGCGTAGACCCCGGCGATCGGAACCCCCAGGATCTCGGCGAAGCAGTCGCACAGGTCGTGCTCGGTTGCCGTATCGGGTGCGCGCCCGGCGTCGACCTCGGGAGCGATGTCGGGCAGCGCCCGCACGTCGAGTTTGCCGTTGTCGGTCAGCGGCAGGATGTCGACCACTCCGATGGCGGCAGGCACCATGTGTTGCGGCAGTATGGTTTTCAGATGGTTCCGTAGTTGCGCGGGAACGTCCGCGGCGCCGGGTGCGACGACGTAGGCGATGAGCCGGTGCGACCCGGACGGGTCCGGGGTGGCGATCACCGCCGCCTGTGCGACGGCCGGGTGATCGTGCAGTGCGGCCTCGATCTCGCCGAGTTCGACACGGTAACCCCGGATCTTCACCTGGTCGTCGGACCTGCCGAGGTAGTCGATGTTTCCGTCCCGTCGACGACGGACGACGTCACCGGTGCGATACATGCGGTCGCCGGACCGGAACGGGTTCGCGACGAATCGCTGGGCCGTCAGGTCCGCCCGACCGCGGTACCCGTGTGCCAACCCTGCTCCCGAGATGTACAGCTCGCCGGCCACCTCGTCGGGCACCGGACGCATCCAGGCGTCGAGGACGTACACCCGGGTGTTCCAGATCGGTGCGCCGATCGTGGGTGTCGCGCTGTCGTCGGTGCCGGCGCCCAGGGTGTTGATCGTGTATTCGGTCGGTCCGTAGAGGTTGTACCCGTACGTGGTGTCGCTGTCGCGCAGTCGATTCCAGATCGTCGCCGATACCGCCTCGCCGCCCAGCAGCACGAGGACCGGTGGGTGCGGCGGATCGAGCAGACCCTGTTCGAAGAGCAGGCCCGCGTAGGTCGGTGTCACGTTGACGACGTCGATCTCGTGGTGCTGGCAGTACGCGACCAGAGCCTCGGCGTCCCGGCGCAACTCCTCGTCGCAGATGTGGACTTCGTGCCCCTCGATCAGCCACAGGAGTTCCTCCCACGACATGTCGAACGAGAACGACACGGTGTGCGCGATGCGCATGCGCCGGCCGCCGGCCCTGGCGATCGCCGGGCCGAAGATCGCATCGCGGTGATTGAGGTGCATGTTGGTCAGGCCACGGTGCGGGGTCGAAACCCCCTTGGGGGTGCCGGTCGAGCCCGAGGTGTAGATCAGGTAGGCCAACCCGTCGAGGGGCGGCGTGTAGCCGTCCCACTCTGCCTGTGCGCGAGCCACTGTCGTGGCGACAGCGGGATCGTCGAGTACCAGGTGTCGGCAGTTTCGCCCCGACAGCGCGCCGATCCGGTCAGCCACCGCGCTGGTGGTGAGCACGCAGGCGGGCCGGGCGTCGTCGAGCATCACCCGCAGCCGGTCATCGGGATAGTCCAATTCCAGTGGCAGGTACGCCGCACCGGCACGCAGGACGGCGAACAGGGCGACCACGGCGTCGATCGACCGAGGAATGGCGAGTGCCACCGTCGCGCCCTCGCCGATGTCGTTCTCACGCAGTGTCCACGCCAGCTGGTCGATCGCAGTTTGGAGGGTGCCGTAGTCGATGCGGCGATTCCCGCACACCAATGCGGTCAGCTCCGGCGACACCTGCGCCCGCTGCGCGAGGAGGTCGGTGACCGGTGCCGGCGGCAGGGGCCGATCTGTCGCGCTGTCAGCTGCCGAGAGCTGTGATCGCTCGTCGGTCAGCAGCAGCGGAACGCTGCCCAGGAGATCGGCTCCCCGCGCCAGTGCGAGGAATTCGAGCACCTGCTGCAACCGGTCGAGCAGTCGTTGGGCGTGATCACGGTCGACGACGTCCGGGCGGTACTCCAGCTTGACCCACAACCGTCTGCCCGGGGACGCAACCCAGGTCAGTGGGTAGTGCGAGGCGTCCACGGAGTCGTGTCCGACGATGCCGTGCTCGGTTTCCAGATCGGTGAAGGTGTCGTCATCGAGGAAGTTCTGCAATACGAACAGGCTGTCGAAAAGCGGTGTTCCCGAGGCGAACCCGTCCGCTGCGGACAGGGCGCGCTGGATGTTGCCCAGGCCGAGGTACTCGTGGTCCATCAGGGCCAGTCGGTCGGACTGCACAGCCTGCACGGCGTCGTCCAGTCGGCGCTCCGGAGACAGCCGCACCCGCGTGGGAACGGTGTTGAGGAACAGGCCGATGACGTCGGCGATCCCGTCGATCTCGGTCGGTCTGCCGGCGACAGTGGACCCGAACACCACGTCCGAGCTCGCTGTTTCGTAGCCGATCACCATCGCCAACGCAGTGCTGATGACCGCATTGAGCGTCACGCCGCATTCGCGTGCCCGGGCCCGCAGTGCACTGGTCTGGTCGGGGGACAGGAGGAATTCCAGCCGCAACGCGAGCGTCGGCTCGGTACCCACCGCGGACGGCACCAGCAACGAGGGGCCGTCCAGACCGGCCAGCGCTTGCACCCATCGACGAGTCGACTCGTCGGTGTCGCGCTCGGCGAGCCACGCCAGGTAGTCCGTGAAGTCGGCGGTGGCGACGGGGAGGTCGGCCGATTCGCCCTGGCGGGCCGCTGAATACGCGCTGAACAGTTCTCTGAGCAGCTGCTCGCGAGACCATCCGTCGAGAAGCAGGAAGTGATAGCTGAAGATCAGCCGGTCGCCACGCGCGGTGCGGACCACCGTGAACCGCGCCAGTGGTGGCGACGACAGGTCGAAGACGCGCTCGCGGTCCGCACGGGTGATGCGGTCCAGTTCCGAGTCGATATCCGCCGAGCTGGCCGCAGCGTCGGCCAGGTCGATCACCTCGACGGCCACCGGCGGATCGACGGCGATCGCGGCGACGGGTTCGGGCACCCCGTCGGCCCAGAATGCCGACCGGAGAACGGGATTGCGCTTCATCACCAGTGCGTAGGCGCTCTGCAGCGCGGCGACATCGACAGGGTCGGCCATGTCGAAGACGTTCTGCACGATGTACACCGCGGCCGGTGAGTACCTCGCCTGGAAGTACACGCCCTGCTGCAGCGGCGACAGCGGCCAGATCGTCTCGACGGGGACGGGCACGGCGGTGAGTACCGCGTCGACCTGATCCTGGTCGAGTGTGACCAGCGGGAGGTCCGACGGCGTCACGGTGCGTTCGGCGCTCCCGGCAGCTTCGCCGAGCTCCTGCAGCACGCTGACCCAGTGGCCGGCGATGTCGGTGGCGTCGCGTTCGGAGAACTCTCCGTCGGCGTAGGTGAACACCGCACGCAACTGCGGGCCCGCCGCTGTGTCGTCGCAGTGGGCGTTGACCTCGAGCAGATACGGCGTGCCGAGGTCGGGGTCGGGATCGGTGCACAGTGTTTCCGGTGCCGGTTGCCAGTCGCCGTCCCCGTGCGACGACCGCCCGAGATAGTTGAACAGCAGCTGGGGCGCCGGTAGCCGGCCCAGCGCGGCGGCGGTCCGCGGGTTGCAGTAGCGCAACAGCCCGAACCCGATGCCGCCGTCGGCGGCCGACCGCACCGCTTCCTTGACATCGCGCAGCGCCGTCACCAGATCGGTCTCGCCGCAGGGCAGTCGGACGGGTGCGATGGCGGTGAACCACCCGATGGTGCGGGACAGGTCGAGGTCCTGCCCCCAGCGGTCACGGCCGTGACGTTCGAGGTCGACGACCAGGGGTGCGTCGGCCACTCGACCGGTGGAACGCCGCCACCGGGTCACCGCGACCGCCAGGGCGGCCACCAGTGTCTCCGTCACGTCGGCGTTGGCCAGCGCGGGGACGGTGGTGAGAAGCGGCGCCGTCTCGGAGACGCCGAGTGTGACCTCGTGGTCGCGCGTCGCGCCCACCGTGAGTCCCACGGTCAGTGCATCGGGGTCGAGTTCCCCGCCGGGAGCCAGCATGGCGGACCAATGCTCGAACTCCGCGAGTCGAGACGCCCGCTGGGCCTCCTCGTTGACTGCGCGCGCATAGGCGCGGTACGTGGTCGGCACCTCGGGCAGCGCGTCGGCGCCGCGCCCGGGCTGGCGGCACGCTTCGGCGAGATCGTCGATCAGGATGTGCCAGGACACCGCGTCGACAGCCAGATGGTGGACCACGAGGACCAGGCGGCCCTGCGCGTCGGAGCCGCGGTCGAACCACACGGCCTGCAGGATCGCCGACGACTCAGGATCCAGGCGGTCAGCCGCGGCATTCGACTCGGCCACGATGGCCTCGGCGAGCTCGTCCTCGGTCAGGTCCGATGCATCGACGCGAGTGACTGGAGCGGCGCCGTCGGCGAGGGTCTCCAACGACCACAGGCTGGGTACCGGGCGCAGCAGGCGCATCCGAAGTGCGTCGTGGCGGGCGACGACCGCGCGCAGGGCGGACTGCAGTACCTCGACGGTGAGGCCCGGCGGTGTCCGCAGTATTTCGCTCTGGTTGAAACGGGTGATGGTGCCGCCGAGTTCGGCCTGACGCATCACGATCGGCGTCAAGGGGACTTCGCCCGCCATCGCGGCCGGATCGACTGTCGCCGCCGGCGGTGCGTCTGGAGCAGCCACTTCGGCCAACGCTGCGGGGGTGCGTGCGGTGAACACCTGCTGGGGGGTGATGCGCATGCCGGCCCGTCGAGCGAGGTTAACGAGCTGGATGGCCACGATGCTGTCGCCGCCCATCGTGAAGAAGTCGTCGTGCACACCGACGGGCACGCGCAGGATCTGACTGCACAGGTCGGCGATCTGAGCCCCGGCTCCGCCCTGCCGCGCCTCGACTGCTCCGGTGGCGTGATGGGGAGCCGGCAATGCGGCGCGATCCAGCTTGCCGTTGACGGTCAAGGGGAGTTCCTCCAATGTGACAAACGTCGCGGGCACCATGTAACCCGGAATGCGTTGTGCCAAAGCAGTTTTGATGTCCGTAATAGCGAGTGGTCGCGAAGTGACGAGGTATCCGACCAGAGTGGTCCGTCCCGAGTCGTCCGTGTGTACCGCGGCGGCGGCGTTACGGACCTCGGGCAGGGTCGCCAGTGCGGCCTCCACCTCCCCGAGCTCGATGCGATAACCGCGGATCTTCACCTGATGGTCCGAGCGCCCGACATAGATCAGCTCGCCGGTGGCAGTCCGCATCGCGGTGTCCCCGCTGCGGTAGAGCCGGCGGCCCCTGACGTCGTGCGGATCGGCGACGAACCGACTGACGGTGAGACCAGGTCTGCCGACGTACCCGCGCGCGAGTTGAGCACCGGAGACGTAGATCTCACCGACGACGCCGACAGGCACGTGCCGTAGCTGCTCGTCGAGCAGGTGCATCGTCAGACCGGGAAGTGCGCCACCTATGACGCCGCGTTCGGCGGCATCCCGCGGTGTCAGACGACGGTGGGAGACGTGCACGCAGGTTTCGGTGATGCCGTACATGTTGACCAGCGCCGGCCCTGCGTCGTCACGGTCGAGCCATCCGCCCAGCCGCGAGGCGTCGAGCGCTTCGCCGCCGAAAATCACGTAACGCAGCGCCAACTCGGGGCGCAGCCGCTTCTCGGCGTCGACGAGTGGATAGAACGCCGACGGCGTCTGGTTCAGCACGGTCACCCGCTCCGCGGACAGCAATCGCAGGAAGCGTTCTGGGTCCCGTGCGTCAGCGCTGCCTACCAGGACCAGTCGGGCACCGTGGCGCAGGGCGCCCCACATCTCCCAGACGGAGAAGTCGAACGCCGCGGAGTGGAACATCGTCCAGACGTCGTCGGCGGTGAAGTCGAAACGCTGTGCTGCACCGGCGAAGAGCGCCGCGACGTTGCGGTGGCTGACCTCGACTCCCTTGGGGACACCCGTGGACCCGGAGGTGTAGATCACGTAGGCGGCATGATCGGCCAGTCCGGGCTCGGGATCTGCGTCCACCGAAGGTGCGTCGTTCTCGGCGTCGGCGAGAACGACGGCAGGAACACCGACGTCGGGTAGTCGATGGTCTCCGACGGTCAGGACGCACACGGGCGCGGAGTCGCTGAGGATGTGACGCAGCCGCGGTTCGGGGGAGTCCGGATCCAGCGGAACGTACGCGGCGCCAGCCTTAGCGACGCCGACCAGCGCGACGATCAGATCACGCGAGCGCGGCAATGCCACGGCCACCCGCGATTCAGGGCGCACGCCCAGCCCCCTGAGGAAGGCCGCGACCCTGCTTGCCCGCGCGTCCAGTTCGGCGTAGGTCAGCGAACCGTCCTCATCGGTCACTGCGACGGCGTCGCTGTGCCGGTCGACCACATCCGAGAAGGTCTGGGCCAGCGTGTGTTCCGGTGCGTGGGTCGGCTCGGAAACAGTCTCGGTGACGGTACCCGGATCCAGCGCGGCGATCGGGGTGTCGGCGTCCTCGGCGCACGCGGCGAGGATCCGCTCGAGGTCATCGGCGTAGCGATCAGCCTGGTCGCGGTCGATCACCGTGGTGTCGTAGGAGATCTCGAAGGTCAGCTGGTCGCCGAGGTAGGCGACGACGGCCACCGGGTAGTGCGGGGCGTCGGCGCCGACGAAGCCGTCGAACGACAAGGCATCGGGGCCTGCCGACGATGCTGTGGCAGGGAAGTTCTCGACCACGACGAGGGTGTCGAACAGCTCCCGGGCACCTGCAATTCTCGCCAGCTCGGTCAGCCCGAGATGGTGGGCGTCCAGCACGCCGCTCTGCCGGTCCTGCAGGTCGGTCAGCGCAGCACCGACCGTGGTGTCGTGCTGCCACGACATCACGACGGGAATGGTGTTGATCAGCAACCCGACCACGGACTCGACGCCCGGCAGATCACCGTCGCGACCCGAGACCGTGGATCCGAACACCACGTCGCGGCGATCGAGCAAGCGGCCCAACAGGATTCCCCAGGCGCCGTGCACGATCGCCGACATCGTGACGCCGCGGTCGCGGCCGAGGTGGGTGAGCGCGGCCGTGAGCTCGCCCGACAGATGCCGGGTGATGCTGCGGTGTTCGCCGCTCGCTGCTGCGCTCCGGTCGCCCAGCAGATGCGTGGGTGTCGCGTCGGCCAGCGTCTCGCTCCACACCGCGACGGCTGCGTCGTGGTCGCGAGCGAGCACCGATTCGATGTGGTCGCGCAGCGTCACCGGCACCGCCTCGAAGTCTGCCCGCTGCTCGACCACCGCGTTGTGCGCGGCCACGATGTCGCCGAATATCACCGGGTAGGACCACCCGTCGGCGATGATGTGGTGCATCGTCTGGATCAACCGGTGATCGTCGTCGGCCAGGGACACCAGGGTGTACCGCAGCAGCGGCGGCTGGGCCAAGTCGAAGGGGCGGTCCAGTTCCCGGCGGGCGATCTCGTCGAGATCTCCTGTCCTGGTCTGGATCTCGACCTCGACGTCGGACCAGATCACCTGTGCGAGACGGCCGTCCTCCAGCTCGGTGAAGCTGGCCCGCAACGCCTGGTGTCGGTCGACGACGCTCCGCACGGCCCGCCTCAGCGCGGCGGGATCGAGGGGCCCTGACAGCGTCGCGATCTGCTGGATGCGGTACGTGTCCACGGTGTCGGAAGAGGTTTCGGAGCCGCCGCCGAACACAGCGTGGAAGTACATGCCCTGCTGGAGCGGAAGAAGTGGCAGAACGTCCTGTACAGCGCCGCTCCGCTCCAGGGTGTCGACGTCGCTCTGGCTGAGCGCCACCAGTGGGAAGTCCGACGGGGTGCGGCCGGTGAGCGCCGAGCAGCGGGCGACGGCGTCCAGAGCGGCCCGCCACAGCTCGGCCAGCTCGCTGACGGCCTGCGCATCGAGTAGCTGCTCGGGGGAGGCCAGGGTGATGCCGAGCGATGGACCGTCGCTCGAATCCTCGGCGAGCACGGTGATCTCGAGGGTGACCGCAGGGTTCGTGGGGTCGACACCTTCGCGCAGGGCGCCGATGGCGGGCGCAGGGTCCCAGTCCCGGCCAGTGCCCCCGGCGAAGCGGCCGAGATAGTTGAACAGGATCTGCGGGGTCGGTGCGGTGAGCTCGGTGTCCGCATCCAGGTGGCGGAGCACGCCGTAGCCGATGCCGCGATCAGGGACGGTTCTGCGCTGTTCCTTGACGGCTTTCACCGCGGCGGCCAGGCGGTCGCCGGCGGCCAGCACGTCGGCCCACGCGAGATCGCCGGGATCCAGGCGCACCGGATAGATGGAGGTGAACCAACCGATGGTGCGGGACAGATCCAGGGGGACGCCGACGGCGTCGGCTTCGCGGCCGTGTCCTTCGACGTTGATCACGGCGGCCGAGCCGGCAGCGCGACCGCGGGTGCGGCGCCACTGGTGCAGCGCCATCGCCAGAGTTGCGAGCAGTACGTCGTCGACAGCGCCGTGGAAGGCTGCCGGGACTGCCGACAGCACTGCGGCACTCGTGCTCTCCGACAAGGAGTACGACTGTGTTGCCACGGTGTGCGCGAGGTCGACAGTCGGATCCAGTGGCCGCGAGCCCAGATCGGGGTCAGGGGTGGCGAGGACCTCGGCCCAGTACCCCGTCTGATCCGTGAAGGAGGCGGAGGTGCACAGCGCGTCGGCCCAGGTCCGGAACGGGGTCGGCTCGGCCTCGATGTGAATCGCCCCGCCGGACTGTGCCTGTGCCCATGCTTGGCGCAGATCGTCGGCCAGCACCCGCCACGACACGCCGTCGATGACGAGGTGGTGGATGACGAGCAGGAGCTGCCCGGGGTCAGACCCGGGGGCAGACCCGTCGTGCCAGACGGCCTGCACCATCACGCCGTCAGGGGGGGACAGCCGGGCTGCCGCGTCGGCGGTCACGGCGGCGATGGTGTTCTCGTCGAGTGCGGTGAAGGCGCGGCTGAGAATCGAGGCCGTGTCGGGCCCGCGCTCGGGAACGGTCAACTGCCAGCCGTCGGTGTGGTCCCGGAGTCGGGCCCGCAGCATGCCGTGCGCGTCGAGCAGGGCCGCGAGCATCTCGCGCAGGTGCGTCTCGGTCAGCGCGGGTGGAGTCGCCAGCACCATCGCCTGATAGAAGTTCGCCAACGGCGTTAGCGCCGAGGCGGTTTCGGCCAGCATCGGGGTCTGCGCGACATCACCGGTAACGACGACCGGGGTGGTGTCGACGGGACGTGCCGTGGCCTCGATGACCGCGGCGAGTGCGGCTACGGTGCGGCGCCGGAACACGTCGCGCGGAGTGACGTGCAGTCCCGCCGAGCGGGCCCGTCCGCACAGGGCGATCGAGGAGATGCTGTCGCCGCCCAGGGCGAAGAAATCGTCATCGGGGCCCACGGCGTCGAGATCCAGCACCGCCGCGACGATCTCGAGCAGCAACGCTTCACGCTCCGTGCGAGGCTCCCGGCTCTGAGTCCGGGTCGGAGCGACGGGCTCTGGCAGGGCAGAGGTGTCCAGTTTGCCGTTGACCGTCAGCGGCAGTGTGTCGACCACTCCGTAGCGGGTCGGCACCATGTAGGCGGGCAACACCGACGAGAGGTGTGCATGTAGTCGGCCCGCGAGTTCGACTGCGTCGATCGACGTGAGCGACGGAACGACATATGCGGCAAGTGTTTTCACCGGCGGGTCACCGGCTCGGGTGCGCACCACCACCGCGCAGCGGGCCACCTCGGGTGCGGCGGACAGCACGGTCTCGATCTCACCCAGTTCGATGCGATACCCGCGGATCTTCACCTGATCGTCGGCGCGGCCGAGATAGTCGAGCAGTCCGTCCTCGGGCCGATGCCGGACGAGGTCGCCGGTGCGGTACATCCGTCCGCCGGGAACGAACGGGTCGGCCAGCATCGAGGCCGCGGTGAGCGCAGGCCGGCGGTGATAGCCACGCGCCAACCCCGCGCCGGCGATGTAGAGCTCGCCGACGGTGCCGTCGGGCACCGGCCGTAGCGCACGGTCCAGCACGTAGGCGCGGGTGTTCCAGATCGGCCGACCCACGGTGGGTGTCACGCTCTCGTCGGTTCCGCCGCCGAGGGTGTTGATGGTGTATTCGGTGGGGCCGTAGAGGTTGTAGCCCGCGGTTCCCGGATGCTCACGAAGCACCGACCAGACGTGCTCGCTGACCGCCTCGCCGCCCAGCAGCACCAGCGCCGGGGTGTGGGTGTCGAGCAGCCCGGCGTCGAGTAGGTGGTGGGCATAGGTGGGGGTCACGTTGACGACGTCGATGGCGTGCTCGCGGCAGTAGTCGACCAGCGCAGGCGCGTCGCGCCGCAGATCTTCGTCGCAGATGTGCACGCGGTGTCCGTCGACGAGCCAGAACAGCTCCTCCCACGACATGTCGAAGGAGAACGAGACGGTGTGGGCGATGTCGAGCCGACTCCGACCGGCGCGGCGCACGGTCGGTGCGAAGATCGCGTCGCGATGGTTGAAGTACATGTTCGTCAACCCGGCGTACCCCGTGATGACGCCCTTGGGCGTGCCGGTGGAACCCGACGTGTAGATCAGGTAGGCCGGATGCTGCAGACGGTGCGCGCCGGTGGCGAAGTCGCCCAGTTCGGCGGCCGCGAGCGGATCCGATGATGTGGCCGTGAGGATGTCGCGCGTTGCATCGTCGTCGAGCACGACGACCTCAGCGCCGTGCTCGCGGCCGCACTCGGCGAGCTCGCGCTGGGCAGAGGTGGTGAGCAGCAGCGTGGGTCGGGCGTCGGCGACGACGGTGCGCAGCCGGCCAAGCGGCAGGTCGAGTTCCAGCGGCAGGTACGCCGCACCGGCCCGCAGCACGGCGAACAGCGCGACCACCATGTCCAGGGAACGGGGCAGGGCCAGCGCGACGAACGTCTCCGGGGCGGCACCGCGCTCGCGCAGGAAACGCGCCAGCTGGTTCACCCTCCGGTCGACGTCGCGGTAGGTCAGGTGCGCATCACCGAAGACGAGTGCGACGTCGTCTGGGCGCCGACGGGCCTGGTGCGCCAGTAGCTCGGCGATCGTGACCGGCTCGACAGGATTCGCGCCTCGATGGCCCTGTGGCGCCGCCGCGATCGGCACCTGACCCAGCGCGGTGGTGGGTGACTCGGCAAGTGTCTGCAGTACAGCCAGAAGGCGGTCGACCATCTCCTGGGCGCGCTGGTCGTCGACCACCCGGTATTCGAGTTTCACGGTCAGACGCCGACCCGGCGTCAGCACCCACGTCAGCGGGAAGTGGGTGGTGTCGTGGTAGTCGACGTCGACGATGCCGTGTGCGGCATCCAGATCGACGAAGGTGCCCTCGCCGAGGAAGTTCTGCAGCACGACAAGGGAATCGAACAGCGCTGCACCGGAATCACCTGCCGCTCGCTGGATCTGACCCAGACCCAGGTGGTCATGGGCCATCATGGTCAGCCGCTGCTCGGCGATCGCGCCGATCACGTCGGCCAGGGTCTTCGCGGGGGACAGGTCGACTCTGACCGGCACCGTGTTGAGGAACAACCCGATCGTCTCGTCGATACCGGCGAGTTCGCCGGGTCGTCCGGCCACGGTGGTGCCGACGACGGTGTCAGTGGTGCCTGCGTGATACCCGGTCACCACGGCGACCGCGGCGGTCACAACGGCGTTGGGAGTGACTCCGAGAGCTGCCGCCGTGTCGGCCAATCCGGTCGTGACCCGCTCGTCGGCCGTGACGACGATGCGGCCCGGTTCGATGTCGGCGGGAGCTTCGGTGGGTCGGTGTCCGCTGGCCGACGTGGGTCCGTCGAGCCCCGAGAGCAGGTCGGCCCATGCGGTGAGCGCGCCGGTTTCACCGGTGCGTTCGAGCCAGCGTAGGTAGTCGGTGACCACACCCGGACGTGGCTCCAGGGCCCCCTGTTGTCCGTGAGAGTCATACAGCGCGAACAGCTCTCGCAGCACCAGTTCTCGGGACCAACCGTCGAACAGGAGGAAGTGGTAGGTCAGCAGTAGCCGGTCGTCGCCCCCGGGCAGGCGGACCACGGTGAGCCGCAGCAGCGGTGGGGCGCTGAGATCGAACGGCGTTGTCCTGTCTGCATCGATGACGGACTGCAGGGCGACGGCAGCGTCGGACGCGTCGCGGTCGGCCAGGTCCACCACGTTGATCGGCGAGGGGGGTTGGCTCAGCACGACCTGGACCACCGCGCTGGCATCGGCCGCGGGGCGGCCTTCGACGTGCTCGACGGTGCGAAACCCGGCCCGTAGCTGGGGATGTCGGGCGAGCAGCGCGGTGAACGCGGCCTGCATCGCCTCGACATCGATGCGGCGGTCGACGGTGAACACGTTCTGCGCGATGTAGGTGGAGGTGAGGTCGTCGCCGAGCGTGCACTGGTAGTAGACACCGTGTTGCAGTGGTGAGAGCCCCCAGATGTCGTCGAGTGCCTCTGCCGCGGTCAGCTGTTGCAGGGTCGCTAGCGACAGGCGGACCGTTGCGAACGGTGGCGAGGAGTCCGTGTGTGTCGTCCCCTCGGCGGCCAGCGCGGCAATGCCGATGGCGGTGCGTCCCCGGAATACGTCCTCCGCGGTGACCGAAACGCCCTGGCGGGCAAGCCTGCTCGTCAGTCGGATCGCGGCGATGCTGTCGCCGCCTGCGGCGAAGAAGTCCGTGTCCGCCCCGAGCTCGGATGCGTCGGAGCCGAGGACACCGGCGATCGTCTCGACGATCACCTGTTGCCGCGCATCGGCGGCGACTGCTCGCGCGGCCGTCGACTGTGGTCGGGCCACCTCGCGAAGGGCCGCGTGGTCGCGTTTTCCGTTGGGCAGCAACGGGATGGCGGAAACGGCGGTGATAGTCGCGGGGACCAGATGAGCGGGGAGCTCACCGCGCAATGCTGCCTGCAGGTGTTCGGTATCCGGCGGCTCCGGCGTGAGGACGACCACTGCGGCCAGAATGGCACCGACACCGACGACGGCCGCATCGACCACGCCCTGCTGGCGCAGCAGCGCCGTCTCGATCTCGCCGGGCTCGACGCGGTGGCCGTTGATGCTGAGCTGATCGTCCGAGCGTCCCGCGAAGACCACGGTGCCGTCGGGCTGCCAGGCGCCCAGGTCGCCGGTGCGGTACACCCTCTGCCCGCCCGGCGCGGCGACGAACCGGGTTGCTGTCTGCGCCGGCCGATCCAGGTAGCCGCGCGCCAGTTGTGTTCCGCCTACGTAAATCTCGCCGATCACACCGCCGGGTAGCTCGCCCAGGTGCCGATCGAGGATGCGGACGAGCGCACCGGGTACCGGCGCTCCGAGGGTGACCGTGTCGGCGAGCTGCTCCCCGGCCAGAACGTCACCGGTCACCTCGGACGATCCGTAGGAGTTCACGACGGTCGCACCGGTACCGCGCAACGACGAGAGATCGGCGGCGGTGAGTGGCTCGCCGCTGACGATCCACCGGCGCACCGCGGCGACGTCGTCGCGGTGATCGTCGGCCAGGGCCGCCGCCAGCGACGGAACGGCGAGCATCTGGTGGACGTCGTGGTCGGCGATCAACCCGGCCAGAGCGCGCCCGTCACGAGCGGCGTGGTCGTCGGCGAGCACGGTGCACGCACCGGCCGCCAACCCTGCGAGCAGTTCGGTGGTGCCGTCGATGAACGACAGTGAACTCTTGGCCAGCCGACGCTCTGCCGGCCAGGCGCTCATCGCCCACCGCAGGCGGTTCGCCAGCGCCCCATGGGTACCGACGACCGCCTTGGGCTCCCCGGTCGAACCAGAGGTGTACAGCACGGAGACCGCGTCGTGCGGACCGACCGGGGCGGGACTGACGTCGTGGTCCGACCGGTGGTCCGTCTCACCGACGGCGGCGACGTCGATCAGTGCGGTGGCCTGGGGCAGCGCGGGGTGGATGACGCCGCGACCGGCGGCGTCGACGAGCGCGGCGCGCGGGCGGGCGTGACCGATCATGAAAGCGATTCGCGCCGCGGGGTATCCGAGGTCGACGGGGAGGTAGGCCGCACCCGTCAACGTGATCGCCCACAGGCCTGCGACCAGGTCGGTGGACCGCGACATCGCCAGGGCCACCACGTCACCACGCCCCACGCCCGCCTCGAGCAAATGTGCGGCGATGGCGGCGGCACGGGAGCGCAGGGCGCCGAACGTCACAGCACCGTCGGCGGTCAGCAGCGCGACCTCGTGCCGACGCGTGCGTGCGGCGGCGTCCAGGAGCTCGGTGGGGGTGCCTGCGGCCTGCTCGGGTGACGAATCAGTTGCCGGGGCGATCGGGACACGGGCGCAGGGCACGTCAGGGTCGGCCGCCATGGCCGTCAGCACCTCGGCGAACACGGTCGCGACAGTGTCGGCGAAGTCGTCGGAGATGTCGCTGCGCGAGTTGGTGACGGTCATCGACAGCGCATCGCGCACGGTGATCATGACTGTCAGCGCGTAGTGGGGTGCTTCGATGACCCTGATCTCGCCGAAGCTCAGGTCACCACGGGAAAGGTCGGCGGAGCCGAGGTTCTCGATGACGACGAGCGAGTCGAAGAGTTCGTCGACGCCGGCGATGCGATGAGCCTCCGGCAGAGTGAGGTGATGGTGACCGAGCAGTGCCGCCTCCTGCTGGCCGAGGCGGGCGGCGACCGTACCGGCGGACTCCTCAGGTGCCCACGGGACGCGAACGGCGATGGTGTTCACCAGCAGCCCCACCATCTGCTCGATGCGGGGCAGATCTGCGTCGCGGCCGGACACCACCGAGCCGAACGTCACATCGGTGCGACCCGTCAGACGCCCGATGGTCAACGCCCACGCGGTGTGCAGGAACGTGCTGACGGTCACGCCGGCTGCGGAGGCGGCGGACGCGACGGTGTCGCGATCTCCCAGGCCACGCTCGCGCCGGCCGAATCCCATGGCGTCGTCGCCGGCCGTGCCATCAGCTGCCGCGACCCGGGTCGGCGCGTCGATGCCGGCCAGCACGGGCGCCCACGCGGCGTGATCGGCGACGGTGTCACGCTGAGCCAGCCACGTCGTGAAGTCCCTGAAAGATACTGCAGCAGTGGTGAACTCGGTGTCTTGGTAGGCAATGAGCAGGTCCCGTAGCACCAACGGCACCGACCACCCGTCGGCCACCAGATGGTGCACTGTCTGCACCATCGTCGTCCGCACGTCGTCGCGGCGCACGAGGGTGTACCGCGTCAGTGGCGGGCGGGTCAGGTCGAAGCCGCGGCGTCTGTCCGCGGCCGCGCACCGTTCGACCACGGCGTCGGCGTCTGCGCCGCGGGCGTCCACGACGCTGAAATCCGGTGCCGGAGTGTGGGCGTGCACGGCGACCGGCGTGCCGTCGGCGAGGGTGACGAACGCCGCGGACAGCGCGAGGTGGCGCGCAGCGACGACGTCGGTTGCCCGCTGGAAGCGTTCGACATCCAGTGGCCCGTGAATGTCGACGATCTGCTGCACGAGATACGGATCGGCGTGCCGGCTGAATGTCGAATGGAAATAGATGCCCTGCTGGACAGGCGTCAGCGGCAACACGTCGCGCAGCCCGGGATATCGCTGCTCCAAGTCGACGACGTCGGGATCGCTCAGTGCCACGCCGCCGAAATCCGACACGCTGTGACCGCGGACGTCGTCGCTGTCGGCGATTTGCTCCAGCAGCGTGATCCACCGCGTGGCCAGAGCATTCACCTCGGCGATGTCGAGCACGTGACCCGGCCAGCTGAAGGTGGCACGCAGCACCGGCCCGTCACCGGTGTCGGCGGCTTCGGCGTTGATTTCCAGTAGGCGCGGAAGCGGCATCGCGGGGTCGCGACCCTCCAGCACCCCGTGTTCGTCGAACGTCCACGGCCCGTCGGTGGCATCGAAGCGGCCGAGGTAGTTGAACAGAACCTGCGGTGTGGCCGCGAGCTCGGCCACGCCCCCAAGATGGCGCAGCACGCCGTAGCTCAGGCCGTGCGAGGGGACGGCACGCAGCTGGTCCTTGATCGAGCGCACCACCGCACCCAGGGCCGGGCCCCCGGCCAGCGCGGCGCGCCAGTCGGCACCGCCGTCGCCCAGCCGGACCGGATACAGCGTGGTGAACCAGCCGACGGTGTCGGACAGGTCGACATCACGGACCCGGCCGGCCTCGCGGCCGTGGCCTTCCATCTCGATCGTGACCGTGTCGGTGTCGTCGATCCCGCGGTCGGTGAGCCACTCGCGCAGCGCGAGGAACAGGGCGGCCACCAGTGCGTCGTTGACGTGGCCGTGGATCCGCTCGGGCACTGAGGAGAGCACCGCGTCGGTAGCTGCGGGGGACAGCGTGACGGTCAGGCTTTCTTCGGTGGCGACGGTGTCGCGCCGAGGGTCCAGAGGCAAGACCGTCCAGCACTTTTCGTCAGCCGCATCGCCGGCGACGGTGTCGAGCCAGTAGTCGCGGTCGGCGTCGAACACACCGTGGGCGGTGGCCTCGGCGAGGTGTGTCGCCCAGGCGCGGAACGCGGTGCGGGTCGGTGGGAGTTCGAGCTCGGCGCCCGCGGCGAGCTGCCGGTGGCCGGCGGCGAAGTCATCGGCCAGGATGCGCAGCGAGATGCCGTCGACCACGACGTGGTGAGCGACGATGACGAGCCGGCCACTGGCGGTGCCGCCGGTCAGCCAACCGACCGCCACCATGATCCCGGCTGCCGGATCGAGAAGCTCGACCAGACGGTCGCGCATCGCCGGAACACCCTCTGCCAGAGGTGCGGTGAGGAGCGGGGTGCGCGGTGCGGTCGCGGGTATCTGGAGGCGGGCGGCCGCCCCGGGTGTCGACGCCCACAGCACCGGATGTCGGGCGAACACCGCGTCGACGAGCCGGCGGACGACGGCCTCGTCGAGATCGGGCGGGGTGATCAACGACATGCCTTGATAGAAGCCACGCATCGCCGTCGCGCCGGTTCCGCCGGTGTCGGCTACCTCGTCGAGCCAGTGCAGGATCGGCGTCGCGGGCAGGGGCCCGGTGGGGTCGATCGGCTCGACGTCGGCGGGCACCGGTGCTGCGTCGACGAGAAGCGGTGCGAGTGCGGCGACGGTGCGGTGGGTGAACAGGTCGCGGGGCCGCAGCGAGAAGCCATGCGCCCGGAGGCGGCCGACCACGCGGATCGCGACGATGCTGTCGCCGCCCAGTCCGAAGAAGTCGTCGTCGACGCCGATCTCGTCGAGGTCGAGAGCATCCGCGAAGGCCCGGCAGAGAACCTCTTCGCGGGGAGTGCGGGGTGCGCGCCGGCGGTGGTCCTCACGCACCGGCGGTGCGGGCAGCGCTGCGCGGTCGGTCTTTCCGTTGGCAGTCAGGGGGATCGCGTCGAGGGCGACGAAGTCGGTGGGCACCATGTACTCGGGCAGCCGGGACAGGCACCACCGGGACACCTCGCCGTGGAGGGCGGCATCGTGGACGGCGCCCGGTTCGGTGACCAGATAGCCGATGAGGCGGTCTGCGGCGCCCTGCCGGTGCACCGCCACCACGGCCCGCCGCACCGCGGGATGCTCGGCGAGGTGGGTTTCGATCTCTTCGAGTTCGATGCGACGACCCCGGATCTTGACCTGGTTGTCGGCGCGGCCGAGGAACTCCAGGGTGCCGTCGTCGGTCCAGCGGGCCAGGTCGCCGGTGCGATACATGCGTGCCCCGGTGGTGTCGAACGGGTTCGCGATGAATCGGGAAGCGGTCAGCGACGGGGCGTTGACGTATCCGCGGCCCAGCAGGAAGCCGGCGGCGTAGAGCTCGCCGCCGACTCCCGGCGGAACCGGTTGCAGCGCGTCGTCGAGGACGTAGAGCTGGGTGTGCGGGTTGGGTCTGCCGATAGAGGTCGCGATCCGTTCGGCGGTGTCCCGGTAGATCACATGCGAGACGCCGATGGTCGCCTCGGCCGGGCCGTACCCGTGGTAGAGCGTGGTGTCGAGCTGGCGCCGGAACCGGGCGAACAGGCCCGGAGTGAGGACCTCGCCGCCACACCACACGTGGCGCAGTGACGTCAGCGCCCCGGGCGCGCCGTCGGCGCTGTTGAGTCGGTCGAGTTCGAGCAGGGTGTCCAGCATCGAGGACACCAGGTAGACGAACGTCACCCGCTCGGTGGCGATCAGCTCGAGCAGATACTCCGGATCCTTCTCGGCGTCCGGGGCGGCGATCACCACGCGACCGCCGCTGATCAGAGGCAGCAGGATCTCGTTGACCGAGATGTCAAAGGACAGAGGTGCTTTGAACAGCGCGGCGTCATCGTGGCCGAATCCGAGGATGTGGTCACGCTGCCAGAGCAGGCGTTCGGCGATGGCCTCGTGGCGGATCATCGCCCCTTTGGGCTTGCCCGTCGACCCGGAGGTGAAGATCACGTAGGCGAGCCCGCCGGGCAGGATCGGCACGTCCGGGGGTGTCGTGGACTGGTCGTCGAGCCGCCGGTCGTGGAGGTCGAGCGTGACGGTGTCGACACCCCAGTCGCTGTGATCGGACGGGGTGATGACCGCGCATCGAACGCCGGCGTCGGCGAGCACCTGGCGGCGGCGCTGCGCCGGCCAGGTGGGGTCGACGGGAACGAAGGCCGCGCCTGCGATCATGGCGGCCAGCACGCAGACGACCATCTCGGCAGACCGCGGCAGACCGACGGCGACAACGTCTTCGGAGGTCACCCCGTGATCGAGCAGTGTGTGCGCCAGCGCGACGGTGCGCGCTTCGAGTTCGCGGTAGGTCAGCTGCCGGGTTCCGTCGACGACGGCCACCCTGTCCGGGGTCTGCGCCCACTGCGCGGTGATCAACGCGGGCACCGTCACACGCTGCTCCGGTGTCGTGTGGTTGTTCCACTGGTCGAGCAGATCGACGACGTCCAGCGACTCGGCGGTCACGAGGGCAACCTCTTCTTCGTGTGAGTGGTGCGGGTGGGTCTAGCTGTGGGCGCGCCAGGCGCGCCACAGCCGGGCATAGCGGCCGTCACGAGCCAGCAGTTCGTCGTGGGTGCCGCGCTCGACGATGCGCCCGCCGTCCATCACGAGAATCTGATCGGCAATGGCGGCCTGCGAGAGGCGATGCGCGACAACGAGTGTGGTTCGCCCTTCGGTGGCGGCCAGGGCGGCGGCATCGAGCTCTCCGGCGGCGGCGCTGCCGGCTTCTGCGGTCGCCTCGTCGAGCACGACGACGCGCGGGTCGGCGAGCACCAGTCGCGCCAACGCCAGATGTTGCGCCTGCGCTGCGGTCACGTCGATACCGTGTTCGCCGACGAGGGTGTCCAGCCCGTCGGCCAGTCCCTCGACCCAGTCGCGGGCGCCGACCCGGGCCAGCGCGTCGAGCACCTGCTCCCGGGTGGCCTCGGGTGCGGCCAACCGCAGGTCGTCGAGGATCGTGCCGGAGAACACGTGCACTTCCTGGGTGACCGTGGCCACCCAGCTGCGCAGCCGATCGTCGGGAATGTCGGCGACGCACACGCCACCGATGAGGGTCTGGCCTGTGTTCGGCACGAACAGCCCCGCGATGACCGCGGCCAGCGTGCTCTTGCCCGCACCAGTGGTGCCCACCAGCGCACATCGGGTCCCGGCCGGGATCGAGAGCGTCACATCCTGCAGGACAAGCGGGCCGGCTCCATACCGGAACGACACGTTGCGCACCTCGACGTCGGCCGAGGCCGGCTCGGCCGCCGGGACCGGCGGGGCGTCCTGGGGTGGGGGCTTCAGGTCGATCACTCCGACGAGACGGGCAAGGCACGCAGCGCCCGCCTGGATCTCGTCGAAGTTGTACATCATCATCCCGATCGGGTTGAAGAGCCGATGGAACATCAGCGCCGCGGCAGTCGTCTGCCCGACGGTGACGGTGCCGCTACGGACCAGCAGGAAGCCGACGATCAACGTGGCGCTCAGGCCGATGAATTCGGCTCGATTGACACGCCCTACGAACCTGGTGAACAGCCCGAAGACCGTGACTTCGACGTCGCGGGCGCGCGCCGAGGCGTTCTCGATGACGCGTAGATGCTCGTCGTGTACCTCGTAGGCGTCGATGGTGCGCGCCCCCTGAATGGACTCGACGGTGGCCTGGGCACGTTCGGCGAGCGCGATGCGCTGCTGTGCGTACAGCGGCGCCGATCTCGGCAGGTACCACAACAGTCCGGCGATGTAGGCCGGAATGCACAGTGCGCCAGCCACTCCCAGACGCCAATCGATTCCCGCCATCCCGATCACGGTCACGACACCGAGGAAGAAGGCATTGAGCATGTCCGGAAGTACCTGGGAGACGGCTTTGGCGACCGCGGCGACATCCGCGCCGACCCGGGACAGCAGATCTCCCCGGCCACTGTCCTCGATGGTCGTGGCCGGCAGGTCCAGTGCGTGGCGCAGCACGTCTTCTCGCAGGTCCGCGACGGCGGACTCACCCAGGCGGGCGATCAGGTAGGAGGACAGGCCCGTGCCGAGCCCGCCGATCACCGCGCTCACTCCGATCACCGCGGCCAGGCCGACGAGCCCGGCCGAGCGTCCCTCGTCGACGCGGTCGACCAGTGAGCCGAGGAGGTAGATCGGCACGGTCGCTGCTGCTGCCGCAGTCAGGCCGACCACAAGCGCTGCAGCGCTGGCCGCCTTGCGCCTGCCTGCTTCGCCGGCCAGCCACGTCCACGTCCGTCGCATCGTGGCGACGGGCAGGACCGGTGGTGTCGTCGAGGTGCTGATCGTCATCGGTGCACCAATTCCCGGTAACCGTGATGGGAGTCGACGAGATCCTCGTGGGTGCCTTCACCGCGCACCTGTCCGTCGTCGACGACGATCACCCTGTCGGCGGCCGCGAGTAGGGCCGGACTTGTGGTGAACACGATCGTGGTGCGCCGCCGCGCAACTCGCAGCGCGCGAATGCCGTCGGCGATCGCCTGTTCGGTCACCGCGTCGACAGCGGTGGTCGGGTCGTGCAGCACCAGGACGTCGGGGTCGGCAGCCAGGGCGCGGGCCAGTGTCCAGCGCTGGCGTTGTCCACCGGAGAGGCTCGCGCCCCGTTCGATCACCCGGTGTGCCAATCCGTCGGCGTGCTGTGCGACCACGTCGTGCGCGCACGATGCGGACAGCGCTGCGGCAATGATGTCGGCCTCGGCGTCGGCGCCTGACATCGCGAGATTGGATTGCAATGTGCCGCTGAAGAGATCACCGCGGTGAGCTTCGACGATCACGGCGCGGCGCCGCTGCCCGTACGGGATGTCAGACAGTGCACGGCCACCGACACGGACGGTGAGGCCTGCGCCGCGGTCGCGGTCGGCCAGCGCATCGAGCAACGTCGTCGCATCGCGCGGGTCGGCGGCCACAACCGCCACCATCTCGCCGTGCCGCGCACGGAACGTGAGGCGCCCGGCGTCGTCGAGAACGTCCAGCGCAGCGTCGTCGGAAGTGTCCGCGACATCCGACACGGTGTCCTCAGATCGTCGGGCTGGTGCGGACAGGACGTCGGCGACCCGGTTGGCCGAGGCTCGCGCCTCGGCCACCGAACTCGGCAGGGTGGCCAGCAAGGTGAACGGCTCGGCCAGGAACTGGGCGAGGCCGACCACCGTGATCAGTTGGCCGAGGGTGAGGTCGCCGGAGAGGGCGAAATACGCGGCCGCGACGGCAACGGCCATCGCGCTGAGCGCGCCCGCGGCACCGGCCGCACCGGCGTGCGCGCTTTCCATGCGCGACGCGTGCAGCGTCGCCCTCAGCGAGCGCCGGCTCGCGACGCGGTATCGGTCTGCAGCATTGCGTTGCGCACCGATGCCCTGCAGGGGGCGCTGACCGCTGATCAGATCGGTGGCCAGCGCGGTGGCTCGGCCGATCTGCGACTGCTGCTCCTCGACGCGGCGCGCGATGATCGGTGCGGTGAGCTGCAACCCGATCATCACCACAGGCACCCCGACGAGCACCATCACGCCCAGGGGTGCATCGATGTGGAGAAGGACGGCACCGCACGCGATCGTGGCGACCGCCGCGCCGACCATGCGCGGCACGTAGTCGAGCAGATAGGCCGTTTCCTCGGCGTCGGTGGAAGAGATCGACAGCAGTTCTCCTGCTTGATAATCGGTGACCATGCCGCGGGGGTCGAGAATCCGGCGACACAGCTCGACGCGCAAGAGGTGGCCCTCCTGGGCTATGGCGGCCATCAGCAGGCGCGCACCCACGCGGTAGACGGAGGTCAGCACCACGAAGAGGGCGGCCAGCACCGCGATCCAGCTGACGATGGCGGTGACGGAACCGGTCGCCACGGCGCGATCGACGATGACGCCGATCAGGATCGGGACGGCGACTTCGCAGAGCTGGTGCGCGGCGATGAGCACAGAACCGCCGGCCAGCCGCGTGCGCTGCCGTGTGACGGCGCGGCGCAGCACTGCAGGCCCCGACCACTGTGCGTCGCCGTCAGTCGACGGCGTACTCACGCCCGCGCGGACTCGGCGCGGTCCATCTGCTCGCGCAGCGATTTGGGTCGCATGTCGGTCCAGTTCTCCTCGACGTAGGTCAGTGCGCTGTCGCGATCGGTGCCGTCAGGCCCACCGAACACCGTGCGCCACCCGGCGGGCACCTCGGCGAACGTCGGCCACAGCGAATACTGTTCCTCGTCGTTGATCAGGACCACGAAGCGGCCGTTCGGATCGTCGAAAGGATTGCTGGACAACGTGTTCTCTCTCTCTGCGAAGATCCCTGTATCGGTCGGCGGCCGCACCGGTAGGGTGCGGGAACCGACCGACGGCATGCTATCAAAGGTTAGGCTAACCACAGTAGGCTAGCCGGAACCAGGGAGGTCGTCGTGCGCGTCGTCATGTTCGGATATCAGACGTGGGGCCATCGCACCCTGCAGGCGCTGCTGAAGTCGCGGCACGACGTCGAGCTCGTGGTGACACATCCGACGAGTGAGCATGCGTACGAATCGATCTGGGCGGACTCGGTGGAGGACCTGGCTCGCAGCGAGGGAATCGAGGTGTGGCTGGCGAAACGTCCCGACGCCGAGCTGATCGAGCGGGTGCGCGCGGTCGCGCCGGATGTGATGGTGGCCAACAACTGGCGGACAAAGCTCCCGCGCGACCTGTTCGCCATCCCGCGGCTGGGGACGGTGAACCTGCACGACTCGCTGCTGCCGAGATTCACCGGGTTCTCTCCGGTGATCTGGTCGCTGATCAGCGGCGCCACCCACACCGGTCTCACTGCGCACCTGATGGACGACGAGTTGGACACCGGCGAGATCCTGGTGCAATGTGCGGTGGAGATCACCCCGTCGAGCACCGGCACCAGCCTGGTCTACGACACGCTGGACCTGGTCCCCGAGGTTCTCGAGGCTGCGCTCGACGGACTGGAACATCAGAGCGTGCAACCTGTGCCGCAGAACCTCGCGGATCGCACGTTCTTCCACAAGCGATCCGAGCAGGACAGCCTGATCGACTGGCGCTGGCCCGCAGCCGACATCGAGCGTTTCGTCAGAGCGCTGTCGGACCCATACCCCAACGCTTACAGCTACTTTCGCGGTGAGCGGCTCCGAGTGATCTCGTCGCACGTGTCGCGCTGCGTCTACGGCGGCACGCCGGGGCGGGTGTTCATCGAGGAGGACGGCGGCATGGTCGTCGTCGCCGGTGCCGACGCGTACCGCGGACAGTCCAAGGGTCTTGTCCTCGACGTGGTGCGCACCGACGACGGCGTGAACCATGCGGCGCTGGACTTCTTCGGCAGGGGCGGCGGGTATCTCACCTCCCATCCGTGAGGTAGGGGGAGGCGCGCGGCACGATCAGCGGTGTGGCGGTCTGCGGGTCGTCGATGATCTGGCACGACAACCCGTACACGTCGGCGATCAACTCCGCGGTCACCACCGTGCGTGGGTCCCCGTGATCGACGATGTGTCCTGCTTTCATGACGACGATCTCGTCGGCGTAGCGGCAGGCGTGGTTGAGGTCGTGCAGCACGGCAACCACCGTGTGTCCGTGCATCCGGTTGAGCATCGCGAACAGGTCGAGCAGCTCCACCTGATGGGCGATGTCGAGGTATGTCGTCGGTTCGTCGAGAAGCAGGACGGGGGTCTGCTGCGCGAGCACCATGGCGACCCAGACGCGTTGGCGTTGCCCTCCGGACAGTTCGTCGACGAGCCGGTCGCCCAGGTCGCTCACCCCGGTCAGCGTCATGGCCTCGGTGACCGCCGTCTCGTCGTCAACGGACCACTGCCGCAACAGTTTCTGATGCGGGAAGCGGCCGCGGGCCACCAGGTCTGCGACGGTGATGCCTTCCGGTGCGATCGAGGTCTGGGGGAGAAGGCCCAGCCGGCGGGCCACCTCCTTGGTGTGCAGGCTGCCGATGTCCGTGCCGTCGAGGACGACCCGCCCCTCGGCCGGACGCAGAAGCCGGGCCAATCCGCGCAGCAGCGTGGACTTTCCGCAGGCGTTCGGACCGACGATCATCGTGATGCGTCCGTCCGGGATCGGCAGCGTCAGGTCGGTGACGATCGGTGTGTCGCCGTAGCCCAGCGACAGGTGGTCGGCGGCCAATCGGCTGTCCATCATGATTCACCGCTTCCGTGACTGGGTGACGAGGAGATAGATGAGATAGCAGCCGCCCAGGGAGACGGTGACCACTCCGACGGGTAACTCGTTGTCCGCGAACAACTGCTGGGCGATGACGTCACTGACCAACAGCAGCGCCGCACCCATGACCGCGGCGGGCATCAGCGCCACGCCTGGGCTCGCCGTCAACCGCCGGGCCAGCTGCGGTGCCGCAAGAGCGACGAACGTGATCGGTCCCGCGGCCGCGCACGCCACGGCGACCAGCCCGACGCCGACGACGAGGTAGGCAGCCCGCGCACGATCGGGCTTGAGCCCGAGTGCTCCCGCGGCGTCGTCGCCGAGTTGCAAGACCGGCAGCTGGGGGCCGAGGGCGACGAGAGCCGACACCAGCAGTGCCACACAGACAGTCATCGGAACCACCTGCGCCCACGTCAGACCGCTCAACGTGCCCTGCTGCCAGATGGCTGCGGTGACCGCGGTGTGGTGATCGATCTTGATCACGATCCACTGGTTGACGGAGTTCAACACCGCACCGACCGCGATACCCACGACGATCAGCCGATAACCGGCGACCCCCCGCTGGAAAGACAAGGCATAGACCAACACCGCGGTCACCAGTCCGCCGACGAGTGCGCCGGCGGCCACCGGGTAGTACCCCGCTCCGACGGTGGCGATCACGGCGAGCGCGCCGGTGTAGGCGCCGAAGTTCACGCCCACGATCTCCGGGCTGCCCAGCGGATTTCCGGTCACTGCCTGAAAGATGGCTCCCGACAGACCGAGTGCCGCACCGACCAGCAGGGCCATCAGCATGCGGGGCAACCGCCATTCGAGGATCACCACCCGGTCGAACGAGGTGTTGGAACCGGCCAGCACCGACACCACGTCCATCGGTGCGACGTGGTACTTGCCCAGACCCACGGCCAGCAGTGCGGTCAACAGCACTCCGGCCAGCATGAGGGTCACCGTGATCACGGCCCGTCGAGAGGTGCGCACCGTGACGGCGCCGAGGCGCAGCACGTTCTGCCGCCGACGCACCGGGTTCTTCATCGTCGTTGTCATATCGTCGTTGCCATATCGTCGTTGTCATATCGGTGATGTCATTCGTGCACTGTGGCCCGTCTGCGAATCAACCAGATCAGCACCGGGGCTCCGACGAACGCCGTGACGATGCCGGCGGGCAACTCGGACGGTGCGATCACCACCCGGCCGACGATGTCGGCGGCCAGGAGCACCGCAGGTGCGACCACCACGGCATAGGCCAGGATCCATCGCCAGTCGGGCCCGGTGAACCGGCGGACCGCGTGCGGCACCATCAGGCCCACGAACCCGATGGGCCCCGCGCCCGCGGTCGCCGCGCCGGCCAGCAGCGTCACGGCGACGAGGCTGAGCGCCTGGGTCCGAACGACGTTGCCCCCCAGGCTCGTGGCCAGATCGTCGCCGACGGCGGTGACGTTGAGAGAGCGGGCGACGACCAGGCACAGCACCGCGCCCACCGCGATGAACGGGCTGATCGCCAGGGCGACCTCGAGTGGGCGACCGTCGAGGGCGCCGGCGTCCCAGAACCGCATGTTGTCGAACGCCCGCGGATAGCGCAATCGGACCGCGAAACCGAGGCCGTCCATGACCGCGCCGATCGCGACGCCGGCGAGTAGCACGCGCACCGGGGTCGCTGCCGCTCGGCCCGCCATTCCGATCAGGTAGACCAGCATCATCGCGAACAGGGCGCCGGCGAACCCGAACCAGATGTAGGTCCAGATGCCCTGGAGGCCCAGCAGTGCGATCGCGGTGACGATGAAAAGTCCTGCGCCGGCGTTGATCCCGAGCACCTCGGTGTCGGCGAGCGGATTTCGTCCCACTCCCTGGATGAGGGTGCCGGACAACCCGAGCGCTACCCCGACGAGGACGGCCAGCACCGTGCGAGGGATACGCAGGTCGCGCACGATCCACTCGTCGCCGGATGCTGGGCCGGTGGCGACAGTCAGTGCCTGCCACACCGTCGTCAGGGACACGTGCTGGGTGCCGATCGCGAGGCTGGCCACGCACAGCACGGCGAGCAGCGCGGTCGCGGCGGCGAGTCCGACAGCGTTTCGGCGCGCCGAAACACGGCGGGGGAGCGACCGGGGCGCGGGGTGTGCCGGGGCGTCGAGGACCACGCGGTTAGAGTCCGATCCGTTCGCAGACGTCGTCGAACTCCTCGAAGGCGACTTTCTCGTCCTTGCCGGCCGCCAGGGCCTGCTGGTAGACGATCAGCGCCTCGTCGCCGTTCTCGGCGAACCGGGCATCCCAGGCCTCGGAGTCCACCCGCCAGTAGCCCGTGATGTCGTAGCGGTCGCGCTGCCATCCCCTGGAGCGCAGATCTTTGCGCACTGCGCGGGATTCGGCCGCCTCGCCGGCGAACCAGCAGTATCCGCGGCCAGGGGGCATGGGGAGGGCGCGCACCGCGTCGGCCAACATGCTGGGGCACGTACCGTTTCCGGTGCCGAGCAGCGGCAGCACGGTGACGCCGTCACGGCGGGGCAGGTAGTCGAGATCGTCGGACGTCGGCACCTCGGCGATGACGGTCGCGGTCATCCCGGTCGGCAGTTCCTCGACGATGCGAGCCGCCGCTGGAAGTCCGGACAGGTCGGTGATCACCACCTGCCACTGGGTGTCCGCGGGTGGCCGGTACCAAGCTCTGGCGTGATCGAGGACAACTCGCTGCCCGGTTTCCGCGGTGGTGGCCCAGGATGAGCCGGGTCCGTGACGGTGCAGTGCGATGTCGAGGGTGAGCAGCGCACCCTCGTGGTGGCGGACGGAGTAGTTGCGGCCCTCGCCGTCCGGGTGATCTCTCGGGGAGAAGTAGACCCCCACAGCCGAATCGGCGTCCGGCCTGACCTGAAGGGCGTCGGGATCGTCGACATGCAGCACGATGCGCCGCAGCCGGGTGCTCAGCGCGCGGGTGTCGACGACAGAGGCGTAGGAGTGCGACACATAAGTGAGGCTAACCTATGTTGCCTGTCGATGGCCGGCCCGGTGGGCGTCCCCGGTATGCTGTGGCCGGGCGCGCAGGACCGCCCGACGTCCGCTCGAAGAGGCTCAGCCTCCCTGCAGAACGACTGATCGGCCCCACCTCTTCTCTGCCCGATCTCGCGGACGCCGGGCCCGTGAGAGGAGGCTGTCATGGCCAGCGCACTACCCGACAATCCCTCATTGCCTCGGCTGCGTGCCGACGCTCGCGTCCTGCAGCGGCGCGCCAGGGCAGGCGACGCCGACGCCGAAGCCGTCATCCGGCGCCACCACCCCCGACCTGACGTCGCGCTGCAGCGGGTCGCTCTCCACGACGCCCAACTGGCGCTGGCCCGCCGATACGGATTCCCGGGATGGCCGGCGCTCGTGCACTATCTCGAGGCGGCAAAGGACCTCAGTAGGGATCCGAGCGACATAGACGGCACCGCCCTCGGTGCGGCAGACCGGTTCTGCGCCCTGGCGGTGCTCACCTACACCGCAGACGATGCCCCGCCGCGGTGGGCGCAGGCTGCCGACATCCTCGCTGCCGTACCCACCCTGCCGGCCGAGCACATGTGGGCCGCAGCTGCGGCCTTCGATGTCGACGCTCTGCGACACCACCTGCGCACCGACGCCGTATCGGCGTCCTCGAGCGGGGGCCCGCTACGGTGGCCGCCGTTGATGTATCTGTGCTACTCGCGTGTTCCGGTCGATGCGACCGTCGACGACATCCTCACCGCGGCAACGCTGTTGCTCGATGCGGGCGCCGATCCGAACGTCGGCTACCTGTGGCGGGGAATGGCCCCTCCCTTCACCGCGCTCACGGGCGTCTTCGGTGAGGGGGAGCAGGGGCCCGGACGGCAGCCGCGTCACCGTCACGCCCCCGACCTCGCAGCATTGCTGCTGCGCCGCGGTGCCCACCCTGCCGACCATCAAGCGTTGTACAACAGGATGTTTCGCCCCGATGACTCGCACCTGGAGTTGCTGTTCGACCACGGCGTGGCAGACGCAGGTCCGGGTCCGTGGGAACGCCGCCTCGGTGTGGCCATGGAGTCGCGTGAGCAGATGTGGCGACGCCAGGTGCAGTGGGCGGCCGAGCACGGTTACACCGACAGGCTTGCGCTGCTCGAGCGCCACGGCATCGACGTGTCTGGCGTCGACGTGCAGACCCGGGTCTTGCCTGACGATCCGAACGCCCGCGACGAATCGGGAGCCACCCCGCTGCACCACGCGGCCTGGGCGGGCGATCTCCCACTCATCGAGCGACTGCTCGCCTCCGGCGCAGACCCGTCAGCTGTCGACGGCCGCTTCGGAACGACACCTCGGCAGTGGGCAGAGCATGCCTACCAGGCCGAGGCCGCGTTGCTGCTCAGTCCGCTGACTCCCGACTGACCTGCTGCCACCGCCGCGCCGCGACCAGTTCCGGCACGAGAACTTCGGTGAGCAGAGCAATGTCGTCGTCGGAGTCGCCCGGGTAGCGGAGCACATACTGCGCGCCCGGAACGTCCCCGCCCACACCGACGACCGTGCTGCCTCGCATGGCAGTCCATTCGGCCAGCTGTGCTTCCCACGGCGAGCCAGAGAACACCAGTAGTCGGTAATCGGTGGTCTTGGTGAGGTAGACGTCGACGTGGCTCCAGTCGCCGGTCTCACACGCCGCGGCGGGCAGTCGCGGTCCTTCGCGCATCATCAGCGCGCCCTGCTGGGCAGAACAGAGCCGGTGCGCCGGTGCGGCGAGGTAGGTGCCCGACGGTCCGAGCAGCAGCTCGGAAACCTCGGGAAGCCAGTCCTTTTCGCTGTCCAACATATGTGCGCTCGCCGCAGCGGCGCCGTCTATCGATGCCGCGAGGGCGGCGGTACCGACGCCGAGAAGGTGGCATTCCAGGGCAATCAACAAGGCGAGAGTGTGCTGGTAGCTGCGGCAGGCGACGCCGCCGTGCTCGATCTCGGCATCGAGCGTGATGACCGTATCGCAGCGTTCGGTCAGTGGTGAGCCCGCCGTGTTGGTCAGTGCGACGGTGGTCGCATCACCACGAAGGCGGGTCAACGCATCCAGTGTCTCGGTGGAACCGCCGCTGGCCGAGGTTGCCACGACCAGCGTCTTCGGGCCCCAGTCCGGCAGAAGCGCCGACGAGGCGAGCTCCGCAGCGGCCATGACGCCGCGGGCGCGCAGTCGCGCGGCGGCCACCGTGCCCGCGTACGCCGACGAGCCCATGCCGAGCAGCACGACCCTTTCGGTGTCGGCGGGTACCACCGCCGTCCATGGGTTGACCTCTGACAACATCAGCGCCAGCCGCGCCAGCACCTCGGGCTTGCGCTGCAGATCGGATACAAAGGCATCAGGCTTCACTGTCGCTCCTCAGAGGGTGGGGCGGCGTCATCGAGCAGTGCGGGCAGGGCCGCGTCGGGCACGTACATCCACCGCGGAAGATGCTGTGCCGCATAGATCATCTCGCGCATCACCTGGATGAGACGTAGTGCGCGCAGCGGCCGCGGGTCGACGAGGTGTTCGTGCCCTGTGGTCTGCAGTCGCGCCGTGTACGACTCGAAAAACATCCCCCGCATCGTCGATTCGACCGTGTGAAGCTCTCCGGGGTCCAGCTCGGTGTACCGACGGGCCACGATCGCCACGTGCGCCAAGGACTGCATCATGCCGGCGACGTCGACGACCGCCGGGATGGGGTACATCCGTTCGGGCGCGGTGAGCACCGGATTGCCGTCGAAATCGGTGACGACGAGCCTCTCGTCGCTCCGCAGGATCTGTCCGACGTGCAGATCGCCGTGCCCGTCGATGACCGTGGTGCCTGTCAGTGACGACAGGACCGCCAGCTCTGCGGCCACCTCCTCCCGACGTGTGCGCAGAACGGCAACGCTCTCGGATTCGGTGAGCGCACAGGCTGTGTCGAGCGTGGTGAGCGCAGCGGCGTGCCACCGGTCAGCGTCTGCGGAGCTGGCGGTCGATGCGGTGGACGCCAGCGCGGCGTGCATGTCGGCGATGAGCACTCCGAGCTGACCGGCCGTCGCCGCGGCCTCGCCCGGGCCGCCTCCGAGCGCCGCAGTGGTCATCACCTCCACGGCCCAGGTCCATCCGTCGAGCGCGCCGGGAAGGTACTGGTCCACATAAGCCGCCACGGTTTCCGCGCCGTCGGGCGGCTGCCATGTGATCAGGCCCCACGGTTCCGGAATCCCTGTGAAGCCCGCTGCGCGGAGCGCGGTGATGCGTCGCGGCGCGGGGTGCGGGCCCTCCTGCAGGTGGACTGCCCATTTGACGACGGCCGCATCACCGACGATCACCGACTCGTTGGTCTGGTCGACGTCCATCGGCCGCTCACCGTCGGCCGAACGTGCTGTCCACGATCGCACCCGGAAGTTCCCGTGCTGACGTTGTCCCGGTTGCGCAGCAAGCACTTTCAACAACGCAACCGACGTGCCGTCGCCGGGACGTGCGCGCCGGGAGCTGTCGGTCATCGGTAATGCGGACCGGGCGGATCCGTCGGCTACGATGGCGAGTCGATGGCCGTCCGACAGGTCCAGCCAGTCCACCGGGTCGGGCAGCGCGGTCACCGGTGGGTGTTACCCACCCGTTCGATGACATCGGCGCCGACCCGCAGCCCGTCGCGCTGCCGAATCGCCTCACCGAGCGAGGCGAGGCGTTCGCGGAGTGCCGTGTCGGCCAGCAGACGGTCGGCGGCGGAAATGAGTTCGTCGTCGCTGAACCGGTAGGTGTCGAGCCGGATGCCCCAGCCGAGTTCGTCGACCCGCTGCGCGTTCTCGTACTGATCCCAGAACAGGGGAAGCACGATCAGCGGTTTGCCGAAGTGCAGTGTCTCGGTCACGGTGTTGTTCCCGCCGTGCGAGATGACCAGGTCGACCTGGGGGATGACCTTGGTCTGCGGGAGCATCTGCTCACCGACCATGTTGTCGGCCAGAGCGATTCGATCGGCTTGTGGCCCCTTGCTGACGATGTAACGATGCCGGGTGGTGCCCAGGACATCCACGAGCCGCTGCATGAGGTCGACGTCGGCACCGCCGAGAGACCCCAGGGACAGATAGATCAGCGCGCTGTCGGCAGGCCGGTCGGCGACCTGCGCGGGAATCACGTAGGCCTCGTCGGTCTCGCGGACGCTGGAATCCATCCGGGTCCAGGTGCCGTCGAGCGGGCGCAGGTCCACGTAGTCGGCTTCGGCGGGATAGACGTACAGGTTGGCCGCGTTGTCGCGCGGCATGAACTCCAGCTCCGGCAGGGCTGCGGCACCCTGGTCTCGCGTCCAGGCGTCGAACTCGGTCCACATCGGCCGCAGGGTCCGATCGAATTCCTCACGGTAGGAACGCCATTGCGCGGGATCGTTGCTGGGCAGCCCGGAGAACGGCGGCGGTACATCGGCGCCGGGGACCTCCAACGGGCTGCAGGACACGATGCGGACGAACGGAACCCCCGCGGTCGTCAGCGCGGGGAACAGCACCACGTTGTCCTCGACGATGACGTCCGGGCGGTGCGTGGCGATGATCTCGCGCAGCCGCGGTTCGCAGTAACGGGCGCCGTCGATGAGCGCCTGGAACGTCGGTGCGATGAAGCTCGACAGCTGATCGATCGTGGGCTTGCGGAACTCGGGAGCCGTCTCGGCGATGAACTGGGTCCAGAAGGCGCCGGCGTCCTCGTCACCGGCATCCGGTGCGGGTTCGGCGAGATCGACGAGTTCCTCGACGAAACCGAGCGGCGCGATCTTTCCGGCCCAAGAGGTTTCGGCCGCGAAGACGATCCGGTGTCCGCGGTCGCGCAGAATCGACGCCAGACCGATGCATTGATTGGTCGGGCCGTAGGCCGACTCCGGCCAGAACATGATGGTCAAAGGGAGCGGTGCCATGTCAGAGAAAGTACCCGGGGGTGCCCCGTGAAGGTCGGTGACGCGACGCTGCGGGTGATAGATCGCCGTCGTGGTCCCCATAGGAATCGTCAATGACCGGGCTACAGCGCGCCGATCTCAGAACGGGTTTAATGCAAGGACGCCAACAACCACACCGACGAAATGGACGTCAATGCCGATCATCACCACCTCCGACGGTGTCGAGATCTACTACAAGGACTGGGGATCGGGGCAGCCCATCGTGTTCAGCCACGGCTGGCCACTGTCGGCGGACGACTGGGACGCCCAGATGATGTTCTTCCTCGGTCACGGTTACCGCGTCATCGCCCACGATCGGCGTGGGCACGGCCGCTCGAGCCAAGTCGGCGACGGACACGACATGGACCACTACGCAGACGATCTCGCGGCTGTCGTGCAGCATCTGGATCTGCGCGAGGCCATCCATGTCGGGCATTCCACCGGTGGCGGTGAAGTGGTGCGCTTCCTGGCCCGCCACGGGCAGGACCGCGCGGCGAAAGCGGCGCTGATCGCCGCGGTCCCGCCACTGATGGTGCAGACCGACGCCAACCCCGGCGGGTTGCCCAAATCGGTGTTCGACGACTTCCAGACACAGGTCGCGACCAACCGGTCCGCGTTCTACCGGGCGGTGCCCGAAGGGCCGTTCTACGGGTTCAACCGCGACGGGGTGGAGCCCATCGAGGCGGTGATCGCCAACTGGTGGCGACAGGGCATGATGGGCGGCGCGATCGCCCATTACGACGGCGTGGTCGCCTTCTCGCAGACCGACTTCACCGAGGATCTCCGCCAGATCACGCTGCCCGTGCTGGTCATGCACGGCGATGACGATCAGGTGGTGCCCTATGCCGACGCGGGACCGCTCTCGGCCGAGCTGCTGCCCAACGGGATCCTGAAGACCTACCCGGGGTATCCACACGGGATGCCGACCACCCACGCCGACGTCATCAACGCCGACCTGCTGGACTTCATCCGCTCCTGAACGCGAGCGCGGTCTGCGCACGCCCGTCATCCGGAGGCCTATTTGTCTACGCCCACTGTGGTTCTCGTCCACGGCGCTTTCGCCGATGCGTCCTTCCGGCGGCACTGGTGCAACGGCCGTTTCCGGCGACGGCGGGCGCGGGCGACGGAATCGATGTCACCGTCGCGCCGGACCGATTCGCGGCAGTGGTGGGCGCCGACGTCGATCCGAAGCTGATGGCGGTGCTCGCGGTGTCTCAGCGGCCGTTGGCCGCGGTGGCGTTCACCGAGCCCGCACCCGTGGCAGCGTGGCGGTCGCGGCCCACCTGGGCGGTCGTCTGCACATCGGACACCGCGATCAACCCTGAGGTGCAGCGCTTCGGATATCAGCGAGCCAGCGCGACCGTCACCGAAATCGACTCCTCCACCTGGTGATGCTGTCGCACCCCGGCGAGGTTGTCGCTTTGATCGAGACGATCGTGTCCGAACTGACAAGCTGAGCGGTCAGCGGCGCCAGACATCGAACGGGTCGCGTCCGGGCCGGAGGCCGTTCGGCCGACCGGGTCATCGGCCTATGTGCCAGCGGGTGGACGGAAGAAGATCACCAACTGGCCGATGCCGCCGGCCAGACCGAGCGCCACCGCGATGAGAAGACCCGGCCAGCCCTGGAGGTAGTCGAGCGCTCCGGAGTGCCCGAATATCGCGTAGTCGGCGCTGAGCTTGCCCGGCCCGACGCCTGCGACGGCTACCGCCGCGACGGCGAGGATCAGGTTGTACTCCCACCCCTCCTTGACGATGAAGAAGCCGTTGCGGCGGTGCACCGTCCACGCGGCCACGAGCATGAGTGCGACGAAACCCGCCGCGGGCACCGGCGTCAGCAAACCCACAGCAAGGCCGAGACCGGCGGCGACCTCGGTGGTGGCGGCGACGCGGGCATGAAACATGCCCGGCCGCATGCCGATGCTGTCGAACCACCCGGCGGTGCCCGGCAATCGCCCACCGCCGAAGAATTTGTTGTAGCCGTGGGCGGCCATCGTCAGGCCCAACGCGAGGCGAAGCAGAAGGACACTGGCGTCGAAGGCGGTCATGTATCTCCAATCGGGCGACGACTTCCGTCGAGGTCGGTCGAACGGGTAAACGTCTGGCGTAGAACGCGTTTGAGCACCTTGCCGTAGGAATTCTTGGGCAGGTCGTCGAGGTAGGCGTAGTGCTTGGGGCGTTTGAATCGGGCGATACGGTCGAGCAGGTGGGCGTCGAGGTCAGCCGCGGTGGCGGTTCCCACGATGAACGCGACGAGGATCTCGCCCCACTCGTCGTCGGGCACGCCTACCACCGCGGCCTCTTCGACCGCGGGGTGCTCGAGCAGTACCTCCTCGACTTCGCGCGGGTAGATGTTGCTTCCACCGCTGATGACCACGTCCTTGGACCGGTCGCGCAGGGTCAGGTAACCCCGGGAGTCGAAGCACCCCATGTCACCAGTGAGCAGCCAGCCGTCTCTCAACGTGGCTTCGGTGGCGACTGGGTTGTTCCAATACCCGCTCATGACCACGTCGCCGCGACAGACGATTTCGCCGATCTCGCCGGCGGCTGCTTCGGTACCGTCGGCGCGCTGGACGGCCACATCCACACCGGACCTGGCGTATCCGACCGAGCCGAGAGTTGCGTCATCGGCCTGCACGTGGTCGGCCCGCCGCAGGCCGGTGATCGTCATCGGTGCCTCGCCCTGACCGTAGAGCTGCACGAACACCGGACCGAACGCCCCCATCGCCTTCTTCAGAGAGTCCACGTACATGGGCCCACCGCCGTAGATGATCGTCCGCAGATTGGCCGGGCGGTCGCGGCCGGTACGGATCAAACGGCCGACCATCGTCGGGGCGAGAAAGCAACTGCAGCCGGGGTGCTGCTCACACAGGTCGAGAAACTCCTCCGGCTCGAAAGACTTCGATTGGGGAATCACCTGTCGCGCACCCCGCAACACGTAGGGAGCGATGTAGAGGCCGGAGCCGTGTGACATCGGTGCCCCGTGAATCAGGCTGCAATCGCTGTCCGGATCGTCGAAGTCTGCGAGATGTGAGACCGTCATCGCCATCAGATTGCGGTGCGACAACATCGCGCCCTTCGAGCGACCTGTGGTACCGCTGGTGTAGAACAGCCAGGCCAGCGACGTGGGATCGGTTCGCCGAGGTGATTCGACAGGTGTCGACGCCATACGGCGTCGAAAATCGTCGGAGCCGATCACCTCCACGGGAACAGCAGTTGTCCCAGCGAGCTCGGCGGCGATCCTCGGTGACGCGAATACCTGTGACACACCGGCGTCGTCGAGGATCTGGTGCATCTCCCGAACATGCAGCTTGTAGTTGATCGGCACGATCACGCATTCGGCCGCCCATGCCGCGAACATCAGCTCGACGATCTCGGGGCAGTTCTCGCTTGCCACCGCGACACGTGACCCGGCAGGCTGAGTGTGTCGCAACGACCCGGCCAGTCGCAGTGAGCGCTCGCGAAGTTCGCTCCATGTGTGGCACTGCTCAGTCCCGAGAAAGACTGCACCCCGTCGACCGTATCGGGCAGCGGCCTGGTCCAGGACGGTGAAGACATTCACCGCGGCAGCCATTCCGACGACAGAGCGAAATCGGAAAGATACTTGGTCGAGCTCCAGCCGCCGTCGACGACGATGGTCTGACCGTTGATGAAACTGCCACCGGGAGAACACAAGAACTCGATCGTGCTCGCCACGTCTTCGACAGTTCCCAGACGCTGATGCGGTGTCATCTCGGTGTTGATCTTCCGGAAGCGATCGTCTTCGAGTCGCTCGGCGACCATCGGGGTCAGCGTGACGCCGGGAGCCACGGCATTGCACCGGATGCCCTGGGCGCCGTACTGACACGCGATGTGGGTGGTCAGGGCAGTCAGACCGCCCTTGGCTGCGGAGTACGCCCCGCCTCGCAGTCCGCCTACGACGGCGAAGGTCGACGTGACGTTGATGATCGCCGATCCGGGGGCGAGGTGTGGGATCGCCTCTCGCGCGAGTCGAAAGGGGGCCCGCAGCATCAAACCCAGGAACGCGTCGAGGGATTCGTCATCGGTCTCGTGCACAGGCTTTGGTTTTCCGACGCCGGCATTGTTGATCACGAAGTCGATTCGGCCCCATCGGTCGATCGCGGCGTCGACGATGCTTCGAGGACCGTCGTCGGCGGTGAGGTCTACGGCCACAGCGGCCAACCGACCGGAATCGCCGACTGTGGCGGTCAGTTCGTCGAGGCGCCTCCGATCCCGGCCGGTTCCCAGGACTGCGATGCCGGCGGCAGCCAGCTTGACAGCAGTGCCGAAGCCGATTCCGCTGCTCGCGCCTGTGACGATCGCAACCTGCATCTCATCCACCTTCATGACCTAGCGTCGACCTGATCTGTTGCTTGAGCACCTTGCCCGCCGCGTTCTTCGGAAGCTCCGCCCAAAATTCCACCCGCTCCGGAACTTTGAAGGTGGACACCCCGCGATCGCGGAGGTAATCCCTCAGCTCGGTCAGGCCCGGCGCCGTCGTGGCTGTCGATGGCACGATCACCGCACAGGCTTGCTCGCCGGTCTTCGCGTGAGGCACACCGACGATCGCGACCTCTGCGATGCCTTGGTGACCAACCATGACGTCCTCGATCTCTTTGGGAGAAATGTTCTCACCATTGCGGATGATGATGTCCTTGGCTCGACCGGTGACCACCAGGTGGCCGTCGGCCCAGGTCCCCAGATCGCCGGTCCGGAAATAGCCATCGTCGTCGAAGGACTCTGTTTCGTCTTCGATGTGCAGGTAACCGACCAGCATTTGAGCCCCGCGGGCACGAATCTCGCCCGAACCCGATGTCGCCGCGGCGTGCTCGGCCAGGCGGATCTCGGCGATCCCCGGACGGCCGTCGGTCTCGGCGGCGAGGTCGGCATCGTGGGGCGAACCGACGGTGGTCACCGGTACTTCGGTGGAACCGTAGACGCGCGTCACCATGGCGCGCTCGAAATAGGCATTTGCTCTACGGATCAGAGACGGCGGAACAGACGCACCCCCGCAGATGAAGACTTTCAACTCGGGCAGCCTCGTGTCGGCGTTCTGCGCGGCGGTCAACAGCTGCTCGAGGAATGGTGTGGCGCCGGCCATGTGGGTACATCGTTCGGCAGTGATCAGCTCGACCCCAGCGGCGGCGTCCCACCTCTCCATCAGTACCGCGGTCGAGCCCAGTAGCAGCGGCGCCTCGAACGCGTAGATGGAGCCGCCGATATGGGCGATGGGGGAGGGCACCAGGAAGGTGTCGCCGGGATCGACCCGCCAGTGGTCACGAATCTGGGTGAGCAGTGCGTGCAGCGAATTGTGCGTGTGCATGACCCCTTTGGGTCGTCCGGTGGTGCCGGAGGTGTACAGGATCATCTGCACGGCGTTGGCGTCGAGCGTCGGTCTCGACGTCAGGGCCGGTTCGGTGAGAAGGTCGGCGTAGGCAATGTGGGGGCCGGGGTCACCGCGTACCACCACCACCTCGGGTGGGTGATCGCGTCCCTCCGTCACGCGAGTGAGCATGGCCGAGTGATCGTAGCCGCGGAATACGCCGGGTACGAATATCATTCGGATATCGGCGTCGTCTATGATGAACCCGACCTCGCGGTCGCGCAGCGACGGCAGAATCGGCGTGACAACCATGCCGGCCAGGGTCGCCCCGAGGTAGACGACCGCCGCCTCGTGCCAATTCGGAAGAGCGAACGCAATCACACTGCCTTCGGGCATTCGCGACCGCAGGACACCGGCCAGAGATTCGGCCCGCGTCTTGAGCTCCACGCAGTTGACCCGGACGTCCCCGTCCACGATGAGCGTGCGCTCGGGTGTGAGGCGGGCGGCCTCGGCGACCGCGTCTGCGAGGGTGTCATGCACCCAGAGGCCGTCGGCATGGGCACGCGCGGCGAGTTCGTCATCCCAGCGGATCGACCGCTGTCCCACTGTTTTGCGTGAGACGCCAGACTCGGGCACGCGTGACTATCCCTTGACCCGGCGCAACGTGGTCGAGTGCCGGAACCGAGGCGCGGCATGGGTGTTGATGGTGACCTGCGCGATGCCGCCTTCGGAGGTGCGGTACACGCGGCGCACCTCGAGTGCGGGGGCACCCGCATGAACCTTGAGGTGTGGCGCCAGTTCCGGTGTGACCGCCACCGCCCCGATGTCCTGCTGAACTTCGACGACGCTCACTCCGAAGAGATCTTCGATGAGGGGGAATACCGGACCGGTGTGGCGTCTGAGCATGCGGCCGACAGCAGCGTAGGACCGGTTGATGTAGTACTCGGTCCAGCAATACGTGTCGTCGGCATCGATGGCCTGCCGAAAGCCCAGCACAGCCAGCCAGTCTTCCCCCTGCGGCAGGGTGGTCCTCGCGGCGAGTTCGGCATCGACGACGGTCATCTGGATCGACTTGATGTCGAGGTCGGCCCCGCTCGCGACGGCGAGCAGGTCGTTGATCGTCATACTGTCCTGCGCATACGAACTCGTCGAGTCACGCGGTACCACCGTCGTGCCGGCGCGCGGGCGTGACGTCACCAGATTGTCGTCGCGCAAGCGGCGCAGGGCCTCGCGGACGGTGTAGCGACTGACTGAGAAACGTTCGCAGAGCTCGTGTTCGGTGGGTAGTTGCGATCCGATGGGGAACACCCCATCGACGATCTCCTTACGCAGAGTCTGCGCGACCTGGAGGTAGCGGTGCTCACTACGGGCCGCGGTCATGGCCGTGGGTCCGGGCGGAGTGCGACGACACTGCCATCGCCGTCACACGAGACGTACAGCACGCCATCGGCTCCGGCGGCGATCCCTGCGAACGGACCCTGCGGGCCGGAGAAGGGCGGCATTCCCTTGAGGGGTTTCGGGGTGACACCTGGCGGTGGCCCGATGGCCAGTCCGGTGGCGATCGTCGAGCGTTCACCGGTCGTGAGGTCCACAGCAATGACCGTTTTCTGGCCGGCATCGGTGATGAGGACTCGGCCGTCGACGACGACCAGACCTTGCGGTCGCTCCAAGCCGTCGACGACCGTCTCAGTTCCCGACGGGCTGACGCGCAGAACTCGACCTGCGCCGGATTCGGCGACCAGCACCGCACCATCGGCCGTGCTCGTGACGCCTACTGCGGTGTCGAGCCCTGTTGCGATCGTCGAGACACCGCCGGAGTGATCGATCAACAGAACCCGCCCCGTGCCTTGCTCGACGGCGACCACCCCACCCAGGGCGGGGGTCAGTCCGTAGAGTTGGTCGAAACCATCTGCGAGGACGTCGCTTTCGCCTGATGTGGGGCGATAGCGCGCAATTTGTCCACCCGATGTGGTGACCATGAATTCATCGATCGAGGCCGCGGCCACTCCGCGGATGAAGCCCGGATAGCCGGGTGTGAAAAGCATACCGACCGTCGTCAGTCCGCCGTCGTGGTCGTGCACGTAGAAATAGGTACCGTCAGCTACATACAGGCGACCGTCCGCTCCTACCGTCAGGTCCAGTGGCCAGTTCAGACCGCCGGGCAGTGCGGTGTGGACGGCGCCATCGGAGTGGATCTCGCTGATCTCGCCGGTGAAGTTGGACACGAACAGGCGTGCCCCCGCACCCGCGCCGACGATCGTGCAGTTGTCCAGGCCCGGTGTCAGTTGGGCGAGAACGGTGTGGGTACCGGTCCGCGGGTCGATTCGCAGCACCTGCCCCGTCGCCACCTGCGTCGAGACGATGAACCCCTCAGCGTCGAACTTCACCGAATCGGGAACGCCGAGACCCGTTGCGACGGTGTGCACTTCGCCGCCGCCATCGGGGTCTATGCGCCAGATCTCGTTCGCGCCCATCACCGGGAAGTAGAGCAGCCCGTCCGGACCGACCTCCATGGCGTTGGGGGAAGGGACGTTCTCCAGGAGGACCCGCGGTGGCCCGCCCCCGAGGTCGAACTCCAAGAGCCGTCCGCCTTCGCGGCACTCGCCCACGAAGAGCCGGCCGCGGTGAAAAGTGATGCCGTTGGCTGACGGCATGTCGTCGCGCAGCACCCGCGTCTCGCCGGTCGGATGGCGCACACTGACCCGACCGTCCATCACCTCGGTGGCGTAGAGGTTTTCGAAGTCGTCGAATGCGACGTCGTCGGGCGCGACGATGTCAGCACCGGTGCCGCTGATCGTCGTCAGCTCGCCGTTCGTGATGTCGAGCGCGGCGATCTGACTGCCCGTGACCTGAGCGATGTAGACGCGTCCGTCAGGTCCTGTGCGCAGGCCGTTCGCGCCGAAGAGGCGGCTCGGCGCAGTGAGCTGCCGCACCTCCCACCCTTCGGCCGCCATCGGGAACGCCGACGCCCCGTAGCGATCACTGTGTCTGCCGGTCACAGCACGGACCATAGCAATCACGTGTAGTCCAGACAATAACTACATGCTCGAGGGGATCGACCTTGACGGGTGCATATGCGCTGCGGAATAGTATTCTCTGAATGCAAGAGCGCCATATGTTGTCCGGACAATTGACGAAAGCGATTATGTCTGCGGTGAACGGCCTACTCGGCCTCGACGGTCGCATCGTCGTGATCTCGGGAGCCGGCGGTGGCGGCATCGGTACCGCTACAGCAGCCATTGCGGCCGAAGCCGGAGCCACTGTCGTCGCCGTCAGCCGCTCCGCCGAGAATCTCGCTGAGCAGATGGGCCCCTTGATCACGCGTGGGCTCTCTGTCGTTCCCGTGGCGGCCGATATGTCAACGGACGACGGCATCGCCGCGGCGATGGACGTCGTGCGACGAACGGACGGCGAGCTGTACGGCCTCGTCAACGTCGCGGGCGGCGCGGCACCGTCGACGTGGATGCCGTCGACCCGGGTGAGGCGATCGGACTGGCGGGATCTCTTCACCGCGAATCTGGAAACCGCCTTTTTCGCAAGCCAGGCCGTTGCCGCCGAACTGCGTGCCCGCGGCAACCCAGGCTCGATCGTGTCGATCTCGTCGATCAGCGGCATGAACACCGCGCCGTTCCACATCGCGTACGGAACCGCGAAGGCCGCTGTGGTGGCGATGACCCGCACGATGGCACTGGAACTCGCCGCCGACGGTATCCGCGTCAACGCGATCGCACCGGGTGTCACCGAGACCACGGCGTCGGCGACTTACGTCGACGCCGACCCTGACCGGGACCGTGCCGCCATCGCGATGGGCCGCCGTGGACGCCCCGACGAACAGGCGGGGGCCATTCTGTTTCTGCTCTCAGACCTGGCGAGCTACGTGACGGGCCAGACGCTCCTTGTCGACGGTGGCCTGGATTTGAAGTGGAGCCATCTGGCCGCCGATCACACCTCGCTGTTCCTGGCCGACGATTCATTTCGCGCAGAGATCAGCCGACCATGACCACGGGCGAAGGAGACACACAGCGATGACCGACACCAGAGACGACGCAGTCCGCGAAGTCGTCGAGGAGCTGTCGTCACCGATGACGATCGGCGTCGACGCCTATGTCTCCGAGTCCTACGCCAGAGCCGAGCGGGACAAGTTGTGGCGCAAGGTATGGCAGCAGGTGGGGCGGGTCGAGGAGATCCCCGAGGTGGGCAGTTACCTGACCTACGACATCCTCGACGACTCGGTCATCGTCGTGCGCACGGGCCCCGACACGTTTGCCGCCCACCACAACGTCTGCATGCACCGCGGTCGCAAACTGGTGGACGTTCCGGACGGCGCCAAGAACGCCTGCGGCCGCACCAGAAAATCCTTCGTCTGCGGCTTCCACGGCTGGAGTTACGGTCTCGACGGCGAATGCACCCACATCCGTGAGCAGGATGATTGGCAAGGTGCACTGACTCCGGCCAACACGCGCCTTGCGCGGGTCCACGTCGACACCTGGGGTGGCTGGCTGTTCGTCAACATGGACACCGATCCGGAACCGTTGGCCGATTTCCTGTTCCCGGCGGCGAAGATCCTCGATCCCTTCGGACTCGAGAACATGCGGTTCAAATGGCGCAAGTGGCTGAACTTCGACTGCAATTGGAAGGTCGCGCTGGAAGCCTTCAACGAGACCTACCACGTCTTCACAACCCACCCGGAGTTCAACAAGTTCGGCGAATTCAAGGGATGGGCCAAGGCGCAGGGCCGACACAGCAACATCGGTTACGACGCACCGAAGGGGATGGACGAGACCAAGTCGAAGATTCGACTCGGGTCGGGTGATCCGCGCATCTCCACTGCCGAGATGCAGGTCTACACCATGGAGGAGACGAACGCGACCACCACACGGACCCTGGTCGACGCGGCGAAGCGTCTGGTCGACGAACTCCCTGAAGGCACTCCGGCCGACAAGGTCCTGGAACACTGGCTGACCTCAGCACGCAATGACGACGCGGCCCGCGGTGTCATCTGGCCGACCATCCCTGCCGAGATCCTCGGACAGAGCGGCACGGCGTGGCAGCTCTTCCCCAATTTTCAGATCGGCCAGGGCCTGACGAGCGCGCTGTGCTACAGCGCGCGGCCCGACCCGAGCTATGACCCCGACAAGTGCATCTTCGAGGTTTCCGTTTTCGAGCTGTTCCCGAAGGGCGAGGAGCCGGAGACGCAATGGGTGTACACGCCGGTGGGTGACCCGAACTGGCTTTCCGTACTACCGCAGGACTTTTCGAACATGGCCGCGGTGCAGAGGGGGATGAAGTCTCTCGGGTTTCCCGGCACCAAGCCGAACCCGTACCGCGAGCGCAGCACGGTGAATTTGCATTATCAGTTGTCAAAGTACATGGGCACGGGAGCGCCCCGAGAACTCAACGAAGGAGCTTGACATGAAGGTGAATCTCGGTACGGGAGCGCAGAATTCCCACGACTGGGACCGTGTGCTCGCAGGCAATTACTCCAGCCCGCCCGACACGCCGGATTGGCAGTGCGTCGAAGGAGCGCTCGCCCTCGGCGACCTCGCGGAGCCGCTCGGCTTCGACGGCATTTGGTTCCCCGAGCACTGCGGCACCCCCTATGGCATGACTCCCAACCCCATTCAGGCATTGACGTACTTCGCCGGCCGTACCGAGCGCGTCGGTCTCGGGACATTCGTGGCGGTGGCGCCGTGGTGGAATCCTGTGCGTCTGGCACACCAGATCGCCTACCTCGACATCGTTTCCAAGGGCCGGTACAACACCATCGGGATCGGCCGCGGTGTGTCGAAGTCGGAGTTCGACGCGGTCGGCGTACCGCGGGAAGAAAGTCGCGAACGGTTCAACGAGTGTCTGGACATCCTCGAGCTGGCCTTTAGCGGTGAGCGGTTCTCCTACGACGGGGAGATCTTCTCCTTCCCGGAGATGTCGCTGCGGCCCGAACCCGTCAGCAAGGACCTGTTCTCGCGGATCTACAGTTCTTCGTCCACCGCGGAGTCGCTGGAAATTCTGTCCCGACGGGGGATGGTGCCGTTGTTCGTGGGGAACAAACCGATCTGGGATGCAGGCGCGGAAGTTCGGAAGGTCAACACTTTCCGTCAGGAAGAGGGGTACGCGCCCTGCCAACCCAAGAACGTGATGTTCATGTACTGCACCGAGCACGAGCCCGATGCGGCGCAGACCGATGAATGGATCTGGACGGCGAACCGGGACGTCACCGTCCACTACGGCTTCGCCGATGCGTCGAACTTCAAGGGCGTGAGAGGGTATGAGGCGTACGCGGCTCGCGAGGCAGGCGCCACGGCCGTGTTGGCCGAGGCCGTGCAAGACAAGCCGGAACCGGGTACCAAGAAGATGCCGGGTTACCACGCATCGAACTTGCTGATCGGCACACCCGAGACGATCTTCGCGAAGTTGCAGGCCGCACAGGAAGCCTGCTCCTTCTCCGAGGTGACCCTCGTGCCGCAGTTCGGCACGATGCCGTACGCCGATGCGATCGAAAGCGTCAAGTTGTTCGCTCGGGAGGTACTGCCTGCCGCACACGAGATGGCCGCCCCGCTGCACGAGGCGGCGCTACCGGCGCCGGCGCTGACGTGACTGCCGGTACCACGAACTGCGGTCCCACTCCGACGCCGGATGACATCGACATCCCGGCGCTGCGGGCGAAGTACGAGGCCGAGCGAAAGAAGCGCCTTCGCTCCGAGGGCTCGAACCAGTACGTCGAGACCGGTGGGGAATACGCGGAATTCGCCGAAGTAGACCCACACGCGCCGCGGGTGGAGCGCGAACCCATCGACCTGGACATGGACGTCGCCGTGCTCGGTGGGGGCTTCGGTGGTCTGCTGTCGGCGGTTCACCTGAAAAAGGCGGGCGTGGAGGACGTCCACGTCATCGAGATGGGCGGCGATTTCGGCGGGGTCTGGTACTGGAACCGCTACCCCGGTATCCAGTGTGACAACGAATCCTATTGCTACGTACCGCTGCTCGAAGAGCTCGATTTCATCCCCAGCAAGAAGTTCGCCGACGGTGCCGAGATCCAGCAGCATTGCCGCAACATCGGCAAGCATTTCGGCCTCTACGACGGCGCCATCTTCTCCACGCAGGTGCGCACCCTGATGTGGGACGACGACATCGAGCGTTGGCGCATCACCACCGATCGCGGTGACGACCTTCGAGCACGATTCGTGGTGATGGCGTCCGGCCCGTTCAACAGACCCAAGCTGCCGGGCATCCCAGGAATCAACGACTTCACCGGACACAGCTTTCACTCCTCGCGGTGGGATTACGACTACACCGGTGGCACGCCGGCCGACCCCGTGCTCGACAAGCTCGCCGACAAAACCGTCGCGATCGTCGGCACCGGTGCGACCGGCGTGCAGATCGTGCCCTACCTCGGCAGATACGCCAAGCACGTCTACGTCGTCCAGCGCACACCGTCGACGGTCGACGAGCGCAACAACCACCCCACCGACCCTCAGTGGGTGCAGTCACTTCAGCCGGGATGGCAAAAGGAACGGCAACGCAACTTCCACTCCTGGACGTTCGAGGGCATGGCCCTCGGCCAGCCAGATCTGGTCTGCGACTTCTGGACAGAGCTGGGGCGCAACACCGCCGCGCGTGTTCTTGCTCTCGAGGATCCGGCGTCGATGAGTCCCGAGCAGTTCATGACTCTGCGCGAGGAGGAAGACTACAAGCTGATGGAGCGGCTTCGGCGCCGAGTGGCCGACCTCGTCGAAGACGAGGCGACTGCGGAGGCGCTCAAACCGTACTATCGATTCCTCTGTAAACGGCCGTGTTCCAACGACGATTACCTCCCGACGTTCAACAGGCCCAACGTCACATTGGTCGACGTCTCCGAGAGCAAAGGCGTCGAGAAGCTGACCGAGAACGGCTTCGTGGCCAACGGCGTCGAATATCCGGTCGACTGCATGATCTATGCGAGCGGATTCGAGATCACCACAGAGATCAGCAGGCGTTACAGCATCGATGCGATTCATGGGCGCGACGGCGTGTCCCTGTACGACTACTGGCGCGACGGGTTCAAGACCCTGCACGGCATGACCAGTCGCGGCTTCCCCAACCAGTTCTTCACCGGATTCACTCAGGTCGGAATATCCGCGAACATCGCTGCGAACTACGAACTCCAGGGCGAACACATCGCGTACATCATCGCCACGGCGCTCGCACGCGGGATCACCACTGTGGAACCCGCCCAGGAGGCTCAGGACGCGTGGTGCGCCACCGTCAGGGAGACGGCGATCGACAACTCGGCCTTCGACAACGCCTGTACACCAGGCTATTACAACAACGAGGGCGGCGGCGGAGGCCAGGGCATCGTCAGCCATCTCGGCGAGCCTTACGGACCGGGCTTCTACGCGTTCGGAGATCTGCTGGCAAAGTGGCGCTCGGACGACGCGATGGAAGGCTTGGTCCTGGGCCGATGAGCTCCGAGCTCCGATACGACGACCGCGTCGCCGTCGTCACCGGCGCCGGCCGGGGCCTGGGCCGGGCGTATGCACTCATGCTGGCGTCCCGCGGGGCGCAGGTGGTCGTCAACGATGTCGGTGGCAGCCTCACCGGGATGGGGACAGATCACCGGCCCGCCGAGGATGTGGCCGGCGAAATCAACGCCCTGGGAGGGGAGGCCATCGCGTCGACTGAGTCGGTGGCCACCCCGGCCGGTGGTCGTGCGATCGTCGACGCTGCACTCGAGCATTTCGGCCGCATCGACATCCTCGTTCACAACGCCGGAAACGTCCGTAGGGCGCCGCTGCGCGACATGTCATACGACGACTTCGACGCCGTGCTGGACGTGCACCTGCGCGGGGCGTTCCACGTACTCCGGCCGGCTTTCCCGGTGATGTGCGATGCGGGCTACGGCCGCGTGGTGTTGACGTCCTCGATCGGCGGGCTGTACGGCAATCACGGTGTGGCCGGTTATGCGGCTGCGAAGGCCGGGGTGATCGGCATGGTGAACGTGGCGGCGCTGGAAGGTGCGGAGCACGGTGTGACATGTAACGCGATCATCCCGGCGGCAGTCACCCGAATGGCGCAGGGGCTCGACACATCGGCCTACCCGCCCATGGATCCCGAGCTCGTCGCGCCCGCCGTGTGCTGGCTTACTCACGAAACATGTTCCGCTACAGGGGAATTGTTCATAGCTATCGCGGGCAGGATCGCCAGGGCCTTCATCGGGGAGGCCGCAGGCGTGCACCGCCCATCGTGGACCGTCGAAGAGGTAGCCGAGCGCAGCGACGCCATCCGGGACGCCACCCAGCCGGTGGTGTTCCCCGTCGTCCCGTCCGGGCACGACGACCACATCGGCTACAGCTTCGCTGCCGCGACGGCCGCCGCACGATGAACAGCGGACCGCTCGCGGGCGTTCGCGTCATCGATCTCACTGCCGTGGTGATGGGGCCCTACTGTACGCAGATCATGGCCGACATGGGTGCCGACGTCATCAAAGTCGAACCGGCCGACGGCGACAATGCGCGCTACATCTCGGTCGGCCCCGCCCCGGGGATGAGCGGCGTGTTCGTCAACGTGAATCGTGGAAAACGCTCCGTGGTGCTCGATCTCACCACCGACGACGATAAGTCCGCTCTGCGCGCGTTGATCACTGGAGCGGACGTCTTCATCCATTCGATGCGTGCCCGGGCCATCGCGAAGCTCGGCTTCTCGTATGACGACGTGGTCTCCCTCAACCCGGCAATCGTGTACACCAATTGCTATGGCTATGGCCGACGCGGGCCGAGCGCCGATCTTCCCGCCTACGACGACACAATTCAGGCCCAGTCCGGGCTCGCCGCTGTTCAGGGACTCCTGACCGGTCAGACCACCTACGTCGGAACGATCGTGGCGGACAAAGTCGCGGGGCTCACCGCGCTGTACGCCACGATGATGGCTCTGTTTCACCGGGAGCGCACCGGCGAGGGGCAGGAGGTCGAGGTGAGCATGTTCGAGACGATGGCCACCTTCATGCTCGTCGAACACGCCAACGGCGCGATGTTCTCGCCGCCGCTGAGCCCGGCGATCTATCCGCGGACGGTGGCACGTAATCGAAAGCCCTACGCCACCAGGGACGGCCACGTCGCCGTCTTGATCTACAACGACAAGCACTGGAATGCGTTTGTCGACCGCGTGAAGCCACCCTGGATCGCGGAGTACGGCGAGGCGTTTTCTTCTCTGGAACGTCGAGCCAAACAGATCGACCTCATGTACGGACTCATCGCCGAGACCCTGCTGGAGCGCACGACCGCAGAGTGGTTGACCTTGTTCCACGAGCTCGAGATCCCGGCTGCACCCATTCAAACGCCTGCGGAGCTCTTCGACGATCCGCACCTCCAGGCCGTCGGTCTGTTCGAGACGGTGCAGACGCCACACGGGCCGCTGCGGATGCCCGGGGTGCCGACCTGGTTTTCCCGCACACCCGGTCGCATTGCTGGGCCCGCGCCGGAATTGGGCGCCGACACCGCAGAGGTTCTCGCGGAATTGGCGGCGAAAGAAACGTGAACGGTCAGCGGTACCGGCGGGACAATCGTCGACGGTGTTCCGCGGGAGCGCCGAACAGCGCCCGATTCAGTGCCGCTCTCTTCAGGTAGACGTGCAGCCCGCTCTCCCACGTGTATCCGATGCCGCCGTGCAGTTGCATCGCCTTTCCTGCCACATCGACCGCCGTTTCGCACGCATACGACTTAGCCATCGAGGCTGCGACCGATGCGTCGACGTCGTCGGCCACCTGCGTGACGGCTGCGTCGACCAACACGCGCGCTATCGACAGCCGGACCAGCATGTCGGCGCACGCGTGCTTCACCGCCTGGAACGATCCGATCGGTCGGCCGAATTGTTGACGCACCCCGGCGTAACCAACCGTCGCAGCGAGCATCGCCTCACCGATCCCCAAACTGTCACAGGCGATTGCGACAGCTGCTCGATCCCGCAGTCGGGCGGCGGCAGCCTCACCGTCGAGCCGCCACACCGACGCCGCGTCGACGAACATGTCGTCGGCTCTGACGACGCCCACGCTCCGTGTCTCGTCGAGCAGGGGCTGTGGGGCGACGGTGAGTCCGCCGGCGTCGATGAGCACCGATGCTCCGTCGTCATCGGCGAGGACCAGCAGATGGTCGGCGCCGACTGCGTCGAGTACGAAATCGGCCCTGCCGGACAACCGAATTCCAGCGGCGTCGCGACGAAGCCGGAACAGATCACAGACCAGTGCCGCCGTCGACGTGCCGGCGCCGACCGCAGTGAGTAGACCGTCTCGAGCGTCAGACGGTGCCGACAACTGCAGAGCACCGACGGCGAGCACGGTTCCCAGGTACCTACTGGGTGCGGACGCCCGGCCCAACTCCTCGAGCACGATCGCCGTCTCGAGGAACGACGCCGCAGCGCCACCCAGGGCTTCGTCGATTTCAAGGCTCAGCCAACCGGCGTCGGCGAATCTGGGCCATTCGACCTCACCGCCGGTCGAGGTGAGAATCTCGCGTGCGACTGCGCGAAGCTCGTCGTGAAGCTCGGTGAATTCCGAGGTCATGAGCTCACCGGTTCACGCGGGAGGCCGAGGCCCCGTTCCCCGATGATAGTGCGCTGAATCTCGCTGGTGCCTCCGGGAACAGTCCACTCCCAGGAGCCGATGAAGTCGAGCATCCAGGCACCTGATTCCCATCCGCTCGACATCGGCTTCGTCAGCACGGTGTGGGCTTCGAGGCCGCTGACGTCGGCCGCGAAATCGGTCATCCGCTGCAGCAATTCGCTGTAGTAGAGCTTGACGATGGACGGGTCTGCTGGCCCGCCACAGCCGTTCTCCGAGTTGTGCACCACCGCGCGGCACATCGCTCGCAGCCCGGTGAGTTCGGTCTCGAAACGAGCCAGGGAGTCGCAGACGGAGCCATCGTCGATCAGTCGAGAACCGTCCGGCTGGATGGACCTACAGTCCTCGACCAGCCGCCGGAAGCCGGCGTTGCCGAGACGCTCGGCGAGCTCCAACATGGTCATGCCGCGCTCTGCGCCCAGGGTCGCCTGTGCCACAGCCCATCCCGCGTTCTCGGCGCCGACGAGATTCTGAGCGGGAACGACCACGTCGTTGAGGAACACCTCACAGAAATGTGAGTCACCCATCGCGTTGCGGATCGGTCGCACCTCGACACCTGGGGTCGTCATGTCCATCAAGAAGTACGAGATGCCCTTGCGTTTCGGGGCATCGGGATCGGTGCGGGCCAGCAGCAGGCACCAGTCGGCGTAGGCGCCGCCGCTGGCCCAGAGCTTCTGCCCGTTGACGACGAAGTCATCGCCGTCGCGCCGCGCCGACGTGCGTAGGCTGGCGAGGTCGGATCCCGCCTCGGGCTCGGAAAAGCCCTGAACCCAGATCTCACCGTCGAGGATGGCCGGCAGATGTCGCTGACGCTGGGCGTCGGTGCCCGCCATCAGCAGGGTGGATGCAGCGTGGTGGATTCCGACGAAGGCCAAGACGAGTCGTGGGGCGTCGTGTGCAGCCAATTCCTGATACAGCACGATTTGTTGGTCGACCGGCATACCACCACCCCATGCCGCCGGCCAGTGCGGTACGGCGAAACCCGCGCGGTGCAGCTCGGCGAACCACCATTTCTGAAACGCCACGAATTCACTGTCAGCGGCGCCGGTTTGGGACGTGCGCCAATCGGTGGGTACGTGCTCGACACACCACTGGCGCACGTGCGTGCGGAAAGCGTCGAGATCGGTCACCGGACGGATTCCCCGACTGTGTCGTAGAGGCCCACCAGGCCGGTCCGCCGGACGCGCGAGGTCAGGATGTCGCGGGTCGCCGAGAGCCCTAGCGGCAGGCGCCGAAGTGGTTGACTGTGACGCGAGAGCCACGACAGCGTGGTCTCGTCGCAGAACCCGATGGCGCCGTGCAGCTGGTGGGCGACGCGGAAGACTACCTCGGCCGCCTCCAATGCGGCGGTTCGCAGCGCGAGCGCATCATCGAGGGCCTCGGCCCGCATCTCGCCGATGCTCCACAGCGTGTACTTCGCCAGCATCTCCAGCCCAGCCCGTTCCACCTCTGCGTCGGTGAGCTGGAATTGCACGCTCTGGAAGCGCGACAGAGGTTGTCCGAACTGCTGACGCAACTGAACGTGGCCGATGGTGAGTTCGATTGCCCTGTCGAGCATCCCAAGGAGTGTCCAGCACGGCAGAGTCAGTGCCAGGGCGAGGTCGGCCGTGCCGTCGTCGTCCAGCGGCGCAAGGTCCACGGTGCTGACGAAAGCGGCACCGGGCGCCGACTTGGCGGTGACGAGATGGCGGTGGCCGTCCAGCGACACCGCAGCCCACCGCATGTCTGTTCCGCCGATGACAGCAGCCGGCCGGGCGCCGGCGACGACGGTGAGACCGGCGACGTCGAGATCGGGCGGGCGGGCCAGCCGCCCGGCGACGGGATAGGGCAGAGCCCAATGCCCGGCGCTGCGGCACACTGCCGCAGCGGCTTCCAACGAATCGGCGTCGTCGCGTGGCGCAAGGTCGAACACGCCGAGCTGCTCGAGGACCGGTCCGACCAGCGCCCCGCGGCTGTACGGTTCCTTCTCGGCGCGCTGCACCAGCAGGTCTCCGCCCGCGGCTTCGAACGCGCGAAGAGCTTGGCGGCCGAACTCTCTCGCCTCGTCGCTCATGTCTACGATCATCGGGTCCTCAGCAGTGAACGAGAGAGAAGGATGCGTTGCATCTCGATGCTTCCCGAGGACACGGTCGACGCCTGCGCATACCGCCAGTGATCCTCGACCTCGGCGCGGAACAGCTCGGCGGTGTCGTCGGCCGCCGCCACGATTTCCATGAGCACTTCGGCGCTGTCCTGGTCGAGCTTTGTCACAGCTATCCGATAGGCGGCCGAGTCGGTGGGACTCACCTGCCCGCCGGCCTGCAGCGCGATGAGTCGGTAAGCGAGCAGCCTGGCGCGGCGGCAGTGTGTCAGCATTCGGGTCCACCGACCATGCAGCTCCGCGGGCAGGTGATCCCACTGGTTCCCCAGCGCCGACGGCGCGAGGTGCAGGAGCCGTTCGCATCGGGCGTAGCGGGCGATACCGACCCGTTCGAAAGCGAGTACATCGGAGACGATCGACCAGCCGTCGTCGACAGATCCGAGCACATCTGCCTCGGTCACCCGTAGGCCATCGAAGAACACCTCGTTGAGGTGGTGCGGCCCCATCATGCAGCCGATGGGCCTGACAGTGACCGCAGGGTTCGACATGGGCACGAGAAAAATCGTCAACCCGCTCTGCTTTCGGGCGCCGTCGGCGAGCTTCGTGGTGCGGGCGAGCAGAAAGCACCACTGAGCCATGGTCGCGTAGGACGTCCAGATCTTCTGACCGTTGACGATCCAACCTTCGCCGTCGCGGGTTGCGCTGGTACGCAAGGACGCGAGGTCCGACCCGGCCTCGGGTTCGCTGAAGCCCTGACACCAGATCACCTCGCCGCGCGCGATGGCCGGCAGGTGGGCCGCTTGCTGCTCCAGGGTGCCGTGGCGCATGATCGTCGGCCCCACCCAGTTGACCCCCATGTACTGCGCGCCCCGCGGTTCGTGATGGGCCCACATCTCTTCTCTCACCACGGTCTGCTCCCAGATCGAGGCGCCGCGGCCACCGAACTCGGGTGGCCATGCCATGCACAGGAGGTCGCGTTCGGCGAGCAGGCGGCAGAACGCTTGAGCCGTCTCGAGGTCGGCGGGGTCGGCGGTGAAGGCGCCGAGGTAGTCCTCGGCCACGTTCTCCTTCACCAGGCGCCGAAGTTCCTGACGCAACGTCGTTGCCGCGCCGCCTATTTCGAAGTCCACCTCACGATCGTAGGGCAATCCTTATAAGGATGGTAGTTTTCCACCGTGACATCCTTCGGTCGTGAGCGCACCCCGCGGGGCCGCGTCGCCGAAACTGTTGCGGCCGAATTACGGCAGCGCATCCTGGCCGGGACGACGACCACCCATTTGCCCACCCAGGACCACCTGGTCAACGAGTTCGGCGTCAGCTATCCGTCGGTACGAGAGGCGCTGCGGATCCTCGAGACCGAGGGCTTGATCACCATCAGGCGGGGGAGCCTGGGGGGTGCGCAGGTGCATCGTCCGGACCAAACCTCGGCCGCCTATCACCTCGGCCTGGTGCTCCAAGGTGCGGGCGTCGCCCTCGGTGACCTGGCCGAGGCCCTCCTGCGGCTGGAGCCCCAGTGCGTCGGAGACGTCGCGCGCCGACCGGATCGGATGGCCGTGGTCGTGCCGGCGTTGACCGCGAACGTCGATGCGTCGGCTGAGGTGGTCTCCGATGGCGTCGCGTTCACACGCATCGCGCGAGAGTTCCACGACCTCGTCGTCGCATTCACGCCGAACGAGACGATGCGCTACGTCGTGAGCAGCCTCGTCGCGCTGTGGTCTGCTCAAGAAAGACAGTGGGCGGACGTGATCAGCAGTCGCGGTAGGTATCCCTCGCCAGCCGCCGCCCGCGGCGCCGTACGAACCCACCGCCGACTGGTCGACGAGATCGCCGCCGGCCGGCCGCAGGAGGTGGAGCGACTGAGCCGGCGCCACCTCGCCGCCGCTCAAGCGATTGTGCTGGAGCGCCGCACCGACGACATCGTTCTCGCCGCTCCGGCACGGGATGCGCGTCAGTCGGGTGGACTCGGCACGACGCCCTGAGCCCGGGTGAGAGGCAGGTCGTTGTAGGTCGCGATACCGGGTGCTGCAGCGACGACGGCCGGAATCGCATGAATCGGCGGCATCGCCGTCATGATGTGGCCCAGCACCATGAACTCCTCGAGTGTCGTCGCCTCGAAGTAGGGGGGTGGGAGGAAGCCGACCTGCATGGTGACCGTGGGTCGCCCGTCGATGGTGATTTTCCAGCCGTCCGGGCCGAGCTGCCAATCCGGTGTCAACGATTGCCCTTTACGCCAACGCACATTGACGTCGACGATGGTCTCCCCTCCGCGAAGACCCTTCCAGCTTGCGTGCACGCCGGCGACACATCCGGCGGGAATGGTCCACGAGCCGAGATCGAGATCCTCTGTCGTCTGTGCATATTCGGCATCGCAGCGGATCTCGTCCAGTTCGACGCCCAGCGAATCGGCGATCAGCCGAACCGCTTCTCCGAAGATCGCGGTGCCCTGTGAGGCCTTTGGCGCCAGCCCGGGATCGTCGATGGGACAGCCGAATCCGACCGGCTTCTCCGTTTCGGGGGAGTCGTAGAACGTGGTGTCGGCCGACTCCTGGATGGTGACCTTGTCGACGCGATCGCACGCGTTCGCTGCCACGATGGCCAGTAGTTCGGCAAAACCTGGGCTGACGCCTGACCCGAAGATCGTCGCGCCGCCTCGGGCACAGGCCTCGAGGATCTGATCACGGCCATCGCCCAGATTGTGCCCGGTGATGAAGGACGCAGTGGCCACGACGTTCACTCCCGCCGAGAGGATGCCCACCAATTCCTCGACGTTGGGCCACATCGCGTTGTACACCACGCAGTCAGGCTTCAGCGCGAGAAGTCCGGCGACGTCATCGGTGGCGGCGACTCCCAACGGCGGGCCGCCGCACAGTTCGCCGACGTCGCGGCCGACCTTGTCTTTGGACCACGCGTAGCACCCGACGAGCTCGAATGCCGGATTCTCGACAATCGCCTTGACCGAACTTTTGCCGACATTGCCGGTGTTCCACTGCACGATGCGATAGCGTTGACTGCTGGGCACTTGCTCAGCATAGGGACCGGCGGGCCGTGACGACGTCAATCCGACGAATTCCACGCTAACGGCACGACATGAGTATCCGGGGAGACCCGCCATGGACGACGCAGCGCGCCTACTCGAGATCGAAGCGATTCACCAACTCAAGGCTCGGTACTGCCGCTATCTGGACGGCAAGGATTGGCTCATGTGGCGAACCGTCTTCGTCGACGACTTCATCAGCGACACCAGCGCGGCGGGGGGCATAGTGATCAACGGTGCGGACCGTTTCGTGTCCTATGTGCGGAGCACTCTCGGGAAGCCTTCGCAGCTGACCGTTCATCAGGTGCATGCCCCCGAGATCGATCTGCTCTCCGCCACGACCGCGAGCGGGGTGTGGGCCCTCAACGACATCGTGCGGCTGGCGCCCGGGCTGAGCCTGAACGGATTCGGCCACTACCACGAGACCTACGAGAAGGACGGTCAGTGGCGGATCGCGTCGTCACGGCTGACCCGCCTCCGGGAAGACGTGGTCACGCCTTTCGTGTCGATTCACGTGTCCGAGCGGCTCAGGAACCTCGGAGCGAAGGCCGCTCGGCGGGCGGGTCGGTGATCGGGGTGTTGACCGCTGCCCCTCAGCGATGCTAAGCAGGTGCTCAGCAAGCGGTGATTTTCGTGTCGCACGTCTGGCACCTCTACATTCTGTGATCCACCAAATCGCTTGCACGAAACGGTTTCAATGAAACGTCGAGTCAGAAAGTGGAGGCCAGAATGACTTTGGTGTCAGTGTTGGACCAGATTCGGAATCGACCGGGCACGGGCGAGGTGATTCCGATCATCGATCCGGTGACGGAGGAACAGATCACCGAGTTCACCGACTGTGGTGCCGGAGCGGTCGACGACGCGGTCGTCCGTGCTCGAACTGCTTTCGACGCGGGGGTGTGGTCGGGACTGCCCGGGCGCGAACGGGCCAAGATCATGTGGCGTATCGCGGACTTGATCGACGAGCACGCCGCCGACTTCGCCGAGATCGATTCCGCCAACACCGGCATGATGAAGTTGCAGTCCGAAATGGTGGTGCCCACGTGCGCCGAGTTCTTCCGTTACTACGCCGGCTGGTGTTCCAAGGTCAACGGCACCGCCTATGACGTGAGGACCACAGGAATCGCCACGGACAGCTATGTCGATTTGCATGCATACACGCTCAAGGAGCCGTACGGCGTTGTCGGGCTGATATTTCCGTGGAACGGGCCGATCTTCAACGCGTGCGCCAAAATTGCACCTGCCCTGGCGGCCGGCTGCAGCAGCCTGGTCAAACCCGCTGAAGAGACCCCACTTTCGGCCTTGTTGCTGGACCGGTTGATTCACCAGGCCGGGGTGCCCGAAGGTGTGGTCAACCTCATCACCGGGTACGGCCACACCGCTGGCGCGGCTATCAGCGCGCACCCTGGTGTCGAGAAGGTCGCCTTCACCGGGTCCACTGAGGTCGGCAAGGAGATCGTGCGGGCCTCGGCAGGCAACCTCAAGAAGGTGATGCTCGAACTGGGCGGCAAATCGCCGGTCCTGATCTTCGACGATGCCGACCTGGATCAGGCCATCTTCGGGGCGGCGATGGGCATCTTCGTCCACTCCGGGCAGGGGTGCGTCTGCGGTTCGCGGATATTCGTCCAGCGCGGTGTCTACGATCGCGTCGTCGAAGGTATTGCGGGAGTGGCGAACTTCATGAAGTACGGCGGTCCGACTGAAGAGGGCGTCATGAGCGGACCGCTCATCAGCGCCAAGCAACTCGATCGGGTGATGGGATTCATCGAGGAGGGCAAGCGAGACGGCGCCGAGGTGGTGACGGGAGGTCACCGGCTCGACAGGAAAGGCTATTTCGTCCACCCCACCGTGCTGACCAATGTGACTCCCGACATGCGCCTGTACCGGCAGGAGATCTTCGGCCCCGTGGTGTCGATCATCCCGTTCGACGACGAGGACGAGGCCATCGCGATGGCCAACGACACCGACTACGGACTGGCGGGCACGGTCTGGACGACCAACATCAGCAGAGGGCATCGGTTGGTCAAACGACTGCAGGCGGGCAGCGTACAGATCAACTGCCAGTTGATCTTCGACCACGATGTGCCGTTCGGTGGCTACAAGCAGTCGGGTTGGGGCCACGAATTCGGCAAGGAGGGCCTCGAGGGCTACCTGAAGACCAAGTCGGTGTGGACTCAGCTGTAGCGGAAGCGCCGTGGGCGCCGCTGACGTCAGTCGCTTGCAGGCAGCGGCTTTGCTTCTTTGATCGTCAGCGGCGTTCCACCGATGCTCAACGTGCCTGCCCCAGCTTTCGTGACCAGGACCTCGGCACCGGTGTCGTCGACGTAGCGCTTGCCCATGAGGGTCCCGTCGGACAGATCGGGATCGATTGTCAGGCCGGCGTCGACATCGCCGCCGAGCGGCACCACAGGGGCGCCACCGACGCGAAGGTCCTCGAGGCTCTCGGCGCTGCGAACCACGATCACCTGGGTGTCGCACACCTGGCTCTGCAGGCGGGTGCCGTTCTTGATCATGCTGACTCCTTGGTGTGGGCGGCTAGTTCGTCGACGAGTACGCGGCGGAGCACCTTACCGGTTGCGTTCGTGGGGAGTTCGTGACGGAACACTACGCGGTCGGGGGTCCTGGAGCCGCGGAGTCGGGCACGAACGTATGCCCGTAGGTCGTCGCCATCCGGGGTGTGGCCGGGCGTGGCGACGACGACCGCGACGATGATCTGTCCCCACTCGGGGTCCTCCAGACCCACCACGGCGCAATGGCTTACGTGCGGGTGCTCGACGAGGACGTCCTCGATCTCGGCGGGCGCGATGTTCTCACCACCGCGGATGATCGTGTCGTCGGACCGTCCACCGAGGAACAGATAACCCCCGTCGTCGAGCATCGCGCGGTCTTTGGTGGGAAACCATCCCTCGGCGTCGAGCAGCGAGCCGACATCGGTGTAGCGGCCCGATACCTGCTCGCCGCGCACGTAGAGTTCACCCGTCTCGCCCGCGCCGAGCACGGTGCCGTCCTCGGCACGAATCTGTACCTCGATGCCGGGGACCGGGCGGCCCACCGAACCGAGACGACGCAGCACGTCGTCGTCGGTCGCGGCGAGCGCCGCGCGGTGGTCCTCGGGGGTGAGCACTGCGATCGTCGAGCTGGTCTCGGTGAGCCCGTAGGCGTTGACGAGCCCCACGCCGGGAAAGACGGACATTGCCCTGCGCACCAGCGGCAGCGCCACCTTCGAGCCGCCGTATGCGAGGGTGCGCAGGCTCGAGGGGGCCGTGAGTTCGGCTGCCGATTCCTCCAGCACGTCGACGATCCGATCCAGCATGGTGGGTACGACCGTCGCGGACGTCACCCGTTCCTCGTTGGCCAGGCGGATCCATTCGCGAGCGTCGAAGTTCCTCAGAAAGACCATCTTTCGACCGGCGTACACGTTGGACAGTGCCGCGCCGACACCGGCGATGTGGTAAGGCGGCACGCAGACGAGTGCGGCGTCACCCGCCTCCGCAGAGTCGAACTCGACCGTCCCGGTGACGTAGCTGGTCAGGTTGTTGTGCGTGAGTTCGACGGCCTTGGGTGCCGACGTCGTGCCCGAGGTGAACAGGACGACGGCCACCGAATCCGGATCGGCGAAGCCGGAAAGCGGTTCGGCGACTCGGGCGGCAGAGAGGAAGTCGGTGGACGTCATGACTCGTTCGCCGTCGACGACGTCGCGGTATTCCTCGTCGACCACGATGAGTGGATCGGGCAGCCGTTCGATGAGCGCGCGAACACCGTCGGTGGAGAGCCGGTAGTTCAGCGGCGTCACGGCGACGCTCGCGCGCGCGGCGCCGAACAACAGAAGGGGGAGCATCTCCGCGCCCGTACCGACATAGGCCACATGCCGGGCGCCGGCGCCGCTGATCACGCTCGCGGCCCCGTCGGCGAGTCGGCTGAGTTCGGCTGTCGTCCAGCGGACGTCGCCGGAAACGAGCGTTTCGCGGTCGGGCTGCGAGGACTCCGCCATTTCCAGCAGCAGCGAGATGGTCACGGGGTGCCCTCCACCTGCGGTGGGTCGACGAAGATGTCCCACTTCGGGTCGTCGCCACCGCCGTAGGGCGACAGGTCGGTGATACCCGACTCGACGAGCACGTCGGCGTCGATGAAGCAGCGACCGTTGGCGCGAGCCGGGGGCATCGTCAGGATGGCGGCCGCGGCGTCGGCCATGATCTGCGGGCTGCGCGACGAAGCCAGCAAGACATCACCGTTGGCGAGGTTCGACACCGCCGACGTCGCGATGTACGTCTGCGGCCACAGGCAGCTGAATCCGATTCCGGCGTCGGCATTTTCGGAGGCCCAGCCGAGTGAGAGCAGTGTCATTCCGTACTTGGAGAGCGTGTAGGCCGGATGCGCGCCGAGCCAGTGGCTACTCATGTTCAGCGGCGGTGCGACTGTCACCACGTGGGCGTGGGCGGACTTGCGCAGGTGGGGGAGTGCCGCCCTGGTCAGGAGGAATGCGCCGCGGACGTTGATGTCCATCATCAGGTCGAACTTCTTGGTGGACAGCTGTTCGGTGGGATCGGTCGCGATGGCGCTGGCGTTGTTGACGACGATGTCGACGCCGCCGAAGTGTTCGACGGCCTCGTCCACGGCACGCGCGACGTCGTCCTCGTTGCGAACGTCACCCACGACGGCGAGTGCTTTGCCGCCCGCCGCCTCGATGTCGGCGACGGCGGTGTGCACCGTCCCAGGCAGCTTGGGGTGCGGCTCACTGGTCTTGGCGAGCAGAACGGCGTTGGCGCCGAGTCTGGCTGCGCCGAGGGCGACTGCCAGACCTATACCGCGGCTGCCGCCGGACACCACCAGCGTCCGGTCGGCCAGTGGAAGCGGACTCACCCTTGCATCTCCCTCAGCTCGTTCACCCTTGATGCTAGCAAGATGATAGTGGCATTCTCATTTCTGAAAACACAATGCTCGCTATCGACCATGCCGAGGGTTGGCTGTTCCCGGCGTGATGTCCGCGATGCGCTGAACCTGGCGATGCGAGTGCGCCGGGGCCATCATGACTCCTATCGGTATTGGCATTCTCATTTTTTGCAAGTACGTTATCCTCGATGAGCGAGCATGCCGGCCCGCGGGTGGAGACCCCGTCGGGCATCCCGCTGGAGGCCGTGTACGGCGCTGCCGACGTGGCGTCGGAACCACCTCCGCCCGGTGAATACCCCTTCACCCGAGGCAACTTCGCGTCCGGCTATCGGGGGAAGACCTGGACGTTCCGTCAGTATTCTGGGTTCGGTACCGCGGAGGAGTCGAACGAGCGATATCGGTACCTGCTGGATCAGGGTGGCACCGGCCTTTCAGTAGCGCTCGACCTGCCGACCCAATGTGGCTACGACTCCGACGACGACGAGTACGGCGAGGAAGTCGGCCGCGTCGGCGTCGCGGTGGACACCCTGGCCGACGCAGAGGTCCTGTTCGACGGGATACCACTGGACCAGATCAGCACCAGCTTCACGATCAACGGCACCGCCGCGATCCTGTTGGCGTTCTACGTCGCGGCCGCCGAGAAAAAGGGCGTTCCCCGCGAGAAGCTCACCGGCACCATCCAGAACGACATTCTCAAGGAGTACGCGTCGCGCGGCACATGGATCTGGCCGCCGGAACCGTCGCTGCGGCTGATCGCAGACACCATAGAGTTCTGTGCAGCCGAGGTGCCCCGCTTCAACGCGATCTCCGTGGCCGGCGCGCACTTTCGAGATGCGGGCGCCAATGCGGTGCAGGAGATGGCATTCACGTTGGCCGACGGCGTTACGTATTGCGACACCGTGGTCGAACGAGGCCGGATGACGATCGACAAGTTCGCCCCCCAGATCTCGTTCTTCTTCTACACGCACGGCGACTTCTTCGAGGAGATCGCCAAATACCGGGCAGGCCGTCGCAGATGGGCCACCATAGTGCGCGAGCGCTACGGCGCAACCACCGATAAGGCGTCGATGTTCCGCTTCGGTTGCGTGGCCGGCGGGGCGTCGCTCTATGCGCCACAGGCGCAGAACAACCTGGTGCGCGTTGCCTACGAGTCGATGGCTGCCGTACTCGGTGGTGTCCAGTCGATGTTCACGGCGGCGTGGGACGAGCCTTTCGCGCTGCCGAGCGAGGAGTCGGCGACACTGGCCTTACGCACCCAGCAGATCCTCGCCTACGAAACCGGTGTGACGAAGGTGGCGGATCCGTTGGGCGGGTCGTACTTCGTCGAGGCGCTGACCGATGCGACCGAGGCCAGGATCGTCGAGATCATGCACGACCTCGAAGAGCACGGGGGGATGGTGCGTTGCATCGAAGACGGCTACCTGCAGGGCCTGATCGCTGACGAGGCGTTCAAGATCCACCACGAAGTCGAATCGGGCAGCAGGCCTGTGGTTGGGGTGAACAGGTTCGTCACCGACGAGGCCGCTCCTGACATCGACACCTACGAGCTGAATGCCGACGGCCGCGATCTGCAGTTGAAGCGGCTGGCGAGGGTGAAGGCCGAGCGCGATCCCGGGGCTGTGCGGGACACGCTGGCCGCGCTCTCGCGTGCGGCCGAGCGCAGCGACGACAACCTGATGCACGCGCTCATCGATTGCGCGAACGCGTACTGCACGATTGGTGAGATGGTGGCGGCGCTGAAGGCGGTATGGGGAGAGTTCCAGCAACCGGTGGTGTTCTGATGAGCGCTTGCGCGAAGAGGAGACAGGCCTGATGGGCACGCGTGTACTGGTGGCCAAACCCGGTTTGGACGGTCATGATCGGGGCGCGAAGATCGTCGCACGCACCCTGCGCGACGCCGGTTTCGAGGTCATCTACACCGGTATCCGGCAGCGCATCGAGGACATCGTGTCGATCGCGCTGCAGGAGGACGTGAAGCTCGTCGGGTTGTCGATCCTCTCGGGTGCACACGTGGGATTGACTGCCCGAGTGGTCGACGCCTTGCGTGCCGCTGACGCAGGCGACATCGCAGTCGTGGTGGGGGGCACCATCCCGCAGGCCGACGTTCAGAAGCTGCTCGATGCCGGTGCAGCGGCGGTGTTTCCGACAGGAACCCCACTCGACACCCTTGTTCGCGACGTGCGTGCGCTCACCGAGAACGACGGAGAACTGTGATGCGCCTCGGCGTGATGATCGGCGCCGAGCGCGGCGACTCGAACCGTAAGGTCGCCAAGCTCGTCTCCGACATCGAGTGGGCCGAGTCCGCTGGTTTGGACACGGCGTGGATGCCGCAGGTGCCCAATGACTTCGACGCGCTGACAATGGTGGCGTTGATGGCCGGCCGTACCACCCGGATCGAACTGGGTACCGCCGTCGTGCCGCTGCAGGCGCAACATCCGATCGCGTTGGCGCGCCAGGCATTGTCGGTGCAGGCGCTGGCCGGCGGACGGTTGACGTTGGGCGTGGGGCCGTCGCACCACTGGATCGTCGGCGACATGTTGGGCCTGCCCTACCAAAAGCCCGCCTCCTACACGCGTGACTATCTCGAGGTGCTGCACGCTGCGTTCGACAATCCCGGTCCGGTCGACGTCGAGAACGAGACGTTCACGGTGCACAATCCGCTTGATCTACCACCGGTCGCGCCGATGCCCGTTCTGGTGGCGGCGCTCGGCCCGGTGATGTTGAAGATCGCCGGCGAACATGCTGACGGCACCGTGCTGTGGATGGCAGACGAGCGAGCCATCGGTGATCACATCGCGCCGAAGATCAATCACGCTGCAGCAGGGGCGAACAGGCCGCCGCCGCGGATCGTGGCAGGTATCCCCGTGTGTCTTTGCGCGACCTCCCAGATCGAGGAGGCGAAGGAGCGGGCCAACAGGATTCTCGCCGAGGCGGAGACGTCGCCCAATTATCAGAAGCTGCTCGACAGGGGCGACGCGCGAACCGTCGGGGATCTCTGCGCAGCCGGTGACATGGAGGACATCCTGCGGCGCTTCCGCTCCTTCGCGGACGCGGGGGTGACCGATCTCTCGGTGCGGTTGCTTCCGATCGGAGACACCCGTGAAGAACTCATCGCATCGAAGTACCGGACCAGGGAGATGATCGGCGAACTCGCCCAGGCTGTGCGATGAGCTCGACGGACAGCCGGGCGGAGACGCTGCCCACTGCCGGTCCGCTGGCGGGCATCCGGGTACTCGAAGTCGGCCACATGCTGGCCGGCCCCTATGCCACGATGATGCTCGCCGACCTCGGCGCCGAGGTCACCAAGATCGAACCACCGGGCGGGGACATCTCACGACAGGTGGGGGACAGTTACTTCGCGAGCCTCAACCGAGGCAAGCGCAGCGTATGCCTCGAACTGGGCAGTGACGCAGGACAACGACGGCTCGGTGAACTGGTCGCGGAATCCCATGCGCTGCTTGTGAATCTGAAGCCATCGAGTATCCGCAGGCTCGGGCTGACCTATGACGCGCTGCGGTGCCACAACGACAAGATCGTCTGCGTGGCGTTGACCGGTTACGGACTCGACGCGGCCGACGATCCTGCCTTCGACTATGTGATCCAGGCCGTGACGGGAATCGCCTCGCTGACGGGGGATCCCGATGGACCCCCCACGTTGCCCGGCTATTCGTCTGCGGACAATTCCACCGGCCTGACGGCGGCGATCGGCTTGCTCGCCCAGATCGTGTCGGGGCGTGGCGGACAGATCGACGTGTCGTTGCGCGACGTGATGCTCTCTCAGTTGAACTATCGCGCGTCCGCGTATCTCAACGACGGTGTCCAACCGCGCCGTCAACCGAACGGTGCACATTCGTATTACGTTCCTGCGCAGTTGTTCGCGACCGCGGACGGCTATCTGGCGCTCTTCGTCACGCACGACGCGTTCTGGCGTTCGTTCTGTAAAGAGGCCGGAATCGCGGGCTTTTCGACGATGGCCGAGCGGGCGGCGCACCGCGAGGAGGTGCTGGCGGTGGTCTCGGCCGTACTGGCGACGGATTCCGCAGCGGGATGGGAGGTACGGTTGCGGCCACTCGGCATCCCGGCCGCTGCGGTGCGCACCTTGCCCGAGGCGTTGCGGGACACGCCGGAGGTCATTGTTCGCTCAGGGCAGTTCGACCTCGTGCGTAGTTCCATCCGGGTCGTCGGCCACGATCCGCAGTACGGTCCACCGCCGACGTTGGGGCAACATTCAGGTGTCGCCGAGGCTCAGTCCTCGTAGTCGACGGTGACGTGGCCTTCGTCCGGCACGGCCTGGCAGGTGAGCACGTAGCCTTCGGCGACCTCGTCGTCGGTCAGTGCGTCGTTGACGCGCATCGTGGCAGTGCCGTCGGTCAGTCGGGCCATGCACGTGCCGCAGTTGCCGGCCTCGCAAGAGAACGGCGGGGTCAGGCCTCCCCGACGTGCGCACTCGAGCAACGTTTCACCGGCCTGTCTGGACATGGTCGTCGTCTTGCGGTCCAGGAGGATCGTCACATCCCCGGCGGCGAGTTGCGCCGCGTGTTCGCCACCGGTGTGGGGGGTGGGTACGGATTCTGCAGTCATCGAGACACTCCTGGCGTCGTCCTTCTGGTCGAATGAGAATACTATTCTCTTTTCAGGATAGGATATTCTCAACGGGTTGAGTCGGGAGGTCGGGCTGAGGTGATCGAAGGATCGCACGCCATCGGAGCGCCCGTGCTCGCTTTCGGTGATCGTCGATACTCCCGCGCTGACCTCGACGCACTGGTCGGCGGAATGGCGACCGAACTGGAACATCGTGGAGTGCGCGCCGGGGACCGCGTGGCTCTGATGTCGTCCAACCGGCCGGAGTTCGTCGTCGCGGTGCGGGCCATCTGGTCGCTCGGGGCGGCAGTCGTACTCGTCAGTGCGTCATGGAAGAGGACCGAGGTGAGTTACGCGCTGTCCCTCACCAGTCCGTCGCACGCAGTCGGGGACCACGAGGTGCTGGCAGAGCTCATGCCGATGCTGCACCTCGATGACCATGTCACTGCGAGATGTCGGGAGTTCGCGCCGGTGGATCCGTCGTCCGACGCGCTGCTGGTGTTCAGTTCGGGGACCACCGGTATGCCTAAGGCGGTCAGGCACACTCACGGCGCATTCAGTCAGGCCGTCGCCCATTGGCGGACAGCGCTGGCTTTGTCGTCGAAGGACCGGATGCAGATCCTGACTCCGCCCTCGCACATCCTCGGTCTGCTCAACATCGCCACCGCACTCGACGTCGGTGCGTGGATTCGCCTGCACCCCCGGTTCGATGTCGATGTGATGTTGCGCCACATCGAGTCCGATCGCATCACCGTCGAGATGGCCGTCGCCCCGATCGCTCTGGCGCTGGCTGCGCATCCGAGGCTGGAGGACTTCGACCTGTCGTCACTGCGCTACCTGATGTGGTGCGCGACGCCCGTCGCGCGCAGCGTGGCTGACGAGGTGACCCGGCGCACGGGCGTGCGTTGGGCTACCGCCTACGGCGCAAGCGAACTGCCCGTCATTTCCTGCAACGCGCTAGATGGGGGACACCTCGACACCGTGGGTCGCGCCGTTCCGGGAGTTCAGATCCGCGTGGCTGCAGCCCAATCCGCCGACCCGGCAGTGCCTGTAGAGGTGGGGCCTGGAGAGGTCGGCGAAATCGAGGTGCGCTCACCCTCGGTCATGGCGGGCTACCTGCCCGACGGGGAAACTGCCGCAGTGCTGGTCGACGGCTGGTACCGCACCGGGGACGTGGGTTACCTCGACAGCGAGGGCTGGCTCCGTATCACCGACCGCGCGAAGGAGATGATTAAGGTCCGCGGCTTTCAGGTCGCCCCCGCCGAGATCGAGAGCGTGCTGCACGAACACCCTGCCGTCGCTGACTGCGCTGTGTTCGGGGTACCCGACGCGGCACACGGTGAGGCGATCGTCGCCGCCGTGTCACGCTGCGCGCCCGTGGAAGACCACGACCTGATCCGGTTGATCGCCGATCGGCTGGCTTCCTACAAGCGGCCGAGCCGCATTCTCTTCGTTTCCGACATCCCCCGTCTCCCCTCCGGAAAGGTGTTGCGCCGAGTGCTCAAGGAGCGTTTATGGACGTCCGACTGACAGCTGAACAGCGACAATTGCGCGACGCCGCGGCCAAACTGGCGGACGATCTCGGGCCGGGCTCGGTGGCTGATCTCGCGGACGACGGCCGCATCGCGCGGCTCGAGCGCGCGGTGAACTCGACCGGATGGCGATCGCTGCGGTCCGATGGGGCGACAGGAGTCGAGGTCGCTCTCGTCGTCGAGGAGTTCGCCAGGCGACTCGTCGACGTCCCTTTCGTCGGCCCGGTCCTCGACGACGACCTCTCGTACCGGCTCGGTCGCGAAACTGAACGTCTCGCAGGTGAAGTCGACACAGTCGATGTGACGAAGAGCTTCGTGGGCGCGGTCGAGTCGCCCCCCGAGCTCGCCGAGCTGGCGCCCGAGGACGCGGCCCGGTGGTACGCGCTCGCCCTCACGGCGACGACCGCAGATCTGGTGGGCGTCGCCCGCGGCGCACTGACCTTGGCCGCGGACTACGCAAAGGTCCGCGAGCAGTACGGATCGCCCATCGGTTCATATCAAGCGGTGCGGCATCTGCTCGCAGAGGGTCTCGCACTCATAGAGGGAAGTGTCAGCGTCCTTCGCCACGCCGCGTGGGCTGTCGATGAACTGCCCTCGGCCGAAGCCGTCGAGGCGGCGAGGATCGCCAAGCTCTACAGCCAGCGTTCGGCGCGCACGGTTTGTGAGACGTCGATTCAGGTCCACGGCGGGATCGGCAACACCTGGGAATGCCTTGCGCACGTGTATCTGCGCCGGGCGCTGGTCGCGACGGAATCGTGGCCCGTGAAGCTGGAGGAGTTGACCATTGGACTTTCGTGACTCACCAGCGGAAGCCGCTTTCAGGGATCGGCTGCGGCTCTGGCTCAACGAGCAGAAAGGCCGATTCCCCACCTCGGGCGACGAGTACTGGGCCAAGGCGGCGGAGTGGCACCGGGCTCTCTACGCCGCGGGGTTCTTCGGCATGACCTGGCCCAAGCAGTATGGCGGGCAGGATCTTTCGGCTGTGTACGACGTGATCGTCGACGAAGAGATCGCCAAGGCCGGGGCACCCGCCCGGCCCAGCCTCGGCTACCTCGTCGTCGGACTGAGTCACCACGGAAGTGAAGCTCTCGCCCGGCGTTTCCTTCCCGGCATGATCAACGGCACCGAACGGTGGTGCCAGGGGTTCAGCGAACCAGGCGCCGGTTCGGATCTCGCGTCGTTGACGACGACGGCGGTGAAGGACGGCGATGAGTACGTCATCAGCGGCCACAAGATCTGGACCAGCTACTCCGATATCGCGGATTGGTGCCTGCTGTTGGCCCGCACCGACAAGACCGTGCCCAAGCACAGGGGTATCTCGGCGTTCATCGTGTCGATGCACCAGCCCGGCGTCACACAGCGTCCGTTGAAGATGATCAGCGGTGTGACCAAGGAGTTCGGCCAGGTGGAGTTCGACGGTGCGAGAGTGTCGGCCGACAACATGGTCGGCGAGCCGGGGGACGGGTGGAAGCTTGCGATGACCGTCGTCAGCCACGAGCGTGAACCCTCGACGCTGGGCTTCTCCGCTCGCTACGGAAAGTTGGTGCGGCAGTTGTCGATGCACACGGACGGACCGGCATCCGACGAGTTGTCGTGGGCATGGGTGCAAACGGAGATGCTGCGCCTGCACGTACGACGGCGATTGTCGGAGCAGATGGACGGCATCACGCACGGACCGCAGGGATCACTCGATAAGCTGTTGATGACGTGGGTTGAACAGTGTGTCGGGCATGCCGCGCTCGCTACGGTCGGTACGCACGACCCCGAGATGTTCGGCGCCTACATGTACAGCCGGGCCCAGAGCGTCATGGGCGGAACATCACAGATCCAGAAGAACATCATTGCTCAGCGCATTCTCGGATTGGGAGCTTAGGACGACATGTACGACCTGCCAGCAGAACTCGACGTCGCCGCTGACGGCGGACTACGCATCATCACCCTGAACCGGCCGGACGATCTCAATGCGGTCAACGACGATCTCCACGTCGGTTTGGCGAAGGTCTGGGCGGCTCTCGACGAGGACGCCGAGGCGCGCGCGGCAGTCATCACCGGCGCGGGGCGGGCTTTCTCCGCGGGCGGTGACTTCAATTACCTCGACGAACTTCGCAGTGACGAAGCGTTGCGACAGAAGACGATCAAGCACGGGCGAGAACTGGTGATCGGCATGGTGCGGTGTCGTATACCGGTTATCGCGGCTGTCAACGGCCCTGCCGTCGGGTTGGGGTGCAGCCTGGCGGCACTGTCGGACGTCGTCTACATCGCCGAGACGGCGTTCTTCGCTGATCCGCATGTGCAGATCGGGCTGGTGGCCGCTGACGGAGGACCGCTGGTGTGGCCGTCGCAGATCAGTCTGTTGCACGCCAAGGAGTTTGCGCTCACCGGTGTGCGCATCAAGGCGCAGCGGGCCGTGGAACTCGGTTTGGCCAACCACGTCGTCGCCGACCCGCTGACCGAGGCGATCGCGTGCGCGAGGAAGATGATGAGTTTGCCGCAGCAGGCGGTGGAAGCCACCAAGAGGTTGATGAACATTCAGCTCGAGAAGTCGGTGATGGCATCGCTGGACTACGCCAACCTGGCGGAGTACGTGTCCTTCGGCACCGCGGACTTCAACCGAATCGTCGACGGGTTGATCGCCAAGAAATGACCTGCCGCCCTCACTTCGGGGGGAAGCGCAGCGCGCCGTCGAGCCGGATGGTCTCACCGTTGAGGTAGTCGTTCTCGACGATGCTCACCGCGAGCTGCGCGTATTCAGAAGACCGGCCCATTCGCTTGGGAAAGGGCACCTGGGGACCCCAGTACTTCTCCAACTGCTCGCCGGCCTGGCCGTACGCCGGGGTGTTGATCGTTCCGGGAGCGATCGTGACGACGCGGATGCCTAGCGGCGAGAGATCGCGTGCGGCCACGAGCGTCATGCCGAGTACGCCACCCTTGGCGGCGGCGTAGGGGAGCTGGCCGATCTGCCCTTCGTACCCGGCGATCGAGGCGGTGTTCACGATGACGCCGCGGCCGCCCTCGTCGAGGGGTTCGGTCTTGGCGATGGCCGCGGCCGACAGCCGCATCACGTTGAACACGGCAGTCAGATAGAACTCGATGGTCTTCTTGAAGCCGTCCAGATCCAGTGCGGAGCCGTCTTTGCCGACCAAGCGCCCGCCGGTGGCGGGACCACCGTGGGTGTCCACCGAGATGCGGAGCGGGCCAAGAGATTGCGCCTCCGCGATGGCCGCGAGGACGGAGTCCTCGGAGGTGGCGTCGGTTTTGACGTAGCGCACGCCGAGTTCGTGTTCGAGCGCTTTGCCCTTGTCGTCGGCCATGTCGGCGACGACGACCTTCGCGCCCGCGGAGTGGAGACGGCGGACTGTCGCCTCTCCCAACCCTCCGGCCCCACCGACCACCAGCGCGGAGTTTCCTTCGATGTGCATGTGCCGCCTTTCGTGCAACTGTCGCTCTCGGAGTATGAGAATATCATTCTCATACTCCGTCGAAAGGGACAGACCATGCCCGAAGCAGTGATCGTTTCGGCCCTTCGCACGCCGATCGGCACAGCGATGCGGGGCACCCTGCGGGACACCGACGCCTACACCCTTGGCGACCACGTCGTGTGCCATGCAGCGGCAGGTCTCGACCCGGCTGCGGTGGATGACGTGATCCTGGGCGAAGGCCTGTATGGCGGCGGCGTCGTCGCTCGGCACGCCGCGATCACGGCGGGCCTGACGGGTGTGCCGGGGCTGGCGGTGAACAGACACTGCGCTGCGGGTCAGGCCGCCGTACAGGTTGCCGCCGCGAGCATCCGCGCCGGTATGGACCAACTCGTCATCGCCGGTGGAGTGAATTCGGCGTCAACCTCGCCACGCTTCACGCGCAAGGCGAGCAGCGCGAAGGACGCCGAGACGGTGGCGTGGTTTCCGCCGACACACCCGGACAGTCCCGAGGCTCCGAACATGGACATGTCGATCACGGTGGGGTGGAATTCCGCGGTCAGGGCCGGCGTGACCCGCGAGGAGATGGACGAGTGGGCGTTCAATTCGCACCGAAAGGCGATCACGGCGATTGACGAGGGCCGGTTCACAGCCGAGATCGTCGGGATCGACACTCCATACGGGTATTTCGACACCGATGAACACCCGCGCCGCGACACGAGCCTGGAGAAGTTGGCATCCCTGAAGGTCCTGCATCCGGAGATCGACGGGTTCTCGATCACGGCAGGCAACGCAAGTGGGGCGAACGACGCGGCCGCCGCGCTCGTCGTCGCGAGCGACCGGTTGGGTCTGCCCGCGCTGGCCACAGTCAGGGCGTGGGCGTCCGTGGGCGTGGACCCCGCCTTCACCGGACTCGCTCCGGTCGAGGCCATTCCGAAAGCACTCAAGAGGGCCGGGCTCTCGATCCCCGACGTCGACCTGTTCGAGATCAACGAGGCATTTGCCGCGATGACCGTGGCCACCGTCAAGATGCTCGACATCGATCCCGACATCGTCAACGTCGGCGGCAGCGGTTGCTCATTGGGGCACCCTGTCGCAGCCAGCGGCGCTCGCATGATCGTCTCGTTGGTCCATGAACTCAGACGCCGCGGTGGAGGCATCGGCGTCGCAGCGATGTGCGCAGGGGGCGGGATCGGTTCGGCGACGGTCATCGAGGTTCCGGCTCCTTAGACTCACGCCCGATGACCATCGACGATCTCGTGGCCGCGGCACGCAAGGGTTCCTTGCGTGCGGCGGGCCGGCTGTTGACCATGGCCGAAAGCAGCAGGCGCGACGAGGTTCTCGAGGCGCTGGACGCCCAACCCATTCGAGTCATCGGTATCACCGGTCCGCCGGGTGCAGGTAAGTCCACCACCATTGCCGCTCTGGTGTCCGCCTATCGGCAACAGGGAAAGCGGGTTGCGGTGCTGGCCGTCGACCCGTCGTCGCCGTACAGCGGTGGTGCACTGCTGGGGGATCGTATCCGCATGGCTGCGCACATCGACGATCCCGACGTGCTCATCCGCTCGCTGGCCACCCGGGGGCACCTCGGCGGCCTTTCCGAGGGTGTGCCCGCTGCCGTCAGGGTTCTCGCCGCACTGTCGTTCGACATGGTGCTGGTCGAAACGGTGGGCGTCGGGCAATCCGAGATCGAAATCGCGGCCGTTGCCGACCCCGCCATCGTCGTACTCAATCCTGGTGCGGGCGACGCGATCCAGGCCGCCAAGGCGGGTCTGCTCGAGGTGGCCGACATCGTCGTGATCAATAAGGCCGACCGCGACGGCGCCGATCAGACCGCGCGAGACCTGCGAGCCGAGACCGACGTGCCGATCCTCAAGATCGTCGCCGTGAAGAACGAGGGCGTGACCGCGTTGGTCGAAGCCGTCGACACACACCTGCGTGCCGACGATCCAGCGCGTCGCACCGCACGTGCTCGGGCCCAGCTGCTCTCTCTGGCCCAGAGCGTCCTGCGTTCCCACCCCGAGCTCGACGACCTCGCCGCCCGGGTCGCCACGGGCCGTACCGATGTGTACTCGGCAACGAAGTCGCTTCTGCGACAGTCGGATCCGGGGGGCAATCAATGATGAGAATGATATTTCCATTTATGAGAAGCGATGCTGTACGATTTCGCTAATGTGTTAGCCCGTAGTGTGAGGAGGCTTCGTGCGAAAGGCGCTGGATCCTGCGATCTCGACCTGGCCGGCCGACGAACCGCAGTTGATCGGAACTGAGTGCGGGGCATGCGGAGCGACGGTGTTCCCCCGCCAGAGTCACTGTCCGAAGTGCAGTCGGTCCGAAACCACCGACGTTCTTCTGCCGCGGCGCGGGACCGTCGTGGCCTGGACGACTCAGGGTTTCCCTCCGGGCGCGCCCTACATCGGCCCCACAGGTGAGGACTTCGTTCCCTACGGCGTGGGTCTCGTCGAGTTGGGCGATGTCGTACGCGTCGAGGGGCGGCTCACCGAAAACGATCCGGGGCAGCTGTCGTGCGGCATGGAAGTCGAGCTCACGATGATTCCGCTCACGACCGACCCCGACGGCAACGAGATCGTGACCTTCGCCTTCCGGCCGGTGTAGCAGTGGGCGGTTGCGCGAAGAGCAGAAAACAGGGAGAGATCGCATGACGAACGACGTCGCCATCATCGGCGTGGGCATCCACCCGTTCGGTCGATTCGACAAGTCCGCTGTCGAGATGGGAGCCGAGGCGATCCGGTCGGCTCTGGCGGACGCCGGTATTACCTGGCAAGACGTGCAATTCGGCTTCGGTGGCAGCTACGAGGTCTCCAATCCCGACTCTGTCACCCGGCTCGTCGGGCTCACCGGCATCACGTTCACCAATGTGTTCAATGCCTGCGCGACCTCGGCGAGCGCGATCCAGCAGACGGCCGACACCATCCGGCTGGGCAAGTACGACATCGGCATCGCCGTCGGACTCGACAAGCATCCCCGCGGAGCGTTCACTGACGATCCTGCGAAACTCGCACTGCCACAGTGGTATGCCGAAAACGGTCAATTCGTCACCACGAAATTCTTCGGGATGAAGGCCAATCAGTACCTGCAGAGGCACGGGATCTCCGAGGAGACGCTGGCCAGGGTCGCGGCCAAGAACTTTCGCAACGGTGCGCTCAACCCCAATGCGTTCCGGCGCAAGCCGATCTCCGAAGAAGACATCATGGCTTCGCCGGTACTGAACTACCCGCTGCGGCAATTCATGTTCTGCGCCCCGGACGAGGGTGCCGCCGCCGTCATCATGTGCCGGGGGGACATTGCCCACCGCTACACCGACAAGCCGGTTTTCGTACGCGGCAGCGAAATCCGGACGCGTCGCTTCGGTGCCTACGAGGTACACGCGACGTCCGCGCCGCTGGAAGAAGATGTGTCGCCGACGGTGTACGCCGCGCGGGCCGCCTACGAGGCTGCGGGGATCGGACCGGAGGACGTGGACGTCGCGCAACTGCAAGACACCGATGCCGGCGCCGAGATCATCCACATGGCGGAGACCGGGCTGTGTGCCGACGGCGATCAAGAGAAGCTCTTGGCTGACGGTGAGACCGAGATCGGCGGATCGCTGCCGGTGAACACCGACGGCGGCCTGATTGCCAATGGCGAACCGATCGGCGCATCAGGTCTGCGGCAGATGCACGAGCTGGTACGCCAACTGCGCGGCGAGGCCGGCGAACGGCAGGTTCCCGGCGCCCCCCGGGTGGGCTTGGCGCAGGTCTACGGTGCACCGGGCACCGCCTCGGCCACCATCGTGTCGTTGTGATCTCACCAAACACTCTCGGGCACAACGTCATCACATTCTGAAAGGCGCGTGGCCCATGGATGATTACCGCTTCATCACGTACGAGACGCTCGACCAGGGCACCATCGTCCGCATCATGCTCAACCGGCCGGAGCAGCGCAACGCCCAGCAGCGCGGGCTGTTGGTCGAGCTCACTGCGGCGTTCCTCGCGGCCGAGGCCGACGACACGGTACGCGTGGTGATTCTGGGCGGCAACGGACCGATGTTCTCCTCGGGTCATGATCTTGGATCGAAGGTGATGATGCAGGAGTATCAGCCCGGCCCCGGCCAGCATCCGAGCTTCACCGAGAACGGAGCCACCCGTGAAGGTGCAGAGAAGATGATGCTGCAGGAGTGGCACCACTTCTTCGAGAACACCCGCCGGTGGCGCAACCTCCGCAAGATCACGATCGCGCAGGTCCACGGTGAGGTGTACGCCGCGGCCTTGATGCTCATGTGGGCCTGTGACCTCATCGTGGCCGCCGAGGACACGACTTTCGCCGATGTCGTCGGGACTCGGCTCGGCATGTGCGGCGTCGAGTACTTCGCCCACCCGTGGGAATTCGGAGCTCGAAAGACAAAGGAGCTCATGCTCACCGGAGACTCACTGCCGGTGGACGAAGCGCACGCGCTGGGCATGGTGTCCAAAGTGTTCCCGGCCCACGAGCTGGCTGACCGAACCCTGGAATTCGCCCGGCGCATCGCCAAGGTGCCGACGATGGCGGCTCTGCTCGTGAAGGAATCGGTCAACCAGACTCAGGACAATCAGGGCTTCTACAACGCGCTCAACGCCTGCTTCACGTTGCACCAACTCAACCACAGCCACTGGTCGCAGGTGCACGGCGGCGGATTCCCGGTCGCCAACGAGAGCGACGGCGTGCCGAACTGGCGCGATGCGCCCCCTGTCGTACCCGCTGCCAAGAACAAGGTGAGGGACTAGCAGCTCGTATCAGTAGCTTCTCGTGACCGTACTGTGACGCCGAGACGCGCTGCGCGGTCTGCGATCTCGTGATCGCAGACCGTCAGGCGTCCGCTACTTCAGGCAGCTGCCGGCATCGATCGGCAGCGTCACGCCGGTCAGGTAACGGCCCTCGTCGGACGCGAAGAACAGCACGGCATTGCTGACGTCGATGGGGTCCACCCAGGGGATGGGCAGCGTGTGGAACATCTGACAGATCGGTGCCATGTCGTCGGCTCCCGGGTTCTCCAGGTCGGGCCGAAACATCTTGAACGTGGCGTCGTTGTGCAGCATCTGGGTGCTCACGTGAGTGGGATGCACAGAGTTCACCCGAATCATGTGTTGGCCCAGCTCCACTGCGAACGCACGCATCAAGCCGACGACGCCGTGCTTGGCCGCAACGTAATGTCCGGTGTTGGGATATGCCTTCAGGCCGCCCACAGAGCTCGTCAGAACGATGGAACCGCCTGCACCGCCTGCGATCATGTGGGGGACTGCCGCCTTGACGGTTTTCCAGACGCCCGTGAGGTTGGTGCCGATCATGTCGTTCCAGTCGTCTTCACCGGTCTGGTCCAGAGTCGCTCCGCCGTTGCCGATGCCGGCGTTCGCGACGACGATGTCCAGCCGCCCCAGCTGCTCGACGCCGCCGTCGACCGCCTCCTTCAAGGCTGCGTAATCGCGCACGTCCACCTCGGCGGTGACGATCCGGCGGTCGAGATTCTTCACCAGGGAGGCTGTTTCGGCCAGGTCTTCGGGCGTCGACGCCGGGATGCCGCCCGGCGCGGTCATCGGCTTGCAGACGTCGACGGCGATGATGTCGGCGCCCTCTTCGGCCAATCGCACCGCGTGGCTGCGGCCCTGGCCCCGCGCCGCACCGGTGATGAAAGCGACCTTGCCCGCCACCCGTTGTGACATCTGTTCCCTCGAATCCGTTGAAGATCGCACATGCTGTGCACCTGCTCAGCACTCTGTCACCGCATGTCGGGTCGTGTCAACGGCGTGGGACGATGAATTGCTGTTGTGACGTGATCGAGGCGCGGGCCAGCCGAGAGTGCTTCTCGGACAGGGGGTGACGCTACCGTCGGTGAATTCGCCGACGGTCGAATTCGAGAGTCAGTCCTCGGATGCGAATCCGTGCGACACGAAATCCCATACCTCATCGGCAGAGATCGGCGTCGTCGCCACGTCTTCCGAACCGCTGCTCTGAGCGACGAACATCACCGTCTGCATCGTCATCGCGGCAATCCGCTTGGGGTTCACGCCGGGGCGCAACTGACCGGCCGCCGCGGCGTCCTCCATGAGTTCGGTCAGCAGCATCACGAGTGGAGCGTGCGCGACCTTGACTTCGGACGGATGCGTGACGAGTAGGCGAGGTGCGAAATCCGTGAACAGGGGACGCTTCGCGACTGGGTCGGGCCGGGAGGATTCGAACAGGAGTTGGATCGCGACCTTCAGCCGCTCCAGCGGATCGGCATGATTGGTCGTCGCTGCGCGAATCTGCTCGGCCGAGCGGCTCAGCGCGTCTTCGAACAGGGCCAAGAGCAGTTCGTGTTTGCCGTCGAACTGGAGGTAGAAGCTGCGAAGCGACTGTCGCGAACGGTCGACGACCTCTTGCACCGTGAAGTCGGTGCTGCCCTTCTCGATGATGATCGCCTGAGCGGCATCGAGGAAGCGCTGAACCCGTTGCGCCGCACGCACTTTCGCTGTCTTGATGGAGCGTTCGACCGCGCGCTGCTTCCAGGCCGGCTCTTCGCTGGGGCTAGTAGTCATCGACGCCTCTGACCTGGGCCGATTCGGGAGAACATGGATGAACTATACCGGAGAACGGCATTGAACAGTGCGCTACGCCCAGCCGAGACCCGCGTGTCAGAGATTGTAACTTTCCCACAACGAGAATAGTATTCTCTGAAAGTCCGCAGGAAAAGACTGACGGTTAGGTACGGAATGGACGCTCGTGCAGCTGACCTTTGATGACGACGTCGAGGCCTACCGCTGCGAGTTCGCCGCCTTTCTCGACGAACACGCCCCGTCCGATGCTGACGGCGTCCTTCGACCGCATTCGTCTGCGCACATGCCGGACTGGGCTCGCGCTTGGCAGCGTCTGCTCTTCGACAACGGGTGGCTGGTGCCGGGGAATCCGCCGGCATTCGGCGGTCGTAACGCCACGCTGATGCAGCAGTACGTGCACCAGATCGAGCTGGCCCGTCGGCGGATGGTGTCGAGCTTCAACCCGCAGGGCGTGGGCATCATCGCCGCGTCTCTGTTGACGTTCGGCACTCCCGAACAGCAGGCGAAGTGGGCAGTGCCCATCCTTCGCGCAGAGATCACCGCTGCCCTCGGCATGAGTGAGCCGGGTGCCGGCTCGGATCTGGCGTCGCTACGCACGACCGCTGTGCGGGATGGGGACGAATTCGTCGTCAACGGCCAAAAGGTGTGGACCTCGGGTGCCCACGAATCCGACGTGATCCTGACTTTCGTGCGCACCGACCCCGCGGCTGTCAAGCATCGTGGCATCAGCGTTCTCCTGATCCCGACCGCCTCGGCAGGCGTGACATGTCGGCCGTTCGCCTCCGCTGCCGACCGCGACGACCTGGACTTCAACGAGGTGTTCTTCTCCGACGTCCGGGTGCCTGCGGCCAACCTCGTCGGTGAGCTGGGCAAGGGCTGGAGTGTCGCCACCGGGTCGTTGGGCCATGAACGGAACATGCTGTGGCTCAGCTACGCCGATCGGCTGCAGGACCTGGTAGACGACTGGCACCCGACGTCTGTGATCGAACGGGACCGGTACGCGACGCTGGTGATGGACAACCATGCGTTGCGGCTGATGGGCTCCGCTGCGCTCGCGCGCGCAGCTCGCGGTGACGAGGACGTCGCCTCGCTGTCTGTTCTCAAGGTTCACGGAGCTGATTCGGTGCAGGCCGCCACCGAGCACGCGCTCTCCGGGCAGGGCGCTGACGGGCTGAGGCAATCCGGCATGTCGGCGCCCTATGTACCGCTCAATCACGACCACTACTCGGGGAGTTGGGCCGACCGCTACATCCGGTCGTTCGCCGGAACCATCGCCGGTGGCACCTCGGAGATCCAACGCAACATCATCGCGCAACGCGTACTCGGTTTGCCCCGTTAGCGGCCCGCGCCGCCACCGGCGCCACCGCTACAGTTCGGCCAGCCTCGGCACCGAGCCGCGGGCACGCAGGCCGGCGCCGGCCTTGATGGTCAGTTCCCCCGAGCTGCCGAGCAATCCGTCGAGAACCAGCACCCGCTTCACGTGGTGGTGCAGAGCGTGTTCGGCGGTGAAACCGATGCCGCCGAGCACCTGCTGGCAGTGCCGGGCAGCTGTGAGGGCGGCCCGGCCGGCGGCCGCTTTGGCAAGTAACGCAGTCAGATCCGGGTTGTCGACTCCCGGCAGGGTCAGGGTCGCCTCGGCACCCTCGATGGCGACCAGCGTGTCTGCCAGTCGGTGTCGCACCGCTTGGAAGGACGCGATCGGTCTGCCGAACTGCGTGCGATCCAGGGAGTGGCGACGGGCCAGCGCCAGCATGGCCCGCGAACATCCAATCAGCCACCAGCCCAGCGCCCGACGGCCTTCTGCGAGGCGCAACAGCTCGCCTTCATCGGTCCGGCGCAGGGGTAGCCCACCCATGACCGCGCTCGCCGTGCCGTCGGCGTGCCGATCCCACACCACCTGAACATTTCCCGCGAAGGGCAGTGCGGGGGACCCGCCGAGCTCGCGACGGCTGGATCGCAACACCACGTCGTTCACTATCGACGCGTGCGCCCCTGTCTCGCCGAGCAGGCGGAAAACCACAGGAATGATCCTCTCCGCCGACTCGGTGAGCATCTCGGCCCAGCCCAACTTGGCGAGCGCGCGGTCCAGATCGCTGCCGGACGACGACTGCATCGTCTTGCGCAGGGTCGCCTCGAGCATCTTCAGTTCGTCTGGATCCACGATCACTCTTTCCCAAGGTCGAGCAGGCGACGCGCGACGATGTTTCGCTGGACCTCGGCGGTACCACCGTAGATGGTCGATGCGCGAGAGTAGAGGTACTCCGTGCGCCACTCCGTGTCATCCAGATCGATTGCCTCCGGGAGTAACTCGAACACGGTGTCGTAGAGGCGCTGCTCTGCGCCCGACAGCAGGAGTTTGTCCACGGAGGTCTCTGGACCCAGCTTGGCCCCGTCGTCCAATCGTCGTTGCGTGGCCAGAGAACGGCATCGGAGCGTATGAAGAGCCAGATACGCCTCTCCCATGTCGCCGTCGACATCGCGGCCCAGATGCTTGACGTCGAGGACGAGCGCATCGAGTCGGGAGTAGAGATAGGCGATTCGCTGCCAGAAGCAGGTCGAGCGCTCATAGGGCAGCAGGTCCATGGCGAGTTGCCAACCGTCACCTGGGTTTCCGAGCATGCGATCGGCGGGCACCACGACGTCGTCGAAATACACCTCGCAGAACTCGTCCACGCCGTGCATCGTCTGCAGCGGTCGAACATCGATGCCGGGGCTGTCCATGTCGACGAAGAACGCGGTGAGGGCCTGGTTCTTCGGAGTGTCGGTGCCCCCGGTGCGGGTCAGCAGAATGCACTTGGACGAGAACTGCGCATAGCTGGTCCACACCTTCTGTCCGCTGACCACCCAGGAGTCTCCGCGTTGCTCCGCTCGGGTGCTCAGCGAGGCCAGATCGCTCCCGGCGCCGGGCTCGGAGAACCCCTGACACCACGTCTCCCGTCCGGACAGCAGGCGCGGCACCATCTCCGCGGCCAACTCCGGGCTCGCGTAGTCGATCATCGTGGGCGCCAGTACTTCGAGCATCGAATAGGGGCCCGGTTCGTCGAGGCGCTGGCCCACGATCTCCTCGCCCACGACGGCGCGCAGAACAGCGGGTCCGCCGAAACCACCGGCCTTTTCAGGCCAGCCCCACCGCATCCAACCGGCGTCGTAGAGTGCCCCGAGCACGCGTGTGTGCTGCGCTTGATGAGCTTCCAGCGAGTGGTCGGCCGGGGGAGTCAAGTCGTTCTCATCGAGCCACTTGCGCAGTCCGGATCGGAACTCTGCGACGCTGGGAACGCCGGCGAACGTCGTCACCCTGCCTCCGGCCTGCCGATGGCGTGTGGACGGCCCGAGTCGTGGTCGCCGTTGCGCCGGATGAATGTCATGGCGCGGGCCTTCAGACGCCATCCGTCGTCTGTGCGGAGGTAGCTGTCACGGTAGTAGCCGATGCGCATGTCGTGCGTGGAGTGCTCGACGAAGCACAGTGGTTGGGTACCGGTTGCGGTGTCGGCGCCGTCGTCGAGGTCGACAAGTGCCGTCCCCGTCATGAACAAGCCGCTGGGGGCGGCCGCGACGAGCTCGGGAAACCGCGCCAGGCTGTAGGTCGAACCGAACGCGCTGTAGGTGCCGTCCGGCGTGAAGACCGTGACGAGTCCGTCGACGTCTCCCTGGGTGATGGTGACCGCGTACTTGGCCAACAGCTGATGGATTTCGACGAGGTCGTCGGTGCGCGACGGCCGGGTCCTAGAGGTTGTCATGTCGGAAGACCTTTCCGCCCTTCATAACGAAGCCGACGTGTTGGGTGACGCTGATGTCCTGCAGAGGGTCACCCGGGACGGCGATGATGTCGGCCAGCAGGCCTTCGGCGATGCGACCCCGGTCGGTGACGCCGATGAGGTCGGCGGCAACGACAGTCGCGGCCCGCAGCACGGCCGCCGCGGGCATGCCCCAGTCGACGAGCGTGACGAGCTCGTCGGCGTTGCGGCCGTGCGGGATGGCGGGCGCGTCGGTGCCGACCGCGATCTTCACGCCGGCCTCGTAGGCTGCGACCAGCGACGTGCGCGCCTTGGGGAACATCTCGGCAGCCTTGTCCTGCAGTGCTTTCGGAGCCTTCGACACGTCCATTGCCTCGGCAAGTCGACGGGTGGTGACGAGGAAGCGGTCGTGCTCGACGAGCATCTGAATGGCCTCGTCGTCCATGAGGAATCCGTGTTCGATGCAGTCGATGCCGACCGCGACGGCGTGCTTGACGGCCTCGGCACCATGTGTGTGGGCGGCCACTCGCAGTCCGCGTCGGTGCGCCTCGTCCACGATTGCGGACAGTTCCTCGTCCGAATAGTGTTGCGCACCAGCCTCTCCGGTCAGAGACATCACTCCGCCCGAGACGCACACCTTGATCAGCTGGGCGCCGTGCTTGATCTGGTAGCGCACCGCCTTGCGGATCTCGTCGACGCCGTTGGCAATGCCTTCCTCGACCGTCAGCTCGAGCGCACCGGGCATGAAGGCGGCGAACATCGTGGGGTCGAGATGCCCGCCCGTCGGCGTGATCGCATGGCCCGCGGGCACCACGCGCGGCCCGTCGATCCAACCGGCGTCAATGGCCTTGCTCAATGCGACGTCGAGCAGATAGCCACCCGTCTTGACGAACAGCCCCAGGTTGCGGACCGTGGTGAAGCCCGCTCGCAGCGTGCGGCGGGAGTTGCCCACGGCGCGAAGCACACGGGTGGGCGGGTCGTCCTGCACTTGAGAAAGACCCGGGTTCTCCCCGCGGCCACCCATGAGCAGGTTGACCTCCATGTCCATCAGACCCGGCAGCAGGATGGACTCTCCGAGGTCGAGCACCTCGTTATCCGAGCCGTTCGGGACGTCCCCGCCGATGCCGACGATCCGGTCACCCTCGATCCTGACGACGGCCGGTCGGATCACCTCACCCGCGTCGACGTCGACGTAACCCGCAGCCTTGACGGTCAGCACGACTAGACCACCGGCTCCTTGACCAATTGGATGTAGGCCGCGCCACTGTCGAGCACACGCGGTTGCTTCCACACCTCGATGGGGAAGCTCACCATGACGATGGACTGTCCGAGGTGGACCAGTGCTTTGGCGTCCTCGGGCATGCCCGCGAGAGGAAAGCGTTCGTCGACGTAGACCATGATGTCCTCGAGACGCGCCATGCCGGCGTCGTACAACTCCTGCATCTCGTCCATCGTCGATGCGAGACGCTTGGCGTAACGCTCCTCCTCGGTCGGCAGGCACCATTCTGCGAATCGTTCGAGATCGGCGAACTCCGCGGGCAGCTTAGACATGTACGCGATCCTTCTCGTCTGTCGTAGCGGCGTGCACGCCGTTGGTCTCGGCCAGAGATGCCTTGTACCGGTCCACGTACTTGTGAGCGGTCATGTGGAGATGTCGCAGCAGAATCTCCTGATCGCAGAGCGGGAACTCTGTGACGGCCCGGGTGCCGATCTGGGTCTGCGTCGCCTCGAGGGTGTTCGCATCCTGGAACGCGTACTCCTTGAAAGTGACCGCCGCGAGCTCCTGAGAAAGCCTCTGGCGCAGGTTCTTCGGCGGAACGAAGTACAGATCTGCCTCGAAGATGTGAGAATCGACGCCGGTCGGCCAGTAGTTGTAGGTGAGGTACCAGCCCGGTGCCCAGAACAGCAGCGTCCAGTTCGGAAAGAATTCGAACGAGTCTGTGCCCCAGGTCTTGTGCCGGCCAGGGTTGATGGCGGGCGGCAACTCGTCGGGCAGAATGCCCTTGATGTCCGGCCGGTCCCAGGGGCCGAAGAGACCGCTGTGCAGTATCTGCTCGATGGGCTTGACCATGTTGATGTCCTTGGGCGGGGACATGCCGCCCCACGACGACACCATCGAGTGATCGCCCTTGATGTCGTAGGCGAGCGCCTCGAATCCGAACTTGGCGAGTTTCTCGGCCTCCGCCTTCTCGGCCTGCTTCATGTGCAGGATCGGCGCGTGGTAGAACTCCGTGAACGCGTCGATGAACAGCTTCCAGTTCGCCTTGACTTCTGACCGGTAGCTGTAGTGCTCGGTCATCTCGTGGAACGGGTAGCCCTTCAGGCCCTCGCCGAACTCGCCCAGGTATTCAGCCAGGGGCTGGGCGTCGTCGTCGAAGTTGACGAAAATGAAGCCCTCCCACACCTCGCACCGCACCGCCTTGAGCGGGTAGTCGGCCTTGTCGATGTCGAAGAACTCGCCCTCTTGCTGAATGAAGGTCAGGTCGCCCTTCAGGTCGTACCGCCATGCGTGGTATTTGCAGACGAACTGGCGGCAGTTGCCGGAGACCTCTTCGCCCGGGTAGTCGTTCCAGACCAACTTGTTTCCCCGGTGCCTGCACATGTTGTAAAAGGCCCGGATGGTGCCGTCCTTGTCCTTGTTGACGATGATCGAGGTTCCCTTCCCCACCGAGGGTATCTCGCGCGTGAAGTAGCTGCCCGTCTTGGGAAGCAGCTCGACGCGACCGAGGTGCAGCCACGTCTTGCGGAAGATGGCTTGTTGCTCCAGCATCCAGTGGTCAGGATCGATCGAATCGGTGTAATCCACTGGTGCCGTGCCCAATTCTGGCCAGTTCTCGGTCCAGCTACCCGCCTCGGGTTTGGGGAAGAATGCCACGCGATCAGTTCTCCTTCTTGGGTTCCACACCGAATGTGTTCAGGGCCATGGCCAGCATGTTGTAGCCGCCAACTGTGAAGACGAAGTCCATCAACTCGCGCTTGCCGAGGTGTTCGGACAACGCTGCCCACGTATCGTCGCCGACACTGGCACCGTCGACGAGTTCATCGACCGCCGCCAACACGACGCGGTCGAAGCCTGCGGCGCCCCTGATGCCTTGTGCCGTCGCGATGTCGTCCGCGGTCAGCCCAGCATCGGTTCCGATCGCTACGTGCTCGTCCCACTCGTACGCACACGCGGTGCGGTGGGCAACCCGCAGAATGGCCATCTCGCGGACCCGCGGGTCGAGGGTCGAGCGCGTGAGCAGGTAGAAGCTGAAATTCAGGAACGGGCGGGTGAGGTCGGGATGATTGACCAGGGTGCCGATCGCGTTCCCTGCTGCTGTGGGGTTGCGGAGTTCTTCAGGCATCATCCGCAGTGCGGTCAACACGGCGTCGTCCCACTCGGCAGCAGGCAACGGCGGTATGCGCACGGCTTCTCCTTCGGGGAGTGTCGGGGTTACTCGGCGCTCCGAGAATTGCATTCTCATATTCGACTAACAGATTTTCACGTCGACGCTCGATCGTCAACGGTGGGGTGCGTCGAGTTCACCGCATCCGCTGCAGGCCGCACCCGGGAATCCCCAGGCATGTGCCCTTATGGACCGGCCTGGCGGTTGATTCTCCGCAAACGAGAGGATAGTTTTCGTCTACTGGTCGGGTGAACCCTGACCGCCGGCGTGGAGGTGCTGCGGCGTTCTCCGTCGGGCCGAGGTGGCCCGCGGCGGCATCGGACCGCCCTTCGACGAGGAGAGATTCAGTGACCGGTGGGATGAACTTCGCACTGACCGAGGATCAGGAGCTGATCCGTAAGTCGGTGGCCGAACTGGCGGGGCGCTTCGACGACCAGTACTGGATGGACAAGGACCAGCGTCACGAATTCCCCCAGGAGTTCTACGATGCCGTCGCCTCCGGAGGTTGGCTCGGCATGACCATCCCCGAGGCATACGGCGGTCATGGTCTCGGCATCACCGAGGCGACCATCCTCGCCGAGGAAGTGGCCCGCTCCGGCGGCGGGATGAACGCAGCCAGTGCGATTCACATGTCCATCTTCGGCATGCAGCCCGTGGTGGTGTTCGGGTCGGAAGAGATGAAGGCCGCGACCCTGCCCAGAATCGTCGACGGCGATCTTCACGTCTGCTTCGGTGTCACCGAACCCGGTGCAGGCCTTGATACGTCGCGCATCACCACGTTCGCCAGGCGTGACGGGGACTCGTACGTGGTCAACGGACGTAAGGTGTGGATCTCCAAGGCCATGGAGTCCGAGAAGATTCTGTTGCTGACCCGGACCACGCCCTACGACGACGTCGCCAAGAAGACCGACGGGCTGACGTTGTTCCTCACCGATCTCGATCGCGACCACGTCGACGTGCGGCCCATCACGAAGATGGGGAGGAACGCGGTCAGCAGCAACGAGTTGTTCATCGACGACCTCCGCATTCCGGTCGCGGATCGCATCGGCGAGGAGGGTAGGGGCTTCGAGTACATCCTGCACGGTCTCAATCCGGAGCGGATGCTGATCGCAGCGGAGGCGCTGGGCATCGGGCGGGTGGCCTTGGACCGTGCAGTCAGATACGCCAACGAGCGCGTCGTCTTCGATCGACCGATAGGCATGAACCAGGGCATCCAGTTCCCCCTGGCCGACTCGCTGGCACGACTCGATGCCGCGGAGCTCGTCTTGCGTAAGGCCACGTGGCTCTACGACAACGGTCGGTCCTGCGGCCGGGAGGCCAACATGGCCAAGTACCTGTGCGCGGACGCCGGATTCGATGCAGCCGACCGTGCCATGCAGACGCACGGCGGCATGGGTTACTCCGAGGAGTACCACATCTCGCGCTTCTTCCGTGAGTCCCGACTGATGAAGATCGCCCCGGTGAGTCAGGAGATGATCCTGAACTTCCTGGCCTCGAAGGTGCTTGGCCTGCCCAGGAGCTACTGATGGGTGCCAATCCGCTCTTCGACCTCACGGGTCGGTCCGCTCTCGTGACGGGCGCTGCCGGCGGGATCGGCTCGGCGGTCGCGGGAGCTCTCGCCACTGCTGGTGCGTCGGTCTTCGTGACCGACCTCGACGAGAACGCCGCGGCCGAGGTCGCCAACGGAATCAACGATCGGGGAGGCAGAGCCGGGAGCGCGGGACTGGACGTCGCCGACCGGGAATCCGCCGACGCCGCGGCCGCACGGGCGGCGGCAATGACCGGTGGTGTGCTCAATATTGTTGTCAACAATGCGGGAGTGACCGCGCCCGCGATGTTCTCGGACATCACCGAGGACAATGTCAACCGACTGCTCGACATTCACGTGATGGGCGCCTTCCGCGTCACCCAGGCGGCGCTTCCGTTCCTCGCAACCGATGGCACCGGGCGCGTCGTGAACGTGACCTCGGCGGCTGGTATCACCGGCACGCTCGGGCAGGTCAACTATTCGATGGCCAAAGCCGGAATCATCGGATTCACCAAGTCGTTGGCCCGCGAGCTCGCACGCAAGAACATCCTTGTCAATGCGTTGGCGCCGCTGGCTGCGACCCCGATGACCGAGACCATTCGCACCAACGAGAAATTCGCCGCGAACATGATGCGCCGAATCCCGTTGCAGCGCTGGGCTGAACCGGACGAGGTTGCGGGCGCCTTCGTCTTCCTCGCATCCGATGCCGCGTCCTACATCACGGGTCAGGTGCTGCCCGTGGACGGCGGCATGGTGATGTGACCGGCGCATCGTGACCAACCTCGGCCCCCTCGCGGGCATCACGATCGTCGCCATGGAGCAGGCCGTGGCGGCCCCCATCTGCACGCGGGTGCTCGCCGATTTCGGTGCCCGCGTCATCAAGGTGGAGAACCCGTCCGGGGGAGACTTCGCCCGCGATTACGACGACGTCGTCAACGGCCCGGGCGGTCTCGGTGCGCATTTCGTCTGGTGCAACCGGGGCAAGGAGTCGATCACGCTGAATCTGAAGTCGCCGAACGGGATCGACGTCCTGCACCGTCTTCTCGACGGAGCCGACGCGTTCGTGTCGAATCTCGCGCCCGGTGCCACGGCCCGGCTCGGGCTTGGCCGAGCCGATCTCGCAGCCCGCCATCCCAATGTCATTCCGGTGGAGATCGACGGCTACGGACCCGGTGGTCCCATTTCCCACAAGCGTGCATACGACCTTCTCGTGCAGGCGGAGTCGGGCTCCTGTGCGGTGACTGGCCACCCGGGTCTGCCGGCCAAACCGGGGCCGGCGATGGCCGACTTCACCACCGGTCTCTACGCCGCCCTGTCGATCATGGCGCTTCTCGTGGCCCGTGGGGGACGCGCCGAGGGGGTGGCGCCGGCGGTGGATTTGAGCCTGTTCGACGTCATGACCGACATCATGGGATATCAACTGACGTACACCCAGCACACCGGTGTCGACCAGGTGCCGTTGGGTGTCAGCGCACCGGCTGTCGCGCCGTACGGATCGTTCCCCACCGGAGACGGCCATACCGTCGTGCTCGGCACCACCAACGACCGCGAGTGGCAACGTCTGGCCAAGGACGTCATCGGCCGACCCGATCTAGCCCTTGATGCGCGATTCGCGACGAACGCCGGTCGGTGTGCGCACCGGGAGATCCTCGACGAGGCCATCGGATCATGGTGCGCCACACGCGAGCTAGAGGATATCCAGGAGATCGCGGACGCTGCGGGAATCGGCAATGCGCGGTACAACCTGCCATCCGACGTGCTGAGCCACCCCCAGCTGCGCGCACGCCGCCGCTGGCGTCAGATCGGCTCGCCCGTGGGCAGTATTCCTTCGCTGATGCCGCCGCCGGTGATCGACGGCTACGAGGCCCCGATGGGCGCGGTACCGGGGCTGGGCGAACACACCGATCTCGTTCTCGCCGAGCTGGGCCTGACCACTGAGGAGATCGCGGCGCTTCGGGACGAGGGAGCGATCGGCCCGGTGTACCGATGACCGATGAGCCCGTCCTCGTGGCCGACGACGCGAGGGGCGTTCGCACCGTCACGCTCAACCGGCCGCTCCGCAAGAACGCGCTCGACGCCCGCGCCTGGTGGGAGCTCGCCGACGCGTTGCGGGCCACTGCACGCGATCCCGCCGTTCGGGTCCTGGTGCTCACCGGTGCGGGTGGGGCGTTCTGCTCGGGAGCCGACATCGGCACCGGCGAGGACATCCATCCCCGCTACAAACTGCAACGGCTCACCGATGTGGCACTTGCTCTCCACGAACTCGCGGTCCCGACGGTGGCGAAGGTGACTGGGATTGCGGTCGGCGCCGGCTGGAACCTCGCCCTCGGATGTGACCTCGTGGCGGCCACCCCCGAATCGCAGTTCTGCCAGATATTCGCCAAACGCGGACTGTCGGTGGACCTCGGTGGGTCATGGCTGCTGCCGAAGCTGGTCGGCCTGCAGCAGGCGAAGCGCCTGATCCTGTTGGGAGACATGATCGATGCCGACGAGGCTCGTGCACTCGGTCTGGTGACCTGGGTGCGTGCGGCCGACGACATCGACGCCTTCGTCGACGGTCTGGCCGGTCGGTTGGCGGCTGGGCCGCCGTTCGCGTTGGCGCAGAGCAAAGCTCTCCTCAACGATGGCGCGAGTAGCACGTTGCAGTCGGCACTGGCGAACGAGGCCCGCGCTCAGCCCGGAAACTTCGCGACGACGGACGCGGCGGAAGCGTATGCCGCGTTCGCAGCCAAACGTGAGCCGACTTTCTCTGGCGAATGGGCGGTTTCACCTCCGTCGCCGCCGAGACCCCTGCCTGACGCCAGCGAAAGGAACACCCATGCGCCGTGACCTCTTCGACGAAGACCACGAAGCATTTCGTGCTCTGGTGCGCACATTCGTCGAGAAGGAGGTTGTGCCGCACTATCCCAGCTGGGAGAAAGGTGGTCGGCTACCACGCGAGGTGTTCGAGCGGATGGGTGAGCTCGGCCTGCTGGGTATGGCGATCCCGGAAGAGTTCGGCGGCGGTGGTACGAGCGACTACCGGTACAACGTCGTGCTGCAGGAAGAGGCGGCGCGGGCGCTGGTGACGCTGTCCACCGTGCGCACGCAGATCGAAGTGATCCTGCCGTACTTCCTGCACTATGCGAACACCGAACAGCGCGAACGCTGGTTCCCGGGTCTGGCGGCTGGCTCGCTGCTGACGGCCGTGGCGATGACCGAGCCGGGCACCGGTTCGGATCTGGCGGGCATGCGGAGCACCGCGGTGGTCGACGGCGGCGATTACGTCCTTAACGGCGCCAAGACGTTCATCACCGGCGGCATGCAGGCCGATCTGGTGGTCGTGGTGGCACGCACCTCCATCGATCCGGACAACCGCCGCAAGGGCCTGACCCTGCTGGTCGTCGAGGACGGTATGCCAGGCTTCACCCGGGGGCGCGAGCTCGAGAAGATGGGGTGCAAGGTCCAGGACACCGCCGAATTGTCGTTCGTGGATGTCCGGGTCCCGGCTGCCAACGTGCTCGGCGAGGTCGGCGAGGCCTTCGGCTATCTAGGCCACAACTTGCCGCAGGAGCGTCTGACGGTGGCGGTCGGGTCAGTTGCGCAGGCGCGATCTGCCATCACCGCAGCAATCGATTACACGAAGGACCGCAAAGCTTTTGGTTCGTCGGTGGCGTCCTTCCAGAACACGAAGTTCGAGCTTGCCGCGTGTTCGACCGAGGTGGAGGCGGCACAGGCGATGCTGGACCGCGCCGTCTCGTTGCACGTCGAGGGGCAGTTGTCTGGCGCCGACGCGGCCAGGGTCAAGCTGTTCTGCACCGAGATGCAGCAGCGCGTCGTCGACCGTTGCCTTCAGTTGTTCGGCGGCTACGGCTACATGATGGAGTATCCGATCGCGCGGCTCTACACGGACGCCCGTGTGGCCCGCATCTACGCCGGCACCAGCGAGGTCATGAAGGTCATCGTCGCCAAATCGCTCGGCCTGTAGCGGCGGCCACCACGCAGCCACCGGGTCCGAAAAGAGACCCTTGTCACAGCGGCCAAACCTACCTACTGTGTGTTCACTAGGTTGGTTCGACGGTGGGAGTGTGGTGAGCGACCAGAGCCTCGAGGTGGTGACGGGGGACCGCTCGACACGCCCCTACGCGTCTCTGTTGGCCAAGGGTGAAGACCGCCGAGTGCTCATCCTCCAGGTCGCCGAACGGCTGCTCGCCCGCAACGGCTGGCGCAACACATCGTTGGCGCAGATCGCGAAGGAAGCGGGCGTGAGCCCTGCGGGACTCTTGCACCACTACGCGTCCAAGGAGCATCTGCTCAATGCCGTGCTCGATGCCCGCGATGCCGACGACGACCAGCACGCTGACCGGATGGGTGACCTCATCACCGAGATCTGCCGAGTCGCGGAACGTTTCGATCGTCAGCCCGAACTGATCGGCACCTTCACGGTTCTGCTCGCCGAGAACATCGCTCCCGACGCGCCGTTGCACGATCGTCTGGTGAGGCGCCAACACGCGGCGGTGCGCATCGTCACCGACTTCATCCGACGTGCGCAAGACACTGGTGTGTACCGCTCTGACTTCGACCCGGCCATCAAGGCCGTCGAAATTCTCGCCTTCATCAACGGAATGGAGTCCGCATGGTTGCTCGATCCTTCGATACCCCTGGTCGAGGTCTTCACGGGGTACGCGCAGACGCTGGCCAGAGATTTCGAACCCGTCGACAGGAGTGCGCGATGAGGTACCGGCTGGACGTGGTGGGGCCTTCGGTTCACGACGTCGTGAAGTGCGCCGGCGGCTTCATCGTCGACCGAGTGATGGCTGGGTGGGACGTCACGGTGCTCATCGACGGCGCGGAGGATTTCCGAGCCCTGGAGATTCTCGGCGTCGCGGTTCATGATCTCGAAGAAGCGCTGGCGATGTGGGCGGATCAGCCCCACCCGCACACCGTGGCGGTCGCGGCAGAGTTGTTCGCTGCCGACGCTCGCGTCCGACAGGGCGTGCTCGAGGCGCTTGACCATGGACTCACGGAAGTGACTCTGTGGGGGGAGCGTTGTCCCGCCGAACTGGACGACACCGTGGATTCTGTTCATCACCAATTGAGTGCTGCCGCACGCGCTTTCAAGGCGCAGGCCTTACGGGCCATCGACCCGGGATTCGCCGACATCGGCGCCTCGGAGATGTTTCGGAGCGGCGCAATGATCAAGCCCTCGGTGGCGGCGGACCTCATCCCCGCCAGCTGACACGCGCGCGCCGCGCGTGATCCTGAGACGATCCTTTGCGCGCTCTGTTTCGGAGGGCACTTGTTGCCAGGCCTTCACAAATATTAAGTACTTGATATCATCGGCACATGAAACTCGTGTTCGATCACGAGATCGAGGCGTTCCGAGCAGAATTCAGTGCCTTTCTCGATGCACACCTGCCTTCGGCAGCGGAGGCTTCCGCAGAGCGCTCTCGCTCCACCGCGCACGTTCCGGAATGGGCGAGGCGCTGGCAGCGACTGCAATTCGACCACGGCTGGCTGGTGCCGGGAAATCCGCCAGAGTTCGGTGGCCGCAATGCCGGAATCCTCGAACAGTTCGTCCACCGCGAGGAGCTGAACCGGCGACGGCTGTACCACGCGTTCAATCCGCAGGGCGTCGGCATCGTCGCGGCGTCGCTGCTGTCGTTCGGAACCGAGGAACAAAAGGCGCGCTGGGCGGCGCCCATCCTGCGGGCCGACATCACGGCGTCATTGGGAATGAGCGAACCGGGGGCGGGTTCCGATCTGGCCGGCTTGGCCACGCGCGCCGTTCGCGACGGTGACCACTTCGTGGTGAACGGTCAAAAGGTCTGGACGTCCGGAGCGCACGACGCAGACGTGATCCTGACCTTCGTGCGGACCGACCCGACAGCCCCGAAGCACAAGGGGATCAGTGCCCTGCTCATTCCGACGGGCAGTCCCGGAGTGACGCGCCGCCCGTTTGCGAACGTGTACGACCGCGACGACCTCGACTTCAACGAAGTCTTCTTCGCCGACGTCCGCGTTCCGGTGGAGAACCTCATCGGGCCGCTAGACGAGGGGTGGCGGGTGGCGAACGGCTCGCTCGGCCATGAACGCACGATGATGTGGATGTCGTTCGCCACCCGGTTGGATCAGACGCTGCAGGGCGTTCGGCCGCGAACCGCCCTGGAGCGGGATCGCCTGGCCACCTCGGTCATGGACCACCAGGCGCTGCGCCTCCTCGGCTCCAGGGCGCTTGCGCGGGCCTCCCGTGGCGAGGTCGATGTGCCCGGTCTGTCCGTTCTGAAGGTGCTCGGCTCGGAAGCCGAGCAGCGGGCCTACGAGGACCGGCTGGACGCGGGCCAATCGGATTCTCTGACCGACTCCGCTCTGTCTGCGCCCGATAATCCCTACGCCCCAGGTCAATTCACCGCCAACTGGTTCACGCGGTACCTCGGCAGTTTCTCGGGCACGATCGCCGGAGGTACGTCGGAGATCCAGCGCAACATCATCGCCCAACGAGTTCTCGGGCTGCCAGCCGCGTGAGATGGTCGATCTGCAGGTAGATGGCATACAGCACCACCGGCGGCAGGACGATGAAGGGGACATTCTCGGCGATGAACTTGAATCCCAACCCGAAAGCGCCTTGGCCGATGTCACTGAAGCCGGCGCCGATCTCGGAGACGAAGTAGACGGCGGTGCTGCTCATCAAGACGGCGACGCCGGCGAACGTCAACCACAGGCACCGGATACGCGACTCGGTCGGCAGTCCCGGACGGATCAGCCGCGTCCACATTACGAGGAGCAGAGCGCCCGTCAGCACGCCGACCACCTCGAGGGCGAAGACCCATGGATTGCCGCTCACGTAGCGGGTGTCGGCCAAGCCGTATTGCCACCACAGCCACTTCCAGCCGGGGTCGTCGGTAGGTGTCCACAACCCAAGAGGGTGGCCGATGAGGAACATCAGCTCGTACCCGATCTGGCTACCCGCGGTGTAGGGGAGATAGAACAGGACGAGTTCGGCGGCCCTGTCGAGGGACGTCCGGTTCTCACCCGGGGCGTTCCACAGGATGACCAGGGGGAGTAGAAGGACAGGAACGCCGAAGATCAGGTTGACGACGACGTCGGTGGTGAACGTCGGTGCGATGACGCCGATGTGGACCCCGATGGTCACCCCGAGGAACACGGCGGCCGTGAACAGTCCGGTGCCGAGATAGATGCGCCCGCGGTGCGGCGCGACCGGTCGGGCGAAGTTCGTCTCCCGGCGCACCGACGACATCATTGCGCCTGTCTCGTTCTCCGCCGTCACGCTCTGACTGCTCCGGCCACCGCGATGGACTTCGTGTGGGTGTAGCCGTCGATGCCCTCGCGGCCCAGTTCGCGTCCGTAACCGCTGCCCTTGACCCCGCCGAAGGGAGCGAAAGGATCCATGGGATAGCCCTGGTTCACGCCGAACGTACCCGTCCGAATGCGTTCTGCGACAGCCATTCCGCGGTCGGCATCATCGGTGAACACGGATCCGGCCAGGCCGTAGTCGGAATCGTTGGCGATCGCGACGGCCTCGGCCTCGTCGGAGTAGGCGATCACAGTCAGAACCGGACCGAAGATCTCTTCGCGGGCCACGCGCATCGAGTTGTGCACGTCAGCGAACACTGTGGGACGCACGTACCAGCCGCGGTCGACGCCCTCTGGCAACTCGGTGCCGCCGACGACGAGTCGGGCGCCCTCGCGTTGGCCGAGGTCGATGTAGTCGCGTACCAGTTCCTGCTGTCGCCGCGAGACCAACGGCCCGACGTGAGTGGCGTCGTCGCGCGGGTCGCCCACCCGCAGGCCGTCGACCTCGGTGGCCAGTGCATCGATGAACTCGTCGGCTCGCCGGGCCGGCACCAGCACGCGGGTGAGGGCGTTGCAGATCTGGCCGGCGTTCGACAAGCTGGCCGACCGAACGGCGGTTGCGACGGCGGCGGGATCTGCGTCGTCGAGGGCTATAGCTGCCGACTTGCCGCCGAGTTCGAGGCTCACTCGTCTCAGGCCTGCGGCGCAGGCCGCTGCAACCGACTTACCGGCACGGGTTGAGCCCGTGAACGAAACTTTGTCGACTCCAGGGTGTTCAACCAGGTACTCGCCTAGATCCCGTCCGCCGGGCAGCACGCTCACCACGCCGGCGGGCAGGTCGGCCTCGGCGAGGATCTCGGCGAGGAGAAGCGCGTTCAGCGGCGTCTCGGGGGCCGGCTTGACGATGACCGTGCACCCCGCGAGCAGCGCAGGGATCAGCTTCGTGACGATGAGGAACTGGGGCATGTTCCACGGCACGATGGCCACCGCCACGCCGACCGGCTCGCGCAGCACGCGGATATCGGAGCCGTACATCCCACCGCGATCCTCCCGCCACGGGTACGTCTCGGCGAGGTCGCAGAAGGCGTTCATCATCGTCCACGGCAGCGCCACCTGAGCGCGCTTGGCGAAGCTGATCGGCGCACCGAGCTCCGAGGTGATCGCCTCGGCCATCTCAGTTCGCCTCTGTCCGTACAGCGTCGCCAGTCGGCGGATGACTGCGATGCGTTCTGCGGGTGTCATCCGCGGCCAGGGGCCCTCGTCGAAGGCTGCTCGCGCGCACGCGACCGCTGAGTCGGCGTCGCCGGGCTGCGCAGCGGCGACGCGCGCCACCTGCTCTTCGGTGGATGGAGACACGACGTCGATGTGTTCAGTGCCGCTGGGATGCAGCCACTTTCCGCCGATGAACAGCTCGCCATGGTGCATCCAGGATCTCCGTTTCGCCGCCGTCGACGCGGCAGTGTCAACTACTTGTGATTGCCGGGTCCAGCATATACGGTCAGGTTCGACGGCTGGCCTGATTGCCGATAGGTGTCAGGTGGCTGACGGAATACCCGCGGACCGACTGGGGCGTTGCGTGACATGCGTGCGGCCGGTCGCGTCGACAGGAGGATCTCGTGGCGCGCTTCCCCAAACCGGCTGAGGGCAGCTGGACCGAGCACTATCCGCATCTGGGCACCGGTCCGGTCTCGTACAAGGACTCAACGGATCCCGAGTTCTACGAAGTCGAGCGCAAGGCGGTGTTCAAGCGCGCCTGGCTGAACGTCGGCCGCGTCGAAAGCCTGCCGCGCAAGGGAAGTTACTTCACGAAAGAACTCAAGGCTGCCAACACCTCGATCATCGTGGTGCGCACTGCTGATGGTGCGGTGAAGGCCTATCACAATGTGTGTCGTCATCGCGGAAACAAGTTGGTGTGGAACGAGATGCCGCGCGAGGAGACCAGCGGCGTGTGCCGTCAGTTCACCTGCAAGTACCACGCGTGGCGGTACGACCTCGAGGGCAACCTGGCGTTCGTGCAGCAGGAGGAGGAGTTCTTCGACCTGGACAAGAGTCGATACGGCCTCGTCGGCGTGCACTGCGACGTCTGGGAAGGCTTCATCTTCGTCAACTTCGCCGCCGAGCCGGAGCAGTCACTGCGCGACTTTCTGGGGCCGATGATCACGGCGCTCGACGGATACCCGTTCGGAAAACTCACCTCGCGGTTCACCTACCGTTCCGAGGTCAAGGCGAACTGGAAGCTGTACATGGACGCGTTCCAGGAGTTCTATCACGCCCCCGTGCTGCATGCGAATCAGTCACCGACGGCCTACTCGAAGGCTGCTGCCGAGGCGGGTTTCGAGGCGCCGCACTATCGGATCGAGGGCCCGCATCGACTGGTGAGCACGTCTGGCGTCAAAGCGTGGGAGATGTCGGACGAGATGCGCAAGCCGATCGAGGACATCTGTCGGAGCGGGCTCTTCGGCCCCTGGGAGGCAGCAGATCTCGGGCCTATGCCCGTCGGTCTCAACCCCGCCAAGTGTGATCCCTGGGGGCTGGATTCCTTCCAGCTCTTCCCCAACTTCGTCATCTTGTTCTGGGGGCAGGGCTGGTACCTGACGTACCACTACTGGCCGACGTCGGTCAGCAGTCACACCTTCGAGTGCACCCTCTACTTCCCCGAACCCCGTACACCGCGTGAACGCATAGCCCAGGAGCTCGCTGCCGTGTCGTTCAAGGAGTACGGCTTGCAGGACGCCAACACGCTCGAGGCCACGCAGGCGATGATCGAGACGGGAGTGCTCGACGATTTCGTCCTGTGCGACCAGGAGGTGCTCATCCGCCACCTGCACGTCGAGACGGCAGCCTGGGTGCAGGACTACCAGCGCAAGACGGCGGGAGTGTGACGATCGTGGCAACGTCCCTGCTGCCTCCCGAATTCGCCGATCTCGAGCAATTCTCCGACTGGTGTCTGGGCACCGAGCAGGAGCGCTATGCCAAACGGCTGGCGAGCTCGATGACCGAGCTGATTGCGTTCTACGATGCGATCACAGCACGCGCGGAAGAGGCCATCTCCTACTGCGACAAGTTCTCGCTCGACGAACTTCCCGAGGATGTTCTGAACCTGATGCACATGCTGTACTCCATGATCTCGGTGTCGTTTCCAGTTGAATGCTGGAAACAGCCACGTGTCCCGGACACCGGTGCGACGTCGTTGGATTGCGTCATCGAGCCCGTCCCGTGACGACTGTTCTGCGTGCGGCCCGCTGGGCCGACGTGGCGGCGGGGGAGGTGCGCTCACCGGCCGTACTCGTCATCGAGGGTGAGCGGATCCAGTCCGTCAATCCCGACGTGCTCCCCGATGACCCGGCGGAGATCATCGATCTGGGGGACGTCACGCTGCTGCCCGGGTTGATGGACATGGAGCTGAACCTGCTCATCGGCGGCCCCGGTGGGCCCGAAGGCTTGCCCAACCCGATGCACGGGGTGCAGGATGATCCCGCCTACCGGACCCTTCGCGGTGCCGTGAACGCGCGAGCGACCCTCGCCGCCGGATTCACGACGGTGCGCAACCTCGGCCTGATGGTGAAGACCGGTGGCTACCTCCTGGACGTCGCGCTCATGCGGGCCATCGACAACGGCTGGCACCCCGGACCGCGCATCTTTCCCGCAGGCCATGCGGTCACTCCCTACGGTGGCCACCTCGACCCCACTGTGTTCCAACGGCTGGCCCCGGGCATCATGCCGCTGTCGGTGGCCGAGGGCATCGCCAACGGTGTCGACGAGGTTCGCGCCTGTGTCCGGTATCAAGTGCGCCACGGTGCCAAGTTGATCAAGGTGTCGGCCTCGGGCGGGGTGATGTCGCACAGTACGGCCCCTGGGGCGCAACAATATTCGGACGAAGAATTCGTGGCGATCGCCGACGAGGCGCACCGGGCCGGGGTTCGCGTCGCCGCTCATGCCGTCGGGGACAGTGCCATTCGCGCCTGCATCCGGGCGGGCATCGACTGCATCGAACACGGCTTCCTCGCGACCGACGACACGATTCGAATGATGGCCGACACCGGCACCTTTCTGGTGTCCACCACGTATCTCACCGAAGCGATGGCGGTCGACCGGATAGCCCCGGAACTCCGCAAGAAGGCGGAGGTGGTTTTCCCGCAAGCGCAGGCGATGCTGCCGAAGGCGATCGCCGCGGGTGTGCGCATTGCCTGTGGGACCGATGCTCCGGCCATTCCGCACGGGCAGAACGCCAAGGAGATCGTGGCGTTGGTGCGGCGAGGGATGACGCCCATGCAGGCCCTTCGGGCCGCCACGCTCACCGGTGCGGAACTGATCGCCGTCGACGACGAACTGGGCCAGCTCGCCCCCGGCTACCGCGCCGACGTCGTCGCCGTGCCGGGCGATCCGTCCCTCGACATCGCGGTGACCCTGGACGTGCGCTTCGTGATGAAGAATGGTGAGGTGTTCAAGCGCTGACGCGGGAGAGGTAGGGCAGGGGCCATGGAGCAGACCGACAACATTCTCTGGTTGCTCAAGCAGGCATGGTACTTCGCGCTCACGACCGTGAACGACTCCGTCAGCGAGCATGGGGTGAGTACTGCGCAGATCGGCCTCTTGCGCCAATTGGCTTCCGAACCTGGACTGTCCGGCGCCGATCTGGCCCGTCGCCTGCTGATCAGTCCCCAGGGCGTGCAGTTGGCGCTCAAGGAGCTCGAGCGTCGTGAACTCGTTGAGCGCAAACAAGATCCGCAGCACGGTCGGATACTGCAGGCGTTCCTGACCGACGAGGGCCGCACTGTGGCCGAAGCCGTGGTGAGCGACGCCATCGCCGCTCACGACAGGGTGTTCGGGGTGTTGAGCGCGGCAGAGCAGAAGACGCTGAGGGAGCTGCTGGGGCGGGTTGTCGAGCAGGGCACGGGTCACCGGCTGCATGCCGACCACATCGAGTAGAAACTGATCACGCAGGACCCGAGTGGCGGGTACTTGATATTAATGACAAGTACTTGATAACATGGTCGACGATGAGTCAGCACACGGAGGGATTTTCGTCACTGCGCATTGCGCGCGTGGTGCGGGAAACGGCAGACGCAGTCTCGCTGGTCCTCGACGTGCCGACGGACCGATCTGCCGACTTCGCCTTCCGTGCCGGGCAGTTCTTGACCGTGAAGGTCGATCTCGACGGCCAGGAGCTTCGGCGCTGTTACTCCATGTCGTCCGCGCCCAGCGAGGGCATGCTGCAGATCACCGTCAAACGTGATCCCGGCGGCATGGTGTCGAACTGGCTGAACGACAACGCATCTGAGGGCGCCGAATTGCACGCGGCCCCACCGGAGGGGCGCTTCACCCTCGGTGACGACGAATCCGTCGACGACTTCATCGCATTCGCCGGCGGCAGCGGAATCACGCCCATCTTCTCGCTCATCAGGACGGTGTTGGAGAACTCGACCCGGCGGGTGCGATTGTTGTACGCCAACCGGAACCGCGACGCGGTGATCTTCGGCCCTGCGCTCGAGCGTCTGGTGACGTCACACCCCGACCGAATCTCCATCGTCTACCACTTCGATCAGGATGCCGGGATCCTCACCCAGGGCGTCGTCGATGACTTCATCGGCTCGGGCGATCATGGCGATTACTACATTTGCGGCCCTGGTCCGTTCATGGAGACCGTGGAGGCCCGGGTACTGGCCGCCGGCGTCTCCGCAACGCGCGTGCGCCTGGAACGCTTCACGGCGGCTCCGGTGGTGCCCGACGCACTGGGCGGTGCGTCCGTGCAGGCCGACGAGATCGTCTTCGTCCTGGATCGCAAGACGACCACGACGTCGCACCGCTCGGGAGAGACGCTTCTGCAGACGGCTCGGATGGCCGGTCTCAAGGCGCCGGCGTCATGCGAGACCGGTTCCTGCGGAACATGTATGGCGAGGGTGATCGAGGGTAGCGCCCGGATGTTGAACAACGACGCGTTGGACGACGACGAAGTGGCGGAGGGGTGGGTCCTGACGTGTCAGTCGCTGCCCGCAAGTCCGACGCTTCGCGTCGTCTACGAGTAGGAGAGGGTGATGACCGGACGGGTTGCCGTGGTGACCGGGGGTGCCTCGGGCATGGGCGAAGCGACCTGCCACGAGCTGGGCCGCCGCGGCCACTCGATTGCGGTCCTGGATCTCGATGTGGTTGCCGCACAGCGGGTTGTGGACGCGCTGCGTGCCGACGGAATCGCGGCGGTGGCAGTCGCCGCCGACGTCAGTGATCACGACGCCGTCACCCACGCCTTCACCATGATTCGCACCCAGCTCGGCCCGGTTAACATTCTGGTCACCAGCGCCGGCGTGGTGGACTGGACGCCCTCGGTCGACATCACCCCGACGGCCTGGCAGCGCGTGATCGACGTCAACCTGACCGGGACCTTCTACTGTGCCCAGGCCGCGCTGCGCGACATGATCGACGCCGGGTGGGGCCGCATCGTGATCATCTCGTCGTCCAGCGCTCAGCGCGGCTCGCCGGGCATGGCGCACTATGCGGCCTCCAAGGGGGCCTTGATTTCGCTGACCAAGTCCCTTGCGCGCGAATACGGTCCGATCGGCATCACGGTGAACAACATCCCGCCCTCGGGCATCGAGACGCCCATGCAACATCAGGGTCAGGCGGCGGGAAATCTGCCATCCAACGAGCAGATGGCGGCCAGCATCCCACTGGGTCGCCTCGGTACCGGCGACGACATCGCTGCGGCGGTCGGCTTCCTCTGTTCCGAGGAAGCCGGGTTCATCACCGGCCAGACGCTGGGTGTCAACGGTGGATCGGTGATGTGAGTGCGACGCAGAGACGGACGGCGCAGAAACAGACAAGGAGGAGGTTGGCATGGCTGAGTGGCCCAAGCCCGCAGAGGGATCGTGGACCGAGCACTATCCCGAACTGGGTACCGGCCCAGTCTCCTTCCGGGACTCGATTTCACCGGAGTTCTACGAACTGGAGCGCGAAGCCGTCTTCAAGCGCGCCTGGTTGAACGTCGCCCGCGTCGAAGAGCTGCCCCGGGTGGGCAGCTATCTGACCAAGGACATCGCAGCCGCGAAGGCGTCCGTGATCGTGGTGAAGGACCGTGACGGCGCGATCCGGGCGTTCTACAACGTCTGTCGGCATCGCGGAAACAAGTTGGTGTGGAACGATTTTCCCGGCGTCGAGACCAAGGGCACCTGCCGTCAGTTCACGTGTAAGTACCACGGTTGGCGTTACGGGCTGGACGGGCAACTGAATTTCGTTCAACAGGAGTCGGAGTTCTTCAGACTGGACCGTGCCGAGTACGGCCTTCGACCGGTTCACTGCGACGTCTGGAACGGGTTCGTCTTCATCAACTTCGACCCTGAGCCCGCTCAGACACTGCGTGAGTTTCTCGGGCCGATGATCACCGCGTTGGATGACTATCCCTTCAAATTGATGACCGAGCGTTACGACTTCGTCGCGCACAACGACAGCAACTGGAAGATCTTCGCGGATGCCTTCCAGGAGTACTACCACGTGCCATCGCTGCACAGTCAGCAGGTGCCCACGGAGGTGCGCCGACCCAACCAGACGTTCACGTGCGGTCATTTTCAAATCGACGGCCCGCACCGGTTGGTCTCGACCGCCGGCACCCGGCGGTGGTTACTGGCACCCGAGTTCATGTATCCCGTCGAAAGGGCAACGCGAAGCGGACTGGTGGGCCCGTGGCGAACACCGGAAACCCACCAGTCGGCTGGACTCAACCCCGGCGGCATAGAACCGTGGGGCATCACCAATTTCCAGATATTTCCCAACTTGGAGATCTTGATCTACCACGGTTGGTACCTGCTCTACCGCTATTGGCCGACCTCGCACAACACCCATGATTTCGAGGCGTACAACGCGTTTCACCCAGCGCGCAGCGTGCGGGAGCGCATCGAGCACGAGGTCGCGTCGGTGGTGCTCAAGGAGTTCGCGCTGCAGGACGCCGGCATGCTCAGTGGAACTCAGGCCGCGCTGGAGTACGACGTCGTCGACGACTACCCACTCAACGACCAGGAGATCCTGGTACGCCACCTCCACAAGGTGTCGGTCGACTGGGTCCAGAAGTACGTTGCCGAAAAGGAAGCGGTGCGAGTGTGAACGGGGCGGGCCGGCTGCCCGGTGCATTTGTCGACCTCGAGCGGTTCGCCGAGAAGTGGTGTCTTGCCACCGAGCCCGAGCGCTGGGCGGGGAGGCTTGCGACCCCGATGTCGGATATTCACGACTTCTACGACGCGTTCTCCCCACGGTTCGAAGAGGCGATCGATTACTGCGACGGGTTTCCGCTCGACGATCTGCCCGATGACGTTCTGAACCTGCTGTACCTGATCTATTCGATGATCATGATCTCGATGGCGGTCGAGGTCTTCGGAACACAGAAGCCGGCTGATTCGGCGGACGCCGTGATTGACCGTGTCGGCGCACCGGTGCCATGAGGAATGAGGATGGCGGCGTGACTGTATTGACGATCGACCGGCTGACCGATTCGGTCGGCGCCCGAGTCTCCGGCGTCGACGCCGAAGGCCTTGCCACTGATGACGACTTGCGATCGGCGATCGTCGACGCGCTCGAGGAGAACGGCGTGCTGGTGTTCCCCGGGCTCGGTCTTGCGCCCGAGACCCAGGTGGCGTTCGCCCGGCGGATCGGCGACGTCGACCACTCGTCGGACGGACACCATCCGGTCGCCGGGATCTACCCGGTGACACTGGACGCCACCAAGAACGCGTCGGCGGCCTTCCTGCGGGCGACCTTCGAATGGCACATCGACGGCTGTACGCCTCTGCGCGGCGAGTGTCCGCAGAAGGCGACTGTCCTGACGGCCCGGCGGGTGGCAGACAGCGGCGGAGAGACCGAGTTCGCGAGTTCGTTCGCAGCGTATGACGCTCTCACCGAGACGGAGAAGGCGACGTATGAGCAGTTGCGTGTCGTGCACTCCCTGGAGGCGTCCCAGCGACGCGTCGAGCCTGATCCGTCACCCGAGCAACTGGCGAGGTGGCGGGCTCGTCCGACTCATGAACACCCGTTGGTGTGGACGCATCGCGACGGCCGCAAATCGATGGTGCTCGGCGCCTCGGCCGATCACGTCGTGGGAATGGACCTCGACGAAGGCCGCGCACTGCTGGGCGAATTGCTAGCCCGCGCAACCCGACCCGAGTTCGTCTACCGCCACCGGTGGGAAGTGGGCGACACCGTTATCTGGCACAACAACGGAGTACTGCACCGTGCTGCGCCCTACGACGCGGATTCGCCGCGCGAGATGCTGCGTACCACAGTGCTCGGTGACGAGGCCATCCGCTGATGACCCCACCGCGCATCGCACCCTTACCGCCCGAGGATTGGGACGACGGCGTGCGCGACGCGTTGAGCCCGCTGTTGCCGACCGCTCGGGCGAACCCGCAGCACGCGGGCAACGTCTTGGCGACGCTCGTGCGGCATCAACCCTTGGTGAAGGCCTACCTGACGTTCAACGCCTACCTCCTGCTCGACTCGACGCTGCCGGTGCGAACGCGAGAGGTCGCGGTGTTGCGGACCGCGCTCGTCAACGGATCGGATTACCTCTGGAGTCACCATCTTCCGATCGCAGAGCGGGCGGGGATCACGTTCGAGGTCGTCGACGACATCCGGACAGGTCGCCCCTCCGACCCGGTCGACCGGACCGTCGTGGCCGCGGTCGACGACCTGCACGAGGGTCACGCCGTCGCCGACGACACGTGGAGTGAGCTGGGCGTGCACTTCGACGACGCCCAGCGTCTGGACCTCCTGTTCACGATCGGGGGCTATCAGATGCTCGCTTTGGTGGTGAACACACTCGCCGTAGTGCCCGAACACGATTGACGGTCGGCCGCACGTATGAAAATGTTATGCGCACAGATGAGAATCGTATTCTCGCTGAGCGAGATCGGGGATGGAGCGCACATGGCGGAAGATCTGACATCGGTCGACTTCTTTCGGGACGACCGACTGGTTGCCGATCCGTACCCCTTCTACGAGGCGCTGCGGACCAAGTGCCCGGTGAGCCGGGAGAACCACTACGGCGTCACGATGGTGACGGGTTGGCAGGAGGCGGTCGACGTCTACAACGACGCGGACACCTTCTCGTCGTGCATCTCGGTGACGGGGCCCTTTCCCGGCTTCCCTGTGCCCCTCGAGGGTGACGACGTCACCGATCTGATCGTCGAGCACCGCGACGAGATCCCCTTCAGTGACCAGTTGCCCACGCTGGATCCGCCGACGCACACCAACCACCGGGCCCTCCTCATGCGGTTGATCACGCCCAAGCGTCTCAAGGAGAACGAGGACGCGATGTGGCAGATCGCCGACGATGTGCTCGACGAGTTCATGGCTCCGGGTGAGGGCGACTTCATCTCCGGGTTCGCCGCACCCTTCACGCTGCGTGTCATCGCCGATCTACTGGGCGTTCCGGACGAGGATCGCCCCGAGTTGCTCGATCGGCTGGCTCGCGGCACCCACGGGAGCGGATTGGGCAACGCCGACAAGGCGATGAAGAAGACCCCTCTGGAATACCTGTACGACATTTTCGGCCAGTACGTCCAGGATCGTCGCGCGAAGCCCCGCGACGACGTGCTGACCGGCCTGGCCACCGCCACCTTCCCCGACGGAACCATGCCAGAGGTCGGTGACGTCGTTCGCGTGGCCACCAACGTCTTCTCGGCGGGCCAGGAGACGACGGTCCGATTGCTCAGTACCGCGATGAAGGTCATGGGGGATCAACCCGAGATCCAGCAGCGGCTGCGGGACGACCGCAGCCTTCTCGGCAACTTCATCGAGGAATGCTTGCGCATCGAGAGTCCTGTGAAGGGTGACTTCCGGTTGTCCCGCGTGCCGACTGAGGTCGGTGACGAAAAGATCCCGGCGGGAAGCACTCTGATGGTCATCAACGGTGCTGCGAATCGTGATCCGCGGCGGTTCGAGAATCCCGATGCCTTCGACCCGGACCGCAAGAACGCCCGCCAGCATCTCGCCTTCGGCCGGGGGATCCACAGCTGCCCGGGAGCGCCACTCGCACGGGCCGAGACTCGTGTCGGTCTGGAACGGTTGCTCGATCGGACAACTGACCTGCGCATCAGTGAGAAGCACCATGGGCCGACGGGACAACGCAACTACCAGTACATTCCGACCTACATCCTGCGCGGGTTGACCGAGCTGCACATCGAGTTCGACGTCTCGTGAAAGTCACCGTCGACGAGGACCGGTGCGCGGGGCACGGCATGTGTCTGACGCTCTGCCCCGAGGTCTTCGAACTGACGGACAGCGGATGGGCGGTTGCCGTGGGCGACGATGTTCCTCAGGATGCCGAGCCCGCCGTCCGTGCGGCCATCGACAGCTGCCCCGAGCGGGCTATTCGCGAGATCGACTGACACAAAGGGAGATTCACTATGTCTGAAACGCCCAAGGGGTACGTGATCATCACCGAGGACGTCCAAGACCCAGCGGGAATGGCGGAGTACGGCAAGCTTGCCCGCAAGGCGATGTCCACGGCGAAGTTGTTGGCGTTCAGTCCCGCCGTCTCGACGCTGGAGGGTCAGTGGCACGGGACCCAGACCGTTCTTCTCGAATTCGAGTCGGTCGACGCGGCGAACGAGTGGTACCACTCCGAGGATTACCAACAGGCGGCAAAGCTGCGCCAGGCCGCGGCTGACTGCAACGCGGTCGTCATCTCGGGTCTGTAGGCCGCTGCCCGAACACCTCGACGGCGGCGCCGAGGATGCCCAGGTCGACGCCTAGCTCGAAGACGTTGTGGCGCAACGTGGCAACGTCTTTGGTCAGGAAGCTCCCCACCGCGGCCACGAAAGCATCGACCGAACCCGACGAAAGAACCATCTCCATCGCTTTGCTGCCGGAGCTGCCGTGGGGCAACGCTTGGAGCAGGCCCTTCTGTGAAATGCCGAGATGCGCACCCACTCGGGTGGCCGCGTCGATCAGGCCGACCTGAGCCGCGAAGAGGACGTTGTTGAGGAGCTTCATCGCTTGACCGGCGCCGATGCCGCCGACGTGGAGAACGGGATCGGCGTAGGCGGCGAGCACCGGTCGGACCCGGGCCACCGCTGCCTCGTCACCGCCGACGAACAGCGTGACCGACCCCGCCGCGACATCGTGCGGTCCACCGCTGACCGGGGCATCGACGGTCGCGACATCATCCCGCTGCGCAGCCAAAAGTGCTGCCGTGCTCGGGCTCCCGGTCGTGTGCACGACCAGAGACGAGCCGGGTTCCATCCCGGCCAGCAGGCCCCCCTCAACACACACTCTTCGGACCTGATCGTCGCTGAAGACGTTGACGACGACGACCTCTGCGGCCGAGGTGACGATCCTCATGTCCGATTCCGGGCGTCCACCCAGATCCTCGATGGCCCGTGCCCGGTCGTCACTCCGGCTCAGGACGGTGACGTCGTGGCCGGCGCTAACGAGCCGACGCACCATGGGCGCGCCCATCCGACCCGCGCCGGCGAACCCGACGTTCATCAGCGCGGGTGGTCCATGGCGTGAAGAGCGCTGTCGGCGACAGCGAAGACGGTGCCCTCCGGGGCTGATGCACCCTCTGCGAGACTCGCCGCATGCCGGACGTCCTTCTGGAGCAAGGCTCCCGCGATCGGCGCGAGCGACGCGAGGGTGCCTCCGGCCCGACCGATGCTGTGGATGGCTTTGCTCTCCGCTGATCCCCGGGCCAGCACCTCGCACAAGGCGGTTCGTGGAACACCGAGACTCTCACCGAGTTCCAGCGTGCTCAGCGCCGCACCGAGATTGGCGCTGAACAACAGATTGTTCAGTATCTTCGTCACCTGGCCGCTGCCCACCGGCCCGAGGTGCACGACCGCATCGGAGAACGTGGCGAACACCGGGCGGCACTTCTCGACGTCGGCGTCGGTGCCGCCGGCCATGACGAGAAGTCTGCCCTCGGCTGCGGCCGGTCCACCCCCGCTGACCGGCGCGTCGACTACTGAAACACCATGGCTGCCAGCATGTTCTGCGATCAACCGGCAGGTATCCGGGTGCACCGTGCTGTGAATGGCGACGGTGGCCCCCGCTGCGAGACCGGCGAGCACACCGGTGGGACCGTCGAGGACCTGCCGAACGTCGTCGTCACCGACCACGCAGAGGCAGACGAGATCGCTGACCGCGGCCAGCTCGGCGGGGGAGGAGGCGGTCTGCGCCGCCGTGTCGGCGAACTGTGCCACGGACTCGGGACGCCGACCCCACAGCGTGAGTGGGAAACCGCCCTCGACGATGCGGCGCGCCATGGGCGCGCCCTGGCTCCCCAAGCCGATGAACCCGACGCGCATCACAGCGCCTCCACTTCGTTGTCGGTGCCGGCTTTGTTGTCGGTGTCGATCAAGCACCGGTCGGCAAAGGACAGCACCCTCTGGTGGTAGTCCACGGCCGTCAGTCCGACGCTCAGATTGTGTCCGCTGTCTCGCATTTCGTTGATCGTCACGCGGGGTGACCTGACGAAGAGTGCCGAGATGTCGGACAGTGCCTCCGGCGACGTCTCCCACACGCGTTCGTGTTCGGCGACGCTGAACTGGACAGGTACCGCGACCCGGGAGGCGGCGTCGGCGAAGCCCCGGTCCGTCCATCGGGACGTGACGTCGGCCTCGTAGGCGGCGCCCGGCGCCGCGAGCTGCCCGCTGAGCACCTCGGCGGGATACAACTCGGTGGGTTGCCACAGCAGGTCGCGTAACCCAGTCGGCCGCGACACCGTGGTCGCCTCGCCCATGGCTGCTCGAACCCCCGGAGCGAAACGAATCCCCGTGCCGGCTATCTCGACTCCCACCACGTCGTCGCGGATGTCCTCACCCGCCATACGCAGTGCGAGTTCGCATCCTGAGGAATGGGCCATCACGAACAGACCGGCGCCGCCGTCGCCGGCGACGATCGCGTCCACCGCGCCGCAGGCCAACTCGAGTCGCCGTTCGCCCTCTGTCATCTCGTCCTGGTAGAGCGCCGAGGTCCCGTAACCGGGGCGGTCGAGTGCGATCACCGTGAATCCCCGAGATGCGGCTGCGCGCATCAACGACAACCGCGGCTGGCCGGGGCAGTCGAAGTACCGGGAGGTGACGCCGCCGCCGTGCACGGCCACGATCACCGCGCGCGGCTGCGGCACTCGAATGGCCAACGCCGACATCGGGATGCCGTCGACCATGATGACGCGGGGGCGGGGGCCGGAGTTCACGCGTCCGTCCTCAACAGAATCGCACCGCTGGGGGTCAGTCCGCCGGTGCTCACCACCGCCACTCTGGCATCGGTCACCTGACGCTCACCTGCCTCCCCGCGCAGCTGAACGACCGCCTCGTGCAGGAGACCCATACCGTGGGTCCGGCCGTGGGACAGCTGGCCGCCGTGAGTGTTGAGAGGGATGAGGCCGTCGCGTGCGATGTTGTGGCCACCGTCCAGGAAGTCCTTGGCCTCGCCGATGCCGCAGAAGCCGAGCGCCTCCAGCCAGGACAGGCAGTTGAACGTGAACCCGTCGTACAGCTGCGCGACATCAACGTCGGGTGGCCGCATCGAGGTTCTGGTCCACAGGTGCGCGGCCTGCCCCAGCACCTGAGGCTCGTGGGTCAACGTCGACTGGTCCCAGTCGGTGCGCTCGATGATCTGCGTGCCCACTGCCTCGAAGAACACCGGCCTCGTCCGCATGTCGCGCGCGACGTCGACGGCGGAGACGATGACGGCCACCGCCCCGTCGCAGGGGACGTCGCAGTCGTACAGACCGAACGGCGTGGTGATGAGCCGGGCGCCCAGATAGTCGTCCATCGTCATCGGATCTCGGTAGATGGCCGTCGGGTTCAGTGCGGCGTTGGCCCGCTGGTTGAGCGCGATCCAGCCAAGCGTCTCACGCGTGGTGCCGTAGCGGTGAAAGTGCCGCTGCGCGTTCATCGCCAGAGTGTGCGCGGCCGAGGTGGCACCGAAGGGCACCTGCCAACTGGTGGTGCGTGTCCCACCCGGTGGAGACGCCTTGCCCTCTTTCATCAGCTGGCCGAATGTGGCTTCCCACAGCGTGCGGAAGCACAACACATGGCGAGCCATGCCGGTGGCGACCGCCATCATGGCCGCGATCACCGAACCACCGGGTCCGAAGGTGTCCATGCCGCCGTTGATCCACGTCGGCCGCAACCCGAGAGCGCCCTCCAGTGCGCTCACCCCGCCTTCGCCCATGCCTGCCACGTCGATCCCCGGGTACGTCGACAGCCCATCGATGTCGTCGAAAGTCAGGCCCGCGTCTGCGATTGCCGCCTCACATGCCTCCACCGTCAGCGCCAGCGGTGCCACCATCAGTCGGCGTCCCATCCGCGATGCGCCGATCCCGGTGATGGCCGACCGGTCCTCGAATTTGGCCGTCGTCGTCGCGCGTCGCACATGGCGCGGGAACTCGCGGGGCTCGATCTCGTCGACCGCTTGCGGGGCGGGCGCGCTCTCCGTTGACGGGCGGAACAACGGCAACCACACGTCGGCGAGTTGACGGAACACCACCTCGACGGTTTGACCGACTTCGAGATCCTCCGGCACGCAGTCGACGATGTTGGTGGTCAACCGAACTCGGGGATCCTCGGCAATTGCCACCTGCGCGATGACGTACGGCGGGGGCATCGCGGGAGAACCGAAGCGATGGTTGACGGTGAATGCCGACAGACTGGCCATTCCCGACACGACCCTGACGCCCAGATCTCTACTACGGCAGTACCGGCAGATCGGGGCAGGCGGATGAATCAATGCCTGACACGACCGACATTCCTGAATGCGCAGTAGACCGTCAGCGCCAGAGGTCCAGAAATACTCATTGGCCACGGTCACCTGCGGTAGCGGACGGCCCGGTTCGTCGGACACGTCAGGTCGCCGTCCCGTCCTGCTGATCGATCTCGAAGATCGCGTGCGCGGGGCAGTCCAGCAGTGCGCGCACCACCGCGTCGTGGTCACTCTCGGGAACCGTGCCGTTGCCGATCAACGAAGCGTAGCCCCAGTCGTCGAGCGAAAAGTACTGCGGTGCATGCCGTGCGCAGGTACCGAAACCGTCGCACAAGGTCCGGTCCATCCGGATTCTCACCTAGAGTGCCTCCACTTCGAAGGGGCGCAGGTCTGTGAACGCGCCCGCCCGGCAGGACTCGCAGGACTCGTCCACGTGCTGCCCGACGATCTGCGGGAAGTTACGCAGCAAGGTGGCAGCCATGTTCGTCGCCGCGTCCAATGTTGCGCAGGCACCCCGCCCCCGAAGGACGACCGACCATCGCTCGAGGCGGACGAGGTCCTCCGGCGTCGCCCTGCGATCTCGCAGTGCGGTCGTCACCGCCGACATCGCCGCGGTGCCGTTGAAACACGACCCGCACTGGCCCGCGTTTTCGCGGTCGAAGTACGCCATGACCGAGGCCGCGACGGCGACCGGGCATTCTCCGGTGAGGATCGAGATGGCTCCGCAGCCCAACCCGCCCCCGAGTCGGCGCATCGACTCGTGATCGAGGCTGGCGTCGAGGACGTCGGTGTTGAACAGGCCGGTGAAGTAACCGCCCATCAGGACGCCGATGACGTCATCGTTCGACACACCGTGGTGAGCCAGTACGTCGGCGAACGCCACTCCGTGCGGAAGTTCGTAGAGCGCAGGCGGTTTGTCTGCACCGGTGACAGTCGCCAGGAAGGTGCCGGGTGAGGCAGAGGTGCCCACCGCGCGGAAGGAATCCGCGCCGTGGCGCAGCAAGAACGGTAGGTTGGCCAGCGTCTCGACATTGCTGACCAGGGTCGGGTGTCCGCTCACACCCCGTTCAAAAGGGCGCGGTGGCTTATCGGTGGGTTTGGCCGGACCACCGTTCACCGCTCGGACCGCGGCTGTTTCTTCACCTGCTACGTAACCGCTTTCGACTGTCGCGACCGAGATCGGAAGGTCGACGGGTGCGGTGTGAATGGCGTCGCGGAGGGCACGTGCCGAAGCGGCGTCGGACAGGTAGAGACATGCTCGCTCGGCGGACACGATGCGGGCTGCCAACCGGATACCGTCGAGCACCAGGTGGGGCCGGTGGCGCATCAACCACCGGTCCTTGATCGAAGCCGGTTCTCCCTCTTCGCCATTGGCCAGGATCACGGTGGGGTGGCCGGAGTGGCCGGATTCCCGCACGGCTCGCATCTTGACCGCCAACGGGAATGCGGCGCCACCGCGGCCGAGTAATCCCGACAGGTCGATCTCGGTGAGGAGAGCATCCGGATCATCGAGCGGCTGATAACCGCCGGTGTCGTCGTACTGCGCGAGATCTTCCGTGCCACCGGTGGTTCGTAGCAACCGAGGCGCGATGTCCGGCCAACATGCCACGTGCAACTCTGGCGCTGCTGCCGTCATGGGTGCCCCTTCGTCGTCGGCGCCGATAGGGTGGCGGAGGTGAGGACTGCTGTGGTGCGTGTCGACGTGGACCCGACGGGCCGACTCGAACCATCCCGGCTACGCGAGGCCATGGCGTCCCTTCGTGACTCGGTGTCGGCTGTCGGGGCGAGCGTGCTCGATGTCGACCTCGCGGCGCTGCCGCCCGGTCGTCGTCAGGTCGAGATCCTGATCGCCGGCGATGATCCCAGTCAGCTGCAGGACACGGCTCTCCGCCTGTGCGACAGCTGTTTCGGCCGACTCGGGGCGACACCGACCCTGGGTGCGCTCACCTTCGTCAGCCGCGGTACCGACGACGATGCTCACGGCGTGCTCGCAGGAATGGGACTGACGGGTGTGGTCGAGCGCTGCCCGGACCCACGCGGGTGGGACATCGTGACCGTGACGCTGCCCGAGGCGGCGCTGGCGCGGGTGCCGGAGAGCCGGGTGCACACTGCGCTGGAGGCTTCGCTGAACTGTGAGGTCCGCATCGTCACGAGATGATCCCACCGCCTACCTGCCGAGGAATTCGAGGATGGCGGGCGCGGCCTGAACCCAGGTGTCGAACAGGCAGAAATCCTTGTAGCCACTCGCGGCGAACTTCTCGCCGGCACGCTCCCAGGCATCCTCCGGCCACGGGGGATCCATCAGTTGCGAACCTTTGATCAGGCAATTGATCTCGAGCGACGTGCGCTTGGGGTGATCCCAGTCGTCTTCCCCGCCACGGATGATCAACGTCGGCACCGAGATGTCGGCGAAGAGGCCGTCTTCGACACCTGGAATCGTCTGACCCGGCTTGGGCACGAAGGCATTGAGCCAACGCAGCATCACCTTGAGGAAGGCGTCGGCGTCCAGGTCGCGTATCCGCTTCTCGTTGGCCGGGTTGGCCGCGATCCGGTCCTGCCACTCACCGATCGTCAACAACCCGTCGATGCCCAAGCCCCGGACTGCCAGGATGCTCGGGATGATGTAGTGCCCTCCGAGCGCGAACGAACCGTACACGCCGCCGACGATGTTCCAGACCACCAGCTTGGTCACCAACTCCGGGTACAGGATGGTCGTGATGATCGAATCGCGGGCACCCCCGGAACCGCCTGCGATGATGCACGGACCGACGCCGAGTTCGGTGACGAGGTGCATCAACGTTTCGGCGCGCATGTGAGATTCGCTGTAGCCGTAGAATTGGACATCCGAAGCACCACAGTTGGGTCGGTCCCACAGCAAGACCCGATAGCCACCGCGTACCAGTGCGTCGGCCAACGGCCTCAGCCCGGGGATGTCCTTGCTGAATCGGCCACCAGGGGTCAACGCGATCACGTCCCCGGCATCACCGAGCATCTCGTAGACGACGGCACCGCCGTTGATCACCATTCGTTCGACCGGCATGTCCTGGCTTCCGTTCTCAGGCCTGTACCAGCACGTCGTCGCCGACGACCCGCACGGGGTATGTCCGAATGCTCCATTCCGGTTTCACCGCGGTGGTGCCGGTGGCGAGCTCGAAACCCCATTGATGCCAAGGGCAGAAGATGTATTCGTGATCGCGGACCATCACTGCGTCTCCCGGCGCAGACTCGTCCACCACGTTGCGTCCCCGGGTGCGTCCCGAGCACAGTGGGCCGCCCTCGTGCGGACAGTAGTTGGCGATGGCGTAGAACGTACCGTTGACGTTGTAGACGCCGACGCCGTGCCTGCCGATCGGGACGAGTTTGTGGGTCCCCGGCGGAATGTCGGCCACGGTGGCCACGATATGCTCCCGGCCCTGCGCGAGCCTGGCCGGTTCGACGTGTTCTGTCACTGTTGCCAATTCCCGGGTCGCTGCGCTCCTGCCCGCCGCAACCTGTTCCCGGGTCGCTGCGCTCCTGCCCGCCGCAACCTGTTCCCGGGTCGCTGCGCTCCTGCCCGCCGCATCAGAACACCCTGACCTGACCCTCGAGGGCGGGAACGGTGTCCGGAAGGTGGTAGGTCTGGATTCCGTTGCGGAACATCACCTGCTCGCGGGCATACGCGGGCAGGTGCTTGACCAACCAGCGGGGATCGTCGAATGTCCAGTGCGGATAGTCAGAGGAGTACAACAGGATCTTCTCGCATTCCATCCACTCGAGGGCCCTGCTCAACTCTGTCTTGTCCTCGGGGTAATCCAGTGGTTGGGTCGTGAACTTGATGTGTTCCTTGACGATCTCGGACGGTTTGCGGGTGATCGTCATCCACTTCTTGCGCCGCTCGTAGATGGCGTCCATCCGCCACATCAGCGGCAGGATCCAGGTGAAGGCATGCTCCACGAACACGATTCGCAATGTCGGGAATCGGTCGAAGGTGCCGTCGAACACCAGACTCATCACCTGGTTCGCTGCCAGCAGTGAGTAAGTCACCATGAAGTCGTGGTTGTAGCTGGGCAGCCCGACCGGCGGAAACGGCAATTCCTCGAAGTGGCCACGGGACAGATGGCAGCTCACCGTGATGTCGTGTTTGGTTGCCGCCGCCCACAGCGGGTCGTACTTCGGGTCGCCCCACGACGGCCGCGGTTCGGCCTTGATGAGTACCTGGGCCATGAATTCGTGCCCGGCCCACTTCTCGATCTCCCTCGCGGCGGCTTCGGGCTCCTCGATGTTGGCGCAGATCGAACCGCGCCATCGTTCGTGCCAGTTGTTGTGACCGTCCAACCAGTGGTTGGCCTGCCAGTCGTTTAACGCCGAGCACATCGCCGTGTTGGCACCCGGAAGCCTGGCTGAATAGGACGCCGGCTCCAAGATGGCGATGTCGGCGCCGGCTTCCATGATGAGTTGCTGGAACGCCAGATCTGGACTGCTGCCGGGGAATTCGCCGTCGGACGGGAAGCTGTCGACACGCATGGCGTAGGCGTGTGCGTAGTCAGGAGCGTCGTAATAGATCTGGTCACCGACCGGGTGGGTGCCGAAGTAGTTGCTGCGCCAAGGTTCTGGCAGGTACTCGACGAGTTCGCCGCGACGCGGTGTCGGATGGACGTCAGAGTCGACGCACCGGACGGCCACGCGTTCGGCCGCCGCCACTCTGGGATTGGCTGTCACTGTCACGAGGCCTCCTCTGGCTACGTTGCGGCCACGGTGGCCGAGACGTCGATGCCGTACAGCTCGGCGGCGTTGCGCCAACACAACTTGTCCCGCTGGTCCGCGGTGTAGCTGGCGGGCACCACGAGTTCGTTGCACTGCCAGTGCGGGTAGCTCGAGCCGAACATCACCATGTCGTCCTTTCCGGTGAAGCCGGCCCATTCGCCCGCAAAGGGCACGTCACCAGGCCCGTCGAGATCGCCCTCGACGAAGTACACGTGGCCGGGCAGGTAGTCACTCGGCATTCTCGGCGCCCACGGAGTCTGCTCCAGATGCGGGCGACCGAAGCAGTCCATCCGCCACATGAACGGTGTCAGGAGATCGGCAGCGCCGTCTGCCCACACGAACTTCAACTCGGGTAACCGCTCGAACACGCCCTCGGCGATCATGTTCATCAGGTGATAGAGGTAGTTCAGCGCCATGAAACCGGCGTACTGCTCGTAGGTGCGCGTGTTGCCCGACGGTGTGGGCGCCGCGGCGATGCCCGTACCCACCTCGATGTGTACCGCCACCGGGAGGTCAGCCGCCACGGCGGCATCCCACAGGGGCCAGTACTGCGGCTTGCCGTAGAGCTCACGGGACTGCAGCGGGATGCCGATCTGGACGACGCGCGGATGGTCGCGATACTTCTCGATCTCCCGGATGGCGCCCGCGACGTCATCGGGATTGACCCGGATGGTTCCGCGAAAGCGATCACCGAACTCTCCGTCGAGCCACCTTCTGACCATCATGTCGTTGTGAGCCGAGGCGATAGCGGTGCCGAGGTGACGGTCGGGCATGACCCCTCGCGTCATGGGATGCAGGATGGCGATGTCGACGCCGCGCCGCTCGAACAGGTCGTGCGCCACCACCGCGGGGTCGGAACCGGGGTACTGACCGTCCGGGCCGGTGCTGCCGGCGACGTATTCGCCGCCGGGTGCGCCGTACCAATCCATCTCGTAGTCCGGGAATCCGCGGCTTCGAAACGGTTCGTGCATGTAGGTCTGCCGAAGGTCGGCGTTGGACTGACAGAAGATGTGCACGCTGGCGTCGATGACCGGTGTGGTCCACGCCGCACCAGCGTCGTCATGCAGTTCCATCACGTTTCCTGCCCCCTGCCGCGCGCATGCGGTGCCGTGCCCATCGAATCAGTGTAGATCCTTGTTCTTCTGTTGCAAGAATTATGTTCTCGTCCGCTCGTGGTCGCCATGAGCGCGGGTGATGTCGTCGGACCCATCGGCTTCCCGCAGCTCGAAGATGACCGTCGATGGCAGTCGAAGAGAATCAGTAATCCATGAATGAGAATGTTATTCTCGCCAAGGACCATCACCACGGGAGGCGCGGCATGCTGTTGGAATTGGACTCTGATCAGCGACTCTGGCAGGAGACGGTCCGTGACGCGGTGAGCAAACAGTGCCCGGCCACCCTGGTGCGTGAGGTGGCTGAGTCGGATGCTGACTCGACGCCGCTGTGGACGACCTACGTCAGCGCCGGGTGGACCGAGCTCGCCGATTCCGAGAATGCCGTCGAATTGGCGATTCTGCTCGAGGAACTCGGCCGGGCGACCGACCCGACTCCTTTCCTCGCGACGCTGACGCAGTTCGCGCCGTTGGTCGGCGATCGCTTCGATCCTCAGCGCCCAGGGGCTGCGTTGCTCGAGGGCATCAGTGCTCACCGCGACGCCGACGGGTGGATTCTGTCCGGGACGAGCCGCCACGTCCTCGAAGCAGACCGGGCGCACCGATTCGCGGTGGTGACCGCCGCCGGGGTGTTCGTGATCGATGCCGATGATCCGGCCGTCCTCACTCGCCGCGCTGCCGTCTTCGACCCGGTCCTGCACGTCGGCGAGGTGAGCCTCCTCGGCATGCACGTGCCCGACAGCGACCGACTCGCCGTCGATGCCGAGCGCGCGCACCACGTCGCTTTGACGGGAATGGCCATCACCATGGTGGGAGCCTGTCAACGGGTGCTCGATCTGGCGCTGGACCACGTCAAGAATCGCCATCAGTTCGGGGTACCGATCGGGTCTTTTCAGGCGGTGCAGCACAAAGCAGCCGACATGCACGTCGCAATCGAGCGGGCCCGCGCACTGTCGTACTTCGCGGCGCTGACGATCGCCGCCGACGATCCCCGCCGGCGGCTGGCCGCGGCCATGGCCAAGGCATCGGCGGGGGAGTGTCAGTCGCTCGTGTTCCGCCACGGCTTACAGCTGTTCGGCGCCATGGGATTCACCTGGGAGAACGATCTGCAATTCGCTCTCAAACGCGCCAAAGCCGGCGAGCACATGCTCGGCGGCGCGGCCGCGCATCGAGCCGTCATCGCCGCAGAGTACGGAACCTGCTGATGCAGTTGACCTTTGACTCAGACGTCGAGGACTTCCGTGCGGAGTTCGTAGCCTTCCTCGATGAGAACCTGCCCACCTCGGCAGAGACTCTCGAGCGGCCCCGCTCGGTGTCGCACCTTCCCCAGTGGGCGCGGGACTGGCAGCGGTTGTTGTTCGACAACGGCTGGTTGCTGCCTGCGCAACCGCCGGAATTCGGTGGTCGCAACGCCTCGGTGCTGCAGACGTACGTGCACCTCGAAGAGCTCTGCCGCCGCCGGATCTACCACAGCTTCAACCCCCAGGGCGTGAACATCGTTGCGGCATCGCTGCTGACGTTCGGCAGCGAAGAGCAGAAGCACGAGTGGGCCGTGCCCGTGCTACGTGGCGACAAAACCGCGTCACTGGGCATGAGCGAGCCCAGCGCCGGCTCCGATCTCGCCTCGCTGCGGACCCGCGCGATCCGCGACGGTGACGCGTTCGTCGTCAACGGCCAGAAGGTATGGACATCCGGTGCGCACGACGCAGACTTCCTGCTGACCTTCGTGCGCACCGACCCCGACGCGCCGAAGCACAAGGGCATCAGCGCGCTGCTCATCCCGACCGATCTCGAGGGTGTCGTCCGTCGGCCGTTCGCCGATCTGTGCGGCCAGCAGAACGACGACTTCAACGAGGTGTTCTTCACCGATGTTCGGGTGCCTGCCGAGAACCTGGTCGGCCCGATCAACGGTGGTTGGGGCGTCGTCAACGGATCCCTGGGCCACGAGCGCACGATGATGTGGCTCGGTTTCGCCGACCGGATCGACAACATGATCAACGACTTCTCCCCGAGTTCGGAACTCGAGCGCGATCAGTTCGCGACCATCGTCATGGATTATCAGGCGCTGCGCGCGATGGGTTCGATCTCCCTGGCTCGCGCCGCACGCGGCGAGGTCGACGTCGCCTCGGTGTCAGTGCTCAAGCTCTTCGGCTCCGAGGCGGAGATGAACGCGTCTGCCAACATCTTGACCGCCATCGGGCCCGAGGGTCTGACCCACCCGTCCACGTCGGGCGCGTATGCGCCCATGAATCTCGACCACTACTTCGCGAGTTGGTTCGAACGCTTCGCGCGCAGCTTCTCGGGAACGATCGCTGGCGGCACCTCGGAGATTCAGCGCAACATCATCGCCCAACAGGTACTGGGGCTGCCCCGACCGCCCCGCTGATCCCGAGGGGGTTCCGGATGACGCTGGAGATCGATCTCACCGGTCTGCGGGTCCTGATCACCGGAGCCGGACAGGGCATCGGCCGCGGTTTGGCGCTGGCGTTCGCGGCTGCCGGCGCCGAGGTGCTGGTCAACGATCTGCGCGCGGAACGCGCCGACGACGTCGTCGAGGCTTCCTGTGCTGCAGGGGGATTCGCACATGCGTCCGTGTTCGACGTGACCGACTACGGTGCCGTCACCGACGCGATCGCGGCGGCCGGAGCTGTGGACGTCTTGGTCAACAACGCCGGCAACGCGGGCGCCGACGACTTCCTCACCGGACGAAGCTTCGCAGCGACCGAACCGGCAGACTGGGAGCCATTTCTGCGGGTGAATCTCTACGGTGTCTTGCACTGCACCCGCGCTGTGCTGCCTGCAATGGTCGACCGCAACAGGGGCCGCATCATCACGATCGTGTCCGATGCCGGTCGAACGGGCGATCCCACGTCGGCTGCGTACGCGACAGCGAAGGCCGGGGCTGCGGGGTTCACGCGCTCGATCGCGGCGGAGATGGGCCGATACGGGATCACCGCGAACAACATCGCACTGGGAACCATGCGGACACCGCTGACCGAAGCGCTGTGGAGCCAGCCGAAAACCCCACAGCACGAGGCGATCCTGCGCAACTACGTCATCCGGCGCCCCGGCACCGCGGACGACGTCACCCGCCTCGCCGCGTTGCTCGCGAGCGAGCACGGCTCGTGGATCACCGGACAGACAATTCCGGTCAACGGAGGCTTCTCCTTCGCACTGTGATCTCCGACGTCGATCGACGCCGACGGCCGTGTGGCCCGCAATCAGCCTGCAGCCTGACATGCTGTGGGAGCGTCATTTGCGAAGCCCCGACGTCACTGACGGCGCGGCAAACCGTGTCACCAGTTCGTACTCGGTCTGCTTGTCCTTCACCGGCCAGTACCAGAGGGCGAAGGTGATCCGGATCAGCCATTGCGCAGCGAGGGGATCGTCACGCCCGATGATCTCTTCGGCGATCTTGGCCACGAGCGGTGACGCCGTGACGTGGCCGATGTCGTGGTCTGGACTGATGTCGCCCATGATCAGTTTTCCCAGCGGCTCGGTCCGCATGCACTGCAGTCCGACGACGATGGCCGTGGCGACGCGCTCGGTTCCCTCGGTCCCCGCGATGGCTTCGCGCACTCGGTGGGTGACGCGCTGGGACAACATGGAGATGAGGCGTTCGAGAATCGCGGCTTTTCCGCCTGCTTGCCGGTAGATGGTCGCGGGCGAACAGTTCAGCCGGGCAGCCAACGCATCGATGGTGAATGCTTGGAAACCATTGCGAGAAACTATTTCTGATGCTTCGAGCAGGATTCGATCCAGCGCCACCGCGCTTCGATCCGCGCCGAGGACCCAATCCCTGCGTGCCATGGTCTTCAGCATTCCCGTCGCGGTGGTGAAAGACAACGAATCCGCTTTCGCACCGCGAGACAGATCGCTTCGAATGTCTCACTCGTGTGTGCAGCTAGGAGGATCTCGCCTCGAGCGTCGACTCATCGCCCTGATGCCGGGCATGTCAACTTCAGCTCCTGGCATTGACCACTTCGATGTGCGCGCCGAATCTGGACACAACTGCGACAGGGAGTGAGTGTTCATGCCGAACCCGCTGATGAAAGCTACTGACGGCGCGACCGCGGTGCTGTCACCACTCATCGCTGCGGGGCAGTTGAATGTGGCAGCGGCAATCCGCACGCGCAGACGCGGTTATGGCGGTTGGACCGGGGCCATCAACACCGACTACGACCCATTGGATCCGAGCGTTGCAGCACATCCCCACGCTGCATACGACGCCCTGCACCGCGGCGGGCGTGTCCACTACAACCCGAAGCGGGCGACCTTCATACTGCACCGACTCGACGACGTCCGCGCAGCCCTGCGCGATACGGACCGGGTGACCAGTAGCCACGGGGTGACCCGAGCACGGATGGTCGCCGACTTGGTCGTGGTCACCGACGGTGATCGACACAGCCGTCTCCGCAAGCAGGTGCAGCCGGCGTTCACCAAAGGTGCACTTGATCGTTGGCGCAGCATCATCGACACGCTCGCCGCAGAACTGGTCGACGAGATGGTCGCGGCGAACGGCGGTGACGCGGTGCAGCAGTTGACCGTGCCTCTCCCGCTTCGGGTCATCGCCGCGATACTCGGGGTCCCTGACACTGACATCGCGGACTTTCGTCGTTGGTCAGAAGACTGCACCCAGATGATCAACGTCAGTCCAACGCCGAGAGGCATGGTGAACACGGCGCGTTCTCTTCGCGCCGCAGCAGCATTGCGTCGCTATTTCTTGCGACATCTCAAAGACGGACACCTCAAGGGGTCGAACACCGTGCTCGGTCGTCTGCTCGCCCACAGCAGCGACGGCGAACTTACGGACAACCAGTTGTTCTACATCGCCATCCTGCTGCTGATCGCCGGAAACGAGACCACGACAAATCTTCTCGGCGGGATGCTTCACACCTACGCTCGACACCCCGACCAATACGACATGATTCGAGCCAATCCAGAGCTCATTCCGCAGGCCATCGAGGAACACCTGCGCTACAGCAGTCCCATCCAGAATCTCTACCGCTATACCCGCGACGACTATCAGGTCGGTGAGGTCACCATTCCCACTGGTTCGCGCATATTGATGTCATTCGGGGCCGCCAACCGCGACCCACTGGCCTTCGATGACCCCAACACCTTCCGCGCCGATCGAAACCCACGCAGCCATCTGGGCTTTGGCTATGGTCCCCACCTGTGCCTCGGTGCACCACTTGCGCGCATGGAGGCCCAAGCCGTTCTCCGCGAGCTGGTCGGCCGCGTCTCGCGAATCTCGCTCACCGGCCCGACGACGTGGTCCACCAACAGCTCCCTACGCGGCCCGACACACTTACCCGTGGTTCTCCATGACGGGGCAGTTATTTGATCTCCTTGCGCACACGATCCGGACGGTGGTCACAGATCGGCGGGTCAGCTCTGGTCCTGTCCGGTGTTGCCCATGTGCTGTGTCCACGTGCTTTCGAATCAGTCAATCGAATGGCCTTCGCAGACAACATCCGTGCCCACGTTCTCGTCAACGGCAGCATCGAAACCGTGCTGGGCTTGGCGGTGCTGCACCCCGGTACCCGGCGCCCCGGGCTCGCTGCGACGGCTGCGTACCTCACTTATTTCAACGTCGCCCTGCTGTATCGGAGGCTTGCCGGCTGACTGCGATGCAACTGATGGCAATCGGACGCGCAGATCGAGACGTCACCAATCGATGACGACGGCGTCCTTGTGCTCGGTGATCGGTCGTGCGGGCAATTGCTCGTCGCACACTCGCTGCAACCTCGCCAGGGTCTCGTCGAGGCCGGGCCCGAGCCGCGTGCCGGGGGTGAATGTGGCGGGTAGGTGCTTCATACCCTGGATGACGCCGATGCTCTCGTAATGTTCTGTGCCCGCCGGATCACAGACATAATCCGGCATGCGGTCGAGGACCGCCGTCAGCATCGACTTGAACACCGTGCGGGCCACGTTGGATCCGACGCACCGGTGCACACCGATGCCAAAGCTGAAGTGACGGTTGCCCTTCCGATCCAGAATGACCTTGCCCGGTTCGTCGAAAACCGATGGGTCGCGGTTGGCCATGGCCCACGACAGCCACAACCGCTCGCCCTCTTTGAACTGCTGGCCCACGACCTCGATGTCCTCGGCGAACGTCCGTCCGTCCCCGGGGGCGGGAGTGAAGAAGCGCAGGAATTCCTCGGTGGCCGGGTGCAGCAGCGTGTCACGCTCGCGGCTGAGTCGGTCGCGCTCGCCGGGATTCTCCGACAGCCACTCCAGCGCATGGGCGGTGAGAGCCGTGGTGGTGTCGAACCCGCCGCCGATGACCAGCCCCAGGTTGCCCAGGATCTCCAGATCCGGTGCGGGCTCGCCGTCGATCCGCAGTTGCAGTAGCGCGTTCACCAGACCGGGGCGGGGATTCTCGCGGATCTCCATCATCGTGGTGATCATGTCGATGCCCATTTGTCTGCTCATCTCCGCGACGCGAGGCGCGTCGGGTGAGTGCTCGGGCGTGGAGACCGACAGATGGGCGGGCTCACTGTAAACGGGCCACTTGTCGAGCTGTATGCCCATCATGGCGAGAGTGAGGACCGCGGGCACGATGTTCGCCAGATCGTCGACGAAGTCGATGCGGCCGGTCTCGATCTTCTCGTCGATCGCCGCGCGGGTGATCTCGTCGACGAAGGGCGCCCACCGCTTCACTGCGGCAGGCGACAGGTACGGGTTCAGTGCACCTCGATAGATACTGTGGTCGGGCTCGTCCATCTCGAGGATGCCGCCGCGAACGACAGTGGCTCGCTGCGCCCTCGGAATCGTGATGCCCTGGTAGCCCCGCCGTTCACCGTGCAGGTCGTGGTCGTTGGAGATCGCGGGACAGCGAGCCAGCTCGAAGACCTCGTTACTGCCGGCCGCCACCCAATGCCCGTCGTACATGTCGGTCCACGCCACCGGACACTTCGCATGCATCTCTTCGGTGATCTGCTGGAACTGCTCCCGATACTCCGGTGCGTGCCGGTCGAAACGGAACGTGTTCTTCTTGCGGTGCTCGTCGCCCACGACGTCGTCGATACTCACGGCGGTGTCTCCTATTGTGTTGGGCTAGAGGTCATTCGAGGATGATCGCCTGCTCGGGACACGAGTGGGCGGCTTCTCTGACCTGATCTTCCCGGTCGGCGGGAACGATGTCGGTCACGGGTGATGCATGACCGTCCACGTCGTCGAGCTGGAACGAGTCGGGTGCGATCATCGAACACAGGGTGTGGCCCTGGCAGCGTTGTCCGTCAACTGAAACTCTCACGTCGACAACCTCTTTCGATTCAGATGTGGTAGTCGTACCACTTGAGATAGCCCCCGCCGTCAACGCGCATCTGCATACCGGTCACGTACCGCGACTCCTCGGAGGCGAGGAACAAGACCATGTTGCTGATGTCTGACGCTTCGACGTAGGGGATATTCATGGCCTGCTGCACTCTGAACGCGGGCTCGGCGTCCGCGCGGCTGGGCTTGTCCAGGTCGGGTCGGAAGGACCGGTACATCGGCGCACTCTGCAGCATGTCGGTGTTGCAGTTGGTCGGATGGACGACGTTGGCCCGGATTCCGCGCGGAGCGAGGTGGGTGGCGAGATCGTAGACATAGCCGGACAGCGCACGCTTGGAGGTCATGTACGCCACTCCGCCGAGATCGGCTCCGGGATTGTCCACCTTGGCCACGTCCATGAGGGCGGCGGTCGACCCGGTGGCGATGATCGAGGCGCCTTCGCCGAGATGGGGGAGGGCCACCTGGATCGCGTTGATGGTGCCGACCAAGTTGGTGTTGATGACGTCGCACCAGGCGTCGATCTGCGGCTCACCCTTCATCCCCGCGACGCCGGCCTGGGCGACCACGACGTCGAGCTTGCCGAATTCTGCGAGGCCCCGGTCGAGTGCGCTCTTGAGCTCGGTGACCTGTCGCACGTCAGCCTTGACCGCGATGATGCGTCGGCCCGTCTTCTCGACGTAGTTGACCGTTTCCTCCAGATCTTCCGCGGTGGCCAGTGGATAACCGATGGAGGCGATGTCTTCGCACAAATCGACGGCGATGATGTCGGCGCCCTCTTCGGCCAGTCGGATCGCGTGACTACGGCCCTGCCCGCGCGCCGCACCCGTAATGAATGCGACCTTGCCGTCAACCCGTCCCATGCGTGTCCTCTCGTGTCCGTGATCGATGCCCTCGGGTCAGGTGTTTCTGCCGCCGTTGACACCCAAGATCTGTCCTGTCACGTAGTCGGCTTCTTCCGAGACGAAGAAGGAGCACGCGGCCGCGATGTCCTCGGGCCGTCCGATGCGGCGCACCGGCGTGCGCTCGATGTTCTCGTCGATGTCGCCCAGGAACCCGCGACTCGCGGCCTTCCGCAGCATCGGGGTGTCGATGAAGCCGGGAGGAACGGCATTGACCGTGATCCCGGCCGGCCCGTACTCGAGCGCCAAGCTCTTGGTGAGCCCGTTGACCGCCGATTTGGCCGATACATAGTGCGACATGTACGGCGTTCCCGAGTGGGTGCTCGACGAGGAGATGTTCACGATGCGACCCCAGCCTGCCTCTATCATGTCGGGCAGCACGGCCTGAATGCAGTGGAAGACACCGTGGAGGTTGACGTTCACCACCCGCTGCCAGGTGTCGAAGTCGATGTCGAGGAAACGCTTGAAACCGTCGAGGCCTGCGGCATTGACCAGAACGGTGACCGGCCCCAAGTCGGAGTGGATGGCGTCGAGCGCGGTGTCGATCGCCGCGCGGTCGGTGACGTCGGCGACGTAGGAGAATTTCTCGTCCGACGGCGTCAGGTCGAGAGTCGCCACGTGATAGCCATCAGAACGTAACCGATCGGCGATCGCCCGGCCGATGCCCGATGCGCCCCCGGTGACGACGGCGTTCCTCACTGCATGGCCTCCCGATGACGTCGCACTACCCAAGAATCCTACTTCCGAATGCGAGAACCGTACTCTCAACTGCTGTTGACACGCAACCAATGCGTCCCTGAGAGATCTTTGCGACAGAACGACGACATCAGTGCAGGACGTCGCGACAAGGGCATATGCCGATATTTGTGTTCCCACAGGCTGAATGTATGATTTGCCGCAAGTGAGAATGGAATTTACATCACACTTGAGGAGCAGGATGGGGCAGTCACCCGCGGTCACCACAGGAGAGCGGTCCGAGACGCATCCCGAAGCACCCGATCGACGCATGCTGATCGACGGCCATCTCGTCGAAGCGCAACGTTCGTTCGCCTCGATCAACCCGGCGACCGGCGAGGTCGTCGGTCACGCACCGGACGGGACGGTCTCCGACGCGGATGCGGCTGTGACCGCGGCCCGCAGGGCCTTCGATGAGGGGCGGTGGGCGACCGACGTCGAGCTGCGGATGCGTTGCCTGGATCAGTTCCATCGGGCGCTGATCGAGCATCGCGACGAGCTGGCCGCGTTGACCATTGCCGAAGTGGGCGCCACCCCCGCGCTGCTCGCGGGCGCTCAGCTCGATCAGCCGATCGAGATCGTGCGCTACTACGCGGACCTGCTCGAGACGATCCCGCTGACCGAAGATCTCGGCAACATCGAAAGCCGTGGGATGCAGCACCACCGCTGGGTGGAGAAGGAGGCCGGCGGTGTGGTGGCAGCCATCGTGGCCTACAACTACCCCAATCAGCTGGCGCTCGCGAAGCTAGCACCGTCGCTGGCCGCGGGCTGCACCGTCGTGCTCAAGGGGGCGCCCGACACGCCGCTCGTCACCCTGGCCCTCGGCGAGATCATCGCCAACCACACCGACATCCCTGCCGGGGTGGTCAATGTCTTGAGCTCGTCGGACCCGGAGGTCGGTGCCGCACTGGTGGCCAGCCCTGAGGTGGACATCGTCACGTTCACCGGTTCCACTCCCACCGGTCGGGCGATCATGGCGGCCGCCAGCACCACTCTCAAAAGAGTGTTTCTCGAACTCGGTGGAAAGTCGGCGGCCATCGTGCTCGACGACGCCGACTTCGCGACCGCTGCAATGTTCGCGGCCTTCAGCATGGTCACCCACGCAGGCCAGGGTTGCGCACTGACCTCACGGCTCCTGGTGCCCCGGGCACACCACGACGAGATCGTGGAAATGGTCAAGACCAACTTCGCCCATGTCCGCTACGGCGACCCGCACAACCCGAAGACCTACATGGGTCCTCTGATCAGCGAGCGCCAGCGAGACAAAGTCGACGGCATGGTCCAGCGCGCAGTGGCCGCGGGTGCAACTCTGGTTGTCGGCGGAGAGAAGAAGGATCCCGGCTTCTTCTACACCCCCACCCTGCTCACCAACGTGGACGCAGACGCCGAGATCGCACAGGAAGAGGTCTTCGGACCGGTGCTCGTCGTCATCGCTTACGACGACGACGACGACGCGGTCCGGATCGCGAACAACTCCATATACGGTCTGTCCGGCGCGGTGTTCGGAAGCGAGGAGCGCGCGGTGGCGATGGCCCGTCGTATCCGAACGGGCACATTCTCGATCAACGGCGGCAACTACTTCAGTCCCGACGCTCCCTTCGGTGGCTACAAACAGTCGGGCATCGGTCGAGAAATGGGTCTGGCCGGCCTCGAGGAGTTCCAGGAGCGCAAGACCTTCGCCACTGTCGTCCCGGATTCTGCGTCGTGAGCCTGCCACTGGCGGGGATTCGCGTCCTGGAAGTCGCGATGTACGGGTTCGTGCCGTCGGCGGGAGCGGTCCTCGCAGAGTGGGGTGCCGATGTGATCAAGGTCGAGCACGCGGTCACCGGCGACCCGCAGCGCGGCCTTCGCCAGACCGGATCACTTCGCGTCGAGGGCGACCCCAATCCCAACATCGAACACGCCAACCGTGGCAAGCGCAGTATCGGTCTCGACGCCTCGACGCCGGAGGGCCGCGAGGTTCTCCTCGAACTCGCCAGTCACGCAGACGTCTTCTTGACCAGCTTCCTGCCCGGCCACCGGGAGAAGTTCGGCATCGACGTCGACGACATCCGCGCGGTGAATCCCCAGGTGATCTACGCCAGAGGAAGCGCCCTCGGCCCCCGCGGCCTGGAAGCCACCAAGGGCGGCTACGACATGACCGCGTTCTGGTGCCGCGCCGGAACTGCAGCCACCATCACGCCCCCGGGTGTCGAAGGCATGATCGCTCCTCCCGGCCCCGCATACGGCGACACCATCTCCGGCACCAATCTGGCCGGAGGTATCGCCGCCGCGTTGCTCAAGCGTGAACGCACGGGGGAGCCGTCGACGGTCGACGTGTCTCTGCTGGGAAGCGGGCTGTGGGCCATGGGCCACACCATCGCGTTGACGTCGCACCTCGGCCAGCGCCTCATCGCCCCGACGCCTGGCGTGCACGGGTCACCGGTCAACCCTCTCGCCGGCGTTTATGCGACGAAAGACGACCGCTACATCTCTCTGCTGATGATGCAGCCCATCAAGTTCTGGGCGGACGTCTGCCGGCACATCGATCGCGACGACCTGATCGACGACCCGCGGTTCTCCACCGCTGAGTCCATCGCGCAGAACACTGCCGCCGCCGTGGAAATCCTCCGGAGCGTCATCGCCACCCGAACCCTGCCCGAGTGGAGTGAGCGCTTCGCCACGCTGGCGGGACCGTGGGCGCCCGTTCAGGACACGTTGCAGGCCGCCGCCGACGCTCAGGTCCTCGCGAACGAATACATCGTGCGGGCAGGTGATCTCGACCTCGTCGCGAACCCGGTTCAGTTCGACGTCGCCGCGCCGCGAACCCAACCCGCGCCGGGTTTCGCCGCTCAGACCGACGAGATCCTGATGGAGTTGGGCATGGACTGGGACCGCATCATCGAGCTGAAGACCGCCGGCGCGGTCACCTAGGCGCGGAAGGCGACATGTTCGAAGCGTCACATCGAAGCGGACGACATCGTCCGGCAGTTCAGAGATGCCACGATGTCGCCCCATCGATTGAGGCGCCTTCATTTCCGATGGCATCGTCACCAGTCAGTGCGAACTACTTCGCCGAAGGCGCCCCCAGCAAAGGCCCTCGTGTGCCACAGTGCGTGAAGCCGGTTCGACCGCCCGAGGCAGCGCGGTTCCCGCTTGTGACGAAATGTGCTGTGGCACTGGATATTGACGCCCACGGTGTTCGACAGGAAAGGACCTGAAACCCATGGCGGTCAAGGGGCCCGAACGTTGGTCGACGGGTATCTCGCTGCCGAAGAGTTTGCGGTCGCCGATGGGGGCCGTGGGCGGCCTGTTCTCCATGGGTCTCGATGCGATGCGCTTCGTGTTCGTGCGGCCCTTCCAGACACGGGAGTTCCTGGAACAGTGTTGGTTCGTGGCGCGGGTGTCACTGTTGCCGACGCTCCTGGTGGCCATTCCGTTCACCGTGCTGGTGAGCTTCATTCTCAACATCCTGCTGCGCGAGCTGGGCGCGGCCGACCTGTCCGGAGCCGGCGCGGCGTTCGGCGCGGTCACCCAGGTCGGTCCGCTCGTCACCGTGCTGATCGTGGCCGGAGCGGGGGCCACGGCCATGTGCGCAGACCTCGGTTCGCGAACGATTCGCGAGGAAATCGATGCCATGGAGGTATTGGGCATCAACCCCGTTCAGCGGCTTGTGACTCCACGCATGCTGGCCTCGGGACTGATCGCGTTCCTGTTGAACAGCCTCGTGGTCATCATCGGGATCCTCGGCGGCTACTTCTTCTCGGTGTTCGTCCAAGACGTCAATCCCGGCGCATTCGCCGCGGGTATCACCCTGCTCACCGGTGTACCCGAGGTCATCATCTCGTGTGTGAAGGCGGCGTTGTTCGGGCTCTTTGCCGGCCTGATCGCCTGCTACCGAGGACTGACCATCACCGGTGGCGGAGCCAAGGCCGTCGGTAACGCCGTCAACGAGACCGTCGTCTTCGCCTTCATGGCGTTGTTCGTCATCAATGTGGTGGTCACCGCCATCGGCATCCAGCTGACGGCGAGGTAGGCGAGCCATGGGCACGTTGCAGGTGGTGCGCAGCCGGTTCCCGCGGCTGGTGTCCACGGCGAACCGTCCGATCAGCAGGCTGGGTCGGCTCGGTGACCAGACCATGTTCTTCGGCAAGGCCCTTGCCGGAACGCCGCACGCGGCAGCGCACTTTCGCACAGAGGTCGTGCGCCTCATCGCCGAGATCTCGATGGGCGCCGGCGTGCTGGCAATGATCGGCGGCACACTGGTCATCGTCGGCTTCCTCACCCTGGCCACCGGCGGCACTCTGGCCGTACAGGGCTACTCGTCGCTGGGCAACATCGGCATCGAGGCACTGACCGGATTCCTGGCCGCCTTCATCAACGTCCGCATCGCCGCCCCGGTGGTGGCCGGCATCGGTCTGGCAGCCACCTTCGGTGCCGGCGTCACCGCACAGCTGGGAGCGATGCGCATCAACGAGGAGATCGACGCCCTGGAAACCATGGGCATCCCCTCCGTCGAATACCTGGTGTCCACTCGCATCGTGGCGGGGATGCTCGCCATCACTCCGCTGTACGCAGTCGCGGTGATCCTGTCCTTCCTCGCATCCAGATTCACCACCGTTGTGCTCTTCGGACAGTCCGGAGGTTTGTACGACCACTACTTCGAGACTTTCCTCAACCCGGTCGATCTGATGTGGTCCTTTTTACAGGCCCTGCTCATGGCGCTGTCGATCCTGCTCGTGCACACCTACTACGGATACTTCGCCAGCGGTGGGCCATCGGGGGTGGGGGTGGCCGTCGGCAATGCCGTGCGCACGTCGCTGATCATCGTCGTGTCGGTCACCCTGCTGATCTCGCTTGCCGTGTACGGCTCCAACGGCCACTTCAACCTGTCGGGATAGGGGGATATCGATGTCGAGCACAATCCTTCGTCCCCTGGTGGGGTTGGGCATGGTCCTGGTGATCGTGGCGGCCATCGTGTTGGCGATCGCGATGTTCCTGGGCGGTTTCGGTCAGACCGTTCCGGTGACCGTGGTCGCCGAACGGGCCGGCCTGGTGATGAACCCGGAGGCCAAGGTTCAAATGCGTGGTGTCCAAGTCGGACAGGTCGAGTCGATAGAGACTCGTCCCGACGGCAAGGTCGTCCTGCACCTGGCGATGGATCCCGACGAGCTGCGCAACATTCCGTCCAACGTCGTCGTCGACATCAGCTCATCGACGGTGTTCGGCGCGAAGTCGGTCCAACTGGCCGACCCGCCCAATCCGTCGCCGACACCGTTGTCGAAGGGAGCCGAGATCGACGTCGAACACGTGACCGTGGAGACGAATACGGTTTTCCAACAGTTGAACTCGGTCCTCAAGGCCATAGATCCGGTCAAGTTGAACCAGACCCTGGGCGCCGCCTCGGGCGGCCTGCGGGGCCGCGGCGAGAAGCTGGGACAGACCGTCACCGATCTCGACCGCTTTCTACAGAACCTCAACCCCAGCATGGGCAGCATCAGCCGTGACCTCGAAGTGGCGCCGGTCGCGGTGAACGCCTACGCCGACGCGGCCCCCGACCTCGCCGACGTGCTCGCCAACACCACCAAGGTGAGCGACACGGTGGTCGACCAAGCACAGGCGATCGATATGTTCCTCCTCAGCTCGATCGGGCTCGCCGAAACGGGGAATGATGTGGTCGGATCCAACAGCCAAGGGCTGACCGACCTCCTGCACATGTTGGTTCCCACGACGTCAGTCGCCAGCAAGTACAGCGACAATCTGCGCTGCGGCGTGCAGGGTCTCGCCACCTTCACCAAGACCCCGCCGTTCGACAACTCTGGACTGAACATCTCGGCGACCTTCACACTCGGCATCGACCGCTACCGGTATCCAACCGACCTTCCCAAAGTCGCGGCGAAGAGCGGGATTTCGTGCAAGGAACAGATGCTACCGGTCGTACCGAACGGGAAGCGGCCGCCATTTCTGGTCACCGATGTCGGCGCGAACCCATGGAAATATGGCAACCAGGGGCTCCTGTTGAATTCCGACGGACTCAAGCAGGCATTGTTCGGACCACTCGATGGGCCGCCGCGTAACACCGGTCAGGTCGGGATGCCCGGATGACCGGCTCTCGCGCAACGATGGTGAAATTCGGCGCCTTCGCCGCCGTCATGATTCTGCTGACCGTGTTCCTGTTCTTCACTTTCGGCCAATATCGAACGGGCTCCACCAACGGTTACTCGGCCGTGTTCACCGATGCGTCCCGGCTGAAGTCGGGTGACACGGTGCGAGTCGCAGGCATCCGGGTCGGCACGGTGACCGAGGTGTCCCTAGGGCAGGGCGGCGAGGTCGTCGTCGACTTCGACGCCGACCGCAGCATCAATCTCACCGACGGAACCAAAGCTCAGATCCGCTATCTCAATCTCACCGGCGACCGCTTTCTCGACCTCGTCGATGGTCCCGGCTCCACTGCACCGCTCCCGCCCGGCGCCCAGATACCGAAGAGCCGAACCACACCGGCGCTGGACCTCGACCTGTTGCTCAGCGGCCTCAAACCCGTGGTCCAGGGCCTCAATCCGACAGACGTCAACGCCCTGACGGCCTCGCTGGTGCAGGTGTTCCAGGGACAGGGCGGCACCTTGGACTCGCTGTTGTCGAAGACGTCGTCATTCACCAACACCGTGGCCGACGACGACCGGACGGTCCAGGCCCTGATCGACAACCTGAAAACGACGCTGGACACGATCGCCAAGGATGGCGACCAGTTCGGCGATGCCATCGACCGGCTCGAGAAGCTGATCGACGGATTGGCCCAGGACCGCGATCCGATCGGCACCGCGATCACTTCGCTGGACCAGGGCACGGCCTCGCTGGCCGACCTGCTCGCACAGGCTCGGCCACCGCTGGCGGCTACGGTCGATCAGCTCAATCGTCTTGCGCCTAACCTGGAGAGCGGCAAGGGTGTCCTCGACGGAGCGCTGCAGCGCGCACCCGGCAACTACCGCAAGCTCGCGCGTGTAGGGGCTTACGGATCCTTCGTGCAGTACTACATCTGTGCGCTTCAGGTCCGCGTCACGGATCTTCAGGGTAGGGCCGCATTGTTCCCGGTCGTGAAACAGGAAAACGGAAGGTGTGCTGAGCCGTAATGCTGAAGTATCGCGCCAGCGCAACCCTCGTCAAAGCCGGTTTCATCGGTGTCGTGCTCGCCATCCTGGTCATCGCGGTCGGGCTGCAACCTGAGAGGTTGCTCGCGTATGCGACGTCATTGACCTACCAGGCGCGCTTCGCCGATGCCGGTGGCCTCTACGTCGGCAACGACGTCACGATCTCGGGCATCAAGGTGGGTTCTGTGACACGTGTGTCGCTCGCCGACGGCGACGCACTGGTCGGCTTCACCGTGCAGAGCAAGTACCCCCTGGGTTCGGAGACCTCCGCCCACATCCGAACGGGATCTCTTCTCGGGCAACGGGTTCTGGCTCTGGAGTCGAGTGGTAGCCGCGCCCTCGACCGATCAGAACCCATCCCGGTGGAGCGAACGTCATCGCCGTACTCACTCACCGACGCGGTCGGCGAGCTCACCGCGAACACCGCGGGCACCGATACCCAGCAGCTGAACCTCTCGCTCGACACCCTGTCCCAGACCCTTGACCAGGTGGCGCCCAGGCTCGGCCCCACGTTCGACGGGCTGACCCGCCTGTCCACTGCGTTGAACGGCCGCAACGAAAGCCTGCGCGATCTCCTGCAGGCCGCGTCGGCCGTCACCGGCATCTTGTCCGAGCGCAGCCAACAGGTGAACAGCCTGATCCTCAACGCCAACGATCTGCTGGGTGTTCTCGTGGAACGTCGGCAGGCCATCGTCGATCTGCTGGCAAACACCACCGCCGTCTCTCAGCAGCTCGTCAATCTCGTCGCGGACAACGAGAAGGAGCTCGCGCCGACGTTGGAACGGTTGAACAAAGTGAACGAGGTTCTCATCCGTAATCGCGACAACATCGCCAAAGCGATTCCGGGCCTGGCGAAATATCAGTTGACACAGAGCGAGGCCGTCTCCAGCGGTCCCTACTACATCGCCTACGTGCCGAACGTCTCCTTCGGACAGTACTTGCAGCCGTTCTTGGACTACGCCTTCGGATTCCGGCGCGGCCCATTCGGTTCCGGGGCGCCCCCCACCACGCCGGAGACCGGGCCGCGCGCTGAACTCCAGTTGCCCTACAACGCCATTCCGGGTGGGTCTCGATGACGACTCGAGTGCGACGCTGGCTGACGCCCTTCGTTGCGTTGGCACTGATCGTCGCGCTGATCGGGGGAGGGTTCCTGGTCCTGCGCGCCGCGTTCTTCGCGCCCTCGACGATCACCGCCTACTTCCGGACCGCCACCTCCATCTACCCCGGCGACGACGTCAAGGTCGCCGGAGTGAAGGTCGGGACCATCAGCGCGATCGAGCCGCAAGGCACACAGGCCAAGATCGTCCTGAGCGTCGACCATTCCGTGTCGGTGCCGGCAGACGCCAAGGCGGTGATCGTCGCTCAGAACTTGATCGCCGCCCGGTACGTCCAACTGACGCCGGCCTACCGGTCCACCGGTCCCACCATGGCCGACGGAGCCGTCATCCCCGTGGATCGCACCGCCGTCCCGGTGGAATGGGATGAGGTCAAACTCCAACTCGACCGGCTGGCAACGGATTTGGGGCCGACGGGAGACATGTCGACGTCCTCGGTGGGCCGGTTCATCGACAGCGCAGCGAACGCGCTCGATGGCAACGGCGACAAACTTCGTCAGACCTTGGCTCAACTATCGGGAGTCGGACGGATCCTGAGTAGTGGTAGCGGAGATCTGGTCGGCACGATCAAGAACTTGCAGATTTTCGTCACCGCACTGCGCGACAGCAACCAACAGATCGTCTCCTTCAACGACCGGCTCGCGACGTTGTCCAGCGTGCTCGACGGAAGCAAGTCGGAACTCGACGGTGCGTTGACGAACCTGGCTGCCGCGGTGAACGAGGTCACACGCTTCGTCGCCGGTACCAGGAATCAGACCGTCGAGCAGGTCAAGGGATTGGCGCAGGTGACCCAGACGTTGGTCGAGTCGAAGGACGATCTGGAACAGGTCCTGCACGTCACGCCCAACGCATTCGCCAACGCGTACAACATCTACGATCCCGATATCGGCGCGGTCCGTGGGGCGTTCTCTATCCCCAACCTCGCGAACCCCATGCAGTTGATCTGTGGCACGGTCGGCGCAACCGCCAACACGACCGCGCCAGAGACAGCCAAACTGTGCAACGACTACCTGGGGCCGGCTCTGCGACTGCTCAATCTCAATTACATTCCGGTACCGATCAATCCGTATCTCGCCAAGTCAGCGAGCCCGGATCACGTCATCTACGCAGACCCCGCGTTGGCACCGGGTGGTACCGGCGGTGCGCCGTCGCCACCGGAGATTCCGCCGTCAGTGTCTGCCTACACCGGTCTCGACGGCGACGTCCCGCCGCCGCCGGGCATGGGCCCACCCGGCGTCCCGCTCCCGGAGAACAATCGTCTCCCCGTGGCGCCGTTCCCCGCGCTGTATCCCGGCGCGCCCGTGCCCACGGATCCGCCGCAGATCCTGCCTGGCGGCCCTCCAGGTCAGGAATCTCCCGCCGCCGCGGGCCCACCGAGCCTGCCGCAAGTGCTGCTTCCCGCCGAGGCTCCGCCGGCTCCCGAGCCTGCCCCGCCGACCGAGGGGACGCCGCCGTCATGATCCCGAGAAGGCCGATGGCCCTGCTGAGCATCGTTGCCGGTATCGCGACGATTTCCACGGGATGTGCGTTCCAGGGGATCAACTCCCTGCCTCTGCCAGGTGCGGTGGGACGAGGTTCCGACGCGCACCTCTACCACGTGGAGATCGCGAATATCGCGACGTTGGAGACGAATTCGCCGGTGCTGATGAACGACGTGGTGGTGGGCAGCGTCAAGGCAATGCGTGTCGAGGGCTGGCATGCCGAGGTCGACGTGACGATCAAGCCCGACGTGGTGGTTCCCGCCAATGCGGTCGCCAGCGTCGGTCAGACGAGTCTGCTCGGTTCGATGCACCTCGCCTTGAATCCGCCTGCCGGTCAACAGCCCACGGGAGAGCTGCCCTCGGGCGCCACCATCGGACTGAACGACTCGTCCACGTATCCGACGACGGAGCAGACGCTGTCAGCGCTGTCGGTCGTGGTCAACGCGGGCGGACTGGGCCAGATCGGCGACATCGTGCACACCTTCAACACGGCATTGTCCGGACGTGAGAGTGACTTCCGCGATCTGCTCACCCAACTCGACACCTTCGTCGGCACCCTCGATCAGCAGCGACAGAGCATCGTTGCCACCATCGACGCACTGAACCGGGTCGCCTCGACCTTCGCCAATCGAAAGGACACCCTCGATCAAGCGCTGCAGCGTATTCCGCGTGCCTTGGAGGTGCTGGACCGGGAACGGCCACGGTTGACCACAGCGCTCACCAAACTGGGTCAGTTCAGCGATACGGCCAACCGGCTGGTGAACGACACCCAGGCAGACCTGGTCACCAACTTGACGAACCTGGCGCCCACGATCAAGGCCCTTGCCGACGTGGGACCCGATCTGGACGCCGCGTTGGCCTACGCCACGGTTTTCCCGTACGGACAGGGCGTGATCGACCGCGGCATCAGAGGTGACTTCATCAACATCTTCGTCACGGTCGACATCTCCGGCCCGCGGTTGCGCAAGTCGCTGTTCTTGGGCACACGAGGCGGCCAGGAGGGCCGCGATCTCGTGCCTCTGCCGGGTGAACCGTACTTCCAGACGTACACGCTCGATCCGCTGGGCCGACCACTGCGACCTCCTCCATCCGGCGGCCCGCTCGGTCCTCTGCCGGGCAATCCGCCGACCCCCGGTTTGCAGGCCGATCCGCCCGGGGCGGACAAGAGCCTGCCGGGACCCGGGTCGATTCCGGCACCCGCGGCGCCAGCACCCGCGGCCCCACCGCCCGCGGCGCCAGCACCCGCGGCACCACCGCCTGCGCAGGAGGGCGGCAACTGATGCTGACCCGTTTCATCAAGATCCAATTGGCGATATTCACCGTGGTGTCGGTCGTCGGCCTGCTGGTGATGGCGATCTCCTACATGCAGGCACCCACGCTGCTTGGCATCGGGAGGCTCACGGTGACGCTCGAGTTGCCGAGCAGCGGTGGCCTTTACCAGCTCAGCAACGTCACCTACCGCGGTGTGCAGATCGGCAAGGTCACCGATGTGCGGTTGGCCCCCGATGGTGCGGTGGCGACGTTGTCGATCGCGACGTCGCCGCAGATTCCTGCCGACCTGGAGGCGAGCGTCAAGAGCGTGTCGGCAGTGGGCGAGCAGTACGTCGACTTGATGCCGCGCACCGATTCTGGTCCCTACCTTCAGGATCACGCTGTCATCACCAGAGACAATGCGACCATCCCGATGCCCATCGGCCCGGTGTTGGACAAGGTGAACACCCTAGTCGGAACCTTCCCCAAAGATCGGCTGGCCGACCTGCTGGACGAGACCTACAAGGGACTCAACGGTGCCGGTGAGGACTTCGGTTCGTTGCTCGACTCCGGCTCGGTCCTGAGCGCAGACCTCAATGGCGTTGCAGCGCAGAGTCGGGCGCTCGCGGACGACGCCCGCCCGCTGCTCGAGGGTCAGGCCCAGGGGGCCGATGCGATACGGACGTGGGCACGCAGTGTCGCCGGCGTGACGGGCCAGTTGGTCGAGAGCGATCCGCAGCTGCGTACGGTGTTGCAGACCTTTCCCGGATTCAGTAGCGAGGTCTCGGGGTTGTTGAATGAGCTAAAGCCCACGCTGCCCGTTCTGATCGGCAATTTGAGCACGGTGGGCGAGATCCTGATGACCTACAACGCGTCGCTCGAGCAGCTGCTGGTGCTTCTGCCGCCATATATGGCCCAACAGCAGGGTTACTCGAGCACGTCGGACTCCACCGGTGGCGCTCGCGGTGACTTCGCCATCACCGTCAACGACCCGCCGGCGTGTACGGTCGGCTTCCTGCCACCGTCGTCGTGGCGTTCACCCGATGACGTGTCCGACATCGACACCCCCGACGGGTTGTACTGCAAGCTGCCTCAGGATTCGCCCATCGCGGTGCGTGGTGCCCGCAACTTCCCCTGCATCAGAAAGCCCGGCAAGCGCGCCCCGACCATCGCGATCTGCAACAGCGACAAGCCATTCACGCCATTGGCGATGCGACCTCACGTGTTGGGGCCGGTGCCCCTCGATCCGAGTTTGATCGCCCAGGGGATTCCCCTCGACGATCGAACGACGCTCGACAATGACATTTACGCACCTGTAGAGGGCACCCCGTTGCCGCCCGGAGCCGTCCCGTACGGAACCCCGCCGGGTGGCCAGCCCGTGTCACCGCTCGAGGTACCGGTCGCGCCGCCCCCGCCGGTCGGAAACTCGTTGAACGGTCAACCGTTACCGCCCGTGAGTGCCCCGGCGCAGGGGACACCTGAACCTTCACCGCCCGCGAGCATCCCCGACGCCCCCGCAGGCAGCGGCGGCGCGACGCCCGTCGCACCGAGCGGCTTCTCTGCGGGACCATCCGGTAAGAAGCCGAAAGTTGCTGTAGCACAATACAATCCCAGGACGGGGGAGTATGTCGGCTCGGACGGCAAGCTCTACAAAGTGACCAACCTGGCGTTCGCTGACCCGATGCCGACGACGTGGCGGGATCTGATGCCGCATTAGCCGGCGAAAGAGAGAGGGGTCAGGAGATCTTGACGATTTTGACCGGAAGGTTGACGACGAGCGACTTGTTGCGACCACAGTTCCCGCTGATCCCGGTGGTCTGGTCGGTCCCCAGCCACATGTCCGAGATCCGCTTGACGAGCCCGGCGTCGTCTGCGGGATAGAAGTGGTAGACCTGTAGACCGGGGGCCCTGCTGCCATCCGGGCACGGGATCCAGTCAGGAACAGCGTGTTTGACGTACCAGTCCGCCCCGGAGATCGTGTAGACGTCTTCAGTCCACCCCAGTGAGCTGGTGACCTTCCCGGCGCAGGTCATCGCCGTGGTGCAGGTGGAGGTGACGGTCCACGTGCTGCGCACCGTCGGTTCGTCCTGGTAGCGGTCGTTGTTCCTGGCCCATTCGCCGTTGGAGACCACCGAATAGGTGCCGTTCATCGCGTACTGCTCGTAATCGGCCTGCGCGGTGGGTGCACAGATGGCCGACGCCGCGGCGATCGCGAGCGCTCCGGCGAGGGGCCTGACTGCCTCCATGTCGTCTCCTCGGTCCTCGCTCACCGCAATGTCGTTCTGCCACAGAGAATAACATTTACCGCCGAGCGCCGGGCCGTCACGCGTTTTCGGCCATTGCGAGTGAAATCGGCGCCGATTGATGCGATGGATCGGACGAAATCCTGTTCGGCCCATGACAGAATCGGGGTGTGCACATCGCCAGCGTCGTCGCGGCCGGAATCCTGCTGTCAGGATTGGTCCTCGCGCCGTCAGCGGCCGCCGATCCGGCTGATCCGGCGCCCGCCGACGATCCGACATCGTGCAACGAACCAGCCTGCGTGCCGGGGATCCAACCGGGCGCCGTTCTCGGTGCGCCGTGTTATCAGACGACGTATTACGTGTTCGGAGTGACTGATTGGGGCCGCGTGCTGTTCTGCGGTTCTCCGAGGCGCTACGCTCCGCGGTGGTTCCGATCCACCGAGCTGCGTGGTGTCAAACTCGAAGGCTCCAACTGTTCAGGTCGCGACGGGGAGATGGCTCAGGCGCCCGACGGATTGTTCCTGTCGTGCGACGCGCGCGACGGCGAAAGCAGGTGGATGCGCGGGGACACATGATGTCCTTGGGTACGCGTCAGTAGCGTTGCAGGGCAAAGGTATACGTGCTGACGCCGCCCGGGGCGCCGTAACACCCCGCGTTGTACGTCGACACGATCGTTCCTGCCAGGGTTGTTGCGTCCCATGAGTAGACGTCGTGCGAGGGCAGGTTGTACCCGATGCAGCGCACCCCGTCGATGACGTCCACGGTCAGGGTGTAGCGCCCGTCGGCATAGAACGCGATGTTCTGGAAACGCTGGCTCTTCGGTGGCCGCGCTATCGCGATCACGTTGAGGTTGTCGGTGTGTGGGGCCAACACGGGATCCTCGTAGTAGGTTCCACACTCGGGATCGTCGTTGCATGAGTGGGTCACCGACCAGATCCACGAGTGGTCGTTCCACCGGTTGTTGAGTACCTCGTAGTTTCCCAACGGCATATGCGGGTCGGCGCCGGCGATCGGCGCCGATATGGTGGCCGCTGCCGTCAACGATGCGCCCAGCAGTGATGCTGCTGGGCGCCGCCACCGCCCGCCGGTCAGTTCGACACCGCCGGGGTGAATTCGATGTTGATCTCGGTCAGTCCGCGCAGGATGAATGTGGGCTCGTAGTTGTAGCTGCGAGCGCCGGCCGGCCCGTGTTTCTCCTCGTCGATGCGGATGTCGTTCATGCGGTCGAGGATGCGCTCCATCGACACCCGCCCCTCCACGCGAGCCAGCGGCCCGCCGGGGCAGGAGTGGACGCCCCGCCCGAACGCGATGTGTTCGCGGACGTTCTTGCGATTGATGTCGAATTCATGCGGGTTCTCGAAGCGCATCGGGTCGCGATTGACCGCTCCCGGGCAGATCATCAACGTCGTTCCGGCTGGAACTTCGGTGCCGTTGAGGACGGTGTTCTTCTTGGCCAGCCGGAACTGGCTCTTGACGGGGGCATCCATGCGAAGCGCCTCTTCGACGAACACCGGTATGCGACTTCGATCCTTGCGCAGAGCGTCCTGGATGTCGGGGCGGTCGCCGAGGACCCTGATCGACGCAGACAGTAGTTTCGTGGTGGTCTCCTGGCCGGCCGCGAAAAGGAATGTCGCCGACCGGGCGACCTCGATGACCGGAGGTGTCGACCCGTCGGGAAACTTGGCCGTCGCCAGCGCGGTCAGGACGTCATCACGGGGGTTCTCGCGGCGGTCCTCCAGATACGCAACGAACTTGTCATCGAGCCACGCCAGGGGGTTGGTCGCGACCAGCTCTCCTTCGAGTGATCCCACCGTCGCGCCGGGTCGCGGTGCGCCGAGAACGGTGCGGAACTCTTCGTGATCCTCGTGCGGCACACCGAGAAGATCGGCAATGACCAGAAGCGAGAACGGTTTTGCATATGCGGAGAGGAATTCGCACTTCCCGTGGGGCACGATTTCGTCGAGACATTCATCGGCCAGGCGCCACATGAAGGCCTCGTTCTCCTTCAGGCGGCGGGGGGTCAGCAGGCGGTTCAGGAGCGAACGGGCGTTGGTGTGGTCCGGCGGATCCATGGTGACCATGTGCTCGAACATCGGCATCAGCTGCCGGTGCTCGGCGATCTGCGCCGTGATGTCGTCGCCTTCCGGGGTGAACGGCAGTGGCGGGAACGGTCCGGCGACCGCAATGCACGATGAGTAGGTGTCGGTGTCCTTCAACACCGTGTTGGCCTCGTCATAGCCGGTGATGGCCAGCACGCCGTAGTTCGGCTCGCGCACGACCGGACACTTGCTGCGCAGGTGGTCGAAGTACGGGTGCGGATCCGGCACCAACGACTGGTCGGTGAAATAGTCGATGGCGTCGAAATCTGCAGTCATTGTCGGGGTTGTCCTTCCAGTGCCCGCTTGGGCGACGGATGAGGTTGGGCGACGGATGATCTGCCGTCGGGGGGCTGGGCTGCCATAGATGCTGAGCACATGCTTAGCATTACGTGGTGGCCCGGTCAAGAGAGTCCGGGTGCGTCGCGCCTACCATTCGCCTGGGAGGCGCTGTCATTCACACGAGAGGGCAGGTGGCGGCATGGCATCGGATCGGCGGGTCGCGGGACCCGAGGCGAAGAACCGCGCCGTGCTGCTCGACGCGGCCGAGCAATTGATGCTGGAAGACGGTTATGCGGCGGTGACGTCCCGGCGGGTCGCCGAGCGCGCTGGGCTGAAGCCCCAACTGGTGCACTACTACTTCCGCACGATGGACGAGATGTTCATCGAGATCTTCCGTCGCCGAGCGGTTCAGGGGCTCGAGGTGCAGGCGCGCGCGCTGGACTCGCCACAACCATTGTGGGCGCTGTGGGAATTCGGCATCGATCCCGCGGGCACCCGACTCACGATGGAGTTCATGGGGCTCGCCAATCACCGAAAGGCGCTGCGGGCCGAGATCGGCGCGTACGCCGAGCAATTCCGCAGACAACAGGTGGATGCGATCACCACGGCGCTTGGTCGCTACGGCTACGACGTGTCGGAGGTGCCGCCGGTCGTGTGGGCGGTGTTCGCGACGAGCCTGACTCGCGTACTGGTCATGGAGCAGGCGCTGGGGATGTCGGGCGGCCACGCAGAGACGCTCGCGTTCTGCGAGTCGTGGTTGCACCGGATGGAGGGTGAGCGTCGGCCCGTCACGACCGAACCGACGGACGGGCTGAGCGTCTCGGGGTGACGCTAATAGTTCCGTATGGAGCACAGCGTCCCTATCGGTCCCGTATTGGACACCACGACCGTGCCATCTACGGCGAGTGTGCAGTGGAAGTTGGGTCTCCTCGGTGAATCCAGGCTCGTGACCGTCACCATCGCCCAGTCGTCCGGGTTGGCGAGCTGGACGTCCAGGGTCCACGGCTGAGTCGGGCCCAGATCGGCCTCCACGTTCGGGGTGAATACGTAGGGGTTGTGGCTGTAGTCCGCGAAGTTCGGCGGATCGACTGCGTGATAGTAGATCTCGGCATTGCGGAACGGGGCCTCGGAGAACACGGTGTACGTGACCGTGTGCATCGGCGGGCCTGGCGGAGGAGCATCATCGGCGTGCGCGACGGGACCGGCGATCACTGCACCGGGCACGAGTGCCGCTGTGAGTAACAGCGGCGCGAGCGCCATCTGGCCGCGGCAGACGGCGGGTGCGGGTGGGCGGTTTCTCGAAGGAAAGCGCATTTCCGTATTTTAGAACGTGCTTTACTCCGATGGCCGAGAAAGCGCGATTCGGTCGCTGCCGAACCCTGGCGGGAGTGCCACGGTGACTGCGCGGCTCACGACGTCAGATGCCATATCGCAACTTCACAGCGCGGTAGCGTTCGTGCAGTTGCCGAGCTCTGCCGGCGCGGTCGACGAGCGCGGTGTCGGGTGGCAGTTCGTCGAGCACCGCCGATCGCGACAGGAGGCGGGTGCGGAACACTGCCCGATGGGTGCTCGCGAGATTACGGTAGGTGAGATTGCCGTCGGAAAACGATTGGGTATCAAGCCAATTGTGCACTCCGGGGTCGTCGTGGGCGATGACGAAACGGATGACACCGTCTCCATCGACGACGGTCCGTGCCGGCGTGAAACTGACCGAGCGGTGCAGGAAGTCCATGCTGCCGCCGAACACTCCGCCCATCCCGAAGGCCCAGAACCCGTCGTGGGCATCCATCTCCACGATCAGCGCCTCGTCCGGACGCAGGCGCCACACCATGTGCGCCGCCATTCGTCCCCGCGTCGCATCCGACGCGGAGTCGGCGACCTTGTCTGGCGGGAAAGAGTTGGTGAAGGTGGGATCGCACACGCCCCCGGAGTGCCGCCAGGAATGCTCAGGCCAGTCACGCATCGCGCCGACGAGGAATGCTCCTGCCCATTCCATGGCGTCAGTCAGTTGCGTAGGCCCCGGTACCGGGCGAGGTGAGTCCATGCCGACACGCTCGATGGTCATCGAGGTGGGGGTCTCGGTCCAGGCATCGAAAGCTTCACGGATGAACAGTTTTCGAGACCCCGGTGTCGTCGGCAGCCAGTTGGCGGCGCGGCGCTCCCCGCCGACGAAGAGTTCGAAGGTGCCGTTGGCATCGGTGTTGATCTGATGACCGAAGATGTTGCTCTCGGGGACGTCACCGAACGGTTCGTGCAAGCTAGGCACGTCGGTACCGGGAATGAACTCGGGTCGTGGGCCCTGCACGGTCACGTTGAGCCAGCGCGCCGAACCGCGGCGCCCGGTGATTCGATAGGTGTGGCGACCATCGATCCAGGCCTGTCGATAGGTGAAGTCCGCGACATCACCACCGAGCTTGCAGGTGGGCGTGCAGAACCAGTGAAGCTGCGGGTAGGCCGGATCTTTGGTCTCGAGTGCCAGATCGAAGGCTTGGCCGAGATTCTGGGTCAAGAAGCGAAACGCGTCGGCCCGCATGATCGGTGCAGCGGGATTGACGTCCTTGAAGGCGGCGTCGCCTGCGGTCTTCAGCTGGTCGCAGAAGTGGTGCCAGGCGTCGCGAAGTGACTCGTCGGCGGGTCCATCGCCGATGGCCACGTCAGGCTCCCAATCGTGTCAACAGGTCGGACACGTAACGTGCACCGCGTGCGGTTGCCTCCCGGGCACCCTCCGCATCGATCCGGGGGCCGACCAACTCGACGTCGAAGATGCCCTGGTAGCCCGCGGCCAGAACGTGGGCGAGGATGTCTCGCAACGGGATCACGCCATCACCGGGTACCGCGCGGCAGGGTGCGGATCGATCGCCGAGCACGTAGTCGCTGACCTGTATGAGTCCGGTTCGCGGCAACGCCCGCTCGAGCAGCGCGAAGAGCCCACCCTCGGTCCAACAGGCGTGCAGCTCGACGCATGTGCCCACGTCGGCGATCTCGGCGACGGTGATGGCGTCGGTGAGGGTGTGCACGAAGTGGATGTCGGCGTTGAAGGCCGAGGCGTTCTCGACGAGGAGGTGAACGCCGTAGGCCGCCGCATGGGCCGTGCACTGTGAGACGAGATCGGCGAAGCGTTGGGCGGCCTGCTCCCACCGCAGGTATCCGCGACCGCCCGTGATCATGTAGACGATGCCAGCGCCGAGACTGTCAGCGAGATCGATTGCTTCGTAGAGCTTTTCGACTGCCAACCCGGTGTCCCGATCCAGATCGGGGTGTACTGCGAAGGGGTGGTTGAGTGCAGTCACCGTGAGGCCGTCAGTGTGGACGGCGCGGCGCGCGGCGTCGTAGGCGTCGAGTTCGGTCAGTGAGGTGGAGATCAACGAGACGTTCCCGACGCCGATGCTGCGGCAGTGGTCCAGGAACGTCTCGGTGGATTCGTTGAGGAACGCGACCTGGTGCAGTGACACTCGCGGATGCATCTAATCCCGATTCTCGATGACGACGCCGAATCGTTCCCGAAACGGTCGGAACTCCTCGTGTAGTCGATCCACATCCTCACCGATGTCGGTAAGCAGCGTGGTCGAGTAGCGGAACTTCCCGTGACGGTCGCTCTTGTTCTCGGTGAGATAGGTCCGCATCGCCCGCTCTGCATCGGGGGAGAGCTCGCGGTCGGCGAATGTGTAGCAGCCGCGAATCGTCCCCACTGGATCGGCGACGAAGTCGGTGTAGCGGACGTGATGAATGCGGGGGTCGGCGGTGAGTGGGTTGGTCATGGTGTTGGCGACGCTTGCGCGGGTCATCTCCAAATGCGCCCTGGCCTCGGTCGCGAGGTCGAAAGTCGCGTCTGTGCCATGGAGTAGTCCGTGCATGATGTCGGCCATCATCATCGCGCGCGATGCGGCTACCTGCACTGGGTCGCGGTGCAGCCAGATCAGCCGGGCATCGGGGTACGCGTCGAAGAAGTCGGACAACCGTGCGCCGTGGAAGCCCTTGAGTACCCACCGCTTTGACGGTCGGCGGTATTGCATCTGCTGCAGCATCGCACGGTGGATGCGGTACTGGGCCGCGGCATCGGTCGGCAGACCGGAGACGAGGCTCTGTATCGGAACCCGCCACCACGCGGTCGGTGTCATGACGCGGAAGTCGAACGCCCAGCACCGTTCGTCCTCGGGCAACCCGTCGCCGAGCATGTCGTTGTACGGATGGGAGTGAAGCCACCTGGGTAGCCGGGCGTTGATCTCGCGCCAGTCGGCATCGGCACGAGCCTGCCGGTCGTCGTCGGGAGCCGCCACCCCCGGCGGCGGTGACGGGTACATCACCTCCCAGAAGCGCAGGGCCCTGGCGTTGGGGTCGACAGACATCAGGGCATGCATCAGCGTCGTCCCCGATCGGGGTTCGCCAGTGACGAAGGTGGGTCGGTCGATGATCTCGTCGGCGAGGTCGTACCGGTGGCGGTCCTCGATGAACCTCAGACGCGTGGTCAACAGCCAGCGGCAGTTCTCCGCCGCCGCGTGTCGTCCGGCCGCATCGAGCGCTACCCGGTTGAGGTGCTCGACGGCGGACGCGAACCGGTCGGGCAACGTGGTATCGCCCCAGTCTGACAAGCCGGTATCCCTGCAGGCCGACTCGAGCAGCGCGTTCGCGTCGAGGCGACTTCCCGTCGGCGCGGACGGCACGGCCCCGGTCAGCAGGCGGAGCACTTCGTCTTCGGTGTCGCGGACCTTGGCGGCGGAACGCTCCGCGAAGCGGATGCCGGCCATCGCTCCGTACTCCATCAGCTTGAACACCCGCATGCCTGCTTCGCCGAAGCCGACGATTCTCTTGGCCACCTCGTGCGGTGTGCCGCAGGGGAACACGTCGCGGACGGCCTGAGTGTCCACTTCTCGGCAGAACTCGACGATCCTTTCTCGAGACAGACTGACAGGGTCGAAGTCCATGACACCGCGCCACTGCGGGCCCATCGGGTGTTGGTACCCGAAGGTGAGCAGATCCTCGGCGGTCATCAGCAGAATGATCGCCTTGACCATGGGCGACTCGAGCATCTCGGCGATTTCGTCGTCGTCACCGATGAGGCAGATCTGGGTGAGCGCGGGCACGATCGCCGCGGGGTCGCGACCGGAGCGCTCGGCAGATCGGTGGATCACCGCGAGCTTTTCTGCGTAAGCCTCCGGGGTGTATGCCCCGTTCGGCCACCATCCGTCGGCATGCCTGCCGGTGATCTCGAGCATTCGTGGCCCGGCGGCGCCGATCCAGATAGGGGGTGGTCGTCCGTCGACGAGTTCGGTGTCGAGTCGCGCGTGCTCGAGTCGGAAGAAGTCGCCGGCGAAGTCGACGGGTCCATCGCTTTCCCAGAGCGTCTTGATCACCTGGATCGCTTCTTCGAAGCGGCTGACGGGCTTGGCGAAATCGAACCCGTAGGGCACGGTGTTCTCCAACTCGCCCGAGCCCAGTCCCAGGATGAAGCGACCGCCGCTGAGATGGTCGACGGTCAGAGCGGTCTGGGCAAGCATGGCCGGGTGTCTGCGGACGGTGTCCACCACACTCGTCACGAGGGGCGTTCTGGTCGTCAGGACAGCCGCCGCGGCGGCTACGGCCATTCCGTCGAGATGGCGGTGCGGCGACGGTGACACCGTCGCCAGGTCGGTGAACTCGGGTGTCCAGATGGAGTCCGGCCAAAAGCTGACCATGTGGTCGGGCAGCCAGATCGAGTGGTAACGCCCAGAGTCGTACTCCGCCAGGACATCCAGGGAGAGTGGCAGAGTGGTGCGTAGGAACGCGGCGGGCTGAATCATCGTGCTTGCCAACTGTGCCTCCGGTGGCTCGAGACCCGATTACGCCTTCGGTTGCTCCGGGCGCTTCATCACTCGCTCGGCGGCGGCCCAGTGGGCGTCGGACACCCACAGCTTGGCGAAGGAATCGATCGCCTCCTCGGGCGTGGCTCCCGCGATCACACGCTTGATGGCGGTGACCGGTGCGGCCGCCAGCTTGCGTGCCAGAGTGCGCCACTGGTCCTCGAAAGAGTCGCGGGGGACCACGACGTCGATGAGGCCCACGCGCTGGGCCTCGTGCGCGTCGAGTACGTGCCCGGTGCCTGCCAGAAGCAGAGCGCGGCTCTTTCCGACGATGTCAGCGAGGCGCTCGGCGCCACCCCAAGCCGGCATGATCGCCAGCGCGACTTGATTGAAGCCGATCTTCACGTCGTCGGCGGCCAGTCGGATGTCGGCAGCTACCGCCACCTCGGCGCCACCGCCAAAGGCGTGCCCGTTCAGCGCCGCCAGCACCGGACCGGGGAAGCCGGCGATCCGATCGCAGACCGCACGCATCCGCCTGGCCATCGCCGCCGCATCGGCTTCGCTGCGAAGGGCGGCGAGTTCCTTCAGGTCGCCGCCGGACACGAATGCCTTGTCTCCTGCACCCCTGATCACCAGTGCCCGAGCGCACGCAGCTCCGTCCAGGGCTCTGTCGAGCTGATCCATCGTCTCCAGCGAGATGGCATTGCGCGCATGCGGGCGGTCGATGGTGACGACGGCAACGCCGTCGTCAATGTCCAGATCGACCATGGATTGACCTGCCGTTCTCATTGCATGGCATTGGCATTCTCAATAACGGAGAATAGCATCGCCCACGTGTTCGCAACCCCGGTGCGGGTCGTCCCGCGCGACCTCGCCACACGCTACGAGCTAGAGGGCTGGTGGCGGCCGGAGACGCTCGGCGACATGCTGGCAGCGGGCTTGGGGGCGCATCCTGCGGTGAGTTTTCGGGTGCATTCCGAGGAGCGACCCTGGTCGGCACCTTCGGCGACGTCGAACTCGTGGCCCGTCGGCTCGCCGCCGGATTGCGAGAACGTGGGGTCGGGCCAGGCGATGTGGTCGCCATGCAGTTGCCGAATTGGATGGAGGCCGCCGCGACGTTCTGGGCGACGGCGCTGCTCGGTGCCACCGTGGTGCCGATCGTGCATTTCTACGGTTCCAAAGAGGTCAGCCACATCCTGCGTACCGCCGCACCCCGGGCCTTCGTCACCACTGAGCACTTTGGTCGGATGACGTTCTCGCCTGAGCTGTGCAGCGACGTACCGATCGTCGCGTTGGTCGGCTCCGAGGGCGAGCGCGGTTTCGACGCGCTGCTCGCCGATCGTCCCTTGGCGGGGACTGTCGCGGCCGACCCCGGTGCGCCCGCGCTGATCGCGTTCACCTCTGGCACCACCCGCGACCCGAAGGGCGTCGTGCACAGTCATCAGACCCTGAGCTGCGAAACCCGTCAGCTGCTGGCTTCCTACCCGCCCGACCGCGGCCGGCAGATCACGGCCACGCCGGTCGGCCACTTCATCGGCATGGTCTGCGCGTTCTTGATCCCGGTCATCGAGGGGGCCCCGGTCGACCTGGTCGATGCGTGGGATCCAGCGAAGGTCCTCGCACTGATGAAGTCTGAGGGGTTGTCAATTGGCGGTGGGCCGCCCTACTTCGTGACAAGCCTGCTGGACCATCCGGACTGCACTGAGGACCATCGACGCCTATTCACCACGGTGGGGCTTGGCGGATCGACGGTGCCGGCCGCGCTGACCACGCGTCTTGCGGACCTGGGCTTCTTCGTGTTCCGGTCCTACGGCAGCACGGAACATCCATCGATCACCGGATCATCGCCCGACACGCCGGAGAGCAAGCGGCTCTACACCGACGGCAGAGCGCGTCCGGGGGTCGAGCTGAAGCTCGACGAAGACGGCGAAATCCTCAGCCGCGGGCCAGACCTCTGCCTGGGCTATACCGATCCCGAGCTGACGGCCCAGGCTTTCGACGACGAGGGCTGGTACCGGACCGGCGACATCGGCGTGCTCGATGCCGACGGATACCTCACGATCATCGACCGTCGGTCGGACGTGATCATCCGAGGTGGCGAGAACATCAGCGCGCTCGAGGTCGAGGAGGTGCTCCTCGGGATGCCTGAGGTGGTCGAGGCTGTCGTGGTAGCTGCCCCCGATCATCGGTTCGGCGAGCGCGTCGCGGCGGTGCTGCGGATCCGCGCCGACGCTGCGATGCCCACGTTGTCGCAGCTGCGCGAACGTTTCCGGGCTGTCGGTGTAGCCCGGCAGAAGTGGCCGGAGGAACTGCACGAAGTGGACGACTTTCCCCGCACGGCCAGCGGCAAAGTGCAGAAGTTCAGGGTGCGAGAGTCGGTCCGGCGGGGCGCTTGACCCGGTCGAGCATTGCCAGTCGGCGCGCATGAGAATATGATTCTCACAAACGATAAGGAGAATTCCGCATGGGTCAGCTTTCGCACCGGGTCGACATCCCCTTTCCGCTGTTCGACGCAGACAACCACCTCTACGAGCCGCCCGAAGCTCTGACCAAGTACCTGCCGAAGGAATACAAGGACGTCGTCCAGTACGTCGAGATCAACGGCCGAACGAAGATCGCGCTCAAGGGGCAGATCAGCAACTACATCCCCAATCCGACGTTCTCCGTGGTGGCCAGGCCCGGCGCCTGGGAGGAGTACTTCAAATTCGGCAACCCGGACGGTAAGAGCAAGCGCGAACTGTTCGGCGAGCCGATGAAGGCGATCCCGGCCTTCTTCGAGCCCGCACCCCGTCTGGAGAAGATGGACGAGCTCGGCATCCAGCGGTCACTGATGTTCCCCACGTTGGCCAGCCTGATCGAGGAACGTCTCGCCGACGATCCGATCGCCATCCACGTTCTGATCCACTCGCTCAACGAGTGGCTTCACGAGGTCTGGGGCTTCAACTATCAGAACCGCATCTTCACCACCCCGGTCATCACGCTGCCGATTCTGGAGAAGGCGATCGAGGAACTGGAATGGGCGGTGGCGCGAGGTGCCCGCGCGATCCTGATTCGGCCCGCGCCGGTGCCCGGTTTCCGGGGGCCCCGCTCATTCGCCCTTCCCGAGTTCGACCCTTTCTGGGAGCGGGTCGTTCACCATGATGTCTTCGTCGGTATGCACTCGAGCGACAGTGGCTACTCCCGCTACACCTCCGAGTGGGACGGCCAGGCGCAGGAGATGCTGCCGTTCCAAACGAATGCCATGTCGATTCTCAATGAGTGGCGCCCCATCCAGGACGCTGTCGCCTCATGGGTCATCCATGGTGCTCTGTTCCGGCACCCCAAGCTCAAGGTCGGCATCGTGGAAGCTGGCTCCAAATGGATGTTCCCCCTTTTGGATTCCATGGCCGAGGTCTACAAGAAGGCCCCCGAGGCGTTCCTGGGCCATCCGATCGAAGAGATCAAGAACCGTATCTATGTCAGCCCCTTCTATGAGGAGGGCATCGACGATCTGATCAACCTCATCGGTGTCGATCAGGTGCTCTACGGATCCGATTGGCCGCATCCAGAAGGGTTGGCCGAGCCCACCCACTATGTCACCGCGCTCGATCATCTCTCGGTCGACGATCAGGCAAAGATCATGGGCGGCAACTTGTCCCGCCTCATCCTTGCGTGACTCCAGCAGGTCACTGGACGACCATTCCCGAGCTGGTCGCGAGTTCAGCGGATCGCTTCGGCGACAGCGAAGCCGTCGTAGACGGTTCGGTGCGCCTCAGTTTCGCCGAACTCGTCGACCGGATCGGTCGCGCGTCGGGTGCCCTTGCCGACTTTGGCATCCAACGCGGCGACCGTGTCGCGCTGTGGGCCCCGAATTCTGTGCACTGGATCGTCGCCGCCTTCGGCGTGATGGCCGCTGGTGGCGTGCTCGTTCCCGTGAACACGCGATTCGCCGACGGTGAGGCGGCGGATGTCATCAGCCGTAGCGGAGCCAAAGCCGTGCTCGTGCAACGGGGATTTCTGGGTCGCGACTTCGACGTCTCACCGGGGGTCACAGCGGTCGACGTTCGATCGGATGTCTTGGCTTCTGGGAAGCCCTACTGGTGCCCAGCGAGCGGCGACGAAATCGCCGACGTCGTCTACACGTCTGGGACGACGGGTAAACCCAAGGGCGCCATGATGAATCACCGCCAGACGCTGCGTATGTACGAGGAATGGGCCACTCTCGCGGATCTGCGCGAAGGTGACCGCTACCTCATGGTCAACCCGTTCTTCCACACCTTCGGTTTGAAGGCCGGTCTGGTGGCCGCGTTTCTGCGCGGAGCGACCATGCTGCCGGTCGCTCAATTCGACATCGATCGGGTGGTCGACTTGATCGAGCGCGAACGCATCACGATGCTGCCCGGTCCGCCAACGCTGTACCACTCCCTCCTCGACGTCGAAGACAAAACCAGGCTGGCGTCGCTGCGAGCAGGGGTGACCGGCGCGTCCGACATTCCCGTCGAGCTGGTCCGTCGAGTGCACGCCGAACTGCCTTTCGAGACCCTGATGACGGGATACGGCCTGACCGAGGCAGGCAACGTGACGCTCTCTCGGCCCGGCGACTCGTTGGTCGACGTCGCGACCACGGCCGGAGTGCCCTGCGACGGAGTGAACGTGCGCCTGGGCGAGGACGGTGAGGTCCTCGTGAGTGGATACGGCGTCATGCAGGGATACCTCGACGACCCTGCGGCGACAGCCGAGGCCATCGACGACCAGGGTTGGTTGCATACCGGTGACGTCGGGGAGTGCACGGAATCGGGCCGCTTGCGCATCATCGGGCGAAAGAAGGACATGTTCATCGTCGGGGGATTCAACGCCTACCCGGCTGAGATCGAAGGTGTTCTCACAGAGCATCCGGCCGTCGCACAAGCGGCCGTTGTCGGCGTGCCCGACCCCCGGTTGGGTGAAGTCGGCAAAGCCTTCGTCGTACTGCGCCCGGGCGGACTGCTCACCACCGAGGCCCTGGTCCGCTGGACTCGTCAGCAGATGGCCGGTTACAAGGTTCCGCGATTTGTAGAGTTCGTCGACTGCCTACCTACCAATGCCAGTGGCAAAGTGGTCAAGGACAGTCTCCGCTGATCGCCAGGTCAACCCGGAGAACCACATTTTCGCTGTAAAAAAGGGCATTCCGAACGTGAGATTCTCGGGTACGCTAAGGGCAATAGGCAATTTTGGAAACGTGATTCTCGTGCCGCGACGACCGGCCGATCTGAGAGGGGAGGGCAGATGTCCAATCTGGAGCGACCCTCATCCACGCTCAACGGCAGGGGCGCCGGGCACGCGATCATGACGCGCGACAGTGACGGCGCGAACCTCGGTGCCGAACACTTGGCGGCGCTCGCGCAGGAGGCCGAAGCCGAGGCGCTGGCAGCTGAGGCCACCGCGGCGGCGGCGCGAGCGCGTGCCCGGGCGGTGAAGATGCGCAGGCAGGCGAGTGCGGCCGCCACACCGGCGGAGGCGGAAGAAGTTGCGTCACCTGCGTCGCCCGACATCGTCGATGCCGGGCCGCTGATCGAAGAATCACGAACCACCGATGCCGCGGACGATGACGAGATGGCCGCAGGCGCGCCCGTTCCGCCGGTCACCTCGACGGCCTCGGAGACATCTGAATCTTCCGACGGGAGCGTGTCGAAAAGGCGTCGCTCACGTCTGCGCGCGCCCTCGATCTCGCTCAGGATAGTGGCCGCCACGGTGGTGGTCATGTGCACGCTGGGCTTCGTAGGGGCCTCTGGATACATGCTGTGGCAGCACCACAAGGTCGTGACGGAGCAGCAGCGTACGGCGGAGTTCGCGGCTGCCGCCCGCCAAGGCGTTGTCACGCTGATGTCGTTGAATTTCAACAATGCTCAAGACGACGTCAAACGCATCCTCGACAACACGACTGGCGACTTCAAGAAGGACTTCGAAGGCCAGTCCGAGCAGTTCGCCTCGGTTGCGCAGGCCTCGAAGGTCATCACCGAGGCGACAGTCACCGCGACGGGCGTGCAGGCCATGACCGCGGACACCGCTACTGTGCTCGTCGCGGTCACCACGAAGGTCTCCAATGCCGCAAGCAAAGAGCAGCAGCCGCGATCCTGGCGACTTCGAGTGGACATGGCGCGCGACGGCGGTCAACTCAAGCTGGCGAAAGTGGAGTTCGTACCGTGAAGCCAGACGATGATGGAACCGCCGGCGTGATCGGTGTCGAGTCGACGGCGGACGCTTCGACCGAAGGTGCGCAAGGCGACTCCGCCGCCGACGCGGTGTCAGGCGTTGATGCGGGCGCGGACTCGGACGCGACATCCGGGCGCTCCCGGAGCAGGCGCCTCGCCGTTCCCATCGTGCTCGTAGCTGCGTTGCTCGGCTCGGCAGGCTTCGCGGCGTGGCTGTATGTCACGACGTTCCGGCCAGATCGGGAGACGAATGCCTCGGTCGCGGGTGACGTCATCAAGGCGGCGAGCGACGGATCCGTGGCGATGTTGTCGTATGCGCCCGAGTCGATGGACAAGGACTTCGCAGCGGCCAAAGCGCATCTCACTGGTGACTTCCTCTCCTATTACAGTCAGTTCACCCACGACGTCGTCACTCCTGCCGTCCAGCAGAAGGCGGTGAAAACCACTGCAGCAGTGGCGCAATCGGCGGTTTCGGAACTGAAACCGGGTTCCGCTGTGGTTCTGCTGTTCCTGAACCAGACGACTGTCAGCAAGGAGAACCCCGAAGGCTCGTTCACGGCCAGTTCGGTGAAGGTGGGCCTCACCGATGTAGGCGGCAAGTGGCTGATCTCGTCCTTCGACCCCGTCTGAGGATCAATGAGTAGACAGGCGATGGAAATACAGTCGCGGCCACCCGCTGCGAGTATCCGGCTCTGTTTAGTGAAATCTGTTCTGCCACAGTCTGTTTCAATCCGTCGCGTCTTTACAACACGCGATGGATCTGTCATCGTGAGACTAGGTCCGCCCCTCGAGGCGGCGGGTGTATCGGAGGTACCAGCTTGAACGTCGACGATCTGATTCTGGTGAGCATCGACGACCATGTGGTCGAGCCGCCCGACATGTTCCTCAACCATGTGCCCGCGAAGTACAAATCCGATGCGCCGATCGTCGTCACCGACGACAAGGGCGTGGACCAATGGATGTATCAGGGCAAGCCGCAGGGTGTCAGTGGGCTCAACGCTGTGGTGTCATGGCCGCCCGAGGAGTGGGGCCGTGATCCCGCCGGCTTCGCCGAGATGCGACCGGGTGTTTACAACGTGCACGAGCGCGTCCGCGACATGAACCGCAACGGCATCCTCGCCTCGATGTGCTTCCCCACCTTCACGGGGTTCTCCGCCCGCCATCTCAACCAGTTCCGCGAAGATGTCACGCTGATCATGGTGTCGGCGTATAACGATTGGCACATCGACGAGTGGGCGGGCAGCTACCCAGATCGATTCATCCCCATTGCGGTGATGCCCACCTGGAACCCGGAGGCGATGTGCGCGGAGATCCGCCGCGTGGCAGCCAAGGGTTGCCGGGCTGTGACGATGCCGGAATTGCCGCATTTGGAGGGGCTGCCGAGCTACCACGATGGTGAGTACTGGGGTCCGGTGTTCCGGACCCTGTCTGAGCTGGGCGTGGTCATGTGTCTGCACATCGGTACGGGTTTCGGGGCGATCAGTATGGCGCCCAACGCCCCTATCGACAACCTCATCATCCTGGCCACGCAGGTGTCGGCGATGTGTGCGCAGGATCTGCTGTGGGGTCCGGCGATGCGCGACTACCCGGACTTGAAGTTCGCCTTCTCCGAAGGTGGGATCGGTTGGATACCTTTCTATCTCGACCGCAGCGACCGGCATTACACCAACCAGAAGTGGCTGCGCCGCGACTTCGGCGACAAGCTCCCGAGCGAAGTGTTCCGCGAGCACTCCCTGGCTTGTTACGTGACCGACAAGACGTCGCTGAAACTGCGCCACGAGATCGGCATCGACATCATCGCCTGGGAGTGCGACTATCCGCACTCGGACTGCTTCTGGCCGGACGCGCCTGAGCAGGTACTGGCGGAGTTGAACGGAGCGGGAGCCGACGACGAGGACATCGACAAGATCACCTGGCAGAACTCGTGCAGGTTCTTCGGCTGGGACCCGTTCGCGAGGACGCCGAAAGACCAGGCTTCTGTGGGGGCGTTGCGCGCCAAGGCATCCGACGTCGACGTGTCCATCAGGTCGCGCAGCGAGTGGGCGCAACTCTACGCCCAGAAGAACTTGACCACGACCTAGCGGGAGACTGAATCGTCGATCATTCGGGCGCGAGGTCCGAACGGCGGAATCTGACATGGACCGTTACGAGTTACGCAGGCTTGACTACAGCCTCACCGAAGACCACGTCGACCTACAGATCGCATACCGGGGGTTCTTCGAATCTCGCTGCTCGATCGACGTCGTTCGCGCCGCCGAGGCCTCCGGGTTCGACGCCGGGCTGTGGGATCGTCTGTGCGCCATGGGCGCGACGACGATGGCCTTGCCTGAGTCCCACGGTGGTGACGCGGGCACGCTGCTCGATCTGACCCTGGTGGCCGAGGAGGTCGGACGCGCGATCGCACCGGTGCCGTGGATCGATCATGTGGTCACGACACGTCTGCTCGCCGAATTGGGAGCCTTCGACGTCGACCAGGTCCTGGCTGGTGACCTGCTTCGCGGCAGGTGCGTCGCGGCCATGGACCCGCGTACGAGGGTTTCCGGGGATAGGCGACTCATCGCCGCCGGCGCCATCGCCCGCCAGGTGGTCCTCGTCGAGGGAGACGACATCGTTCTCCTGACATTCGGCTCCGATCGCGCGGTCGTCGACAATATCGGCCGTCTGCCCATGGCGTGGATTGATCCGGCTACTGCAGACAGCAGAACGGTGGTGGCTTCCGGACGCGCCGCCCTCGAGAAGTACGAGCAAGCGGTGGACGAGTGGCGACTGTTGACGGCCTCAGCGTTGGTGGGACTTGTGGAGAAGACACTCGACGGCGCAGTCGAATTCGCTAAGAACCGGCAGACCCTCGGCGTTCCGATCTCGACGCTGCAAGCCATCTCGCACCCGATGGCCAATATCGCAGTCGTCGTCCAGAGTGGCCGCAATCTGGCTCGACGAGCGGCGTGGTTCCTCGACCATGAACCCGGCGAGCGCTCTGAGCTCGCGGCGTCGGTATTCGTGTTCATGACCGAAGAGGCGGCCAAAGCTGCGACGATGGCCGTCCACGTGCAGGGCGGTCTCGGCGTCACGGTCGAGGCGGCGGCGTCGGCGTATCTGGTCCGCGCCAAGGGGTGGCCACTCGCCGGCGGTGACGTCAGCGTCGCCGCCAAGCGGATCGCCGACATCGTCGTGGCGCGCGAGAGACGCTTCGACACGACGGCGTAGCGGTGGACTTCTCCCGACTACCGCTGTCAGGCGACGACCAGCATTTCGTGGATCGCGTCCGAACCTCGTTGCGAACATGCGTCACCGACGAGGTGATCCGACGCGCTCGGGAGACCGGCGACAACTTCGACGAGGCTGTCCATCTCGCACTCGGCGAACAAGGCTTCTTGGCCGGAGACTTCCTCCCAGAATCCCATGGTGGATTCAGCCCGGTCCGACGCCGGATCTGGGAGCTCGAAGTGGGACGGGCGCGAACGCCATGGTTTCACTGGGGCACCACCGCCATGGTCGCCCGTATCGTCGAGAAGCTCGGGTCGCCAGAACTGGTCGACGAGATCCTGCCGGGCGTGCTGTCAGGCCAGATCCGGATATGTCTGGGATTCACCGAACCCGACGGCGGGTCTGACGTCGCCACGTGCAGAACCAGGGCCGTGCGAGACGCCGATGTCTGGGTGGTCAGCGGCTCCAAGATGTACACCTCGAACGCCCACCACAGCCGGTATGTCTTCCTGCTCACCAACACCGATCCGGCTGCGCCGAAACATCGCAGCCTGACCATGTTCCTCGTTCCCCTCGACACCGCAGGTGTAGAGATCCGTGGAATTCGGACTGTGGACGGCGACCGGACCAACCTCGTCTTCTACGACGATGTCCGCGTTGACGACAGGTACCGCATCGGTTCGGTGAATGACGGCTGGAGCGTGATGCGGGAAGCGCTCGCGGTCGAACATGGCGTTCAAGAGCGCAATGGCTCCGGGTTGCAGTCTATTTCGACGATGTCACATCACGGGACACTCATGGCCCAGGCAGTCGACGGTGTCGCGGCAGCGATAGGAGACGTTCGACCCGACGGGCGTCGCCGGATAGAGGACGATTCCGTTCGATTCCGCTTCGGCCGCATCGTCGCTCGAATGGAGGCGGCGCTGAGCGCACCCGGGATGTTCGGGCGCGTCGCGCTGGCCCAGATGATGCGTGACGTTGCGCCAGAACTCATGGATGTCGTCGGGGCGGAGTCGAGCCTTCCCGCGGACACCGAAGGCTCCATCGACGACGGCGCAGTGGAACACATGTTCCGATTAGCCGTCCCGATGGGCATCTACGGGGGCACTCTCGAGGTGTTCAGGAACATGATCGCTCAGAGCGTGCTCAAGATGGGCAAACCCAGTTACTCCCGAAGGATAGACGGAGGCGGATGTTGACATGACAACAGATTCGAAAGCGGGACTCTGGTCGCTGGCAGACTTGCTGGGCTTGTTCGATGTGAACGCCGACGGGACGGACCGGTTCGTCGGCGAGACGGGCTTGGCCGGCGTAGACGACCGTCAGGTGGTCGAGGGCACCCAGGTGCTGTCGCAGGCGATCGTAGCCGTGGGAAAGCGGTTCGCGGACAAGTCGATTCGTTCTGCACACGCGGTGTTCAGTCGGGCGATCATGGTTGGCGCACCGGTGGAACTGGTGATCGACGTGGTCGCCGAGGGGAGATCCACTGCTACTGCCGTCGTGTCGGCGGTGCAGGAGGGACGGCGGGCGATCACGATGACGGTGCTGGCCGATGTTCCGTCGGCTGACGTCATAAGGCACCATGTGCCGCGCGCCGAGGTCGGCAAGCCCGCTGAAGCCCACGAGGCGGACATGCCGATGGTCGGGCGGCAAATCCGTATGGTGGACGTGGTCGATGTCAACAGCCCCGACGAGGTCGGGCCGCCGGAACTCCACGCGTGGGTGCACTACGACAGCGTTCCCCCGAGTGACGCATTGGCGAAGGCGTTGTTGGCATACTTCACCGGTCATTTGGGCATTTCCACCACAATGCGGGCCCATGCGGGAATCGGAACGGCGCAAGCGCACCACACAGTGTCCACCGCACCGATGACTGTCACCGTCAGCTTCCACGAGCCGGTGTCCTGGCGGGGTTGGCTGCTGTACACCCACGAGAGCACACAAGCCGGTTCAGGGATGTCCTATGTCCGCGGAACGGTACACACCGATGAGGGTGAACTTCTCGCGTCGTTCTCTCAGGAAGGACTGATCCGTCCGCTGAGGCGCACCGACACCGCGATCGAGGTGCAGTCGCGCCTGTGAACGCTGGGCGTGCCTCGGCCTCAGCGCCGCCAGAAATCGAACGGGTCACGGCCCGGGCGGAAGCCGGCGGCCTCGACGATGTCGACCGCCAACTCGAACCGGTTGCCGACGTGAGCGGGCTGGTGGGCGTCACTGCCGAACGACACGGCGTCGCCGCCTTCTTGCCACCACCACCGCACGAGATCGACTGACGCCAAGGGAGATTTGGTGTTGATCTCCAGCGCCCGCCCCGTTCCGGCCAGCGCGGCGAACACCGTCCGGTAGTGCTCCTCGAAGTCGGTCTCGCGGTAGGCGCCGGCGCGGTCGGCGGGCCAGTAGCGGCGTGGATAGTCGCAGTGGGCGAGGACGGTGAACACGTCCGACCGCTCGATCAGCGTGACCATGTCGGCGAAGTAAAGGCGCACCAGTTCGTGGGGATCGTGGTCGGCGAACAACCGCCTGCTGATCCCTTCGAGGCGGCCTGCCACCGGGATCCCGTGCAGGCTTCCCAGCACCCGGTCGAACCCACCGGCGGCGAGGACAGCCGCGACACTGCCGGAAAACCAGTGAGGCTCACCGGCTTCGATTCCCGACAGGATTCGCAGATCGGGGAACATCTCACGGCAGCGCTCGACATCGGCGAGGTAGCCCTCGATCTCGAGCGGTGCGACGCGGGGTCGATCAGCGAGTGTCATCCCGTGAGCGGAAGCGTCGTCGTCACCCCACTCTGTGAAATCCACGTGCTCGGTGAAGGCCACCGCCGGGATCCCGAGTTCGACCGCGCGTCGGCAGGTGGCCTCCATCGTCGAGGTGTCGGCGGTGTCCCAGGACCACCGCGTGTGCACGTGGTTGTCGGAAGGCAGCATCAGTCCGTGCGAGCCGCTTCGAAGGCCTCGCGCTGGATGCGCTCGAACTGAGCGCCCATGGCCTCGGCCAGGGCGGTCGCCCCCGAGAGCGGCCGCACCATCACCATCAGGTCGTCGATGAGCCCGTTCTCGTCGACGTGGAGGAAGTCGCACCCGGTGATCTTCCTGCCGTCGACCGTTGCCTCGAACAGGAGCGCATGATCGGGACTGGTGGCGTCGCCGATCTCCCTGATGTAGCGGAAGTCGGCGAACACGCGCATGACCGCGCGCAGGATAGCCGCGGTGATCGGCTTCCCGGTGTAGGGCTTGAACGCCACCGGGCTGGTGAAGACGACGTCGTCGGCGAGCAACGCCTCGATGGCGGCTGCGTCGCGCGCCTCGACGGCCTGACGGAAGGGATGCATACCGAAACGGTAGCCAACGCCCGGGTGCTGCGATCACCACGGCCCGTCACCCGCGCGGAATAGCGTTCCCGGTCGTGAAATCGGCGGGTCCGCAGCCATGGCTTCTCACCGGCGGAAGCACTCGACGAGCCTCAGCTGTCATCCCGGGTGCGGCGCTCGGCCATCGCGGCCAGCCGCCATGTGGTCTCTCGGTTGCGGGGGAAAGCGGCGGTCAGCGCCACCTGTTTGGGCAGCAAGTTCAGCGGCGGTGACACCGGCACCTCGGCCATGTCGATGCGGCAGCCGCCGCCGTCCAGGTCGGTGAGGCGAAGGGTGACTCGCGCTTTACCGAACGGTCGGCCGTTGGCGATCAGGACGAGTTCGGTTTCGGGATCGCACGATTCGACGACTGTGCTGTCGTTGAGCACCAGCGGCCAGACGCCGATGGAGTGGTGGATGGTGCTGCCAGGCGCCGGCCACGTCGCGTCGACGGCGCGCATCCGGCTGTTGCCCACCACCCATTGCGAATAGGTCCAGCCGTCGGCGATCACGGCCCAGACGTCGTGGCGCGACGCTGACGTGTCACGCGAGACGACCGGCGTGCTCTCGATGTCCTCGGGTTCTGTCGTCATCGAGTCGAACTACCCGTACCCTCCGCGGGCAAACGTGGCCCGTCTGGTTCCATTGGGGCCGCATTCGAGAAGGAGGTGCCGGCAATGCCCGCGGTGTGGAACGGTGACCCGCTGTGGCTCGCCGACGTGTTGCGCGCCGAGGGCCTCGACGTGGCGGAGTTCCCGGGCTGGCGCGGCCGTGGTCACGGTGATTTCGCCGACATCCGCGGGGTGATGGTGCACCACACGGGGTCGGATACCGCGACAGCCGAATCCATCGCACGGGGTAGGCCCGACCTGTCCGGTCCGCTGTCCGCGCTGCACATTGCGCGCACAGGCACCGTGACAGTGGTGGCGGCGGGGGTCTCCTGGCACGCCGGCAAGGGCTCGTTCCCGTGGCTGCCCGTCAACGGCGCGAATCGGCACATGATCGGCATCGAGTGCGCGAACAGTGGAACGAGCCCGACGGCCCCGCATCGCACGCACTGGCCCGACGCCCAGTACGTCGCTCTGCTGCGCAGCTGTGCCGCGATCTGCCGTCGGCTGGGCCACTCCGCCGACCGGGTCATCGGACACAAGGAGTACGCGGGTCGCGCCCAGGGCAAATGGGACCCCGGCGCGATCGACATGACCATTCTGCGGCGCGACATCGCCGAGGACCAGACCGCCCCGCGGCCGCCCGGCGACGAGTACGCCGACATCCTGCTGCAGCGTGGATCTCGTGGCCCCCAGGTCGCCGAACTGCAGCGACGCCTGAAAGCGGCCTACACCAGCTACGCGGGAGACCTCGTGGTCGACGGTGTGTTCGGACCGCGAACCGAAGCTGCTGTCCTGGAATTCCAGCGCCGCACAACGGGTTTGGTGGTGGACGGAATCGTCGGGCCGGCGACCGCGCGGGCGCTAAGGCTGCGGGTGGTCAGCGTGTCCGGCTGACTTCGACCGGGATGCCGTTGAGGGCGCCGTTGCCCGATGGCTCGTCCAGGAAGTCCACGGGCGACAGGACATTGGTGTTGACGCCGGGGGAGCTGTTGGCCACGTCCAGGCGGGTACCTGCTTTGCCGTGGCCCCAGCCGTGCGGCATCGAGACCACCCCCGGTTTGATCTCGTCGGTGAGTTCGGCCGGCACGTCGATGCTGCCTCCGGAGGACGTGACGGTGACGATGTCGCCGGTGGTGATGCCGCGCCGGTGCGCGTCGTCGCGGTGGATCAGGAGTGTGCAGCGATCGCGGCCCTTCATCAGCGGTGCCACGTTGTGCAGCCAGGAATTGTTGGAGCGCAGGTGGCGCCTGCTGACCAGGACGAGGCCGTCCGGCGCGCGGTCGAGCCGCCGAGCGAGCCGCGGCAGATCGTCCGTCAGGTACGGCGGTGCCACCCGGATCTTCCGGTCAGCGGTCCCGAGGATGTCCGGGATGCGGGGCACCATCGGACCGAAATTGATCCCGTTGGGGTGCTCTCTGAGCGTCGCCAGGGTCAGCCCGCCGGGATTCTCGCCGTAGCGGTCCCCGAAGGGGCCCGTACGCAAGGTGAGGTCCAGGATGCGTTCGGGCCCACCGTGCTCGTAGTGCGCCCGCACCGTCGCGCCGTCGAGTCCCTGGGTGAAGCACAGGTAGTCGAAGAAGCCGTCGTCGATCGCGCCGACGTCGACGTCCTCGGCCGGTGTGCCCGTGCACAGGCCGGTCAGCCGGATCAGGATCTCCCATTCGTCCGGTGCCGAGGGATTCGGTTTGGTGAACACGGGTGGCGAGTAGTTGGCGACGCTGTTGACGGCGAAGTGCAGGATGAGGTCGTCGTGGTGAGGCTGCTCCAATGGTGATGGGCCGGGCAGGATCACGTCGGCGTGGCGGGTTGTTTCGTTGAGCCACAGGTCGATCGAGATCATCGCGTCGAGCAGGGGGAGTGCGTCGTCGAGGCGATCTCCCGCCGGGGTGGACAGCACGGGATTGCCGGCGACAGTGATCAATGCCTTGACCTGGCCCTCGCCGGGTGTAGCGATCTCTTCGGCCAGACATGACACCGGAACCTGGCCCAACACTTCCTTGGCGCCACGCACCCGTGTCCGGAAGCGGCCGAAGTCGGCGGCACCGTCTTCGAGGCCGGGGATGGGTTGCACCGTCACCGACCAGGCTGCCGCGGTGGGGAACATGGCCCCGCCCGGTGTGTCGAAATGTCCGGTCAGGATGTTGACCACGTCGACGAGCCAGCTGGCCAGGCTGCCGAACTCCTGGTTGCAGGTTCCGATGCGGCCGTAGACCACTGCGCGGGGGGTGGTGCCGAGCTGCCGGGCCAGCTCCCGGATGCGGTCGGCGCTGATTCCGGTCACCGCGGACACCCGCTCGGGTGGCCAGTCCGCGGCGAGGGAACGTAGCGTCTCGACTCCGTCGAGGTGCGGTTCGAGGGCGCCGAGTGTCACCAGATCCTCGGCGAACAACGTGTGCACCACCGCGAGCAGCAGCGCGGCGTCGGTGCCCGGGGTGATGGGGAGCCACTCGTCGGCGCGTTCGGCGGTTCGGGTGCGGACGGGGTCCACGACGACGACCGTGCCGCGACGGCGGACAGCCTCGATCAGCCCCATGACATCGGGAGCTGCCAACAGCGAACCCTGCGACGCAGCAGGATTGGCGCCCATGACGACCAAGAGGTCGGTGCGCTCGATGTCGGGCACGGGGAACGTCCACCAGCCGCCGTACATCAGATGCGAAGACAGGTTTTTCGGCCATTGATCGACCGTGCCGGGCGAATAGGTCAGAGGCATTCCCGAGAGTCCGAGCAGCACCCCGGCGTAGCGCGCCAGCGAGAACGAATGGGCCAGCGGATTGCCGGTGTAGGCGGTGACAGCGGCGATTCCGTGTTCGGCGATGACGGGTGCCAGTAGCTCGGTGCAGCGCGCGAACGCGGTGTGCCAATCCACTTCGTGCCACTGACCGTCGATCTTGATCATCGGCGTCCGGATTCGATCGGGATCGTCGTGCACCGCGCCCAGGGACGCACCCTTGGGGCAGATGTGGCCGCGGCTCCACACGTCGTCGCGGTTGGGTCGAACGTCGCTCACCCGCCCCTGCTCGACCTGAATCTTCAAGCCGCACATCGCTTCACACAGTGGACACGTGTAGAGATGAAGTCCGTCCTCGCCGATGCCCGCGAGTTGGCCAGTGTTCGTCATCGAACCCCCTGTGTCGTGACACACTGTATCGACAAATCGACGGACGGGGATGGGCTTTCGTGAATGGATCGGCGGTGGGCGGGTCGACGCCGAGCGCACGGCGACATCATGGATCGCGCCGCGATCCTGCGATCGATGCGTCCGTCCTCGAGGCGGCACGCGCGCTGCTGGTGACGCGGGGTTACGCGGCGACGTCCATCGACCTGATCGCTGCGACCGCCAAGGTGAGCCGGCCGGCCATCTACCGCCGCTGGCGCACCAAGGCGCACCTCATCCACGAGGCCGCATTCCCGGATCTCGGCGCAGAACCCCAGGAGGACGACCTGGCGGCGGAGATCACCCGTCTGTGCCGGGGAGCGCTGGTCATGTACGCCGATCCCATTGTGCGCGAGGCAGTTCCAGGCTTACTCCACGATCTGCGGCTGGAGCCGGCGATGCGCAGACTGATCAACGACCGGCTGGAAGCGGCAGCGCGCCGCAACCTCGGCGAGCACCTGCGACGGTCCGACGCCGCCCGACCCGGCGTCGACGCCGACACCGTCATGGACGTCATCGCCGGAGCCGCGTGGTACGCGGTATGTGTGCGTCGGGTGACCGATCTCGATGACGCGGCCGCGAAGCTGGCGGACCTGGTACTGGGCGGGGTGCTCAGCCCTCAGAGCCGCCCGACCTGACGCAGGCCCTCGGCGGTGTCGGCGATCGTTTCGGCCGGATCGCGCCAGTGCAGACCGAAGTCGCGGGCGCTCGGCGCATCGTCGGACGCCGGCATCTGCGTGTAGTACTGCATGGCCGCAGAGTTGATCGGCGTCTCGAACGGCAGGAACGGTCCCACGACGTCGAAGAGCCGGCCCGCGCTGCGCAGCGCTACGTCAGGCACCGGCACCACGGCGAGTGTGCGGTTGGTGGCGCGTCCGATCATCTGTGCCAGTTGGTCCACGGACACCCGCTGACCGCCGGCCATGTAGCGGCGCGGTCCGCGGCCGGGCTCGAGCAGTGCGACGTGCAAATCGGCCAAATCGCGCACATCGATCACGATCCAGCCGGCGCCTCGGCCGGGCACGGCGTGCATCTTGGCCGACGCCTCCACGCCTTCGGCCGCCTCGCCGAACTGATCGCCTGCGGGCGGTCCCAGCACCATGCCGGGATAGGTGATGTTCACCGGCGCGCCGGCGTCCTGCAGCCCGCGCGCATAGGCCTCGACCGCGGCTTTGGACCGGCCGTAACCGTCGGTGCCGCCGACCACCGGGAGGTCGGCGGTCAGCACCTCGAGGTCGGGCCGGAACAGCGCGGTGAAGCTCGACACGTGCACGATCGGATCGATCCCGGCGGCGACGGAGCCGCCGAGGACGTTGCGCGCACCCTCCAGGTTCGTGTGCAGCATCTCGTCTGCTCGGCTCGGATCGGTCGACACCATGGCCGCGCAGTGGATCACGGCGTCGCATCCCTGGAGCGCGGCTTCCGTGCTCTCGGCGTCGGCGATGTCGCCGAGCACGTGGTCGTCGATGTCGACGCCGATCTTCTCCGCGCTGGTGGCCAGCCTGCCCGCATTGCGCACCAGGAAACGAACCTTGTGCCCGGCGTCCTGCGCTGCCTTCGCGGTCCACGCGCCGACGAAGCCGGTGCCGCCGGTGATCAGTACCAACATGAGCCCTCCGATTCCACGACGCGCTTTATACCCGTTTTCTGCCCGGGCGCCCCACGGGGGAACCCATGGTCATGATCAGGCTGTCACGCCGCCCGGCCCGCAATTGACGGGCGTCAATTAGTTTGTCGGATGTGTCCGTCGCGGCGACCCTGCTGCTATACGTTGACCGGGTGTCCACGCCACCACCGCTCCTGGAAAGCCCCGCCGACCTGACCGTCGAATGGCTCAGCTCCGCACTCGAGCGCGACGTGTCGACCTTCTCGGTCACCCGCATCGGCACCGGTCAGATGAGTGAGTGCTACCGGGTGGACGTGCAGTACGCCTCAGGAGATGAGCGTCCGGCATCGGTGGTCCTCAAGGTGGTCGCCGCTGATCCGAGCAGCCGTCAGACCGGGCTGGCGATGGGGCTCTACGAGCGTGAGGTCCGCTTCTACACCGACATCGCACCGGGCCTCGGCGGTCCGGTCGCGCCCTGTCATCACGCGGCATACGACAGCGCGACGGGGGCGTTCGATCTGCTGCTCGACGACGCCGCCCCGGCGACCGTCGGTGACGAGATCCGCGGTGCGACCCGGAACCAAGCGGACCTCGCGATGCGCCAACTCGGTCTGGTGCACGCTCCGCTGCTGGGCAACGAGGCGCTCGCCGATGCAGCGTGGCTCAACCGTGAGTCGCCGGTCAACCAGGGATTGATCAGCGCGCTGTACGCCGGGTTCATCGACCGCTACGCCGACCAGGTGGCTCCGGAACATCGCGCGGTCTGCGAGCAGTTCGTGAGCGCGTTCGACGCGTACATGGCCGCAGAGGGCGGCAACGGCCGGCGCGGCCTGGTCCACGGCGATTTCCGGCTGGACAACATGCTGTTCGGCCAGCCGGGGGCCGACCGGCCGCTGACCGTCGTCGATTGGCAGACGGTGACGTGGGGTCCGGCGTTCACCGATGTCGCCTATTTCCTCGGGTGCGCTCTACCTGTCGAGGAGCGACGCGCCCGGTACGACGAGCTGCTCACCGCCTATCACGATGCACTCGGCGGAGCTTCCGGCGTCACTGTGGACGAGGTGCGCGAGGGCGTACGGCGGCAGACGTTCTTCGGGGTTCTGATGGCCATCGTGTCGCCGATGCTGGTGGAGAGGACAGCCCGGGGTGACGAGATGTTCATGGCGATGATCGCCCGGCACTGCCAGCACGTGCTCGACACCGATGCACTCTCGCTGCTGCCGCCGCCGTCGACGCCGGAACCGTTGCAGCCGAACGCATCCGACGAAGGGCGACACACCCCGACCAACGAGCCGCTCTGGAGTGAGAGTTGGTACTTCGACTTCGTCGACCCCAGTCAGAACGCGGGCGGCTGGTTCCGGCTCGGCCTCATCCCCAACCAGGGCCACGCCTGGGTCAACGGTCTGCTCTGCGGCCCGGGCCGTCCCACCGTGGCAGTGCTGGACTTCGAGGCACCTCTGCCCGAGGACCACACCGTGGTGGCTGCCGATGGTGCGGAGTTCAGCATGGAGGTCGCCGAACCTCTTGTCCGCTTTTCGGTGACGCTGCGCGGACGGGGGCAGGCTCATGACGATCCGGGCGCGCTGCTGCGCGGCGAGGCGGGCAGGCCCGTCGATGTCGCAGTGGAGCTCGAGTGGACGAGCGAGGGGACGCCCTTTCAGTACCGGGTGTCGCCACGCTACGAGATTCCGTGCCGGGTGTCGGGCACGGTCACGGCCGACGGACATTCGTACATCATCACCGGCGTCGCCGGGCAGCGCGATCATTCGTGGGCGTCGCGGGACTGGTGGGGGATGGACTGGGTGTGGAGTGCTCTTCACCTCGACGACGGGACACATCTGCACGGCGTGGACATCCGCATCCCCGGCGCCCCTGCGCTGTCGGTGGGCTACCGGCAGTGCCGTGGTGAGCCGCTGGTGGAGCTCACCAAAGTCGAAGCGCGCGAGACTGTCTGGGACGGCGAACGACCCGTTTCGGCAGTGGTCGACTACGACGGGCTGACCGCGACGATCACGACAGTGGGTCACGCACCGGTGTTGCTGAGCTCTCCCGACGGCCGACTCAGTCGTTTCCCGCGATCCTGGGCCACGGTCACCACCGATGACGGCCGCACCGGGACGGGGTGGATCGAATGGAACCGCAGTCAGGGCTGAGGATCCCTCAGCTGGGGCGGATCATTTCGAACCGCGCTTCGGGTAGCACGTCGAAGTAGGTCGCAGGCCCGCCGGCGCGAAGGATGGGGCGGGCGGCCGCTGTGTCGTAGACGCCGTCGACCAGGTACTGCCGGTCGATGTGGACCGCGATGACCTCACCCAGCACCAGCCACGTGTCGATCGGCGACCTGTCTCTGTCGTGAAGCTGAATGAGCTGCGTCAGAACGCATTCGAAGTTGACGGGGCTTTCGAGGACCCGCGACGGCTTGACTTCGGCGGAGTCCACGGGCGTGAGCCCGCCGAGGGTGAACTCGTCGACGTCGGGGTCTGCGCTGGCCGCCGTCTCGTTCATGGCTACAGCGATCGGGCGGGTTGCGAGGTTCCACACGAACTCGCCGGTGGCCTCGATGTTGGCGACGCTGTCCTTCCAGCCGATCGAGGCGAAGCCGATCACCGGCGGGTGATAGTTGAACCCGTTGAAGAAGCTGTAGGGAGCCAGGTTAGGCGTGCCGTCTGCGCTCACGGTGGAGATCCAGCCGATCGGCCGCGGCCCGATGATGGCGTTGAACGGATCGTGGGGGAGCCCGGTGCCGTCTGCGGGACGGTAGAAATGAGCGTCGGACGTCGCCATCGCAGCAGTCAATCACACGTTGGTGCGCGGGAGAAAACGCCGAAAAAGAGAGACCGAAAGCCGCAACCTCTGTGATCTCTCGCTGTGACCGCACTACGTGCAGGATCCGCGCCGGCTCACGGTAACACCTCGGCTCACCGAGCGTTGCGCAACTTCACCAGCGATACGAGCCCCATGTCGTAGAGCGCCGCGGGAGGAAACGTGCGTAAACCCCGCACACCGGAGATCCCCGTGCCGGATTGCACGATCTTGCGCGCAATCCGATAGTCCAGATCCTTGAGCGTCCCTCTGTCGGTGGTCGCGTCGAGCAATGCTGATACACCGGCAACGGCAAACGGATTCGTGACATCGAGCATCACGTTGGTGGCCGCGATGAGGTGGTGGATGCGTTCCGCGACAGCTTCGTCTGCGAGTGTGACTGCGGCACCATCGATTCGGGCGGCAATGCGGGCTACCAGGCGCCGAAGCCGATGAGGTCCCAGCGCCACCGTGCCGTCGAAGAGCACCGACATCCCCAGGCAGTTGATCCGGTCGCGACCTCGGTACGCCGGATCGACCTGGCACGGCCGGCCGTGGCCACTGAGTGCCGTCCGCAGGTCTTTCGAGATCTTTCTCCTGACGCCGAGCTCTCCGACGAGGACATCGATACGTCGATCTGCCTCGTGAACAGCGCTCAGGTCGGGGTGCGCTACCAGAAAATCGTCGTTGTATCGGGCATAGAACACGCCGTCGATGTCTGTGATCGCATCGTCCATCGGGACGACGGCGAGATTGCCCAGTGCGGGAACCAGTGGCGTTCCCATGGCCACGCCGTTGAGCCGAGTGAACTCGGCGCCGTCCGCGTCGCGGACGACGGGACGGACCAGCGTGGTGATGATGTTCCAGGCGGCACAACTGATCTGTCCGGACGGTGCGCCCAGGGAGGCGACCTCGCGCAGCATCCTCCACACCGCTGCGTCGGGGCCGACTGGGAGGTTGTCTCCGTATTTCTCGAAGTCCGACTGCAGTACGTACAGCGGGCCGCTGCGGGGCCCTGCGCGGCGGCGATGCTCACGCACGAACGCCGCGAATGCGCGCATTGCGGTGAGGTTGGTCAGGCCGGGGAGATAGGAGTACACGCCGGGTAGCCCGCGGCAGCGGGCATTGTGCGACAACAGTTTGAATAGCGCGGAGCCCACGACGTGGTCGACGAACGCCGCGGTGTGCGCGGTGCGACGTTTCCCGCCCGTCTCCAGGACCCACTGATCGACGGGTTGGGGTCGGTAGGTGGCGGCGGCGACGCTGGAGGCGATGGCACGGGCCAGAGCGCGACGGTCGGCTGCGGCCGCGAAGTAGGTGATGTGCGGGTGGAACTCCGCGTGTCCGAGCCCGCGTTCGGAGCGCTTGGTGTAGATCCGCAGAATCGTCTCGTCGTAGGTCGTCGGATCGATGAGTCGCCGCTCGATGTCGACGGGTTCAAGAGGCACGATCGATACCACCTTCGGGCCACTCGCCCAGGCGCCATTTCCGCAGCGTCTGCAGCCATCCACGGAACTGCTCGGGGTCGGGGTCGGGTGGAAGAACGAACAGCATTCGTACCCTGTTGTGGTGGAAGATGGGCGAAAGCCACCGTCGCGCAACCAAAACCACCAGCGCATCGTCATCGAGGCTGCGGACTGCTGCGGGTAAAGTCATCGCCAGCAGATCATGGTCGAGGCTTCGCAGAGCCTGCCGCCCACTGCGCGTGCTCACGTCGGCTGCGATACCGGCTGGGAATCTGGACAGGAACTCCGGCGTCAACATGCGCGGATTCGTCGGTGGCTGCGGCACCCCTGTCAGGCCGGCCAACCATGTGTCGTCGACGATGCGGGTGAGCGCTGCACGACCGTCAGCAGCGGGCTGGCGCCAACACCGTCCGCGGTGGGCTGCACCACCTGTGCCATCCTGCAGCGACACATGCACCGGCGGCTCGCTCCGTGGGCCACGCTCGTAGAATATCAACGTCGTCGCCGATGTGAAGGCCAGAGCGCCCCTGCTGTGCAGTGCCTTTCGCAACATGTCGACCGCAGCGCGGCGCTGTCGCGCCGGAATCCACTCCGGAACAGTGATCGTGCCGGCGCACACGGGTCCGGGCTCCTCGGCGAGAGCGCGAATCCAGTCCCCGAGGGGTAACTGGCTCGGTCGCGGGGGAGAGCGGTCCTGCAGGTGTTGGACGTTGATGTGAACCAGGAGCAGGACGAGCATCGCCGCAGAGAGTTCGACGAGATCGGATGCGGGGTTGATGTCGATCCACACCAGCGCGAACAGCGCACCGGAGAACAGGATCGTCAGATTGAGCGTGCGGAAGCGTCCCTCGGCAAACAGTCGCATCTGGTACGTGCCGATGAAGCTGCGGGCGAGGAACAGGGGAAGCAGCGCGAGGAGAAAGGTGAGTGGCACATCGGGCAGGACGAAGACGCCCAGGCCGACAGCGAGGGCCCAGAAGTACATCGTGACCATCGGAGTGACCCAGAGCAGACGATGGAAGAACCACACGCGATACTCGCGAAGTGCCGGGATACGGCGCAGCCGAACGAAATCGAAGTAGAACACGGCGGTGGTCTCGTAGGCGCCTCGCAGCAGCGGCAACACGAGGTAGAAGAACTGGAACGCGTCGATGTCACGCCACGCCTCGAACCCGGCCGTCAGGTCATAGGAACGAGTACTGGTGCCGTAGATTCCGGCGATCGCCAGAACGGCGACGGCGTCCAGGCGCAGCCCGAGACCCGCGAGTGTCGCCTCGACCGCCTGCCGCAGTGGCACGAACGGAAGGCGTTGATGCCCTGGTCGCCACCGCGGAGTCTGCCCGTTGAGTCGGTACAGGCGCAGTGTGAAGTGAACGGTGATCCAGATCGAGATCGCATTGGATACGACGATCGCGATGATCACCGCGGCGGTCGGATAGAACAGTGCGCCTATGCCGAGAACGCTGATCTGCGCGACGGCCGGCGCGAACAGTGTCCACGGCGGCCGGAAGATCCGTTGCGTGGCGAACATTCCGGAGTGCAGCACCCGCAACGGAATTCGTGCGGCCAGTTCGATCAGGACCAGAAAGGCGTAGAGGCGTCCGAGGGGGTCGTCACCAGACGGAGCCAACGCCAGCAGCGTGGTCGCACCGGCGACGGTCACAGCGCCCGCGGTGAGGTAGGACAACCTCAACCACGACCCGATCTCGGTGGCGATGGCCTCGCGATCACCGGACACCGAGAACGCGCGGAGCCGTTCGCGCATGATCTCCAGCAGACCCCACCACGCCCCGCTGACGATGAGGCTGCCCACCCGAAGGATCATCACCGTGAACGCGGCGAGTCCCCCCAGGCTGGTGAGGATGATCAGGAACTCGGCGACGTGGACGACGAACGTGATGCCATCCACCAGAAGGGCGTATCGCAGGCGATACCAGAAGTAGCTCAACATCTTTCCGGTCAGCAAGCAGGCGTACAGCGACACTGTGCGGTGGTCCTCGCGTGCCGCCCGCTCGAACCACCGGTCGATGTCGTTCACCCGGAAGTCCTCCTGTCGGCACGCTGCTGTGGGAGGCTTGCCCTGTAGAAGGGTGCACCATGGCGCGAGGCGACGTCGCCGTAATGTCGATTTCAGCTGCGCTGGTGGCGATCGTCGTCGCCGCTGTCACGTACAGCGTCGTCGTCCTCGATTCGAAGCCCGACCCGTCGGCGATGGTGACCGACGATTCTTCGAGTTGGCTCGTGCTGACGTGGGCGCCCAGCTTCTGCTCCGCCGAACCCGCCAATCCGGGATGCACGTCGGGTGATGCGCAGCGCGCGGGTCAAACGATGTTGCTGCACGGCCTGTGGCCCCAGCCGGCGGACCGGCGATACTGCGGCCTGGCGCACGACGTGAAGGAATCGACGTTGCCGCGCCTCGATCTCGATTATCAGGTCGATCAGGATCTGGCGGCGACGACGGTCAACTCGGCCTCGCTGACCCGACACGAGTGGTACACCCACGGCACGTGCTCAGGTGTCTCTCCGGACAGCTACTTCAGCGACGCCACCGCACTGACCCGAGAAGCCCGCGATGCTCTCGATCCGATATTCCGCGAGGCGGCAGGGGCTCGGTTGACCCTCAACGCACTTCGCGACCGCGTCGACGAGAAGCTCGGTGCTGGTGCGGGTGAGCGGGTCGGGCTCAGCTGCCAAAAGGCCACCGGGACCGGGTCGATGGTCGTGGAGATCCGGTTGTCCTTGCCACCCGTGGTTGCACTGCGCGACGGCGATCGGCTGCGGTCGCTGCCGGAACTGCTACAGGACGGTCCGCCGATGCCGGCGCAATGTCGGCATGGCACTGTGCCAGCCTGAACCGAGCGTCAGTACGGCACGACAGTCATCGTGCTGATGGCTCCGATGTGCGCCTGCCGCAACGATCGAGCCATGACTCAGCTTCTTTCCGCAGATGCCGACACTCAGTTCGTCGACGGACCGAGCGCCCGGTTCGCCTATCGACGATTCGGCGTCGAGGGTGCGACTCCAGTGGTACTCGCTCTGCGGTTTCGCGGCACGATGGATCATTGGGATCCGGAGTTCCTGGATCAGCTGGGCGCCGAACGCGACGTGGTCATCTTCGACAACGTCGGTCATGCCAAGACCAGCGGTGATGCGCCGACCACCATGGAGGGGTTGGCGGCCGGTCTCGTGGAGTTCACCGAAGCCTTGGGGCTCAGCGAAGTCGACCTGCTCGGTTGGTCATTGGGTGGCATCGTGGTTCAGGCGGCGACACTGCAGGCCCCGAAGCTGGTGCGGCGCCTCGTCGTGGCCGGCAGCTCGCCCGGCGGCGGCGTGCCAGGCATGCCCGCCGCCGATCCGAAGGTCTGGCAGGTGGCCACCAAACCCCTCAACGACGACGATGACTTCCTTTACCTGTTCTTCCCCGACGCAGGACCGGGGCGGGAGTTGGGGGTGGAATCGCTCCGCCGCTTGGACGCCCGCACGCTGGCATCCGAGCACACGCCTGTGTCTGCCGACACGATGCGCGCCCAACTCGCGGTCATCTCCTCAACGGGGTCGTCGGTGTGGGATCGCCTCCCCGATGTGACGATCCCGGTGTTGGTGGCCAATGGCGCGCACGACCGGATGATCGACGCCTACGCGAGCTACGCCATGGCGTTCCGCTTGCCGAACGCCAAGGTCATCCTCTACAGCGATGCGGGGCACGGCTTCCTTTTCCAGCACATCGAGGATTTCAGCACCGAGATCCTACGGTTCCTGTCCTGAGCTCAGCGGCGGGTGAAGTCGAGTACGATTCGAAATCGGGCTTTGCCGGCCATCATTCGCTCATAGGCCTGCGGAGCTTCCTCGAAAGGCATCGTCTCGATCATCGGCGCGATCTGATGGGTGAGTCCGAAGCTCAAGCTGTCTTCGTTGTCCACCACCGATCCGGTCAGACTGCCGACGATGCTGCGCCCCCCGAAGATCAGATCTGACGTCTGCACCGGTATCGGCTCGGGAGAGGCGCCGACGACGACCAGCCGGCCACGTGGCCGCAACCCCGCCAGTAGGCCGGCCATCGACGCGCCGCTGGCGGCGGTGGCGACTATGGCGGTGGCGCCACCGAGCGTATTCAACGCCGACGTGGTGTCCTCCCGCGCACTGTCGATGTAGTGGTCGGCACCCAACCGCTCTGCGAGAGAAGCCTTCTCGTGACCGCGCGCGATCGCGACGACGCGATATCCCATGCTCTTCGCGTACTGGATTCCCAGATGGCCCAGCCCGCCGATGCCCTGGACCGCGACCAGCGTGTTCGCCGGTGCATTCGCTGCCCGCAGCGCATTGAACACGGTGACGCCCGCGCACAGTAGCGGCGCGGCGGTCAGCGGGTCGAACCGCTCGGGCACGCGCACCAGCCCCGACGCACGCGCGTAGGTCACCTCGGCGTATCCACCGTCGACCGTGGTACCGGGCTGTGGCTGGTCGGTGCAGTTGACGAAGTCACCTCGCCGACAGAAGTCGCAGTGACCGCACTGCCCGCCGAGGAACCCGACACCCACTCTCTCACCCAGCTGCCACCGAGAATCGACACCGGGGCCGACGGCGTCGATTTCGCCGACGATTTCGTGGCCGGGAACGATGGGGAGCGCAGGATCCTCGCGCTGTCCCTCAACTGCCAGCGCGTCGCTGTGGCACACGCCGCATGCCAGGGTTCGGATCCTGACGTGGCCTGGCTCCGGATCGCGCACCTCGCGATCGACGAGACTGAAGCTGCGTGTGCCGGTGACCTGGAAGGCCCGATAGGACGTCATGGATAGAGCGCATCACACGAACGGGCCCGGCGGCATCGGTACGTTGACCGTAGGTCGTGTGAGACAGTCACGCGACGGATTCCCCTGCGACCCGAGCCGTGTCACGGTCGAGTGATCGCGCGCATCCGAAGGAGTCCCGTGACACGAGCCGCTGACGCACCCGCGCCAGATACCCAATCCTCCGCGTTCGCCGCCACCCGCGACATCGACATCGCCGGTGATGTGGTGCGCTACCGTCGCGTGGGATCACCCTCTGAGACCGTCCCTCCTGTGGTGATGTTGCAGCACTTTCGCGGCAACCTCGACTACTGGGATCCCCTTCTGCTCGACACCCTGGCCGCGCACCGCGAGGTCATCACCGTGGACCTGGCAGGGGTGGGAAGCTCGACGGGGCGTACGCCGGACAACGTCACGGATATGGCACGCAATGCGCTGGCCTTCATCGATGCGCTGGGCTTGAGGGAAATCGACATTGTCGGGTTCTCGCTGGGAGGCCATATCGCCCAGGAGATCGCACTGGTCCGACCGCGGCTGCCGCGCCGGCTGGTACTTGCCGGAACTGCACCCCAGGGCGCACCGGACCTGCATCGGTGGAGCGACGACGTCTACCGGTGGGCGGCGAGTGACGTCACCGCACCCGAGGACTTCATTTCGCTGTTCTTCTCCGGCTCGTCCGAGGGAACTCGACTGGCGTGGCAACATCTGGGCCGTACCCACGTCCGCACCGAGAATCGCGACACCGAATCGTCATTGGCCTGCCGGGACGCCCAGTACCAGGCTTTGATGACCTGGGGAATCCCAGAATCGTCAAAACTGGAACGACTGGCTGCGATCACTCAACCCACGCTGGTCGCGGGCGGTGACAACGACACCATGATGTACACGAAGAATTCGGTCCTGCTCGCCGAACGCATTCGCGGCGCGCAACTTCGGATCTACGCCGACGCTGGGCACGGTTTCCTCGACCAGTATCCGGTTGAATTCGGCCAACACGTCGCGCAGTTCCTGGGCCACTGACTCACGCGGTGTCTTGTCTGGAGATGCTGTCCCGCAACTGATTACGACTGGTGATGCCGAGTTTGGGAAATATCTTGTACAGGTGCGCGGCGACCGTTCGGTGAGACAGGTAGATCTGATCCGCGATCTGGCGGTTCGTGAGTCCGGCCGCAGCGAGTCGAGCGATCTGGAGTTCCTGGGGGGTCAACTCGGCGCGCTGTGTCTCCGGGCGCGGACCGGCCAGATGCACCCCGGCGGCGCGCAGTTCGGCGCGCGTGCGCTGTGCCCACATCTGGGCATCGCGGGCTTCGAAGATGCGCAACGCCGCGCCCAGCTGGACGCGGGCGTCGATGATGCGGCGCTGCCGGCGAAGCCACTCGCCGTAGGCCAGTCGGGTGCGGGCGTACTCGAGCGCGGCAGTCTGCTCCGACGGCGCCTGCTCTAGCGCGATCTCGAAGTGACGCTCGGCGTCAGGTCGACCGCCCGCGAGTATCGCCCGGCTACGCTGAACGAGCATGATGAGGTGGGCCGAGCCCAATGTTGTCGCTTGCGAATCGATCTCGTCGATCAACCCGTTGAGGACCACGTCGGTTCTCCCGGCGGCCACCGCGGCTTGGGTGAGATCGGCGATCGCCCAGCGGCGGACACCGCGGTCCGCGCCAATCTGAGACAGCTCAGCGACCGCGAGCTCGGGATCGTGAGTGCACAGTGCGAGCAATCCCTGCGCCCATGCCAGGTCGTCACGCCACATCAGCGCTGTGTCGGTCGGCATGTGTTCTCGAGCGATGCGAAGCGCCTCGTGCGCCGATGGGATGTCACCGCGCCAGACCTGCGCGCGAGCAAGTAGTGCCGCGGCCGCTCCGACACTGACGTGCAGGTCGGCGTCGGTGGCGAGGCGCAGCGCGGTCTGCGCACTGATCATCGCCTCGGTGGGGTGCCCGGCGATGAGTTGCGCACGTGCGGAGCCCCGCAGCGCTTCGCACTCGATTGCGGGCGCCCCCATCTCATGTGACAGACCGATCGCGGTGCTCCAACAGCGTTGCGCGATGTCGAGATCGGATACCGACTCGGCTGCGAGTCCCATCGACATCACGGCAGTCAGATCGTCGGCGACCTCGGCAAGAAGTAGGCCGGCGCTGTCTCGGAATCGCTGGGCCTCCTCTAGGTCGCAGATCGTTGCCAAAGCGATCTCGACGATCGGTTCCCGGCGACCTTCGCACGATCGGAGACGGCCCGCGACGTGCGACCTCTCTTGATGATCCGACCCGAGAAAGCGGCATTGGGCGGCCGCGGCTGCGAGCAATCTCAGCTCGTTCTCCTGATGCGCAGGCGCCGGTGATGCACCGAGTCGGTCGGCCAGCGACAGGAGGTCGGCGACGGGCGGTGATCCGGTGCCCGTGGTCACGCCCAGGGTGAACCGGGCGAAGGCAATGGCGAAGAGGTGGTCGAGATCGGTGGCCAGCGGCTCGACCTCGCAGAGCGCGTCGATTGCAGCCTCGGTGAGGCCCGCTCGGTACGCGGGTTCGACAGATCGCACGAGCCGGCGGACCCGGTCATGGATGTCGGGGGACAACGCCGCTGAACGCCGCCACCCGGCGGCGGCTTCCGCGCTGGCGCCGCTGCTCTGCGCGTGCACGGCCACTCTTTCGAGCTCGGCCGCGACCGCTTCGTCGGGACCGTAGGCCGCAGCCGAGCGCTGCCATGCTGCACGCAGCGGGTCTGTTGCCGCATCGGCGAGGGCGCGGTGGAAGGCGGATCGTCGGGCCAGCCCGACCGACCGGTAGGCCACCGTCCGAATCAGCGGATGGCGAATGCGTACCCCGGCGGCGCTCAACGTCACCAATTCGGCGTTTTCCAAAGGGTCGATGTCGCACTCGCCGAGGCCTACCCGGCCCGCCGCGTCGACGAGTTCGTCGAGGGCACTGTGGTCGGCCGCCGCGATCAATGCGAGCATGTGCCGGCTGGCGGCCGGTATGGCGTCGAGCTGGTCTTCGAATGACTGCTCGATCCGCCGAGTCGTCGGCAGGGGCAATCGCGCCGACACTGCGTCCCGACCGCCGCGGGAGACCATCCCTGTGGTCAGTTCGGCTATTGCCAAAGGATTTCCTGCCGCGTCAGCGAGCACTCGGCGCTGTTGCGACGCACTGAGCCGGTGGCTGCCTACCACGTCGGCCAACAGTGCGTGCGACGTCGCATCGTCGACCGGGCCCAGGGTCATTCGGGGCAGTGATCCGAGGATGGGCACGCGGCCGTCGAATCGGGGTCGAGCTGCACACAACAGCAGTACAGGCGCCCCACCCACCCGTCGTCCCACGAATGTCACAGCTTGCAGCGATGATTCGTCGAGCCATTGGGCGTCGTCGACGACGAGCAGTAGCGGCTGCTCCGCCGCGGCCTCCTCGATGAGACCCAGGAGCGCCACCCCGGTGAGTAGCGGCGGCGGTGGCTGACCCTCGGCCAGTCCGAAAGCGGTCAGCACGGCAGACCCCTGGTGAGTCGGAAGCGCGTCGACGTGCCCCATGATCGGGTACACCAACTCGTGGAACCCCGCGTATCCCACCGATGAGTGGCACTGGACGCCGGCGCAGGACAGCACGCGAAAGCCGTTGTTGCCCGCCCACTGTGCGGCCGCGGAGAGCAGTGTTGACTTTCCGATGCCGGGCTCGCCGCCGATGACCAGTGCGCTACCGCGCCGTGACACGTCGTCGCCCGCGCCGGTGATCACCGAGAACTCTTCGGCGCGTCCGATCATCGCCGGGCTGACCGTACGTTCGGCCATGCACTCGCGCGCCACCACGCGACGCTAGCACGGCTGAATTGGATGGACAAACTCAGCTGGATGGTCAAGTGACTGATGCGCGGAGGCCCTCTGCTGGGCGACGATTCGTGCGTGCACACTTTGGTCGACGACATCCTCGACGCGTATGGCGGCGCGCAACGCTGGTCAGACGTCACCGCGATCACCGCGCGCAAACGTTTCGGCGGTGCAATCTGGGGTCTCAAACAGGTCGCGGGCGTCGTCGACGAGGGCGAGGTCACCGTATGGATCCAACGGCAGCACACCTCGTTGCGACCATTCACCGGTGAGGATCTGAGAAGCGACTACACGCCGGACAGAGTGGCGATCGCGCGCACGGATGGTGTCGTGGTCGAGGCCATCGACCAGCCGCGAGCCACCTTCGCCGGGCACTCGCTCGAAACACCCTGGACTGCAGTTCAACTGGCATACTTCACCGGCTACGCGATGTGGACCTATGCGGCCGAGCCGTTCAATCTCACGTTGCCGGGTGTCGTGATCGAGCAGGGGTCGGACTGGATCGAAAGCGACCAGATCTGGCGACGCCTGTACGTCACGTACCCGGACTCCATCGCGACTCACAGCCCGCGCCAAGTCCTCTACGTCGACGGCGAAGGTCTGATCCGTCGGCGCGACTACCAGGTGGACATCGCCGGGGGATCACCTGCGGCCCACTACGTCTCCGAGTTCGAACGCGTTGACGGGATTGTCGTACCGGCACGCCGGATGATCTACGTTCGCGACGAGCACGACAACCCGATGCTCGACCAACTGGTCGTGTCCATCGAGCTCACCGACATCCGAGTCGTGTGAAACTCTGATCGATGCCGACGGGGCGGTAGCGCATGACGCCTAGGATGTGACGATGCGGACCGACCCATTGCTGGACGATTCCTGCCCGATCGCGCGGGGGATGGCAGTGATCGGGCAGCGGTGGGCGGTCCTGATCGTGCGCGAGGCGATGCTCGGTCGGACCCGCTACTCGGAATTTCGCGACCAACTCGGCATTGCCTCGGACGTTCTCAGCGCCAGGTTGGGTGAGCTCGTCACAGCAGGTGTTCTCGAGACCGTCGAGTATCGCGAACCGGGGGATCGGACCCGCAGCCGCTACGAGCTGACTCCAGCCGGCCGAGACCTTGCTGTGGTGCTCGCGGCGATCGGCCAGTGGGGATACCGGCACGGCGATCGGACCAAGGGGGCGAGTCACCGTTTCGTCGACGCGGAGAGCAACGAGCCGGTGATCGCCGGGTTCCGGCGCAAGGACGGTTCGGTGATCGCGGACGCCGACGTGCGACTCATCGAACGTGTCAAGGGCTGACATCAGGGATATTGTGACAACGCGGCCAAGGCCAGTGTGTACCTGTTGCCGAAGTGTCCGTATCGGCCCATCATGGCGTCGATGACATCCGAGGCGGAGTGAGACGCGGTGACTGCGGCGTCGAAATCCTGTATGTATCGGCGCGATTGGTCGATCTGACGGGTGGCGTCATCATCCGGTGCGCCTGGATCTCGATGACCGGCGATGATCGTGTCCGCACCCAGCGTCGCCACCGCGTCGATGCTGTCGATCCATGCCAGCCGGTCAGCCTGTGTGGAGTACGCCAGCCACATGTGCACATCGTTGTAGACGATGTCGCCGGCGCACACCGTGGCGCTTCCTGGCATGTGCACGACGCTCCCGAGCATGCCGTCCGCCGAACCGACCGTGAACCAGCGCACCTGCTCCCCGTCGATGACGAACTCCTGGGTTGACGTGGCACGCGGCATCCTCGCGGACAGGTCGACGGCATCGCCGAACCACCCCGCCCAGTTCGCCAGGTTTTCGGCCGCGTGCTGTGTCGATGCTTCCGCGGCGACGGGGTCGAGCGCGAGCAGCTCCGCAGACGGGAACGCTTCGAGCACCGGACCTGCGCCGAAGTAGTGGTCGGCGTGGCCATGAGTGAGCAGGATGTTGCGGAGTGTTCGCCCGCTGTCGACGACCCAGTCCCGCAGCGACTTTCCCTGCCCAATCGTCAGCAGCGAATCCACCAGGATGGCGTCGCGTTCGCCGGTGATGAGCGTGGCCGTGGACGCAGGCCAGGTCGCGGGGATGGACGGATCCCAGCCGGGGCCGGGATCGACCGGTGTGTAGTCGGTGGTGAAGACCTGAACGCCCAGCGTCATGGCTCCACGGTAAGTGCTCCGCCAGGCCTGAGACATAGGCAGGATGACTGCACGTCCGCGGATCCGGCGGTCCCCGCCGCGTCCTGTAATCTACTAAGTGAAATAGTAGATCGAGCGAAGGGCGACGACGTCGATGCAGCAGAAGGCGCGGTGGTGGCTCACCGGCATCGTCGTCGTCCTGATCGCCGTCGTCGGGATCGTCGTGCTGAACGTGGGGAGTTCACCGGCGCCAGGTCGGGTCGATGCGCAGAGCCAGGCTGCAGCCGGCCCGCTGCCGGGCGATTCTGCTCCACCGGGGGAAGTGGTTCGCGAGAGCAGTCGACGGCTCAACGCCGTTCCCGGCAGTGACGTGACGTTCGTCGAATTCCTCGATTTCGAGTGTGAAGGGTGCAGAGCACTGTTCCCGGTAGTCGAACAGCTACGTAGCGACTACGGAGATCGCGTCAACTTCGTCATCCGGTACTTCCCGTTGCCGGGGCACTTCAACTCGGAGCGGGCCGCTCGGGCGGTGGAAGCTGCTGCGCAGCAGGGCAAGTTCGAGGACATGTACAAGAAAATGTATGAGACCCAACAGAGTTGGGGCGAGAAGCGCGTCCCTGCCGACGAGGTGTTCCGGAGTTTCGCTGCCGATATGGGTCTCGACATGACCGCCTACGACGCTGCCTACAGCGATCCGGCGACAGCTGCGCGTGTACAGCTCGACGTCGCCGACGGCACAGCGCTCGGCGTTGTCGGCACACCATCGTTCTTCGTCGATGGCACTCGGCTACAGCCGAGGAGCTATCAGGATCTGACCGACGCGCTGGACAAGGCGCTCGCCACCTGACTCTGCCCTCGTCGTGGGCGTTCTCGTCACGGTGTCCGCGGTCCTGAACGGTGATGACGTGCGACACCCACGGCTACCATGAGCGGAAACGCAACCGAGAACGCGAGGAAAGACCCGGTGCAGCAGCGAGGATTCGGCGACCTGGAAGCTGCGGTCATGGACTGCATCTGGGCGTACGACGGTGAGGTCACCGTGCGCGACATCTTCGACGAGATGACGGCGCAGCGGGACATCGCCTACACCACGGTGATGTCCACGATGGACAACCTGCACCGCAAAGGCTGGCTGGATCGTCGGCGCGTGGGCAAGGCGTACAGCTACTGGCCCACGATGACGCGCGAGGAGCGGTCGGCCAACCTGATGCGTGAGGCGTTTCAGTCAGGCGGCGACGCCGACCTCGTGCTGAATTTTTTCCTCCGGCAGATGGACGACGACGAGGCCGCTAGGCTGCGCGCGGCGCTGCGCAAGGTCGCGCGCCGTTCCCGCACATCATGAACGCCGCGCTGTGCGTTCTTCTCTACGGAGCCGTCGTGGTGTGGGTGGCGCCGCCGCTGTTGCGCAGAGTCTCCCGCACGGCGGGCAGCCCTCGGCTGCTGGTCTCCATGTGGCTGACCGCCGTCGTGGTGGCGCTGGCGTCGTGGGTCGTCGGCGTGGCCGGCATGACCAAGGAGGGTCTGGGTCGACACGCGGCAGGCCCGTTGCGTCATTGCCTCGATGCGCTTCTCGCGGTCAACGATCTCGGCTGGGCGGGCCACCTCGTCGTCCTCGCAGGAAGTGCAGCCGTCCTCGCGACCACCGTGGTGGTCGCACGCCGTCTCGTTCTGGCTCTCAGGAGATTGGTGGCAGGGAGTCGTAGGCATGCCGATGCAGCGCACATCCTGGGCACGCCTTCCGGAATGCCCGGTGTCGTCGTCGTGCACAACGACTGCGCGGCTGCGTACTGCGTCGCCGGGCGTCCGGATGCCATCGTCGTCACCAGTGCAGCGGTGTCGACGTTGGGGGAGCGGGAACTCGATGCCGTGCTGGCGCATGAACGCGCACATCTGGCAGGGCGCCATCCCCAGGTGATGATGGTGCTTCGCGCGTTGGCGGGTTCGCTTCCCCGGCTACCGCTGTTCCGGTCGGCCACCGAGACGGTCGGCGCTCTGTTGGAGATGCGTGCCGACGACGCAGCCGTCCGGCGGCACGGCAGTGAGTCCGTTCTCGGTGGTCTCATCAGCCTCGCGGGTGCGCAACGCGCACCAGGTGGGGCGCTCGGAGCAGCTGATACGGCGGTTCTCGAGCGGGCTCAGCGTCTGGCTACTCCCGCCGCGGCGCGGGCGCTTCTGGCCGAGCGCGTCGTCTCGAGCGCGACCATGATCGCACTCGTCGTGGCGCCTGTGCTGATCTCTTTGGCATGCCACCCCTGAGGCACCTGCACCGTTCGGTCGCGGTCTACGTGCGGGCGCTCCATTCCGGTGTCCGCTCAGGAGACGCTTCGGCCAGCGCCTTCACCGTCTTCTCCACATCGAAGTCTTTGCCGTACACCGGAGTTCCGGGCTGCTGTCGCCACGACTCAGAGATTGGGCCGGCATCAACCGGGTCGAAGCCGAGATCGTCGACGATGCCGTGCACGAGGTCGCGGCCGGGGCCGTCGTCACCTGCGACCGGGAGTGCGATCCGATCGGCTACTCCGCTGGGCTTGCCGCTTTCGAGCAGATGCTTCCACCAGATGCCGTTGAACACCTTGAAGACGGGCGCCCCGATCTGATCGGCGACCCAGGCGCTTTCCACCTGCCCGTCTTCGATGGCGGCGATCTCACCGTCGCGCTGCTGCGGGTAGTAGTTGTTGGTCTCGATCACCGGGGCGCCGGGCTTTCGCGCGTCGACGATGCCGTCGGCGAGGTCCGGAACGTTCTTCTGCGGGATGCTGATGATCACCAGATCAGCATCGCTCGCGGCGTCACGCGCCCAGACTGCGGTGGCGCCTGTCTCGGTTGCGAGGTCCGCGAGGGTCTCCGGTGATCGTGAGTTGGCGACATACACCTCGTGGCCGAGTTCGGTGAGACGGCGAGTCAGTGTTCCGCCGATCAAGCCTGCTCCGATGATTCCGATCCGCACAGTGATCCTCCTGTTTGTCGACCTCGTCGGGCAACGTCGGATGGTTGGGCGCTATTCCGTGGGATCTGACTCTCAGCGGAGGTGAATCAGTACCCGGGAATGCTCGGTTTCCTGCTCCGCCGGTCAGCGGCGACTGATTCGTCGTCGGCAGTGGAGTCGTAGCCGACGAACGTCGATTGGAAAAGCCCCTGTGCGGCTCTCGGGCCGAAGCTCAGTTGCCATGGTGACCGGCCACCACCGACGACGAGAGGGGTCGGAAAAGCAAGTGACACCGTGGCTGCCCGTGGCACCAGTAATCGCGCGATGGGGTCTGCAGCCCCATCTCGATTGATCGCGATGTCGAAGTACGACACGTCGCCCTGATTGGCCAGGTGAATGCTGCTGATGCAGCAGGTGCGACTCGGCTCTTCGTCGAGAGTCGCGAACGATTCGCCAGGGCCCCACTCGTTGAACCACCAGAACGGCTGCTGCGGTTGATTGGGCCAATGCGTGATGTTGACGCTCATGAGTGTGACGCTATGCCGCGAAGGCTTCCGGCGACGCCGGACCGGCCGTGTTACCGACCTGTTGCGGGAAAAGGGTCGAACACGGACCGACGGAAATGCACCCGTATTCCCGTCATAACCAGTGCGCAACAGCTGAGCCGTCTAATGGCTCTCAACCGAATCGTTCTTCGGTCCACGTACCCCGGCGGATCACTGTGACCCGTCGGCAACCTCGACATCAACATCGGAGCACCCCATGGCTTTTGACGCATCAATCGCAGACAACATCGCCACCTCGCTGGCCGAGATCCCCCATCCGTCACTGCCCAAGGGCAGCAACATCTACGGCGGCACCAAGATCTTCCCGGACTACCAGGCCGAGGAAGGGGAGAGCTACTTCACCCTCGTGCACGGCATCGCCCACGAATCGTCGGTGAGCTTCGTCGCCGTGCTGCAGGCGACCCGCGCGCTGCGCAAAGGATTCGAGTCCGCCATCTACTTCTACGGTCCCGGCGCCATCAACTGCCTGGCCACCCGCGGCTTTCCCACGACCGGTGACTCCGGTTTTCCTGGTGAGCAGAACATCAACGACGCGCTGGCCACATTCATCAAGGAGGGCGGCACCGTGTTCGCCTGCCGGTTCGGCCTGGCCCTGCACGGCGGCCGCGAAGAAGACTTGATCGAGGGTGTCATCCCTGCACATCCCCTGGACGTGCAGGATGCCCTCATCTACTACGCTCGCAAGGGCGCCATCATCAACTCCACCTACATGGTGTGACGACGAAATGACCACTATTGCAGCGGCTTCCGCGAACTTCACCCGGGATCTGGAACAGAACTACGCTCTGATCGCGTCGCTGGTCGACGAGGCTCGCGACCGTGGGGTCGATTTCCTGGCGCTGCCCGAAGCGGCCATCGGGGGGTACCTGTCGTCACTGGGGAACCATGGGGACACCGTCAAGACCACCACTCGCTCGCTGCCGCCGGCCATCCGTGTCGACGGACCCGAGATCCGTCGGGTGCAGCAGCTCGCCGGTGATCTGGTCGTGGCCATCGGATTCTGCGAACTCTCCGATGACGGCGAAACCCGTTACAACGCAGCGGCTCTGCTCGATGGCGGCACGGTGTACGGGGTGTATCGCAAGGTGCATCAGCCGTTGGGGGAGGGCATGTCCTACTCGGCGGGAGATCGCTACGACGTCTGGGACACCCCGGCCGGTCGGATTGGACTACAGATCTGCTACGACAAAGCGTTTCCGGAAGCAGCCCGGATGATGGCGCTCGACGGCGCACAGATCATCGCCAGCCTCTCTGCGTGGCCGGCGGCCCGCACAGCGACCGCTGAGAATCTGCAGGACGACCGCTGGACGTACCGGTTCAACCAGTTCGACATCGCCCGAGCGCTGGACAACCAGGTGTTCTGGGTGGCTGCCAACCAGAGCGGTACCTTCGGTTCACTGCGATACGTCGGTAACGCGAAGGTAGTGGACCCGGGCGGGAACATCCTGGCCACGACGCTGCTCGGCAGCGGTATGGCTGTCGCCGAGGTCGATATCGACTCGACCTTCCGCACGATGCGCGCCGGCATGTTCCACCTGCGTGACCGCAGGCCCGACGTCTACGGTCCGCTGACCGACACCGAGACAGCGAAGTGGGCGGGGCTGGCCCATGCCTGAGATGACGTTCGACATCCGTTGGCCAGACGGCTCCACGCAGTCGTGCTATTCCCCGAGCCTGGTGATGTACGACTTCCTGACCGCGGGCGAGCGCTACACCGTCAGCGACTTGCTGGACCGTGCCGGTGTGGCGCTGCAGCAGGCCAGCGACAGGGTGCGCGCGAAGTACGGGTTCGCATGCACGTCCGCGTCGGCCACCAATGAGCAGATCATGCACGCCGCCAGGCGGTTCTCCGACGACGCGGAGGTCGTCATCACCGAGATGCGTCCCGCATCGGGGTTGTCATGACCACCGCGACGCACATTCCGGTGGCCATCATCGGCGGTGGGCAAGCCGGGTTGTCGGTCAGCTGGTATCTGAGCAGGGCCGGCATCGAACATGTGGTGCTCGAAGCCGCCACCCCTGTGCACGCCTGGGCGGACAGTCGTTGGGACAACTTCACCCTGGTCACCCCTAACTGGCACTGCAAGCTGCCCGGCTACACCTACGACGGTCCGGATCCTGACGGCTTCATGACCCGCGACGAGGTGGTGGCCTGGCTGCACGGCTGGTTGGAGACGTTCGACGCGCCGCTGCGAACCCACACCCGGGTCACCAGGCTGGCGCAGCGACTGGAGGGTGGATTCGAGCTCACCCTCCAGACTCCCAGCGGGACAGAGATTCTGACGTGTGAGAACGCGGTGATCGCCACGGGCGGATACCCGCTGCCGGTCATACCGGCCTACGCCGCGTCACTGGCCGAGGGCGTCACTCAGATCCACTCTGAGCAGTACCGCAACGCCGATCAACTGCCCGACGGCGCGGTGCTGGTCGTGGGGACCGGACAATCGGGAGCGCAGATTGCCGAGGATCTCCACCTCGCCGGCCGCCAGGTGCACCTCGCCGTGGGGAGCGCACCTCGCGTCGCACGGTTCTACCGCGGCCGTGACTGCATGACGTGGCTTTCCGACATGGGGCTCTACGACCGAGCTGCGCAACAGTATCCGGGTGGAAAAGCCGCGATCGAGAAGACCAATCACTACGTGACAGGACGAGACGGTGGCCGCGATGTGGATCTGCGGCAGTTCGCCTTGGAGGGCATGAAGCTCTACGGGGCGCTGTCCGACGGCAAGGACACCACGCTGCGCTTCGAGCCCACCCTGCGGGCTGCCCTCGACCATGCCGACGCCGTCTTCAACTCGATCTGCTCGGACATCGACGCCTACATCGAACGCGAGGGCATCACCGCGCCGCCGGCCACCCGCTATGAGCCAGTATGGGAGTCCGAGGCAGAGCCCACCACACTGGATGTGGCCGCCGAGAACGTCACCAGCATCGTGTGGGCCATCGGCTACCGGCCGGACTACCGGTGGATAGAGGCCAGCGCGTTCGACGGTGGTGGCCGGCCGATGCAGACTCGTGGGGTCACATCGGTGCCGGGGCTGAGCTTCGTCGGTCTGCCGTGGATGCACACGTGGGGATCGGGCCGGTTCCTCGGCATCGACCGCGACGCCTCGCACATCGCCGCCACCATCATCAGCGGCTACCACGAGTCAGTGCTACGACTCGCCGTCGGGAGCTGACGCCATGACATCCGCACCTACGGCACATCGATGTGCCTTCCACGCACAGAAGACCGCACGAGCGTAGGAGGCTTTTCATGTCTGTATCCACCCGAGTTGATCTTGCGCTGTTGGGTTTTCGGGGCACACCACCCGTGAGTCGCACGGCGGGTGCCGGGCCCAGTGCTGACGGTCACCTGGTCATCGACGGCCTCAATGCCGCCATTCCACGTAACCCGGACAGTCCCTTCGTCTTCGACGGAACGCGAGTGATACTCGACGGCGAGGACACCGGGCTGGACGTCGAGGTGGTGACTCGGCCACGGTTCTATGACCTGTGCACGGTCGACGGTGTGCCCTACGAGAAGCTGGCCCGCCTGCACGGCCGCGACGTGCTGGCCACCACTGTGGTTCAGACATGCATCCGGTACGCCGAAGACCAGCGCTGCCGGTTCTGCACGATCGAGGAATCGCTGCGAACGGGGGCCACCACTGCGGTGAAACGGCCCTCTGAGCTGGCCGAGGTGGCCGCTGCGGCCGTGCGTCTGGATGGCGTCACCCAGATGGTGATGACGACCGGCACATCGGCGGGCAGCGACCGCGGTGCTCGCCACCTGGCCCGCTGTGTCCGTGCGGTCAAGGGTGCGGTGCCGTCGCTGCCCATCCAGGTGCAGTGCGAACCGCCTGCGGACCTGGAGGTGTTGACCGAACTGCGTGAGGCCGGCGCCGACGCCATCGGCATCCACATCGAATCGCTCGACGACGAGGTCCGGAAACGATGGATGCCCGGCAAAGCCCAGGTCACTGTCGAGCGCTATCGGGAGGCCTGGCGTGAGGCGGTACGGGTATTCGGGCGCAACCAGGTGTCGACCTACCTGCTTGTCGGACTCGGGGAAGACCCGCAGGAGTTGATCAGTGGCGCAGCAGAACTGATCGACATGGGGGTGTACCCGTTCGTCGTCCCGTTCCGTCCGCAGTCTGGATCGCTTGCCGTCGACGTCGATGGTGCCTGTGCCCCAAAGGCATCGGTGGTCGAGAAGGTCAGCCGCGAAGTCGCCCTGATGCTGCAGTCAGCCGGCATGACAGGAGCCGACCAACGGGCGGGGTGCGCCGCATGCGGAGCGTGCAGCGTCCTGCAGAACCTGGGGGCGTGATGATCCCGTTCGCAGCGAGCGCGCACGCCCCTGTCGGACTGTCGATCCTGTCCGGCACGCCGCGCCCGGCGGCTCCGTTCCTGATCACCCCGGCGTCGAGCTCGTCAGAGATCACGGCTTACCGGCACCTGCGCCGAGAAGAGTTCGTCTCCGCTCAAGGCCTGTTCACGGGTTCCGACCGCGACGACATCGACGACGATCCACGCACAGTCGTCCTGGTGGCCACCGCCCCCGATGGGAGTGTGCTCGGGGGAGTGCGGCTGGCCCCGGCCACCGACCCCGACATCGGATGGTGGACCGGCAGCAGGCTGGTGGTTCACCCCGGCGTTCGGTCCGACGGTGTAGGCCCCGCGCTGGTGCGGGCGGCCTGCGCCCATGCCGAGTCGGCCGGCGTGCTGCGATTCGAGGCGACCGTGCAACGGCGGTACTCCCGGTTGTTCGAGAGCCTGGGATGGCATCTCGTCGGTGAGCGGGTGGTCGCCGGACAGGAGCACGCCTGGATGCGATGGCCGATCACATCGATCCAACGAGTCGCCACCGCCACCAAGTCGTTTCTCGGTGATGCGTTGGCGCCCCTACGAACTGTGCCGGGAGCACTCGGGCCCGCGGGTTTCGTCGGTGACGACGGCGTGCCGGTGCCGGGAAGCGATCTGATCGCCGCGTGCGACGCGATCATCCCGTCCATGGTGGAACGGGACCCTGAATGGGCCGGCTGGTGTTCGGTTCTGGTCAACGTCAACGATCTGACCGCCATGGGAGCGCGCCCGATCGGTCTCCTCGATGCTGTGGGCGCTCCTACCCGGGCCCTGCTCGACAAGGTGATCGCCGGCGTCGCCCGGGCGTCGGCGGCCTGGCAGGTACCGGTTCTCGGCGGACACACCCAGCTCGGTGTGCCGGCAGCCCTGTCCGTCACTGCGCTGGGACGCAGCAGTGCCCCCGTTCGAGCCGGAGGAGCCGCAGTGGGGGACACGGTGCGGTTGACCGCTGACACTTCGGGTCGATGGCGGCCGGGATATCACGGGCGGCAGTGGGATTCGACCGGCAGACGCAGTAGCGCCGACCTGGTGGCCATGACGGGCCTGGTGGCGCAGGCGTCGCCGAAGTCGGCGAAAGACGTGAGTATGGCCGGCATCGCCGGCACCCTCGGCATGATGGCCGAAGCGTGCGGCACCGGAGCGGAGATCGACGTTGCGTCGGTCCCTCGGCCCACTGATGCGGCGATGGGGGACTGGCTGACCTGCTTCCCGGGGTACGGGATGCTGACCGCGGGACCGCAGTCGGTGCACGCCCCGCCCGCCGGCGTCGACAGCGCCGAATGCGGTGTGCTGACAGCCGAACCCGGCGTGCGGCTGCGGTGGCCCGACGGAATGGTGACGAACGCGCTCGCGCCTGCGGTGACGGGGCTGGGGCCGTCGTAGGCTACAGCCGATGACATCGGTGACCCTGGCTGCGGTGGCCGCGCACTTCGGGCGCGACCTCCCTCGCTGTGTCGAGAAAGTCGTCGGCATCATCGCATCCGCCCGACAGGACGGCGTCGATCTGCTTGTCCTGCCCGACGCGTGCCTGGGTGGGTACATCGGCGACTTCCGTGCCCCCGACCCGGCGGACCCGCCGCCTGCGCTCGATCCCGACGGTCCCGAGATCGCCGACGTCATCGCCGCGGCAGGGCCGATGACCGTCTGCTTGGGATATGCGGAGGCAGCCGCCGGTGGCGGCCGGTACAACGCCGCCATCTGCGTCACCGGCGACGGCGTCCTGGGCACCTATCGCAAGGTGCACCAGCCGGCAGGCGAATCACTGACCTACCTTGCAGGTGAGGACTTTTCGGCATTCGACACCCCTGTGGGGAGACTCGGGATGTTGATCGACTACGACAAGACCTTCCCGGAAGCGGCGCGCACCCTGGCGGCCGAAGGCGCGCACGTCATCGCCGCTCTGTCGGCGTGGCCGGCCAGTATCACCGATCGCGCCTCTCGGCTGCCCGCCGACCGTCAGTCACGTCTGTTCGACTTGTACGATTGCGCTCGCGCCGCCGAGAACCAGGTGGTGTTGGTGTCGTCCAATCAGACTGGTGTGATGGGCAATCTGCGTTTCCTCGGTCAGGCCAAGGTGGTGGGGCCGGGCGGGGACATTCTGGCGACCACCCGAGCAAAAGGGGGGCTCGCGAAGGCGGAGATCGACGTGGACGCCGAGATCAGTCGCGCCCGCAAGGTGCTCAACCACCTCGCGGAACTGCGCCCGGACACCTACCGGAGCGGGTCGTGACGATGCGTGTCGCCCTGCTGACGTACTCGACCAAACCGCGCGGCGGTGTGGTGCACACGCTGAACCTGGCCGAAGCGCTGGCGCACCGCGGGGTCGATGTGACGGTGTGGTCGTTGGCGCGCGCCGGTGATCGCGGCTTCTTCCGTGCCGTCGATCCTGCCGTGACCGTCAATCTGGTCGAGTTCACCGATCTGCCTGGCGACACCGTCACCGATCGGATCGTGCGTTCGATCGCGACACTGCGAGACGCGTTCTGTGCGAATGATTTCGACATCGTGCACGCGCAGGATTGCATCAGCGCCAATGCGGTGGGGCGGTGTATCCGCACGATCCACCATCTCGACCAGTTCACGACCCCCGTCCTCGCCGAATGCCACGAGCGCGCCATCGTCGAGCCATACGCCCGGATCTGTGTCTCACAGGCGGTGGCCGACGAAGTCCGCGCCTGCTGGGGTCTGTCGCCGACGGTGATACCCAATGGTGTTCAAGCGCAACGGTTCATCGATGCATCACACGATGTGGCGGCGCAGCAACGGTGGCACGCAGAGCTCGGTCGGTATGTCCTGGCGGTCGGGGGGATCGAGCCCCGCAAAGGGACGATAGATCTGGTCGAGGCGATGGCTGTGCTTCGGGCGCATGAACCGACAGTCTCGCTGGTGATCGCTGGTGGTGAAACGCTTTTCGACTATCGCGACTACCGGTCCGCATTCGACGAGCGCTGCGCTGAACTGGGCGTCGCCCCAGTGATCCTCGGTACCGTCGAGAACGACGTACTACCGAGTCTGGTGGCCGCATGCGAGGTGTTCGCCTTCCCGTCCACCAAGGAGGGGTTCGGTCTGGCCGCCATGGAGGCGTTGGCCGCTGGCAGGCCCGTGGTGGCGCGTGATCTTCCCGTCCTGCGTGAAGTGTTCGCAAACACCGTGACCTACGCGACCAGACCGATGGGTTTCGCCACTCGGCTTCGGGAAGCAATCGCTACGCCGCCCGACGCGGCGCCGGGTCGCGCATTGGCGTCGAGCATGACGTGGGACGCTGCGGCTGCCGCACATGTCGACTTCTACCGACGTGTCGCGTCATGATGATCGACGATTGGTTCGCACCGACCTGAAGGGAACCCCCATGAGACTCGATGCCGACGCGCGCGCCTTCATCGGCGACGGTGCCGACGCCACGCTGGTCACTCTCAATGCCGACGGCAGTCCCCAGGTGTCGGTCGTGTGGATGGTGCTGCAGTCGACGCCCGACGGGGACGAACTTGTCACTGCTCATCTTGCGGAGTATCAGAAGACCCGCAATATCCGTCGGGACCCGCGCGTGGCGGTGACCATCTTGTCCAGGCAGCCCCATCCCGGAGCTCTGACCTCGTATTTGACCGTGACGGGTGAGGCCAGTGTCGTCGAGGGTGGCGCCCCCGAACTGTTGACCGAGTTGGCGGAGGTCATGCTCGGCTCCAGCGAACATTTCCCACCGAAGGATGCCCCGCCCGGCCTGCTGACCAGAATCCGTATCACCAAGGCGCGCATCATCTGAGCTCGGTGTCTCGAGTGAGCAAGACGGCCCCACTTGACTGATGAACGACACCGTTCGCTGACGAGCCGGTGCCTGCGTGGGCAACGGGTTTCGGAATGTCGTGCAGAAGGGCTGACCGGACGCGGTCAGCATCGGCGCCGCTCCGAGCAGTCCGACGTCGCGCTCACGTGCCGAGAGGGCAGGTGGTCGCGGTCGGTGTGATGCCCCTAGTGTCATGATCTCCGGGTGACCGAAGAGGCTTCTGAAAGCGTGCCGGACCAGCCGAGCGCCATCGCACTGCTCGACATCGCAGGCTCGGGTGTGTTGCCGCCGGTCGATTCCAGGGTGCGCCGGGCGTTCCGGTGGTTGGAGCGGCTGGCGCCGTGGGTGGGGTCGCGCTGGGCGGTCGAGCTGTGGTGCACACCGCCGGTGCTGGAATCAGCTCTGCGTATGCCTCCCGGCGTCGGTCCGGGTGAGCCCATCGACGCCTACTGGGGTGACGGACACCGGGTGGTGGGCGAGCAGTGGGGCGACGGGCCGCCGGTGTACCTGGTGCATGGCTGGGGCGGGCAGCGCGCGCACCTTGCGGTATTCGTCAAACCGTTGATAAAGAGTGGCTTTCGAGCTATTGCTTTCGATCTACCCAGCCACAACGCATCCGAGCCGGGGGAGCTGGCGCCCGGGCGCACCACCGCCACTGAGTGCGCCGACGCGATTGCGGCGATGATCCGGGCACACGGTCCCGCCCACGCGGTGGTGGCGCATTCGTTGGGGGCCAATGCGACTGCACTCGCTGCGGCAGACGGTGCACCCGTCGGGCGACTGGTGTTGTTGGCTCCCATGGGTGACTTCCCTTTGTACCTGGATCTTTTCGCTGCGCGACACGACTTCGGTCCCCGGATTCGTGGCGGTTTACACCGTCGTCTGGAGAGGCGGATCGGCATGCGGCTGGCCGAGACCAACATGTCGCACCTCGGCCGCCGCGCGAACTATCCGCCGTTGCTGCTCATCCACGACCCCGATGACCCGGATAGCCCGTACGCCGCGACGGCGCGACTGTCGACCATCTGGCCGGGCGCTCAATTGATGACGACCCGGGGGCTTGGCCGGCTGGCGCACTACCGAATCCTGCGGCACCGTCCGGCGATCGACGCCGGGATGGAGTTCATCGGCTCGCCCGGCTAGGCCCGTCGAGGATGGACTGACAAACCGGTCACTGGGGAGCGTTCTCCCATGTCGCGGGTGTTGTCCTCGACGTGTATGACACTGCAGCATTCGCGATGACCAGTTGCGTGCACCGCGGGATGCAGAGTCCTCGCTGCAGAACGAGAATGGAATACTCGCTGGATATCCAATTCAGTTGTGATTCAACGTGGTTTTGGAGGGGCGGGCGTCAAGACTTGCCGGGGGCTGTTCGAGCCGGCACCGGCGCGGCGAGCTGCCAGATTGGCGCGATAGCCACGCTGGCCCAACGCCCTTCAGGCCGGTCCCGAGGCGCCGGCCTCGCCGCTGCTGCGCAGGCGGACGTCGGGGCGCACACCAAAGATGACACCGGCCCCGATCGCCAAGGCCGAGCGGATGTATGACTCGCGCCAATTAGCCGTGGGTGAGATCGCCGCTTCCTGCTCGGTCACCCCGACGATCAATTATCGCCGCTTCAAGGCCGACCAAGTCGGCCCAAATCCGCGAAATCCGATCAAGTTCAACAATGTCGGCGACAAGCATTCAGCGCAAGTCGACGCGCATGTCTAGCGACTAACCGCGGCCTAGAGTGTCTGCCACCGACAACCTGCCCTATGGGCCGTGCGTGCGCAGTCGAAGCTTTCGCGGACGTCGTCTCGGTGCCTGCGCCGGATGTCGCTCGCGGCCGTGTGCAGCTACCCCCGGAGGAGCTCGTCGAGGCGACGCAGCGGAAGGGCTGGAAGTCGGTGGCCGTCGCGGCCCGTCATCTCCTCGTTGACCACCATCGAATTGATAATGGCTTCTTCGACCGCTTGCACGGCGGCGGTGTAAAGATCGTCCATACGTCCCCAGGGGATGAAGGACAACGATTTCACATCCGGTTCGCCTCGCGGATAGTCGCTCGACAGTCCCGGCGCCGGCGCGGTTGAGAAGGCCAGGAAAATGTCCCCTGAGAAGTGGCTGCCCGTGGTCCCGGTCCTAGCTATTCCCAGGGGGACTCGTCGCGCCAGAGCCTTGCACTGGCCAGGGAGCAGCGGCGCGTCGGTTGCCACTAGGACGATGAGTGACCCTGCGCCGGGTGGAACAGGTGTTGTGGGATCTGCTCCGTGCCACGGCTCGGCGATCGGATTGTCCTGTGCGAGAGAAGGACCAACATGCGTTCCGGCGATGGTGAGTTCGGTGCGGACCCCGAAATTCGTCTGGGCGAACACCGCGACCGTGTAGGACGTGGTGCCGTAAGCCACCAGCCGCGACGAGGTGCCGTTACCGCCGCTGTAGTCATAACAGCTCATTCCCGTACCGCCGCCAACGGACCCTTCGGCGACCGGTCCGCTTGTCGCGCCATCGAGTGCTGCGCGAACGTGCGCCTCGGTCACGTGGTGTCCGTTGATGTCGTTGAGGTAACCGTCGTAGGTCTCGGCGCAGATTGGAAGCAGCCACCGCCGTGACAACCGCGGATCGACGTCGTTGGCCCAGGCGATGACGGCCGCGTGGCAGGTACCGATGGCATGCGTATTGGAAAGCACCACCGGCATGTCCAGGTAGCCTGCCTCGTCGACCCATGTAGTGCCGGTCATCTCGCCGTTGCCGTTCAGGGAGTACCAGCCGGCCGCGCAGGGTTCTCCAAGGCCGGATCTGCCGCGCGGCAGGACAGCGGTAACGCCGGTTCTGACTGGGCCCTTGCCTACCACCAATGAGCCGTCCCCTTCGATCAGGGTGGTGGTACCCACCTCGATGCCGGGAACGTCGGTGATGGCATTGAGGGCACCGGGATCGCCTCCGAAGGAGATGCCCAGTGCGCGGGCGCGCGGACGTCCATCGGGGGAGTGCGTTGCTGTCACGATCGGTCCTGACTCTTGGTTCGGAGTGGCCCGCGCGGTCCGCGAGGGGCGCAGTCCTTGACGGCGCGGATTCCATGATGCAGCATAAAGGCTCCGAACAAGAGCCAAAGAGCCTTTGTTTATAGGGGAGCGTGACGATGAATCTTCGAGCTGTCGCGACGGTCTGTCTCGCGATGGGGCTGGCCTTATCGGGCTGCAGTCCAGCATCCATTCGCAGCGGTGGCGCGGGGGACACCCTGACGATGTCACTCGCCGCCCCGGTCGACACACTGGACCCGTCTGTGGCCTATCAGACCGGATCGTTCGCCGTTCTAGCCAACATCTTTCAAACGCTGGTCGCGCTCGACCCCAAAGGCGCCATCGTTCCCGGGCTCGCCACCAAGTACGAAGTCGACGCGCCAGCGCACACCATCACCTTCGCCCTGGACCCCGCGGCCAAGTTCTCCGACGGCAAGCCGGTCACTTCGGCCGACGTCGCTTTCTCGGTCGACGTGTGGAAGCAAAGCGCCTCCTACGGTTCCTGGTACGCATCCATCGACCGGGTTACCACTCCGGATCCGCACTCGGCGATCCTGCACCTCAGCTCCACCGGCCTGGCGTCATTGGGGGTCTTGGCCATCGGCACGGCGTCGATCCTCCCCAAGGACTTCGCGGGGATGTCGCGGGAAGACTTCTTCCGAAAGCCGGTCGGATCCGGCCCCTACGCAGTTGAATCGGCCCGATTGTCCGAGCAGGTCGTAGTCGTTGCCAATCCCCACTACGGCAGGCGCGACGACATGTTCTTCAAAAGGGTCGAGTTCGACGTAATCCCCGATGCCAATCAGCGCCTGGTGCAATTTCAATCGAAACAGCTCGACATCGTGAGCGAGATCAGCCCGACCGACGCGGTGCAGTATCCGCAGGAGGTTTTGCGGCGTTCTCCGTCGTTCTGGCAAGATCTGCTGATTGTCAACGTGCGCGATGCGGTGCTGGCCTCACCGGATATGCGCCGAGCCATCTCGTTGGCGGTCGACCGCGAGGCCCTTGTTTCGAGCGTTTACAAGGGTGAAGCGGTATCCGCGACAACCGTTGCGCCACAGATCGTTCCCAACGTCATGCCATGCCCGACGTGCGACTGGGGTCGTCATGACGTTCCAGAGGCGAAGCGACTCGTCAGCTCAGCCGGCTACACCGGCCAGCCCATCACCATCCTCACCGGCGGCGGATCGACCGATCTTGCCGGCCAGGCGTTGGTCCCCATGCTGGCATCGGTGGGCATCAACGCGGTGATCGAGAAAGTCGAAGGTGCGACGCAAACTGACAGGTTGACCAAGGGGGAGTACCAGCTGGCACTGTTGGAGAACACCGCGCTGGCGCCCACCCCTCTGGACCCGGTCGGATTCTTGGCCGATACGGAGAACTATTACGCCGGTGACGACGCCACGGCGGCCCGTGCTGCTGTTCAGATGCTCTACGACGCCCAGAATCAGAACGAGCTACAAGCCGCGAGCGAGTTCTACGAGCGGTGGGCCTACGACAGCGCTTCGGTGATACCGCTGGTCTCCAAGAAACAAACCTTCGCGGTGCAGGCTGGCATCGAGGGTTTCGAAGCACCTGTGTCAACAGGCTTTTCGGTCGCTCCGCTCAGCCGCGCCTCCTCCTGACCGCATCCCGCCCTAGTTCAGAGTCGCGGCGCGGGCAGCACACAGGCCACTTGGTGGTCGGATCCGGCGGAGCGCAAGACCGGGTCGTGACTGTCGCATCCTGTGATGGCTTCCGGGCAACGAGGGTGGAAACGGCATCCGCTCGGGATGTCGAACGCGCTCGGCAATTCACCGTGCAGGACTTCCGAGGCCGGCGCATCAGCTGTGGTGCGGATCGTCGGTGCAGCGCGCAGGAGCGCTCGAGTGTACGGATGTCCCGGCGACCGGAAGATTTGATCGGCCGGCGCCACCTCGACGACGCGACCCAAATACATCACGGCCACGTCGTCACACACCGCGCGGACGACACCCAGATCGTGCGAGATGAATACTAGTGTCAATCCCAACTGCTCCTGTAGTTCGACCAGGAGATTGACGATGGTTGCCTGAACCGACACGTCGAGGGCCGCCACCGCCTCGTCGGCGACCAGCACGTCGGGCTCGACTGCGAGGGCCCGCGCAATCGACACTCGCTGTCGCTGTCCCCCGGAAAGCACTCTGGGCCTTTGCTCGAGCACGTACTGGGGTAGCCCCACCAGGTCGACCAGTTCACGAACGCGTGTGTGGAGAGCGTCGCGGCTTCGATGGCCGTGTGCGACGAGCAGTTCGCGCAGCATAGAGCCCACGGTCATGCGTGGGTTCAACGAGGAGGTCGGGTCCTGGAACACCATCTGGATGCGGCGACGTTGCTCCCTCGAGCGGTGTGCGCCTGCAGGACTACCGTCTATCAGCACCTCGCCCGCGCAGGGTTTCTGTAGACCGACCATGACGCGCGCCAAAGTCGATTTGCCACAACCAGACTCGCCGACAATACCGATGGCCGTTCCGCGGTCAACCGCAAAGCTGACCTCGTCCACCGCGGTGAGTCCGCTAAAGCGCACGCACACGTCGTTCAGCTCGATTATCGGAGTCATCGCACCGCCTCTGAGACGACTTCCTGCCGCCGGCAGGCTGATTGGTGCCGTTCTGCAACAGTGCGCAACGGCGGCCTCGCGGTCGTGCATTCCTCCTCGCTCATCGCACAGCGGGGAGCGAAGACACAACCCGGGGGCCGGGAACCGACATCGGGCGGAAGGCCGGGAATGGTGGTCAAGCGGCCCTTGGGTCGACCGGCGTCCGGAGCCGCCGAAAGAAGACTCCGGGTGTACGGATGGCGGGGGAGGGTCAGCAATTGCGACGCCGCACCGACTTCCACGAAGCTACCGCTGTACATGACCGCCACGTCGTCGGCGATGCGGGAGATCACCGCCAGGTCATGGCTGACGAACACCATGGCCAGGTCGCGCTCGACACGGAGCCTCTCCAGCAGCGACAGTACCTGGTCCTGGATCGTGACATCGAGCGCCGTGGTCGGTTCGTCACACAGCAACACCTGCGGCTCCACCGACAACGCCATTGCGATCATGACGCGCTGCCGCAGACCGCCCGAAAGTTCGTGAGGCCAGCTGTTCGCTCGCCGCCGCGGGTCGGGTACGCCCACCTCGGCCAACAGTTCCAGTGCTCGGGCACGCAGCTTCGATCTCGGAACCCGTTGAGCACGAAGACCTTCAGCCACCAATTCACCGACACGCATGGCCGGATTCAGAGCGCTCATGGCGTCTTGGAAAATCATCGAGAGCGTCCCGGCCGCGACCGTCCCGGCGGTGATTCGTGCCGGCGCCAGTCCCATGATCGCGCGCAGGGTCATGCTTTTGCCGCTGCCGGACTCACCCACGATGCCCAGGCAGCGGCCCGCATGCAGCTCGAATGTCACGTTCTCGACGATTCGGGCGCGCCGAGTTCGACCAGCCGCGACCGTCAACCCCCGCACGCCCAGCACCGGCACGGTCATACGTTCAGCTTCCTTTCAGCCGGTCGTCGAGGCCGTCGCCGATGAGCGCCAAAGCGACACCGAGAACGCAGATCACGATGCCGGGGGCGACGACGAGCCACCAACTGGTCACCATCGCCTGACTGCCGTCGGCAATCATCGATCCCCATTCCGGCACTCCGGGCGGCACGCCTAGGCCGATGAAGGACAGGGTCGACAGGGCCAGGATGGCAAGGGCGATGTCCACGCAGGCGTAGACCAGAACTTGTCCGATGCTGTTGGGCAGGACGTGCCGGGCGATGATACGAGGAACCGGCAGCCCACCCGCTCGGGCTGCTTCGTAGTAGCCCAAGGACGTGACCCGTCGCACTTCTGCATTCAAAAGTCGCGCATAGACCGGCCATCCCACCAACGCGAAGCCCAGGAGCACAGGCGCCTCACCTGGCCCGAGGAAGAGAACGCCGTCACCAGGCCCCATCAGACCCACCAGCACCATGAACAAAACGAGAACAGGGAAAGCAAGCACGACGTCAGCGAGCCGCATCAGAGCGGCACGAACCCACGGGTGAGCCATCCCTGCGATCAGGCCGACGGTACTGCCGATGACCATCGGCAACACCGCACCCAGCACCCCCACCCGCAAGTCCACCCGGGTGGCGTATACCAGGCGCGAGAACACGTCTCGGCCGAGGCTATCGGTGCCGAGCAGGTGCTCGCCATCCGGTGCTACCAGCGCATTGGCGAGGTCCTGGTGCATCGGGTCGAAAGGCGCGATCAGGCTCGGCGCCGACGCCACCACCAGGAACGCCGCGACGACGAGTCCGCCGGCGAGCAACTTTCCCAGTCCCCGCGAGCTGCGGCGACTTTCGGGCACCATCCGCCGAGGCCCGGTGGTGCGATCTGCGGTTGTCGTCATCGCGTCCTCTGTCGGGGGTCCAGCCACTTCGCCGCGCCGTCGGCTAGGGAGTTGGCGATGACGACGGCTACGGAGAACAGCAGCGCGAGTCCCTGGACGACGGAGACATCTCTGTGGCGGGCTCCGTCGATCAGCGCCGAGCCCAGCCCGGGAATGTCGAAGGCGTATTCGATGACGACCACGTCGAACAGGAGCAGACCGAAGAGCACGGCAAGAATGGCGATCGACGGTCCCACGGCATTGCGCAGGATGTGGTGCGTGGTCAAGCGCCACCGGCGGACCTTGAGAGCACGCGCCACTGCGACGTAGTCGGATTCAAGGATTTCTATGAGACTGCTCCGCAGACTGCGAACCAGCAACGGAGAGGTGGTGAAGCCGATAGTCAGCGAGGGAAGTACCAGGGAGCGAACGAGGTCGTCGGGCGTCGAACCCAACCCAGAGACGGGAAACCATCCGGTCTGGAGGGCGACGAACCGAATGGCGATGAACGCCACCCAGAACGATGGTAGGAAGAGGGCCACGAGAGCCAGCGCTCGAATAGTTTGGTCTGCCATGCGATCTCGCCGCGCGGCGGAGATCAGGGCAAGGGGAACGGCGATCGCTACACTAGCCGTTAAGCCACCGGCCAGCAGCATCAGGCTCAGCGGTGCACGTTCGGCGATCAGAGCCGCCACCGACCGGCCATCCCAGGACTGACCGAGATCACCGCGAAGAACGCCGGCCATGTAGCTCACGTACTGCACGAACAAGCTTCGATCGAGTCCCATCTGCGAACGAAGCTCTGCCAGCGCCGGCAGGCTGGCGCGGGGACCGAGTTTGATTTGGGCCGGATCGCTGGGCAGTACACGGGTCGCCACGAATACCGCGACCGACACGATAAGCAGAACCACCAGCAGCTGGGCGAACCACCGCGCCACGGCGATCGATGTGCCGCTGCTGACCGTTGGCCGGAAGGCGCCAGCTCGGGCGCGGCCCGCAGGCGATGGTGAGACGGTGTGCACGCTCAATTTCCTAACAGGGTTCCGCCGAATCACGAGGCGCTGGCGATTAAAGGCTCCAATGCAAGTCCATTAAACCTAGGATAGGAGCGGCCGTGCGTCAACCTTCGAACAGTCAGCCGTGTGCCGCGCCCGATGCAACGACGGCGCCGATGGATGCCTGCAGAGTGTCCAGTCCGCGATGCAGGTCGGTCTCGGTGATGGTCAACGGCGGGGCGATGCGGAAGATGCCGCCCATCCCCGGAAGTTGCACGATGTTCATGTGCAGACCACGCGACAAGCATTCCGCGGTGATCGTGGCTCCGAGCCGATCTGCAGGAGTCTTGCTTTGCTTGTCGCGGACCAGTTCCACACCTTGGAGAAGTCCACGACCCCGTACGTCGCCGACGACTTCGAATCGGTCGCGGATCTCAATCAGCCGTTGAGTCAGCTGCGCACCAAGCTGCGCCGCGCGGGCCACCAGCCCCTCTCGCTCGATGACGTCGAGAACAGTGAGTGCGACCGCGCCGGCAAGCGGGTCGGACACGTGTGTGGTGAAGAACAAGAAACCCCGGTCATGGCAGCTCTGTTCGATCTCTGCCGTGGTGATCGTGGCCGCCACCGGTAGGCCGGCCCCCAACGTCTTTGACAGCGTCAGGATGTCGGGGACGATACCGTCCCGCTCGAAGGCGTACATGGAGCCGGTCCTGCCGAGGCCGGTCTGGGCTTCGTCGACGATCAGCAGCATTCCACGCTGCTCGCACATCGACTTGAGCTCGCGGAAGTAGCCCGCAGGCGGTTCGATGATTCCGCCCGACGACAGGATCGGCTCAACGATGCAGGCCGCCAGACTGCCTGACGACTGGCGGTCGACCAACGCGAATCCGTAGGCGAGTTCGGCTTCCCAGTCGTAGGACTGGTCGGGCTTGCGGAACGGCGACCGGTAGGCATTCGGCGTGGGCAGCGTGAGGTTTCCCGGGACCGGTGGGCCGTAACCTCGGCGCCCAGCAGAGAAGGTAGCCGCCGCCGCCCCGGAAGTCATGCCATGCCAAGACCGGTCGAACGAGACCACCTCGTACTTTCCGGTGTAGAGCTTCGCAATCTTGAGCGCGGCTTCGTTCGCTTCGGCGCCGGTGGTCAACAGCATGGACTTTTGCAGGGGAGCGGGAAGCGTCGCCGCCAGTCTGGTGGCCAACTGCACCACCGGCGCGCTCAACATGCCGCTGTAGAGATGGTCCAACGACGCAATGGCACTCGAAGTGGCAGAGACGATCTCCGGATGGCAATGGCCAAGAATGGAACTCATCTGGCCGGAGGTGAAGTCGAGGATGGCCTCGCCCGCCGAGTCATAGACGTACGAACCCTGTGCCCGTTCGATCACACGCGGAGTAAATGTAGCCCCGTAGCGAATGACGTAGTCGTCGACGGCGTTCCAGAATGATCCCTCGGCCACCAGATGCCACCTTCCAAAGTCTCTCCGCGGTTCAGCAGCATTCCGCCTGCATGGGCACAGGAGCTCTGCCAGGCCCCTGGCTTTGCGGTACCAATTGCGTACCATAAACGGATGTCTACTGTGGACGAAGGCGGCGCACCGACACAGAACAGGGAGCCGTTGATGGCTTTCACGCCGATCGAACCGGTGCGTGCGCATGAGTACGTGGCCGAGCAACTGCGCCACCACATCCTGCTCGGGCTCATTCCGGTCGGTGCAGCACTGCCAACGGAACGTGACCTCGCTCAGATGCTGCGAGTCGGTCGCAACACCATCAAGGCAGCCCTGCACATCCTCGAGTTGGAGAAGTTGATCGAGACACGCCGCGGCCGCTCTGGGGGGACCTTCGTCACCGACCCTCGTCTAGATGGCGACGGCCACGAGCGGCGGTTGCTGGAGATTCGACTGGCAGGCGACGAGCTCGAAGATGCTGTCCGATTCCGCAGGATCATTGAGGAAGGCGCAGCTGCCGAAGCCGCACGAACCGCAGACTCGGACTGCCTCAATCGGCTCAGAGGGCTGATGACGCGGATGCGCGAGACCGACGATCCTCTCCAATTTCACCAGCTGGATACGGAATTCCATATTTTGATCGCCAAATCTACTGGCATCGAACACCTTGCGGCAGCCGTGCGGCAAGTGCGCATCACCCTCAACCAAGCCATCTGGGCGCAACCCGGAACTGCCATGTGGCACGAACGGATCAACAGCGAGCACGAAGCGATTCTCGACGCCATCTACGCCTCCGATCCGGTTCGGGCAGCGCGAGCCATGGGCGAGCACCTCGGACCAACCGAAGCCGGGGTTCGGGTCCTGATCGGCACCTCCAGCTCCTACCGCGCCAAGGGCAGCTGAGCACCGTCAGCCCGGGCTCGACCGGAGATGCCGTGAGCTGCGTTAGTCTATGGCTTTAATAGGGAGCCATAGAAAGGTATTCATGTGCCTCGCCCGGGAGCCGTCATCGCCGTCTGCACAAACCTGGAACGCGCTCGTTGGGGCTTCTGGGACGCCGAGGCGGCCATCGCGCCCGGCAACTACCTGCGCGCCATATCCAGGTCCCACGCACTGTCGGTGCTGATTCCACCGACATCCTCATCCAGCGCACACGTCCATACCGTGCTGGATCGGGTGGACGGCGTGCTGCTCATCGGTGGTGTCGATGTGGACCCCGCGATCTACGGCGCGCGGCGCGAAGAACACACCGAAGCGAGCAATCCAGAAAGAGACGAACACGAACTCGCCGTCGCAGCGGCTGCGCTGCAACGTGACATTCCCCTGCTCGGAATCTGCCGGGGCATGCAGATTCTGAACGTCGCCCTCGGAGGCACACTGATTCAGCATCTCGACAACGCACAGCGTGCTGTTCACCGTCGGGCACTGGGCACTTTCTCGGGAACGGAGCACACGGTGGCGGTGCATGCCGGGTCTGCCCTATTCGACGCTATCGGCGAGGCGGACCACCAAGTCCACTGTCACCATCACCAAGCTGTCGACCGCCTCGGCGATCATCTGCGTGCCGTCGCGCACGCTGGCGATGGGGTCATCGAAGCGGTCGAGTCGAGCAGGCACACCTACGCCGTTGGCGTGCAATGGCATCCGGAAGCCAATGACCGGAGCCGAGTCATTGGGAGCCTGATCGACGCCGCGCGACGCCGTCGTGGCATCGGTTCCCCGCTTTCGTGGCGGGAAACGCCGGGCAGCTGACAGCCAACTCCTTCTAGTGTTGACACCCTCGCCGGGCCATCGTAGATTTGGCCTCGTTACGAGGCCATAAAGCCGAGCTGTGGTGCGTATCGATTGCGCGACCGGCCCAACGATGGGAACAACATGACGCGGCCAGAGCACGCTGCGCTCTTCGAACCACTTGCCATTGGACCGAAGATCTTGCGAAACCGCTTCTATCAGGTACCCCACGGGCCTGGATTCGGTACGGAAAAATACCGAACGCGCGCCCGTTACGCCGCCACCCAAGCCGAAGGGGGCTGGGCCGCAGTGTCGACGGGCATCTGCACGATCAGTCCCGATGCCGACATCACGCCCGTGCGTACCGAGCGGATGTGGGACGACGAAGACGTCGCGCGGCTGGCTGTGTTCGCTGACGGGGTTCATCAGCACGGAGCCTTGGCGGCGATCGAACTCGGCCACGGCGGTGCCGACGCCAGTGCCAGGGAATCACGGTGGCCGTTGATCGGACCGAGCCAGCTGGCCAGCGATGCCCACGCCACTCGTGTACCCAAGCAGATGGAACTCACCGACATCCGCCGGGTTCAGCATGATTGGGTCGAAGCAGCGCGCCGGTCGAGGGAGGCCGGCTTCGACATCGTCTACGTCTACGGTGGCCACACCCATCTGCCGACACAGTTCCTGTCCCGGTTCTACAACCACCGCACAGACCAGTACGGCGGGAACCTTCGCAATCGCGCACGATTCTGGCTCGAGACCACCGAGATGGTACGCGCCGCGGTAGGCGAGGACTGCGCGATCGCAATTCGCATGGGGGTAACCCCGGAAGGGCCGGTCGGAGTCGGTATCGAAGAAACACTCGAATTCGTCTCGCTGACAGATCATCTGGTAGACCTGTGGGACATTCACGTCGGAACCCAGGTCACCTGGTCCCTGGATTCGGGGCCGTCTCGCTTCGTCACACAGGGTTCCCAACTGCGCTGGTCTAGCCAGGTCCAAGCAATTACTCCCACGCCCGTCGTGGGTGTGGGGCGGATGACCAACCCCGATGAGATGGCTCGCATCATCCGCACGGGTGAACTGGCACTGATCGGCGCGGCCCGCCCCTCGATTGCCGACCCCTTCCTACCTCGCAAAGTCGAGTCGGGTCATATCGACGACATCCGCGAGTGCATCGGGTGCAACGTATGTATCGCCACTGGGAACCTGGGTCACCTCTCGTGTACGCAGAACCCAACGGCAGGAGAGGAATACCGCCGCGGGTGGCACCCGGAGACGATGGTGTCCATCGCCGCACGGGACACGCCGGTGCTAGTAGTGGGCGGCGGTCCTGCAGGGATGGAATGCGCGATGGTGCTCGGCAAGCGCGGGCTTGATTACGTCCATCTTGTCGACGCCGGTGCGCACCTCGGTGGAGCGCTTCGATGGATGTGTCGGCTACCGGGCCTCGGAGAGTGGGCTCGCGTGTGGGAGTGGCGGGAAACCCAGCTGCGTCAACTGCGCAACGTCCAAGTGGCCTGTGGAAATCGGCTGGAACTGGCGGACGTCCTTGACTACGGTGCGCAGATCGTTGTGATCGCCTCGGGTTCTCGCTGGGCCACTGATGGAATGAATCATTTGACACACGAAGCGATCCCCGGCTGCGACGCCCGGTGCGACCACGTGCTGACACCCGAACAGATCATGGTGCAGGGCAAGTTACCCCCAGGGCGTCGGGTCGTGGTCTATGACTCCGAGGGATACTTCATGGGCAGCGCGCTCGCCGAACTCCTGCACGATGAAGGCTTCGACGTGCAGTTCGTCACGCCGTTTGCGACAGTGGCGCCTTTCGCCGACGAGACGCTTGAAGGTGGCTACGTACGGCAGCGACTGCGCCGTCTTCAGATCGAGGTGCGGCGAGACTGCCAGCTGCGTCGAGTCACGCGCTCTGGAGTCGTGCTCGACGAATATGGTGTGCATTTTGCTGTGCCCTCCGACGCTGTTGTCCTGGTGACGCAACGACTTTCCGAAGATGCCCTTTACCATGAGTTGGTCGGCGATGATCAACGGTTGGCCCGCTGCGGCATCACTGCGGTGTACCGGGTGGGGGATTGCGTGACTCCGCGACTGATCGCCGATGCGGTCTTCGATGGGTCCCGGCTAGCCCGCGAGATCGACACCGCCCGACCCTGGTTGCCCAGTCCCGTCCGTCGCGAAGAGGCGGCGGCGAGCCCCGTCGGCCGTCGAGGCACAGCGCTGACCGCACCGGGGCAAAAGTGATGAGTCAACATGGCGTCGTCAATCCGGCCACCGAGGAGGTGATCACCACCGTGCGCTGGGCCGACCGTGCCGCCACCGATCGTGCTATCGACCTAGCCGCCCAGGCGTACATCGGGTGGCGAGGTACGCCAGCCGCCACCCGCGGCAGACTGCTGCGCCGATTTGCCGCCGCGGTCGACGCCCATACCGACGAATTGGCTGATCTCGAAGTCGCCAACGCTGGCCACGTTCGCCGAAACGCAGTCGCCGAGGCAGGGCTCGTCCGAGACATCCTCGACTACTACTCGGGTGCTCCTGAACGCAATATCGGACAACAGATTCCGGTGCCAGGGGGTGTGAATGTCACCTTCCGCGAACCTCTCGGGGTGGTCGGCATCATCGTGCCGTGGAACTTTCCCATGCCGATCGCTGCGTTTGGGTTTGCGCCAGCCTTGGCTGCTGGAAATGTCGTCGTTCTCAAGCCGTCTGAACTGACGCCGTTGACAGCGATCAGGTTGGGTGAGCTCGCCGAGGAGGCCGGGATTCCCGAGGGTGTGTTCACGGTGCTCCCCGGGGAAGGAGCGGTCGTCGGTGAACGGTTCGTGTCGCATCCCGCCGTACGGAAAGTGTGCTTCACCGGGTCCACCGCCGTGGGCAGGCGAATCATGGCGGGATGTTCCGATCAGATCAAACGTGTCACGCTCGAACTTGGCGGCAAGAGTGCCATGATCGTCTTCGCCGATGCCGACTTAGCCGCTGCCGCGGCGAGCACCCCGTCCGCCGTCTTCGACAACGCCGGCCAGGATTGCTGCGCGCGGTCGCGGTTACTGCTGCAGCGCAACGTGTTCGATGAGTTCATGACCCTACTCGAAGCGCGTGTCGGGCAAATGCGCGTCGGCGATCCGGCCGATCCGGCCAGCGACATGGGTCCGTTGATCTCATCGGCGCACCGAGACCGGGTGCGCAGCTTCTTGACCGACTGTGCTGTGGCGTTTCAGGGATCAGCCCCGGACGGAGCGGGATACTGGTGCCCGCCGACGGTGGTCTCAGTACACGACCCCGCCGAGCGAGTCTGGCGCGAGGAAGTGTTCGGGCCGGTCCTGGCGGTCATGCCCTTCGGCGATGAGGCTGACGCCGTCGCGATGGCCAACGACACCGAATACGGACTGTCGGGTTCTGTGTTCACTCGCGACGTCGGCAGGGCGATGCGAGTTGCGCGGGCGGTGGAAACCGGCACGCTGAGCGTCAATTCGAACTCCTCGGTGCGTTATTGGACACCGTTCGGGGGCGTCAAGCAGTCGGGCATCGGCCGCGAGTTGGGACCCGAGGCGTTGATGTCGTTCACCGAGGAGAAAAATGTCTTCATTTCCGACCAATGACGCGTCACCCGGGTGCCGATCGGGGCGGGCTTTCGATCTCGCGGCGGGACAGTCGCCCTGTCCTCGAATGGAGAACACATGAGCTTCACATTTCTGGGCTTCACCGATGTCAACGGCGTCATCCGCGGAAAGTCTTACACGTACGCGGCATTCGATCGTCTCTGCGAGCAGCCACATGTGGCCACCCCTGACATCATCCTTGCCATTGACCCCGTCGACGCCCCGATCACGACGTTGCAGAACATCGGGCCTGCTGCGGGATCGGGCGACGTGCTGTTGATTGCCGACCAGTCCACACTGCGGCCCGTGTCTTGGCGGACCGATGGTCGGATCTGCCTTGGCGACCTGACCTGGTCCGATGGGTCTCCCTGTGATCTGTCCAGTCGTCAGGTTCTGCGAGCGGCACTCGGGCAGCTGGAGGAACTGGGGTTGCGGACCGTCGTGGCGTTCGAATATGAGTTGCGTTTGCGACGACTCGAGGATGGCAAGGCCGCGACGGGACCCCAGTGCTACAGCGCCGCAGGCGTCGATCAAATCGCCGAGTTCTGCGACCAACTGCACGCGGCCAGCGAAAGCCTCGACCTGGGCTTGTCCGTCATCCACACCGAGGGCGGAGCCGGGTTGGTCGAGGTCAACCTGGACCCGGCGCAGGGTCTGCGCGCGGCAGACAACGCCATATTGCTCAGATACGCGATACACGCAGTGGCACGTGAAAATGGTTTGCAAGCAAGCTTCCTCGCCAAACCCGTCCCTGGCGAGGAAGGATCGAGCGGGCATGTGCACCTGTCACTGTGGTCCGGTGACAACAATGTGATGATCCCGGATGACCCGATGACGCCCAACGTCACCATGCGTCATGCCATCGGGGGCATCTTGCGACATCTGCCCGCAATGTCGGCCATCATGAACCCGACAATCAACTCTTACAAGCGGCTGGTCCCTGGATTCTTTGCCCCCACCACGGCCAGCTGGGGTGTCGACAATCGCTCGACCTCAGTGCGCGCGGTGGCCTTGGCCGAACGCAACGCTCGAATCGAGGTACGCAGACCAGGAGCTGACACGAATCCCTATCTCGTCTTGTCGGCTCTCGTGGTGGCCGTCTGCGAAGGAATACGTGAGGCTGTCGAGCCGCCGGCGCCGGTGGCAGGCGACGCATCGACGCCTGCAGACAATCGTCACCTGCTACCCGCCAGTCTTGAATCGGCTGTCGCGGCGTTTCGCAACGATCCGGCGTTCACGACCCTGCTGGGAGACGATTTCGCCGAATACTACGCCCAGACCCGAGAATGGGAACTCCAGCAATGGCAGAACGCCGTGAGTGACTGGGAGTGCGCGCGTTACCGCTCCATCACGTGACACCAAGTCGGATCGTCGCCCCGGCCAAGGCCAGTCCGATGCCGCTGGTCGATCCAATACTCGGTTCCTGATCGCCTAGAGGGTCAGCTCAGCCGGGCTGGCCAGGACGAGCGCTTTCATCCGCCCGGCAACGTCGGACACCAGCGGTTCATAGGTCGCCATCAGGTTGCTCCGAGCGATCTTGCAGGCGGCAGCGCCATCGCCAGTCTCAACCGCGGCGAGGATCGCGCTGTGGCGCTCGATGGCCTTGTCTCGCGCATCCGGCCAGCCCAGCGACGGCAACCCGACATTTATGGTTGCTTTCGTGACGTCCCGCATCGCGGTGACCATCAGGGCGATCAACGGGTTGCCGCTGGCTGCTCCCTGAGCTTCGTGAAACATCACATCCGCTTTCTCCAGCTCGGCGAGGTTGGCGGCATGCCGCATACGGTCGAGTGCATCGCGCATCGATTCAATCGCTTCGCCACCCTGCTGCGCTGCATAGTAGGACGCCTGGCCTTCGAGTAGCATCCTCATCTCCACGACGTGGGCCAGCGATGCTGCCTTCCCCCGAAGCACGCCTTCGATGACGCGCGCGAGCCCCTTGGGGTAATGCGCGGTGATGATGCTTCCGTTCGGATTGCCCGGCCGGACCTCGATGAGACCGAGGCTCTCCGCCACGCGGAGCCCCTCACGTACCGTGGGCCGACTGATGTCGAACTGCTCGACCAGTTCGCGTTCGGACGGAAAACGGTCGCCGGGCGCGAATGTGCCGTCGGCAATGCTCTGTTCGATCTGCACGACCACGCGCTCGTGGGCGCGCCGTTTCTCGATCGGCTCGAAAGCCATCATCACCTCCGGGACGGTGCGGGACGCCATGGCCTATACTGGCCAGGCCAGTATAGGCCATATGGCTCGGTTACGGGACGATGCTGGGAAGGACGCCGCCGTCCACCCGCAGCGCGGCGCCCGTCGTCGCCGACGCAGCGGACGACCCCACGTAGCAGATCATCTTCGCAACCTCTTCCGGTTCGATGAGGCGCTGAATCAGGGAAGTCGTGAGTTCCTGTGCGACGAATCGTTTTTCGGCGTCAGCATAAGTCACGCCAGCGCCGAAGTTGTCCGTAATGAACGTCTTGACGCCGCTGGTGCGCGTGGGACCCGGCAGCACACTGTTGACGGTCACGCCGGAGCCGGCAAGTTCCTGCGCCATCCCCCTGGCCACCGTCAGCTGGGCGGTCTTCGTCGTCGCGTAATGGACCATCGCGGTGGGCACGAAGACCGAGGAATCGCTGCTGACGAAGATGATGCGTCCCCAACCGCGTCGTTTCATCCCCGCAACGTATTGGCGCGCGAGGCGTATTCCGCTCAGGACGTTTACGTCGAAGTAGGTCATCCACTCGGCGTCCGACACGTCGAAAACCGGTTTCGCCTCGAAGATCCCAGCGTTGTTGACCAGGACGTCGACATCAGGGACGGCGTCGAGAAGCGTGGCGGCACCGTCCGCGGTGGCAATGTCCGCGGCCACCCCGACGACATCTACGTCGCCCTCGGCTGCGTGACGGATACGGTCACAGGCAGCGCGAACGCGGGACTCGTCTCGGCCGTTGATTACCACACGTTCGCCGCACGCCGCGAACGCGGTGGCGGTGGCTTCGCCGATCCCGGTGGTCGACCCCGTGACCAGAACGGTGCGCTTCATGACGCAACCTCTCTCGCTGATTGCAGTTGTAGGTCGAGACGGCGACGGACCTCCTCGGCGCGGCCGTCGGGCCACGACAGGAATCCAGATCCGGACCGAGTTCCGTTCTTTCCCAACTTGTTACGCTCCACCAGGCCGTGCGGGGGCACCGCACTGTTCGAAAGATGGGGGAGCACATACGACATGATCTGCTCGGTCAGGGGCAGGCCGATGTAATCAGCGTTTTCCAAGGGGCCGAGCACGGGAAGGCGCCGTCCGAACGTCTCGCGGACGATCAGGTCCACTGTTTCGGCGTCGGCGATGCCGGAATCGACGATGTGCATGGCCTCACGCCACAGCGCGAACTGCAGCCTATTGCCCACGAAACCCGGTGCGTCGGCCACCGTGACGGGGCGTTTACCCAGCGCCACCAGCAGGTCGGTCACCCGGTCCACAGCGGCTTGGCCGGTTCTGCGGCCGGGCACCACCTCGACCACCCGGATCAGGTGGGCAGGGTTCCACCAGTGGGTGCCGACGAGCGTTGCGGTGGTGGGCAATTGCTCTTCGATGTCGCGGACGGGGATCACAGAAGTGTTGGTGGCCAACACCGCAGCCGGGTTGGCGGCGTACACCGCACTAAACAGTTCGGCCTTGAGCGTCAGGTCTTCGGGGACGGCTTCGAATACGAGGTCGGCGCCCTTGACGGCGTCTGTCAGCATCGACCCACGTGAGACGTCTCGATACCCCCGCCCCGCGGCATCAGCACACGCCTGCAGGCGTTCGTCGAGGGAGCTGAGCGCGCGTTCGGACGGGTCGTAGACATGGACGGGGATGTCGTGTGAGGCGACAACATACGCGATGGCGTGACCCATCAGTCCGGCGCCGAGGACGGTGATCGCCCGCGGTGCGTCGATCTCAGGCGCGGACACGGGACCGGACTCCGGCCTTCTCCAGATAGGGCATCACCAGTTCGTCGAACTGTCGAATGCCCTCGTGATAGTGCGGCCAGCTAACGACCATCCCGTCGAGGCCCTGTTCGGACAGGGCGATCAATCCGTCGGCCACAGTGGTGGGGCTGCCGACCAGGGGATAGCTTCCCCACCCGGCGATTATCGCCGTTCGCATGGCGTTCCAGTCCGCGCTGCCCGAGTTCGGCACGAATGCGTTGAGCAGATTGTCCGCCCCTTCCTGGTCGCCCTGGACACCGGCGATCGTGTCGTAGACGTCGCGAGCCTCGGCGTCGGTGTCCCGGCAGATGATGTAGGCCTGGCTGAATACAGCCAGTTCCTTGCCGAACTGTTCCCGCGCTTGGGTTTTCACCGAGCGAGCGGTGGCTCCCGCCTCTTCGATGGAGGGGGCCGCGACGAAGTTCAGGTCGCACCATTCGGCGGCGAACCGTACGCCACGGGGGCTGTTCCCGGCGCTCATGACCACCGGCCCGTCCTGCTGGATGGGTTTGGGATCGCTGACGGCCCCCGGCGCGCGGAAGTACTTGCCCGCGAAGTCGAACTCACCGTCGGTGGTCCACAGCTTCGAGGTGAGTTCCATCCATTCCGATGCAACGTCGTAGCGTTCGTCGTGGGGAAGCTGATTGTCGGCGAACATGCCGATTTCCTTCTCGTTCCAGCCTGCGACGACGTTCAGCCCGAACCGACCGCGCGAGATGTGATCGATGGTCGCGCAGGTCTTGGCCAGCCGGACCGGATGAATGGTCGGGACGTGAACGGTGGCGAAGACGCCAATGGTGTTGGTCGCCGCCGCGATGCCGGCGGCCCAGGTGAGGGTCTCGAAGCTGCGGTACTGGAAGTTCGTCTGGCCACCCATCCCACGCCAGCGGCCGATGGGCACCATCGCTTCCAGTCCAGCGGCTTCCGCGGCACGGGCGATCTCCACCGACTCGTTCCAACGGGCCTCTACAAGCCCGGGATGAGTGCTCATCGTGGTGCCGCCGCTGCAGTTCGCGCCGAAGACGCCGATCTTGAGCTTGTTCGGGCTGCGGAGCAGGGGGTTCTCGTGTCGCGGAATCTGCTCTCGGTACGGGTCGATCATGGGTGTCCTCCAGAAATCGGGCAGCGGCAGTAGTGCCGCCGATGAGGTCTCGTCTACTGGCCTAGCCAGTTGACCTAACTGGCCAAGCCAGTTAAATTGCTCACATGCCCAATGTCAAGGAAGAACACCGACAGGTGGCGGGCACGACGCCCGCCGAGTGGTTACGCAGACGGATCGCCTTCGAGGAGCCGCTGGTCCTCCCGGGTGCCTACGACGCCGTAACGAGCAGATTGGTTCACCAGTCCGGAGCCGAGGGCGTCTATGTCGGCGGTTTCGCCTCGATCGCCAGCAGCTTCGGCCTTCCGGACGTCGGACTGATCACCGGAACAGAGTTGATCGGCACGTATCGCAGAATCAAAGCGGCCACTGAGCTGCCGATGGTCGTCGACATCGACACCGGTTACGGCAACGCTGCCAACATCCGCAGGACGGTCGAACAGGTCGTCGAACTCGGCGTTGCCGGTTTCCACATCGAGGATCAAGCCAATCCGAAGCGCTGTGGACATCTCGAGCACGATCCCGTGGTGCCGGTGAAGGAGGCAGCTGCCCGGGTGTCGGCGGCCATCTCTGCGGCCGAGTACTTCGGTCGCGACGCCCCCGTCGTCATCGCCCGGACTGACGCACTGCATACGGAGGGGCTGAACGCCGCGATCGAACGCGCGCGCGTCTACCGTTCGGTCGGGGCTGACATGACATTCGTCGATGCGGTTCCCAGCATCGATGCGATGAAGCGCATTCGCGACACCGTCGACGGTCCGTTGCTCTTCAATGCCGCGACGACGGGGCGTAGCCCGGCGCTGACCGTCGACCAGATGCGGGAGCTGGGTTATTCGACGGCCATTTATCCCATCGAATTGCTGCTCAGCGCGCTGGCGGCGAGCAGATCGGTTCTCCGTGAACTCGGAAAATCCCACGACCCTTCGCAGTGGTACCAGTTCGGCGATCTCAACGAGCTTCTCGGCCTCCGCGAGGTCGAGTCATGGGTCGCACGTTTCCCGACCTCGTAATTGATCGACAGCACGCACCTCTCAACGCAGAAAGCGAACGGACACATGGAATCTCAGAGTTTCACCACCAGCGCCATCACCCTTGCTGCGGCCAATTCCGCGATCGACGCCGGCTTGGCCAAGGCGCGAGAGATGAACATCGCGGTGACCATTGCCGTCACCGACCCCAACGGTGTGCTCAAGGCCTACCAGCGGATGGAGGGCGCTTCTGTCCTGTCGACCGACGTCGCCGTCCGAAAAGCGCGCACTGCCGCGACATCCGGATTCAACACCGGCGAATTCTTCGAGTTCATCAAGACCGACCCCGCGCTCCTATACGGGATGACCAACGTTCCCGGATACGCGGTGTTCGGCGGCGGTGAGCGCATCAGCGACCCCAACCTCGGCGTCATCGGCGCGGTCGGCGTCAGCGGTGCCCACTACAGCGAGGACGAACAGGTCGCGCTGGCGGCGGTGAAGGCGGTGTTGGTATGAGCACCCGACCCTTGGCCCTCGTGACCGGCGCGGGCGGCGGAATCGGCAGGGCGACCTGCCTCGCGCTGGCGGCGCGGGGGTACTCCTTGGTCATCACCGATGTCACCAAGGCCTCTCTGGATGGGACGCGAGCGGCCGTCGACCATCTCGATGTGCCTGTCGAGGCAGCTCTTGGCGACGTCACCTGCGACGAATTCCGTTCGCAGCTCGGACAACTCGTCACCCAACAGGGCGCCGCGCTCGCGGGCCTGGTGAACAATGCAGGCGTCATCTCCGGCCTCCCTCTCACCGAGACCACGTACGAGGTGTGGGACCACCTCATGGGGGTCAACGCCAAGGCGATGTTCTTCCTGATCAAGGACATGCTGCCGTACCTACGCGCCGCGCGGGGCAGCGTCGTGAACCTGTCGTCGACGGCGGGCCTCGTGGCGTTCCCGTCAATGCCTGCCTACGTGGCATCGAAGACCGCATGTGTGGGACTAACGCGCGCGCTGGCGATGGATCTCGCCGAGGACCACATTCGGGTCAACGCTGTCTGCCCCGCGACGATCGACACGCCGATGCCCCGGGCATACCTGTCCGGAGTGCCTGAGAGCGCGCGCGATGATGCCGAAAAGGCTTTCTTTGCAAGGAACCTCATCAAACGCTTCGGAACGCCAGACGAGGTGGCGTCGGCGATTTGCTATCTGTTGTCACCTGACTCGTCGTTCGTTACTGGTGTCGCCTTCCCGGTCGACGGTGGGGTAACGGCATGGTGATTACCGCTCACGCGCTCCGGAGGGCGTTCGCCCACTACCCGACCGGAGTCGTTGCCGTTGGCGCTGTCGTCGGCGACGCACCGGTCGGCATGACGGTCAGCTCGTTCGTGTCGATGTCGCTCGACCCACCACTGGTTTCCATCTCCGTTGCGAACTCGTCGACGACGTGGCCGATCCTGCGCGATGCCGCGTTTCTCGGTCTGACCGTCCTGACCGAGGGGCAAGAGCACGCCAGCCAATCCCTTTCCACGCGAGGCAGCGACCGCTTTGCCCATGTCGAGTGGCAGGCCGGCGAGGACGGTGCTCTCTTCATCGTCGGCGGCTCCTTGCACATCACGGTGGGTATAGAAGATATCGTGCCCGCGGGCGATCACCAGCTCGTGCTGCTGCGCATCGTCGATATCAGCGCCGACGAGAACGGCCGCAGACCATTAGTTTTTCACGGATCGTCGTATCACCGCCTCCTGCACTGACCACACATCGTCGTCAAACTCATTGGGACAGGGAACAACCGCTATGAGCACAGCTGTCATCGCCGGATATCAAGTGAGTTCAGCGGCCGACTTTCCGCCGGGCCTCGTCGCTGAATTCATCGGCCGGGGTGTTGCAATAATGATCACCGAACCCGTTGCTGCACTCGTCTTTCCAGCTTCTGCGGCCACACCATCGCAGGTCGGTTTCGCGGTCCGGCATTCGACCGGACTCATCCACGCCGTGATGCAATCGTCGAGACTGGACCGCCTTCGCATCCCGGATCAACCCGTTCTAGGCTCCGAGAACAACGGGTGCAGATTTACCGTCGCCGTCGACGCCGCCTGCAACATCGGCACGGGAATATCGGCCCGCGACCGCGCGCGCACGCTACGGGTCCTCGCCGATCCCGAATCAGTGCCGGCCGATGTGACCCGGCCGGGCCACATCTTGCCCATCCGATGCGCTGACGACGACCCAGCGGACGCGACGGACCGCTGGAGCATCGCGATGAGATTGGTCGCGATGGCCGGCTACCAACCGGTCGCCGCCGCATGTGAACTCGTCACTGATGAGGGAGACGTCCTCGCAGGGGACGCCGCCCGGCACTTCGCCGCACGGCACGCGTTCCCCGTGGTGGAGATCGCGTCAATTATGTAGTCGAACAACAACTTGCGCCTCATTTACTCGATGTCATGGCGACTGCGATCGACGACGAGATTGTGCACTGGAGAGGCGTACCTGGTCGAACGCCCGTCACTATCGCGACGCATTGAAGGTGTTGTTGGCCAACGGCAAATCGACCCAACGCTGACCGGGGCTTCGCCTCCCGGCGGCGTTCAACACCCGCTCGTCGGTGGCCAGGCCAGCACCCTGGCGACTTGCGCCACCCCTACGCCCGCATGCTGCCCGGTATCCGCGGGTCGCGGCTGGCGGTGGTGCGCGCGGAGGCGAAGTTCAAGTACGACGACCACAACCCCGTCGAGCACCGCCAACGCGTCATCGCCAACCTCGAGACCCGCGACCGCGGCCTTGACAGCGGTGCGGCAGTCCAGCAGCGACGGCGCCTGGCGGCGATCGGGGACTGGAAGTCCTTCCGCCGCCCCTGATGACCGCCTCGTCTCGGACGGGTTGCCGGTTCTGTTTCCCGTGTTGCCATTCGCGTTGGAGATGTGGACGCTGCGGCGGATGAAGCCCGCCGTGATTCGGCACCTCCACAGGCACGCGGCCGCGGCGCGAACAGCGGAACGGGCGGTCGGACGACGCTCAACGCAGATCGGGCGTCATCGAGGTCGCGGAAGGCGGTGGCTCGGTCGGCTTACCGGGGGAGGCCGGGTATGCACACGCAGCCGACCACGGCATGCAGGATCAGGAACGCCGATCCGTGCGCTCTCGGTCCTATCGGTGCCACATCGTGCCAAAAACGAGTAGTTGACTACTCACGCCCGCGAGCCGTCAGCCGTACACGCTTGAGAAAGTCAATGACCTAGCGAAAGGCACACTCGTGGCGCCGCAACAACGAACCCTATCCTTCACTGACGGCATGGCACTTGGCCTCGGTATCAACGACCTGACGGGCGAGGTGGGCACGCTCGAGTCCGTCACCTTTGCCGACATCGAGGTTGCCGCCGGCGATGAGGGCATGGAAGCCCATTACGACACCACTTTGATCTACTCCGCCGAACAGATGTATGAGTCACTCGGCGTGAGTGTGGCTGTGGAAGGTCGCTATGGATTGTTCAGTGCATAAGGAAAATTCAAATTCGCCGAGGAATCGCGCTTCAACTCGACCTCGACATTCCTGGTGGCCAGGGCCGACATCCAGAACGCTTTCAAACGCATCAAGGCCCCGGTCCCTGTCGCGGACGCGGCGCAGCTGATCGCCGACGGCAAGCAGGACCTGTTTCGTAATCGATACGGCGACTTGTTCATCCGCGGAATCAAGACCGGCGGCGAGTACATCGCCGTTCTCTCCATCACTTCACAGGAGCAACAGACTCAACGCGACCTCGCCGTTTCCTTGAAGTCCAGCTTCGACGGACTGCTGGCCTCAGGCTCGATCGACGCCAGCGTGCAAACGAAAATGTCCGAACTGAGACAGCGCTCAGAGGTCCGCGTGTCGATCTACCAGAAGGGTGGGTCCGGCGACCAAATCTCCTACACGGGAACGATCGAAGAGGTCATGGCCCGCTTGAAGACCTTTGCCAACTCAGTGCAACAGAACCCCAAGGCGTACTCGGTGCAAGCCGCCTCCTACGACACCCTCGTATTTCCCGCAGCGCCAAACTGGTTCGACCTCAAAAGGCAACAGCAGGTGCTCGAAGACAGCATGAAGAAGCGCCTCCAGCTCCTACAGATCCGCAACGATCTGGAAGTCATTCAGTTGCGCCCGGAATACTTTGTTTCCCCTCCCGACGCCGCTACCGTCTCCACGTGGAACACCGCGATCACCGCAGAACTGAATGCGTTGGATCGTCACGTGTCCGAGGTAGTCGACAGCATCTCTGCCGCCGAGTACTTCACCCTCACCCTTCCTGACGGCCTGAAGATCCCGGAACGGATCGAGCACTCCAGCGAGCAGGTCGAGGTGTTCACCCACGCCGACTACGCAGCGGACTGGCAGGGCATTCCTGGCCGATCGCAGAAGCTCTCTTTAGGTCGCTATGACGACTCCAAGGGACAGATTCTCGTCGGCAACGATCAGATCAGTGCGCTCAAGGTTCCCGACGGTCTCGCCGTGCGGGGGTACGACCACGCCTGGTTCCAGGGCGCGTTCATCGACTTCACCGCCGATACCCCCGCGGTCCCGATGGACTGGAACGATCGCATCTCGTCGCTGATCGTCTACAAGACTGCAGACGGGCCACCCGTGATCGACTACATCGTGGCCCTGGATTACACGTGGTCACGTCCGGCACTCTTGCTGAAGGCGGGCAAGTATCCCGACCTAGCAGCTAACGCACTGGGAGTGGGCACACTTTCAACGATGCTCATCCCCACCGGCATGAAAGTCCAACTCTGGGAGAAGCCCAACTTTGAGGGTGAGACGGCCACGTTCTTCGCTGATGTCCTGGAGTTGCCTCCGCAGTGGAACAACCGCGCAGCCAGCCTCGAAGTGAGCACCTACACCGAATGAAGCCGGGCATCCGAGACTCTATCTAGAAGGATCCTGATACGTCACTGTGACGAAATGGGGTGAGGCTGGCCCGGGGTTGTGCAGGTCGGTAAGTGTGCCATCAGTGAGCTCCGTTGGCGGACAATGTGCGAGGCACGGATCACGCGACCAACGTGAAAGCGTCACGAGATGCACAGCCCGATAGTTGAGCGACTGGAAAACCGTCTGCGCTCGGTCGGGGCGCTTCAGTGAAGAAGTCGGAGATGAGCTGCAAAGCCACAGACGGAGACTTGTGTCCGATCCGGAACTAATTGAGACCGGGTGAGTGCGCTTACCTGGGCACTCTCAGATGGTTTTGGACGGGATCGTCGCCGTTTGTCCAGAACCAACCGAGAGTGCCGGACAGAATCCAGAATGAGACGATAGTGCCGGACAGCATCCATTCGCCGACGCTGTGCGACCACGCTGATCAAGTCGTGGGGCCTGCTGGACGATTAGCAAATGGTCAAGTCCAGAGGTGTGGTGTACGACGTCGTCGTGTGATTCTTCGTGGTGATGGTTCAGGTGGTCAGTGCCACGGGGGCATCCTCCTGTTCTGTGGGCGGGGTCTGGTCCGCGCGTGATTTGCTCAGGACGTCGAAGCCGAGGCAGCGGCGGGATTCAGCCCATTCGTCGTGTTGTTCGGCCAGCACGGCGCAGACAGGGCGGATGAGGGCATCGCGGTTGGGGAAGATACCCACGACGTCGGTGCGCCGCCGGATCTCCTTGTTGAGCCGCTCCTGGGGATTGTTTGACCAGATCTGGCGCCAGATTTGCTTTGGGGAACGCGGTGAACGCCAGCAGGTCCGCGCGGGGTGTATCGAGGTGCTCGGCCCCCTTGGGACGCTTGTCTGACAACGCAGCGACAATCCGATCATATTGTGCAGCAACGGAGTCAGCGTCGGGCTGGTCGTAGACCGAGTGCAGCAGCGTACGCACTCAGGGCCAGGAAGACTTCGGGGTGAGGGCCATCAGATTGGTGGCGTAGGGCGTACGGCGGCGCTGCCGGGCTGCGCCGGGCAAGGTCGCCCCAATCGCCGCCAGACCACCGGCGGCGGGACGCGACCCGAAAGGCCGTGCCGTTCGGGATTCGATGGGGTCACACCTGGAAACGACCTTTACCTCAACGGTTTACTCAGTTCCGACGATGGCACGCCGCGCGAGCTGAGTCGAATCACGCCAGGCACCGCTAATGTTCCCTCCAAGTTGACATGTGAAAGCCTTGCCGAACGGAGATCTCTCGATGAGATGTGTAATCTGCCAACAGGATGCGCCGCAGCTCTGGCGTCTACCCGTGCTGTCGCCGTTTGCGGTGCGGGTATTCGAACCGACCGGCACCATTCCTCAGATCCATCACTACCGAGTCGCTAACAACTCGCCCACTCCGATCGCAGTGCCGGTCTTGATGAACGAACTCAGCGTTGGTGACTTCTGTCAGCGATGCGCAGAAACCGTCAATTCGTTGATCGAACAACCCGCCGAGGATGCTGTGCCGGGAATGTCGGCACTGGCTCCTTTCAATGTCACAAGCACGGATGCGGCAGCTGTGACACGCTGGGTTCTGAAAACCCTGATTCTGCAGGGCGCTTCGCAAGCTGCGACCGTCGACCCGACGAACGCATCGTTCTTGAGAGCGACGTTGGGATCGTCGCTACCCGGGGTCATGATGGTGGTTGCACGGTCCGAACCGGAGAAGTACGCGATGCCGATTCAACTCGCATTCGGATCGACGGATGGGCACGCATTCATCGGGGCCCTCGGTCTGCCCAGTGTGTGCTTTCTCCTTGCTCTGGGGACATCAGATCAGCTGTTCAAGTTGGCGACGGACCTGGTTGTGGCGGAACTGCGCCGACTCGGAGGCGCAGGCGTGGTGCAGATGTGGCCACAGCATGGCGGCGCGATGGCGTGGCCGCCTACCACACAGGTCAGTAACGAACTTTTTCCCTCTGTGATCAGAGGCATCAAGAACGCACTGCAGCCGGGCTGATTCGAATCCGCTAGTCACTCCGGCACCGGTGACTTCAGACTCGGAGCGAACGTGCGAAGTAGGATGCTCGATGGAGGATCGGATCGCAGCTCTTGCTGCTTCGCCGCCGCCCAGGGGGCGGAGCCCAGAGAACCAAGCCCGCGACGGCTCTGGAGGGGAGCAAACTCATGAGTCACCCGTTCACGGATCAGTGGGAACTGGCGATGCGAACTGCCGCGAAGGCCGCGGCCGATCTGGGACACACTGCGTTGTCACCGGATCATCTACTACTCGCGTTGGTCGAGATGGGCGACACGAGCGCCGCCGAGGCCGCGATGGCGGTGGGCGTCACGGTCGATGCGATCCGGTGCGAGATCGCCTCTCGGCAATCCGCGGACGATTCGTCGGTCGACGCCGTGATCGCTTCGGGCGTCGCGATTTCCAGGGCTCTCGACCACAACTTCCTCGGCACCGACCATCTACTCCTCGCGCTCTCCGCTCAAGTAAGTGTGCCTCCGACGCTCTCTGCCGAGCGGATTTATGCGCAGTGGCGGCAGACGCCTCTCGACCAAGACTGCGCGGCTGTCAGCCACTACCTGCGTGGCCTCGTCTGGCGTGTTCACGGACGCTCAGCGAAAGCCTCGGCCGCCCTTCAACATGCGCTGTCGGCCTACAAGGCCAGCCATGCGCGGCGCACCGCCTATGTCGAATTCAACTTGGCACTAGTCAGTCTCGCTGACGACAACCACGTCCAGGCAGCGGCGTATCTCAGATCTTGCGTCTCTTCGTTCGAACGACCAAGCGATCTACTCGCCGATGACGGAGCGGAGTACGTCGCGGCGCATGCGAGATACTACTTGGCGCGAATCGCTCAGCTGTCCGGTGCGCGTGCAATATCCGAGCAGGGATATGAACACGCCTTGGCTACGTATGTCTGGCAAGGCGGCTCAGACGGATATCTTGCACGGACCGCCGAGCGCCTCGGCGAGTTGGCTGCATCATCTGGACACTACGAGCGAGCGATCGAATTGGTTCGTGCAGCGGCCAGAGCCCGCAGCACCGACGCGCTCGAGGTGAATGTTGCCGGTGAGTCGGATCGAGTTGATCAGCTCGTCGTGCTGTACGACGACGGCATCCGGGCGCGCTTTCGAGGGGCAGGGTCATGGGATTCGTTCAGAGCCGGTAGCGAAGCGCTCCGATCCGCAGCCGAATGCCACAGCAGGCGGCAATTCGACGAAGGCATTGCCGCAGCCAAGAGTGCACTTCGTCTCATGCAGGCTGCCGGGCATCCCAAGTACATCGCCGACGCACGGTACTGGATGGCACTGTGTACGGCGGGTGCGGACGGCACCATTGCGAACGCCGTCGACCTGTTGAGAACGGCCTACGGAACGTATTTGGAGCATAAGCTCTTCGCGGCGGCCACGCAGGCGGCGACGGCGCTTGGCGACCTGCGATCCGCCGCGCAATCGTGGACGTTGGCTCATGAACACTACTCTTCGGCGTACGCCGCCGCTCTGCGGAGCGGCGACCGAGCAGCGGCGGCGCATGCTGCAGTGCTCAGCGCGCGCATGCTCACGAAAACCGGACAGCACGCGGATGCGCGCGTCGAACTCGATTGTGCGTATCGCCTATACAGTAATTGCAGTGACCTGCGCCGGGGAGATACTGCGATGGAGAGGGCCCGCGCCGTCGCTGCGACCGACGCGTCATACGAAGCCGTAACGGCTTCGTATGTTGCCGCCGACGAGGTGTGTGCCAGCATCGGGGACCTAGTGGCCGCGGTACGCGCGAACATCGAGCTAGCGGTGCATGCCACCCGACGCGGACGATTCGACGACGCCTATGCGCTGAGCGAGATGGTAGTGAACCGCGTAGAGACCGCACTCCCGCGCGCAGAGATGATGGAACTGGCGTTGAACGTATCAGCGTATGTGCTGCGTTCTAGGGCTGAACAGCGTCTCGAGTCCGGCGATCACACCGGGGCCGCGAACGACAACCTGGAAGCGGTGGCGCGCTCGACACGCGCCGGCAGCGACACCGATGTCGCTCTCGGCTTCGGAGCGGCCGGCAGCGCGTACCTATTGGCCCGCGACTTCGATTCGGCCTCAAAGTATTACCGATTGAAGCTGGATCGGTGCGATGCGGTTCTGACGGATCTTGATCGTGCTCAGACATTGTCTGATCTTGGGGTTGCACTTCAGTGCGGCGGGCGCGCTGACGAAGCGCGATCAGCTCTCGAAGAGAGTCGGTCCCTGTTCATCTCGATCGGCAAGCCGAGCCTCGCCGCGGATGTCGACCATTCACTGAGGGCTGTCGACGGCATCGCGGAATCCAACCGACTTGGCGACCCGGACCTCGTGGCCCAGGCGGCGCAGGACCTCGCCGCTGCGCTCACCGCGTTGCAAGCCGGGGATGCGGCGCGCGCAGGCTCTGCAGCACAACGCGCCTATGACGTGTACTCCGCTGCCGCCCGATGGAACGACGCGGCGCAGGCGGCCGTCTACCTTTCGAGCGCAGAGCGCGACTTGGGTCACTGGCAGCAGGCACTCGACCGCATCACTCAGTTCGTCGATGCCCGCAGGCCGCTCCTCGGGGGCCGGTCCCTCGCTCGACTCGAACTCGTCGCCGGCACCGTGCATTTCGAGATGCGCAACGTCGAGGAGGCGCGGGAATACCTCACCACCGCGCTGGGTGGCTTCGAGGATCACAGGCTCTACGTCGAGTCGGCAAATTGTCAGAGAGAACTGGCCATGCTTGCTCAATCCGTCGGCGATGACGACGGTGCGGCTCAGTTCTTCGCGACTCGCGTCAAATCTCTTCGAAATGTCAAGGGCGCCGATCGCGAACTCGCGAAGGCTCTGCTGGAGTCCGCCCAAGCACAGCTGAAAGCCGGGCGCTACACCGACGTGGCGGTGGCTCTTGACGAAGCGGAGCGTCTTGCTTCCCAAGAACAGGACCCTTCGTGTTTGGCGGGATGCACAATGATGCGTGCGATGGTCGATCTCGAACGTGGCGAGCGCGCGAAGGCTCAAAAGCAGTTCGACCGGGCAGAGGCGATGTTTCGATCAGCCGGAAACCTCGACGCCGCGATGGCCGTGCAGACCATCCGTGAGACCGCGATGATCAAAAGCGGTAATGCGGAACGCGCGGTCGAAGTTCTGACGGCTAACCTCGCTGAGTTGGAGGGCCGCACGGATGTCCTGCAGCGGCGTTCCGCCGCGCAGACCCAGTACAACCTGGCCAGTGCCGAGCTCGACCTCGGTCACGTTGACGTCGCCCGCCAACACCTCAACAACGCTCGCAAGCGATTCGAGGCCCTCGGTGATACTGCTTCAATCGACGATTGCGAAATCCTCCGCGGGAACATCGAGTACAAAGCGGACAACTTCGCACTGGCAGCCGCCATTCTCACGTCTGTGCTGCCGAGATTGGACGAGGCGGACAACGATCCGAAGTTGGCGCAGACCCTATTGCACGCGGCGAATGCCTGCCGTCGATCTCAGCGGTGGAGCGAGGCGGTCGAGTACTTCGCCGACGCGCGCGACATCTATTACCGGTTGGGAAAGATTAACGAGGTCGCCGAATGCGATCTGAACGCTGCCCGACTCATGGGAAGCCAAGGCAACGCCCACCGGACGGTTCTCGACCGGCTACTGCCCGCCGCTATCTTCATCGACGCCCAAAGACTTCAATTCCCTCGGGCGGCACAGCGAGTCAGATGGAAGGGCCAGGTCAACGCTGCGTTCCAGCAGGCCCTTGAGACTTGCTACCGGGCCGGCGATGCGGCTCTCTCGAGCGAGATAATCGAGTTTGTGATCAACTCCGGGGTATACGCTGCCGGTTCGCCCGCGGATGAGGTGACGGCACCGTTTCACGACCACCTCACTGTTACGCAACTCGCTGTCTTGGGGGCAGATGAAGAAGCCGCGGAACGGAATTCGGCACTCACTATGGACGGGGGAGCGGCACGACTCCTCGCTGGCGCCGAGCTACCTATGACGGCGCCCCCGAGGTTGATCAGGCCGAACGGGAAGATGATCCTCTCGCCGTTTGTGGAATCCGCGGACTTCAAGTACGCCACGATAGATCGGCCAAGGGCGGTGCCGATCGCCTAGCCGTAGGTGGGGGGATCCGCGTTGAGCGCGGCACCGATTGCGGTCGGCCGGTAAGCGGCAGGCACCGCCGTATTGGATAACGCAGCCCAAACCACCGGCGAGTGCAACATGCTCCCCGTGTCGAGCCAGTCCGCCAGTTTGGTTCGCTGCCATTCGGCAAGGTCCTCGATCGGATCGGCCGTCGTGTGAGCGTCATCGACTCGAAGTGCCAGCTCAGTCGTGGGTGAAGCGTGCTTTGCTGGCGGTCCCAGCATGTATCGCCGAAAAGCGTTGTCTGTCGGCATGATCCAGCGGCTAGTCGTCACCAACCGGGCTCCGTTGGTGATCATCGCCATCACGAGCCCGAACGTCTCGGCAGCACGGTAATCGGCGCCTCCCTCGCACGCAATCAGTGCCACGCGGGGCGGCATCGGCCAGATGACCATGCCAGGGCGGGGATCGTCGCCGACGCCGAAGGTTCGGCGGGTCCAAACGTCTCCACACGGCATGGTGCCTTGCAGGATGTCGAGCGCGGAGAAGGGAAGGTGATCATCAATAGAGGGTTGGCCGGCGCCAACCTGCTCTGCTCGACCCCAGACCGCCGCGCTATCGGAGAGATGCAGAGATGCGGATCCGGGGTCGAAAGGCGTGCTACTCACGTGACCGAAGTAGAACAGTCGGGACGGTTTAGCGTGACGCAGCGCCTCGCCTAGGGCGATTCGTCCTACAGTCGCCTGCGCCGGGAACATCGGGACCGACGCTGTCGCCGGTTGGCGCACGTCACGCGCTGAGATGTGGGCGGTGAAGCGCGCAACGGCTTCCGTGTCCATCGTTTGCAACATCCCGGCATCGACGGCCCGATCGGGGAGTTGTGGGTCCAGCACGTACAAGGCGCGGTGCTCGGCCGCAGAATCCACGCGGTCGTCCGCGAGCTGCGACCGAACGGTCGCTGGAGGCTCGTAAGTGACGTTGGCGTACTCGAGGAGCCTGGCCCGGCCGTCGACTGTGAGGATCTCCCACGGAATCTGTGCGAGACGCTGACTGGGTGTGACCCGAAGGTGAACGGGCTTGGCCGATTTCGACCGCCTGCTTATGATCTGCTCGCGCAGCACCTCCGGAAGAACAGCACGTCCCAATGCGGTGCTCAGTGCAGCTTCCTCGACCAAATCGGCGAACGGACCGTCGCGCAGCGCCCGTGCTGTTGCTTGTGCCGGAGTCTCCCCGGGGCCCGCTACCGGGAGCGCTCGTTGAAGGACGTCCAGGAGTGGCCGCAGCACGTCGACCTGGATCTTATCGGCAAAGACGTTCTCGTCTTCGTCCAACCAACGCCAGTAGACATAGGTGTCCTCGTAGTCAACCGCTCGTAGCACGGCCACGTTTTTCAAGTGTGTCCCCCGATGTGCTTTCGAAAATGCTATTCATGCTGCGGATGTGTTCAAACCCGCTGCGGCGGTGCGATCACACGACGTCACCGTTTCGAGACGAGGAGCAACCCCGTTTAGATCAGCACGATACAGCCGGCAACAGCGAGCGCACGTCGGCAATCCGCATTCGGTGCACGGTGCCGTCGCCACCAATGACGACGAGCTGGCCCTCGTCGGAGTCGCCCACACGGCCGCAGAACTCGGCCGCCACCGTTTTAGCGCGGACCAAGGGGCTCGGCGTGGGGCCGGCGCTGCCGAGTATCACCACTGCCGAGGCCATGACAATGAGCAGGAGTCCGACGGCCGTCGCCGTTCGAGCTTTGCCCAGCGCTGATGCGCCGGCCCTGGTTGCACCGGATTCCCAGAGCCGCAGCCGTTCTCCTGTCATGTGTGCCGCTCGACCGGGTATTCCGAACGCCGCAGTCATGGCTTGCCATGTGCCGAACAGTAATGCCATGAGTCCTGTCACAATGAGCCCACAGGCAACGAGCCGCAACGGTTGGCTGAGCCTGTCCGAAAGCCCTGGGACCGCGATCAGCGATGTCACCGAAAGCAGGGATGTCAACCCGGCGAGTCCCGTCCGCCAGTTCTGCGCCACCGAACGCAGATTCGCCAACTCGGCGTATTGTAACGAATCCGCGCGCTGAGCCCATCGCTTGGCGTCGATCCCGATCATCGGCGGGATCTGCGTTTCGTCAGGACGCTTCGATCGGCGTACCGAGGGCAACTTCACAATTCGGTGACCGTCAGCCAGTACGCCCCGCAACTCACGTCGTTATCGGGGTGCCCTTTATGTGGATGGCCGCACTTGCAGAACATGGTCACGGTTTCGGTCTCGCGCGCGGTGCCACCGGCACCGCCGAGAGTCACGGCGGTGTAGTCGGTGGTCGTTGGATGGTCACAACGAGGGCACGGTCCGGACAACCGCAGAAATCCGCGTGATCTCTCCTCGGCGAAAATGGGCGCCCATCGAGGATCCGTGCATTCCGCAAAAGGGACGTCATCTGTCATGCAGATCTGATACCACACGGTCGGCTCATCGACAATAGGGCGGGGAACGAACGTGTCCGGAGCCCTGCCAAGTTTTGCGCACGTGGATTCGCGTTTCGCGGGATAGGGTCTGTCGGCAGGGTTATGGGGGAGGTCTGGTTGCATGGAATCGCGCCCGCGTTATTCGAGCCGTGATCGTCGGCTACTTGTGCCGATGGCGAGGGTCCAGTCAATCGATCCGACGACAATCGGCGTCATCCCGGCCGCTGAGGGCTCGCCAGCTTCCGCCTACCTGGGACGACATCCGGCCGACGCCGAACTGGATTCGGCTTTGACCGCCGGCCTGGCAGGTGGTCGGACGCTCATTTTCGTTGACGGCCCGCCGGTCTCGGGGAAGTCCCGCACGTTGTTCGAATCGCTTCGCCGCCATGATGAGCAGTTCGAGCCACTCGAAGTGCTGGCACCTCGCGACTACGGCGCACTTCGTGCCGTTCTCGACCCGACGTACGGCGTCGCCCCCAACGGACCCGCGGTGCTCTGGCTCGACGACTTCCTGTCCTTCCTGCGGTCGGGCCTCGAACCGTCGGACTTGATGCAGTGGCGAGCAGGCGGGCCCCGGCGCATCATCGCCGCAACGCGAAACAGTTCGCGCGATAGCGGGATCACCCAACAGTTCGCACCAATGGCAGAGTCGGTTTACCTGCCACAGACGACGGACGACGATCTACTGCCTTTGCGACCGCTGCTCTCCGAGCCGGACTACGAGGTCGCACGACAGCATGGGTGGGCCGCATACCTGATCGGTGGCCATTTTCTGGAAGACAAACTCAACTCGAGGAGACATCAGGGAGACGTCGATCAGAGCGTAGAGGGTGCAGCCGTTGCGATCGCCGCGATCGATTGGCAGCGCGCCGGCCGCGGAGACGCGATCAGTCCGGATTCGCTACGCGATCTCGCAAGCAAACACCTAGCAGACACTGCGTCGACAACCGACCCGTTGACCGCAGGCCTCACTTGGGCGCTGCGACCCGTAAGCGGCACGACAGCTCTCCTAGTGGAGGTCGAAGGAGGTTATCGCGCCACCGATTACGCATTCTGGATAAGGTCTCATCGCCAGAACGCTCCCGTGTCAGAGGCGGTTTGGGCTGCCGCCGCACAGACGAAGGTGCCGTTCTGGGCCTTCATGGTCGGACTGAGAGCACACGCGGACGGTTGGTGGGACACCGCAATCGCCGCGTTGTCTAATGCAACCAACCCGCGATCTACAGAGCTCCCCATCAGCTTGCAAATGGTCGCCTGGGCGTATCTGAGCGAGGCACTCGAGAACTCAGAGCGGTACCAAGACGCTCTCGTTGCCTCTCAGAGCGTCGTTCGAAAAGTAGAGGAACTCACATCCACTGATGAGTCGACTTATGGTGCGATGCGAGCCACAGCGCTCGTGTCGATCGGCAATCTCCATTCCAAGATCGACCCACCCGCGGGAAACAGGCGTGCACTCGAGTACTGGCAGACGGTCATCGACGATTACTTTCCAGTCCGAGAACCAAGCACGTTGCTACCGGTGGTCAACGCACTCGCCAACAAGGCCTACATCCTGTCGGAATCTGCCGATTACTCAGACTGGCGCGACGCCGCGCACTCCTACGAGTTGTTGATATCCGATTACTTCGACAAGGCGCACCCCCACTCCGACAGCGACATTCGATTTCGCGTTGCACGCTCAATGATCAGTCGTGGCGAGGTGTTGCAGCGGTGGAATCAACCGGGTGAGGACGACGACGCCCTGATCACCTATCAGCATGCACTCGATGCGTTCAAGTCGGACAGCGACCCGAAGGTACGTGATCTCACTGACGATGCGGTGATCGACGGCGCGCTCATCCTCCATCGGCGCAACGACAGATCGGAAGCGGCTCGACGTGTCGTCAGCGACGCTCTCCGCCTTATCGATCAGCGGTTGGCATCACCACCGTCGGTCTGGAGTGACGCGACAGCAACCGAATCTGCGATTCGCGTTGCGAGAACGCTGATGAACAAGGCGGTCTTCGAAACGCACCTCGGTTACGCACGTTCCGCCCTTCTCCCGTTAAAGCGCATCGCGTCCGACTACTCTCGGGCCGACGCACTACAACTACGAAGACTCGTGGCACAGGCTTTGATCAATGTCGCTTCCATATCGAAGCACTTCGAGGACACCAGCAGCCAGGCGACCGAGGCCTACCGTCGAGTGGTGCGCAACTACTCCGGGGCAGACGATCCCGTGATTGCTAAGTTCGTGAAAGTGGCCGTCGACGCGCTCGAAGCGGATTCGGCCTGAACGATCCTGATTGAACTGACTATGGATTCGGTCCCGACCTCCAGTCGACAAATGTCCGATCCGGAATAAGTTGAGACCGGGGGAGTGCGCGTACTTGGGCACTATCAAGTAGTTCTGGCCGGAGCCGTGGCCGTTTGTCCAGAACCAACCGAGTGCCGGACAGAATCCATCAGGACACGATAGCGCCGGACAACAGCGATTCGCCGACGCTGGGCGACCACGCTGATTCAGTCGCACGGCCTGCTGGGCACGGTCCTATCGTGAGTTGCGCGTGCTCGTGAGCCGATACGGAGGGGGACCGGTGGGGAAGGGAAAGAGGAACAGGCAGACGACGGCACAGAGGCGAGAGCGGGAGGCTCGGCGCCGTCAGGAGAGCGACGCCCGAAACGAACAAGAGGCAGCCGAGTTCGGCGTCAAGTTGCCCCCGAAGGCGCCGCGAGGGACACCGGCTCCACGACCGGATTTCTCCGAGGTTGACTGGGAAATGCTCAAGGCGAAGTATCCCGAGGACGCGCGGAAACTGCTCCGTTCCATGTTCATCGCGTTAATCAGTGAACGCGCCGCACACGCAAAAGCATTCCTGCCGTGGGGATTACGACCCAACCGGCCGCATCGGCAGAGTCGACTCGCCCACGACGACGCTGCGGTCACGCTTGAGGGCGAGAAGACTCTTGTCAGTTCAACCGCGTTATATCCAACAATGAACGCGAGCGAGAGCCTCACGGCGGCAGCCGAGGTGATCGCGTTCGCTCTCACTCAGGGGCAGATGCGAACATCAGCGACGGCGGCGCTGTGCCGCATTGCGATGGAATCGTCAGCCAAGACCATTTGGCTTATCAGCGAGACGGATACCGAAGAGCGGATTCGCCGCTGCTATGGGTTCCTCAAGGGTGAGCGTGGCCAGCAGGAGGGGTTTGAGAAGCTGGAGGCCGCAGCTTTGGAGGCGCGCAGCGATCCGATGGCTGAGGCGGACCTGGCCGAGTTTGAGAAGCGCCGCGCTCGTGAGGTTGAACGTCACGCCAAGATAGCGGCGCTGCCTGCGGATGCGATCATCGGGCCGACTGGGGGACCGATGAAGTTTGTTGAGAATGCCGAAGATTGGATGGACAAGCGCCTGCCGCGAAAGCCAGACCCCGACCTCGACAGGGTGATGCATCCGCGCAGCGCCAAGACCTTCTATTCGCTCGGCTCGGGATTCGTGCACGGCTTTAAGTGGCTGGCGGGGTACGTGTTTGACAATCACGAGTTAGACGACTCAGGCCTGTTGGCGGTCACGCTCGACGCGTTCGGAAACGCTCTGCGCATGACGGAGGCGGCGGTGTCTCTCTTCGAAGCGCAGTCCATTGGGCCGCAGCCGGACCCGAAGCGGATGCGCAACTATCCGAAGGGCCTCGCGGACATTGTCTCCGATCTGACCGCCGACTACCGGCTACAGGCTGACTAGAACCGCGCGAGCATGCGCCCAACGCAAGCTATCAGCCGCCGTCACGCCTGCTCACCGGGCCGCCCGCGGCACCGGGCGGCGGGCGGCCGTGCCGGGCTGCGGCATCAGCGGCTCGGCCGGGGGTTACGGCCGAGCGTAGCGTCGGTTCAATGATGCGATGGTGTTCGAGCTTGACGAGGCCGGGCAGATACGACGGCTCCGGCCGCATTTACGGCCGCTGCTTGCCGTCATCATGTTCGCGGCAGTGCTAGGGCCCAAGCTCATTCGGAGTTTCGGGGTGGTGCGCCGGGCGCTGTCGCCCCAGTAGGCCTGTGAGCCGCTGCTGGGTCCTTTGGACGGTCTCGACTTAGACGAGATCGGTCGGGGTGATCGCTGGCGGCGAATCTGGCCCCCATCACCGCCCGATGGACATCGCGTGGGCGCGAGCATCCGTGACGATTGCCGTAAGGCAGGAGTGCCGTTCTTCTTCAAGCAGTGGGGTGGGCGGACACCGAAGTCTTGGGGCGTCTACTCGATGGCGAAACCTGGGACGAAATCCTTCAGCGCTCGCTGGATGACAAGTCGCGCCGCGCCCTGGTGTCGTCTCTGTCCACACGCGCACCCGCTGCGCCTGCCGTCACTTGTCCGATCCGGAACTAGGCGACAGTAAAGCAGCCCTCCTGACCTGGACGCTCTCAACTAGTCGCGGACGCCTGTGAGCGTATCTGTCCGCGAATACCCGAGAGTGCCGGATGGAATCCGAAAGACATGAGAGTGTCGTGCACCGGCACCCCGGTCCAGCGTCGCCGGAGGAGCAAATAGTGGCCGGGGCTCGCTGAACGCGACGCGTGAAGCGTGCCAGGATAATGTACGAAGTCGCCAACTCATGGGCTACTCCAGTGATTCGTGCACCTAACGAACAAGGAAGCTGAAGTCGTGGCGAAGAAGAAGCTCGACAAACCGGCCCAACTTGGCAGCGTGGACCTTTGCACCGAATGCAAGACTCGTGCCGAAAGGCGAGCGCGTTCCTGCACAAAGAGCCATGTGAGCAACAGAGCTTTTCGCGGTGAGGAGCGAAAGATGGTGCTAACCACGTGGTTCTCTGAGTTTCCAATGGGCGGGCCGCGCCGTTAGCGGAGCGGATTCTTCGGTGGGTGAAGGGACATGTGCTGGAGCCGCCGGCACCGGTCACATAATTCTGGAACGCAGGCGTGATGTCCGATCCAAAAGATGTCGGCGCAGTGGTGCCGCCGGAGTGAGGGGACGCGATTGATGGACGACGCTCGTGGCGAGCAGCTAGCACGACGACGGCGGCTAACCAGGCCGCACGACTACTTCGACAGTGTTCCCAACCACAACGACACTCTTCCCGACTACAGAAGGTTGGCCCGCGAAACCGGACAGATCATCGCCGCCACCCAGCCGCTGGCGTTCAACGGCCGGGCTTTCTGGAAGCTCACCGACGCCGACAGTGGAGCACTCGTCTGGCTCGCATTCACCCGGCCAGATGCGCGGTCGGCGCTGGCGCGGCACAAGGTGTGGACACTGATCCCGCACCTGCAGGAATTCATGGCGAACTGGTTCGTGAGCGTCGACCACGAGCTCACCGATCAGAACCAGTGGATACATACAAACATCGACTTATATGAGGCACGCGAACTGGCACTACTGGTGCCGCAGCCGCTAGCCGAGGACATCCAGCGGATCACACGACCCGAGGCGGTGCTGACCCTCGACGACATCGACCGGCACAAAGTGACGACCGTACTGGGCAAGGGAACTGCTCAAGCGATGAAGACTCGGCGATGACTCACCTGAACAAACAGGAATTCCAGGCCTGGGCGTACGACGACCTACTCGCTAACACGACCCGCGGAGTGCTGGCCGAGTACATCGTGGCGAAAGCGCTCGGCATCCTCGACAACAAGCGCGTCGAATGGAACAAGCACGACCTCGACGTTGACGGTTTCGGGGTGGAAGTGAAATCAGCTGCCTACGTGCAATCGTGGAAGCAAACCTCGCCTTCGGCGATAGGATTCGGCATCGGCCCCACAATGGGCTGGGACGCCCGCACCAACACCTATGCGGTCAGTGCGGGGCGAAGCGCCGATGTGTACGTTTTTTGTCTGCTCACCAGTACCAATCGCGAACATGTCGACCCGCTCGACGTCGCGCAATGGAGGTTCTACGTGCTGCCGACGAGTGTTCTCAACCGTAAAGTGCCGGTGCAGAAGAGAATCGGACTCGAACCTCTGATCGCCCTCGATCCGACGCGGTGTACATACGACGAGCTCAAGGCAGCCATTCATGTGGCAGCAGCGGCCAATCGCGGCGGCTGACTGGAGCAGCGCGGATCAGATTCAGCCTACGGCGACTTCCGCCGTCGTATCGAGGCCGCTAGCTGTCCGATCCGGAACATTTCAATAGTTGGGCGAGAGCGCTTGGCTGCGCCACGGCGCTAACGTCACAGCGACGAATTGAGCTTGGGCTGCAGGGTTTCAAGGCCGCGACTGTCCGCCGGTGTCGGGTAGTTTTGGTCCGTCAATCGTCCCGGTCCGGCTGTCAGGTAGTCGCAGATTCAGGTCCGGCGCCATGGGGTTCGCCGGCTGCGCCTCGAGCGCGTATTCGGTGCATCCCGAGGCGATCCGGCCGGATGATCACCGTGACCGCCGCCTTGGACCGGATCCGCGCACACTGCGGCGACCGGCTGGTCCCGATCATGAAGGCTCTGGGGTGCAGGCGGACTAGCGTCCGATCCGGCGCATGTCAGTGCCGCGTCGGTGTTGGGGCAACAGTATCTGCACCGCCGATCCTCACCTGGAAGCACTTTGAGATCGATGTTCAGGTCGCCGACCTGAGCGCCTACGACGCGGTGTTCGGTACCCGGTGAGGTCGACAGACAAGCTCATCGTCCGCCAGGCCCGGCTGTTGAAGGCACCCCGCATCGCCGGACACTACGTCCGCCTGGCCGAGCAGGGCCGTGCTGCATCATGGTCGTTGGAGGACTACCTGGCAGCGGCGCTGGCGGTGGAGTCCCGGCGATCAAGACGATCACCGACTTCGACTTCACCGCCCAACCTGCCCTCGACCGTGCCCCGCCACAGGGTCGGTGTACCCGCACGAGCGGGTCGCCTGGCTATGTGCCGCTCAACCCCTCTGCACGTTGACACGCGATGATTAGGCGCCGCTCCGCAGGCCGGATAGAAGTGCTTCCCCTGAGGCTATTTGGCTGCGTAGCTCTCCGACCAGGTGGCGCAGGCCGTCGCGGAAGTCAACTTGATCGGCCGTGGCGTCTTTGATTCGTTGGCGGGCGTCGTCAGCCAGGCCGTTGAGCGCGTTAAGTGCCATGGTGTTCGCATCTTCGCCGACGCTGACGAGTTCGGACTGGAGCTGTGCGCGCTGTTGTATTGCCGCCTTCGCCGCACGCTGTCGGTTGGCGAATTGTTCTGCGATCACGGCCAACTCCGCAACTACAGAAACGCCGGCGGCTGCAGCGGCCATACGGTCAACACTGGGTGTGACTCCGGCACCGCCTGTTGCAGGCGAAGTCACCTTGAGACCGCGAGTCTGCTCGTAGTGTCGCAGTGCGCTCAGGACAGCATCGCCAACCTGACGCACTACGGGTGCGTAGGTCAGCTCATCGTCGGGTGCGGGCTCAGGTCCTGGTGGCTCATGCCGCAATGTCGCGGCCATTTCCTCGAACCGCTGCCAGTCCGGCCGCGTGCGTTCAGTCGCGAGCGTATCTCCGACGCTGCGTAGCAGCTTGTCAATGTCGCGTTCACAGGCCGCGTGCCAGGCGCCAAGAGATGTCTTCAATGCCTGGGCGAAACTCTGCGCCGGGTCGGGACTGTCCACCGCATCACTTACAGCCGCCGACACTCTGCCGCGCAAATCGGCCTCCGAGGCGCGAGTCAGCGTGTCTAGTTGCGCCAGCCATGATGCGCGTCGTTGGTCACCTTCGTCGCTGACGGCGGCGTTCTCCAGGCGCGCTGTGAGTTCTTTCCGCAACTGTTGAAGCACCTGCTGAAGCGAACATCTCCAAAACCTTTGTCCAGCAGAATTTCTGATGTCAGGGCGCAGCGCGCTGCCCAGAGCGGTGATCGCAGCGACCAGTTCCGAAATTCCGTCCCAGCTGCGTGATTCGTCCCAGATAGTTGGATCGGGATTACGATCCGTTCCTGCCATCTGAGCAAAATCCTGGCTGACCACGTAGACCGGCACGCTCTCATCGAGACTTAGGGCAGTCCTGAGTTCACCCTCTTTGTGCTTGCCAAGTGCACGATATCCGTCCGGGTCATCGTCGGGATCTATCCCTGCTTCGTCGAAACGTGAAATCACAAACCAAAGGGACCCCGGTGCCCAATCTTGCTGCACCAGTTCGCGAAGCACAGAGTATTCAGCGGTGGCCAGTTGCGGTGGCACGACGACGATACCGACGTCGGTCAGTGCGATAGCGTCGGATGCAAGGCCAGTGTTCATCTCTGCGCGAGCATCGGTGCCGCCCGAGACGAGTCCGGGGGTATCCCGCAACACGCAGCCGGCAGCGCGAATCTCATTGACCTCAAAGGTCTCATGTCGCGCACTAATCGTGAGCCAGGTCGGCGCCTCCTGTCCGAGTTCGATGAGCAACCTGCGCAGGAGCGAACTTTTTCCGGTGTCGTACGAACCGTAGATCGTCACGACGGGATCGCTAAACGCTGCGAAATCTTGCCAAGTTTGATCCAAGCGTTTGCCGATCTCGCCACCGGGAACTGCATCCAACCACTTCTTGGCGGCGTCGATATCGATGGGATCACTCATTTCCCGCTACCTCCCGTAGCTCCTGTGCTGCAGTGATAAGTTCAGCGGCAACCTCCAGTCGCCGTTCCAGCCGCTCGGCCTCCTGCTGCGCAGCACGATGACGTTCTTGGTACTGACCCCGGAGAAGTCGGACCTGTTCGGTGCGTTCGCTCAGATATGCCCAGGGCCCGTCTGATTCGGCGAGCAACAGCTGTATTGCGTCGTGCTTATCAGACTCCACCTGTTCGACAGCAGCATCGCGCTTGGAGTCCCAGTCTCGCGCCTTATTCGCTTGGTATGCCCAATCAGCTCCATCAGCGGCGACTGCGATAACGCCGAACACCACCCCGACCCGCCCGACTGCTTTGCCGGCTTTTATCGCACCCCATGGTCTGAACTTGTGACCGAAGAAATGGCCAATTTGTAAGGCTGCCTCGCGGTTACCGAGCACCTTGCCCAATTGGGCTCCGAACTTCGCCACCGGGCCAGCTACCCCAGCTGCCTGCCCGACGGCATCACCGGCACCACCTACTGAATGCGCGCCCGGCAGATTGAGGTTAGCGTCAAATCCAGCCGCAGCCTCTTCACGGCTGATCGCAGAAACATGCGATGCCGACCAGTCGTTGACCTTTGCGGTCGCCGTTTCCATGAATCTCTTTACGTCGTGCTCGGTTTCGCCACTGCGCCATGAATTGATCGCTTGAGCAAGGTCCTTCTCGTCACCAACAGCGACTGCCCGGATACGGGCAACGGCCTGGGTGACAGAAGGCGCGAGCACATCATCGAGTTCGTGTTCTAGTGACCGGTGCAGGTAATCCGCGTCCTCAAGGCAAATGCCCAGTGCTGCGATGAGAGAATCATGCTTGCCGGTTTCGTCGCGGTAGGCCGCGATGTCCGTGCGAGTACCCTGCCACAGTACGCGGAGTGCTGCGCAGGCTTTGTCGAATCCGGCAAGCGTGGTGGCGCTTGTCAGGTCATCATCGACCCACGACCGTAGCGCGACGACCAGTGCGGCTATCCCATCCCAGGCCCGGTTGACGTCGTAATCAGCTGCGGTAACCGGGTTTTGCGCGCCTACGCTGCCGAACGGATCGGCCGCGACACCATGGATATGCGTGGCGTCCACAACGATTCCGCGGGAGCGCAGCGCCGCGGTCAGCTCGGTCAGTTTGCGGTCACGGCGACTGAAGTACTCGGTAGGGGAGTCCAACGGGTCGACACCTAACTCGTCGCAACGGTTCACGATGAACAGCATGCGTGGCCATTTTCCGACAGCCGTCGACGTCCCATTCGCGATCGCTTGCAGTGCTGCGGTATCGCCGATGAGCAGGTTTACATGCAGCACGACAATTACTAGCGCGGCATCACGGACCCCGGCCAGGGCCAACTCATCGTGGTCGACACGTCGACTCTGAAATCCCGGTGTATCGACAATATCTACGCTGCCCATGGGATAGCGGTGAACTTCGTCGGTGGTCGCATCGGCGCGAATGTGCAGAGACTCGGGCACTTCGATGCCGAACTCAGTGAACATCCGCTTGATGAAGGAAGACTTTCCAGCGCTGTAGTCCCCGGCAACGACGACCGCCGGGCGCGCGAGAGGCGCGGCGAGGTCAGTCACCCCGACGAAGGCCTGGTCGGCTGCGGCCGCCTCCGCCACCTGCCGTAGCCACGCGCGGACGGACGAAGTTTCGGGATGGGCGAATGCCGCCCCTATTGCATGACGCAGTGCGGCGGTGTCCCCGTCGTTGCGATGCTCACAGATGTCCGCTGAATCTGTTGGGTGGTAGCGGAGTTCACTGGATTCGTCCTGATCGAACCAATCTTCGCCGAGCAGGAAACTCCTTGACCCACGCCCGTCATCGCCGTCTCGGCTGACGTCTAGCAAGCGGTAGGCAGCATCGAGCAAGCGCAGGGGCGGCGTCTGCGCGATCGATGATGCTTCCGCGCGGAGACGCGCGGTGAGAGTGCCGGTGTCGTTGTTCAAGTCGGTGAGTGCGATGAGTTCGATGAGGGCGGGACACAAGAACGGTGCAGCGGCTATCCACGCAGATGCCGAGGCGCCCGAGGCAAATTGGCGCTCAATGGCGTCGAAGGTTTCGTGGATAGCGCGGCGTCCTTCGCGGGCTGCTTTCGCACGCGCTTCGGCCTTCTCACGAGCTGCATCACGACTCTTGTTGCTTCCGAACCAATTTGTGATCGCTGCGGCCGCACCGACCCCGATACCAGCGGCAATCCCGACAGGCCCTCCCAGCAGGAAGGGCACGGCCATCGCCGCCACTCCTCCTGCCAGGCCACCACCTCGAAGCAGGTTTGCGAATAGGTCGGCGGTATCTCCCGCGTCGCCACTCAAACCGGCTTTCCCGTAATTCGCAGCTTCACGCAGCCGCAGCTCCACACCGGCCAACGAGAGCTCACGTTCCAGAAACTGCGCCGCTTCGATACCCACTCGATCGAGTGCCCCAGCGAGTTCCTCGTCATCGAACACCCGCCCGACGAAGGTCTCGGCGTTGATCGTCTTGCCTTCGTGGAACGCCTGATGTTCCAGGTCTTTATAGCGGCGCAGCGCGTTGTTGCGGGCTTCGGCAAGGTGTGGTTTGAGAAGGTTGCGAACCTGTCGAACCAATGAACCATCGGTCGGCGCCTTGTAGGGTTTGCGCCGTGCGCTCTCTGCGAGGGTCAACAGATCGGCATGCCAGACGCCATCATGCAGATCACGTGTGCGCTCCTCAGCCTCCAGGTAGCCCAGCACGTTCAGGTATTGCTGGGTGAGCCGATCGAGCTCTTTGACACGCTCGCCGATGCGCACCCGCAGTCCTTCAAGCGACGTGGCTTCATCGGTCAGGCGCGCGCGGATGCCTTCCCGAAGAGACTTCAGGCGCAGCTGCGATCCACCCGCGATAATGCACGCAGTCAACACACTTTCCAATGCCGCAAAGTTTGACCAGCGTGCCAGGTAGTCGATTCCGTACCGGTCGCGATCGTCGTGGAAGTTCTGCTCGGCAGGACCCTGGTATGGAGTGGTGGCCCTGGCGAACAAGGCTCGCCTGCTGGAGATAGCGACGACGGGAACATCGTCGAGGCCGATGTTGTCCAATTCGACGCGAACATTCTCGGCGTGTTGGGCCACAGGTTCGGACATGTTGCGCCGAGCAGCCTGGCTGGACACCCGAGCCGGGTGGCGCCAACGTGGGTTTCGTACATTCAGAACGGCCACGACCGGCTTGCCGTAATGGGTCACCCAGTCTGCGACTTTCGCGAACTCGCTGGCCTGTTGGCTCTGGGTGTCGAAACACAGCAAGACGACATCGGCGATTTCCACTGCCTTACGAGCTGTCGTCTCCAGTTCGTCGCGACTTTTCCGGCCGCCCCAACCGTTTATTCCGGGGGTGTCGTAGAGGCGGCAGCCGCGCCATCGAATGGACTCAACCGTCGTTGTCCAGTCAGACTCCCCGAAGGGTGAAACAGCTGAGCCGTCCAGTTCGCCGAAAGCGGACAACAGCGTGCTCTTGCCGGCCCCTGTCCGTCCGAAGAACGCGATGTTGAAGGTCGACAGCACCCGGGACTGCTCAGATAGATGATCTGATAATCCCTGGTCAAAACGCAGCCGCATCTGAGCGAATTCGCTCAGCAAGGCATCCGAATCGCCATCCCGAACGAGCTTGACTCCCGCCGCGTTGTAGGCCCCGACTGCGCCCTCGACAACAGATGCGAGCTTCGCTATCTCGTTCTGGCCCAGCTCCAGGGCGTCGGCCAGTGCCTCATCGAATGAACCATCAGGTTCCGTGGTGCACATGACGGAAATCCCCTCGCCCCTGGGCCGTGTCCACAACCAGCAAAGCAAAGCACATACCTCCGACTTGATTGTCGGCGGCGGCTTGAAGTTGCCTAGGCGGATGCGCCGAGGACAAAAGACCTCCCGGAGTCTTCCGATCGACGGACTAAGGGATGGTGCGCCGTCGCGGTTCCGCTTTGTCGAGGATGTTGTGTCTGTCAGTCGCTGTTAAAGCGCAAGACCGCGGTCGCCCGTTATCCTCGGCTCGACACCGACTGCGCAATGCCTGGCCAACCCGCGATTGAAGGATCGGCGGGAATTCGGTGTGGCGAGTTGATCCGGTCGCTGACACTACAGATAGTGTGACGATCGGATACCCACGTAGCGGCGGCCGGCCTAGCGCGGGTTTTAGTCGGGGGCTGCTCTTCGGGCTCGGTCTTGTGGCAGTGGGGGGTGCGGCCTTGTCCACGGAGTCACCCCGTGAGCGCGTGGCGAGTCTGCTGCACGAGGAGCTGGAGACCGTTCGGGACAGCGTTAGGGGTGGCCGTGCACGCCAGTCACTGAAATCGCTCGCCGAGCGGGCCAGCGCCGAGGACTTGGTACGCGACCAATATGCCGGGCGATATCCCTTCGAGCTGATCCAGAATGCCAACGATGCCGGCGCGGACGGCCGCACGTCGGGTGGAACCGTCGCGTTTACGCTGACCGACACTGCCCTGTTCGTGGCCGATCAGGGCACCGGCTTCGGAATCGACCAGGTTGAAGCCATCTGCGGCTTTGCGAACTCATCGAAGGACCCACGTAAGTCTATTGGCTACAAGGGCCTGGGCTTCAAGTCGGTCAAGGAGATCACCTCCGCGCCGCAGATCTTCGCGCCCGATGTCCAGTTCGGCTTCGACGGACTGCGCGCACAACAACTGGTTTGGGAGGCCCTCGGTGCAGCCGGCGACCTTCCAGCGGTGCCGTACTACGCCTTTCCATTTCCGATCACGCCGGATGACGCGGGGGACGACCGCAATGTGGTGGTAGACGCGCTATCGGCGGGCTTTCGCACAGTGATTAGGCTGCCGTTCCGTGACGATGTCAGCCGCGAAGCGGTCGACCAAACTCTTCGCGACACGTTGCACCCGCGAGTGCTGCTCTTTCTCGACCACCTGGATCGGCTAACGGTCGCGGGGACATCGGCGGATTTCGTCGCGACCGCCGCTCGCGGTGACGATGGCGATTGCACCGAGGTGCTACTGGATTTTGATGATCAGGTCGAGCACTTTCTAGTTTTCGGCGCCAAGAGAAGCATTCCCGACCACAAACTGGTTGCAGATCTTGGGGGCGCGTGGGAGAAGGTCGACGCGGTGCGGTTGTTCGCGGCGGTGCCCCTGGCCGAGGACGGCCTACCCGACACCGGTGGGTCCGAGTCTTTGCACGTGTACTTCCCAACGGAAGAGGACAGCGGGCTGTCGCTAGTTCTCAACGCGGATTTCCAACTTGACGCAGCACGGTTACGAATTGCCAATGCGCCCAACACCCTTGGATACACCGGATGGCTAATCGACGAGCTGGCCGGGTTCGTCGCCAATACCGTCATCCCAGCGTTACTGAGCCGCTTTGAGAATCACCCGCGCGTTACGGCGGCCGTCCTCTATCCAGAACCCACCGGAATGTGGCCGAAGCGACTGCGGCAGCGCCTCGTTCAACTGTTGGCGGAATCCCCCTTCATTACGTGCGCCGATGGCAGCGCGCGCCGCGCAGATGAGCTCAACATGCTGCCGTGGTCGGTGCCCGACGTCGCTTTCTTTCAAACTCTGCTGCCCGATGACATCGAACGGCTCGTGCATGCTGACCTCGATGCGAACGGAACCGAGCATGAGATCCTGCGCGATGGCTTCGCGGTGCCGGAACTCGGCGGGGAGAAGATGTTTGCGAACCTCAAATCCCCTGCCGCGGAGATGGTTACTCGCTATTACGAGGCACTGGTCGAATGGTGGACCGGTGCCCCATCGTGGGAAAGCGCGTGGCTGGAGAATGCGACCTGTGTCAGGCTGGACGGCGGCGGCTGGGCGAAGCCGGACGAGGCATTCCTGCCTCAACGCGGCGAGCACCATCTGCCAGCCGGTGTGCCGGTGCCCATCGCAGACATTCCTGAAGTACCCAGCGCCGAAGCCATGCTCAAACGGGCGGGTCTGCAGACCTTCGGGTGGCGGCCGGTCATCATCGACTACTTAGTACCGATTCTGACGAATCCGGAAGCGGCAGAGACAGAACGGGCTGACGCCTTGAACCTGCTCCGCGACTACCGCGGAACCGATGGCCATGACGCCGCGGTGCAGAAGGAGGTCGGAGCCATCCTGCTGCGGGCGGTGGCCGGCGATGGTGACGCCCAGACGTTGGTTCCCGCGCGGCGGCTCTATTTTGGCGAGGACTGGAAGCCTGCGACCGCCCTTACCGAGTTGTATGGTCCGTTCGGGCGCCCTGAGTTCCTCGCCGAACCGCTGCCCGCCGATCCGGACCCGCTTGACGGTGAGATCGCATTCTTCTCATGGTTGGGCGTCGAGGACAAACCGCGGATCTATGATCGGCGTCCGGCCGAGACCAAAAACCCTCCGCCGGATTACGCCAAACCGTCGTGGCAGTTGGACTCCGCCTGGATGCGCACGCCTGGTTACCAAGAAGCGGCGAGGTGCCCGCAGGGCCACCCGAAGAGTCAGGCGTTGCGCAGCTCACCCTGGATTGATCGGCTCGATGCGATCATCGATCGGGGAGACGTTGGGCAACTTTCGATGCTGTGGAACGTCATCGCACGACACTGGGGCCAGTATGCCGCGGCGCTGCAGGCCGAATATGCATGTTCCGCAGGGGCTCACAGAGGAGGTGCACCCCGCCGGCGCTTCCCCTCATTGGTTGCATACCTGATGACCTCGAGCCCGTGGGTTCCCACCCTCAGGAATGGAGGGGAATGGCTGCAAGTCCCGGGCAGCTTGTGGCACCTCCCTGACGATGCTCCCGTCGCAATCACCGACTTTTTGCCTGCCTTGGCGCCGCGGCTGGTGAGCAAGCGGCCGATGTGCGACGCGCTGGGCGTGATCGACGGCAAGCAACCCGGCGCGCTAGACCTGATCGAGATACTTCGACAGTTGGGTAGCGAAGCCGAGGAAGCTGGCGGGCAGGTAACGGCGAGCGCGATAGACATCGCGCTCTGGACGATGCGGAAACTCGACGGCGTCGCCCAAGATATCCCGAGCGGTGAAGCCGAGGACATCCCGTTGTTGGCGAGACGGGATGGCGCGCCGGTCTTCGACCTGCGCCCATACGTCACTTCCGACCGGCTTGCCGAAGAAACGTGGCAAGACATCCTTCCGATCTACGCCGGGGACCGAACTGGGAGAAATCTGCTTCAAATCCTGGAACTGCCCGTTCTTGAGGAGCAGGTGACCATTGAGCCGTATGCGATAGGACGCGATCCCATCGTCGAGTCACGCACCGTCAGTAGTTTCGAGATGGTGATGCCGCAACTCCTCGCGGTTGCTGTGCAGTTGGCACCGTCGTTACAGGTCGAGATAAGCCGTAAGCTCAACGGCCTGAAAATCTCTTGTGTGCAGGAACTCTCACTTCAGTACCAGCTCGACGGCAAAATCCGCATCGCCCCCGCACCGACTTCCTACATCGTGCACGACGGCGCACACCGCAGTACTGCCTACCTTGCGCTCGATCGAGAGACAGGCGGACTCGATTGGTTCTCCTTTGCTGCGCAGCTTGCGCGCCACATCGATCTTGACGAAGCAGGTGATCGCTTCGCCATCTTGCTTACCAATCCACAGGGCCGCTCACAGTATCTGGCCACCCGGGGTATCTCAGATGCGGATATCGTTGCTGCACAGCGACTTATATCCGACAACCCGGTACCCGATGAGCCCGCGGCGGCTGTCGATGCGATGGCACCGGAGACCCCCCAGCCTCAACCGGAACCCCATGCCTATAGCGCAGCGGGCGAGGAACCCCAGGAGGTATCGCCGTCCGTCGCACCCACCGAAGGCGCTGCACTCCAACCAAGCTCGGGTGCGCCCCGCGGTGATGGAATTCCGTCGCCAACGCCGGATGACCGCACAAGCCGGGATGATGGTCTGTCGCCGGGCGATGCCCCTGACCGCTCGAGTCAGCCTGCCAGCAGCCGGACATCTACCAACGAGAAGACCGCTACCCGATCCTCTGGCGCCGATGACGACGAGGAGATTTCATCCAGCTCTCAATCTCCGCCGGGTAAGCAGCGGAAGCGCTCCACCGCCAAAACCACCGCGGGTGTGGTTGATGCGGTAGATGACCAGAGCCCCCAGGGTCGGTTCTTCTCTTACGTCATGCCCCGCGAAAGCCCCGCTCGGGACGCGGCAGACCCCGGGGAGTCGATCTCGCTCGACGTGTCTCGCGCCGGCGTCGCGCGAGTGCTTGACTACGAACGATGCGCCGGCCGGGATCCTCGCGAACAACCCCACAACAATCCGGGGTTCGACGTGGCCTCCCACAATCCCGACGGCTCCGTAGCGCGCTACATCGAGATCAAATCGCTCTCGGGCCGCTGGGCGGAGCGTGGTGTCGCGATGTCGCGCCGGCAAGCCGCAGAGAACGTCGACCGCGGTCAGGAGTTCTGGCTCTACGTCGTGGAGTACGCCATGGACGATTCGCGGGCGCAGGTCTTTCCGATCCACGATCCGATATCGAAGGCCGGTTGGTTCGTGTTCGATGTCGGATGGAGTGCGCATTCGGAGCCGGACAACCACGATGCGACTTCCTGACTACGTCCGTTCCTCCCACGCTCGTTTCAGTCGAGCGCTCAGCACCCCATTCCCTGTGGCGGGACACGACTACGGCACCTAGCGTGTTGGTGCGTCGACCAGGGGGTCGACGATGGCGAGCCCGGTGACATTTCTTAGCATTCCTCGTACCCGGTGGTAGGCGGCAGTCGTGTCGCCCGACCCGATGTCGTCGAGTGCAGTAGCTACATCCAGGCCTTCTCCGCGCAGTCGTGCGGCGGTGACGCCTGTCTTTTGTTTGATGCGCAGCGCCGGTCCGGATGTCTGGGTAGTCGCCGCATAGATCACGCCAGCGGTGTTCTCGTCGCTGCTGGCGAGTGCATAGGCGTAGGTAAATAGCTGGTAGACGTCGGCGGAGCTGACCTTCGCAGTGCCGTACAGCTTGTATTTGATGTCGACTGGTACCTGCCGGTTTGAGCTGTCCTCAGCGATCATTAGATCCGGCCGGATGCTGCTGTATGTCCGATTGGTCGATTCATCGATGACGACAGTTCGGAAGCCCGCCTGTGCGCTGCTTCGAAATCCGGTACCAGACAACGCGTGCTCGACGATGGCCGAGACGAATCGTTCGAAGATCACGTTCATGTTGACCATGAAAGCGTTCACACCTTGGTGGCTGGCGCTGTGCAGATTGTTGAGTGCTAACCCGCGCAGTATGAGCAGAGCCACGTCGTGGGCAGCCCGGTATCGGGAATTGCGCCGTCCGTAGTGGATTCGCTGCTCATACCAGTCCGGGTCAAAGGTGGGTGGTTGACAGATGTCTCCGATCACTCCGGCGAGCATGCGCGCTTCGTTGCGCAGCGCGGATGCTCGAGCATGGGTGGCAGCTGCGGTCAGCGCAGCTTCCAGCAGTTGATTCTCCGCTATATCGCCGTCGTACTCATCGAAACTGCATTCCAGTTGGTGAAGCGATCCATATCGCTTCAGGAACTGGTCGCGCATCCGCAGACGGCCGCGCATGACGGCCAATGTGTCCTCTGTCGGCCGGTAGTCACGAAGCAGACCATCCCGAATCAGCAGCTTGGACTCGCCGACGAGCACCCGGACCAGTAGCTGGAACAGGTCATCGCCGCTCACGGCAAGCTGTTGGTCGGGTGGCAGGTGGGCGAGCAGTCGCACGCCGTCGCTGTACTCGATCATTTGCAGCACTCGCAGCGTGCCACCGACAAGCTTTGGTAATACCCGGATTTCGACCGATGAGAACCGCACCACGCCGACCCACGACGATGCTTTCACATCGACTCGCCCGTCGGCGAGCCACCGCACGTCTAGGCGCGCGTCGATATCGCCGGCGGCAGCCAGTCGGTCAGCGAGGCTCAGATCGGCCGATGTAGGTGCTGCAGTGCGAACGCGCGTTGACTCGTATTCGACGAGGTCGATGGTCTGCATATCACGCCGACGCGCTTCCGAACTTGTTCGCCAATTCCGCGCATAGAGTTTCCGGGTCGTTGGCGACCTCGGCGATGCGCTGCGCCTCGACATCGATGACGCTGCCGACCAGATCTGCCAGAGCCGCGTAATCCTCGAATAGGTACTCCTGAAGTAGCGGGAGTAACTCGTATCGGAAAACGGCGGCGAAATCGTCTGGCGTGTCGATGATCTCCCCGTGCTGGAAGAACAATGCATGACCGATCTGCTTGTCGCGGCCGAACTTCTGGCGAATAGCATCATTCAGTCCGTCAAGGAATGCATCGAGGGCCAATGCGCCGACCGTGCGACCCTCCAAGAGATCGCTGTCAGGTAGCAATTCGATGAACTGGAATCTTCTGCGCAGAGCGGTGTCTATCAGATGGATGCTGCGGTCGGCGGTGTTCATGGTCCCAATGACGTACACGTTCTCGGGAACCGCGAAAGGTGCTGCGCTTTGCGGCAATTGAACTGTCAAGCCGCGTTTGTCCTTCTCGATGAGGGTGATGAGTTCACCGAAGATCTTCGGTATATTGCCGCGGTTGATCTCGTCGATGACGACGACGTAGGTGTGTGCAGGGTCTTGCCGGGCGGTGTTACAGACACGTTTGAAGGTGCCATCGGACAGCATCAGGTTCATCGCGCCACTGGCCGACTGTTGTGGGCGGAATCCTTCGATGAAGTCCTCGTACGCATAGGACGGATGGAAGGTGACCCTAGTCAAGCGAGCGGACTTCTTGGAATCGGATGGCGGCATGGATAGGGCGTGCTCGCGCGACTTCAACAGGTCGTCGTCGGCGAGGACAGCATTGGCCTTGTCGTTGCCACTTCCGCCGTCGAGGAACCAGACGGCAGCACGGCGTGCGATGTATGTCTTCCCGGTACCGGGCGGCCCGTAGAGGATGATTTGGCCACGTCGTCGCAGTGCCGCCTCCACATCCACGTACTGGGCGTCAGCGTCGACGGGCTTGGGAGTTGGGCCTTGTCCGGTTATCTGTCGGAGCAGCGTTGCAGGCACCTTGGAAACGGTTGTTGTAGCCCAACCCTTTACCGGCGAAATGGGTTTGGCTTGGGCAGTATCCCAGTCGATGCCCACGGTGTGTTTGAAGTGTTCGCGTTCAGGTCGCCACACGTAGCCGGTGTCATTGACGGTGCCCACGGCCAGGACTTCGGAGACGCCGCGATTCGCGATCACCGTGTCCCCAGGTTGAAGTTCCACAAGGGTCCACAGTTCATTGGCTTTTCGGCTCACCTGATGTTCGACCCCGTTGTACGGATAGTGCTCGCGGAAGGCATCACGGAACGTTTCCTTCGTCTCGTACTGGCCGAGGTCGCCGACGTCGTCCCACCCGACACAGATATAGGAATTCTGAAGACATTCCGGCCAGAACATGCCCCGCTCCCCGGGAGCGATTTTGACGACCCGTTGTGAGGGACGCGGGTCGTGCCAGTGGTAGAGGAAGTGTCCGAGTTCCTGATTGGTCATCTCGGACAACTCTGGAATCTTGCGGAGCGCAGCGAGCAGTTGCCGATTGCCGCGCACCACCGACGTTGACGGCGGTTCGTCTCCCAATACTTGCAGGAAGTGGTCAATAGCTGCTCGGGACGACACCGGCACGAGCTCGGCCGGAAAGTACATGTACAGCAATTTGGTACGGACCGCGGGCGCACCGGTAAGCGCCTTGATTTCGTCGACGCCGTCGAAATCGGCTTGAGCTGCGAGGTTGAGCATGTCGACGAAGCCGGCCCGGATCGTGTCCCAGGCCTGTTCTGGCGAGTCGTACTCCTTTGGGAATCGCCAGGTTCCGTCTTCTCGACGCCGGTATATCAGGTGCTTCGAGGACGAACCGCCTTTGATGCTGCCGATGTCGAGAGTTTTGTACTCCAGCCAGTACGACACAGTGTCCAGGCTGGGCTGACCTAGCGCATAATCTTCGAGCGGCAGTGTTGGCCAGGCACCGATAGGGAACCGCTGAACGAACTCGCCGCGCAACTTCTCAGCCTCGTCTCTCCGCTTGGCGGCTGCCGGCCCCCTCCAGGACACCAATGCTTCGACGATGCTCTGCCGCGCAGTCTCCGTAGCCATCTCAATCTCCTGATCTCGTGATGGACCGCTTCTCTGTCAGTACCGCACTCGCATGTTGCTTGTCACCAAGACGCGCTCCCAGCGTCTGCGTCGCCAGCTCAGGCGGCAGTGCTGCGGAGAACTTCAGCCCCCGCAACGCATTAGCGTCCACCTCGGGATCGCGCAACTCCACGGCCGTGAGCGCTGCCGAGAACTCGGCCACGGTCACCCCCGGCAGCAGTCTGATTGACTTCTCGTCGATACGCTGCCGCGGGTCGACCACGGAAGGCAAGGACGCCTGCAGCGTCCGGTTTGCCGCAGTGCCGGCCCAGGTCCACCACCGGCCGGCCGAATCGCTCGGCAGGAAGACGATCAGTCGGTCGGCGGCCACGGTGTCGGCAAAGCCGGCCCGGAGTTCGGCCAGCACCGTGGCAGCCCGAGCGGTGAACGTCACACCGACCGGGGAGGAACCGAGCAGCACCTCCCGCATTCCGCGGGCCACTTCATACGACAACCCGCCGGGCACGCCTGACCACTTGGCCTTGCCGCCGCCGTCGGCGGCCTCGACGAAGCAGCGCCGCCGGTCCCAGTCGATGTGCGTGACCTTCCATGACCGCCCACCCAGCAGCAGAACCCGTGGGCCGTCGACGCTCTCGGTCAGCAGGTCGGTGCCGATGGTGCCGACCTCGACACGACCGGCCAACACGATGAATTCTGGCGGCGCGGTGAATACCGCGGTCAGGTCGGAGAAGTACCGCCGACCGAAACGGCGCTCGGCCTCCGGTCCGATGTGCAGGAACGGTCCATCTGTTTCGAAATAGCCTTCCGCAACCAGGTATTCGAGAATCTTCGACGCAGAGGCGTCGAATACTGGCAGATCACCCCACCACTGCGTCCACTCCGTGACGCCGATCCGGTGCTGCTGCAGGCACAGAGCCATCAACTGCTGAGCCGCGATGTGCCGCGGATGCGGGGGAGGGGTGACCGGCTCCACCCAACCCTGCGACCATCGCTGCAGCATTCCGGAGGCCAGCAGCACAGCCTCGTCGTCCAGGCAGAGGAACAGACAGTTGCGCGAGGAATCGGGGCGTCGCCCGGTGCGCCCTAGTCGTTGCAGGAACGACGCCACCGTGCGAGTGGAGTTGATCTGGATGACGCGGTCCAGGTCGCCGACGTCGATGCCGAGTTCCAGCGTCGAGGTCGCGACGATGACGGTGTCACGAGCATCGGCGAACGCCGCCTCGGAGCGGCGCCGCTCCGCTGCCGACAGCGACGAGTGCGAGATGTATGCCTCGATGCCGGCCTCGCGCAGCGCAGCACCGAGTTCCTCGGCCTGGCGGCGGCTATCGACGAACACCAACCGCTTCTCGCCCGCGTGCAGGGACGCAATCACGGTGGCCGCGTTGGTGAGTGAGCCGACGTAGTCGACCGTGATGTCCGGTGCGGCCGGGGTTTCCACCGCGGGCGCCACGACCGTACTGGTGCGGGAGTGGAAGCTGCCTTGCAGCCATGACAGCAACTCGTCGGGGTTGCCGACGGTGGCCGATAACCCGATCCGCTGCAGAGGCCGCCCCGACACCTGCGTCAGCCGCTCCAGCACCGCAAGCAGATGCCAGCCGCGGTCATCCCCTGCGAAAGCATGGATCTCGTCGACCACCACGGCTTGGAGCCCGGAGAACAGCACCCGGGGATCGACCTTGGTGGACACCAGCATCGCTTCCAGCGATTCCGGGGTGGTCAGCAGCACGTCCGGGCGTTCAGTCAGAATCTTCTGGCGTTGCGCCTGACTGACGTCGCCGTGCCACACCGCGGCCGAGCGGCCCAGCCAACGGCAGTACCCGTCGATGCGCGGCTGCAGGTTGTTCAGCAGCGCGCGCAGGGGACACACGTATAGCACCGATAAGCCCTGCCAGTCCTCGGTGGCCATCCGGGACAGCAGCGGAAACATCGCGGCCTCGGTTTTTCCACCGGCGGTGGGTGCCAACACCACAGCATCGGAGCTTGCCAAGACTGGTTCCACAGCAGCAGCCTGGGTAGGCCGTAATCCGTTCCACCGCAATGTGTTGGCTAGGTGGTATTGCACCCCGGGATGTAGCTGATCGAAGGCGTCCATCACAGATCGAGCGGAACGTCGTCCGCGGTGAGTGCGGCCCGTTCGGCGTCGGACAGCTCGGCGGGGGCGATCTTGACCTCGTAGTCAGAGTAGGGGTCGAAGTCGGGGAACTGTTCGATCTTGTCCAGCACGTCCACCAGCTTGCGCAGGAACAGCCGTGGCGCAATGCCCACCCTGCCGCCGAGTTCACCGGCCACTGCTGCGGCGAACTGTTCCAGGAAGGTGTCATCGGCCACGCCGGCGACCCGGGCGGGATCACTGATCCCGGCCAGATACAGATCGCGCACCCGGCCGCCGAGTTCGACCAGACGTGCCGGGTCGAAACCCGTCAGCCGGAGCTGCGGCGCCCGCGGGTTGTCGAAGCGCGGATCTTTGGCGAAGTCGGTGTGTAGCCGGTCGGCCAGCGGCGGCAATAGGGGAATGCCCTGGCGTCCTTCGTAAAAGGCCGGGGTGCCGGTGATCAACAGGTACAGGCCGGGGAAATGGCCGTCGTGCACCTCGTCGATCAACTGCCGCAACGCGTTCAGCGCTTTGGCGCGGGCGTCGCTGCGGATCCGCTGCAACGTCTCGACCTCGTCGAGCACCAGCAGTAGGCCCGGGTGGCCGGCATCGGCCAGGATCGCCAGCAGGCCACGCAAGAATCCCAGCGCAAGATAATGATCGAGGTCGCCCTTGATGCCGGCCTTGCGTTTGACCGCGGCCGCCACGTGCGGTTGCCCGCCGAGCCAGGCCACCAGCGCATCGGCGCTGTCATGGTCGTCCTCGGCGACGAAGCGGCGGTAGGCCCGGATCGCCATCGGGAACACCGGGGCGCGGGCGGCCACATCGGCGAGCCGGCGCTCCAACAGTACGTCGACTTCGACGCCCTGCTGGCGGGCATCGTCGTCGATGGTGAACAACCAGGCATCCAGGATGGGGCGCAGTGCGCTCGGGGGTACCGACGCCGTACGTAGTGATTCGATGCTGCGCCGGTACACCGTCTCCAGCTTGTGCAGCGGGGTGTCGATCTCGTTGATCTGCACCTCGGCGACGGCGAAACCCTTTTTCATCGCCCGGTCGCCCAGCCAGCGCGCGAAAAACGTTTTACCCGAACCATATTCGCCCCGAACCGCCTTGAACACCGCACCACCGGCGGCGACGACATCGAGTTCATTGTCCAGTTCGGCTTCGAAGCGGCCCAGTCCGACAGCCAACTGATCCAGGCCGTTGGACGGCACGGTGCCGCGGCGCAACGCGTCGAGGATTTCCCGGCGTCTCCGCGCGGACACCGTCACGCCGACACCCCGAACTGCTCGCGCAGCGCGGCCTCGTCCAACTTCACCACGCCGCCGCCGACGGCCAGCACCTCGTAACCCTCGACGTCGAGCACCCGCTTGGTCTGCATCAACGCCCCGTTTACGCCGGCGGTTGCCACTCCCAGCGCGGCCGCAGCCTGGGCCAGGGTGAGCTCGCGCGCACCGGCGGCCAACAGCTCTGCCAACAGTGTCTTGATCTGGGTGTCGGTGACCACGATGCGCCCGGCCAGCTTGAGCTGCGCTGCGTACACCCTGCTGCTGATCACCTTGGCGGGCAACGGGTTCACCCGGGCCGGTTCCTCAACGTCGAATAGGCTCGGGGCGCCGCCCTGCTTTGTGAGTGCCGGAATCGGCGCCGGCGTGCCCGCGTGCCACCAACTCGGTTCGACCGCGGCCACCTGCTGGGCCCATGCTGGGAGTTGGCCCGCCACGAATGCCAGCACCGGCACAATCGCCTCGGCCGGGGCGGCGCCGCCGTGGTAGCCGGCGTTGCGTGCGCCGTAGCGGATGTCTGGGTCGACGGCCAGGACCACCCGATGGGTGTCGGTGAGCACCCGCGGGCCTTCGACCGCGACTTCGCGGTCGGGGTCGAGATTCGCGAGATCACCGTGTGCGCGTTGGCCGTAGGTGTTGGCCCGGTCCACTTTGGCGCCGGTGCCGTAGTCGATCAGGTGCCCGTGATCCGAAGTGATCACCACGGCACGCCCGGCGCTGCGGGCCGCACCGAGCAGGGCGCGCAGGTGTGCGATGGTGTCTATGGTCCAGTCGGTGCCGCCGGGATCGGTGTGATGCAGGGTGTCGTCGATGTAGTTGAGCACCACCGCCACCAACCGTCGGTGGTCGGTGTCGGCCAGCGCGTTGGTGACATCGGTGGCCAGCGAGGCGCCGGCCGTGATCGCGTCCAGCGCCGCCTTGTGGAAGATCGGGTCCGGGCCGCCGCCGGTGGCTTCCAGGTGGGCGTCGCGGATCAGCGCCAGAAAGCCCCTGCGTTCGACGTCGTCGGCGCCCTCGCACAATTCGCCGCACAGCAGCGAGCAGCGACTGCGCCGGGTGAGCGTGGGCAGCACGGCCAGTGCACCGCCGCGGCGGCCGTCGGTGGACACTTCCGTCCAGCCGTCCTGCTGGATGGCGGTCACCAGATCGTTGGCCGCCGCCACCGACAGCGCGTCGACCACCACCAGCAGCGTCGGGGTCTGGCGGGCGATGGGCACCACCACCTCGCGCAGCACGTTCTCCACCACCGGCACTCGGGGTTTGGGTGCATCGGCCAAGGTGTGGGCGAACACCCGGTCATGGCGGGCGCGCCGCGCCAGTACGGTGTCGATGACAACGCGTAGCGCAGCCGCAGCCGTCGGCTGGTCAGCGCCCCGGCGCGTCTTGGTCAGCGCGGTGTCCACCCAGGAGTCGCGAGCAAGGTAGGCGGTGACGGCCTCGGGCAACCCGTTGGCGACACTGACCGGAGAGGCCAACCAACGGGACAGCTGGACTGCCCCGGAGAACGCGTCGACGGTATGCGAGTCGGCAGCCAGGAAGTGCCGGTTGACCTCGGCCCATTGCGCCTCGATCCGGGCGTGAACGGCGGGAGTGATCAGTGCCGCGTCCAGGTCGGCGGGCAGTGCCTGAGGCAGCGCCTCGGTCAGGGCGTCGGCCAGCGCATTGATGCGGGCATTCAACCCTTGCGGCATCAGATCCGATGATGCTGCGGCAGTATCGATTCGCAGGTCGTTGGCAATCGATGCGGCGGCCTGCAGCACGGTGTGCGGGTCTTTGAGGGCGGTGGTGACCAGGCCGCGGGCACTGGTGTACCAGGCGTGCAGGGCTTCGGAACCCAGGCTGGTCAGCCCGTAGTGGCCCAGGAACATCCCGAGCGCTTTAGGGTCGGTGGTGTCGTCCTGGCAGAACAGCCCCGCGACCACCCCCAGCGGCACCAATTCGTTGATCCGGCCGGTGCTCAGTAGGGCTGCCAGCGGCTCAGCCAGCAGGCCCGCGCGGCTGCCCAGCCAGCTGGCCGCCGCGTCGAACAGGTCGGTACCGCCGCGGGCCCGTAGGTCGGCCAGGTTGGTCGGGGTGTCCGCTGAACGGGTCCACTCCAAGATTGCCAGCGAGTCCACTTCGACGTCGGTGTCCTTGACGATCTCGAGCACGTCGCGGGCCAGGGTGGTCATGGCGTGGTCGCGGGTCAGCACCCCGCCGGGGGCGGGGGTGTAGGAGTCGGGGGACAGCACGGCGAGCAGACCGTTGGCCACCGCGCGGTCGTTGGCCACCCCCCGGTAGAGCGCGGGTTCGATGGTGGTGGCCGAGAAGTTGCCGCGCAGGGCATCCCACGGGTCGGGGGTGATGAGTCGGCCGTCCAGCAGGTGCGCCAGCACGGTGTCGCCGAGCTCGTCGTCATCGACGTCGGTGAGCACCACGGTCCAGCCGTCGGCGTCGCGGGTGTCGATGGCCTCCCAGATCGCTAGGACCGATGGGCAGGGCACCACCCTCACCGGGATACCTTTGTGGTCGAACGAGTTTCCGGCCCAACGTGGTTCGGCTCGTAGACCGAGCACGCCCCGGCGGTAGCGTTTGGCGGCAGCCTTGTCCAAGCGGGCCCGGATGATGGGCTCGGTGGCGGTGAGGGGACTCATTCCAGCCACCAGCGCACGTGCACCTTCTTGCCGGAATCCTGCAGCGCCGCCGTGATCTCGCTCTGCAGCCCAGCGAGGTCGTCAGTGTTGCGCAGCACCCGGTCGCGTTCCGTCACTGTCGGCGCGGGTGGCCGCGGCGGCGGAGGCGGGGTGACGGGTTCGCGTTCGACCACCCAGTGCACCAGTTTGCTTTCGGCGGCGGTCAAGTCGTCAGACAGCGAGCGGCCCGGGATCGACACCGCCTCCTGGAGAGACTTCCAGATCGCGTTGGCACGGTCACCGACATCGCCACCGGTGCGACCGCCGGTCTTGAGCACCTCCACCAGCGGCCACTTGAAGTTGCGCAGCGTGACGCTATCGCGGGGTGCGTCGGCGCCGATCTGTCCGGCCGTCTCCAATGCCACCGGCAGCCCGACACCAGCCAGGGCGTCGATCACCGCGACGTTTCCCGCAGTGCGGGACAGGGTGTCGGCCGCGTCGTGCAGCGCCCGTGCGGCGGTCAGCCGGTCGTCGGCACCGGCGACGGCGTCCAACCGGCCGTAGGCCTTGTGCAGTTCGTCGACCAGGTGCCCCAGTTTGGTGCCCACTTCGGTGGCGTGTGTGCGGACCTGCGTGGCGAAGTCGGCGACGTTGGCGCCGGTGAGGTATGTGCGGGCCATGGTGTAGCCGAACAGTTTGGCGGCGTTGGCGCGGGCGTCGTCCCAGGCCTGCTGTTCGGGGAGTTGTTCGGCGCGCAGTTCGATGTTGGGCCGCATCCGGCCGAGCGGTGGCGCGGTGATGGCGCTGCCCGCCTCGAACCAGGCCCGCTTGCGCAGCAGCGCCCAGGCGCTGACCACCAGATCGCGGGCCTCCGGCCGCAGCCCCCACGCCGGGGACAGTGCCTCGATGTGGGTTTGCAGCGCGCCGACGGTCACCGGCTCGGCGTTTTGGGCAGCCCGATCCAATTCGGTGGCCCAGTAGTCGAACGAGGTTTGGTCGAACAGGAAGTGGTCCTCGGTGGCCTTGCCGACGCGCAGTGGGCCGGCGATGCGGCGCACCGCGGTGCGGTCGGCGCCCGGGTTGGTGGGTACCCGGCCGTCGCGGTGGGTGCTGGCCTGCTCGACGTAATCGCGGACGGTTTCGAAATTGCGGGCGGTGACCTCGCTGTTGGCGGGATCGAACTGCGGATGGTTGGGGTAGGTGGCGCTGAACGCCTGGTCGATGATGTTGAGGAATGCGTTCTCGAGGTTCGCCGCTGGCGGTAGTTGCGGCTGGAAGTCGCGGCTGAGCGAGGTCAGCACGTCGAACTGCTGGGAGTCGGCGGTGATGCGCTTCGAGTCGGCCGGTTCGATGCCGTAGGCCTGCTTGAGCAGGTTGTCGAAGCCGGTGCGGGTGCCGCTCTCCAGGTTCTTCAGGATGCCCAGGGCCTGGGCGCGGTCGGTGGCCGAGAGGTGATTGGAGTTCTCGGTCCAGCGGTCTCCGCTGCCGGTGAACAGCCAGTCCAGCTTCACCAGCAGCGCCAGGTCCTCCATCGCCGACTCGGTGAAGAACCGGGGCAGCCACACCACGGTGTGCCGGTCGCCGCCGGCCAGCAACCGGTCGATGCGGTTGATGTCGTCGGCGCTGGTGAATCCGGCCTCGTCGAATGGGTAGTCCACCACCGCCCGCCAGGTGCCGGGCCGGGCGTCGAACGATTGCTCGGGCAGCGACGCGGCGTCGCGAACGTTGCCGAACACGATGTCGACCTCGCGGCGCGAACCGCGCCAGATGACGGTGCGGGTGGCCGCTCCGCCCAGATCGTCCTGGGCGGTGCCCACGCCGAGCGCCTGGTGGATCAGCCGGCGCAGCAGCGCGCGGCGGCGCCCCGAATTGTCTTCGGCGCGAATACGATCCAGCACCGACTGGTAGTCGACCTCGGCGAGCTGCACCCGGATCACCGGGCTGGCGCCGTCGGAGACGCTGATCTCCGGGGCGTCCTTCTGCGCCCAGTCGCGCACCACGCCCAGCACCACCCGGGATTCGCCGCCGGCGACCATCGCCTTGATGGAGCCGTGGTTCAGTGCGGCCAACCGGGCGGCGGTGATGTCGCGCAGCGCGGGCACATTCGGGGCGATCGCCGACAACAGAAGGGTTTTGGCGATGCGTTCCTGGCCGCGGAACCCGCGCGGCACCGAGTCGGGGTCGGTGTCGAGTTGTTCGATGCTCACCCCGTGCTTGTCCAGGAGTGTGGGCAGCAGCCGGTTGCGGTACAGGTCGTGGGCGGCGTCGAACATGTTCTTGGCGTGACTGTCGATGGGTTCGCTGCCCTCGACGATGTAGTCGAACGCGTCGCCGACCGGGATCAGGTCCTCGACGGTCAGGGTGTCGCGGCGGTCGACCAGCATGCGCTGCATGACCTTGAGTGCGGTGCGTTCGCGCTGCATCACCGAGGACAGGTTGCGCAGCGTGGACACCAGCACCGGGGAGAACGGGTAGGTGAGCCGGAACTCGGCTTCCGAGGCCCCGCGGTGCTTGTCGTCGGCGTTGAGGCTGTCGCGCAGCACCTCCCAGACCTCCGGGCTGCGGGTCAGATCGGCGAACGCCTTGTTCAGGATCTCCTGGGCGGCTTCGTCTTTCGGCTTGAGCAGCCGCGCGTGGGCGACTTCGGCCAGGTTGTCATCACCCAGTTCGATCTCACGGAACCGGCCCTGCTGGTATTGGAAGGCACGGTCGAGTGCGTCCTGCTCGGCGCCGGAGGCCCCGGCGTCGGCGAACCACTTGCGCAGGTCCATCTGCCGGGAGATGAACGAGATCAGCGGGATGGCGCGTTGACGCCCCGACGATTCGACCAGTTTGGTGATTTTCTGCGATTCGCGGGCGAAGAATTCGGTGTCACGCACCGAGAACGCCAACCAGAGCACCAGTTCGTCGAGGAACAGCACCACCCCGTCGTAGCCGAGTGCCTCGGCGTGCTCGGAGATCACGACCAGGCCGCGGTCCAGGTCGACGTAGTCGGCGGTCTCGGTGAACGACCCGAAGTAGCTGCCCGCCAACGCCGACACCAGTTCCCGGCGTTCGGGATCCTCCGGGCCGGCGGCCAGCGCACCCCGGTAGCGAGGCAGGTCCCAGCCGCCGCCGATCAGCCCGCCCCACGGATCGCCACTGCCGCCGCCGTTACCGCCGGCCAGCCCGGCCAGGAACTGCTCGTCACCCATCTTGTCGCGCAGGTTCTCGGCGTCGGTGAGCAGTTTGTCGGACAGGTGCACCGCCGGTAGCGGAGCCTCGGGATGCAGTCGGGTGATCTGGTCGACGTAGCCGCGCAGCACGGCCTGCTCCAGGGACGTGGCGCCGAGCAGGTGGTAGGTGAGCCGCAGCAGCTTCTTGCCGGCCAGTTCGCCGTCGTAGTGCCCGGTGAGCGCCTGGAACTTCGGTGTCCGCACCGCGGGATGGTTGCCCAGCAGCGCGTACAGCACGGCCATGAAGTGGCTCTTACCGGAGCCGAACGACCCGGTCAGGTACGCCGCCCGGGAGGTGTTCTGGTTGACCGCGTCGGCCACCAGATCCAACGCGGCATCGAAGTTCTCGCGTAACGACTCGGTGAGCACGTAGGCGTCCAGGGTGGCGGCGATGTGGGCGTCGTCATCGGTGCTGTCGGTCAGCCGCAGCACGTAATCGTCGCTGCCGACGCGCTCGGGGATGTCGATGACGTCACGAAGGAGGACGGTCATGTGCGGGCTGCCCTTCGACCGCGGCGGGCCGGTTGCGGCCGCCAACTGGTCAGGTCGGTCACCGTGAGGTGATGCTCATTCAGGCGTGAGGTCAGCTCGGCGTCGATGGTGTCGGCCACCGATTCGCCGTACTCCGGGTCGATCTGGTTGTGCCACTGCCGCACCCACGGCGCCAGCTCGTTGAGGCCGGCCAGCAGCGGTACGAGCCGGGCGGTGTCCCAGCCCTCGTCGATCCGTGCGCTGATCAGCGACGCCAGAGCCAGCGCCTGTTGGGCGTGGTCCCAGCCGGCCCAGCCCAGCAGCTCGGTGGCATCGGTGTCCCTCCCGGCGGCCGGGTAGCCGACGAATCGTTCTTTGGGGACGTCGAGCTTGCCGCGGTGCGACCAGTAGGAGCCCTTGGCGAAGTCGGCGGGCTTGTACTTCGGCGGCACCGGGATGGGGGAGGGCAGTTTCTCGCCGGCGTCTTCCCGGCGCTGGAGCGCCCAGGTGTCCTCCCAGGCGGCACGCTTGTCCAGACCGGAGGGCTTGTACCGGTAGGCGGCCAGGAACGGAACCGCTTCGTCGGCAAGCAGTTTCGCCAGCGCGGCACCGGTGGTGGCGTTCGGTTCACCGGCCCACAGCCGTAGCACCGATCGGAAGTCCGCGTCACGGTCCAGCACATCGGCCAGCTGCGCCACCGACTGCGGCGTCGGGCGGTCGTCCCGGTCGAACCACAACGCACGGTCCTCCACCCGGTCGAGCAGCCAGTCGCGCAGTGCGGACTCGACCTGCTTGTCCCACGGCTCGGATGCCCAGCGACGCTTGTACTCTGGGCGCTCCAACAGGCGGATGTGCGGATTGGATTCGATGGCGTCCAGTCGGCGCTGCAGTAGAGCGCGGTAGTCGGCGGGGAAGTGGTCGGGGACGTCGACAATGGGGGTGGATGCTTGCAGTGGGTGGACAAACCAGGTCGACTCCACCCCGTCCTTCATCCGGCGGGCCAGAGCAATCTCGAAAGCCCGTTCACCGAGCGCGACCTCCGGCAGATCGCCGGCGTAAGAGAGGTCTTCGTCGACTAAGCCATACATGCAGTAGCACTCCCAGTCGAGTTCCTCCTGATTCGCGATCATCAAGGCGCGCAGATGATTTGACGCTGCCCGTACATCTTCGAGAGCTGCGGCGGTGGGAGTTTCGCGCTTGGCGAGTTCGGCGGGCGATTGCTCTTGCAGTTCATGCGCGAGCCCGTCGAGCAGTTTGCCGCGTTCCACTGGCGTGTTGGCAGGTAACGGAAAATCTTTCAGGGTCGTTCCGGTGAACTCGTAGCTCTCCCGCCACGCCTCGCCGCGAGCCGCATAGCCGGCTTCGACGCGTGCTCCGCCGCCTTCGCCTTTGTTGTGGCTGTTCTGCTTGAGCCAGAAGCAGGCTACCGATGAGTTCAGTACGCCGAGCAGTCGCAGATGATCCTCGACCGACGCGCCCGCGGGCAGCTTGATTGCAGGCGCCGTCTGTTTGAACACCTTCCCGCCGCGATCCAGTGCGAAGTGGTTGTGCGTGGACACGAAAGGGAAGGCGATGGAGAGTGGGCTTCTGAACCTCTGAGGGAAGAACATCGAATGATCTATCCAGCGCAACCCACGTTCTTCGGGTGTCTGCTGGAAATCGATCCGCTGGCTGAGCACTGAACGATTTGGCCAGAGGTATCGGAGTGCGCTGTCGCTGAGGGATGACGGTACCCCGTCCGAGCCGTACGGAAACACGGTGTCGAGTTGGGGGACGACGGTGTAGTCGCGCACGCCTTCCCCAAGGACTACTGGAACGACATCATTCGTCAGACGCAGTGTCTTTGAGGCTGCCGCCGGCAAGTAGAAGGCATCGTCGCTACCGGTATGTGTAGTGCGCCCCACCACAAGGATTCGCTCGCCGAGCTGCGCTGTGTGATTGTCGATCTGTTGCTGAAGCTGTACAGCGCCGCCGCCCGAAAGGCTCCATGGATGACTGGCAAATGTAAGGCGTGGAAGATCGCCCACACTGATATAGGCACCTTCGAAACCAGGCTCAGCGATGTGATCCGTAATAGCTGACCACACAAGCCCTTTCGCGGGCTCGTCAGGTCGGCCAGGCTCGCCGCGAATCCCGAGTACCGCACGCACGATGTCCGATGATGGCCGCTGCTTTCGTCCCACGACGATCACCGTGGGCGTTCCGTGGCCGGGTATGTACGCGCCTGAGGTGTCGATCACCTCGCGTAGGTCGATGGTCGGCAAGAACTCCTCGATGAGCTTTGAGCCGAACTCCCGCTTCATAAATGAGTTGGAGGTGATCTGTCCAACCCACCCTGCGGGCCGTGTGCCAGCCGATCCGTGCGCCAGCCGGAAGAGCAACTCCATGAACGGCACCGTCAGCGCGTACTGCCGATGCGTGGTGGTGTACAGCTGCCGGTAGGTCGCATTGAGCGCGGCATCCTTCGGTGTGATGTACGGCGGATTACCCACTACCACGTCGTGTTCGCGCTGAAGGATGCTCTTGAGCGCGTCGGCGTCTTCGGTGGCATCGGCGCGGATCGCTGGCGCGGCCAACAGGTCTTCGGGCAGCAGTTGCTGATTGGCTCCCCACAGCAGGCTGTCGCCGGCGGCCAGGTGCGGGGTGTAGCCGATGTTCTGTTCGATGCTGCTGTCGCCCGCGGCGTGCAGCGCGGCGACCAGCAGGCGGAAGCGGGCGATCGCCACCGCGAACGGGTTGATGTCCACGCCGTAGATGCCGTCGAGTGCCTTAGCGACCAGTTCCCGCGTACCGAGTGCCGGGGCTTCGCGCTGCCACCGTGCATGCAGGCGTGCGAACGCGCCGAGCAGGAAATGCCCTGAGCCACAGGTCGGGTCGATGATGGTGAACCCTTCGAGCGGGCGGTCGGCCAGCGCGGGTTCCATGGTCTGGCCGAGGATGAACTCCTCGACGAACTCCGGGGTCTGCAACAGTGCGTAGGTCTTCTTGGCGTGCTCGGACAGGTCCTGGTACGCGTCGCCCAGGAAGCGGGTGTCCACCCCTGCGAACCCGTAGAGGGGTTGCCCATCACCGTCCTGTTGCCACCAGAACTCGAGCAGGGCACGAGCCGCGTCACCGGAGGGCGCCACCAGATGCAGCGGCGAGAACCGGTCCACCAGCCCGGCCGTCGCGGTGAACTTGCCGAAGTGGCCGATGATCTGGCTCAGCCACTCCCGGTCGGTGTGCTCGGGATGCTGCTGGAAGTAGGCGCGGCGGGCGTCGAGTGCCTGGGCACGGTGATCGGCGTCGGCGCCGCCGATCCAGCGCGGGGAGAGCAGCGCGTTGTCCTCGCAGTAGCGGGCGAACACCGTCAACAGCACCCAGGCCACGGCCGCCTGCGTCACCCGGTCGTTGCGCCACTCCAGCCAGGTCGCGGCGGTGCGCTGCGCGGCGAACGCCGCGTCGTAGTCGCACCGCCACGCTTCGAGCACATCCTTCTGACGTGCGTGCTCGTCATCGCCGTCAACACGCGCCCGCAGATCGCTCTCCAACACCAACACTTGACGTTTCAGCGCGGTCACCAGTTCCGCTGCAGCCCAACCCATTACGTCGTCTCCCCATCACCAACAGCTGGAACCGCATCCAGTGCGTCCCGCCACAACACAAACTGACCACCCGGCGACCCCAATTGGATCGGCTTGCGGTCCACCAGCGCCCCGACCTGTCCCCGCAGCTGCGGCAGCACCACCCACACGGGTCGCCGGCGCGGAGCGGCCAGATCGCTGAGCGTGGCGAGCAGGTCCAGATGTCCGTAGCGGGCCAGCGGGGACACCTCGGTCAGAATCAGCGGCGAAGCGCTGCGCAGCCCATCGAACACCGCTGCCCGCAACTTCTCCCGTAGCGCCGGGGCCACCCGGTCGATCACCGCCCGCAGGCCTTGAGCGTCGCGGGCGGTGGCCTCCGCGGCATCAGCCCCCCGGATCAGATCCCACGGGATGCCGCGCTCGTCGGCGAGCTTCTGCATGCCCACGATCAACTCTGTGGTCACGTCCACCAGCTCGCCGCCGTAGGTCGTGGCCAGGTGTTGCGCCACCCGCTCGTGGTCACCGGGCCGGTCGCGCGGGATCTGCACCCCGACGGCCACGAACCCGGCTTCGTCGAGCGATCGACGCAACAGGGCAACCGCGTTGGCTGCCTGATCGACGTCCGCCACCGTCTCGCCGGTCGCGGGCAGGGCGGTGGGCTGCCGGGTGTGCATGCTGGTGGCGCTGGGCGGTTCGGCGTCGGCGAAGCAGTAGACCTCGCGGGCGGCGTCCCATGTCAGGTTCAGCGCGGTCTGCGCGAGGATGGTGTCCAGGTGCGGGCGTTGCGGCACCTTGTCCAGTTCGGGGAAGCGGGCGGTGACCCGGCTGCGAATCTGCGAGGCCGACAGCGACTCGTTCTGCGCCAACCCGCGCAGCGCCTCGGCCACCGCGGCCGCAGGCGACATGTCGGTGTTGTGCAATTCGCCGCGGCCCGACACCGCGGCGTGTTTGGCGATCGCGGCGGCCAGCCGGACCAGCCGGCCGTCGCTGGGCATCGGGGCGGTGGTGTCGCTGTCGGCGACGGCGGTGTACCCGGCCTGGAACGCGGTGCGCAGCGTCTCGGCTGCGCGCACGGCGGGGATGACGGCGTTCGGGTCGGCCGACACCAGCTCGTCGGCGCATTTCGCGGCCGCCTCGGCGGCGCTGAGCAGCATCTCGTCGGTGGCCAGCAGCGCCAGACGGCGGCCGTGCCGTCGACGCACCAGAGTCTTCTCATCCGAGGCGGTCTCGTGCTCGTGCAGCCTGTCGAGCGCAACCCGCAGTAGCCCGGCCGCGGCGCGTTCGGCGCGGGGGTCGATGCCGCCGAGGCCGGACCGGGGGAGCCGGGAGCGGATCTCGGCGGTCAGCGTGGACACCGCGGCCACCCCGCCGAAATCCTCGATCACCCCGCGGGCGATGTCGGTCAGCGCGTCGAGCAGCTCGCGGGTGGCCGGAGTGTTGGCCCAGTCCTCCTGCAACTCCTTGATCAGCTGGGTGCCGCGCTGCGGGGCCTTGCCGAGCTTCTCGGCCAGTTCGGTGCTGCTGGCGAAGCCGTCCAGCCCGGGGGTGGTGCCGAGCAGCAGGGCGGCCGCGTCGCGGCGGGTGGTCGACGACCGCGGCGACGAGACCGCCGACAGCAGCAATGCGACGGTGTCGTCCAGGCTGCGCAGTTCGGTGCCCGACGGCTGTGGTTGCTGCTTGCCCAGGCGTTTGGTCCAGGCCCGGTAGCGCTCGACGATCTCCTTGCGGGTGTCCTTGGCCTCGCGGGCCACCAGCCGGTTCAAGGTGGTGGAATCCACCGCCAGCAACTCCCCGACGGTGGTCACCGCCGCCGAGGCCAGCGCGGAGGCGGCCCGGGCACTGAGCCCGGAGACACTCAAAGCGGTTGCGGCGTCGGCCTTTTCGGCGTCAGCGTCGTTTGCCTGTGGCGTGACGGGGGTGTCGGCGGCAGTGAAGGTCTGCCGCCAGGCCCGCAGCATGTCCTCGGCGGTGTCGGGTCGGCGGGCAGGGTCGCGGGACAGCGCGGCGGTGAAGAAGGCGACCATCGCCGGGGCCAGGGCGGCCTCGAAAATGGCCGGTGCCACGGCGACGTCGTCATCGACGGTGGCCGGGTGGGCGCCGGGGTCGGGGCCGTAGTGCGGGGTGGCGCCGGTGGCCATCTCGAACAGCACCACCGCGGCGCCGTAGCGCTCGGCCGCCGTGTCGTACCGGCGGCGGGTGCCGGTGCCCAGGAACGGATCCAGATACGGCGGGGTGCCGGCCTCGACATTGTCCGGCGACACCCCGGCCATCGAGAAGTCGAACATCACCAGATGCGTGTCGGCGCGTGAACTGCTCTGATAGACACCGAGATTGGACGGTTTGATGTCGCGGTGCGTGACGCCGTTGCGTTCCAGCGCGACTAGTGCGGTCAGCAGGTCGGTGCCCCAGCGCTGCAGCACGTCGATGGACAGGCGTCCGCGGTTGTTGAGTTCCTCGGCCAGGGTGGTGCGCCCGGCGTAGCGCAGGATCAGTGCGGTGCGCCCGCCGACGTCTTCCACGCCGTGCAGGGTGACGATCCGGTCGTCGTTCTCGAAGCGGCCCAGCACCTGGGCTTCGGCGCGCAGCCTTTCGGCGGCGTCGGGGTCCTTCGCGACCTTGAGCACTCGCAGAGCGCCGCCAACCTGGTTGTCCTTCACCAGGATTCCCACCGCGGTGGAGCCGGCGCCCAGTTTGCGTTGGTAGACGAACCGGCCGCCGGCGAGCTCGGCGCCCGGCCCCGCTTCCAGCGGGTCGGTGCCCGTGGCCTTTAGCAACAGCTCGTTGCGGACGTCGTCGAGCCGGGCGACGAACTCGCCGATGTCGGCGATGCGGTCGGCCGGGCTCGGGTTGGTGGCGTCGAGTACCAGCTGACGCAGGGGGGTCCGGACCTGGGGCATCTCAGCGGCCAGGTCTAGGCCGCGGTCGCGGCGCAGCCGGTCGATCAACTCACCGCGTTCGGTGGCCGGGGCGGTGCCGCCGGTGAGGATGAAGAACGCCAGCGCGCCGAGTCCGAAGACGTCGATGCGGGCAGGGTCGGTGGGCCGCGAGCCTTCCGGGGCGGCGAATAGGCGCGCAGTGTCGCTGGGGGCGCCGGCCATCAGTGTCAGCGAACCACCTGAGAGCCGGGTGACGGCGGTGTCGGGGTTGGCCGGCAGGATGCCCGCGCTGTCCCAGTCGACGACCTGGGGGAGCAGCGCGTCGGCGCGTTCCCGGACGGCTACCGAGCGCGGGTTGAGGCTGCGGTGCACCACCCGGTTGCGGTGCGCGTAGTGCACGATGTCGGCCAGCCGGGCGATCAGGTCGAGCTGGGCGTCCAACGACAGGGTGTGGTCGGCCAGCCACAGGTCCAGCGGGGTGTCGGACTTGGGTTGCGGGAACACCAGGCCGATGCCCAGTTCGGGTTCGTCGACCAGATCCTTGGGCGCCTGCAGACCGTCGTAGGTCAGACGCTGCAGCAGGTTGTATTCGTGGGTGACGGCCTGGCGGCGGGCGTGATCCTCGGCCTTCGTGGCGCTGGGGTTGGTGGTGTAGAACCGGATGCGGACATGGTCCTCGGTGTTGACGTGGTGAAACGCCGGCCAGTCCTGCCAGCCGTCGCCGTCGGCCAGCGGCTGGTCGTCGATGATCCAGGAGCCCACCTCACGCTGGCGGCGCGGCGCCAGTCCGATGGCCTTCATCAGGCCGGCGATCAGCTGGCTGTCCCGTTCTGAGATGGGATCGTGTCTGGCTGGGGCCAGCAGCACCTTGGAGATGCCGGGCAGTTTGGTGATGCCTTCGCGGCCGTCGAGGCCGTAGAGGTTGATCTTCGAGTTCGGTTGCAGGTCGCAGACGAACTGCTCGTGGTGCAGGAACACCAACTCCTGGACGTAGGGGATTCTGCTGACCGCCTCGTTGCCACCGCGTTCCCGGATCGCGTCTTTGAGCAGCGAGGAGAAGTACTGGGCCTTGCGGCGGGCCAGCAGGAGCGGCGAGTCCTCGGTGCGGTTGTTGCGCCGCCACCGGTGATCATTGCCGGTCAGGATGCCGCGGTAATGCTTAAGCTCGATGAGGTAAAGCTTGTCGCGAGCCAGCACCAGCAGGTCGACCTCGTGCCAACGGCCGCGGTTGTCGCGGAACTCGAAGTTGGCCCAGGCGCGGAACGGCTCCGCATCCGGCAGCTTCTGCTTGATCGCGTCCAGACCCTGCTTCTCGTGAGCGAACTGCGACTCGGCGATAGTGACCCAGCGGCCGTCCTTCACCGGTGAGTCACCCCCTTGTCGTGTGTCTGGTGAACAACTTACTTAGTTGCGCTTCGGCTGTTGCGGGTTGTGACGTGTTTCCGGCGCGCTGGACCCGCGTAATGCGTGGAACGGGCAGTATGCGCTACCTTGCCGACAACCGTCGGTGCCCGTCGGAGATGGTGCCCGCATGGAGGAACCGTTTGACCTGCCTGGTGTGCTTGACCGTCTTTGTGGACGGAGTCGTTCGTTGCCGACGGGCACCGCATTGCCGACGCCGCGAAAGCCGGCAAACCCGACCCGGCCGACGAAATGATCCAGATCTGCGCGCTGCTGCAAACAGCGTGGAGCATGGTCGCTTAGTGCAGCGCTCAGCTGAGAATCCTTTACTCGCTACTAGAACGCCAGATCCGCGAGCACCAGGAAGGCGACGCGGGAGCATCGATGGTCAACCGGGCGAGGTGCTCCGTCTTCGTGGCGTTCTTGAACAAGCTCGCGGTGTATCCGCTGTACTCGGCCTCCCCCTTCTCAGTCATTGTGTTCAGCGCGTTTGCGGTCAGCTTGGGGACCTGCGCAAGGACGAGGTCCCAATCTGCAGCGGGATTCTCGATTCCAGCGGAGTCCAGCTTCGCGAAAACGACGTGGGCGACAAGACGGTTTCCGTGAACGGCGTATCCCCGTTCCCGGTTGCCCAGCCCACCCTTCAACCGGTCGAGCTCCGCCTCAACGGCGCGGAGAACCTGGACGGAACGCCAGACCCGCAAGTAAGTGGTGCTGGCGTTGAACAGTGCCTTATACGGGGCCTTCGACGTGTCGTCCCACAGGCGGCTCACCTCCCGTTTCGCCTGGGTGGCAAGTCCCGACGAATGGGCACATGCGAGGGCCACCGCGGCCTCTGTGAATTCGCACCCCTTCTCGGGGTCCGGGCGTTCCTCGCCGCTGCGAATGGCGTAAGTGAGTCCGTCGACCGAGAAGTCGTCGCGCAGGCGCGTCTGCTCGGGATCGAGGCCGACGAAGTCGCGGCCGCCGATGACGTTCTGGGTGTTCGTTGCACGCGTCACCCGCTTGCCGAAGTCGTCGGGGACGGACTCCAACGATATGAACCGCACCATGACCCGCACCGCGTCAAGTTCCTGCTGCTTTCCCTGCCGCAGGGCCCGCGCGAGAGTCCCCACGGTCTGCGCCCCATTGACGATGCTGACGCCCTTGAGCCCGAACGTCCCCTGTCGACGTTCGGTGCCGCCGGCAGGGGCCTTATCGATCGACTCGCACAGCGCCGTGACGCCGTTGTTGAAGTACCAGAACCGCTCGGGTGATTCCTCGATCGTCTCCAGGACGGAGGCGTTGACCTCTGAGTTCGACAGCACCAAGCGGACATTGCGGTCGAACAGGTGGGGTCCGTGATCTCGGAGCCAGCCCGCTACCTCCGCGCCGCCGACGTGGCCGTAGACGGCATCGGGAGGACCCTCCAGGCGCCCCCAGTCCGACAGCTCGACGGTGAGATCAATCTGAGCTGAGAGGGTGTCATCGACGAGAAGCTTATAGACGGCGCCCTGGTTCAGGTACGTGAACAGAGCGACCTCAGTCGGGTCGTTGAGCGTAGTGATGCAGTCGTCCATATGGGCGGCCACGGCAGGGGCCACCTGTGGTGTACCCATCGTCACGAAGATGACCTCGATGCGAAGGTCGGTCTTGAGCAAAGCGTTGTCCAACTCCGGGACCCGTTGAGCCACCTTATCGTTGAACCGCACCCAGTTCATCGTGACGAGGTCCGACAACCCTTTTTGGAACTTCATCATCTCGTCGAGCGTCGCGCCTCCGCCGTTTCCGGCATCTGTCCACTTCGACTGGACCAGATAGAGACGCGGGGGCTCCGAATCGACGAATGCGATCGCGTCAACACCGTTGTCATCCGGGCCATCGGTTACGCAAGCGGCGGCGTCCTCAGCGCTGAGATCTGCCACCTTGGTGAGCACGAACGCCGCGAGCGCGCGGGTCAATCGAGCTTGCTCGACGAAGTCGGCGCCGTGCTTGCCGAGATCGGAGACGTCGATATGAGAGTAGGTCGTGTCCTTCAGCCGTCGCTTGATCTGCGCCACGTGCAAGTCGCCCAAGGCCGCCCCCTTTCGTCCCGGCAACCGAGTCTATGGGTACGGACGCCGGCGCCTGGCGGCCCGGCTGCGTTCACCGAATCAGAAGTCCTGATCTACGCGGCGCAAGATGTTCGCGAGCATGATCACCGAGTCCGCAGCAATTCCGGCCTCCCGCCGCGTGGGGGCTGTGGAGTGCTTCAGGCTGTGCGCCAGTTCAATCACCTTGTTAGCGACGCCGCGGATCGCCTCGTTGTCCTTGCCCGCCAGGGAATCCTCGACATATCGGCCAAGTCGCTGCTTGGTTTTGTCGGTCGGCGGCTCGGCCTCGCCATCTCGGAGGTGCACGGAGGGGTCGTAGATGGTGCGGCTGAGTGCCTCCAGTACGCCGACGGCGCGGTTGCCCACGTCGCGGTAGTCCTGCGTCGTGGTGGCGGTCCGAAAGCGCCGGCGAAGCTCGGTGAGCTCCTCGTCCACTTTGGGCCAGCCCGTCTTGGTGTGCGGTGACACCGCCTCGGCGTTCACGGCCCGAAACTGCGCCTCCTCCTGCCGATCGAGTTCCACCTGAACCGGGGCGAATAACTCGTTGAGGAGTTCGCGGCGGGCCTGCCACGAGCCCGAGCAGCCGTTGCGCAGCCAGTGCGCCTTGAACGTGCTGAAGTCTCTCCACGGGAAGCTCAATGCGATGCCGATGCGCGACAGGGTTGCGGTGAGGGCGCGCTGGGCTAGGGTGAGCTCCTTGTCGTCGAGGGTGTTGCCCCCGCCCGTACCGAACGCAATCAGGTCATCCCACACCAGGTGCGTCAGCGCGACTGCCGCGTCAAGATCGTCCGTACCCGCCACAGGACCCGCACGCAGCTCGTTGAGGAAGTTCTTCCGCAACTTCGTCGTGATGGTCGGTTCACTCGACCACGGACTGACTGTCTCGGTCTCCTCGAAAAAGTCGTCCGGCCCCATAAGGATCGACGCTACCGAGGCGGGTTGACATCGCGCACGGTCACTCGCCCGCGAGCGCCCGACCGAACGCGGTCTCGAATTCTTTCTGTCGCCCGGAGGAGGGAAAAGGGATCCGCATCTCGCTGACCGGGAGGCCCGCGGCGGCCAACGCTGGATAAACCGCGCGGTACACGTCGGCCTTGATCAGGATGATGCGCTCGGGTTCCAGCTCGACGATCCGGTTGAGAAGCGCGGACACATACGGCGACAAGTCGGACCCGTCGACGGGGTCGGGGTTGAGGTCGATCAGGAACACGCCGCGGTCGCGCAGCTGCGCCAGCAGGGACGCCTTGTTGGTCCGGGTCGGCGCGGCGTGGGGCAGGATCGCCCGCGCGACCGCCCGGAACAGCCAGTCGTGCCGCGCTACGTCGGGAAAGTAGAAGTAGCGGTCGTCGGCCTTGGGTGGCGCTTGTGCCACCAGCAGGAGCCGAACCTTGTCAGGCTGGTATCGCTTAACGGCCGCTGCACGGCGTCGGCGCACATCGGCGGGAGCGGTGTCGCCCCGCGGTGTGGCCGGCGGTGACGCCGCGGCGGCGGGTTGAACATACGCCCCCGCTCGACTGGCGGGACCGTTAGTTCGGCACCACTGGCGGCCGTGCTTGGTAGGCGGGTGAAGACCGTCGCGATAGCAAGCACTGTGGTCGAAGTTCGTTCGCGATACTGGGTGTCGCATGACCCCCCATAATGCTCACGGTCCTGTCTTGGTCGGCTGGACTCCACCGGCTGTGCAGACAACCATAAGGTTCACTCATTGACGCAGATCTTCGTCCGCAAAGCGCTCGGCCGGAACGAGCACAGCGACATCACGCCCCCGCCTGGTGATGACGAAGGTCCGTCCCTGTTCCGCTTCACCGATTATCCGGCTGAAATGTCGGCGCAGTTCGGTGATGCTGATGCGCGGCAGCGAAGGATCGATCATCGGTCAACGAAGCAGCGGTGGGGTTTGTAGCCGACACGGGGAGCACACTTCGGTCCACGGTCGCTCGGTGTCAGCGATACTGGTTGGCGCAAGGGCTTTTTCATGTATTCGGCATGAAGGCGCTACACGCATCCACCACGTGACGCGCCGCGTTGCGGCGGCCTGGCATAACTTCGACCTCTGTGGGTAGAACTTCAGGTTCAGCAAGGATTGCGTACCGGAAGGGATCGTAAGCTCCGCTGGGGGATAGGCCCGGCACGATGCTGCGAAGACGAATAAGACCCTCTGCTAACACATCCGCGGACCTATATCGTTTCCCCACAAGCTCGTGGCGCTGTGTCAGAATAAGCTCGGCTAAGGCTACGGCGTTCGGGTACCAGGCGGCGATCTGCCGTGGTGTCAACGGGGCTTCATCGGCGGAAATGCCGAGTGCAGATTTCCGGTGCTGGATGTCGGGAGCGCGGCACACCGCTGGCCACTCGGCCCAAGTGGAGAAACAGATGAGGGACGCGGTGAAACAGGAGAATGCAGGTCCACGTCCCCATTTCTTGATGAGCCTCCGGTGGGCAAGGTTCGCCAATGCTATATCGGGGCAACGGGATACTGAGAACTGTTCATGTGCAGTGCATCTCAAGCCGTAGCTTCCGACCCAACGTTGATGAGTGAGACAGACGAGCTCTTCGTGACAGGCAAAGACAGTTACAGCTTGCCTTCGGTTGCGAGTTCGACTTCGTGCGGCGACGCAGTGGGTGCATGCAGAGCGAACTCCCGCTCTCTTCGAGACTAGTCCGACCAGATGCGGCCAGTCTTTGATCAGCTGCGGTGTGCGCAATTCGGGAAGGGCTGATAACAAGGATCGCTCGGTAAACCCGGTAATCTCAATGAGGTCAACGACAAATCGGCTCTTTCGGGACACTTTCGAAAGCCAGTCTGGTCTGAGGAGGTTCGACTCCGTGACCCGTCGGAGATAGCTCTTCAACGTTTCCGCTTCAATCGGTGGCACCGGCAGCGGCAATGGCCGGCGGGCACTCGGCACCACCGACGTTTGTCGTTGAGTATGGCGTCGATGATCAGATCACTCAGCGATGCGATGGATCCTCCAGTGCGGTGGTAGAGGTAGTCTGCATGGCTTTGGAGCATTCCGTGCTCGTGCAGGGGGAGGGGGAGAATGCGTTCGAAGGATGCGACGAGCTGCACCCACTCTTTGTGGTCGGTGTCATTTGAGAGTGAGTAGTTGCTTAGGTTTACTGGCCGGGTGCGTTTGCGCCACTGCTCTCCGTTCTCGCCGCTGAACAGGGGAGCGGTCTCCAGTGAGATTCCTGCGAAGAGCATTGTTGCGTCCAGATTCTCGGCGAAAGTCTTGATGTTGTCGGCTACTTCCGCTCCTGCTGCGCGGTCGGTGTTGAGGCGTTGGACGTCATCGAGGATGACGAACTTGGTGCCGAGGCTCTTTAGTAGTCGCGCGAGGTCCACGAGTCGCTCGTCGGCATTGCTACCTCGCAGCTCGCGTGCACCGACGAAGTCGGCGAGGCGCACCCAGAGTTTGTTCGTCGTCGTTGCCGTGGCAATCGTGGTGTAGACGACAGGCAGGAAGGACAGGTCGTTCTCCCGGCCGCAGGCTCGTCGTATTTCGGCGTCCAGTCGCTTTCCGGCGGCCATCACATCGGTGGTCTTGCCGGTCCTGGGTTCGCCGGATACCCGGATGCCTGGCCTGGCGACGAACTTCTTAGCTCGTGATCTGCGAAGCAGTCGCCGTGCGTGGTTCAGGATTCGGGTCAGGTCCCGGGTAGGGAAGATGCGTTCTTCGTTCAGGTAGTCGATCCGCCGTTCGTTGTACGCCGACCTTTCGACGGTGCCGAGAGCCTTGATGTCGTCCGAACTCAAAGAGGGTCGCTGGGCGTCCGGGGTGGGCTCGTAGGTGCAGTACTCGCGCCACTCTTCCCCGGTCGTCGGTGATGCCAAGATTCACCACCCATCCGACAGGCGCATCGGGCGCATAGGCTCGACTGGTCCGGCCGCGGGCTTAACGACCGAGTCGACGAGAGTGTCGTCGCCTTGTCCGGACGCAACGGCATCAGGGGGAGGGCCGCCGCTGAGTTCTTGTCGCGCAAGGTTGGCGCGGCCGGCTGACGCCTCGGCTCGTGAGAGCGGTCGAGCTTTGGGTTCCGATGGGCCGCCGAGCAATTGACGATGAATCTGCTCTGCGCGCTTAAGCACATCCTTGTCGGTTGGTTTCTTGCCTATGTCTCGACGGACCGCCTTCACCATGTCGACCCCGAACGGAATGGTCACATAGTCGGCCAGAACCCAGCGGCACTCGATCCAGCCCTTGTCTTCGACCCTGCGCTGACCCTGCGCGTCGAACGCTAGGGATTCGTCTCGCACCCAGATTCGCATCAGATTGTTGGGGTCGTAGCGGACCTCCCACTTGCCATTCTGTTTGGAATTCAATGATTTCGTTCGTCGCATCCGGTGGAAACGAGGTGAGTCAACGTTATAGATAAGGTTCTCCAGGTTGACGCCGTAGCGGTTGATACAGCGAAACTTGTAGGGGTGCAGCGAGATACAATCGTCGCGTGTCATCGTCCGCACTGGTGTTGGCGCCACTTCCGACATGGCTCGATACATGGCGTTGGGAGAGAGCTTCATCCGCGGAGCCGCTGTCAGGTGAAGCCCTGAATGGGGACGGTTCTGATACACGGTGATGACCCATTCGTCGAGCAGCGCCTGAAGTAGGAACAGCGGCCACACAATGTCCTTCTCCGGGTTTCGGCCCCGATGGCTGACCGAGCGCCCTTTGTATCCTGGTATCCATCGGACAAAGTCATCGCCGATGGTCTTGAGTAAGCGTTCGATATGAGGCTTGGCGGTGGGCGCGTGCGGCGGCGCAACCCGAGGATGAACTCCCCGAAGTTCGGTAGCTCGCTCGAAGGTTTTCGACACAAAGATCTTGCCGCGATCAACGACAACACCGCGCACGTCGATGACAGGCTTGTTCTCGAGTGCCCTATCGAGGTCGATCTGGGGGGATAGCTTGTCCGACAGGTAGCTTCGCGCGACTGTCATATTCTCACTCCAGCCTGGCAACATCTGCTGCGGGATACAGGAGTTGGCCCAGAGTTCGATCGCGTCAACGGTTTTGCATGCATTCGGGCGGAGAATCGCCGCGGTGATGCTTAGTGTGGCAACGTCGATTCCGGCAGCCAGATCGATACGGCATGGCTGGCCATCGGGCAGCAGGGCCATCGCGTCAAGCGGTGTGGAGTCGAGCTGCACTTCTTCGCCGGGATACAAGGCGACGATCTTCGAGAACGCTCGGTCGGGACTGTTCGCGTGACTGCGGCGGGACGTCGCGTCGCCGGTGGTGTGCTCACCGCGGTCAAGTGCGGTCAGCAAGGCGTACAAGGATGACCTGCACGGCACCGGCACGTTGTCGTCACGGAGGCGACGCCCAGCGATCTCGATGATCTGCTTCTTGGTAGGCGTCGACTTGTCCACGTAAAGCGCCTTCACCATCTCCAGGGTGACGATTACGCGCTCGTGCACCCCGGACAGACGTATGTGACCTGGCATGCCGCGCTGATCGACACAGCCAAGCAGGCCCGCATTGCTGAAGCGCTGCCATTTACGCCACATGGTGGTCATGGAAACCTGCCGGCCGAGGCCTCGCAGCTCGGCGCGCTTCTCCGAAAGCCGTTCTCTTACAGTTTCTCTCGGGAGGTCATAAGAGGCCTGTCCTTGATCTGGCTGTTCCATGGCGTGTTTGATGTCGGATAGGTGCTCGTACCAGAACTGAGCATCTCGTCGCTGCTTGACGGTGGCAAGGTCCAACAGTCTCTGATCGGCGATACTTGGTCCGGAGGCGTCGGGACCGACGAAGGAATCGTCGCAGAGCAGCATCGCTACCGGCAAGGTGACGTCGCTGCCGTCATCGAGACTCTTGAGCCGAAGGGCGATGCCGTCACTGTCGCGGATATGCCAACTCTGGCCGCGAAGTTCGATGATATCGCCGATATGCAGTTCGATCACGGCGTGATCACCGTGGTCCAGGTCAGTGGTTGGGCCAGATCGACGTGAACCTCTCCGTTCCAGATCATGTGGTAGGTGCTGCAGATGAGATGACTGTCGTCCAGTTCTGCGCTGTCTGAAGCGTTGTCAATCAGCTCGCCGAATTGCACGCCGTTGCGCCCTGATCGCTTCACGCAGGTAGCGATGGCGGTTCGTGCGGCTGCTGATGGCGCGAACCGCGGATGGTGGTAGGCGCATAGCAGTCGCAGATTGCGTTCTTCAGTCGAGTCGATCGTGGTGAATTCTTCGTATTCCCAACCCAAATCGCGACATACGTGGCGGGTGCGTTGATGCTGGAGCCGATCCTTCTCCCGGACACGATCTGCTGGCTTGACGTCGATAACGAGAGCCGATCCGTCGCGCCGTCGGAGGAAGAAGTCTGGAGCGTGCCGGTGGTACGTCTGCCCCTTCGGCCACAGCAGCCAAAAAGGGTTGGAGCTGACCGCGGTTGCGTCGCCGCGAAAGTCGACCGTCATCAGGGCAGTCATCTCAAACCGCGACTCAAAACTAACGTGGCCTTGTGAACGCGAAAACCAGTACCTCCCTTGATGGGAACGGCGACCACGGTATGCCGGGAAGCTCCGGATTGGCCTGCATAACTCGAACGGCACGCGCGAAACCTCAGGCGTGAGACGGGCTCGCACGCGATGCCCAGTCGTCGGATCCTCGTAAAGAACCATCGTGTAGGGCGCTTCATTGACGGGCAGTGTCCCTTCCGTGGGGACCGGCGGTGCCGTCACGCCCGTGCCCGCCAGCCATCGGGACCTGCAGCACTCGACGAAGGCGAGGGCCAGGATGCGAAGCGGGGGTTGACATCATGCCGAAAGCACGCTGAAATAAGCATGTCTCCCTCTCAAGGGGTGAAGTGAGTTATCAGCGGCGCAGTGCCGCACCGAAGAAGCCGGGATACCAGCCCGGCTTCTTCAGCGTCTGGGGATCGGTAACGCCCCGTCAGCGGGTCACAATTTGAGTTGCTTGTGCGGCGTCACCTCCTCGTTGACCAGAGCGTTCGAGTGCCTCCGATGAGCGCATGCGTCGAGCGCCGTGCGTTCGTGCAGGCTGAAGTGCCTGCCTCCTCACCGGAACTAGCAACGTCAGTTGAGCACAAAATGACAGATCCGCACAAGGGTTGCAGCAACTACCGCTTTGGACGGCTTTGCCGAGATGAGAGGATCTATCGCACCATTTTCCCCGGGATGATTTTTGAATGCCAACGGCTGCTGGACCCGAGTCTCCCATGTGATAGGTCTCCCTGTATTCCACTGCTAGACAGAAGCATCAGATATTTGGCGAGGTAGGAGCCTTCTGGTGCGTGTCCTAGCGTCGGCGCGTAGTTCGTCGATACGAGTCCGAGTGTCGCCTATAGGTAATAATTGTGGACTGCGCCGCCCAGCAAATTAGTGTTCGTTCGCCCCTCTGAGAACGGTTAACATCCAGTTGACTTGACTTTCCGCAGTTTGCTGACAGATCCGAGACCGACCGCATCGGAAACGCCACCACACCAGCCGTAAACGCCGCACTCGTAGCGTCGAGAATCCCCGAATCTATGCTGCTGGTTTGCTTTGATTCCGCCTCGGTCATGTCGGCGCGCCACGCTATTTTGTTCCCATGCGCTGGTTTGCACGTCCTGAGAATCTCCCGCTGGAGCTAAGAGTCGCGCCGCGGCTCGCGTCATGGAACAAGGCCGACGACCTAGATCAAATTCGACTGCGGGCTTACCTGGATGACACCGAGGCGTTGATCGCCGGCCTACAGGTCAACGGCCCCTGGGCACTGCGCCTTGACGTCGGTTTACCGAGTTCACGAGACCTGCTCGAAGCCAGCGACCTCGACAACTATGCTTATCCGCTCGCAACTCGCCTTCGCGATCCCGACTTGGTGTCGGTGTGGTGCACGAAGCGGTATGGCGAAGAGTCGTCGGTGCGGATCTGTGCGGCCCGAGAAGTGCCTGCACCTGAAGCCGCCGATGTGGTTGTCGCGACGACTGCAGCCTCGGCCTCGAGCATTGCGTACAAGGAGGCGATCCACGACGCCGTCTTCGGCGCCGCCGTGCTACCGGATGGACCAGTTCGGCTCGAATTGTCCTTCGTGGTCGGTCCACGCCGTAAATGGCTGAACCTGTGGAAGCAGACGATCGATGCGCTCGACCCCCTGCTGGGTCGTACCCGGCCAGATCGCGCATGGCATCCCCGCGACGGCCGAATCACCGAGCTCGGCCTGCACTGCACCGCGGATCAATTCGCCGGCAACAAGGTTGCGGTGGGCATCTACGCATCGGCTGAAACCACCAGTGTCGGCGAGCACAGCTCGCTCGACTTCTCACAAAAGCCAGTTGGCGAGGTTGGCAACGTCGAGCCAGTCGATGTACTCGCCGGGGCGCACCCGCGCACCCGCGCACCCGCGCACACGAGTTCCGGGACGACGACGCCGGCTATCTGGCCTGGCTCGCCACCAACCCCGAAGGCTTCGTCGTGAACATCGCTCGCAACTACAGCGTGTCCACCGCACGGGTGCATCACGCCACGTGCCGCACCATCAGCGGTCAGAATCCGCACAACGGGCCGTGGACCGGTGCGTACGTCAAGGTGTGCGCTGGCGAGTTGGTCGACGCCGAAGAGTGGGCCGCAAACACCGTGCGGAAGCCGATCCCGCCGTGCGGGACTTGCCAACCGTCGTACGCGTGACGTCGAAGGCGAGCCTACGGTCGGCCATCCAGAGGTCAGGAACGTCGAGCTTCCGCTCCGCCCTATGCTCGACCAGCGGCGGCATTGGGCTCGGTGATTAGCGAGTACAACTGGTTCTGCGCTGCAGCACCTCGAGTTTCGATACCTGCGGCCGTTACGTAGCGCTGCGATGTCGTCATCGACTCGTGGCCGAGGAGCTTCATGAGGCTATAGACGCTGACATTCGAGGTGGCGAGCTCAGTGGCATAGGTGTGACGCAGGCCGTGTACCAAAGCGCCCGGCACTGGGCGTGCATCCGGTCCTGCGCGCTTGAAGGCGCGCTTGATGCGAGATTGCAGCGTGCCACGCGTGATTCGTTCACCATCTCGACCTACGAATAGCGGTGCGGAAGCTGGCCATCCCGACAGTGGCGTGCTTTTCGACGTAGATGACCGTTTCTTGCCTTGGGGTAACCGCGCGGCACGACTCGCCATGTACGTACCGATCACGTCCAGCAGCGCCGCCTCGATCGGGACATTGCGCTCTTTGCCGCCTTTGCCTTTCACATTGACCACGGCGGAACCGTCGTCGAGCGTCCTCACGTCCCCAACATCGACCAGCCGGAGTTCTTCTGCCCGGAGGCCCGCTAGAAGTGCAGTGAGAATGAGCGCGAGATCCCTTTCCTGCCAGTCTGTTTGGCGAGGATCATGTTCGTGCGCGACAGCAGAGAGCAGCGCTTCCACCGCGGTCCGGGGGAGCGCCTTCGGCAGCGGCTTCTTCAACTTTGGGCGCCCAACGAGCTGCATAGGGTTGGCCGCCAACAGTTCGTTTGTATAGAGGAAGGTGCACAACACATTCCATGTGGACCAGCAGCGCCGGATCGACGCAGCTTCGTGATCGGCGGCAAATGCCGCGAATGCTGCACGCATTGAATCGCGAGTTATGTCAGCTGGACTGAGCTGGATTGGTTCACCGTTTGCGAGCAGTTTGGCGATGGCGACGAAGTCTCGCTGATAGGCCTTCATCGTGTGCGCCGAGGGTTTACTGGCTTGCCGGTGGTCCAAGAACTGCTGGAACCATTCGGGGATCTCGTCGGTACTCGCCGACACGGAGGCGGCCTGGCGCGCGTCTGCGGCGACGGAGAGTCCGAGATCATCTGTCTCGTTCGACACTGCATCAGGCTTCCAGATAAATGATGGATAATCAACGTTATCCATCTTGTTGCTATCCGCGCGGTTGAGGGCTGGGCGAATAGAAGGCGCCGCATCACGACGGTAACGTCACAGTGACGAATTGGGCTCGGGGCGCAGGGGTTTCGATGCTGCGGAGTGTCCGCCGCTGTCAGGTAGTTCTGGACTGTCGATCGTCCCGTCCGGCGCTGTCAGATAGTCGTGGATTCAGACTCAGCGCCATGGTTGCGCTGGCGAACATCCGCAGGTACATGGGCTAGGACCTGGGCGGGTGTCACTGTCAGATAGTTCTGGAACGGAGGGCGAGAAATCGGACAGCTCTCAGATCTTCCCGGATTACTCTCAACTTGTTCCGGATCGGACACAACTAGTTCCGGATTGGGCTCAGATCATCAGCGTTAAAGCTGCTACGGTGATCTACCGATAAGCCACATTATGTCAAGTTGTAAGTGACAGCAGCTGTTTCGCAATATGTTTCGCTCCGCACCGCACTGCCCGGAGGGTGCGGGCCGTCCCCGCGGCTGTCCGGTCTCGCTCGATTGGGCAGGGCCTGCGATCCACATCGAGTTGCGATGCCACCCGTGCGACGGGCGGCGACGAACTTTCACAACCGTGACGCTGCGGCCTTCAATGCGCCTGCGCAGCTGCGGCCTTCATCCGCTCCACAAATATGGGTGTCCTCGTAACCCGCACCCGATGTTGCAATTGACGTGGGACCCGACCCGGATTGTCGGCGCGGCTCGCCGTTATGACGCGCGCCGTGCCATCCATGCGGCAACTTGCGCGCGCGAACTGAATTCCAGCTTGGCGAGGATCCGTTCGACATGGCCGTCCGCGGTGCGCTTGGAAATCACGAGCCGCGCCGCAATTTCGCGGTTGGATAGTCCCGATTCGATGAGACCCGCCACTTCCAGCTCCCGCGGGGTCAGCAGGCCCACGGTCGCTGAGCGAACGCCGCGGCGACCCTCGGCAACGCCGAGAACGAAATCGATCACATCGTCGAGATCGCGGAACCGGCGCGGCACATCCGAAGGATCGGCCTCCGGTGTTCCGCCTTGCGGCGGCAGGGCGTTGGCCTCGATGAATCCCGACAGCTGTGGTCCGAAGGCGTCGTAGGACGTGCCCAACGAGCGCCACACGTAGCGCGCTGCCGCCGAAAGCGTGCCCGCACGGGCGACCTGTTTGCGATCGCGGGCAATCCAAAATAGCAGCTCGGTCGAGAGTGCAACGCCAATGCCATCGGACATCGTCCGAAAGACAGTCAACACGCGGCGAGCGTGCTGCTCGGCCTCGTCGAACCTCCCGAGCGTCCACAAGGCCACTCCTGCAGCCCAATCCACGTACGCCCGTGCGTTCTTCTCCCCATGCCGCTCGCACATCGCCACGGTCTCGGAGCTGAACGCCAGAGCCTCCTGGGCCCGACCGGCCAGCGCGAGTTCGCCGACGAGCATGTACCGTGCGGCGAGTTCCATCTCCGGGTCACTCGCGGCGCGGTGTCCCTCGACCGCGCGCTCGAACAGCGGCAGCGCATGGTCGACGTCGCCGGTGAACATCGCCAGCAACGCCGTCCAGTGATCGACATGGCGATCCAGCCCGGGAAGGCTCAGGTCCGTTGCAAGAACGGTGAGTTCGTCGAGCCACTGTCTGGCTTGAGCGTGGTCGCCTTGTACCAGCGCGATCCATGTCGCCACCCACAGGCAGCCGAAGCGGTCGGGAGACGGCTCGCGTGTCGTCGCCAACGCCGTTTCGGCACGCGTGCGACCTTCGGCCAGATGCCCTCCTGATAGCCAGTGGTAGCGAAGCGCTGCGATGAGCCGAAGAGCCGTCCGCTCCTCACCTGGTGTAGTCGCACTCCCTTGCAGCGCCGCAACGTAATTGGCGTGGTCGAGGCCCATCTGTTCGATCAGGTCAGCCTGCTGGGGCCCACACCACCGCTGGACAGTGCGCTCGGCCCGCTCCAGCATGGCGTCGCGGTGACGGCGCTGCAGTTGCGTGGTTTCTCCGGCGTGCTCGGCCAGTTCGGCTGCAACCTCGCGGACCGCTGCGGGCAACCGGTATCGCATGGTGCCTGCGCCGCGACTGGTCAACAGAACCGATTGCCCGACGAGACGCTCGATGGTGTCGATTACGTCGGCAGGTTGCAGCTCGCCGAAGGCGCAGACCGACTCGGCCAGGTCGAGGTCGAAACTTGCGGGAAAGACCGCCATCCGCCGCCATAGCACTTGGCCGGTGGTGGTGCACAGTTCGAAACTCCAGTCGACCATCGCCCGCAGTGATCGGTGTCGGGGACCCTGAAGCCCTTGGGCCGCGGTGAGTTCGGTAGTGCGTTGGCCGAACCGTTGGACCAGCTGCTCGACGGTTAGTGCGCGCATCTTCGCGGCCGCCAGCTCGATGGCCAACGGGACACCTTCCAGGAGTCGGCACAGCTCGATGACAGCGGCCGCGTTGTCGTCGGTGATGTCAAAGTCCGGGTCCACCGCTGCCGCGCGCTCCACCAGAAGACTCACCGAACCGTCGGCGATCAATTGCTCGGCAGGCGTGGCCAGTTCGGGGACGGTTAGTGGCAGCACGGGTCGTAGTACCTCGGCCTCGACACCGAGCGGCTCTCTGCTGGTGGCGATGACGCGGATCTGCGATGCCTCGCGCAGCAGGAGCGGCACCAAGACACGCAGGGCCGGTAAGACGTGCTCGCAGTTGTCGGTCACCAACAGCAACTTGCGGTCGCGGAGGAAGGTGACAAGCTTTTGGCGGGGCGCCGTCGCGGACTGGTCGCTGACCCCCAGCGCATTGAGGATGGCGGCCTCGACGTCGGTCACGTCGGCACCAACGCCAAGCTCACCGAGCCGCACCAGCCACGCACCGTCGGGGAAGCGGTCGGCGGCCCGGAAGGCCAACTCAAGCGCCAACCGCGTCTTGCCCACTCCCCCGGGGCCGGTGAAAGTCAGCAGCCGGGCATCCGACAGTGTGCGTTGCGCCTGGTCGAGGTCGTGCCTGCGGGCCACGAGCCGGTTCAACGACGGCCCGATCCGCTCTCCCCCTCGGCTCGGTCGTAGCGCACTCATGAAAGGATGGTAAGCCTCTCCGGCCGCGCCCTCGGTGCTGAACCAACAACCACACCGACCGGGTCGGTTGGTGTGTCTGACCGGCGGTCCCCACGCCGCAGAGTGATGGTGTGGCAGATCGGCGACGGTCGACGGCTCCGCTTCGCCCGTCGCAAAATTTTGGGCCGTGCTCCAGCGGTCAGGGCTTCGCCTTGCTTAGAGCGCTGTCTCGGGAGAGGGCACTTGCCTGGGCGATGATGCTGTCTTTGAAGCCAAGTCGCTCGATGAGCGGTCGAAAGATGCCTGGGGTCTTGGCGATCAGAGTGTTTCTCCTGGGCACGATGATGGTCTTGGCTCGGCGTTCGATGCCGGCGACGATCTCCTCGACGACGAGTTCCAGGGTGATCATCTTGAATAGGCCGCCGGTGTTTCCACCCCACAGCAATCTGGCGGCTGCATCGTCGTGCGCCGCGGCCAGCATGGGCGTGGGAAAGAAGGTGGGGTGCACGCTGCCGACGGCCACTCCCCGGTGACGCAGTTCGAGTCGGATGGTGTCGCACATTGCCCACACCCCGGCTTTGCTTGCGGTGTAGGGCGATTGCAGCGGTGAGTGGACGAACGCCGCCATCGAGGAGATGGCCAACAGGACTCCATGTTGCTTCTCGACGTAGGGCAGCCCAGCACGGAACGTGCGCCACACCCCGTTGAGGTTGACGTCGACAGCACGGTTGAATTCAGCGGGGTCGAGGGTTTCCAGGGTCCCGACGGGCGCCACGCCGGCGTTGGCGATGACGACGTCGATGCGGCCGAAGTGTGTGGCTGCCAGTGCCATGGCTGCTTCCAGACTGGTGAGGTCGCGGACGTCCACGCGGGCGGAGAATGCGACAATCGGACCACCGAGCGTCTCGGCTTGCGCGGCGACCTGGGTTTCGTCGACGTCGAGCAGGACGAGGTTCGCGCCGCGGGCGCGTAGTGCTTGGGCCAGTGCGGCGCCGAGCCCGCCGGTGGATCCGGTGATGGCCACGGTGCGTCCGTCGAGGTGGTAGCGAGTCATGTGGTGTATCCCCAGTTGTCGTCGATGGGTCGGCAGCGGGCGGGTGATGGTCCAGGCACTCCGTGTCGCCGAGACCGTGCCCGTGGTCTCACGCCCCGTGGGGCACAATTTCTCGGGGGAAGTCGAGCTGGTCGTAGGCGAATGGCTCGCAGTCCGGTCGAGGTTCGGCTCAAAGTGGTTGCAGTCGTGGGTGAGGACTTTGCTCTGGGGGATGCGGCGGGCCACTTGAAGCGCTTTGGCGAAGGGCGTCACGTCGTCGTTGGTGGCGATCTGGACCAGGGTGGGGGCGGTGGTCGCGGCGGCGGGGCGACCTGGGGGGTAGAACGGCACCCGCACGGCGATGGGGCGGCGATGTCGTTCTCGGCGTGAAGGCGCTCGACGTGATCTACGGCCATCGTGTGAGGGATGTCATAGGCGCCGTCGGAGTCCATCATGGCCGCCTCGCCGGGCGTGGCTAGTCCGCGGTTCCCGGGTCGAAATCATTGCGGTGTGGTGCCTTCGATACTTGGAGCGGTGATTTCGCGGCGGAGCAGTTTGCCGGTGGGTCCTTTGGGCAGCTCGTCGACGATCCAGACGTGGCGCGGGTATTTGTAAGCGGCGACCCGGCTCTTGACGAACTCGCGGAGTTCGTCGGGGTCGACTAGTGCGTCGGCCTTGAGCGATACTGCTGCGCCGATCTCCTCGCCGAGTGTTTCGTGCGGCAGTCCGATGACCGCTGCTTCGGCGACAGCTGGGTGCTCGTAGAGGACTTCCTCGATCTCGCGCGGGTAGACGTTCATGCCGCCGCGGATGACCAAGTCCTTCTTGCGGTCGACGATGCTGAAGTAGCCGTCCTCGTCTACCGTTCCGATGTCGCCGCTGGCGAACCATCCATCAGGGGAAATCGCGGCAGCGGTCGCCTCAGGCAGGTTCCAATAGCCCTTCATGATGTTGTGGCCGCGGATCTGAACTTCCCCGACCGCGCCCTGTTGCACTTCCTCGCCGTTGTCGTCGACGACGCGCATCTGCACGCCTTCGATGGGCGCTCCGATCGAACCCGGTTTGCGGACCCGGTCGGGATAGTTGAAGCTTGCGACCGCCGAGGTCTCCGACAGTCCATATCCCTCCAAGATCGTTGCCTGGAATGCGTTTTCGAAATCGGTGAGGACGGCAACCGGCAGCGAGGATCCACCGGAGACGCAGACGCGCAGCGATGTGGTCGCGTCCGAGGCAACGTCGTCGGAAACGCTGAGCAGCGCGGAGTACATCGTCGGTACGCCCTCGAAGATGGTGACGGAGTCGCGCGCGATCACCTCGATGGCCTTGCGTGGGTCGAACCGTGTCATCAGGGTGAGCATGGCGCCGGCCGCCACCGCTGTGTTCAGCGCACAAGTCATGCCGAAAACGTGAAACATCGGGAGGCAACCCAGGATGACGTCGTCGGGGTCTGCTTCGAGCAGGGTGCGGGCGACGATGTCCTGGTTGCGGTGGAGCCCACCGTGAGTGAGTTGAGCGCCCTTCGGTTTGCCGGTTGTGCCGGAGGTGTGAACGATGACCGCCACGTCGCTGTCGGCGCGTTCGACGGGAACCGGCTGCTCCAACAGGCCGACGGTAATCGCGGCCAGGGCCGCATCGTCGGTCAGCCAACACTGCGCTGTCGCTGCTGCGGCTCCCTCTGTCGCCTCCTTCGCGAAAGCCGGAGTGGCCAGGAGGGTCTTCGCGCCGGTGTTGGTCAGGTAGAAGGCAATCTCGCGGCGTTTGAGCAGCGGGTTCATCGGGACCGCGATGGCGCCGCAGCGCAGGATCCCGTAGAAGACGACGGCGAATGCGGGGGTGTTGGGCAGCATCACCCCCACGCGGTCGCCTGGCCGGATGCCTTCGCGATCGAGGAAGGTGGCCACGCGGGCGGCCGCCGCGTCGAGCTGACTGTAGGTCAATTTTAGATCGTCGCATCGAAGGGCCGGACGGTCGGGATGCTTGCGGGCCGTGGCCACCAGATTCATGCTGAGATTGGTCACGATTAGAGCCCCCTGTTCCGCCCAGGGAAAGAATCGCCATACCGCGGTGGCCACCCTGCGTTGTCGTCGACCTGATGCATCACGCCGTGGGGGGCGGGGGCACAGTCGAGGTGCGGCAGCACCGCCCCCCGCTCAACGACGTCGAGGTGGTCGGGCTTCACCTCGGCGCCGAGCGTGCGGGTGGGGTGAGCGGTGTCGACGAGCCCTTCGGTGTCGGGAAGCGTATGACGCGCATTCTTCGCCGCGGGATTGAGCGCGCGGGCTCTGTGAGTACCGGTTCCGGGTCCGGTGATGGCTGCGACTGTTCCGGTGGCTTCGGCTGTCTGACTGCGACTTTCGTGGTGGACACTCACTTGCAGTGGTCGGCCCTTCGCAGGAATCATCCGACGGCGACCGGCAGGGTCGGGGTTACCTGCGACAGCAGCGGAGTGAGGAAGTCCGACATCGCCTGTTGGATCTCCGCGGCCCGCGGGACGGCACCAGACAGCGACAGCGTCGTATGGAACAAGCCGTCGAAACGCTGACATACCGTCGGCACGCCGGCGTCGGCCAACGCCTTGGCGTAGTCCTCGGCCTCGTCGCGCGTGGGATCGGCCCCCATGGTGATCACCAACGCCGGCGGCAGGGCCGAAAGATCCTCGGCCCGGTTGGGTGCGGCAAGTGGCGAGGCCGCGTTGGCCAGATCACCCAGATACAGCGCCCACATTCGCGCGCCGAGCTCGGTGGAGATGATTGGTCCACCGGCGTAGACGGTGCGGGACTCGGTGTCGGCGAAAGGATCTATCGGCGGCGACACCAGCACCTGGGCTCGCAGTCGAGGACCTCCCTCGTCGCGGGCTCGCAGCGCCGTGACCGCGGCGAGGTTTGCTCCGGCGCTCTCGCCTCCGATCGCGATGCGGTCGGGATCCACCCCCAACGCGGCGGCGGCGTCGGCGACCCAACGCAGGGCCGCGAACGCGTCATTTGGGCCCGCAGGGAATGGATCTTCGGGGGCCAGCCGGTAGTCCGGCGACACGACCAGGGCACCGAGCCGGTGGGCAAGTGCGGCACACGGCTCATCGAACGCTTCGAGGCTGCCACCGATCCACCCACCGCCATGGAGGAACACCACCGCCGGAAGCGCGCCCTGCACTGACGGTCGATACAGCCGCGCCGCCCGCGGTCCCGCCTCACCGGGGAAGGTGGTGTCGGTGATCGTGACATCCGGTGGCAGCGGTAGCTGCATCGCCTTGAAGGTTTCCATCGTGGAGCGGGCTTCCTCCAGCGAGCACTCCTCCAGCGGTTTGATGCCCATGTTCATCATGCCGGCGAGGAAGAACACCGACGCGCCGTCGAGCGTGATCGTGGGAGGGACGTCGGAATCGCCGCCGTCGAAGGAGAATCCGGCGAACGCGTTGCTGCGCGCCTCGCTGCAGATCGCCCGGTACATGGGAGCACCGGTGAACAGAGACAGGGGCGATCGCGGCTTCCCGACGATGTTGTCGCCCATGTACCAGCTCTTCGCCTTCGGGAACAGGGTCGCGTCGGCGACCTCACGCACGAGGTCGTTGTACCGGTTTTCGGCCGCCTCGGTCACTTCGGCGGTGGTGTGACCGTAGGCGTCCATGTGAGCGATGAGGGCACCGATGAAGTCGACGCTGTCCTCGATGGCGGTCGGGTTGTTGAACAACGCGGCCGCGCTTTGCGGACCGTTGACATGGAACAGATTGGGGAAGCCCTTGGTGGCCGTGCCGAGGTAGGTGCGCTGTCCGTGCGCCCAGTGATCGGTCAGCGCTTCGCCATCGCGGCCGACGACACCCATGCGCATCAGACCCGCGCCGCCGACGTCGAACCCGGTGGCGAGCACGATGACGTCAAACTCGTATTCCGCGGCCGCGGTGGCGATGCCCTTCTCCGTGATGCGCACTATCGGATCGGTTCGTGCGTCGACGAGTTGCACATGCGGCGCGTTGAAGGTCTCGTAGTAGTTGGTCTCGAACGTCGCTCGCTTCGCCCCATAGGGGTAATCGGTCGGGCATAGCAGTTCGGCGGTGTGCGGGTTCGTCACTCGCTCCCGAATGCGGTCGCGAATGTAGTCGGCCGCAGTGGCGTTGGCTTCGGGGTTGACGATCAGGTCGTAGTAGGTCGAGACGAGCATCCGAAATCCCCCGCCGTTGTAGTACGTGTCGTACATTTGGCGTTGCTCGTCGGCGGTGTGCGCGTGCGCCGGCAAGACGGCCCGCGGATAGGCGGCCCCGGCGATGCTGTTGCGCGATTCCTCGCGAAGGCGCGGGTAGTCGGAGACGACTGAATCGAACTCCTGGTCGGTCAGTGGCCGGTTGCCGAGCGGACAGGCGAAGTTCGGGGTGCGCTGAAACACCGTCAGCTCGGCAACCTGCGGTGTGATCGACTGGATCACCTGGATTCCGGTCGAGCCCGTGCCGACCACTGCGACCCTCTTACCGGTGAGGTCTACCCCGTCGGCCGGCCAATGACTGGTGTGTAGGACTGCACCGTGAAAGTCGTCCTGGCCGAGGAAGTCATTCGGCTTGGTGACGGAGAACGCCCCCGCTCCGTTGATGAAGAACCGCGCAGTGGTGGTGCGCCCGTCGTCGGTGCCGACCACCCAACGCATCGCGGTCTCGTCCCACACCACCGAGGTGATGCGGGTGTTGAACTGGTAGCTCCGGCGCAGATCGAAGCGGTCGGCGACGTGGTCGAGATATCGCATGATCTCCGGCTGGGAGGCGTAGCGCTCAGTCCAGCGCCACTCCCGCTGCAGATCCTCGTCGAATGAATAAGAATAGAAGATGCTCTCGAAGTCGCAGCGCGCACCGGGGTAGCGGTTCCAGAACCACACTCCGCCGACACTGGGTGCAGCTTCGAAGGCCTGGACGGTCATTCCCTGCAGATTGCGTAGGCGGTGGGTGGCGTACAAGCCGGAGAATCCGCCACCGACGACTACAGCGTCAACGTCATTATTCGTCATGAACTGACAATGGCCGCAAAGTGACGCGGCGCACACCGGTTGAACTACCCGCTTGGGTACCTGTGGGCATACCTGTTTCGACCGTCGGCGCGGTGGCCTACGGTGCAGACGTGCGCAGAACTGCACAGCCACGGCACATGAAGCTGTTGGCCACGTGAACCGATGCCGCCGTTTTCGACTGTCAAACGTCATTGCATGGTTGCCTCCGTCAAGGTGGTGTCCGCTCGGACCTGATCAGCGGTGCCGGCCTGTCGTAGCCGAGTGATCGCAAATCATCGCGTGACCCTTCGAGAAGCCGACCACAGTCATTTACGAAATGGACTCACCACGTGCCACCCCGACGTGTTGCGTGAGCTACTCGCCACGCTCGTCGACACGTTGACGGGTGCCGAGACCGACGCACCAAGGGGCCGGATACGGCGAGCGCAGCGTTGAGCGACCAAATCCCGCAACGGGCACCGACATCGTCGCGTCGCCACCCGCACAGGTTCATTGGGCGTGACGATCCCCATGCTGGGCCGCAGTTCCCACCTCTCGGACTGGGGGCGGAAACGCCGCAAGCGAGCCGAGCGGGCCCTGACTCTCGTGGCGGCGACCTGCCATCTGCTGGGGGCCCGGACGCGGCGGACGGACAGGCTGGTACGGACCTCGGGCCACCCGCCTGTCGAGTCGCAGGTGTCGGTGACGAAACGCGACACCGCCGTCGAGGCGTTTCGCACCCGGCCACTGAATGCCGGCCCGACACTTCGTTGCCGCCCACTCCGTGGTGCTCGCGGTTCGTGACGCCGGACGTGTGGTCGACGTGCATGCGTCGACCGCCGTTGGAGGTCAACGCCGAGGGCTACCGGGGGATCCTTGGCATCGACGTGTCCACCGCCGAGGAAGGCGTCGGCTGGTTGACGTTCCGGCGGTCGCTGACCGCCCACGGCATGTCCTGGAATACGGCTGGTCACACCTCCGACGCGCACGCCGGCCTGGCGGCCGCCACCAAGGTGATCCTGCGACGACCTCAAGCGGCCGTTCTGTTGCCTGTCGCGTTGGTGGTCAGGGTTGTCCTGGAAAGCGGAGGAACTCCTCGATTACTGGGGCCAGTTCGGCTGCGTTGGCGACCAGGTCGATGTGCCCACCGCCGTGGAGGTGAACGGTGGCGTGCGGTAATAGTCGATTCATGATGCGCGCGTTCACGACTGGAATGATCGGGTCATCTGTGCCTGCTACGAGCAGCGTTTGCTGTCGTATTGCGGGCAGTGCATGCAGGCTCGTCCACACCGATCCGGCGAGCAGTTGGTGCACGTAGCCCATCTTCGATCCGGCGTGCAGTTGATGCATGAAAAGCATCGCAACGTCGTTGTCACGTCGCCGTGCGACGCCTCCGTAGAGGTCGCCGGCGATCGACGACAGATATTGCGGATCACGGAATCGACGGGGGGTGAGCATCGTCGCGAGCACACGGGGGCGCCCCGGAACCATGACTGCCCCCGTTCCGGTGGCCACCAGGATCAGCCGTCGGCACCGTCGCGGATTTTGAAGAGCGAACTGCTGGGCGAGGGCGCCACCCCAGGACAGACCGAGCACGTCGACCACGCTGACATCTAGTCGCGACAGGACTCGGCCTAGGACCCAGGCGAGGTACGGAAAAACGTACGGTGCGTTGGAGACCGGTGACCCCCCGGTGCCGGGAACATCGAATCGGATGATTGCGGTGCTGGGGTCGAGTTCGTCGACGAAAGAGTCGAGTACCTCGAGGCTTGCACCGATGCCGTTGCACAACACCAGCGGAACGCCGGTTCCGGGGCGGACACGGACCCGGATTCGCTGTCCGCCGGCGGCGATGTACTTGTCTGCGGGGTGGCTGACGATCACTGATTCAGCTTTGGTGGACGTAGGTGCCGGGTGCCGGCGTCAGGGGTGGAAGGTCTGGGCCACCGAGGGTGTGCGGGGCGTCGACCTCGGGACCGCTACGCTCGCCCAGCCAAGCCGTGTAATCAGGCCACCAGGAATCGGACTTCACGTCGGCTGAGGCCGTCCACTGGTCTGGCGCCGAGTCGTCGACGTGACCAGTACGGAAGGACGACTTGGGGTTTCCCGTGGGGTTGACCAGCGCGGCGATGTGGCCGCTGGTCGAGAGGACGAACCGGTTGTCCTTACTGCCGAGCAATTGGGCACTGCGGTAGCAGGCCTGCCACGGGGAGATGTGGTCGGCCACCCCAGCCACGACGTAGGAGTCCGCGGTGATCATCGACAGGTCGACCGGGCGACCCAGCATGGTGACCGTTCCGGGGATGGTCAGTGCATTGCGGAGCGCGATCATGATCAGATCCTTGTGCAGGGCTGCGGCCATCCGTGTCGTGTCGGCATTCCAGAACAGCACGTCGAACGCCCCGGGCGAGCGACCCTGCACGTAATTGTTGACCCAGTATCGCCACACCAGGTCGGTCGGCCGGAGCCACGCGAACACCTCGGCCATGGCCTTGCCGTCGAGGTAGCCCTTGGCCGCCGATGCCCGGATCGCGGCCTGTGCTGAGCGTTCACTCATGGCCGCCGAGGCGAAACCTGCGTTGCTCTGGTCGAGCACGGTGACCGCCAGCGTGAGGCCCGCGATGCGGTCGCCCGCCCCGATTTCAGTGAGGTGTGCTGCGACCATCGACGCAAGGATTCCGCCCGAGCAGGTCCCCAACAGGTGTGCGCTGTCGCTCCCGGTGATCTTCTGGACCGCGTCAAGTGCCTCGATGATGGCGGCGCCGTAGGTGTCGGACCCCCATTCGCGGTGCCGTGCCTGGGGATTGCGCCAAGAGATGGTGAAGACTTGCTGCCCCTGCTGCACGAGGTTTTCGATCATGCTGCGCCCAGGGGAAATGTCGAGAATGTAGTACTTGTTGATCACCGGCGGGACGATCAGCAACGGCACCGCCCGCACGGTCGGTGTTTGTGGCGCATAGTGAATCAGCTCGAAACACCTGGTGTGCAGTACTACCGCCCCCTTCGTCGCGGCGACCGTCTCTCCGACCGCGAAGGCATCCGGATCGACCATCGTGGGGACTCGCGGCGAGCTGAGCATGTCTCGAGTGAAGGCCTTCACCCCACGCAGTGCGCTCAAGCCGCCAGTATCGATTAAGGCCTTCCAGCCCAACGGGCTGATCAGCATGTTGTTCGTCGGTGCCAGACCTTCGATGATGTTGTCCAGCGCGAATCGAATCTTCTCCGAGTCCCGCCAATCAAGGTCCGCGTCGTCGAACACGTTGTTGGCGGTCTCGGCCGCCGCCAGGTAGGACTGCATGGTCCACCGCAGGAACCGATTATCCCGCCAGGCTGGGTCGCTGAACCGCCTGTCCGCTTTCGCGGGGACTCGTTCGGACTTACCGGCCGCGATCGCGCCAAGTTCGCGGGCCAGGAGCGATCCACGACCCGCAACCGCGCGGGGCTGTTTGGCCAGGCTGAGACCCAACCGAACCAACGGGCCCCGGGGCAGCAATCTGCCGGCGATACCACCCGTGGAGTTGACCAGCAGAAGGTCGAGCGGCGCCGCAAGCTCGTCGGGGTGTTCGATGGGTCCTGTTGTCATGATGACTCTACTTCGGTTGCAGGGGCGAAGATTTCGCGGCGCAGCAGTACTACGGCGGGGCCTCTGAGTTGCTCCGCCAGAATCGACATACGACGGGGACGCCTATGGCGGCGACCGAGCCTTGACGAACTCGCGCCACTCGTCCGGTTCACTTCGGGCACCAGTTTCGATGCGAGCGCGGCGCCGACGTCCTCGCCGAGCGATTCTTGCGGCAATCCGGGGACCGCGACCTCGGCGACTCGGCATGCTGGCAGCGCACTTCGACGGTCTCGCGCGGATAGGCGATGACGCCGTGACGACGGATCAAGTCCGTCTTGCAGTCGACGATGTAGAGGTAGCCGTCGCCGCCGACCGTCGCATCGGCCAGATCGCCGCAGCCCTTCATCATGTGGTGACCGTGAATTCGTACTTCGCCGTCCTCACCCGGTGTAACGGCGTCGCCCCTGAGGTCGACGATGGGCATCTCGACACCCTCGACCGTGATTCCTGTCGATCCCACTTTGCGGGTGCGGTTGGGGTTGGGTGAAGCACGCGACCAAGCACATGTCCGTAAGTCCGACTCCCTTGAACCTCGGCGGCCTGCACGGTCAGTCCCTGCAGATTGCGCAGGCGACGGGTGGCGTACCCGATGGAGAATCCGCCACCGACGACCACAGCGGCAGCGTCGTCATTCGTCATGAACCAACAATGGTCGCTAGGTGATACGGCGCACATCGGTTCGATTACCCGCTTGGGTACCTGTGGCCATACCTGTGTTGGCCGTCGTTGCGGTGGCCTACGGTGCAGACGAGCCTCAGAACTGCGCCGCCCGGCGGACGAGATTGCGATTACCGCACGCGAGGGGCCGCGCCGTTACACCCTCGTCGCAGGGAACCACCTTCGACGATGTTCGCCGTCGCCTACCGGGCCCTTGGAGTCGCGCTTCGTAAGGGATGAGCGGGCGTCGGTCGGCGTGTAGGCCGCGCCCCTCCCCTCCTGAAACTATTAGGAAGCAACGGAAGTCAGAGGACTATGCCGATGAATGCGTCTGTCGCCCAGCCGATATGCACGATACGGACAGCGGTCGTCCTTCCCTTGCCCCCATCGCGACAATCCTCCCCTGAGCGGGCAGAATTTACTCGTCAACGCCGCCGCCTCGAACCCGGTGACGTCACTTGCGGGCCTCTGACGCACCCTCGGCAAGGGCACGTTCGAGTCGGGGTAGGACAAGGTCCAGTGGTTCGTTCGTCTCCAAAATGACTACTGCAGTGCGGGTATCGGGCGAACGGCCGAATAGCGCGAGGGTCATGCGCATGGCTGCGAAGAAGTCCGCTGTCGGCTGCGCCGTTTCGCCACGCAACCAACGCCGTAAGACGTTGTTGTGAGCAGTCACGACTGCCGTCGCGATGAGCTCTGCGCGAAGCGCGGCGTCCTGTTCCTCAGCCAGATGGGTGACGAGGTGCCGCCTGAAGAGACGCACGTACCGACCCACGGTCGCGATCTCACGGTCCCTGAGGGCAGGGACCGAACTTATGAGGCGCCATCGGGCCCGCGCGAGCTGCCCTTCCGCGAGGTAGTGATCAAAGACCAGCCGGGCGGCGTCGACCACCGCCGCGAGCACAGTGCTGTCCGTGGCACTGGACAGTCGTCGCTCTACGTCGGCGAGAAGCGCGTCATGATCGGGGAAGACCAGTCCCTCCTTGGAGCCGAAGAGTCTGAACAGCGTCGTTCTCCCAACCTCGGCGCGTTGAGCAATCGCCTCGACGGTGACGGCGTCATACCCCGCTTCGCCGAACATGGAGAGAGCCGCGCCAACCAAACGTTCCCGAGGGCCAAGTTCCGCCATTTGCGCATCCTAGCGAGGCAGTACCGCCCATCGATGTACTTAGTACCGTATTTATGGTACTAAGTACCACCATGGACGCACGCTTCGACTTATTTCAGTTGCCGGACGAGCATGTCGAGCTCCGGGCGGCAATTCGCGCATTGTCGGAGAGGCAGATCGCTCCCTACGCCGCCGACGTCGACGAGAAGTCGCGCTTCCCCGATGAGGCCCTGGCGGCGCTGAATGCGTCGGGTTTCACTGCAGTGCACGTGCCCGAGGAGTACGGCGGGCAGGGCGCGGATTCGGTGGCGGCGTGCATCGTCATCGAAGAGGTTGCGCGCGTCGATGCCTCGGCGTCGTTGATCCCGGCAGTCAACAAGCTGGGCACGATGGGGTTGATTCTGCGTGGCTCCGATGACCTGAAGAAGCAGGTGTTGCCGTCGTTGGCGTCAGGTGAGGCGTTGGCGTCGTATGCGCTCTCCGAGCGCGAAGCCGGTAGTGACGCGGCGTCCATGCGAACCCGAGCCAAGGCCGACGGAGATGACTGGATCCTCAACGGCGCCAAGGCGTGGATCACCAACGGCGGCAAGTCGACGTGGTACACGGTGATGGCGGTGACCGATTCGGACAAGGGCGCCTACGGGATCTCCTCGTTCATCGTGCACAAGGACGACGAGGGTTTCACTGTGGGACCCAAGGAGCGCAAGCTGGGCATCAAGGGTTCGCCGACCACGGAGTTGTACTTCGAAAACTGCCGTATCCCAGGTGATCGGATAATCGGTGAGCCGGGGACCGGTTTCAAGACGGCGCTGGCGACCTTGGATCACACCCGTCCGACGATCGGTGCCCAGGCGGTCGGCATCGCCCAAGGCGCCCTGGATGCCGCGATCGCGTATACGAAGGACCGCAAGCAGTTCGGGAAGAGCATCTCCGACTTCCAGGGAGTGCAGTTCATGCTTGCCGACATGGCGATGAAGGTTGAGGCTGCACGGCTGATGGTCTACAGCGCTGCGGCCCGAGCCGAGCGTGGTGAGGGAAACCTGGGGTTCATCTCGGCGGCGTCAAAGTGTTTCGCCTCGGATGTGGCCATGGAGGTCACCACCGATGCGGTGCAGCTTTTCGGCGGCGCGGGCTACACGATGGATTTCCCGGTCGAGCGAATGATGCGCGATGCCAAGATCACGCAGATCTACGAAGGCACCAACCAAATTCAGCGAGTCGTGATGAGCCGCGCATTCCTGCACTGAACCGCCCGTAGTCCACAAGTTCGCGCCATGGCCCTCACGGCTACCAAAGTGAATCGCACAGATCCAACAACAATGAACACTTCGACTGCACCGCAGCGACTCGCGATGCCTTCGAAGCCACGAAGTATCGGGAGGAACGAGAACGCCGGATGCCAGATCACGAGCCGCGGCAGGTGCAGCTGCTTCGTTGAGCCAGACGGGCCCGGCACGACTACCGCAGTTGCTCACCGGACCCCCGAACCGGTGCGATTCAATTCTCCCCCGGCCAGCGGTTTCGACCGCCGAGGAATACGACCAAAGTTGATACGACAGTTATCCAGTGAAGTACGCCGTGTTCATCTGATGAATCAGGAACGCTTTGAGCGGCCCCCTCGTCAAGGCCCAGACACCGCCCTACCCGCCGCTGACCGAGGCCAGCGACGGGCAAACGGTCAAGACATTCGAACGAGTGGACGGAGTGCTCGTCGGCTTCCGCACACCGGAGTTCGAACAGGGCATTTCGGTGGCCGGTTATCACCTGCACTTCCTCGACGCCGCCCGCACCAGCGGCGGTCATGTCCTCGACTTCACCTTGGACTCCGGGCATGTCGCGATCAGCACCGCCTCCGAGCTACACCTGCGCCTGCCGACATCCGGGGCGTTCCTGCACGCCGACCTCGCCGGTGAGGATGTCTCCGCGCAGATCCACCACGCAGAGGGAGGTGACTGATCCACGCGCAGCATCGCAGATACATGTGACACAGAACCATTGCAGCTAGCGGTACCTCGCTGGTCTTGCCACCTGCCACACATGATTGCCGCCAGCGTTGCCGACAGGCACGCGGTGGCCGACCAACATAAGAGTCAGCCGCAGAGCGCGCTCGGCCAACACCTAGGAGGCTTGATCATGACCACGCCCATCACTCGCAGCGTCCACACCGCCTCACTGCTCGACGGGGAGATCGTGGAGGAATCCGATCTCGGCTCGATGCGCCGCGTCACCGCCGACAACCTACCGATCCTCAAGGGTCTGTCCATCAAACGGGTGCTGCTCAATCCCGGCGCGATGCGCACCCCGCACTGGCACGCCAACGCCAACGAACTCACCTACTGCGTGTCCGGCACCGCACTGGTCTCCATTCTTGACACCGGGAGCCACTTCTCGACCTTCATCGTGACGGCCGGCCAGATGTTCCACGCCGACTCCGGCTCCCTGCACCACATCGAGAACATCGGTGACGACGTCGCGGAGTTCATCATCGCCTTCCGCAACGAGCGCCCCGAGGACTTCGGCTTCGGCGCCACGCTCGGCGCCTTCAGCGACGCGGTACTCGGCAACACCTACGACCTGCCGTCCTCGGACTTCGCCAAGATCCGCCGCACCACCGCCGACCACAAGCTCGCCGCTGTAGTGGGACGTCCCGACATCCCCTTATCAGCACACTTCAACGACCCCCACAAATTCGACGTCGAAGCCCAAGAACCACCCTTGAACTACGTCTCGGGCAACGCACGTTTCGCCCGCACGCAATACTGGTCGGCGCTGAAGGACCTGTCGATGTACTCACTGCGGGTCACCGAGGACGGCATGCGCGAGCCCCACTGGCATCCCGTGACCGCCGAGATGGGCTACGTCAACCACGGTGACGCCCGCATGACCGTGATGAATCCCGATGGCACCCTTGACACCTGGAACCTCACCACCGGTGACATGTACTTCATCCCCCGCGCCTACCCGCACCACATCGAGAACACCGGCACGGACCCCTGGCACTTCCTGATCTTCTTCGACCAGCCCACCCCCGCCGACATCGGTTACCGTGCGTCGGCGAGCGCCTACTCCCGCGAGGTCCTGGCCGCCAGCTTCGGCACCCATATCGAGAACCTGCCGCAATTCCCGTTCACCCCGGCCGACCCGCTCGTCGTCGGTCGCGTCAACCCCGTCGACGGGCAGGACAGCATCGGTCCCGTCTGATGACCACGGTCAGCCCAAACGCGTAGGAGAACAACGGTCTTGAGCGTCGAAGCCATATTGCCGCGCTTTCGCGACTGACCCGTCCGGCTCCACATCCGCAGGCAGACAACCGCATTCAAGGAGTACACTCATGACCGACATCGACTCATCGCCGCGCGGCGCTGCTCGACGATTCACTCCCGAGCTTGCCGATCTCGTCGATTCCCCTCTGTACGATCAAGTCTGGTCCGACCAGCGACTAACCCCAAGAGACCGCAGTATCGCCACCCTGAGCGCACTGATCGCGCTCTACCGACCCGACGAACTGCGGGCACACCTGCGGCGTGGAATCGACAACGGACTTACTACGGACGAAATATCGGCGCTGATAACGCACCTCGCCTTCTACGCAGGATTTCCGGCGGCGATCTCCGCATCGGTGATCGCCGCAGACACGTTGCTCTGATAGCCCGAAGGCATACCCGGTGGCTACGTCTCGACAGCGCGGAGGTCGTACCGTTTCGACGAACGGACGGACACGTTCACCGTGCGGTGAGCAGAACGGGGCGCCGTCGCCTGGGCCACAGTCGATCCGAAGCGCACTGACTGTCTTCGCAGTACCCAATTATCGCCGTTTCGTCGGAGGGCAGTCGATCAGCCTCATCGGTTCGTGGGCCGAGACGGTCGCCTTGGCGTTGCTGGTACTCAAGCTCACCGATTCTGCGACTGTCCTCGGACTGGTCATGGGAACCCGCTACCTGCCCGTTCTACTCGGTACCGCATACGCTGGTGTGATCGTGGACCGCCACGACAAGCGCCGCGTGCTGATGCTGTCCTCCTCAGCGCTTGGGGTGACGTCGCTGGCCATCGGGGCATCGGTGCTCGCTCACACCATCGCGCTTTGGCAGATCTTCGTCAGCGCAATGATATTCGGCGTAATGACCTGCCTGGACAATCCCGCCCGGATGGCGCTGATCCCCGAACTAGTGGGCAGGGCGATGCTGCGTCAGGCGGTCACCACCAACAGCATCCTGGCCAACGTAGGGAGGGCAGTAGGCCCTGCGATAGCGGCAGCATTGATCCACGCATTCGGACTCGGCTGGTGTTTCGTGTTCAATGCGCTCAGCTTCGCCCTGGTCGTCATCGCTCTCTTAGCTCTGAACACGGATGCTCTGCGACCTTCCGCTGCTGTGGCGCGAGCCGGACGGCAGCTGCGCGACGGCCTGGCGGTAGCCCGCGGCAACCGCGACATCCTTGGCCCGTTGGTGATGATGGTATTCGTAGGAACTTTGACCTACGAATTCGAAACCAGCCTGCCAATCTTCGCCGAGCAGACCCTGCGCGGTGGGATCGACGCGTACAGCTGGCTCACCACCAGCTTCGGGATCGGATCGATCGCAGCGGGACTGGTGCTGATTCGCTGGCCGCAGACCGGGCTGGCCCGAATGATCTATGCGGCTGGTGGCTTCGGCACCGCAATGGCGCTGCTGACTGCCAGCCCCACCCTCGCCGCGGCGATTGCCGCCGCGGGCTTGGTCGGTGCAGCCAGCATCGGCTTTCTCACGACCGGCAACGCCACCATCCAACTGGCAGCTCCGCCGCAGATGCGAGGGCGTGTAACCGCGTTGTGGACAACGGCATTCGTCGGATCCACCCCGGTCGGCGCTGTCCTCATCGGTATGGTCGCCCACAGCTACGGAGGACGTGCGGCACTGGGCATCGGCATCGCGGGATGCTGCGCTGCCATCTGCGCTGGCCTGCTCATACATCGGGCCTTGCCAGTACCGATCCCGCAGCTGTTCGACTCCGACAACCACACCACCGACACCACAACGGACAAGCACGCATGACAATACCGGCCATGAGATGGACGTCGTGATGGTCCTCGGACGAGTCGTCGCGGACGAGATCGTGTCGCGCTCCTTGGTCGTCAAAATTGCTCGGCCCCAGGGGCACTCGACCATGAGCCAATGGGTTAGTGCTCAGGTGGCGACGCCGACGAGTGCCGGCGCGACTTTGATAGAGCGGAGCGGGGGCTGGCAGCCGGTGGGTCCTCCTGCTGGCTGCAATGTCACCAACCTCGTCCGTGAATAGGCTTTGACCACGAGAGAACGAAGCCATCCGATCAGGGAATTGCGGCTCTCGTGGACCTACGTTTGCAGCGAAGGAGAATGACGATGACCGTGATTGGGATGGTCGGTGTAGGAGACATGGGCTCGGAGATGGTTCCCCATCTCGTTGCCGAAGGACAGCAGGTGTGGGCATTCGACCCCGACCCCGAGCGGTTAAAGGCCGCCGTGGCGGACGGGGCGAGGGCCGCCGTGTCGCCGGCTGATGCGGCCCGGCGTTCAGAGGTGTTGTTGAGCTTGGTCATGTCCGACGACATTCCCGCTGCCCACTTCGGCGCGGATGGCATCTTGGCGGGTCTGCGCCCCGATGCGGTTCTCGTCGTCTGTTCGACGACGACCCCGGCCATGCTGGACGCGGTCCGATTTCAGGCTGGCTCGGCTAACCACGTTGTCGACGCGCCGATCGTCGGCGGCGTGAAATACGCCAGGGAGAAGTCGGTGACGTTCCTCGTCGGGGGCGACCCTGCGGCGGTAGCGAAGGCAGAGCCGGTGCTCGTATCTCTGGGCAAGGTGGAGCGGGTGGGTCCGGCCGGCGCGGGCGTGAAGTACAAACTGATCACCAACGCCTTCGTCATGGCCGCCGAAGTCGGGCTGCGCGAAGCGCTCGACTTGACCGACATCCTCGGTGGGGATTACGAGACTGCGCTGCGCCTCTTCGGAGTGGGCCCGATGGCCGCGGTCGTTACACGCGCCCTGGACGAATCCAATCCACGGCCGCTGCGCGCCTCCGCGCAAGACTTCGACGCGCTGCTGTCGGTAGTCGACGACCCTGCGCTGCTGCCCATTTCGGCCGCTGGCCGAAGCCGCCTATGGTCGGCTGTCGAGGCGGAGCCCGGCCACGAACCGATGTTCGTCGAACTCACCCGTAGGACTACCGCGCGCGACGGATACCGTTCAGGCGGGCAAGCTAACACGACCGACAACGACCCCGGTCCATCGTGAGCAGCGTTGGCCGATCGTCGCGGTGAGTGCGGCGGCGCCCAGCATGCCGCCGCGGTTTTATCCAGCTTGTCAGGGCGGGCTCACTTCGCAATGGTTGGCGGCAGGGGCGCCGGCCGCGGCAGTGACCGAGACGATTTGGTGTTTCATCAACGGCTGATCGCTTTGGCTGCTGAAGTCGCCGATCCCGCATAGCACGTTCAGTTCCGGCATGTACCCGCCGACGCTTCCAATGGGGATGTCGTAGGGGGTTGCCCGATAGCCCCAGACGGTGCGGGTACTGCCGTCCCGGGCGAAGCTGGTGATGTCGATGAGGTCGAACTCGTCGAGTCCGCGGTCCGCCATGTCCGCCTTGTTCATGAAGAGCAGCGTCCGCAGGTTCTTCACGCCGCGGTAGCGGTCATTGTCCGAGTAGATGGTGGTGTTCCACTGATCGTGGGAACGCATGGTCGACAGCATCAACCGCCCTGCCGGTGGCACCACATCCGGTAACGGGGACGCCCAAAACTCGGCGCGGCCGGTGTTGGTGAGAAAGACGCGTTCCCGTGCTGGTTGGCGGATCCGAAAGCCCAAGGGCATGCGGACTCGCCGGTTGAAATCCTCGAAACCGTCCAATACGGCCGCCATGGTGTCGCGGATCCGGTCGTAGTCCTCGATGTAGGACTCCCAGGGAGTGGCCGAGTCCGGCAATGTGGCGCGGGCCATGCCCGCGAGGATCGCGCACTCCGAGAGCAGGTGCTTTGACGGTGGCTTGCGCATGCCCCAGGACAGATGCACCATGCTCATCGAGTCTTCAACGCTGACGCCCTGTTCGCCGCCGCGCTGCACGTCTTTCTCCGTACGCCCCAGGCACGGCAGAATCAGGGCGGCGCGGCCGTGCACGAGATGGCTGCGATTGAGTTTCGTGCTGACCTGCACGGTGAGGTCGGCGTTACGGAGCGCTTCGAAGGTGGCGGCCGTATCCGGTGCTGCCATGGCGAAGTTGCCACCCATGCTGACGAACACCTTGACGTCGCCGGCACGCATCGCCTCAATCGTCGCGACGGTGTCCAAGCCGTCCTCGCGGGGCGCGGTGATACCGCATACCTCGTCGAGGCGGTCCAAGAAGGCCGCTGGAGGATGATTGTCGATACCGCAGGTGCGGTTGCCCTGCACGTTGCTGTGCCCCCGGATCGGTGACGGACCGGCACCCTCGCGGCCGATATTGCCACGCAGGAGAAGCAGATTGACGATCTCGCGGATGGTGTCGACGCCGTGCTCCTGCTGCGTGAGCCCGAGGCACCAGCTGATCACTGTGCGGTTCGCGTTGAGGTACAGCTCGGCGAGTTCGCGAATGTTGTTCTCTGACACCGCGGATTGTTTGACCAGCTCATCCCACGGAGTGGCGTCAACGAGTTGCTTATAGGCCTCGTAGTGCGCGGTGTGGTTCTTGACGAACTCCTGGTCGATGGCTTTGGGGTCAGACTGTGCCCGTTCAAATACAGCTTTGGCGACGCCGCGGAGGACCGCCAGGTCGCCGCCAATGCGGGGCTGGACGTTGCGCGTGCCCGTCTTGGTGGGGTGAAACATTGCCATGGCGGCGAATTCATGGGGAACAATGGTGCGCCGGGAAGCAGCCTCGATCAGTGGGTTGATGTGCACTATCTGCGCACCGCGTCGATCAGCCTCGGCCAGTGCGGTCAACATTCGTGGTGCGTTGGAGGCGGCGTTGACGGCCATCACGATCAACAGATCGGCACGGTCCCAGTCGTCGATGTCACACGTGCCCTTGCCCGTGCCGATCGCCGCCTGAAGTGCTCGACCGGACGCTTCATGGCACATATTGGAGCAATCGGGCAAGTTGTTCGTGCCGAACTCGCGAACCCACAGTTGGTAGAGGAAGGTCGCCTCGTTGGACAGTCTTCCGGAGGTGTAGAACGAGGCCTGATGAGGGTTGTCCAGACTCCGCAAAGTTGACCCGACGAGCGCGAATGCGTCGTCCCACGAGATCGGCACGTAGGTGTCGCTGACGGAGTCGTAGGTCATGGGTTCGGTCAGCCGGCCCTGGTCCTCCAGATCGAAGTCGCTCCAACCCGACAATTCGGTCACGGTGTGCGAGGCGAAAAAGTGTCGATCAACCTTCTTGCGGGTCATCTCCCAGGTGACGTGCTTGATGCCGTTCTCGCAGATATCGAGGTGCAGGCCGTCCCTGGCGTCAGGCCACGCACAGCCAGGACAATCGAAGCCGCCGTTCTCGTGGTTCATCTTCAGAACCGCGTGCGGTCCCTTGATCGGCGCCCTCGACTTGGCGACAACGCGGGCAACGCTGCGCGCTGCGCCCCAACCAGCCGAGGGGGCATGATCGTCCTCTTGCGAGATGGGCCCGCCACGGTTCGGTCCACGCCCGACGGCAGCAACCCCTGGTGCACCCCGTCCGAAGTCGTCGCCTGGCACACCTTCTTGACCTGACATGGGTGCGGCAACCTCCGACGCGGGACACAGTGCGCCCGCAGTCATCTCGGTAAATCGGATGCTCACAGGCTTGGGCTGACACGAGCGTAACTCCCATGAACCCCCTCCGCAGCGGGGTTTGACCGAATCGAAGAGCGGACTCGAAAACTCAGGCACGCCGGGCAAGATTCGAGCAGCGCACCAACGTGCGCATTGACTCGTTCGGCTACGAGAAGAACTTTCTGGCGGCTTCGCGCGCGACTCCGTCGACCGGAGCCGAGTCTCTACGTGACCCATGGGCGGATGCAGTCGCAGCTAGCTCCGCGGGCCCACTTTCGGTGCGCCCACAGATGGACAGGTCGGCGTCGTGACGGGTCAGTGTCCCTGCGATGCTGCGCTTTACGCCACTACAGCCGATCCCCTACACCCTGACTGAACAGTAAAGTGAACGCTTGATTCGATCGAATCGCTCAAATCGCTGCGGTTCGTTGATACGACGAGAGGGAGCCACCATGGCATCAGTGGGTTTCATCGGCCTGGGCACGATGGGCGCGGGTATGGCACACCGCCTAGTCGATGCCGGTCACGACGTCGTCGTCTGGAATCGATCGCGTGCCGCGGCCGAACCATTCGCAGCCGCGGGCGCCCGCATCGCAGACACGGCGGCAGACGCGCTCAAGACGGGGATCGCATTCTCCATGCTGGCCAACGATGAGGCGGCCCTTCACGTGTTCACCGACGACACCCTCGCCTCGGCCCCGGGCACTCTGCACGTGAACATGGCAACTGTCAGCCTGAACACCGCGCGTGACCTCACAGCCCGGCACCGCGCCGCGGGGGTCGGGTACGTCGCAGCACCGGTTCTGGGGCGACCGCACCTCGCCGCCAGCGGCCAACTCAACATCGTGGCTGCCGGTTTCGATAGCGACATCGACCGTGCCCGTCCGTTTCTCGACGTACTCGGGAAGAAGATGTGGCCCGTGGGCGACGAGCCCTCACGTGCGAACCTGGTCAAGATCGCCGTGAACTACAACCTGATCCACACCCTTCAGGCCCTCGCCGAATCGGTGACGATGGTGGAACGTGGCGAGGTCTCCGGGGACACCTTCATCGAGATCCTCACGGACGCGGCCTATACCGGCAGCGCTTACGGCGGATACGGGCCGATGATCGCCACCAGGACCTACGAACCGGTCGGCTTCAGCGTCGCACTCGGCCTCAAAGATCTCGGACTGGCCGAGCAGGCGGCCGCGGATACCGGCACGGCGTTACCGACTAGTCCCACCCTGCGGTCACTCTTCGAGTCCGCGTTGAACGACGCGGACCTCTCCATCCTCGACTGGTCGGCCGTCGCAGAGGTCACTCGCCGACTCTGATGTCAGGATTGCTTGCCGATCGGTGACGGCCCACTCGCCACGTTCCTGCGCCTAGGTCGCGCACCGAGGAACGTGAGCGGTGGGCTGCTGGGCTCGGCGGAGGTTGAGCGTGGTCAGGTTGGGGACCCAGCAGGTGCGGGCGAAGTCCAGCAGCCAACGTGGCCGACGCACGCTCGCGGGAGGCACCAAATCGTGGCGTGCAGGTGCGAATCAGCGCGCCGTGCAAGATGTTCGCCGCCAACGGTGGGCAAGCTGGTCGCGCCGTAGGCCCGCGTGGCCGTTGGATTCTAGCCATCGACTCCCCATCTGTGGCCGCGCTCATCACTAGTCTTCGCGACACGACACGAGCTTGATGCCGCTCATGGATAACGAGTGTCATTCATTATGAACGTCGCCGTTTTCATTGGATGAAGACCCCGGCTGTCCGATCCCCTCCTCACCCATGAGTTAGGTCGACTTGGTCAAAGCCGTCTGGAGCTAATGGTTTAACCGAACTGACTGACGGCGCGATGACTCCGTTCGCGCCGTAGGCTCACGGCGTGCACGAAGAGACGCTGGCCAGCGCCGCATCAACGGCAGCGCTGACGGTGGGACTGGCGGCCTATGCAGCGCTGATCTTCGCCAGCATCGCGGTGGCGATCTTTGACGCACGCCGGCACCGGCGGGGCCGGGCAGTCGCCGCCGCGGTGATGGTCGGGGTGCTGACCCTGGGCGGGGTAGTCATGGCGATCATCAGCAGTGTCGCGTGAACCGCCACAACGCGGGCGCGAACACCGGATCGTCGGCGGCGTCCGGCAACTCCTGGAAGTAGTCGATCGACGACCGTCCCCCACGACGCGCCGATCCCGCAGGCAGCCCCGTTGACCATCATTGGTTTCCCTCGAAGTAAGAGTCATCCGTCGTACTCGACATGCTTACACCGCGAAGGAGTGAGGTTGCGCGTTCCTGCAGAGCCGATCCGTCGGGCAATCAGAAAACATCATGCCGCGGAGCGCAACCCGATCCGATCAGGCCACCGGTTGCGATCTGGGCTGGCAGTCAGCACCTCTCCCCTGTCACATTCCCCCCGAATCACTGCCGACTACCGCGAGGAAAACGACGAAAACGAATATGGCGGGTTACCGGTAAACCACTGCATATTGCACTGCACGGCAACGGGTTTCAACTCGACCACGCCCTGCCCAGACCTAATTGATAGCGCCCCGTTCCAACGCCCACCGATGCTGGAAGGGCAATACCTCGGCAGCGATCTCGAAATCAGCGTCGTAGTGCAGCAGTGTCACATCATGGGCTTTGGCAAGGGTGGCGATCAGTAGGTCGGCCATGCCGACGGCACGATGACGACCAGTGCCGGCCAGCGATCGCTGCGCACCCAACGCCGCCTGCCAGTGTTCATCGTTGGTCGGCAGGTATTCGTATGCGAGGCGGCGATCTGACCATATCTGCGCGTAGTCCGCGGCGGTCCGGGCGCTGTAGAGCGCCTCGGCATCAAGCTGAGCGGTCGTTGCGACCAATCCGGCCTCGATAAGCGGAGCAAGTCGGTCGGCGACCTCGGGGTTTGTCATCCGTGCCGCGGCACTGGTGTCGATGAGATACCGCGCTACTACCGCCACACATCACCTCGTTTACCGGGGTCAGTCATCTCCCCCATACCGCCAGACTTCAGCCATGCGATCTGGCGAGCGCGTGCAGACGCCGCTGCAGCCTGCTGCAACGCTATGCGGACGGTATCTGATACGCCGGAAGTCTGAAGTTCCTTCTGCGCGGCAGCCAACAGGTCGTCATCGAGGTCAATCAAACGCTTGGTCATCTCGCCACCCTCACGTATATACGAATTCTTGATTAAGTATATACGCACGCGTCGTCAGCCGGCTACATCAGCCGCGAACGGAGAATATGCAGCAATCGAATAGGAAGGATTACCAGTAAAGTACGCCGTTTTCATCAGATGGTGCGTGCGGACAGCGGCCCTTGGATAGTGCTGATCCGCTCGCAACTACACCACGTCCGAGATCTCGTCCCCGCGAGGAATACGACCAGATCGAATATGGCGGGCTACCACTAAGCCACTGCGTATTGTGTTGCTGACCAACGTTTTTCAATACCGAGCTGAGCAACGAAGTAGCAACTTTCCTACAAGTGATCAGGATGCGTGACGGTCCGGAGCTCGAGCCGAGGGATTCCTGCGAAGTCGGCTGCATTGCATGTGTAGAGCGGCAACGCGTGCGCGATCGCACTAGCCGCGATGAGCGCGTCATACGCTCGTGCCGCAGGCTTACGGCCTGATGCGCGCAGTGCCGCGGCGACGGCGCCAAATGCCCGCGCGCAGTCGCCATCGAACGGAAGAACATCGAAGTCCGCCTCGGCCTGCTGCAGGTGCTGCTGACGGGCACTGCGCTCGGTGTCGTCGTGCGCCACATGCGGACCCACCGAAAGTTCGGCCAGAGTTATCGCGCTAATCACCGATTCGTCCGGAAGCTCGGTTGGGTCGGATATTTGGCCGAGGAGGATCACCGTGGAGGTGTCCAGCATCCCCTGGCTCGATGATCCAGTCACAGCGACGGGTCGATCAGGTCGTCGATGTCGCGCCGGAGCGTATCTGGACTTACATGCGGAAGGTTCTTGCGGCGACGAATGAGTTCAGCTGGGCCGGCGCTGGATCGGCGCAGGGGGCGCAACTCCGCCACCGGCGCGCCGTCGCGAGTAACGATGATGCGTTCGCCGTGCTCGACGCGGCGTAGAACTTCTCCCCCATTGTTCCGAAGATCGCGCACCGTCACCTTGTCCATGCGAGCAAGTGTATCACCGGTGATACGACGTCGGGCGTTGCTGCCGCTAACTCACCTGGAGGACATCGGGACGGGCTTCGAACGACAGGCAAGACGGCACGGTTCCTCCGCTGTGCTGTTGTTCAACAACCGATCGATCGTGGCTCACATCCTCAGCACTACGCGGAAACGGGCTTGATTGCGCATCATCCGGTCATATCCGGCTGCCGCATCCTCCAGCGGAATTGGTTCGGTCCACGGGCGAATGCCGTGTAGCGCGGCGAAGTTCAACGTATCTTCGGTGTCTGACGCCACCCCTGCGGGGTGGCCGTGCACCGTACCGGAGCTGTTGATCAACTGCAGCGGCGTGACATGCAACGATTCATCGAGGACCGCTAAGGTAAGAAGCTCGCCGTGCGGGGCCAGGCCGTCGATTGTGGCGCTCATTGCGTCCCGGTTGGTCGCCGTCGCGGCCACGACTCGGGCACCACCGAGGCGGCGAAGTGCTGCGGCGACATCTTCGGTTGTCGCGTCGATGTAATGGTGGGCACCTAGTTGGTGTGCGAGTTCGGCCTTCTCGCTTCCGCGTGCGATCGCGACCGTTCGGAAACCCATCTTCGCGGCGAACTGCACTCCGAGATGACCGAGGCCACCGATGCCCAGAATGGCCACCACATCGCCCGGGCCAGCTCCGGTATGGCGCAGGGAATTGAACATCGTCACTCCGGCACACGCCAACGGAGCTGCATCGACGGAGTCGAGACCCTCCGGGATGCGCGCCAGCGCCGACTCCGGCACCACCACCACTTCGGCGTACCCGCCGGGAAAGTTCGCACCGGTGATCAGCGCATGCTCGCAGTGGACGAAATCGCCTCGCCTGCAGCGGTAGTAGCGCCCACAGTAGAACCCCGCCCATCCGACGGCGACACGGTCGCCGACCTCCCAGTCCTCAATGCCGGCCCCGATGGCGTCGATTCGCCCGGCGATCTCGTGGCCGGGGGTGACCGGGAACGTCGTTCCTGGCAGCGCACCCGCGGCGATCTGCGAATCCGAGTGACACACCCCGCATGCCTCGACTCGTACACGGACCTGGGCAGGCCCTGGTTCGCGCAACGGATGATTGGTGAGTTGTAGCGCGCCGCTTGGCTCGGTGACTTCCACCGCTCGGTATGTCATGGACATGGCAGGGCTGCCTTTCGGAATATCGACGTGCAGATTTGACTGCCGATCGGCGAGGACCGTCGGCGAAAAGGCGTAACAACATTCACTAGAACACGCCCAGCGCGCTGCCGGTATCCGCAGAATGACCCCTGATGAGAGCTGATTATCCGGTGGATCGGATGGTCGTGGGACCACGGGCCGATCTTTCCTTTCCCGCCAAGATGTAGTCATTCGACCTATAACGCAGCAGTGGTCAACGCAGCAGTATCAGTCATACGAGATCCACCTGAAGTGCTACCCGCGTCGATCGGACTCCAGCCATGAATGAAATCGGCAGCGCCGAAACCGCTTTGGCGGCAATAATTCCCGTATTGACGGCTATCAGCGAAGACGATCTACACAAAGCGACGCCCTGCCCGGGATTCGACGTCGCTACTTTGGGAGAACATCTCGTGGGGACAGTTTCTCTGGTCGGTTCGTCCATCGGACTCGTGATGGCTCCGCCGCCCGCGTCCACCGTGGAGGCGCGGGTAGCTAACGTAACCCGCAACGTCGTGGACGCGTGGCGGCGACGCGGCACCGAGGGCACTGTCATCTTCAGCGGTCGGGAGATGCCGGCTCACCTTGCTCTGGGCGTGCTGTCGGTGGAACTCGTAGTGCACGGATGGGATTTCGCGCAAGCGGTCGGGCAGCCACTATCGGTGGGCGCCGTCCACTGCGACTACGTTCTGGGTTTAGCGCGCCAGATCATCACGCCCCAAAGCCGTCTCAGCGCCGGCTTTGATGACCCCGTACCGATTGCGGATGCCGCTGCGGCACTTGACCGACTCGTTGCATTCACAGGTCGCACACCGCGGCCGAACTTCCCACACGACGCGCTTACCGCTGGGCGCGCTGCATTCAGAACCAAGACGCTGAAAGAAAGACCGTTGCCAAGGCACCAGAGCCGAGCCGGCCGCATGTGGCGATATGGCCAGCAGGCAACACCTCTCCCCCGTCGCGTTCAGTCAGATTCGCTGCCACATATCGGGACGGATACGACCGGATCGAATATGGCGGGTTACCACTAAAAGACGCCGTGTTCGACAGCTAAATCACCGACGTTCCGAGTAGTAACCCTCATCCGACACGCCAAGTCAATTGGGTCAAAGCGCCTCGACGCCAAACGTTTAGCGGGTTGCACACCACAAGACATCGACGAGTACCTCGCCTCCGGCCCACCACGCGCCATCTTATCCGGACGTTTCACCAGCAACCGACCCGGCCGGCACATTGACTCGCCGACCATCATGATGCGATTGAAGGCGCTCGGCATCAACCTGCAAGGCGCACGCAACACTGCCCTACCAACACTCGCCTCCGAGATCCCCGCTTCCCTGGTCGCCGAAATGCTCGGCTATAGCGACCAAGTCGCCCAGAAGCACGCCGCGGAAGCCGGCAGGACCTGGGCGAGATACGTAACGCGATGAGGAAGTCGGCCGCCGCAACCTGAATGTTTGCAGCACGAATACGACGTACTGCGCTCGTCGGTACGTCATATCTCGCACCGCGGGTGAATTACGCTACTGGTCAATCCGTTGAGCAGTCGGCCGACTGGAACCTTCGTTCCCATTTGGCTGCAACGTCATTCGCCGTCGGGTTGCTGCGCACGGCGTAGACCACTTGCGACGTGGCATGAACGTCTGCCCACGGCGGCAATAGTCGTACCCCGTACTCGACTGCCACGGATCTACTGTTCCGCCGGGGCTCCGTTGGTCAGCCGGGGCAAGAGGTCGTATGCGTTGTCGTGCATGACCCGCGCGAGCATGTCGGGCCGAGCTTCGAAGTACGCGTCGACGTTGTTCGTAAACCAATTCACGGTTTTCGGGTTGGCGGCAGGGAAGTCGGTGCCGAAGAGAATGTGGTCCGGCTCGACGAAGCTCTCGAGAGCCACCAGGTTGGTCTCGAAACCTGATAGGGCGGTCTCGTAGTAGAACGTCCGGAAGTCGGCGAGGATTTCTTCTGGACTCAGTTCGCAGCCGAGATGGAACGCGCCCAATGCGGCGACGCGAGCGGCGAGAACTGGTGTGCTACCACCAGAATGGGAGAGGATGATCCTCACGTTCGGGAACTGCCGTTTGCGTCCGCTGGTCACGAGATCTGCTGCGCCCTTGTAGGTTTCGTTCGGAGTTTCACTGACCGGGGTGGGCAAGAACTCGCTCGGCGCCCGGTTGCTACCGGGTGTCTGCTCACCGTGTAAGAACACCAGCGCGCGGCGACGGTCGAGTTCGGCCCACAGTGGTTCGAAGATCGGGTCGCCCAGGGATCGGGCCTCATCGCCGACGCCGTAGACGTTGGTGAGGGTGATCCCGTCAGCCCCCAACACGTCGAAGGCGTAGGTCAGCTCTTCCAGCGCGGCGTCGACGTCCGTCGGGGTGGGAAGATGCGCAAACAGACCGAACCGTCCGGGGTGGTCTTCCATTGCCTGACGGGTCAACGTGTTCAACTCGCGGGCGACGTGACGACGCTTGTCCTCGGGGAGCCGCGATTCGATGTCGTTGGGTATGGACAGGATCGCAGTATCGATCTGTAGCTGATCCATGAAGTCCACACTGACCTGCGGTGACCAACCCGCCTCGTCCTTTTGGAACTTCCAGCCGGACGTATCGCCAAAGAGGCCCGAGGTGAGCATGCTGGTCGGCATGAAGTGATGGTGAAAGTCGATGCGGCCGGGTGTGGTGGTGCTGTCATCAGTCATACCCATACTCAAACCGCAACAGTTGACGTTTGTCAATAATGATCAGATGTTAGGTTTCTCCCATGGTTGACACCGAAGCTCCGGAGCTGCAGCTCCTCGACGCGCTCTACCGACTCAACAAATTGGTCGTGGCCGACGCCCGCGTGCACGTCGCCGCTACCGCAGATCTGGACCTCGTGGACTTCCTGGTCCTGCGCACGGTCAAACTGGGCGTCGACACTCCCAGCGATCTCGTCAGCGATCTCGGACTCAATCCGTCGGTTCTCAGTAGGGCGTTGTCCAAGCTCGCCGACGCGGGATTGGTGACCCGCGAAATTGATCTCGCGGACTCGCGACGATCGCGGATTCGTTTGACGCACAACGGTGTGCAGACCACTGACGATATCGGGGCCCGGCTTCGACCCAGCTTGGCCCAGCGACTTCGCCTCCTGACCCCCGACCGGACCCGAATACTGTTGGAGAGCCTCGAAACACTCTGCGGGAACCCGGTCGACTGAACCCTGAACCACTGGAGAAACCGCACCCGGCGCGTAAGCACGACGATCGTCGCAGTAGTCACTAGCCGGTCGACAAGTTAGTGCGCTACGGTAAAGCCAGATCAACCGTCGAGGCAGGGAGGTGAGCGGATGGATCAGCGACGAACCGATACCCGCGAGCAGATCCAGTCCGTGGCTGTGGAGCTGTTCGCCGAGAAGGGATACGACCGCGCTTCGCTGCGGGGGATCGCCGAGCGGCTGCACGTCACCAAGGCCGCGCTGTACTACCACTTCCGCACCAAGGACGACATCCTCGCCAGCGTGATCGAGGACTTCCTCCTTCAGCTGGATACGCTGGTGGAGTGGGCCCATGGACAGCCCTCCGACGTCGACGTCCGCGAGGAGGTACTGCGTCGCTACAGCGCACTGCTGACCGGGCGCACCGCGCAGCTGGCCCGCTTCATGCGCGAGGGCATGGCGAAGATCCCAGAGTTGGCACTTGGCATGAAGATTCGTGCTCACTTCGCCGCGCTGATCGATGTGCTGGCCGGGCACGGCGAGTCCACTGAAAACCGGCTACGTGCACAGGTCGCCCTGGCTGCACTGCAACTGGCCACCCTGTCCGATCCCGACCTCGAACCCGCCGGCGACGAGACCGACCGCCGCGCCGCCGCTCTGAAAATCGCTACCGAGCTCGTCCAGCCGTCGCCCCCCGCGCCGTAGGCCACCCACCACTCACAGCTTTCCCTGACCGATCCGAGACGACCCGAAACAGGACGCAACCATGGCACGCACCGATCACGACAGTTGGGACCTGGCCTCCAGCGTGGGAGCCACCGCCACCGGAGTCGCCGCCGGCCGCGCGCTGGCAGCCCGCGGACCGGAGCCCCTACTCGATGACCCCTACGCCGAACCACTGGTTCGCGCCGTTGGTCTGGACGCGTTCACCCGCATGATCAGCGAGGACGCCGACGAGGTCGCCGACGACCCGGTCTTCAACCGTCAGCAGATGGCCGAACAGGTCACCGTGCGCACCCGGTTCTTCGACGACTTCTTCCTTCGGGCCGGAGCCGCAGGCATCCGGCAGGCCGTGATCCTGGCCAGCGGCCTGGACACCCGCGCCTACCGGCTGCCCTGGCCGGCCGGCACGGTGGTCTACGAAATCGACCAGCCTAAGGTCATCGAATTCAAGACCCGCACGCTGGCCGAGTTGGGTGCCACCCCGACCGCCGAGCTTCGCACCGTCGGCATCGACCTGCGCGCGGACTGGTCGACCGCCCTGCGCGAGCGGGGCTTCAACCCCGACCAACCGACGGCGTGGAGCGCCGAGGGGCTGCTGATCTATCTGCCGCCGGAGGCTCAGGACCGCCTCTTCGACGACATCACCGCGCTCAGTGCCCCCGGCAGCGCGCTGGCCACCGAACACGTTCCCGATCTCAGCATTCTCGCCGACGACGACCGCATGGCCGAATTCGCCCAGCGCTGGCAGCGCTACGGCATGGCAGACCAATGGACCGACCTCGTCTACCAAGGTGAGCGCGCCCAGGTGCCCGCTTACTTGAGCGGCGCCGGCTGGCAGGTCACCGCCCGAGGCACCGTAGACCTGTACGCCTCCAACGGTTTTGCCCTGCCCGACCATGAGATGATGACCGAACTCGCCGACCTGACCTACATCAGCGCGGTGCTGTCGGACCCGACACCCGGCCGCTGACCCGGTCGCCGTACACCCCGCGGCCCGGGTGACCAGGATCCGGGCCGCGGATCGACACGCGCTGTCGTCGCAGACCAAACATTCGTGCTATCGACCGCGGTAGCGGATCCCGGCTTGGTCGCCTGTTGCGATCTGTCCCACAAGTCAGTGCCCCTCCCCGTCGTGTTCGGGCGATTCGCTCTTGCATAGCCGGAGGAATACGGCGGGATCGAATATCGCGGGTTACCAGTAAAGTACGCCGTTTTCATCTGATGAATCAGGAACGTTTTGATTGGCCCCCACCCGCAGTGTTGGGTCGAGTTGCCCAAAGCGCCTCGACGCCAACGGGTTTAGTGGATTGCGCCAGGTTGTCACCGCCCTCGGTGACCGCGCGGGTCGCAAGAACGTCCTGGTGTGGTCGCTCATGCTCACCGGGATGGGCACCGTCGCCATCGGCCTGCTTCACACCTACAGCTCGATCGGGGTGCTCGCGCCCGTGCTGCTTGTCACCCTACGACTGGTCCAAGGAGTAGGAGTTGGCGGAGAATGGAGCGGTGCCGTGATCATGGCCGGCGAACACGCGCCAGCCGACAGAAAGGGCGAATACGCCGGATGGCCCCAGCTGGGCTCCGGCTTGGGTCTACTACTCGCAACGGTGCATTCTTGGGAACCCAACTTCTGGTTAGCCCCGCCTCCTTCAATGCGTGGGGCTGGCGCGTGCCATTTCTGCTGAGCGCCGTCATGATCGTTGTCGGGCTTTTCATCAGGCTCCGGCTAGAGGAGAGCCCCGAATTCCGCCAGGCGAAGGCGACCCGGCGGGTGAACCACAACCCGCTCAAGGAGGCGTTGCTCAAGCATCCGAGAACTATTTTGCTCGCCGCCGGCGTGTTCTGCTTCAACAACTCCGCATTCTTCCTCGTCAACACCTTTGGTCTGAGCTACCTCAAGAACACAGTCGGCGTTCCGAGCGATATCGGACTGGGCGCCGTACTTGGTGGTGCCATCCTGCTTTGTTTCGGCACCTACTACCTTTCCAGACTCTCGGACAAGATCGATGCGCGCCTAATTATCATCGTGACGTACGCCGTCTGGATTCCCTTCTGTTTCATCCTGTTCGGACTTCTTCGGACGGGGTCCACTGCGCTCATCTACATCGGCATCATGACCGGAATGCTGCTGATCTCCTTCTACGGACCGCTGGCGGGGTTCCTGCAGCGACAGTTCAGCACCGAGGTGAGATACAGCGGGCTGGGGCTTGCTGTGCAGTTCGGTGCCATCCTGGGCGGCGGCGCAGGACCACTCATTGCGACCCAGTTGAATGCCGTAGTTGGTGTCTGGGGCGTATACAGCTACGTTGCCGGCCTCGCAGTGATCGGCATCGCCTGCACGTTCGCCCTCAAATCAGCCGACACGCCCGCGGCGGCCAACACGGAGGCACCCCCTGCTTCCACTGCCTGAGAATGTGGTACTGCCCGGAACCATCTCCACCCCAAAGCTGTTGAGCACATGAGACTATGCAATAGCGCCGATCGCCCCCGGCTTGTCACCTCGGCATAAACGTCAGTGCGGCGAATTGTCCTCTGTTGCAACGTCATGCAGATTCGACCCGTCACCGCGGCGCGACTCGCGGCCGGCTACCGTCTCTAATCCCGGTTGGCGCCGGTGATGACGACGATCTTCCGCAACAGTCATTGTTCCCAGCCCGCTGTCGCTGTTCGGAGTACCGGGCGGTCGTCCCGACGCGCCAGCTGGCCCAGTCCACTGCAGTGTCTTCATCAACGACCGAATCTTGACCCGCGATCTGGACGCAACCGCCGCGGTTCATCTCGACGGCAGCGAAGGCAACTCCACCCTAAAAAGCCCGTGGTTCGAAGCGATCAGCCCATCACCCGAGCTCGGTCGTACAGCCCCATGCCCGTCAGCGTGCTGAATAAGTCTTCCTTCCAACGTCATTGGCGAGATGCACTACCGCCGAGGTGGCAACTACACGGCGAAGATTCAGAAACCTGACGCAGTTCTATGACCCATTCGACTTGATCGACGGGTGAAACCATGCAAATGGGCGCGCTGGTCTCGCCCGATGCCAGTTCCTGGTTCCCCCGGATGCCGTGGAGAAGTTCGGCATCGCCACCTATGCGCAGTGTTCCTGACACCGGGGACTCTCCGGGCGCACCAGTTCGTCGAACCTGAGATGGCCCGGGCGATCGGGCCTACTTAACCCACACCACGCCGGATACATGTCCGTCCACGACTCGGGCTCGCAGAAGTAGTCGATCACGCGATGCTCGTCGCCGAGCTCGTCAGCCTCCACAAGTTCGCGAGCGAATGCGGCTACCTGACGGCGTCCTCCCCCACACCACCACTTCATCTCGACCTCCTTCGAAGCGACTCACGGTGAAGAATACGGCTAGATCGAATATGGGGACTGACCACAAAGGTGTGCCCCGTTCCTGATGTGAATCAGCGCGACCCTGGCTGCAGATTGACCGGTTGAAGTCCGATCGACCGGTCGAAATTTGAGCCTGCCGTGGCATCAGCGCCGAGACACGGTGTTGCCGATGCCGCTGTTGGCAATCTTGGGGGTACCGGTGCGGTAGGTGACGTGCCCGTCAATGCCGGACAAGGAAATCGTGTCGATGCCGTCGAGGGTGACGGTGTTGTTGATGCCTTCTAGCGTCAGGCTCGCGCAGTGCCCGCCGCGCGAAATCCGAGCCAGTTCCGCGTTGTCAGAAGATCGCCATTGTCGGCCCCTGCTGCTGCTCCTGGCGAATCAGCCTCATTGCGCGCGCCTGAGCTCGCTCTCCAATTCGTTGATGCGTCGCTGCTGTTCGAGCTCACGCTCGAGGTCGGGAATCCGCTTCTCCGCGTCCCCTGGTGAGTCCATGATCACGGATGCTCGCACGCCCGGACCCGCAACACCGATCATTTGTTCCCGGGCGCCTCCCCTACAACCGAAAGTCGCGGCTTACACCACGTGGCCGCCAACCCGAGTTGAGTTCCACCCGCCGCTTCGCCAGCACACCCAGTCGATTTCGACGCGGGCATCGACCGCCAGGCCGGTCACCCCGACGCAGGTCCGGGACGGCAACCGGTCCGTGAACCAGGCGGCATACGCAGCGTTGAAAGCCTGGTACTCAGACCAGTCGGTGAGGTACGCCCTCACCGAGACCACGTCGGCGAGTTCCCCGCCGCACAGCTGCGTCACCCGCAGCAGATTGGTCACCACCTGATCGGTCTGAGCGGCGATGTCCTGACTGACTACCGATCCACTGGTGTCGGTGGGCATTTGGCCCGTCACATACAGCGTCTCGCCGGCGGCGGTGGCGTGCACGAAAGGGGCTACCGACGGCGGCACTCCGTCGGCGGGCGTGAAGGAGAAGGGGTGAATACCACCCGTGGCGTTCACTTCGCCGTCCCCCGTATACCGGTGAAGGACCGCTTGTCGATCCGCGCGTGCACCCCGAGACGTTGATCGACCACTTGAGTGACGGTGAAGTCCACCGCCACTGACATGTATGAGTACGCGTCGGCGAGGGAAAGGCCGTAGAGCCGCTGCAGGAGGTCGAGGGCGCGGACTGCCGCCGCACGCATCGCTCCGTCGAGGTTGTCGCCGAAGCCGTGGACCAGGAGCTCGGTCGGCGTTTCGAGCACTGGCACCGTGAACGGCAGGTCACGACGCACAGTCAGGCGCAGCAGCCCGTTCAACGACGCCTCCAATGCTGTGCCGCTGATCTCGCCGTCGCCTTGGGAAACGTGTGGGTCACCAATCGACAGTAAAGCGCCGGCGACCTGCACGGGGTAATACATCCGGCCGCCGACGCCGATCCGCCAATTGTCTATGTTCCCTCCGTGGTCGCCGGGCGGCACCGAGGACACCCGCCCGGCACCTTCCGGGGCCACTCCCATCGTGCCGAAGTGCGGTCGCAGCGCGACGTCGACTCCGGGCAGCGCCGGTTCCCTTGTGACGCTGGTCGGTTCGACGACCGTTCCCGGTTGGTCGGCCAGCGCCGTCGTGGTCCAGTCGTAGCCGAATAGCGCCCGTCCTCGCAGCGCGGCGATGTCGAGTTCGTAGATGGTCACTCGTTCGGCGCCGGTGAGATCGTAGAGATACCCCCAGTGCGCGGCCAGATTGGAGCCGTAGGGCAGGCGCGGAGTGGCCTCCAGAATGTCGACCTGTAGTACGTCACCTGGAAGGGCGCCAGCGACCGCGATGGGACCGGTCAGAAGGTGCGGGCCGGGTCCGCGGTCGCTGACGTGATCGAAGACGGCCTGGATATCACTGTCCATCAACAGATCCGGCGCGTCTCCCGCATGGTGGGTGAACGTCCCGACGGTAACGAGGTCACCCGAGTTCACAGTCAGCGCCGGGTGCAGAGCCGGATCGAAGTACCCCCAGTGCACGGTCGCCGGCGTGGCTCGCAGGACGTGATACATCGGCACATCATGCCAGTGGTGCAGATGTGCCGCACGGCGAGCGGATCACCTCGCTTTGCGCATATCGCGGGGTGTCCTACATGCGTCAAAACTGTTGTGTGACAGTAGTTCAGGACCGTGAACCACCCTGTCGTCGACGTTTGGGTCAGGCTCGGGTGCGCACACTTCGGCCGAACAACCGATGGACAACCACCCCTATCAGCAGCGCCCAGAACGCCGCGCCGACCCCGGCGACAGTCGTGCCGGAGGCTGCGACGACCAGCGTCACCGCAGCCGGCAGGCGCGCGGACTCGTCAGACATGGCGCCGGCGCACGCGCTGGCGAACGCACCCAACAGCGCCACCCCGGCGACCGCCTGCACGAGCCCAGTCGGCGCGGCGAGCACGACGGCGGTCAATCCCGCCGAGGCCAGACCCAGTGCGCAATAGGCCGCTCCGGTAGTGACTCCCGCTATCCAGCGACGCCGGGGATTGGGATCCGCATCCGGTCCGGCGGCCAATGCGGCACTGATGGCGGCGAGGTTGACGGCATGACCGCCGAATGGGCCCGCCAACATAGAGGCGACTGCCGTGACCGTGAGGGCCGGGCGCCACGGAACGTGGTAATCGAACCCGGCCATGACGGCGACGCCCGGGATGTTCTGCGCCGCCATGGTGACGATGTACAGCGGCAGAGCGATGCTGGTGACGGCTGCCATGGTGAGGCTCGGCACGGTCACCTGCAGATGCGGAATCCACGACGAACCCGGGGGCGCCGTGTGATCCCGCGCCAACGTCACCGTCAGCACCAGCAGGGCGGCGCCGAACGCTGCCGGTACCGCCCAGCGGGGCCGGGTCGCCGCGACGAGCAGCCACACCACGAGTACTGGAGCGATCACGAGCGGATCGCTGGCCAGTGCCGTGACGGGAGCGATGCACAGCGGCAGCAGCACCCCCGCCAGCATCGCCTGGGCGATGGGGCCGGGAATGCGGGCCACGGCGCGAGCGAGCGCCGGCCACAGTCCGGTGGCGAGCAGCAGCACCGCGGTGACGGCGAAAGCGCCTACGGCTGCAGCCCATCCGCCGGCCGCCGCACCGGTGCTGATCAGCAGTGCAGCTCCCGGCGTCGACCACGCACATGTGATCGGCATCCAGAATTTCCATGACAGCAGCACCGACGCTGCGCCCATCGCCAGACTCAGCGCCATCAGGCCCGACGCCGCCTGCTCCGAATTCGCCCCTGCTGCACGCAACCCCGCGAGTACTACCGCAAACGACGAGGTGAAACCGACGAGCGCGCACACCACACCGGCGCCCACCGGCACTGCCTTCGAGACGTCCTGATCCACTCGCAACCCATCATTCGATAGACGGAACGCGTTCTGTAAACAGAACGTAGCATGGTCGGATGACTTCGGTAGACGTCGGTCGCCGGCTGCGCGAGCTACGGTGCGAGCGCGGACTCACCTTGTCTGAACTCGCGCGCCGCGCCGGGGTCGGCAAGGGCTCGCTGTCCGAAATCGAGGCAGGAAAACGCAATCCAACGGTCGAGACCCTCTACGCGCTGTGCGCACCCCTGGACGTACCGCTGACCGCGCTCGTCGGCGAGACACCCGGCGCGCGCTCGGCCGCTGACGGTGGAATGCGGACGGTGTTGCTGTCCGTGCGGCACCTGACCCGGGTCACCGTCGAGGTGTTCCGGCTGGAGTTCCCCGTCGGTGCCGAGCACGTCTCGCCATCCCACGGCGCGGGGACCCGCGAACATCTCACCGTGGTGGCCGGACGTGTACTGGCTGGACCGATTGGCGAGGAGATCCTGATCGAGGAGGGGTCGACGCTGAGTTGGTCGAGCGATCGGCGCCACAGGTTCGCCGCCATCGACGGAGCGGCCGAGGCAGTGGTAGTGATCACCACCGAGCGACCGCACCGGAAGTGATCAGCAGGAGCGGGATGGAGGAATGGTGCCGGAAACCAACCCTGTGGCCGAATTCGACTATGTCATCGTAGGAGCAGGCAGCGCGGGTTGCCTGCTTGCCAATCGGCTCAGCGCCAATCCTGATCACCGGGTGCTCCTGATCGAGGCCGGTGGCAAGGACGACTGGTTCTGGATCAAGATCCCGGTGGGATATCTGTACACCATCGCCAACCCCCGTACCGACTGGTGCTTCACCACTGAACCCGATCCGGGTCTAGCCGGTCGCAGCATCGTTTACGCGCGAGGCCGCGTCATCGGCGGCTGCTCGTCGATCAATGCGATGATCCACATGCGTGGCCAGGCAAGTGATTACGACCTGTGGGCGCAGGCTACCGGCGACGAGCGATGGCTGTGGGGCGGCCCGGACGGCCCCGGTGACACGCTTCAGATCTACAAAGAGTTGGAGAACTACTTCGGAGGAGCCGACGAGTGGCACGGCGCCGGCGGTGAGATCCGGGTCGAGCGGCCGCGTGTGCGCTGGAAGATCCTGGACGCCTGGCAGGCGGCCGCGGCTCAATCGGGCATCGAGCCGATCGAGGAGTTCAACCGCGGCGACAATTCCGGCAGCGCATATTTCCACGTCAATCAACGACGCGGCCGGCGATGGTCGATGGCGGATGCGTTCCTGCACCCCATCGCCCACCGGTCCAATCTGACGGTCTACACCCAGACCCAAGCGCTGCGGGTGCTGTTGGACGACCAGGTCCGGCACGATCAGCGTCGCGGTGCGTGGACCGACGCGCGGCATCGCGCCACTGGTGTGCGATTGCTCAGAGACGGCCAGATCGTCGACGTCCGAGCCCGCCTCGAGGTGATCCTCAGTGCCGGGGCCATCGGTTCACCTCATCTGATGCAGGTTTCGGGTCTAGGCCCGGCCGAGCAGCTCGCCCGGCACGACGTGCCGGTGGCAGTCGATCTGCCCGGCGTGGGCGAAAACCTGCAGGACCATCTACAGATTCGATCCGTCTACCGCGTGCAGAACGCCCGCACCGTCAACACGCTGTACCGGAACTGGATCACCCGGGCAGCCATGGGCATTCAGTACCTGCTCCTGCGATCGGGACCGCTGACGATGCCGCCGTCCACGCTCGGCGCGTTCGCCAAGAGCGAGCCCGGGTTGGCCAGTCCCGATCTGGAGTGGCACGTGCAGCCTCTGTCGCTTCCGAAGTTCGGCGAACCCCTGCACCCGTACGGCGCGATCACTCCCTCGGTCTGCAACTTGCGGCCCACCTCGCGTGGCCACGTGCGTCTGGCCGACGCGGATCCGTTGATCCACCCGAAGATCTCCTGCAACTATCTGTCCACCGACGTCGATCGCGACATCGCCGTGCGCGGACTCCGGATGACCCGCCAGATCATGGCGTCGCCGGTCCTCGCCCGCTTTCGGCCGCAGGAGATACTCCCGGGTCCGCTGATGGTCAGCGATGACGACCTGCGCACAGCGGCAAGCGAGTTGGGAACCACCATCTTTCACCCGGTAGGCACCTGCGCGATGGGCGCGTTCGATGCACGCGGTGTGCCGCGGACGGCCGCCGCCGTCCTTGACACTGACTGTCGCGTCTACCGCGTCGCCGGCCTGCGGGTCATCGATGCTTCGGCGATGCCGACGATCACGTCCGGGAACACCAACGCCCCGGTGATGCTGATCGCCGAGCGCGCGGCGCGGGCGATGCTGTGATATCCGTTAGCGCCCAATACTCAAGCGTGGCCTGCTCCAGGCTGCCACGTCGACATCGCGGCTTCCATCTGGTCTTCGCTGAGCGGAGCGACCGGCAGCGGCGCCTGCCCCGGCTGGCAGCGCAGCCCCTGCAGTAGCAATCCGACGTAGCGCCGCCACAGATCCGGCGAGACCTCGCCCGCATACTCGCTCACGGCGCCTGCCATCAATCCGCACAGCGGCATATCGGTCGCCGACACCTCAGGTCGCAGGTATCCGTCGCGCTTGGCGCGCTCCACCAACTCCCCCACGGGCGGGTGCAGTCGGGTGCGCCCGGCATCGACCAGTCCCCCGCGATACGCCCGGCTGAATGCGATCTCACGTAAGCCGCGATCTGTCGCGGTCAATTCGCACATTTTCCACATCCACCAAGACAGCCCCTCCCAGGAATCCGCAGACTGCAGCGCGGATTCGGCGAGCGTGACGAGCTGATCGACACCGTCCTGGAAGATCGCGTCGAACAACTCCTCTTTTGTGGGGAAGCGCCGGTACACCGTTCCGACACCGAGGCCGGCGTGGTGGGCCACCTCGTTGAGCGTTGCGTCCAGCCCGCGCGTCGCGCACAGATCGCGCGCGGCCTCGATGATGCGCCGCCGGTTGCGTTCTGCATCTTTGCGCAGGCCGCCGCAGGGTTTGTCAATCACAGGGCCAGTTTAGTGACCTGCCTTACGAAAACGCTATATCCGGATTGACTCTATCCACTTCTAGCTCTAGATTTACTCATCAAGATCGCCGGCCAACTGGCGGCTTGCGATATCCCCCATCTGAAAGGCATCACCTTGCCTGGAGTATTCGCGCGCCCAAATTCGTTGAGCCGCCGGTGATCACCGTCGTGAAGCGGGTCTGGTTGCCCGTCCTGGTCGTCGCCGCGGTGGTCGTCGGTGGATTGGCGGTCTCGAACCTGCGCTCGGTCTTCGGGTCCCACGGCGCGGTGGTGACGCCCATCGATGCTGACACCGCCGAGAATTTCAATCCCAAGGTCGTCGTCTACGAGGTCTTCGGCACCGGATCCTCCGCGATCATCAACTACGCCGATCTCGACGGTAAGCCGCAGCGCACGGGCGATGTGAGTCTGCCCTGGAGCCTGCGGCTCGAAACGACGTTGCCGTCCGTGATGCCCAACATCATGGCCCAGGGTGACGGCCGATCCATCACCTGCCGCGTCACGGTCGACGACGAGGTCAAAGACGAAAGGACGGCCGAAGGCATGAACGCCGCCACCTACTGCCTGGTCAAGGCCGCATGACAACGGATACGGATACCGACGAGGCGCGCACCGATGTGCTGCCTCGGCACGCGGCCGTCAAGCGCCCGGTGCTGCCACGTGTCATCCGGATGTTCGCCATCCCCATCGTGCTGGGCTGGATCGCCATCGTCGGCTTGCTCAACACCGTCGTGCCGCAGCTCGAGGAGGTCGGCAAGCTCCGCGCCGTCTCGATGAGCCCCAACGATGCACCCTCGCTGATCGCGACCAAGCACGTGGGCCAGAAGTTCGAGGAGTACGACACCAGCAGTTCGGTGATGATCGTCCTGGAGGGCGACAACAAGCTGGGTCCGGATGCACACACCTATTACGACGAGATCGTCCGTAAGCTCGACGCCGATTCCACGCATGTGCAGCACGTGCAGGACTTCTGGGGCGACACGCTCACCGCCGCAGGCGCTCAGAGCATCGACGGCAAAGCGTCCTATGTGCAGGTCTACATCGCCGGTGATCAGGGCGAGGCGCTGGCGAACGAGTCGGTGCAGGCCGTTCGCGACATCGTCGACCAGACGCAGGCACCGCCGGGCGTCAAGGCGTACGTCACCGGGCCTGCTGCGCTGACCACCGACCAGAACATCGTCGGCGACGCCAGCATGAAAACCATCGAGGGCGTGACGATAGGCATCATCATCGTGATGCTGCTGATCGTCTACCGGTCGGTCGTCACGATGCTGGTCACGATGTCGATGGTCATCGTCGGACTGCTGTCGGCGCGCGGCATCGTGTCCTTCCTCGGGTTCCATGACGTCTTCGGACTGACCACCTTCGCGACGAGCATGGTGGTGACGCTGGCCATCGCCGCCGCGACCGATTACGCGATCTTCCTGATCGGCCGATATCAGGAAGCCCGCCGTTCCGGCATGGACAAAGAGTCCGCCTACTACGACATGTTCCACGGCACCGCCCACGTGGTGCTCGCATCCGGCATGACGATCGCCGGCGCGACACTGTGCCTGCACTTCACCCGGTTGCCGTACTTCCAGAGCATGGGCATCCCGCTGGCGGTCGGCATGTCTATCGTGGTCGCGGCCGCACTCACGCTAGGCCCAGCACTGATATCGATCGTGACCCGCTTCGGAAAAGTGCTGGACCCCAAAGGCAAAGGACGTGCCAGGGGCTGGCGCCGGCTCGGTGCAGCCACGGTCCGCTGGCCGGGCGCCATCCTCATCATGGCGATGGTGACGTGCCTGGTCGGCCTGCTGGCACTGCCCGGGTACCACACCACCTACAACGATCGGATCTACCTGCCCGGTGACGTGCCCGCCAACATCGGTTACGCCGCTGCTGACCGGCATTTCTCCGACGCCAAGATGAACCCCGATCTGGTGATGGTCGAAGCTGATCACGACATGCGCAATCCGGCAGACTTCCTGGTCATCGAGAAGATCGCCAAAGCGCTTGTCGGCGTGCATGGTGTCGCGTCAGTCACCACGATCACCCGCCCGGACGGCAAGCCGATCAAGCACGCTTCGCTCGCCTACACAGTGAGCCAGAGTGGCAACGGCCAGATCATGAACAACGATTTCCAGCAGAAGGTTCTGGACAACACCCTGCAGCAGGCCAACGAGATGCAGGTGACCATCGATTCGATGACCAAGATGCAGGGCATCACGCTGGAGCTCGCCGATGTGACGCGCCGGATGGCCGACAAGATGAAGGACACGTCTGCCAACCTCAACGAAGTCCGGGACCATCTGGCTGATTTCGACGACCAGTTCCGGCCGTTGCGCAACTACTTCTACTGGGAGCCGCACTGCTACGACATCCCGATGTGCTGGGCTCTGCGGTCGATCTTCGACAGCCTCGACGGCATCAGCACGATGTCCGACGACTTCAGCGAACTGGTCCCCGACATCGAGCGGATGGCGCAGCTGACGCCGCAGATGGCCGCTCTGATGCCGGCGATGATCCAGACGATGAAGAACCAGAAGCAGATGATGCTCAACCAGTACCAGGCGCAGAAGATGCAGCAGGATCAGAACATCGCCATGCAGGAGGACAGCACGGCGATGGGCGAGGCGTACGACACCGCACGCAACGACGACACCTTCTACCTGCCGCCGGAAGCCTTTCAGACCGCGGATTTCCAGCGCGGTATGAAACTCATGATGTCGCCGGATGGAAAAGCAGTGCGATTCACCGTCTTCCATCAAGGTGACCCCCTGACCGAGGTCGGCACGGCACGCATCGAGCCGATGCGCGTCGCCGCCGCGGACGCCATCAAGGGCACTCCGTTGGAAGGGTCGACGGTCTATGTCGGTGGCAGCGCGGCGATGTACAAGGACATGCAGCAGGGTGCCAACTACGACTTGCTGATCGCTGCCGTCGCTTCGCTGATCCTGATCTTCCTGATCATGGTGATCCTCACCCGGGCCGTGGCGGCGGCTGCCGTCATCGTCGGCACCGTCGTCTTGAGTCTGGGCACCTCGTTCGGGCTGTCAGTCCTGGTGTGGCAACACATCATCGGTATCCCTCTGAGTTGGATGGTGCTGCCGATGACGGTGATCGTTCTGCTCGCGGTCGGGGCGGACTACAACCTCCTGCTGGTGTCACGCATGAAGGAGGAGATCCATGCCGGGGTGAAGACCGGCATCATCCGGTCGATGGCCGGCACCGGATCCGTCGTCACTGCAGCTGGATTCGTCTTCGCGTTCACGATGATCGGCATGATCGTCAGCGACATGATCGTCATCGGACAGGTGGGCAGCACCATCGGTATGGGCCTGCTCTTCGACACCCTGATCGTGCGGTCGCTGATGACCCCGTCGATCGCGGCGCTGATGGGCAAGTGGTTCTGGTGGCCGACACATGTGCGCCCGCGGCCCAAGCCGAAACCCTGGCCACGCGTCGCGCGGGAGGTGACGGTGTGAGAGACACTGATCACGCTGTAACGAGCGCGCGGGACCTCCGATGGGTGATGCGGGCAGTGATGTTGATCCTGGCAGCGGCGATGGTGGCGGCGTTGGCTGCGCCGAGGGCTCTCGCTGATTCCACCGATGACTATCCGATTCCGAGTCGCATCATCCACACCACTTGCGACGTCGAGCAGTACCTGGCCGCGGCGCGCGACACCAGCCCTGTGTACTTCGAGCGGTACATGATCGACCGGAGCAACCGGCCGGCCGACATCCAGCAGATGGCCTTCGATCGCATCCACTGGTTCTTCTCGCTCGATCCGGTCGGACGTCGCCAGTACTCCGAAGACACCGCGACCAACGTGTATTACGAGCAGGTCGCCACACGGTGGGGCAACTGGGCCAAGATCTTCTTCAACAACAAGGGCGTCGTCGCCCACGCCACCGATGTCTGCATGAACTACCCCAAGGGCGACATGTCGGTGTGGAACTGGGTCGCTCGCTGAAGACGGGTGCCGCCTTGCCAGCTCCAGGGTGGCGGCGCAGGATGACTCCATGGCAGATCGATCGGCGGAGCTTTCGTCGTTCTTGCGGGCGAGGCGCGAAGCGGTCACGCCCCAGGCCGCCGGCCTCGTCCCCGGCGACGGTCGACGAGTTCCGGGCCTGCGGCGAGAGGAGCTGGCGCTCCTCGCCGGACTGAGCACCGACTACTACCGAAGGCTCGAACAAGGCCGCGAGCACCGGCCGTCGCTACAAGTGCTCCGTGCCCTCGCGCGAGCGCTGCTGCTCGATGCCCATGCGACTGCCTACCTCATCTCGCTTGTCCATCCCATCCCTGACGCGATGCCGGCTCGCGCGACAGCCGTGTCGGCAGGGGTCCGGCTTCTGCTCGATTCCGGCCTGAGAGTGCCGGCATTCGTCGTCGATGTCGGCCTCAACATCCTTGCGATCAATGCGGCCGGTCGTGCCATGTACAGCGGTTTCGGCGACACGGACAACTTGGCCCACATGGTGTTTCTCGACCCTGCGGCCGGAGACTTCTACAGAGATTGGCACCACGTCGCGACACAGGTCGTCGGCAACCTCCGTTCTGGCCTGACCCGGTTCCCGAACGACCGCCGTGTGGCCGAGGTGGTCGATGAGATCTCCACTCGCAGCTCGGCGTTCGCGGAGCTATGGGCAACCCACGACGTTCGCCCGCGCGCCAGCGAGGACAAGGTTTTTCACCATCCGCAGGTCGGCGAACTCCACCTCCACTTCGAGGCGCTCGAGGTAGCCGATGCGCCCGATCAGCGCCTGTTCGTCTACTGTGCGCTCGAGAACGGCCCGTCTCCCGACGCTGTCGCCCTGCTGCAATCGCTCACGACGCAGGCCGCATCGGCGTAGCAGCGCTGAGTTGGTCGATCTCTTCGGGTGTCAACTGCACGCCAGCGGCAGCCAGGTTCTCTTCCAGGTGGGCGCGACGCGATGTGCCGGGAATGGGGAGCATCACCGGTGAGGCCTGCAACAACCACGCGATCGCCACCTGGCCCACCGTGCATCGGTGCGCCCGAGCGATGTCGGCGAGAGCTTGGTGAGCCGCGGCGAGGCCACCCTGGGCCACCGGCGCCCACGGAATGAAGGCGAGACCGTCGCGTTCGCAGACTGCAAGGATGTCGTCGGCGCTGCGGTCGATGACGTTGAATCTACTTTGAACGCTGACGATCTCGGTGATCTCTCGCGCCTCGTCCAGCTGCTCCACGGTGCATTGCGACATGCCGATGTCACGGATCTTGCCCTCATCCTGAAGCGCCTTGAGCTCACCGATCTGGTCTGCCAACGGCACTTTGGGATCGACCCGGTGCAGCTGCAGTAGGTCGATCTGATCGACCCCCAAGCGGCGCATGCTCATCAGTACTTGCTGCCGCAGGTATTCGGGTCGTCCGACCGGTGGCCACGCCGCCGGGCCGAGGCGCTTCGGACCAGAGTCGGTGTCGATGACATCGGGTCCGTTTCGCGTCAGGCCCGCCTTCGTCGCGATCACGACGTCATCGGGGTACGGGTGCAGGGCCTCGCGCAGGATCTGCTCCGCGACGTGCGGTCCGTAGGAGTCGGCGGTGTCGATGAACTGCACGCCGAGGTCGACCGCCCGACGGGCCACGGCGATGCACTCGTCGCGGTCTTGGGGTTCACCCCAGATTCCGCGGCCCGTGAATCTCATCGACCCGAAACCCAAGCGCGACACCTCCTTTCCGGCGATTCTGATCGTCTGCGGGTTCATCTTCACCATGGCGACTTCCTCACTTTCTCTGCGTCTCTTCGTGATTCGCAGCGCCTCGGACTTCCGCCCGGATCTGCGTCACCGAGACCACGCTAAGAGCCATCCGGGGGTTTTCGGGGGGAGCGTTACACCCCCTCACTGCGGGAATGAGCCGGCTAGCCCCCGGGCCGCGGTGTCGAACTCGCAGAACATCCTGGTGAAGTACTCGGGCTGCTCCTCGGCAACCCAATGGCCGCAGTCTGGAACGAGATTTTCGGTCACCGAATCGGCGACCTCTTCACACATCGCTCGGAAGTGGCTGCCCAGGGGCCCGGAAGCACCTCCCGAGGCCAGTACCGGGACAGCGAGCTTGCCGTGTTGTCGCAGCGCTGCGCGATTGTCCTCGGCATCGCGGTCCAGTTCTCGGTAGGTCTCACACATCGCGCGCATGGCACCCGGAGCTTCGAACGCCCGGGCGTACACGTCCAGGTCGTCGTTCGAGATCGCATCCGGTTGATAGGTCAGTTCCTCGAAGAACCGGTTGATGTACCACCGTTCACGTCCGTGCGTGAGGTACACCGCGATGTCGGGGTTGGCGTGAAAGGAGAACTGCCACGCCGACTTCTGAGTCACGCGCCAGTCGTAGTAGGCAGTGCCCGGCAGTGGAGCTTCCATGAAGGTGACGCTTGCGACGTCATCGCGATACCGCAATGCGTAACCCAGAGCCAGAGTCGACCCGAGATCGTGGCCGACAAGGGAGACAGGCTCGGCCACGCCGAGGGTCTCGCGCACGAGACCGTGAATGTCACCGGCCATGGTCCATTTGTCGTAGCCGTCACGAGGTTTGTCGGACGCGCCGGCACCGCGATAGTCGGGCATGATCACCCGGTAGCCGGCGGCGGCCAACGGCATCATCACTTTGCGCCACTCGTATCGCGTCTGGGGCGCACCGTGGAGAAGCACCACGGTCTTGGTGGGTTCCGGCGGCGTGACGACCGTGTAGCCGATGCGAACCGCAACATCCGTGCCGACCCAGGCCCGACCATGGTGGATATTGACATCGCGCGCTGTGGTCATGGTGGCCAGTGTTGTCGAGGCGTCCCCGCGCATGGGGGGAACACGTCGCCCCCCCGGCGCGCTTGACTCGACGCTAGGGCCGGGTCGCGATAGTCGAGAGCCACGCCGGGGGTCTACGTCAGCGGCCACCCGGATCAGCAGGTCCGCGGCTGAGTAACAGCGCGAGGCCATTGAGTGCCACGTCGACAGCGGCGTCGAGCCGGGGCTGCGACACTCCCCCGGCCGCATCCACCGCGAGCCCCTGTCCGATCGTGACGGCGAATCCGGCAAGCGAGGCGGGGTCGATGTCGGACGCATCCTGCGCTGCGGCAAGTGCTTTCGCAATGACGTCTTCGATTCCGTGTCGATAGTCGGCGAGCAATTGCGGTATCCGTGCGTTGTTCGGGCCACAGGAGATGCCGCCCTGGATGGACAGGCACCCCAGCGCGTCGCCGGCCCGCACCGCCGTCGCGGTGTCGCGCAGATAGGACTCGAGGATGTCGTAGGCGCGGGGTTGAGACAGCAACTGACTCAAGTGCCCGTGGTAACGCTGTCCGTAACGTTCGAGGGCGCGAGCGAAGAGTTCTTCCTTGCTGCCGAACACGGCATACAAGCTCGGCTTGTTGATGCCCATGGCCTCGGTGAGCTCCGCCAGTGATGCCCCTTCGTATCCGCGACGCCAGAACACCTCGATCGCGGCATCGAGCGCCGCCGTTGTGTCGAAGGCCCGCGGCCGGCCCCCAGCGTGCCGTTGCGCTGCGCCCATTTGCCGATTGTAGCCTCGCGACGCGCCACCTATACCGAACGGTACAAAACTGCTATGGTCGCGCTGTAACCGATCGGTACAAAACTGGAGGATCATCATGCCCCGCCTGACAGGGAAGAACGCGCTCGTGACTGGAGCGACATCCGGAATCGGGCTCGCCGCAGCGCGAGCACTCGCGCAGGAGGGCGCTCATGTCTTCCTCGTCGGGCGGCGCCAGGACGCCCTCGACGACGCCGTCGCCGGCATCGGCACCACCCAGGCGACCGCCATCCGTGCCGATGTGACCGTGCCTGCGGATCTGGATCGTGTCGCCGCCATCGTCGATGCCACTGGACGCCGTCTCGACGTCGTGTTCGCCAATGCGGGCATCAACGAGTTCGCGACACTGGGCGCTCTCACCTGGGAGCACCACAGGAAGATCTTCGACACCAACGTCGGCGGAGTGACCTTCGCCGTCCAGGCCACGCTCCCCCTGCTGCGTGACGGTGCGTCGATCATCTTGTGCGGTTCCAACGGTGACGTGAAAGCGGCCCCGGGAGCGAGCGTGTACGCGGCGTCCAAGGCCGCGATCCGGTCTCTGGCGCGCAGCTGGGCCGCAGAACTCGTCGAGCGCGGAATCCGCGTCAACGTCATTGCCCCGGGACTCACCCAGACACCCGGTCTGGCCGATCTCTTCTCCGAATCCGGCGACGCTCTGGACGATTTGACCGCCACCGTGCCCATGAAGCGCCGTGCCAGCCCTGAGGAGATCGCCACCGTGATCGCGTTCCTCGCCTCCGACGACAGCTCCTTCATGACGGGCTCAGAGGTCTACGTCGACGGCGGGGTCAGCCAGTTCTGATTAAGGGATGTCTACCGACGCGAACAGAGTCCGGCGCAGCGAGTCTTGTGATGCGCAGAAGGTGGCCCCTTCCGGCCTTCCCGCCACACCTACATCATCGAGATTGAGGCAATCAGTATGAGCAGCATCAGCATCATCGGTCTGGGCCACATGGCCACCGCCCTGGCCGGACGGGCACTCCGTGCCGGCAACACCGTCGAGATCCTGGGGCGTGATCCCGAGAAGGCGAAGGCGTTGGCGGGCACGCTCGGCGGCGCCACCGTCGGGACATTCGGTGAGCTCCCGGCAGGAGACATCGTGGTTCTCGCCGTGCCCTACGCGAGCGCCGCAGCTGCGGTCGGCGCCTTCGGCGACGCACTGGCCGGCAAGATCCTCGTCGACATCACGAACCCATTCGCCCCTGATCTGTCGGGCCTCGTCACCCCCGACGGCAGCTCCGGTGCGCAAGAAACCGCGAAAGCCGCTCCCGCAGATACACGTATCGTCAAAGGATTCAACACCGTGTTCGCCGAGATCCTCGCGACTCCCCCGGCCGCGGATCGACCGCTCAGCGTCTTCCTTGCCGGCGACGACGCACAGGCGAAAGCAGAAGTGTCGGCGTTCGCCGAGAGCATGGGATTCCGTCCCCTGGACGCCGGTCCCTTGTCGATGGCACGAGCCCTGGAGTACGCCGGTCTGTTGGAACTCAACCTCAAGACCCACGGGCTCGAGCAGACCGACTTCGTGCTCGGTATCACCGTCGTGAACTGACCCCGCATATTCGGCACATCATGACTGCACTCGGCATCGTGCGCACCAACGTCCGTGCCTACCTCGTCCTGAACGCGCTCGCATACGGCGTCTGCGCTGTCGGCTTCGCCGCCGGATTGCTGTTCCCCTCCCTCAACGAGGCCGAGGTATCACGATTACACGACGACGGCACAGTGGATCTCGTGCAGTCGCTGATCCGGAATCCGTGGCTGTTCGCTGTGACGATTCTCGGGGTGAACACCGTGACGATCGGCGCTGCGACCATCGTTCTCCCGTCGATGATCGTGCCCTTCGCCGGCATCGTGTTGTTCGCCTCGTGGGCGCTCACCACGGGTGTGACCCTCGTTCCGTCCACCGACGCCGGCTGGCCGCGCGCTGTGGGAGCCGCCAACCGCCGAAGTGCTTATGTCACAGGTCTGCGCCAGCTCGGCTGGCAGTCCTTGGCAGCCATCGTCTTGCTCGTCGCGGGCGCAGTGTACGAAGCGTTCTCCCTGCGCTACTTCGTGCATCCATTGATTCAGTGGCTGCAATGAACACCCTCTCGATCAACAAAGGATTCTCGTGAAAGCCGTTGAGCCCAGGGCAACACCCGTGGTGTCCTTCACCGACCTGACGTCCGAGCGGCCATTTCCCGTCGTGGTCGATGGTGTGGACATCGCCCTGGTACGACGGGGCGAGAACGTGTCGGCGCTGTCAGGGCGGTGCCTCCATCGTGGGGTGCTCCTGAGCGATGGGCACATCGACGGCGATGTGCTCGTCTGCGGGGTCCACGGCTGGCGCTACGATGCCACCACGGGAATCTCGCCAGTGAACCCGTCGGCCGCTCTCACCACGTTTCCGGCGTGGGTGTCAGACGGAGTCGTGTACGTCGATGCGACGGCGGTCGCTGACTTTCGACGAAAAGGTGCGGTGATCTACAACGACGACGGATACCAGGGTCGGTGGATCACGCCGGCCGACTCCGCTGAGGAGCCCTTCGTCACCCAGATCCATGAGGTTGCGGCACACGGGCTCGACAGGGTCGGCCATCACGGACCCATGGCAGCCATGGGTGTGCCCAGGGATCAGCTACCGACATGGGAGTCGATACAGCTCGTGACCGGGCAGCTGGCGCGAATGCCGTTGCTCGAGGCCGAACCGGTCGACACGGCAACCGTGATCGGTCCGGGAGCCAGACGGCCACTGCGGCTGGACATTCCGTTGTTCGTCAGCGATATGAGCTTTGGGGCGCTATCCGAGGAGGCCAAGGTCGCTCTGTCCGCGGGGGCGCAACTGGCGGGCACCGGGATCTGCTCCGGCGAGGGAGGCATGCTTCCAGACGAGCAACGGCGCAACTCGCGGTACCTCTACGAACTGGCCTCGGCCCGCTTCGGGTGGAACGTCGACCACCTGCAGAAGGTGCAGGCCTTCCACTTCAAGGGCGGCCAGGGCGCGAAGACCGGAACAGGCGGTCACCTACCCGGAAGCAAGGTCATCGGCAAGATCGCCGAAGTGCGGGGCCTTCCCGAGGGCACCGCGGCGATCTCCCCGGCCCGCTTCCCCGACTGGACCTCGGTCGACCGATTCCGTGATTTCGCCACGCTCGTCCGCGAGGAGTCGGGCGGAATCCCCGTCGGTTACAAGATGAGTGCCCAACAGATCGAACGCGACATCGACGCAGCGCTCACCATCGGCGTCGACTACATCATCCTCGACGGTCGCGGCGGTGGGACCGGTGCCGCGCCACTGTTGTTCCGCGACAACATCTCCGTCCCTACGATCCCTGCGCTCGCCAGGGCTCGTAAACATTTGATCGCATGCTCAGCCGACGACGTCACGCTCGCCGTCACCGGGGGTATCCGCACAGCGGCGGACATGGTCAAGGCACTCGCGCTGGGGGCTGACGCCATCGGATTGGCCACTTCGGCGCTGCAGGCCATCGGCTGCGTGGGCATGCGCGCCTGCAACACCAACGCCTGCCCCGTGGGGATCGCCACCCAGCAGCCCCACCTGCGGGCGCGGTTGCCCGTCGACCGCGCCGCTGCGCGGCTGAACCGCTTTCTGCAATCGACCGTGGAGCTGATGACGGTCCTCGCCCGAGCGTGCGGTCACCGACGCCTCTCCGATTTCACCGTCGAGGATCTGGTCACGTTCGATCGCGACCTCGCCTATCTCAGTGGGGTCCCCTACGCGGGGGTGATGCCGCTGTGAGTATCGGTGGGCACGAGAAGGACCGGGACATGCACTGGCACAGGGCAATTTCCACCGACTCTCTCGACGAAGGAGAAGTGACGGTGTGCCCGGTCGGTGTGAAGTCCGTCGCGCTCACGAAGCTGCGGGGTGAGTACGGCGCGATCGACAACCGCTGCCCGCACCAAGGCGGTCCCCTGGGCCAGGGAACCCTGGAGAACGGCAAGATCCGATGCCCCTGGCATGGCTTCGATTTCGATCCGTTCACCGGCGAGGCGGCCGGCGGACCGGATTTCAACGTTGCCACTTATCCCGTCGAGGTCCGCGGTGACGGCGTCTACGTAGGCACGCCCCCGCCCACACCACATGTTCGCACAGTCAGCGACGCGCTCGTCGAGACAATGACGAACTGGGGTGTCGACACAGTTTTCGGAATGGTCGGGCACTCGAATCTCGGTATGGCGGAGGCGCTGCGTCGCGCTGAGGCCGAGAACAAGCTTCGCTACATCGGCATCCGCCACGAAGGGACGGCGGCGTTCGCGGCATCGGCCTACGGAAAGCTGACCGGCCGGCCCGCCGCGTGCTTCGGCATTGCGGGGCCAGGTTCCACGAACCTGCTGACCGGGCTCTACGACGCGAAGGCCGACCGCGCTCCGGTACTTGCCTTGTCGGGCAACGTGGACTCCTCCGTCGCCGGCAAGGGCGCCTTCCAGGACATCGATCTCCTCGCCGCCTTCGCCGACGTCGCGACGTACTCGACCATGGTCCGCTCGGGCTCCGATCATGCGGAACTGATGGCGCTGGCACTCAAACACGCCATCCTGGGCCGGGGAGTCGGCCACCTCGTGCTACCCGATGAGGTCCAGGTGCTCCCGGCGCCGGATCAGCCCGCCGTCGGCCCCGCCGGGCGCATGCCGGACCTCAGCATGGGCCCGCCCGCAGAGGCGCTCGCTGACGCACTCGATCTCATCGCAGCGGCGAACCGGCCGGTGATCGTCGTCGGATACGGCGCCAAAGTGGATATGGCACAGGTGATCTCGTTGGCGGACCGGATGCACGCACCGGTCGTCACCACGTTCAAGGCCAAGGGGCAGATTTCCGACAGGCATCCGCTGGCCTGCGGCGTTCTCGGCCGCTCCGGGACTCCCGTGGCATCCTGGATGATGAACAAGGCCGACCTTCTGCTGGTGTTCGGCGCATCGTTTTCCAACCACAGTGGTATTTCGCCCTACAAGCCGACGGTGCAGGTCGACACCGATCCGCTGATGCTCGGCCGGTTCCGTCCCGTCACGGTTCCCATCCTCGGCGATGTCGGTGTCACCGCACGCGCGTTGACAGAAGCGCTCCGCGTTGGGCCGGCAATCGTCGACCAGCGTCAGGAGATCGCCGAACGCTGGGCTGTGTGGCGTGTGGAAAAGGCTCGACGGGCGGCGGTGGTGCCGGCCGTCGGACGCGTGTCGGCGGCCAGGATATTCCACGAACTGAGCCGGGTGACACCCGAAAATGCCATCTTGACAGTCGATGTGGGCAATCACGCGTATTCCTTCGGACGGTACTTCGAAGCGACGACGCAGGACGTTCTCATGTCCGGCTATCTCGGCTCGATCGGCTTCGGCTTCCCCGCTGCCCTGGGCGCGAGTGCGGCGGCACCGGGCCGTCCGGTCGTCGCCATCACCGGCGACGGCGGATTCGGCCAGTACCTGGCGGATTTCACCACGGCGGTGAAGTACGACATGAACATCACCCACATCCTGCTCAACAACGGGGAGCTCGCGAAGATCAGCGAGGAGCAGCGCAGCGCCGAGTACGCGGTGTGGCAGACGTCGCTGCTGAACCCGAACTTTTCGGCGTTCGCGCGCGACTGCGGTGCCCACGGCACGCGTGTGACCGATTCATCTGACGTCCGGTCGGCCATCGAGGAGGCGCTGAGCCGGCCGGGAACGGCCTTGGTGGAGATCATGACCGACCCCGCGTCGCATTAGATCGGCAGCTCCCTGAGTTGTCGGCGCGACGTGATTCCCAGTTTTCGGAAGATGTTTCGAAGGTGGGCTTCGATCGTGCGGGGGCTCAAGAAGAGTTGTGCACCGACCTCTCGGGAGGTCGCTCCGGTCGCGACCAGGCGTGCGATGGTCAGTTCTTGAGCGGTGAGGGCGTCGGTGGGTTGGGCGCTCCGTTTGCGCGGATGTTCGCCGGTAGCACGCAGTTCGCGGGCGGCACGAGCGGCGAGCGGCTCTGCGCCCATATCGGCGAGGAAGTTGTGTGCGATGCGGAGTTGTTCGCGTGCCTCGTGGCGGCGACCCGCGCGGCGCAGCCATTCGCCGAAGACGAGGTGAGTGCGGGCGAGGAAGACGCGCATGCGGCAGTTCTGCAGTCGCTCGATCGCTTCGCGGTAGTGCCCTTCTGCGTCGGGTGATTCGGTGGTGAGCGCGCGGGCGTGTGCGGCGACACCGAGCGCCCATTCGGTACCGCTGGCGCGCGCTCTCGCGCTGAGTTCTTCCATCGCGCCCGAGGCGGTGCCGGGATCGCCTGCACGCGAAGCAGCCTCGACCAACTCGTAGAGCGCCAGTCCGCGGATCGACAGTTCATACGTGTCGCACGCTTGCGAGGCCGCCTTCTGCGCCGCCGGATAGTTGCCGCGACCGTTGTGGAGCACTGCCATGGCAAGGGTGGACACCGTGGCTTCGATCCCCCGCGTGCGCTCTGGCCTCCGTGAGTCCCGGGTATCGCGACCGGTGGTCGCCGCCACATCCAGTCCGCGCCACGCGTCCAGGTAGGTATGGGCGTAGGTCAGAGGCATAGCGCCAGACGCCTGCGATATCGCGGCGGCCTCGTCGGAGAACTCGGTGGCACGGGCGAGCTCACCGGTGTAGACCCACGCGAAAGCCGATACGACCAAGGCTGCGGGCAGTGTTGCGAGCGCGCCGACGTCGCGCGCTCGTCGCACGTATCGGTCGGCCAACTCGATGGCCAACTCGTCCTCGAACAGCGCTATCGCTGTTCGAGTGGCCAGCCACAACCAGTTGCCGGCGTCCCCGACTCCGACGGTCTCGACCGGGAACTCGTGATCGCGGAATGCCTCCAGCGCTTCCCGCAGGATGGCGGCACCGGCTTCGTATCCACTCACGTGGACGGTCACGAGGCCGCCGAGTAACAGGTCTGCCGGTCCGTGCGGCGCAGGTGCTGCCTGGACGGCGTCGGCGATCTCGACCAGCGCGGTGTCCAGAGCCAAGCTGCCTGTGATCGTCGCTGCATCGAAGGCCTGCAGGTAAGTCTCGCGAGCGAGCGACGGATCCAGCGGCGTCAGCATCCGTGCCGCGCCCATGAGAATTCCCGGAACCTCGCTGCCGTGGCCGAGATGGAACGTGATCTGTGCGCGAAGCAGCTCCAGACGTGCGCGCTGTAGCTCGTTGAGGTGCTGTGCGTCAACGCTTTCCAGCACGCCAAGCGCAGCTTCGGGTGCCCCGGCGCAGTGGGTGGCATTGGCGGCATCCAACGCACGTCTGGCACGGTTCGCGGGGTCCATGGTCAGATCGGTCGACCTCTGAAGAAACGCGGCCGCGGCGCCGAAGCCGCCGCGGGCCAGCGCACGGTCGGCGCAGCGCTCCAGGTCGGCGGCAGCGTGTTCATCGGTGCCGAGCACTGATTGCGCGTAGTGCCACGCGCGGCGGTCAGGGTCGACCTGCGGGTCGGTCGTCGAGGCCAGAGCGGCATGAGCCTGACGGTGTTCGGGTGCTGTCGCGGCGCGGTAGACCGCCGAGCGCACCAAGGGATGGCGAAATCGGATGTGAGTGTCGATCTCGAATAGCCCCGCAGCTTCCGCGGGTGCTGCTGCTTCGCGACCGATCCCCACGTGCTTGGCTGCGCGCCAGAGCAGTGCCGCATCGCCGGTCGGGTCCGCGGCGGCTACCAACAGGAGCTGTCGCGTCTGCGCCGGAAGGTTGTTCGAGCGCTGTTGGTAGGTGTCCTCGATCCGTCGCGGAACGCTTCGGAGGTCAGCGGATTCGAATCCACCGGCAAGGTGCACGCCGGAGGGCAGCTCCAACAGTGCCAGCGGGTTGCCGCGGGCCTCAGCGACGATGCGTTCGCGGACCCCTGGATCGAGCGATGGTCCGACTGCGGTGGCCAGCAACGCCCGCGCGTCGGTGTCTCCGAGCCCCTCCAAGCGCATCTCGGGCAATCCGGCCAACGGGTCGGCGCCGCTGTCACCGGAGTCGCGCACGGCGAACACGAAGGCCAGCCGATCGGCTGCCACTCGGCGCGCCACGAACGAGAGGACCTGCGCTGACGCTTGATCCAGCCACTGTGCGTCGTCGACGAGGCAGAGCATCGGTCCCCCGTCGGCGAGGACGTTGAGGACGGCGAGCGCCACCAGGAATCGGTCCGGCGGGTCGCCGGTGACGCGGCCGAGCGCAACGTCGAGAGCGGTGCGCTGTGGATCCGGAAGAGACTCTGCGCCGTCGATCAGCGTCGCGCACAATTGGTGCAGACCGGCGAAAGCGAACTGTGCCTCCGCCTCCACTCCGAGTGACGATTCCACCCGAATCCCCGCCGAGATCGCGCGGTTTCGCGCGTAATGGAGCAGCGCGGACTTTCCGATTCCCGCTTCACCGCGCAGAACCAGCACGCCGCTGCGTCCCTCCGACGCCTCGGCCACGAGCCGATCGATGGTTGTGCACTCCAGACGCCGGCCCAGGAGATCCGCGTCGATCCGCTCTGCCGTGGCCCCCGCGGGGAACGGTTGCTGGTTCGGAGTCGCTTCGCCCGGATCGACCAGTGGAACGGACAAGGCTGGCTTCCTTCCTTCGCGGGCGCCATATCCCCGCGGAGCCATGGTCATCAGGCCGCGATGGGCGACGCCTCGCCCCCTCACAAACCGTAGGAGACGACCTGCGATTCGTCAATACGGACCGCTCCGTATCGCAATAACGGCGTGTTGTCTCGTTTACGGTGAGGACCATGCCCGCCAACCGCAGTGAGCAATCGCGTCGGGCCATCCTCGATGCCTCCGTCTCGATGATCGGAGAACTCGGCTACGACAACATCTCGATCGAAGCCATCGCCCGACGGGCCGGCGTGAGCAAGCAGACGATCTACCGCTGGTGGCCGTCCAAAGGTGCGGTGATTCTCGAAGCTGCTACCGAAAGCCTCGGCGCCGTCGTCACCATTCCCGACACCGGCGACCTCGTAGCCGACCTGCGCACCCAACTCACCGCCATCCTGGATCTCATTTCCACGACGGGCTTCGGACCTGCGTATCGTTGCCTCATCGCCGCCGGCCAGTCTGACCCCGGCCTTCTGCACGCGCTTTTCCAGCAGATCATCGAGCCCAACATCGAGGACTTTCGCGCCCGCACCGGTTTGGCGCAACAGCGCGGTGAGCTGCGTGCCGACGCCGATTGGCAGACCATGCGCGACATCCTCTACGGGGTGATCGAGTACCGGCTGATTCACGCCATGCCCTTGGAACCCGCCCACATCGACGGGGTGCTGTCGATCGTGTTTCAGGGAGTGCGTTGAGGTGATGGCACCCGGAACCGGGTTGTATAAGGGAATCTCACCGACGCGAACGTGACAGCGGTGCTGCAACCCTCATCGCACAGACCAGCCGATTGTGTCGACGGGAAACCGTGACCCGAGCACAGGATGTGTCGCGATGACGAGATCGACATGTGAACAACTCTTTTCACCCCGACCGGAGCGGACCGCAGTGCGCCTGCCGCTCTGTGCGATGGCCGTCGGCGCTGCGATCGCGGCACTGTTCAGCAGTACGACCGCGGGTCAGGCCCACGGTGACCCGGCGTCTGTCGCCGTCACAGCGTGCGCCGACGTCGAGGTCGTCTTCGCTCGAGGCACGTTCGAGAGTCCGGGAGTGGGCAAAGTGGGCGAACCGTTCGTCGCGGCACTGCGTCAACGTCTTCCGAACCGCGAGGTGGCCGTCTATGCCGTCAACTACCCGGCGTCACTGGAATTCGGTCGCGCTGTCGACGGCATCCTCGATGCCGACGGGTACCTGGCCCACCTCGTGGCCACGTGCCCCGCGACCGAGATCGTCCTCGGTGGCTACTCACAGGGCGCCGCCGTCACCGGTTACCTCACCAGCGCAACAGTTCCCGCCGGATCTGCGCTGACTCCCCTACCTCAGGACATTGCCCGGAAGATCGCGGCCGTGGTTCTGTTCGGCACACCCTCACCGGGGCTGCTCGGGATGCTGCACCACGGCGCCCCTCCCGTCGACATCGGCCCCGCCTTTGCCGCGAAGACGCTCAGCCTCTGCGCCCCAGGGGATCCGGTCTGCGAGCCGGGCGGCCTCGACCGCAACGCCCACAGCGCCTACGCGGTCAACGGCATGGCCGACGAGGCCGCCGACTTCAGCGTCGCCCTTCTGCGTGTCAGCCCGTAATCGTCGCGAGAGCCTGTCCCCCGAATCGTTCGAACCCAGAGCTTCAGTCAACCTTCAAGGAGGCCACCGATGCCAGCCATCACCGCAGACACACTCACACTGCCCCGAATCCCTCTTCCTGACCCCGCTACAACCACACAGCGACCAGTGGAATCCGTGACCACCGCGCCGAGCGCGTGGGAGGGTGAGGGGTTTCCCGTGCGGCGCGTGTTCGCCTGGGTGTCACCTGAGGCGTTGGATCCGTTCATCCACATGGACGAGATCGGCGCAATCGATTGGGCCGCAGGCGAACCCAAGGGAACACCATGGCACCCCCACCGTGGGTTCGAGACGGTCACCTACATCATCGACGGAGCGTTCGAACACACGGACTCTCACGGCGGCGGCGGAACGATCACGAACGGCGACACCCAGTGGATGACCGCAGGGAGCGGGATCCTGCACATCGAGCAGCCGCCGGAAGGCCTCGTCGTGTCCGGCGGGCTGTTCCACGGTGCGCAGCTGTGGGTCAACCTGCCGCGAGCGAACAAGTTCGTCAGCCCCAGATATCAGGACATTCGTGCTCAGCAGGCCGAGCTCCTGTCATCGGCGGACGGCGGCGCGCTCCTGAGAGTGATCGCTGGAGACATTGCCGGTCACACGGGGCCGGGCATCACCTACACGCCGATCACCTACGTGCATGCCACCATCAGTCCCGGCGCGCGCCTGACAATTCCATGGCAGGCCGATTTCAACTGCCTGGCCTACGTGCTCGCCGGTAACGGCACCGTCGGCACTGCGGCGCAACCGATCCAGAAGGGTCAACTCGCTGTCTTCGGCGCCGGGGACTCCTTCACGATGGCTGCGCGGGCACGGCAGCGCTCCGCGGAGCCGAACTTGGACGTGCTACTGCTTGGCGGTCGGCCGATCCGGGAGCCCATCGTCCACGTGGGCCCGTTCGTCATGAACACTCTCGCAGAGGTCTACCAGGCCCAGCGGGACTATCAGGCGGGTCGGTTCGGTGCCATCCCGTCCGAGCACCTGCCCCGCCCCGAGTGACGATTGGGAAGGTAGGGCATACACCTTGGCAACACACACGTTCCACGCTCTGTTGCGCCGGGACACGCACGTCTTCATCACCACGATCATGAGTGACGGCTCGCCGCACACCACGATGACATGGGTGGACACCGACGGCGAACACGCACTCGTCAACATCCCTGCCGGAACACTCAAAGCGCGCAATGTTCTTCGTGATCCCAGGGTTAGCCTGGCCATCGCCGATCCAGACAACCCGCGGCACTACTTCGCCGCGCGCGCAACAGTGGTGGCCATCGTCGAGGACCATGGCATGGTCCACTTCGACCAACTCGCGAGGAAATATCTGGGCACGTCGTTGGCCGAACTCGGTGGGCCCGTTCACACCAGGCTTATCGTGACGATCCGAGTGGACTCGATTCACGAGGCTCCATGACCTCCGGCATTGATCCCCAGACTGGCCGATCGCGAATCTCCGTGTGGACGTCGACGAGCGACTGGCTGGGAGCGACAGCGGGTCGACCGGTTCGCCGTGGGGCTCGCCGTCCGCCGCGTGACCCCGGTACGTAGCGAACACGAACTCGCACACGCGCGCCGGATGCTATATATGAGCCGAGATGGCGGATGACAGCGGCGGCGGCTTTACGAGTCACGAGCGCATTCGTGATGCGGCACTCGAGTTGTTCTCCAGACACGGGGCTTCATCCGTGACGTTGCGCGATGTCGCCCAGACTGCCGGCGTGTCCGTGGGTTTGGTGCAGCACTACTTCGGCTCCAAGGACCGACTCATCGAGGCCATCGACGGCCACGTGTTGACCGTCGTCGCCACAGGTCTGTCGGCGGCGTTGCCTGAGTCGGCGCCACAGGCGGTGGACGAACTCGGCCAGAGGGTGCACTCCCTGATCGCGAAGCACCTGCGCGAGGTGGACTATTTCGCGCAGATGATCGTGACGCACTCCGACGCCGGATCGGCATTCTTCGATGCGATGGTCGAGATCATCAGGAGCCATTGGCAAAACGTTGCTGATTCCAGCGAACACGGAGCCGAACTCGATGTCACCTGGGCAGCCCTGAATCCCCTCATGCTGGCGCTGGGTGCCATCATCCTACGTCGACACATCGACCGCCAACTTCCCGGACCGTTCACTACCGAAGCGCAACTGACCCGTTGGGAAACTGCCGTTAATCGCCTGCTCAGCCGCGGTCAACTGCCCGACTGAGACTGCTCGTCCGGCCTGGAGGAACAGCCGGCCCCGAGGGCTGCTCCGCAGAATCCGCACCCGCATTCGAGTGCGCGACGAGCCTCATGGCGCGCCAAACCGTGCCGCCAAAGCAATACGGCGATATTGTTGCTGAAGGCCCCGCGATGCGCCGAGTCGGCGTGCACCACGACGGGGTGGAACGAGGTCTTCGCATGCAACAAGCTCTCAGCAGGTCATCACTGCCGCCGGACGACATCACGATCGCAGATCTCGCTTGGGCGCTGTCGTGCCTCGACCCTGCGGCAGAGCTGGCCGTGAATCGCGCACATGACGAGGCGCACCACCGTCACAGCGACCACATCGGCAGCCTTCACCTGCTGCTGGCGCTCGTGACCGACGACGCTGACCCTGTCGTGGGTGCTCTGCGATCCCGGGGAATCGATCTTCAGAAAATGTTCGCGGACATCGATCACGCATTGGGGTCACGTCAGGACCCGCGGTTCGTCCACCTCATGTACGGCCCCAACGCCAAGGCCATCATTTTTCACGCCGCTCGTCGCGCCCAGAACAGCTCCGGCGCCCACGCCTCGCCCCTGCACCTGTGGTGGGCGCTGAGCCGAAGTCCCCACTCCCGCGCAGGAGCACTGCTCTTCAGCCTGGATCAGCTCGACTATGTGCAACGACGAACCCATTAGCCCATCTGCAGTCGATGTGGCGAATGTCGTTCTCTCTGAGTGGTCGTCAGGCGAAGGGATACGGGCCGTCGTAGTCGCCGATGTGGCTGCTGTGGCTGATCAGTCCGTGTCGGGCGTCCCACAGATGCAGCATGCATGCGCGGGGTCCGACGTGACTGCTGGGCTCCGCGCCTGCCAGGTTCAGATCGATCTGCGTCACAGTGCTCGGACTGGTGCAGATCACTGTGTTCGCCCATCGCTTGACCATCGGTCGATGCACGTGTCCGCAGAGCACGATCTCGATGTTGTCGAAACGCTTTACCACTGAACGCAATTCGCCTCCTTCGACATAGCGGTACTCGTCCATGTAGGAAATCCCGCTGACGAACGGGGGGTGGTGCAGCATCAGGATCGTCGGTGTGATCGCGTCATGGGCGAGCACCTCGCCGAGCCATTCGAGTCCATCACGATCGATGTGGCCGTGGTGTTCGCCAGGCAGGGTGGAGTCGAGTCCGATGACCCGCACCGGATAGTCATCGACGCAGTAGTGAAGCGGTCCGGATCGCGGAAGATAGGTGTGGTCTGAGAACGCCGTTCGAAGGTTCTCGCGGTCGTCGTGATTTCCCGGGATGACCAGGTACGGAATGGTGAGTGTCGCCAGGATGCGCCTCAGGGTTGCGTACTCCTCCGGCTGGCCCTCGTCGACTAGATCGCCGGTAAGCAGCACCAGATCCGGTCGGCGGTCCATGGCGAGCAGGTGATCGATGGCCTCGACGAGCGCCTGGTTCGAGTCGGTCACGCCGTGATACAGGACTCCGGGCGGACGGACGTGCAGGTCGGAGAGCTGAGCTATCAGCACGTCAGTCTCCCGGCGTTTCCTTTCACCGCGCAAGGATGACGCGTCGGACTGCATTCCGCCTCTCGGGCTCGTCGAAGGTGGACAATGGCGACATGTCCGCCGCAGTCTGGATCGTCATCGGGGTGATCGCTGTCGGCACCGTCGCGGCGGGTTTGGTGCGGATGCGGGCGTGGCTACAGAAGCCGGTTCCGCCGGAGGTCATCGAAGCCGCCCACCGCGACGACGACAAAGACGCCACCTAGTTCCCGTCGGGCGACAGCTCTCCCGATATCGCACCTCGGACCGTTCGCTCTGCGCCGCCGCCTCGATGCTGCCAGAGTTAGGGGAATGTCGGGTCTACGAGCCGTCTCCGCGGTCTGTGGGCGGCGGCTGTGCGCGGCAGTTGCCGCCGGCTCTGCAGTCCTTCACGCGATGATGGTCGTCCACGCACGCAGCTCAGCGCTGGCTGTGCTCATCGTCGCGATGGCCGGAGCGTGTCTGTTCTGCGCCTACGAGATGTGGCGAGCCTGCGGCCCCCGGACATGGGCCGTGGTGGCCGTCATGAATCTGGGCATGATCGCTGTGCACTGGTCCACGCCCGTTCATCACCACGGCACCCCGGTGATGCTCCCCGACCAGTCCATGCCCGCGCTCATGGGGCTGACGACGGTTGTGTCCCTGACTGAGGCCGTTATCGCCGCCTCGGTGCTCTACGCGATCACGCGACGACGGGACCCGTCAGTTTTCGGTAGGTAGCCCACGTCGTTCACTCGAGCCCGAGTGCAGCTGCCCCGTACAGCACGGTGCTGGTGTTCAGCCGGGTCGGGTGGGACGTCAGCATCTGTTGGACGAAATCGGCGGCGGTCGGCTCGCTGGCCAGGACTCGATCCGCATGTCGAGGTAGTCGATCGTCTCCGTCAGGACACGGGCATCGTTCGGCGCGTCGGGGCGCCGATGCGAGGCCACGACGATGTCCGGTTGCCACGCTTGCACTTCCCTGATCGTGTCGATCCACTGCCTGCGTTCCTCGTGTTCGCGGCTGCCCATCAGCGCGCAATGCACGTCGTTGTAGGCGATGTCGCCGACGACGGCGGCATTGAGTTCTGGCAGGCGAACGTACGACGAAGTGGCGTGATCGGATTGCCCCGCGGCAACGACGATCACGTCGTGGCCCTCCAATCCCAGCCGATCGCCGGGGAGGATCTCAGGAGAAGAATCCGGTCGCCGAACCCCATCGTGCGCTCTCGGATCGCCGCGTAGAGAGACCCTTTCCCGACCTCATCTTCACGGCTTTGGCGGATCGTCCGTGTGGTTCCCGATACTGTTTCACGCCGTTCCGTTTGGACTGTGATCCATGTGGATGGAACCTGAGTCTCCTATCCTGAACGGATGACCGCCCGACAACGCCTGCATTGGTTGACACTGCACGGCGTGATCCGCGCGCTGACCACACTCGGTGCCCGCCGCGGGGACCTTCAGGGGCGACTGATCGCAGATCCCGCCGCCCGCGCCAACCCGGGCGAATTCTCCGACGAGATCCGCCGTCACGGCAGGGTCGTTCGGGCCCGCGCGGCGTGGCTGACGGCAGATCACGCCGTCGCCCATCAGGTGCTGCGATCCGACGATTTCGCGGTGACGGCGAGCGGGAAGTCGCTGCCCGCGTTCCTGGGCAGGATCGAGGAGCGCCTGCGCGTCAGCGGTCGCGTCCACCCCCTGCTCCCGCCGTCCCTGCTGTCGGTGGAGCCGCCCGACCACACCCGCTACCGCCGCACCGTCTCGTCGGTCTTCACCGCCCGCGCCGTGTCTGCTCTCGAAGAACGCATCGAGTCGGCTGCCAAGGTTCTGGTCGACGAGATCGCCGAGGGGCCGGGAGTCGTGGACATCGTCGACCGGTATTGCTCACGGCTGCCGGTCACGGTTATCGGCGACATCCTCGGCGTGCCGGAGGAGGATCGCCCCAAGATCCTCGAATTCGGGGAACTCGCGGCTCCCAGCCTCGACGTCGGCCTGTCCTGGCCCCAGTATCTTCGCGTCGAAGAGGGCTTGGAGGGATTCACCGAGTGGCTGACCGATCACATCCGCCAGTTGCGGCAGGCCCCAGGTGACGACCTGATGAGTCAGCTCATCGAGGCGACCGATGAGGGCGCGCGCCTCGACGACCAGGAGCTCCTTGCCACCGCTGGGCTGGTATTGGCTGCGGGTTTCGAGACCACGGTGAATCTCCTCGGAAGCGGCATCGATCTTCTGCTGCGCCACCCCGACCAACTCGAACTGCTGCGTGAACGGCCGGAATTGTGGCCCAACGCCGTCGAAGAGATCTTGCGGTTCGAGTCTCCCGTGCAACTGACGGCGCGCCATGCCGTGCAGGACACCGAGGTGGCGGGCCGAACGATCCGGGCCGGCGACGCGATGGTGCTGCACTTGGCGGGCGCCAACCGAGATCCTGAGGTGTTCTCCTCCCCCCACACCTTCGACGTGACGCGCGACAACGCCGGACGGCACCTCTCGTTCTCCGGCGGCCGGCATTTCTGTCTCGGTGCAGCCCTCGCCAGGTCGGAGGGAGCCGTCGGCCTGCGCGCGTTCTTCGCGCGCCATCCGCACTCCGAGCTGACCGGTGGCGGCCGACGCCGCGACACCCGCGTGCTGCGCGGATGGGCGACGCTACCGGTCAGCCTTGCCTAGGAAGCGTCCGCTGGATCGGCGGCCGCCGACCGCCGGAACGTCGGCACGTACCCGGCGATGAGACCCTGGTTCGCCGAGCTGGAAGCCTCGGCACCCGAGGCATTCCCCGCGAACTCCGTGTTGCCTGAGCGCGCCCAGATGCTCGCCGCGCAGTTGGGTCCCGGTCCGGTCGGCTGGGCTGTCGAACTGGGCGCATTCATGGCGGCGCGCGTCACCACCGCGATCCCGGAGCTGGCAGTGGACGTGATCGCCAGCGAGGTCGCAAAAGGGTGCGAAGCCGTGGCACTCGGTGCGCTGTCGTTGATCGCGCTTGACGACGACGTGTCTTTCGCGCAGATGCCCGAAATCCTCGCGGGGCCCACGGAGGTCGTGGCGCGCGGCATCGGCATCGAGCACATGCTCCGCAGCATTCATCTCGCCCATTCCACCGCGGTCGGCGTGCTGCTCGACGCTGCCGAACGTGTGGTACCGGAGGCGCAACGGTTCACCGAGATGCGGCGCATCAACGAGGCGCTGTTGGGCATCGTCGACGTCCTCACCACGCGCATGGCCGAGGAGTACACGCGCGCGCACGAGGAATGGATAGCGGGTTCGGCAGCTCTGCGCACCCAGATCGTCGAGGACCTGCTGGCCGGCAACGCTGTGCCCATGGACCGTGCCACCCGCATTCTCGGCTACGACCTGACTCGCTGGCATCTCGGAATCGTCGTGTGGACCGGGGCTGCGGCAACCGCGGAACCGACGCACCTGAAAGCCGTTGCGGCGCAGATGCTCTCCGCCGCCGGGTGTGCGTCGACCCTCGTACTCCCCGTAGGCGCGCAGCGGGTGTGGGCGTGGGGCTCGCGGACATCGACACCGCCTGAGCCCGTCATCCCCGCGATCTCACCGCCGCCGGGCGTTCGTGTCGCAATCGGAACGGCAGGGTCCGGTGTCGACGGTTTTCGGCAGAGTCACCGACGGGCCGCGGAGGCAGCGCGGCTCGGCTCGATGTCCACACGGCAGGACTGGGCGTTCCGTTATGAAGACGTCGACATCGTCGCGATGCTCAGCGCCGACCTGCCCGCCGCCCGGGAGTTCGTTCTGCGCGAACTGGGAGAACTGGCCGGCAGCGCCGATTCGACCAGAACAGTGCGTCACACGCTCAAGTGCTACCTCGATCGGGACCGGAGCCTGGCCGGTGCCGCAGCCGACCTCCAGATCGCGCGCAACACCGTCGCCTACCGGGTGCAACGCGCTGAACAACTCCGAGGTCAGCCCGCAACGGTGCGACGACTCCAGCTGCACGCCGCGCTCGCCCTTGCCGAAGAACTCGGTGACGCGGTGCTGCGGCCGGCGCCACACCCCTTGGACTGAGAGCTCAGCCTGCCCCGCCGAATCTGGATTCGAGCACAGGATTCGCCGGGTTGACGCGCAGTTGACTGGTCGTCGAGCCGGTCGAACGACCGGCAGACCCGGGAGTTGTCGATGGTCGTCCACCTCGTCCGATACGAGCTCGACAAGCGCGCTTCGTGGGGAGTACTCGACGGTGGTCACATCGCACCGCTGAGCGGTGACTACCCGCGCACCGCCGACCTGATCCGCCACGGCGAATCGGATTGGACGGCAGCGGCTTCGCGGCCCGCCGAGGTGAACGTGGCCGATGTCGCCCTGCTCTCCCCCGTCACCGTTCCGTGCCGGGTGATGTGCCAGGGCGCCAACTACCGTCAGCATGCCATCGAGTCCGGGATGGACCCCGACGCGCGCGAGTTCAATCTGTTCTTCGACAAGACCGACGCGGCCGTCACCGGACCGTGTGACCCGGTCACGCGGCCCGCTCATGTGAGCCTGCTCGACTACGAGATCGAACTCGCGCTGGTTCTGCGCGGTGGAGTCGACGCACCGGTCACCGTCACCGCCGAGAATCTGCACGAGTACGTCTTCGGAGTCACCATCGCCAACGACCTCTCCGCCAGAGACGTTCAGCTGCCGCAGGGACAATTCCTCAAGGGCAAGAGCTATCGCGGATTCTGCCCCCTGGGGCCGGTGCTGGCGGTGCTGGAGCCGGAAGACTTCCCGCTGTTGGACGATCTCGAGTTGCGACTGGAGGTCAACGGTTCGTTACGCCAGACCGACAACACCGCGAACATGCTCTACAAGCCCGCCGAAACGCTGCGCGAGCTGAGCGAATTCTGCAACTCCGACCCCGGAGACGTTCTGCTGACCGGCACCCCGCACGGCATCGTGGCGGGCTCGCCGCCGGCCGTGGTCCGACGCCTGGCCACCGCACTGCTTCCCGAGAACAAGCTATGGGCCGCATTCGTCAAGATGAACCAGCGCAAGCCGTATCTACGGCCCGGAGATGTCGTGACCGCCTCCATCCGCAACGCCGCCGGAACACTCGACCTGGGCACCCAGCGCACCACCATCACCGCCGCCAATCGCTGACAGGAGAACTCGAATCATGAGCGCGACACCTCATCCCTTGCAACATCCGTCGCAACCTGCCAAGGACGAAGACGACACCGTCCACGCGCCGGACCTCGACGAGCTGCCCGACCGCCTGGTGCCCGACTTCATCGCGCACTGGGTGGTCAAGACCGCGCGAAGCGCCGAGATGATCGAGTGGTACGGCCATGTCTTCGGCGCCCGTGTTGTTCACGAAGACAGTCAGATCGCCTTTCTCACATGGGATCACGAGAGCCACCGATTGGCATTGGTGAAACTCCCCCCACCGCTGCGTTATGTCTTCCCTCTGTCCCGGTGGCGCCGCAAGACCTACGGCATCGACCACCTGGCCTTCACCTTCGTCACGGTGGAGAAGTTGCTGCTGACCTACGAACGCCTCAAGGGCGTCGGCATCACCCCGGTGTGGGCCATCAATCACGGGCCCACGACCAGCCTCTACTACGAAGACCCCGAGGGGATCCGGCTGGAATTCCAGACCGAGAACTTCCCCACGGCGCAGCAGACGGCGGATTACTTCAACAGCAGGGACTTCGACGACAACCCGATCGGCACCAACATCGACCCGGACTATCTGCTCGAGCAGCTTCGCGGCGGTGCCGACCGACAGCAGCTCCTCACCCGGGGCGCCGGCACCCGTCCCGGCACCAAGCAGCGGTCCAACAAGCGCGCCATCACCTGGAAGACGCTGTGACACATGGCCAATGAACCAGTAATCATCGTCGGTGCCGGCGCCGCGGGGTCCACGATGGCGCTACTGCTGGCTCGCTACGGCGTCTCCAGCACGCTCATCGAAGAGCGTCACGACACGCGCCTTCACCCGGCTGCGCACGTCATCAACGCACGGACCTTGGAAATCTGGAATCAGGCCTCCCCTGCCTTGGGCGCCGCCCTGAACACGATCACACCACCGATCGACAGCGTCAACATCATCCGCTGGTGCACCGACGTCCGTTCTGATCCGATCGGGGAGATCGATCTGCTCTCCCAACCGGACCGACTCGCCGAGGTTCGCACCCACAGCCCCCATCTCATCTCGCACATCGGTCAACATCTGCTCATGCCGCAGCTGTGGAACGCCGTGGACAACGAGCCCCTCATCGATTTCCGCCGCGGCACCCGCGCGGAACTGGCCGGCAGAAGGGTGATTCTGCGGTCGGCGGGCAGCGATCCTGTTGTCGCCGTGCCCCGAATCGTCGTCGCCGCGGACGGCGCGAACAGCTCGTTGCGCGACGCCGCCGGTATCACCATGACCGGACCTGTCCTGGCCAATATGGGAAGTGTGTTCTTCCACGCACCCGGCCTCTACCCGACTGGCACGAGCCGACCGCTACTGAGCTGGATCTACCATCCGCGCTTCAGCGGGGTGATGATCGCCCACGCGGACGACGACTACGTGTTGATGACTCCGTATCTGCATGCCAGTCAGGCGATCGCGAGTGCGAGTCGTCGATACTGGAACGCGATCCTTCCCGACGTGATCGGATCCGAGGACTACCGAATTCGTTCGACCGGAACCTGGACCATGACCAAGCAGATCGCCGACCGATTCCGCCGGGGGCCGCTCCTCCTCGTCGGAGACGCCGCGCACCGATTCCCCCACACGGGTGGCTTCGGGCTCAACAGCGGCGTTCAGGACGCTCACAACCTCGCCTGGAAGGTTGCCGCTGTGCTGTGCGACGACGCACCGGACTCCTTGCTCGACACCTATGAGGCCGAACGACGGCCCGTCATCGAGCGGTTCGCCACGCAGAGCACCCACAACCACTTCACTCTCGACCAGGTCACCGCACCCCTGGGAATCACCAACCGATCGCTGCACCGCGCGACCGAGCTCATCGGCAAGCTGCCCTTGAACTGGGTCCCCCATCGGGTGATCGCGCGTGTCGCGGACGCACTGACCACGGCTCAGACGTCGCGAACTCGGCGTCTGCTCAAGGAGAACGCGCGCAGCACGCGACTGCGACGTCGGATGGCGGAGGCGATACCCGGGCAGGAAGAACACTTCGTGGCCAGCGGTCTGGAGTTCGGCTATGCCTACCGGAGTGCGCTGATCGACACCGCGGAAGGACCGTGTCCCGAAGGAGACGTCGCCCTGTACCACCCGACCACGCACCCGGGTGCGCGCCTACCACACGCGATCATCACCGACGAGAACGCGGCCGAATGGTCGACTCACGACAGGATCAGGCCGCGAGGACTCACACTGTTCACCGCCGACCCACACGGCTGGGCCGAGGCCCTCGCCGGCGCACCAGTATCCGCGCCGCTGTCGATCGTCGCCGTGGTCCGCACCGAGGCCGAAGGCCGCGCCGTCGACCTGCTCGAGGTCGGCGAGCACGGCGCCGTCGTGGTGCGACCCGATGGGCACGTGGTGTGGCGCTCCCGCACCGGCCCGACGTCGGTCGACGCACTCCGGACGTTTGTCGAGCGCTCGTGGAGTGAGGTCTACCCCCATGCGAGCACCCATTCCGGAGAACACTCCGCCGAGACCGAAGGACAGGTGACACAGTGACGCTCGCCCATCCGCCCGCGTCCGTGCCCGCTGCCACGGATCCGGCATTCGTGTCGGACCTCGACGAGATCGCCACGCGTGTCCTGTGGTTGTCGACGGCAATGGTGCACCACGCCAATCGGATACGCCCGAACCCGAGTGGCTTGAAAGTCGGTGGCCATCAGGCGTCGTCTGCGTCGATCGTGGGCATCATGACCTCGCTGTACTTCGGGCAACTCGAGGCCGGAGACAGGGTGTCGGTGAAACCCCATGCCTCCCCAGTGCTCCACAGCATCAATTACCTGCTCGGGTTACTCGACGAGCGCCACATGACCACCCTGCGAGAGTTCGGTGGGCTGCAGAGTTACCCGAGCCGGACCAAAGACCCCGACCCGGTCGACTATTCGACGGGGTCGGTGGGTATCGGAGCTACCGCGCCGATTTGGGCCACCTTTGCTCGACGCTATGTCGAAACTGCTTTCGGTGGAGCCGCATCCGGCCGCCAGTACTCTCTCGTCGGCGACGCGGAACTCGATGAGGGCGCGATCTGGGAAGCAGTACTGGATCCGGTGGTGCCGGAACTCGGCGAGATCGTCTGGATCGTCGACATGAATCGCCAGTCCCTGGACCGAGTGGTTCCCCACATCGCCTCGGGACGACTGGAGGCGATGTTCGCGGCCGCGGGATGGCAGGTCATCACCGTGAAGTTCGGAACTCTGCTCGAGACGTTGTTCAGCCGCCCGGGCGGCGACGACCTGCGCTCCCGCATCCTGACCATGCCCAATCCCGAATACCAACGCCTGCTGCGGTGTTCGGCCGAAGAACTGCGCACCAGGTTGCCCGGCGACGGGAAGGAATCGGCCGGAGTGGCCGCGGTGATCGCCGACCTCGACGATGCCACCCTCGTTCGGGCGATCGCCAATCTCGGCGGCCACGACCTCACGACGATGCTGGACGCCTACCAGCAGATCGACGACACCCGCCCCACAGTCATCCTCGCCTACACCATCAAGGGTTATGGCCTGCCCGTTCAAGGACATCCCCAGAACCACTCGTCGCTTCTGACCGACGAACAGTTCGCCGAGCTGGCTCACACCGTGGGCGAGGATCCGCAGCAGCCCTTTCGCCGGTTCGATCCTCAGTCGGCACACGGCCGGCTGTGCCGGCGGGTCGCCGAACGCTTACGTCGGGAGGACGTTCGCCGCGTCGAACCACCACGGGTGCCGACTGACATCGGGCGCACCCCGCCGGCACTGTCCAATACCCAGAGTGCACTGGGACGTACGCTGCTCGACCTCACCCGCGACGCGCCGGACGTGGCACGGCGCGTGGTCACTGTGAGCCCGGATGTCAGCTCGAGCACCAACCTGGCGGGCTGGCTGAACAAGGTGGGCGTGTGGTCGCCGTCGGAGCGGCCGGATTGGTTCGCCGATGACGCCGACACCATCATGCACTGGCGTGAACGACCGACGGGCCAACACATGGAGCTCGGCATCGCCGAGGTCAATCTGGTCGGCCTACTGGGCGAGCTGGGTGCCACGTGGAGCCGATGGGGTCAACCCCTGTTTCCCATCGGCGTGCTCTACGACCCGTTCGTCGAACGCGCACTGGAACCCTGGTCCTTCGGGATCTACGCCGGTGGGCAGTCCATCCTGGTCGGCACCCCGTCCGGGGTCACGCTGGCTGCCGAAGGTGGCGCGCACCAGTCGATCACGACGCCGTCCATCGGTCTCGAGCAGCCTGGCTGCATCAGTTACGAGCCGGCTTTCGCCACAGAAGTCGAGTGGATCCTGCTGCATTGCATCGCCCATCTGGGCAGACCCGACGGAACATCGTCCTACCTACGGCTGTCCACTCGTCCGGTGCGTCAGGAGTTGGCCGGAATTCCTTCAGATCCCGCCGCCCGGGACCGCCGTCGCCGCCATGTCCTCGCCGGTGCGTACACCTTGCGTCCGGCCGTCACGCCCGCCGTCTGCATCGCGGCCGTGGGTGCCTTGGTCACCGAAGCCGTGGACGCTGCGAACCGGCTCGCGGATCTGGGCGTCGAGGCAGAAGTCGTCTGCGTGACGAGCCCCGACCTGCTCTACCGCGCCCTTCGTGCTCGCGATGGGCTGGCCGAGGAGCCAGCGTGGATTCTGGATCAGGTCTTCCCGGCCGAGCGAGCCGCACCGATGGTCACGGTGCTCGACGGGCACCCTCACACCTTGGCATTTCTCGCGACGATCAATCGGGTGCGGTGTAAGTCGTTGGGAGTCAGCTCATTCGGGCAGGTCGGGGACCTCGAATCCGTGTACCGCTATCACGGCATCGACACCGACAGCATCGTCGTTGCGGCGCTCGATCTGTGCGCCCACCTCGGTGGAAAGACAGGGACATGAGCGCGGGGCTGCCGTCGTTGCATCCGAGGGCAACCCGGTGCGACATCCCTGGTCTGCAGTCCAGGACATGACTGGCACGTTCCCTGTTTGCTGAGACGGTGACCCGAGAACAGCGCGACGAACACGCCACGCGGTGCCCGCACTCGCTTGCGTCGCTTACGGAAATGCAATCAGCGCACTCACTTTCGAGCCAGCCCCTACCTGTCTACGACCGCGATGTCTTCTCGGCGTCGGCGATCGCGGATCCGTACCCGCACTATGCGGCACTGCGTGAGCTCGGTTCTGTGGTGTGGTTGAGCAGGCACCGGATGTACGCCGCTGCGCGCTACGATTCGGTGCGCGCCGCACTCGCCGATGACGATTCGTTTCGGTCAGGGAATGCGGTTGCGATGACCCGCCTCGCCCAGCTGACCGGTCGCAAGACGACCATCGTCAGTGACGGCGAGCCACATCGAGCGCGCCGCGCGTTGGTCACCGCACGCCTGACACCGCGGGCTCTGAGGTCGCTGAAGCCCGATATCGAGTCGATGGCTGCTGACATCGTCGACAGTGCGATCCGAAAGGGTCGAGTCGACGGTGTGGCCGACATGGCCCTGGCGATGCCGATGACCGTCGTGCCCGACATGATGGGATGGCCGGCCCGAGGTCGGGACAATCTGCTGTCCTGGGGAGTCGCCGCCTTCGACTACGCCGGGCCGGCCAACAGGCTGTTCCTGCGGTCCCTGCCCGGGGTCATCGCAATGCGGCTGTTCGTCGCGAGGTTGGTGCGCACGGGCGACGTCGCGCCCGGTGGCATCGCCGACGAACTGCTGCAGGCCGTCGAGACCGGCGCCCTGACGAAGTCCCAGTGCGCCTTGCTGCTGATCGATGTGCTTGCACCCTCGATCGACACCACCGCCAGCATCATCGCCGCTGCTGTGCAGCTCTTCGCCGACCATCCCGAGCAGTTCGAAGACCTGCGCCGCGACCGCACGCTGATGTCGAACGCCGTGAACGAGGTGGTTCGGCACGCGTCCCCGTTGCGGGCCTTCACTCGACGCGTGAACGGTGCGACCTCGCTTGCGGGCCACGTCATCCCGGGTGGTTCGCAACTGCTGGTCCTCTTCGCTTCGGCGAACCGCGACGGAGCCGTGTTCGGTGAGGCGGACAGGTTCGACATTCACCGCGACACGACAGGACAACTCGGCTTCGGGCACGGGACCCACACCTGCGGCGGTCAGGGCCTGGCCCGGATGGAGACCGCGGCGATCCTGTCGGCGTTGTGTGACCGGGTCGAGCGAATCCGTCGCATCGGCCCTGGGGTACGAGCGATCAACAACATCATCTACCGCTGGGAATCGCTGCCGGTGGAACTCATCCCACGGCGACCGAAGGCCGCCTCATCTCAAAAGAAGGAGAGCTGATCGTGCACATCGACGTCGCATGGGATCTCTGTGAGGGCCACGGCCTGTGCACCGAACGGGCCCCGGAGTTATTCGAACTGGACGACGACGGTCAGCTGATGTTCAGCCACGAGAACGAGTCGATTCCCGATCATCTCCAGAATCACGCCGCGTCGGCGGTCACGGCCTGCCCGCTCGCCGCGTTGCGGGCACGGGACTGACGTCCAGCGTCCTCGCGAAAGACGGCAACGCTGACGGTTGGCCGGTGCACGCTTCCGACGACATGACGCCGCGGCTCGTCCTTGAGAGCGCTCGGGTGAGCGGACCGCGCTGGCCGACGGTCTCCGACAACTGATCAGCGCGTTCGACAATCCCGACTTCGTCGATGTGGTGATCCACGCATATCGCCACAACTTCGGTACAGCACAGGGTGATCCGCGGTATGCGTTCATTCGCGTGTCACTCGCGCGCCGGCCGGTCATCCCCCTGCCCGTCAGGACCCTGGACGGGGTGCACGATCCCATCACACTGGGCGGGACCGCGGATCACGTGCTGACTGTGGCCGGGTGGTCGGGTGTCACGTAACGACCCGCGCTTCGGGGGACCTCGAGCTGAACTGTAGGTGCCTAGGACGGCGGCTCGTACACCTGAAGATCGTTGCCCTCTGAGTCCCTGAAGGAGGCAATCCGGCCCCACGGGTGATCGCTGATGTCACCGACGAACGACACACCTTCGGCCTTCAATCGCGACACCTCATCGTCGATACTGCCGTCTGGCTGGAACGTCAGCAGCGCGCCACCACCGCCGTCCGCTCCGGTCGACTCGCGAGCGTTGAGGCCGATCATCAACCCGTTGGCGTCCAACTCGGACCACTCGTCCGTCTCTTTCTTCACCTCGAGACCGAGGGTGTCGCTGTAGAAGCTCAACGCGCGCTTCATGTCCTTGACCGGTAACCACACCGTTGCCACGCCTGACGCCATGTCCTGCACCTCCGTTTATCGTTCACTGACCCCCGTGCGATACCCCCTGACAGCGCCGTGAGTCCCTGCCATTTCTGACATCTCGACTCATCGGCGCCGTCCGGGTTCAGACTGCGACGTCGCGGCTCCACACCCGGTGCTCGCCGAGACTCTCGATCAGTGAGGCGGCGAGCGCTGAGGCCTCGGACCCGCTCAACACACCCTCAGCGCCGTCGGTCACCCCAGCTCGCGTCAGCAGGTCTGTGCCCTGCGGCAGGACCGCGATGCCCTTGAAGTGCCGGAACACCTCGTCGACGAGGATCTTGGCCTGGACAGTGCCGGGCGAGCCGGCGACGACCAGGGCATCGAATTCGATCGACCGCGCGGTCGCATACGTGCGAGTGATCGGTACGCTGCCGCCATCGTGGGCCAGCGTGCCGCCGTGCGGCGCGATCACCAGGGGTACCAGCTTCGCCGCCCCGAGCGCGTCGACCACGGTCGAGACGTCGCTGACGTCGGAGTCGGGACCGACGAGTATGCCGATGTTGCGGCCTTCCACCGGCCACTGCCGGCCCACCTGACTCACCGCCGGGCTCAGCACAGTCGGCTCGGCGGGCGGCACGGTGGGTGCCGGCGGCTCGAGACCCAGCCCCGCGGCGACCGTCGCGCACAGCTCGGTGTCGATGTTCGCCAGCACCGCCAGCTGCCGCTCCTTGACCGCCTGCTCGTAGCACTTGCCCAGTTCGAACGTGTACGCGTCGGCCACATGGGCCTGCTCGACAGGACTGAGGCTGCGGTAGAACATCGTCACCTGGCTGAAGTGGTCATCGTAGGAGGCCGGGGCCGCACGGACTTTCGTCGATTCGGTCACCACGGCGGGCGCCTCGATGAACGCGCCGGTATCGGCGCCGGCGAAGAACGGGCATCCGCCGTCGAGTGAATTCGGGTGGTAGGGCGCAACGCCCGGATGCACGCCGTGTTGGTGGAAACCGTCGCGGAGCATGTCGTTGACGGGTGCGTGCGGACGGTTGATCGGGATCTGCCCGAAGTTCGGGCCGCCCAGCCGGCTGAGTTGAGTGTCCAGGTACGAGAAGAGTCGAGCCTGCAGCAGCGGATCGTCGGTGACGTCGATACCCGGAACGAGGTGTCCGGGATGGAAAGCCACCTGCTCGGTCTCGGCAAAGTAGTTGGTGGGATTGCGATTCAGCTCCATGGTCCCGATCACCTGAACCGGCGCCAGTTCTTCGGGCACCAGCTTGGTGGGGTCGAGCAGGTCGATGCCCTCGAACATCTGATCCGGGGTGTCCGGCATGACCTGCACACCGAGCTCCCACTGGGGGTACGCGCCCTTCTCGATAGCATCGGCGAGGTCGCGGCGGTGGAGATCGGGATCCATTCCGGCCGCGATTTGCGCCTCCTCCCACACGAGCGAGTGCACACCGAGGCGCGGCTTCCAGTGGAACTTGACCAGAGAGGTCGAACCATCTGGACCCGTGAGCCGGAACGTGTGGACGCCGAAGCCCTCCATCATGCGATAGGACCGCGGAATTCCTCGGTCGGACATGTTCCACATGGTGTGCGCCTGGGCTTCGGTGTGAAGGGACACGAAGTCCCAGAAGGTGTCGTGCGCGCTCTGGGCCTGAGGTATCTCGCGATCGGGGTGGGGTTTGGCGGCATGGACGACGTCGGGGAATTTGATGCCGTCCTGGATGAAGAACACGGGAATGTTGTTGCCGACGAGGTCGAACGTGCCCTCGTCGGTGTAGAACTTCGTCGCGAAACCGCGGGTGTCGCGGACGGTGTCCGCTGATCCGCGAGACCCAAGCACCGTCGAGAAGCGCACGAAGACATCGGTTTTCGCGCCCGACGTCAGGAAGCCAGCGGCAGTGATCTTTTCGGCGGCGCCGTTGGCCTGGAACACGCCGTGTGCGGCCGCGCCGCGGGCGTGGACCGCGCGCTCCGGGATTCGCTCGTGATCGAAGTGGGTGATCTTCTCCCGCAGGTGATGGTCCTGCAGGAGTGTCGGCCCCCGCCGTCCGGCCTTCAGAGAGTGGTCGGTGTCGTACAGGCGCGCGCCCTGGGCCGTGGTGAGGTACTCCCCCTGCTGTCCGCGGGCGGTCTGACCGCCACCGACGGCCGTGCCTGTCGCAGTCCGGAGATCGGGTCCGCCCTGATCCGGCTTCGGCGGTAGCGGCTCGCGCGCAGATGTCGGCTCATCGAAGGGAGCCGGCTCCGGTCCCGGTGCGCCGGGAATGTAGCTCGGACTGTGCTGCTGCATCCGTTCGGCGACCTCTACCACTTTGTCTTTCGCGTCCTTGACGACGCTCTTGATGGTTTCCTTGGCTCCGCGGTCTGCGGCCATTGCGCCCCCTCTGTCGTGGGCGGGCACCACTGCATGTGCCCACTCAGGTCGACCGCCCGGCTTCCCGCTCCGGTGCCGCCTAAACGCCGGGTCGCTAACCTGACGGTGATGAGTTACTCCGAGTTCGCGGCACCAGTGCCGCTCGAGAATCTTGCGGAGTGCCGGTGGGTGGCCGAAGCTGCCGGCGCGGCACGCATCCTGCCCGACGGATGTATGGATCTCATCGAGATGGATGGCGACGTGGTGATCGCCGGACCGGACGCCACCGCTCATGTCACCGGTCACCGCAGTGCGGGCGCCACCGGAATCCGGTTCCGCCCTGGTGCGTTACCCCGCCTGCTCGGGATTCCCGCTTCTGAATTCGTCGGCGCCCGTGTGGTACTCAGCGATGTGCGATATGACGTTCCGCGCGGCACGATGCTGGATGTGGCGACGCATCTGCTGACCCGAGATGCCGTCGCCGACACCGCGCCGTGGCCGGCGGCACAACTGGCCCATGTCACGGCTCGGTTCGCTGCAGGTGCGTCGGCCACGTCGGTGGCACAGGAGATCGGCTGCTCGACACGGACGTTGCACCGGCACTGCACGGCTGTGTACGGATACGGCCCATCGACGCTGCGGCGCATCCTGCGGTTCCGTGCAGCGGTCCACAAGCTGAGAGCCGGTGATACGGCCGCGGACGTGGCGCAGGTGAGCGGGTACGCAGATCAGGCGCACCTCTCGCGGGAGATGCGCGAGTTCGCGGGCGTCTCCGTTCGTCAGTTTGTCAGTGCCGCAAACAAATCGACCGAGGTTCCGTCGGGATCCAGCACCGTCGCATAGCGCTGCCCCCACGGGGCGTCGAACGGCTCCAACGATGCGGGATGTCCGGCTGCGGTCAGCCGGCTGAACACCGCATCGACGTCTGCAGGCCGGTCGAATCCGAACGCGAGGGCGACGCGCCCCGCCGACGTCGGCGGGGCCCACCCGGGGTGCATGCCCGCGATCGTGTCCTCCGTGTCGAGCATCAGACGGTTCCCACCGGGAAGTTCGATGTCGATGTGAGGGCCGTCGCCGGCAGGGACGACCAGACCGACCAAGCGGTAGAAACGGACGGACGTGTCCAGGTCGGCGGTCACGATCTCGACGGCGGCAGCAAGGGGGCGAATGTGCATACGCGTGACGTTAGATCGCCGTCACACCACTGTCTTGAACGAATCGGACATGACAGCGGCGCCCCTCGAATCCGTCACCGCCACCCGAGTTCTGGCGCGACATGGGTGAGCACGCTCTCGATCACGTGCGCGTTGTAGTCGACGCCGAGCTGATTGGGGACCGTCAGCAGCAGAGTGTCAGCCGCGGCGATCGCCTCGTCCTCGGCGAGCTGGGAAATGAGCTTGTCGGGCTCGCCCGCATAGGTTTTACCGAAGCGGGCTTTGCCGCCGTCGAGAAACCCGACCTCGTCGGCGCTGTTGCGGTTGTGCCAGAACAGTTGCTTGTCCAGGTCGTTGACGATCGGAAAGATGCTGCGGCTCACCGAGACACGCGGTTCGCGCTGGTGACCTGCCGCGCGCCATGCGTCCCGGAAACGCTGAATCTGCTCGGCCTGCAGCTGATGGAAGGGCACGCCCGTGTCTTCGGTCAGCAGCGTGGAGCTCATCAGGTTCATCCCCTGCTGGGCCGTCCACTCCGCAGTGGATCGACTGCCTGCACCCCACCAGATCCGTTCTCGCAAACCGGGCGAGTGCGGCTCGACTCTCAGGAGACCGGGCGGGTTCGGGAACATGGGGCGGGGATTGGGGTGCGCGAACCCTTCCCCCTTCAAGACCTCGAGGAATACCCGCGTGTGTTCGCGCGCCATCGCGGCGCCGTCGGTGTCGTCATCGCCGGGTTGGTAGCCGAAGTAGCGGTAGCCGTCGATCACCTGCTCGGGCGATCCACGGCTGATGCCGAGTTGGAGTCTGCCGCCGGAAATCAGATCAGCAGCACCTGCGTCCTCGGCCATGTAGAGCGGATTCTCGTATCGCATGTCGATGATGCCGGTGCCGAGTTCGATGCGATCGGTGCGGGCAGCCGCTGCGGCGAGCAACGGGAACGGCGAGCCGAGCTGCCTGGCGAAGTGGTGCACGCGGAAGTACGCACCATCGGCACCCACCTCTTCGGCGGCCACTGCGAGTTCGACCGACTGCAGCAGGGCGTCCGCTGCGGAGCGCACCTTCGAGTGAGGGCTGTCTGACCAGTGCCCGAAGGACAAGAAGCCGATCTTTTTCACAGCTCCCTCAACCACCTCGAGACGGGCCCAATTCCCCGGCGGTGTGCTGCCCAGCCCCGCACACTCACCCGAGCCGACGAGTGCGCCACCGCGACAGGTCGGCATCGAGCACCGCAGGATCCCGTTCGGAAAAGACTTCGTCGGTGATCTCCAGGTGCCGGATACGGTCGAGGTGGAAACCTCTGATGCCTTTGCGCAAGCGACACCACCCGACGAATACCCAGGCATCACCACCGCGTAGCAGCCCCATCGCCTCGACGTCCCGCTTGGTGCGAGTGTGTCCGTCTTCGGCGACGTATTCGAGCCGAACCACCCTGCGGGCGGCGATCGCTTCGGGAACGAGCGCGATCGCCGCCTCCGTCGGAGGTTCGGCGTCGATGACGAACATCGATGCCAACGCCTCGTCGACCGGCGCCAACTGATCCTCTCTGCTGATCGCGAGGACCTTCGCCCGAGCCCGCCGGGCCGCCGCACCGTACGGCGAGGTCTCGAGGAGGGCGAGCCCAGCCAGCGCCGCCAACGACTCCGTGACCGTCAGATTCAACGGAGGTAGGGAGTGTTCGCGAAGGATCGAGTATCCGCCCGAAGCCCCGCGATCGGCATAGATCGGGACGCCCGCCAGCTGAAGTGACTGGATGTCACGCTCGATCGTGCGCTTGGACACCGCGAATTCCTCAGCGAGCCGTGCAGCAGACATCGGTCGGCGTGATCCCCGCATGAGGTCGACCAGCGCGTACAACCGCTCCGCCCGCCTCATGACGCAAGTCTCCCCGATCTCAGGCGCGGTGCGGCCGCGTTCCGCCCACCGACCACACCTGTCTGATCAACCCGTCGTCCGTGAAGTCGAAGACATCGACCCCTCCGGCACGGACGTCTCCGGTTCGCACGTCCCACAGCAGTCGCCCGTGCGCACCGTCCACGGCCCGGCTCACCTCGGTGAAGACCACGTCTGGATGGCGCCCGCGATACACATCGAGGTATCGGGCGAAGCTCTCCGCGCCGAGGACGTCGTCACCCGGGTTCGAGCCGTCGATCTCGGAGTTCAGGAAGTGAATCCGGAAATCGTCACTGCAGATGCGGCGGGCGATCTCGCCGCCGCTGTTCCACATCGTCAGCCACACTGCGAGCGCCGCATCCGCGGTCGCTTCGATCGTCGTCATCGTGATTGCGTTCTCGGTCATACCGACAGCATCGGGCAGCCCCGCGACAACGGTATGTCGGCATTCGAAGAGAAACCACATCTGCTGCAGCACTGCCGAGTCCAGGCAGGGGAAGCGCTACCGTCGGGGCGTGGGCGTCGACCGCATGACCGTGGTGGTGGAATCACGGAATCCGCAGCTGCTGGGCGAGTTCTGGGCGCAACTGCTCGGGTGCCGTCTCCGCGCCGACGCCGGTAGCTGCGTGATAGAGGTCGCCCACCGCACTGTCCTCCTGTTCCTCCCGTCGGCGGCGTTGCACCACGAACCCCACCGCCAGCACCTGGACGTGGCCTCGGCATCGCTGACACACCAGGCAGCGTTGGTCGCGCGAGCACTGGCCCTGGGCGCCCAGCATGTCGACATCGGTCAGGGTGACGTGCCGTGGCGTGTGATGGCCGATCCCGAAGGCAACCTTTTCTGCGTCCTGGAACCGCGCGAGGAGTATCTCGACTCCGGTCCTCTCGCGGCGGTCGTCACGCAGGCGAGGCAACCGCAGACCGTCGGCCGGTTCTGGGCTGCGCTCGTCGACGCACCGGTGACCGGGAGCGATTCCGAGCTCACGTCCGTGCAGTGCGGCTCGTCCGGGCCGGCGTTGGAGTTCGTCAGGCACTCGAATCCCCCAGACGGAAGAGGTCGCCTCCACCTGCGGTTGGCACTCACGGGTCGGCCTCCCGATCCGTCGGCCCGAACCGATGCGGTGGACCCCTGCCCCCTCTGCGGAGGCTCGTATGAGGCTGCGACCGACCCGGAGCAGAACCATCTCTGCGTGTCCGGTCGCCAACCGGAAAAGCAGTAGACGGCGCCATCTTCGGCTCGTTAGCGTGCCGCATGGGGATCGATGCCGAGACGTTCAGCCAGCAGTGGGTCGACGCGTGGAACGCTCACGACGTGGACGCAGTCCTCGACCACTTCGACGACGCGGTCGTGTTCACCTCGCCGGTCGCCGCGCAGGTGCTCCCGGCGACCGGCGGCCGGGTCGAAGGCAAAGCGGCGTTACACGACTACTGGGTCCGTGCGCTGAGTCTGCGCCCCGATCTGCATTTCACCCTCGAGGCCGTCTACCAAGGCGTCGACGTCATCGTCATCAACTACCGAAACCAGCGGGGCGGGCTCGTCAACGAAGTCCTGCGCTTCGCCGGCGATTTCGTCATCGAGGGGCACGGAACGTATCTCATCTGACAGGTGCGCCGATTCCTGTCGCGGCAGACTGCCCGCGAGCCCATGCAGCCAATTCCGCAATCTTCGCCGCTGCTTCTCCGACAGCCGGCACCGTGTAGACATTCAACTGCAGTCCCGGATCGCTGGGCAGATCCATGGATTCGTAGTTCAACTCGAGCCGGCCCACCACCGGATGGTTCACGCGTTTGGACCCCGAGCCGTGCAGCCGGACATCCTGCGAAGCCCACTGCTGCCGAAACACCGCACTGCCGGCGGATAATTCGCCGATCAGCGCATCGAGCTGCCCGTCGTGTGGATTGCGCCCGTACTCCAACCTCAGCACCGCCGCCATGTTGTGCACCACCTTGTCGTAGTCGACGAAGAACTTCTGTGCCTCAACGGAGTCCAGGTACACGAAGCGGGCGGTGTTGGCGGGTCGTCGGGGATCGGACAGAACCGGCGAATACAGCGCGCGCCCGAGATCGTTCATCGCGAGCACATCGTGGCGAGCATTGCGGATCCACGCCGGGGCGCCGGTAAAGGCGGCGAGCATCTCGTGCAGCTCCGGACGTACGGAGACGCACGATGACGGCAGGGACCGATCACCCGGTGTTCCCGATCGGCGCGCGAGGCGGAACAGGTGCTCGTGCTCCGCGGCGTCGAGTTGCAGCGCCGTGGCGAGCGCCTCGAGGACACCGTCGGAGGTTCCGGCCAGACTCCCGCGCTCGATGCGTACGTAGTACTCGACCGAGACGCCCGCGAGCATCGCGACCTCCTCCCGTCGCAGGCCTTTCACACGACGGCGACGCCCGTACGCAGACAAGCCGGCCGTCTCCGGAGCAATGCGGGCTCGGCGCGACGTCAAGAACTCTCGGATCTCGGCGCGTAGATCCAGGCTGACCTCCATCCGCCCCACTGTAGGTCCGAAGGACGTCACGCCGTCGTCGCGATGCCTCCGTCGACGGGGATGACAGCACCGGTCAGGTAGGCGCCTGCCCTGCTCGCGAGAAACACCGCGACGCCCGCCATGTCGTCGTCGCGACCGATGCGGCGCAGCGGAGCCGACGCCGCGATCGACTCCCCCAGTGCATCCAGCGTTTCGGCCATCATGGCCGACGGGAACGGTCCCGGGGCCACCGCGTTCACCGTGATGTGCTGTGGCCCCAATTCGAGGGCGAGCGCCCGGGTCAGCTGATGCAGAGCGGCCTTGCTACTGGAGTAGGAGTAATTGGGCCGACGTGGGACGTGGATGGCGGCGATGCTGCCGATGTTGATGATCCGTGCAGGATCGTCGGCGGTCCCGGCGCTCCGAAGTGCCGGTAGGAGACCCTGCACCAGCCAGAACGGGGCCTTGAGGTTGAGATCGATGACCGTGTCCCAGGCAGCGTCGGGGAAACTGTCCAGCGGTTCATCCCACAGGGCGCCCGCGTTGTTGACGAGGATGTCGAGTCGTCCGCCTTCCGCAGTGACGATGTCGACCAGCCGCGTGCACTCCTCGTGCATCGACAGATCGGCTGGCACGGCGCTCACCTCGCCGAATGCGGACAGGTCCGCCTCCGCACGAGCGCATGCGTCGTCGCTACGGGAACTGACGACGACCGCGGCGCCCGCCTGAAGCAGGCCGCGCGCGATCATCAGACCGATGCCCTTCGTACCCCCCGTGACAAGCGCGCGCTTGCCCGTCAGATCGAAGAGATCGTGATGCGCCGAGAACTGGTTGATGACCACGTGTCGCCTTTCCGCGCTTGCCGGCACCGCTGGATCGATGCCGCTTCGCACGCTAGGCGGTAGGCCAGACGTCAGGCAGATGCCCGCGATACGGGTACTGCCAGGCCCCCTCTTGGTGCGGGTCAGCGTTGCTCGTTGGCATCCCCCGGGTGGGGAACGTTGTTCTCGTCGACGTAAGCGGAGTGCTCGGTGTCGACCCCCTCGTGATCGCGCGGCCCGTCATTGGAGCCTGCCGGCTCGACGGCGTCGGCAGCGTCGCTGGGCATCGTCATGTTCGCGGAGTCCTCTCTGGGGGCAAGATCGCCGACTCGGCGATTCGTGCCAGAGTGCCCAGTCTGTGCGGCGCTGAACCCGCATCGCCGCTCGGGTCGGAATAAACGAGCCGGCTTCGGAATTGGCTCAAGAGTCGCCCCCCTCCCCCGACTCAGGAGCACCCATGACCCGTCCCGTCCGTGTAGCCGTACAGATTCAGCCCGGCGGAACGCCTGACTACCGCAGCTGGCGCGATGCCGTGGTCGCTGCCGACGATCTCGGGGTCGACGTGATCTTCGGCTACGACCACTTCCACCGCCCGGTGATGGACGCCCTGGTCGACGGCAAGCCCGTGCTGTCCGAGGTGCAACCCGACGTCGCCAACTTCGAGGGATGGACGGCGCTGGCGTCGTGGGGCGAGATCACCTCGCATGCCGACATCGGGCTGCTCGTGACCGGCGTGGGTTACCGCAACCCTGACCTGCTGGCGGACATGGCGCGCACGGTCGATCACATCAGCGGCGGTCGTCTCATCCTCGGCCTCGGCGCCGGCTGGTACGAAAAGGACTACACCACTTACGGATACGACTTCGGCACCTTCGGATCCCGTTTCGACCTGTTCGACGAGAGCCTGATCCGCATCGAGAATCGGCTCGCCGCGCTGATCCCGCCGCCCGTGCGCAAGCTGCCGATCCTCATCGGCGGCACGGGACCCAAGCGCTCTCTCCCCGCCGTCGCCCGTCATGCCGACATCTGGCACGCATTCGCCGAACTCGACACGTTCCGCCGGCTCAGCGACCGGGTCGACGAGCTGGCCGCAACGTTCGGCCGCAGCGGCGCGGACATCGAACGCTCGACGCTCTGGCAGAACAGGCACACCGCGGACAGCTTCCGCGAGGCCGGTGTCACGTTGTTCCAGACCGAGCTCACCGCCGACGACGGCTACGACCTCGGTCCGCTCAAAGACGTGCTCGCCTGGCGCGACGACAAGTGATTCGCGTATCGGCACACCTGGCGAGCGCTCGCTGATACGTTGGCTGCAGCCAGCGCAAGCTGCGGGGAGGAAGTCAGAAATGGGCATCAGCCACGAGAATTGCGGACGTCGCTAGGGTCCGACGTTGCAGAATCTCGTCGCGGCGATCAACGCGTCCATCGATCCTTCAGCGCTCATGCAGAGGATCGCCGAGCAGATGTGCCTCCTCACGCCCAAAGCCGACGGAGCGGCGGTCAGTCTGTTGACGCCCGAGGACCGGTTCGTGGTCGTCTCGGCGCACGGTCTGGTCGCACCGCTACTGGGGCTGACTCTGCCCCGGGAGGGAACGTTCCAGGGGCGGGCCATCGAAACCGGGCGTCCGCAGATCAGTCTCGACCCGCTGGCGGACCCTGATCTGACAGACGAGGTCCGCACCATCGGTGCGCGCCTCGGTATCGGGTCCCTCGTCGTGATCCCGCTCCTGCACCGTGGCAACGGGATCGGGGCACTGAGTCTCACAGCTGTCGACACGTGTCGATTCACCGAACGCGACATCTCGGCGATGGAGGCGACCGCCCGCTTCATCTCGGCTCTGATCGGGTCACACACCGAACTCGCGTCGATGCTCGACGACTTCCTCGGCGATCCCCACCACGAGGGTCGCGACCTGGCCGCACAGTTCCTGGCGTCCGTTCTGCTGCCCGACATGGCGCGTGAGGATGCGCTGCACCAGCACGTGAACGACCTGCTGGCGGCGCCGTCGCCGCTTCGGGCCGCATACCAGCCGATCGTGAACCTGGCGTCGGAATCCGTCGTGGGATTCGAGGGTCTGTGTCGTTTCCCCAGCGGCGCAGAACGGTCCCCTGCCTACTGGTTCGATGTCGCCCGCCGTCTCGGACGCGGTGTTCCCCTCGAATTGGCTGCGCTGTCCACGGTGCTCGCGGAGGTCGGAAGTGTCCCTCCCGACTGCTTCCTCGCCGTGAACGCCAGTCCCTCGACGGCTATGGACGCCCGGTTGCACGATGCCTTGCTGGCTGTGGGTGCGCCGCTGGTGCTGGAGATCACCGAGCACGAGCCGTTTCCTGATGGCCTGGCTGACGCTCTGAAGCCATTGCGGGACAGAGGTATTCGTTTGGCGATCGACGACGCCGGAGCCGGTTACGCCAGCTTCAAGCAGATGCTGCAGCTGCGGCCGGACATCATCAAGATCGATGGATCGCTCACGTCGGGTATCGACCGCGATCCGGCCAAACGTGCCCTGGTGATCGCCATCGTCCGGCTCTGCGCAGAGATGGGCGCCATGACGATCGCCGAGGCGATCGAGAAACACGACGAACAGGCGACCTTGTCAGAACTCGGCGTCACGTGGGGTCAGGGCTATCTCTTCGGCCAACCGGGAGCGCTTCGCCCGTCGTAGATCAGCGTCCCGGCGCCGAACAGCCATTTACAATCACCCGTGATGACGAACCGTCTCCCGCTGACTTCGCCCGGACAGACGCCGCGCCGCGTGATGACGATCGCGGGTTCGGACTCCGGTGGCAGCGCCGGCCTGCAAGCCGACATGCGCACGTTCGCGATGCTGGGTGTGCACGGCTGCGCTGCGGTGACGGCTGTGACGGTGCAGAACTCGTTGGGTGTCAGAGCTTTTCACGAGATCCCAGTAGAGGTGGTCGCCGCCCAGATCAGCGCAGTGGCCTCCGACATCGGGATCGAAGCAGCGAAGACGGGCATGCTCGCCTCGACGGCGATCATCCAGGCGATCGTGGCCACCTGGACGGCCGAGAAGCTTACCGGCACAGTCCCTTTCGTGGTCGATCCGGTGTGCGCATCCAATGCCGGTGAGCCGTTGCTGCACCCCAGTGCGCTCGATGCGATGCGCGACGAACTGATTCCGTTGGCCACGCTGGTCACGCCGAACCTCGACGAAGTACGACTTCTGGTGGGCATCGATGTCACCGACGCCGACACCCAGCGCGCCGCGGCCCGGGCGTTGCATGCGCTGGGACCGCAGTGGGCTCTGGTCAAAGGCGGCCACCTCCGAACCTCCCACGTGAGCTCGGACCTGCTCTTCGACGGTTCGGAATTCCACGAGTTCGCTGCTGCCCGGGTGGACACCCGAGACGACCACGGCGCCGGCGACACCCTCGGCGCGGCGATCACGGCGGCGTTGGCACACGGCTATTCGGTTCCCGACTCGGTCGCGTTCGGCAAAATGTGGGTGACCGAGTGCATCCGCGAGGCCTACCCCCTCGGTCACGGCCTCGGTCCCGTCAACGGGATGGCCAGCCTCTACCGCTGAGCGCAACCTTCTCGGTGTTTGCTGAGCGTGCTCTCAGTCGGGTCTCAGTTGCGGTGGGCAGGTTGGAGACAACCGACCTTTCATGCCCATCTTCGAAGGGAACACCACCGATGGCGACCACGCCCCCACCTGCCCCGCACAGTCACGACTGGGCGCGCGGAAGCTGGCCTGCCCCCCACACCCCGGTGCCCGGCAGCCCGACACCGTGGCCGCAACCGCCCGCACCAGGTGGGCCGCACATGCCGCGCCGAAACCGGCAGTCGCGCACCCCGCGTGCTCTGGTACTCGCGGGCGCGGCGGCTGTGGCCATCGCCGGCGGCGGCATCGGCGCGGCGGCTGCGGTAGCCGTGAACGACCACCAGCAGTCCGCCGCTACGACACCAGCAGCGATTCCTGCCCAGCCGGTGAAACCCGCTGCCAACGCCGCGCCGGGCTCGGTGGAGGCTGTCGCCGCCAAGGTGATGCCCAGTGTCGTCAAGTTGCAGATCGTCGCAGGTCAGGGGATGGCCGAAGGATCGGGCATCGTGCTGAGCCCCGATGGACTGATCTTGACCAACAACCACGTGGTCGCGCCTGTCGCTGCGGGCGGCACGGGTGCGCAGCCCGCGGCTTTCGACGGAGGCGAATCCCCGGCGACGGTCACGTTCTCCGACGGCCGCAGCGTGCCGTTCACCGTCGTGGGCACTGATCCCACCGGTGACCTGGCTGTTGTGCGCGCCCAAGGCGTCAGCGGCCTCACGCCGATCACGATCGGCTCCTCGAAGGGCGTCAAGATCGGCCAGGAGGTCGTCGCCATCGGATCTCCGCTCGGCTTGCAGGGCACGGTCACCAAAGGCATCGTCAGCGCCCTGAACCGGCCGGTGGCCGCCGGTGACGGCGAGGGCAGCTCCCCCGTCGTTCTCGATGCCCTGCAAACCGATGCCGCCATCAATCCCGGCAACTCGGGCGGCCCGCTGGTGGATATGAACGGCGACCTGATCGGCGTGAATTCGGCCGGCGCCAGCATGGGGTCCGGATCCGGCGGCGGCTCGATCGGACTCGGGTTCGCGATCCCGTCCGACCAGGCCAAGCGCATCGCCGACGAGTTGATCTCCTCCGGAAAGGCCAGCCACGGCTCGCTGGGAGTGCAACTGGGCACCGACACGGGTGGCGACACGGGTGGCTCAGACGGCGCGGCCGTCGCACAGGTGGCCGCCGGAAGCCCCGCCGCTGCGGCCGGTCTGTCCAGCGGAGCGGTGATCACGAAAATCAACGACCAGGTCATCGACGGGCCGGAGGCACTGGCTGCGGCCGTGCGCTCCAAGGCGCCGGGTGACCAGGTGTCTGTCACCTATCGCGACGACAGCGGCGCGACGCGGACCGCACAGGTCACGCTGGGTTCGGCTTAACGTCGAACGTTCGGCTCGATGATCGTGATGCCGGCCGGCGACGCGCTGTCGACGGCAGGCAGGGCCTCCGCTGCTTGCTCGAGGCTGATGGTGCGTTCGATCAGGTCCTGCGGTCGCAGGTCGCCGTGTTCGATCATCGCCACCATCGGCGGGTAATCCGCCGCCGCCATTCCGTGGCTGCCCAGCACGGAGAGCTCCCACGCGATCACCCGATCCATGGGAAGGCGTGGATGCCCGTCGACAGCAGGCAGCAAGCCGACCTGCACGTGACGACCCCGTCGGCGAAGGCTGAGGATGGACAGCGCGCACGCCGATTCGGAGCCCACCGCGTCTACTCCCACATGACTTCCGCCGCCAGTGATCTCGTGAATCCGTGCCGCTGTCTCGGCGCCGTCGGCGAGCGTGTGATCAGCACCGAGAGCCGTGGCGGCGACCAGTGCGCGGGCAGTGCGGTCGACCGCAATCACGTTGGCGCCCAGCGCTTTGCCGATCATCACCGCGCTCAAGCCGACCCCTCCGGCGCCGACGACCGTCAGCCACTGTCCGCGCTCGACACCGCCCACGGCTGTCAGAGCGCGGTATGCGGTCGCGAATCGGCATCCCAGTCCGGCCGCGGCAGCGAAAGAGACAGAGTCGGGAAGTCGCACGAGGTTGGTGTCGGCGGCGGGCAGCGCGACGTACTGCGCGAACGATCCCCAGTAGGTGAACCCGGGCTGCTCCTGGTGCGGGCACACCTGTGAGTTCCCGGATCGACACCACGTGCAGATTCCGCACCCGCACACGAACGGCACAGTCACCCGGTCGCCCACCCCCCAGCAGCGCACGTCCGGGCCGACCGCCTGCACGACGCCCGCCAGCTCATGGCCGGGAACGTGCGGGAGCGTCAGATGCTCGTGTCCTGCCCAGGCGTGCCAGTCGCTGCGGCACAAGCCGGTGGCCCGCACCGCGACGACGACGCCGTCGGGTCGCGGACTCGGATCGGGGACGGTCCGGACCGAGAGCGGGCCGCCGATACTGTCCATCACCAGTGCGCGCATCAACCCAGTCTGACGTGGGCCGGCGGACGGCTCAGGACGAGGTTTCGGCCGCCAGCCGAGAGAGGGTGTCGCTGAGCTGATCCTCGGTCACCAACGGGAACTTGACCTTCTTCAGCAGATCCTTGTCGGTGACCTTGGACCAGTCGTAGGTATGGCGTACCAGTGTCGCGTTGGGTCCCTGAGCCTCGATCTCCCACAACCATTCCCAGCCGGGAGGCTCGGTGCCGGCGGGAGCGGTCTGCCATGCCAGCAACTTGTCTTTGGCGTAACCGGTGACATGGTTGTCGGTCTTGTACTCGCCACCCATGTGATCGCCGGCCATGTTCATCGTGAACACGTCGCCGACCTTCTGGATGCGGTCGGCATGGTCGACACTGCGGATGAATCCGGAGCCGTCAAGGGCCGCATGCCGATGTGGATTGGACAGGACGTCGAAGACAGCGTCGGCGGACGCGTCGATGGTCCGTTCCACTATCACCTTGTTGTCGTCGCTCATGTGTTCCTCATTGCCCAGACCCACCACGTCCTCAAACCTGCGGGCCGGTAGCGTGGCACGAATGCTTCTGCGCCGTCTGCCGTCCTCGCTCGCTGTCGCCGTCTGTGTCGGGTCGACCCTGGCCCTGACCGCCTGCGGTTCCTCTGAGGCTCAGGCAGCAGCGTGTCCGACAGCCGCTCCGAGCAGCGCCACCGCCGCCGAATGGACCCTCCCCGGTGCCACCGGCAGTGTCGCCGTCACCGGCTCGACCGACTCCACGGCTCCGCTCGTCACTGTGACCCCGCCGTTCACCGTCGCCGAAACTCAGGTGCACACGCTGCAGGCCGGGTCCGGTGCCGTCGTCGGCGACGACGCGACGGTGTCCGTCTGCTACCAGGGTGTCAACGGACGCGACGGCTCCGTGTTCGACAGCAGCTACCAGCGCGGCACCCCCGTCGACTTCCCGCTCAACGGCGTGGTGCCGGGCTTCCAGAAGGCCATCGCCGGTCAACGCGTCGGCTCGACCGTCGCCGTGGCGATGACGTCGGCGGACGGCTACCCCAATGGTCAGCCCGCCGCCGGCATCCTTCCCGGTGACTCCCTGGTCTTCGCGATCAAGATCCTCGACGCCACCGCCTGAGCCGGCGCGTCAGTTCGTCCTAGCGGTTCCCACCCGTAATCGGATCTGCACCCGATCGCCGTCGTCGACGTCCTCGGCACGACGCAACGCCACCTTCAGCGGGACCAGGTAGACGTCGTCGCGCGGGATCAGCGACGTCGTCACCTCGGTGCTCCCGATGCGCACCTGCGCCGGGATGACACCCCACCCGTAGGTCAGTTCGCTCGACTGCGCGTGCAGGAAATCGTCGACGTCCGGCGGGGTTTCGACGAAAAAGTACGGTGCCGGGCCGCGCCATTGGAAGACGTCGGCATCGAACTCCCACTCCACGCCGATCAGACTAGGACGTCGGAGGTCTCGCCGAGGCCACCAGCATCGCCAGCCCACGCTCGAATGCCCGTGTCGCGACAGGGTCGGCGACGTCGTGGTCGGCCAGCGTCGCGTAGGCGGCAGTGAAGCGGGGGAACCGTTCCTCCTGCCCGGTCGGGTCGAACAGCACGGTGGGGCCGGACATGTCGAGCACGCTGCCGAGGATGAACGATTCGAACGCGGTCAGCAGCGGAAGGATCTCGTCGGTCGGCCAGCCGGCCGCCTCGGCCGCGACCACGAAATCCTCGTACTCGGCGAGCAGGACCGGTGCGGAGGCCCGGGTGGTCATCAGCAGGGGGATGGCGCGGGGGTGGCGCGCGAACGCGACGCGGTAGGAGCGAGCCCACTCGAGAAGGCCCTCCTCCCACGGCCGCTCGCGCAGCGGTCGCGAGTCGATGTGCGCCGATACCAGGGCGCGGACGTCTTCGATCATGGCGGCCCGGTCCGGTACGTGGTTGTACAGCGACGTCGGATTGACGTTCAGCTTCTGCGCCACCCGCCGCATGCTGGCTCCGTCGGTGCCATGACGATCGATGAGCGCCAGGGCGGTGCGGGCGATCAGGTCCCTGTGGAGAAGCGGACGAGATGGTCGAGCGATGGCGTTCTCCTCTCGGGCCGGAACGACGAATCCGCCCCGAGCATAAACCGACAGTGTATGTTTTATCGCGTGTCGGTCGAATACACAGTGCCCACCACATGACATCCGGTGATTTCACGGTCGTCGATGCCGACCTCGGGGTCTTGCGCAGCGCTCTGGAGCGCGGGGCTGTGACGAGCGTCGAGCTCGTCGCGCGGTACCTCAACAGGATCGGCCACTACGACCGCTCCGGAATCCTGCTCAATGCGGTTCCGGTACTCAATCCCGAAGCCTTCGACGAGGCGCGAGCCTCAGACTTGCGCCGGGCGCGTGGACAGACCCTCGGGCCAATGGACGGCATCCCGTTCACCGCCAAGGCCAGTTTCAAGGTTCGCGGTTTGCCGGTGACCGCCGGTTCGCCGGCGTTCGCCGATCTCGTCGCCGATGACGACGCGTTCGCGGTGGGCCGACTGCGCTCGGCTGGGGCCATCTGCCTCGGGCTGACCAATATGCCCCCGATGGCGGCCGGCGGCATGCAACGCGGGCTGTACGGTCGCGCCGAAAGTCCCTACAGCGCAGATTATTTGACCTCTGCCTTCGGTTCGGGATCGTCGAACGGCTCGGGAACCGCCACCGCGGCGAGCTTCGGCGCCTTCGGCCTGGCCGAGGAGACCTGGTCATCAGGGCGTGCTCCCGCGTCGAACAATGCGCTCGTCGCTTACACCCCGTCGCGGGGCATGATTTCCATCCGTGGTAACTGGCCGCTGGTGCCGACGATGGACGTCGTTGTCCCCCACGCGCGTTCGGTGGACGATCTGCTCCAGCTCCTCGACGTCGTCGTCGACGACGATGCGGTGCGCGACGGGGACCTCTGGAGGATGCAGGAATGGGTCGACATCCCTGCCGCCTCGGCCGTGCGACCGCCATCGTTCACCGACCTCGCAGCGCTGCCCATGCAGGGGTTACGCCTGGCGGTGCCCCGGCTCTACATCAACGGCGATCCCGACAGCGCTTTCCCGATCCGCACCCGCGACTCGGTGATGACACTGTGGCGATCCATGCGCGACGACCTGGTCGCTGCCGGCGCCGAGATCGTCGAGACCGACTTCCCCGTCGTGGAGAACTACGAAGGGCTGCATCCGGATTCGCGCACCATGGTCGAACGCGGTCTGGTTCCAGCCGAGTTCCTCGAACGCGAGGTGTGGGATCTGTCGATGTGGGCTTTCGATGCCTTCCTCCGGTCGGTGGACGGTTCGGGGCCTGATGATCTCGCAGCCGCGGACGGGCCGCTCATCTTCCCCGCACCGACAGGAGCCCTGCCGGACCAGTACGGAGTCTTCCCGTTCGACATCGCCTACGACCTCGCGGAGTACGTCGATCGGGCTCGCGCCGGCGTCGTGCCCTTCGACAGGATCCCCTCGGTGGAAGCGGGAATGCGGGGCCTGGAGGAGACCCGGCGTGTCGACTTCGAGAACTGGTTGTCCGACAACGGCTTCGACGCTGTCATCTTCCCTGCGGCAGCCGACGTCGGCCGAGCCGACGCCGATGTCGACGCCGGCTCGGCCGAGATCGCCTGGCGCAACGGTGTCTGGGTGTCCAACGGCAACCTGGTGCCCCGACACCTCGGCATTCCGACGGTCACCGTGCCGATGGGCACGATGGAGGACACGGGCATGCCGGTCGGTCTGACGGTCGCGGGTGCGGCGTACTCGGACACGACGCTGCTGCGACTGGCCCTCTCGGTCGAGGGGCTTCGGACGCGCCGCACTCCCCCGCCGCGCACCCCGGCGTTGCCCGACGAGGGAGTGTTCGAGAAGCCGTGCCGCCCGGGCGGCGGTGAACTGCGCATCCACGTGTCGGACGTGACGACCCACCGCGACGTCGACGGCCGCATCATGCTGAACTTCCACGTGGACGCTGACGGCGACTCCGCTCTGCAGATCACCGCGTTCGTCGACGGCGAGCGGGTGCCTGTGAACGAGGGCACGTGTGTGGTGCCCGTCGGTCGACACGACCGCGCGCACAGCGAATGGCGCCCGCCCTACGGCCCACTGATCGTCGCCGTCGCTCGATGCAATGACGGAGCCGTCGCGGGTGCGATGGCGACCACCGTAGGCTCACCGCTCTGAAACCCCATCGTCGCCTCAGGCGGCGACACCCCGTCGAGACGAGGCATCTGATGATCGAGACCGAGGTGTTCGACTTCTTCGCACACGCCGAGTTGCCCGCCCCGGGTCTCGCCGTCGACGAGGTCCGCCGTCATCTGCAGGAGTCCTTTTCCGCGACCTGCGACCTCAAAGAGCTGGGGAGTCAGCAGGATCAGAACTTTCTGCTCACCGATCCGGACACCGGCGAGCCGATCGGCGTGCTCAAGCTGACCAACCCTGCCTTCAGCGAATCGGAGATCGACCTGCAGAGTCTGGCCGCCGACACCGTTGCCGAGCGCGAGCCGAGCCTGCGTGTTCCCCGCGTCGTCCTCGGGTCCGGCGGCCCCATGTCCGCATGGTGGGACACCACCGCCGGTCGCCTGCACGCACGTGTTCTCGAGTTCGTGGGCGGCACGACGCTGACGGGATCGGGCTACCTCTCCCCCGCGACCGTTGCACGTATGGGCGAGCTCGCGGCGAAGGTCAGCGTGGCGCTGTCCGGCCTGACGCACCCCGCGTCAGGCCGCGTGCTGCAGTGGGATCTGCGCCACGCCGACCGGGTGATCGATACGCTGCTGCGCGACGAACCGGACTCTCGCATCCGCGATCTCGCCGTCTCCGTCGCTGACGCCGCCCGCAGCCATCTCGCGCCCGTCGCATCCCGACTTCCCCTGCAGCTCGGGCATTTCGACCTGACCGACGACAACGTCGTCGTCCCGCACGGGCCCTGCGCACTGCCGGACGGCATCATCGATTTCGGCGATGTCAGCGAATCATGGGCGGTCGGCGAAATCGCCGTGACCGTCTCGTCGCTGCTACACCACGATGGGCTGAGCCCGGTCGACGCGCTGCCCGCCATCGGCGCGTTCCATGCGCGGCGCCCCCTGACCGAGGACGAGGTCGACGCGCTCTGGCCGCTGGTCGCGCTGCGCGGCGTGGTGTTGGTGCTCAGCGGTCGGCAGCAGGTCCGCATCGATGCACAGAACGCCTACGCCGATTCCGCGCTCGATCGCGAACTCCTCATCCTCGAGCAGGCGATATCTGTTCCTTTCCCGGTGATGAACACGCTGATCCGCGACGCGGTGGACATGCCGGTCCGCCCCGGGCCGGTGTGGAGCGCAGGGCCACTGATCGCCGGCCTCGCCGGTGCGACGGTTCTCGACGTCGGCACGACGGCCGTGATCAACGACGAGGGACGGTGGACCGACGAGGCCACGCTGGGCCAGGTTGCGCTGGCCGCGCTCTCCGAAGGCGCTCCCGCCGCGGTGATTCCGGCGTGGCGCCCGCGGCTCACCGGTGCGCCGATGCGTACCCCCGCCGTCCCCATGACCGTGCCCACCGCGCTCACTGTCTGGCTGGCGCACGACACCTCCCTCGACATCCCTGCGGGCGCGCGACTGGAGGACACCGACGACGGGGTCGTGGTCTCGACGGCTGACCACCATGTGGTGCGCGTGACGGGCTTCTCTCCCAACGGAAGTGCACTGCCGGCGCGCACGCCGATCGAGATCCAGCACACCCGCGCGAACCAGGACCCGGTCCCGCTGCTGGTCGACGCCCGCTCCGCCGGCGGTTGGCGCCGCATGGCCGGTGACCCGGCTCCCCTGATCGGACTGCCACCGCAGGCGGGCGAGCGGCGCGACGACACGCTCGTGCGCCGACACCGGGTACTCGCCGACGTACAGGAGCATTACTACGCCGAGCCTCCCCGCATCGAGCGCGGCTGGCGTGAATACCTCGCCGACACCGACGGCCGGGTATACCTGGACATGGTCAACAACGTCGCGTCCGTCGGGCACGCCCACCCACAGGTGGTGGAGGCGGCCAACAGGCAGATGCGACTGCTGAACACCAACTCGCGGTTCAACTACGGCGTGATCACCGAGTTCGCCGAACGGGTCTCGGCCACGCTGCCCGACGAACTCGACACCGTCTTCTTCGTCAATTCCGGTTCCGAGGCAACCGATCTCGCGATTCGGATCGCGATGGCCGCCACCGGCCGCCCGGACATCGTGGCGATGCGGGAGGCCTACCACGGCTGGACCTTCGCCAGCGACGCGGTGTCCACGTCGATCGCGGACAACCCGAACGCGCTGGCCACGCGGCCGGCTTGGGTGCACACCGTCGACGCCGCGAACGGCTATCGCGGAGTGCATCGCGGCGCCGACGCCGACAGGTATGCACCAGAGGCCGTGTCGGTGATCGATGCGCTCGCCGATGCGGGCACACCGCCCGCGGGATTCATCTGCGAATCCTTCTTCGGCAACGCCGGCGGCGTCGCATTGCCCGACGGATACCTCGATCAGGTGTACACGGCGGTGCGCCGGCACGGCGGCATCGCGATCGCGGACGAGGTGCAGGTCGGCTATGGGCGTCTCGGCGAATGGTTCTGGGGATTCCAGCAGCAGGCGGTCGTGCCCGACGTCGTGGCCGTCGCGAAATCGGTGGGCGCCGGACAACCGATCGGCATCGTCGTCACCCGCCGAGCGATCGCGGCCCGCTACCGGACCCAGGGGTACTTCTTCTCCTCCACGGGCGGCTCACCGGTGTCGTCGGCGATCGGCCTCGCTGTCCTGGATGTGATCCAGCGAGAGGGCCTGCAGGAGAACGCCCGTGTCGTCGGCGCGCATCTGAAGAATCGGTTGGCTCAGCTCGCCGAGTCGCATCCGATCGTCGGAACCGTGCACGGCTCGGGTCTCTACCTCGGGCTCGAATTCATCCGCGACAGAGAGACACTGGAGCCTGCCACCGAAGAGACGGCGGCGATCTGCGACCGCCTTCTGACGCTGGGGGTGATCATGCAACCCACCGGTGACTACCTGAATGTGCTGAAGATCAAGCCGCCCCTGTGCGTGTCGCGCGAATCGGCGGATTATTTCGTGGACAGCCTCGACCGTGTCCTCACGACGGGCTGGTGACGGCGGGTCAGGTTTGATCCAGCACTTCGCCTCGCCGCCGCTCTTCCCACAGCGCCATGCGCGTGCGCGCCGGCTCGCCGATCGCGTCCATCACCAGCGGGATCAAGAGTTCGGTGAGCAGGAAGCCTGCCGACATGCTCTGGTACACCGTGCCGACCGTGCTCGAGGCGGCCAGCACGACTTCGGCGTCGGGCGCCACCGGGCAGGCCATGTCGTCGGTGATGAGCAGCAGCGTCGCCCCGGCCCGATGAACGTCGTCGGCGAGTTCTGCGGCGCTGCGGTGATAACGGTGATAGTCGAAGAGCACCACCACATCTCGCCGGCTGAGGTCCATGATCGTGCCGAGATCGCTGCCCTTCGGATCCGAGAGCAACCGCACACCCGGCCGCAACTGCTCCAGATGTGCCGCCAGATAGACGGCCAAGAGGTGGGAGAACCGGCCGCCGTGAAGATGCAGTGGCCGCGTGATGTCGGCCATCAGCGTCACCGCGGCCTCGAGCGTCGTCACCGGCAGCTGCGCCAGCGTCTGCTCGGCGCGCTCGTTCTGCGCACGCGCCTGATGCAGTAGCCGCTCGAGGTGACTCCCGGCAGGGGGAGGCGCATCGGCGAGCCGGGTCAGTGGCCCGCTCGACTGCCGGGTGAGTTCTGCACGCAGTGCCACCTGCAGGCCGGCGAACCCGTCGTAGCCCAGTGACTGCGCGAAGCGCAGCACCGTCGGCGGGCTCACCTCAGCTCGTTCGGCGAGCCGGGCGGCGCTGCTCAGGCCGGCGCTCGGATAGTCGGCCAGCAGTGCTCTGCCCACCCGACGTTCTGCACGGCTCAGCCCGGCCAACGCGGCACTGGTCCGCGCTGCCACCGACTCGCTGTGTTCGGTCATGCAGGTCAATCTGCCATGATCGGCCGCACCGTCATCGACAGATCGTCGAGCACGACCTCCGCCACGCTCTCGGGGGGCAGCGGCAGCCACGGCAGATCGCCGAAACCGGTGGAGCCGATGACCACCGTCCCGTCGTCGAGGCGGGCAACGCGCAACGAAAAGTAGTCCTCCAGATGCTCGGCGGGTAGATCGGTTGCGCTGATCTCCTCGATGTCCTCGTCCAGCAACACACTTCGGGCATGCGCGTGCACCGCGATGAGTCGACCCTCCCCCAGCACCAGCGCGTTGAGGCTGGCATCGGGATAGATGCCGCGCAACTGGGCGACCGCCCGCCGCACGGCCTCGGCGAGATCGGGGGCCGTTGGCCGGTGCTGGCGAATCAGTGCGAAGTAGCGCTCGCTGTCGGTGCTGCCCTGCAACGCGGCCACCATCGAGGGGTCCAGCAGCTGGTCGAGCGCGGCGATCGGCTTGATCGAGCCGTTGTGGGCCATCGCCAGCCCATCGGCCCCGAAGGGGTGAGAATTCTCCGGCCTGACCGCCAAGCCATTGGTCGCCCACCGCAGGTGGACCACTGACGCGCGCGCCGACTCCTTGACCGCCGTGCCGAACCGGGGATCGCCGATCGCGCTGTCGGGTGAAACCTCGACTCGCGGAACGTCATCGGGCTCGATCACAGAGGCCACGCCCCAGCCGTCGCCGTGGATCTTCGTCAGCGCGAGGAAGTCGGTGAGTACCGCCTCGCCCACGACGTCGGCCACCGAGGTCGGTTCGGCCGACGCAACGCCCAACAGCCGGCACATCGGCATCCCCGTTCGTCGAATCTAATGAATCGATCATAAACAGACAAAGTTAAAGACTCTGAAACATTTATGACATAGCGTGAACGTGACCGCCACCGCCTGAGGAGTTCCGAGGAGTTCGTTGCCCATGGAGGACCCCGACCTGACCGCCTACGTCGACGCTCTGCGTGAGGAGGGCGTCGCCATCGTCGCGGGCTCGGTCACGGACCTCGCCGGCGTGACTCGAGCGAAATACGTGCCGACGTCACGGCTCGGGGCGTTCACCCGTTCCGGGATGGGGGTGTCCCCGTCCTGGAGCGTGTTCTGTGTGGACAGCGGTATCGCCTTCACACCGACGATCGGGGTCGCCGGTGATCTCCGGATCCGGATCGACCAGAACGAGGTGCGGGTGGTCGAGAACGGGGTGGGTTGGGCGCCGGGCACTTTGACCGATCAGCAGGGTCGACCGGCACCCCTGTGCACGCGGACCCGGCTCGTCATGGCCGAGCAGGCAGCCGCCGAGCATGGCCTGCAGGTGCGCATGGGTGCAGAACTGGAATGCACGATGCTGGCCGCCGATGCCGGCCCCGCGACCACCGAGCCGTGGTCGCCCTACGGAATCAGGACATCACTCGACCGGTCGGGATTCCTGGTCGATCTCGCCGTGAGCGCTCAGCGCGCCGGCCTGTCCGTCGAGCAGCTGCACACCGAGTACGGACACGACCAGCTCGAGATGTCCCTGGCCCCAGACACGCCCGTGGCCGCAGTGGACGCCGTCATCCTGGCGCGGATCGTGCTCAGCCGCGTCGCCGCCCGCCACGGTCTACGAATCTCGTTCTCGCCGGTGCCTTTCGACGGCGCAGCCGGCAACGGGGCGCACCTGCATCTCTCACTGTCCGATGCGCAGGGGCCGGTGCTGTCGGGAGGTAGCGGTCCCCACGGCCTGCGCACATCCGGCGGGCACGCCATTGCCGGGGTCATCGACACCCTGCCGGATCTGATCGGCGTCTATGCCGGCTCGGTCGTCTCGCCGCTGCGGCTCAAGCCCGGCAACTGGGCGGGCGCCACCGCATGCTGGGGACTCGAAAACCGGGAAGCAGCCGTCCGATTCGTCGCCGCCACACCCGGTAATCCGCACGGCGCGAACATCGAGTGCAAGCTCATCGATCCGAGCGCGAACCCTTACCTGGCCGCCGCCGCGTTTCTGGGCAGCGCACTCCGCGGGATCGATCGCGCCCTTGACCTGCCGGAGGAGATCCCGGAGAACCCGGCACACTCGGACATCGAGACCCGACCGCTACCGCTGGCCCAGCGGGAGGCGCTCGACGCGATGGAGACCTCTCAGGTCGCCGCCGAGCTGCTGGGCGCCGACGTCGTGGACGCACTTCTGGCCGTACGTCGATACGAGCAGAAGACCTATGGAGACCAATCGCCGGAACAGATCTGCGACGCCGTCCGGCTCGCCTGGACCTGCTGAGATGAAGGAGACATCCGTGACCGCAGGAACATCTGATGCGCCCGATCAGATCCCGCACCGCCGACTCCCGTTCTGGGTGGCGCTCGCGTTGTCCGTCGCGCTCGTCGGCCCGACACTGGCCATGTCGGGCAACGGCCAGGGATTGATCGGGACCGTCGGCAAATCGATCCCGCTGGTGTTCCTCATCGGCCTGGTCGGCGTCTCCCTGGTCGGGTACAGCTTCGTGCGCCTGACACGGCACCTGAACCACGCCGGATCGGCCTATGGGCTGGTGGGCGGCACGATCGGTCCGCGCACCGGATTCTTCTCCGGCTTCGCAATGCTGGGAGCCTACTGGGGTTTCTCGATCGGGACGCTCGCGCTGACCGCGGCGTTCGTGAACTCCTTCATCGCCGCGCTGCAGCCCGGCGTCGACGATCCCTACCAGGTGCCCTGGCTGATCATCGTCGTCATCGGCGCGGTCATCTCGTTCCTGTTGTCTGGCCGTGACATTCAGCTCCTCGCCAAGATCCTGCTGGCGATCGAGGGCATCGGCATCCTGGCGATGATCGTGCTCGTGATCGCCATCTTCGCCAAGGGTGGCGCGCCCACCACGGGGATCGACTTCTCGGTCTTCTCGTTCTCCGGTGGCGACGTCTCCGGATCCGCGGTGCTCGCCGGTGTAGTGGCCGCGTTCCTGTCGTGGGCGGGTTTCGAGGCGTGTGCCTCCATGGGTGAGGAGACCGACGACCCGAAACGCAACATCCCCCGCGCACTGGCCGGGACGCTGATCCTCACCGGGGTGCTGTTCGTCGTGGTGATGTTCGCCCAGGTCGTCGGATTCGGCACCGACGCAGCAGGTTTGGAAGCCTTCCAGAGTTCGGGTAACACCCTCGGCGACCTCGGCGGAAGCTACATCGGGCAATGGTTCTCCCTGGTCATCATCTTCACCGCGGTCGTCTCCGCATTCGGTTGCCACCTCGCCACCTCGGCGACCTCGGGTCGGATGCTCTACGCCTTCGGACGTGACGGCTTCGGCCCGAAAGCGCTGGCGCACATCCACGCCGACACCGGCGGCCCTCGGCGTGCCACCTGGCTGGTCGTCGTCGTCGCTCTCGTCGTCGACCTGATCTGCGGCGCCACCGGCTGGCCCGACATGGGCACCGGCAACGACGCGATCGACGCGTACTTCCTGTTCGCCGTCGCGGGCTCGGTGTGTCTGATGGTGTGCTATCTGCTCGTCGAACTCGCCGCCGCCTACTTCATGGGAGCGCCGGAGTTCATGCCGGTGCACAACGGCACGGGCAAGATCGCGGGCTTGGTCCTGCCCCTGCTCGGCGCGCTCGTGATCGTCACCGTGCTGTGGTTCAACGTCAAAGACGCCGAAAGCTGGTCAGCTGCACCCCTGCTCGGCCTGTACTGGTGTGCACTCGGTCTCGTCATCGCGATCGCCCTGTCGGGGATCGCCAAACGTGTCGGTGAATCGCTGGCGATGGAACTGAACATGACGCCCACCGCTGATTCGACCCGGTCGGCGTGAGCACGCTCTACGCCCGCGATGAGGCCGTCATCGCCGGCATCGAGAAGCTGCGCTTCTTCCCGCTGGAAGTGGAGTCCGGGCACGGCTGCATCCTCGTCACCCCCGACGGCCGCGAACTGCTGGATCTGTCGGCCACATGGACGGCCTCCGGGCTGGGACACGGCCATCCCGCCATCGTCGACGCGGTCAGCCGTGCCATTCGCACCGCACCCGGTTCGGGGGGACTTTCTGCGGTTCACCCCGACTCCGTCGGCCTGGCCGAGGACCTGCTCGCCCTGGTGCCCGGCAGCGGCGAGCGGCGGGTCTACCTCGGCCACGCCGGGTCCGACGCCAATGACGTCGCGCTGCGTGCGTGCCGGCACGCCACCGGACGGCCGACCGTGGTGGCCTTCGAGCACAGCTACCACGGCGGCGTCGGTGTCGCGATGGGTGTGTCCGGCGTGCACGTCGACGCGGGTGTGCCCGCCGATCCGGAGGCAGTGTTCCTGCCGTATCCGAACCCGTTCCGGCCCGGCCCGCAGGGTATCGACGCCGATGTCGCGAACTGCCTTTCGCTGGCCGAACAGCACCTCGCGGGCGGACGGGTGGCCTGCCTGATCGTCGAGCCCATCCTGTCCGACGGCGGGCTCGTCGTGCCGCCGGACGGGTTTCTCGCCCAGCTGCATCAGATCTGTCGGCGCCACGACGTCCCGCTGATCTGCGACGAAGTCAAGATGGGACTGGGCAGGCCCGGCACTCTGCACGCGTTCGAGCACGACGGTGTCGTGCCCGACATCGTCACCTTCGGCAAGGTACTCGGCGGTGGGCTCCCCCTGTCCGCCGCGGTCGGGCCGGCCGCGATCCTGGACGAGCCCCCGGCCGCCGCGCTCCTGACCACCGCGGGCAACCCGGTGTGCACCGCGGCCGGACGCGCCGTGCTCACAACGGTGGTGGAGGACGGGCTCATCGAGAACGCAGCGACGGTGGGTGCGATGCTGGCCGGCGCCCTGCGCGACCTCGCGGACATGCCCGGCGGCGACCGCATCGGCGACGTTCGCGGTCGTGGGCTGGCCATCGGGCTGGAGCTCGTCGATCCTGCTACCGGTGACCGGGACCCCCGGCTGGCCGCCGCGGTGGTCTACCGTGCCTGGGAGTTGGGTGCGGTCGTTTACTACGTCGGTGGGAACGTCCTGGAGATCACCCCGCCGTTGGTGCTGACCGAAGCGCAGGCAGCAACGGCGGCAGACATCCTCGGGACAGCCATCGCCGATGCGGCTGCAGGGAGGGTCGACGCCGAGGAGGTCGCGAAGTATGCCGGGTGGTGAGCTGGACGACGTGTTCGGGGGAATCGAGGCGTCGGTTCCCGAGGGACTCGCCGACCACCTGCGCACGGTGTCACTGATCGACCACCATGTGCACGGCACGTTCAGTGCGGACATCGACCGAGCGACGTTCGAGTTCTCCATCAACGAGGGGTCCAACGACCCGGTGCCGCCGTGGATGACGAACTTCGACTCGCCGCTCGGGCTGTCGATACGACGTTGGTGCGCACCACTTCTCGGACTGCCAGCGAGAGTCGACGGGGAGACGTACTGGAGGCGGCGCTGTGAGTTCGGTGCCGACGAGCTGGCCGCCACGATGCTGCGTGCCGCCGGCGTCTCGCACTGGATCGTCGACACCGGGTTCAAGGGCGACCAGATCACCACCCACCGTCGACTGGCCGAGCTCGCGTCGGGACGAACGTCGGAGATCGTGCGGCTGGAACGGGTCGCCGAGGATCTCCTCGACGGCGGCACCTCCGCGCAGGACTACCCCGACGCGATGCGCGCGGCGCTCGCGGGCGCATCGGCCGATCCGACCGTGGTGGGCGCCAAGACCATCGTGGCCTACCGGACCGGATTCGACATCGACTGGACCCGCCCCAGCGACGCCGACGTCGTCACCCACGCGCAGGCACTGGCGGCGCGCCCCGGTCCCACACGCGTCGACGATCCGACACTCATCGCGTTCGGCGTGCACGAGGCCGCCGCCCACGGACTCCCTGTGCAGGTGCACGTCGGGTTCGGTGACCGCGATCTCGATCTGCACCGGTGCGACCCGTTGCTGTTGCTGCCGCTGCTGCGGATCATGCCACCGGTGCCGGTTCTGCTGCTGCACTGTTACCCCTTCCACCGCCACGCCGGTTATCTGGCACAGGCGTTCGACCACGTGAACTTCGACGTCGGCCTGGCGATCAACTACCTGGGTACGCGGTCCACCGGCCTGGTCGCCGAGGCGCTGGAAGTTGCCCCGTTCGCCAAGCAGCTCTACTCCTCGGACGCGTTCGGTCCGCCCGAGCTGCATGTGCTGGGCTCGGTCCTGTGGCGGCGCGCCGTGGGTGTGGTGTTGGGCGACTGGATCCGGTCCGGTGACTGCGCCGAATCCGACGCGATCCGCATCGTCGACATGATCGGTATGACCAACGCGCGACGCGTCTACGGGCTTTGACGGCGATGAGCAGTGACCACAGCCGGGCGCCCCTGTTCGAGTCGCTGCGGTCGTTTGTCGAGCGCGATCAGGCGCCGTTCTACTCCCCCGGTCACAAAGGGGGCCGCACGTTCGATCCGTGGTTCCGGGCTAACATCGCTGCCCTCGACCTGAACAACCTGCCCGACACCGACACCCTGCACTGCCCCGAGGGGCCGATCCTCGCGGCGGAGCAGTTGATCGCCGACGCCTGGGGCGTACCGCAGAGTTTCGTGATGGTCCAGGGCTCCACCGGTGGCAACATCGCCGTGGCGCTGACCGCGCTGCACCCTGACGAACCGGTGCTCGTCGCGCGCAACGCCCACAAATCGGTGCTTGCCGGGCTCGTCCAGGTCGGCGCCCGACCGATCTGGCTGGAACCGCGTTGGGACGATCGGTTCGGCGTCGCCCACGGGCTCGACCTCGCCGTCGTCGAAAAGGCACTCGCCGAGACCGATGCGCGCGCGCTGTGGGTGTTGCATCCCACGTACTACGGCACCACCGGCGACATCGTCGCCCTCGCGGCGCTGTGCCGGGAGCGTGGAGTGCGTCTGCTGGTCGACGGAGCGCACTCTCCACATTTCGCCTTTCACCCCGAATTGCCCACCAGTGCAGAGTGTTCGGGTGCCGCAGCCACGGTGCAGTCGGTGCACAAGATTCTCTCCGGGTTGAGTCAGGCCGCGGTGCTGCACGTCGACACGGCGCAGCTCGACGAGGCGTCGGTGCGGCGCTCGCTGCAACTCGTCCAGACGACGAGCCCGCACTTCGCGATCATGGCGTCGATCGACCTGGCGCGCCGGCAGATGGTCACCGACGGGCGAGCCTTGCTGGACGACGCGCTGGGCCGGGCGCGTGTCGCTGCGGACAAGCTCCTGCGTGTTCCGGGGTTGACAGTGCTGCGACCGCAGGACCTGGCCGGGGCCGGCACGGGACTTCACCAATTGGACGAGACCAAGCTGTTGATCGGTGTAGCCGGTCTCGACGCCGACGCCCGCGAGATCCTCTCGCGGCTCAACCGGGTGCATGGCGTGCAGCCCGAACTCGCCGGAACCGGACATGTGCTCTGCATCAGCACGATCGGAAACACTGATGCCGATTTCGACCGGCTCACAACCGCTTTCGCCGAAGTCTCCGGGCATTTCGGACAGCGGCACGGCGAGGTCGCCGGTACGTGGACCGGCGACCTGCTGGCCGTGCGGCCGGAGGTGGTGCTCACCCCACGCGAGGCCTTCTTCGCTGCCCGATCGACTATCGCGCTGGCCGAGTCCGTCGGCCGTATCGCCGCCGAGGCCATCACCCCGTATCCGCCCGGCATCCCGCTGGTGATGCCCGGTGAGCGGCTCAGCGCCGAGGTGATCGGTCTGCTGAGTTCGCTTCGGGCGGCGGGCAATCCGATCAGCGCCTCGGACCCGACGCTGGACTACGTGACGACGGTGCGCTGAGCGGTGCCGGTACGCGCCGCGGTCCTGATCACCGGAATGTCGGGCGCCGGCAAGACCACGGCACTGAACGGCCTGGCGCTGCGCGGCTTCGCCACCGTCGACACCGACGACGGACCGTGGATCGAACTCGTCGACAGCGAACCGTTGTGGCGTGAGCCACCCATCGATGCGCTGCTCGAAAGGCCGCGTACAACAGCACTTTTCGTGGCGGGCACAGTGGCCAACCAGGGTGTGTTCTACGAGCGCTTCGATGCCGTCGTCTTACTGAGCGCGCCCAGCGCGATCACCTTCGAGCGCATCGCGACCCGAACCGACAATCGCTTCGGCAAGAACGAGTCCGAGCGTCGACAGATCGCGCGTGATATTGCCGAGGTGGAACCGCTTCTGCGGCAGGCGGCGACGCACGAGATCGTCACGGTGTGTCCTCCCGAGGAGGTCGTCGACAGACTGGTCGCGATCGCGGCCGCGGTCACCCGCCGGTGAGTTCCTGGGCGAGCATCACGAGGATGCCGCTGGGGCCTCGGACATAGGTCAGTTTGTAGACGTCCTGATAGGTCGCCACACCGCGGAGGGGATGGCACCCGTGCCGCGCCGCGATGGCGAGCGCCTCGTCGAGATCGTCGACGGAGAATGCCACGCGGTGCATGCCGATCTCGTGGGGCAGCGTCGGCTCTGTCGCGATCGCGATCGGGTGGATGTACTCGAACAGTTCGAGCCTGCCGTGCCCGTCGGGTGTCTGCAGCATTGCGATCATCGCGTGGTTGCCGTCGAGACCGACCGCTGTATCCGCCCACTCGCCGCTGACGGTGTCGCGACCGATGAGCGACAGACCCAGGTCGGTGAAGAACGCGATGGCCGCATCGAGATCGGACACCGCAATGCCGACGTTTTCGAGCCTGATCGCCATGGTAGGCATGCTACGACGACCGGGAAGGGAGAGTGCGTGCGCCGCATCGTGATCCTGGGCGGTCTCGCACTGATCCTCCTTGCGGCGTTTGCTGTCGTGCCGGCGCTGCTGGTCGGTGGCGGACTGGCCACGGTGAGCGACAACGCGCCCCTCACCCGCGCGTTCGCCATCGAACTCACCGCGTTCTGGAATGCACAGGCATCCGGTGTGACGCCCGGGCTCGCCGATCTGATCGACCTCTGGCGACGGTGGCACGCCCTCAAAGTACTGATCTCTCTGCTGTTCACCGCGACGATGCTCGCGCTGTCCGCGGCGTTGTGGAGGCAGTCTCTCGTGGCCGGGGCGTCCTGCGCGCGACGCTGGGGCGGCGGCGCGGCCGCTGTGGCGGCAAGCCTGCTGATACTGGGCGGACTCGTCGCGGTGGCCGCCAACATCCAGGCGACCGCGGCACCCCTGTCTGCGCTGTTGCCGCTGCTGCCCTCCGATCCGCCTCCCGGCGATCTCCGGATGGCCATGAGTCAGATCCACGACGGACTTGCCCACGCCGACAGCGCTTTTGCCGGTAAGCCGGCGCTCGTGGTGATGATGGACAGTCAGCGCACGTATCTCACAGCACTCGCGCTCACGGTCACCGTGATGGCGATCGGCTGTGCAGTATGCACCGGGTACGCCGCGCGCCGACTCCCGCGCGGTGCCGGGGTCGCCGGGGCGACGGTGACCGCTGCCTTCGTGGCCGCCGCGGTGGCGGCGTGGATGCCGGTCGCCGACCCCGTCGAGTCGCTGCTGGGTGTCTTCAGCGTCGGGTGACTCCGAATCGGAGGTGGACCACTCCCGGCGCCTCGAGCACCCGCTCGAGCCGCAGGTCGGGAGTGCCGAGCGGGAAGCCGTCGAACAGTCGCTCCCCGGAGCCGAGCAGGACCGGGTTCAGTTGCAGGTCGATTTCGTCCACCAGACCGGCGCTGATGGCCTGCCGCGCGCACGACGCACCGCCCGCGATCGAGATGGCCCGATCGCCCGCGGCCGCCTCGGCCTGCGCGTATGCCGCCTCGATCCCCTCGGTTACGAAATGGAACGTGGTGCCACCACCCATCTCGATTGGGTCGTGTGCATGATGCGTCAGCACGTACACCGGACAGTGATATGGCGGCTCATCTCCCCACCACCCCCGCCATCCGGAATCGTCCCAGGGGCCGCGAATCGGGCCGAACATGTTGCGGCCCATGATCACTGCGCCCATTCCGTCCATCATGTCGGACACCACCTGCCGATTGGCCGGGTAATCCTTCTCCGGTCCGAGGTGCCATCCGTGCAACCGTTCACCACCGATCCCGAGTGGATGGTCCCGGCCCTGGTGCGGGCCGGCGACGAAGCCGTCAGCGGAGATCGACATCGACAGATGAGTTCGGGGCACGGCTCCTCCGATCAGAGTGCGGGCAGTCGCCATAGTGACTCACACGGCGGGCTGAACTCATCGTCACCGGGGAAATCTCGCCGACGCGTCACCCGTTGCGGCTGACAGCGCGGTGGCCGGACCGGCACGATGGGACCAATGGACGTGTGCGTGGTCGGGGCCGGCCCGGCGGGAGTGGCACTGGCCGGGGCGTGTCAACGCCTCGGCCTGACCACGGGCCTGGTCGACGTGGCACCTGAGCGGCCCTGGACGGCGACCTACGGCATGTGGGCCCCCGAATTGCCGCCCGAGCTGCCGGCCGAGGTCGTCGCCGCACGCGCGGCGGGCAGGGTGGTCGCGCTGACCGACCGGCTCCTGGGCTGGGAGTACGCCGTCCTCGACGTCCCCGCCCTGCAGTCCCATCTCGTAGGCGGCCTGACCGGAGTGCGCGTGCAGTCGGGTCGCGTTGTCGGGTCCCCGCAGCCCGGCGTCGTGGCGCTCGCCGACGGCGCGGAGATCCGGGCTTCGGTCGTCGTCGACGCCGGCGGCCAGGCCCGACCGCTGAACACGCGGCGCAGAGGACGGGAACGCGCCGCCCAGACCGCCTACGGGATGTTCCTCGACGAACAGACCGCGGCGCCGCTGATCGCCCCGGGTGAAGCTCTGTTCATGGACTGGCGCCAGGAACACGGCGAAGACGGCTGGCCGACGTTTCTGTACGTGATCCCCCTGGGCGGCGGCCGCGTGCTGGTCGAGGAGACGTCGCTGGCCCGGCGGCCGGGCCTGCCGCTGCCCGTCCTTCATCGCCGCCTCAGCGCCCGCCTGGCCCGCTACGGCATCGCCCCGCCCGCCGACGCGCCCGTGGAGCGGGTGGCATTCACCGTGGACCATCCGCGACACCGTGCTCCCGGTGTCCTGGGGTTCGGTGCCGCCGCGCCGCTGATCCACCCGGCGACCGGCTTCAGCCTCGCCGCGGCGCTGCGCCTCGCGCCGCAGGTGGCCTCGGTGGTCGCGACCCACTTGCCACGCGGAACCGATCGCGCGATCGCCGCCGCCCGCGACACCGTGTGGCCGCGCAGCGCCCGGATCGTCCACCATCTGCGCCGCGTCGGGCTGGAAGCACTGCTTCGGATGCCGCCCGCCGACGTGCCCGCATTCTTCGAACAGTTCTTCGAGCTTCCCGAGCGGCACCGCTGGACGTACCTGACCGCGCGCGACGACGTCGCGGGCAACGTCGCCGCGCTGACCCATCTCTTCCGGGAGTCCAATCGACAGCTGCGCGGTCACCTCGTCAGGCCCGCGCTGCTGCCCCCACTGCCGAGCAACGAGCGCGTCCTCAACTAGCGGCCCTCAGGCAACTTGGTTGTCGGGTGGTGCGGGTCCGCCGGGTTCTGCGGGGTCGACGGCTTTTCCCGATACTTCCTCCTGTTCGGGTGGGCGGAGGAGGCGTTCGGGGGTGTGGTGGGTGTTGACCCGGGTTTGTCCGGTGTCTAGGTCCGGTGGTGGGGTCCATTCGACTTCATGGCGGGCGTTCATCGACGTGGTCCAGCCGCCGGGTGCGACGGCGCGGTTGTCGGGCGGGCAGGCCAGGCCGAGGTCGTCGATGTTGGTCAGCCCGCCCGCGGCCCAATCCTGTGTGACGTGGTGGACCTGGCAGCCGTACGCCCCGACCGGGCAGCCGGGTTTCGTGCAGCCACCCTCGCGGCCGATCAGCATGATCCGCTGGGCTGGTGATGCGGTGCGGCGGGTGCGGAACAAGTCGAGCGCCGCGCCGGTGGCGCGGTCAAAGATCGCCAGGTAGTGGGACGCGTGCGCCCCCATCCGGATCACGTCCTTGATCGGGAGGCGGGTGCCACCGCCGGTGACCCCGATCCCGGCGCAGGACTCGAGGTCCTGCAGCGTCGTGCGGACGATCACCGTGACCGGTAACCCGTTGAGCTGACCTAACTCCCCGCTCATCAGGGCGATGCGTCCGACCGCGAGTAGGGCGTCGTGTTGGCGTTGGGCCAGGCTGCGGTGATCGTTGTCGATCTGCGCCTGCGTCGGTGTGCCGGAGATACACGGTTCGGGGTCGTCGGGGTTGCACATCCCGGGGGCGGCGTACTTGGCGAAGATCGCCTCCCACACCGCCGCAGCCTCCGGCGTCAAATCCGCCCACCACGCCGTCATCCCGTCCCGACACTGCCGAGACTTCTTCAAACCCCGCTTACGGACACGTTCCGCATCGTCGGGTTCAGGGCCGTCTTGGTCGAGCAGGAACAGGGTCAGATCTGCGGCGTCGCGGGTTTCTTTGGGGCCGGCCCCGACGGCGGTGCGCACGAGCTGGACTTCGAACTGCTCGCGGGTGGCGGTGTCGCAGAAGCCGGGGAGTTTGTCGATGGCTTTGCGGATCTCGGTGACATGCTCGCCGGTGATCAAGCCCTGTTCTTGCGCGATGGCGGTCGCGGGCAGCACCGGCGGCAAGGGGGGTCCGGTGATGGGTTGACGGGGTGCCAGCAGCGCCGCGTCGGTCAACCGACGGTGTGCTTCCGGGCCACTGATGCGGTAGCGGATGGCGAGGACGTCTTTCCAGTTCTTGGCGCCCATCTTCTGCGGGGTGGTCTCGATCTGCAGCCGCGCCAGGCCGCGATTGCGGGCCGCCGGCAGCCGACACCCGGCTGCTTCGATCTCGTCGAGCAGCTCGACCACGTCCGCGGCGGTCGCGAGGTCCAGATCGGCAGCGAGCACGCCGTCGACCGCGGCCCGTAGGACCGCCACCGCCTCCCGCACGCCAACCATACTTCGAACATACATTCGACCACCGACAAATCTTGATGTCGCTCGACGTCACCTCTGAAGACATCGTTGACGGTTCGGAGAATCATGTTGGTTTCACTGCTGCCGTGCGCGGTGCCGATCTTCTGCACCAAGCACGGCGTCTCTCGATTCCTCGTCGAGCACACCTGCCTCGAATCCGGTGTCAGCTGCGGCGGCAACGGCCGACCCCGCAGCGCGCGCCCCAACCGTCATCGAAGGTCCTGAACACATCGCACCCAGCGTCAGCTGTCCCGCTGAGACGACTAGTTCATCTGGTCGAGCACGACCGTGGCCCGGAACCCGCACAGCACCAGGATGTGCATGATGTAGAGCCACAGCGCCAGCGCGGTCACCGCGCCCACGATGGGCAGGCCGCCGAACGGCGCGGACCACGGGATCGGGATCGCGAGGAACAACACGAAGCCCTGCAGGAAGCCCGACAGGATCGACCCGGTGGCGAACGCGCCGATCGCCAACGCACGCCAGCCGATACGGCCGGGCCCGATGAGCCCGAACACTCCGAGCAACGCCGTCGACACGGTGACCCACACGATGTGGAAGGCCACGACCACTCCCCACACCAGCGACCACCCACCCGCTGTGTACAGCGGGGCGATATAGGGAGCCGACAGCAGCACGGCCAGGACCAGGAACGGCGCCACCGCCGCCACACCCAGCAGGCCGGCCCGCCCCCGCCACCCCGTCAGCGAATCCGGCTCCGCCGACATCTGCACGAACGCGCGGCGCAGCCCCTCCCCGTACAGACTCGCGGGGAACAGCACGACCAGCGCCTGGACCCATGACATGGACAGCGCCACCCGGGTCAGGGTGCGCAGCGCCTCCGGCGTGCCATGCCCGCCCGGCAGCCCGTCGATCGCCGCCGTCATGGCCGTGGTGACCGTGTCATGGCCCGCCAGCGCGCCGACGGCCCACAGCGCCGCGAGCGCCAGCGGCACCAGACCGATGACCCCGAAGTACGTGGCGCCGGCCGCCCACAACGCGAGATCGCTGCCCGGAAACGTCGTTCGAACGCCTGCGGCGAACTGCCGCAATCGACTCACGGCATGTCCTCCTCCGGTCGCGGGCTGCGCTGGCAGGCTGACACCATGTGCCCTGACATACCCGCCAGACCCGGCGGCGACGACGCGGGGTGGTCGCATCTGCATGGCGGTGTGCAGCCGTCGCCCGTGGTGCGCGGCTGGTTGCGCATCATGCGTGCGCTGTCCGCCGGGCCTGTCTCCCGCGTTCCGCCGGACGTGCTGTCGCTGGCCGGCGTGCTCGCCCTGGCCGCGGCCTGGGCCGTTGTCGTCGTGCTGGGGTGGCCGGGTGTGGTCGTTCCCCTGGTGCTGATCGCCGGAGTGCTGGACGGACTCGACGGCGCCGTCGCGCTGGGCACCGGCCGGGCCCGCCCGATGGGCGCGCTCGTCGACTCGGTGGCCGACCGCATCGGTGATCTGCTGCTCGGCGCTGTGCTGTACGGGCTGGGCGCTCCGCTGGGCTGGGTGCTCGCCGCGGTGACGTCGGTGCTCCTGCTCGAGTACGTGCGGGCCCGTGCCCAGGCGATCGGGATGCCGGGTGTCGGCGCAGTCACCGTCGCCGAGCGCCCGACCCGCCTCATCGTGGTCGCGGTGGCGGCGGGCGCGGTGGCGGTGTTGCCCGGTGGGACGCCGGGGCCGGGCTGGCAGTGGGCAGCAGTGTTCACGATCGCGTGGATCGCGGTCGGCGTGGTCGGGATGGCCCAGCTGCTCCACGGGATTCGCCGGTCGATGCCTGCGACGTTCCCGCCGGACCGATGAGACCCGCCACGATCTCGGCCGACATCAACACCAGGGGGATGCCGCCGCCGGGGTGAGCCGACCCCCCGACCAGGAACAGGCCGGGGATCGGGCTGCGATTGGCAGGGCGGCGCAGCGCGGCCCGCGGACCGTGGGAAGCGGTGCCGTAGATCGCGCCGCCGGGAGCGCCGGTGCGGCGTTCCAGGTCGGCCGGCGTGATGACCTCGACGAAACGCAGCCGGGGCCGGACGTCCACACCGCGTTCGGCCAGGACGTCCAGGACGTGCTCGGCGTAGGTGTCGGCCAGGCCGTCGGCGTCCCAGTCGATACCACCCGCCGGATCGTGGGCCGGAGCGTTGACCAGGACGAACCATCCCTCGGCATCGTCGCCCGGCCGCAGCGCCGGGTCGTCAGGGGCGTGCACGTACACCGTCGGATCGGCGACCGGATGCGGCCGCCGGCCGAAGATCGCATCGAACTCGGCGCCGTAGTCGCGGGGAAAGAAGATGCGGTGCGCCGCGCCCGGCTCTCGACCGGACAGTCCGAGCATCATCACGAAGCCGGCCATCGAGCGCGGGGTTCTGCGCAACCGCCTGGTCAACCGAGCCGGCGCAGGCACCAGCCTGCCGTACAGCTCGCCGGCGTCGGCGTCGCTGACCACCACATCAGCGGTCACCGTCGTGCCGCCGCAGCGCACGCCGTACACCCGGCCGCCGCCCGTCATCACCTCGTCCACCGGACAGTCGGTCCGGATCTCGACGCCGAGCTCGGCGCAGCGCCAGGCAACCGTCTCGACGATCCGACGCAGCCCCCCGGAGACGTACCAGGCGCCGAACTCCTGCTCGACGAACGAGGTGACCGCCAGGACCGACGGGGTGCGCCTCGGATCCGAGCCGGAATAGGTCGCGTAGCGGTTCAACCACATCCGCAACCTGGGATCGGCGAACGCGGCGCGACCCAGCCCGTCGATGGTCCGCCACGGAGCGACCGCCTTCAGATCGGCCGGCCGCACGCTCATCCGCACCAGTGCGGGCAGCGAAATCGGTTGCCGCAGCACGGGATCACCCACGAGCTCCCACAGCCGCCGGGATCGCTCGTGAAGACGGCGCCAGGACTCCCCCGCGTCCAGGCCCAACGCCTCGTCGATCGCAGGCCCCACCTCAGTCGGGTCGTGAGGCAGCGTCAACTCGGTGCCGTCGGCGAAGCGGTAGGCGCACGCCGGGTCCACACGCTCCACGGGCAGCTCGGACGGACCGCCTGTGGCGGCGAACAGCTCGCTCAGCAGGCCTGGCATCGTCAGCAGGGACGGTCCGGTGTCGAAGGTGAAGCCGTCGCGCTGGAACATCCCCAGCTTGCCGCCGACGGTCGAGGCGGCCTCACACACGGTGACCTGATGACCGAGCGCGGCGAGCCGGGCGGCGGCGGCCAATCCGCCCAGGCCGGCCCCGATCACCACCACGCGGCTCATACGACCCGGCCCTTCCACCGGAGGGTCCCACGCCGTCGGCCCATCCACGACGAGCCCAGCAACCCCAGCAGAGCCACCACCGACGCCGGATGGCCGGCGGCGTCGAGCAGATCCCCCGCGCCGCCGCGCCCACACCATCGGCGTACCGGGATCCGACCCGCGACGGCCGCTGCGTAGCCGAGCGCTCCGACCCGCGAACCGGTCACGGCCGCCGCAGGCGGCACGACGTACACCAGACACAGGGCAGCCCCGACGGCCGCGGCGCCGAGGGGAGATCCGAACGCGGCCCACAGCGACTTCCGGTAGCCGGCGCTGAGTTCGCGGCCGGTGGCATACATCTGACAGGTGGCGACGCCGGACCCGTCGGCGACGCCGGTGCGTCCCCCGCTGATCCGCACCGCCCGCGCGAGCCCGATGTCATCGAGTACTGCGTCGGCCACCGCGGCCCAGCCGCCCGCGCGGGCCAGCGCCTCGGCGCGCATCGCCAGGAACTGTCCGTTGGCGACCGCCATGGATGGCCGCCGCGACCGTTCGGCGAATCGCAACGGCACCGTCGTCAACCACGACCAGGCCAGCAGCGGCTGTACGAGGTGTCCCAGCACGCCCGCGGCGACCTGACGCGGCCACACGCTGACGAGATCCGGGGCCTGGGGTCCCAGCAGCATCGCCGCCGCACCCGCGACAGCGGTCGGCGCGAGCACCACATCGGCGTCGACGTAGACCAGGACGTCGCCGCGCGCCGCGGCGGCCAGCTGCGCACACGCGTGCGGCTTGCCCAGCCAGCCACGCGGCAGCGCAGACCCGGTCAGGACCTTCACCCGGGGATCGTCACCGGCGGCACGCCGGACGACGTCGGCCGTACCGTCGGTCGACCCGTCGTCGAGCACCAGGATCTCGGCGTCCGGCAGACCGCGCTGCGCCAGCACCGAGCAGATGGTGGGTGCGATCCGGTGCGCCTCGTCGCGGGCCGGAATCAGCACCGACACGGTCGCCACCACCGGGTTCGGCCGCTCGTCCGGCCGGCGCAGCAGACGCAGATTCACCAGCTCATGCAGGGTGCCCAGGCAGGCGAGCGCCGATCCGACCGCCGTCGCGGCGCGTAGGATTTCGACAAGGCGCGCATCGGGCACCTGCAAACTCTACGCAGTTCGGCGATGGCGCAGCGCCGGCGGCACGGGCCGTACGGCCAGACAGACTCTCGAGGTGGAGGTTCTGCCGGTGGCGGTTGCGGTACGCAGCGCCGACACTGCCGCGGTGCGCTGGCGCCCGGTGGTGTGGGCGCTGGTGATCTCCGCCGTCGTCGTGCAGATCGTCTATCCGTTGATGCCCGAGGCGTGGCGCACCCCGGTGACGGTGTGCAGTGTGGCGATCTTCTTCCTCGCCTCGCTGGCCGACGTGGGGCGCGTCCACGGGCCGCGCGGGGCGCTCACCCTGGCAGCCGTCGCGGGCGGTGGCGGTCTGGTCGCCGAAGCGATCGGCGTCTCGACCGGGATTCCGTTCGGGGACTACACCTACACCGGCACGCTGGGCCCCGAGGTGCTCGGCGTTCCGGTGATCGTGCCGATGGCGTGGGTGATGATGGCCTGGCCGGCGCTGATCGTCGGGCGCACCCTGGCCCGGCGGGGACCGGCCGTCGTCGCCGTCGCCGCGTATGCGCTGACTGCCTGGGACGTCTTTCTCGACCCGCAGATGGTCGCGGCGGGTCACTGGAGGTGGTTCGACGCCACCCACACGCTGCCCCTGATACCCGAGATTCCGTCGACGAATTACGCTGGCTGGCTGCTTGTTTCGACCGTGATGATGGTGGTCCTGCATGCGGTGCTGCCCTCGCGTGAGGAGTCGTCGTACTCCGGTCCCGCCGCAGCGCTCTACCTGTGGGTGTACTTCTCGTCGGTGCTGGCGCACGCGGTGTTCTTCGGTCTGCCCGGCTCGGCGATCACCGGCGGGCTGCTGATGGGGGTGGTTGCGCTGCCGTTCGCGGCCCGCGTGTTCGGCCATATCCGTGCCGACCGATCGACGGCGAGGAGCCGCACTGATGAGTGATGTCCTGACCAGTCGCGCCGCACCGTTGCGCATGCGGCCGCGCCGTCTCGTGGTGCCGGATCCGTTGCAGCCCAAGCAGGTACCCGCCGGCAGCGAGGCTGTCGTCGTCGGCGGGGGAATCGCCGGCGTCTCGGCCGCGGTGGTGCTCGCTGAGCGCGGTGTCGCGGTGACTCTGCTCGAGGCGGCAGGCCATCTGGGCGGCAGGCTGGGCGCGTGGCCGGAGCGCCTGCCCGACGGTGCCGACCAGATCATCGAGCATGGCTTCCATGCCTTCTTCCGGCACTACTACACCTGGCGGGCGATTCTGCGGCGCGCCGACCCGACGCTCTCGTTTCTCGCGCCGGTGAAGAGCTACCCGGTGATCTCCGCCGAATGGCCCGCCGAAGACCTCTCCGGGCTGCCCGCCGCTCCCCCGCTCAACCTGCTGGCTCTGGCGGTGCGCTCGAAGAGTCTGACGCGCCGGGAACTGCTGCGGGCCGACGCCGACACCGGCCGGGCGCTGCTGGCCTATGACCGCGCGAGCACCTATGCCGAATTCGACGCCGTCGACGCCGCGGCATTCCTCGACGGGTTCGGGATGACCGAGCGCAGTCGCAGCATGCTGTTCGAAGCCTTCGCGCGGTCCTTCTTCTGCAATCAGGGCCAGCTGTCGGCCGCCGAGCTGATCGCGATGTTCCACTACTACTTTTTGGGCAACCCGGAGGGCATCGGCTTCGACGTCCCGTCCACCGATTACGCCACCGCGATCTGGGATCCCCTGCGACGTCATCTGCAGCAGCACGGCGCGGAGGTTCAGATGGGCACCGGGTGCGTCTCCGTCGAACCGCAGGGCCACGGTTGGCGGATCGCCACTACGACGGGAGTGATCGACACCCGCCACGTGATCATGGCGCTCGATCCCGGGGCGCTCAAAGGTGTCCTCAGTCGATCGCCCGGCGCCGCGCAGGCCGCCCCGCGGCTGGCGCAATCTTGCGAGAATCTCTCGGTGGCACCACCTTTCGCTGTCAGTCGAATCTGGTACGACCGTGACGTGGCCGTGGACCGGGCGCCGTTCTGCGCCGTCAGTGGACAGCCGACTCTCGACTCGATCGCCGTGTACTCACGCATCGAGGAGCCGAGTGTGCAGTGGGCGCGCGCCACCGGCGGGTCGATCGTGGAACTGCACTCCTACTCGTGCCGGTTGCCGGACGCCGCGACCGCCGCGACGGCGCTGCGCAAGGAATTGGAAAGCCTGTGGCCAGAAACCTCCGCGGCGCGGATTCTGCACACCCACGACCGACTCGAAGCCACCGCGCCGGCGTTCCCGCCCGGCTCGGCGGGCACCCGGCCCACGGTGCGCACCGACGCGCGGGGCCTGCGGGTGGCCGGCGACTACGTCGACACCCCCTATCTGTCGGGGCTCATGGAACGCTCCGCGATGTCGGGCGTGCTCGCGGCCAATGACGTGCTCGCCGAACTCGGGGCGGCGGCGGAACCGATCCTCGGTGTGCCGCAGCGCGGCTTGCTCGCGGGGGTGCCGCAGTTCGGTCGCAAGCCCAAGTAGCCCGCTCACCACAATCTGTGACGAAATTGTCAGGCCGGTAACGCCGATACGTCACGTGACGAACTAGTCCACGCGGGCGCGGTGTGAAGCAACAGCATCGCCACGGCTTCCAGGCCGACCGTTGACAGTTCCCGTGACGCGCGCCGTGACGGCGCGTGGTGGAGAGGACGGCACACACAACCATGAAGTACTTGCTCGCATTGAGACGCCGGCTGATCGCCGGCGCGATGGTGGCGCTGCTGCTGCCGGGGCTCGTTGCCGTCGTCGGCGGATCAGCGACTGCCGCGGCCTACTCCCGGCCCGGACTGCCCGTCGAGACGCTGATGGTGCCCTCGGCGGCGATGGGTCGCGACATCCCGGTCAAGTTCCAGGGCGGCGGGCCCAAGGCGGTCTATCTGCTCGACGGACTGCGCGCCCGAGACGACAACAGCGGCTGGGACATCGAGACCGCGGCCTTCGAGAACTACTACCAGTCCGGTCTGTCGGTGGTCATGCCCGTCGGCGGCATGTCCAGCTTCTACACCAACTGGCAAGGTCCCGCAGTCGGCAACGGGCAGACGTACAACTACCAGTGGGAGACGTTCCTGACCTCGGAGCTGCCCGCCTACCTCGCGGCCAACAAGGGCATCTCCACGACCGGCAACGCCGTCGTCGGCCTGTCGATGTCGGGCAGTGCCGCGCTGATCCTCGCCGCCTACCACCCCGGCCAATTCAGTTACGCCGCATCACTATCGGGCTTCCTCAACCTCTCGCAGGGCATCTGGCCGACGCTGGTCGGCTTCGCGATGCGCGACGCGGGCGGCTTTGACGCCACCGCGATGTGGGGGCCCGGCGGCGGGCCGGCGTGGCAGCGCAACGACCCGACCCTGCAGGCGGGACGGCTCGTGGGCAACGGCACGCGGCTGTGGATCTACACCGGCAACGGACGCCCGGGTGACCTCGGCGGCGGCGGTGACATCCCCGGTCAGGTGCTGGAGAGCATCACCGGCGACAGCAACCGGGCCTTCCAGAAGGCCTACACGGCTGACGGCGGACGCAACGCGACGTTCAACTTCCCGGCCAACGGAACGCACGGCTGGGGTTATTGGGGGGCACAGCTGAACGCGATGAAGCCCGACATCCAGCGCACCCTCGGCGCCTGATCAATTAACGCGTCCGGCCGCAACGAATCATGTTGCGGCCGGTTCGCGCTATTCGGGTGCCGGCACCGGGGTCTCCCAGCGGGCGCGGCGCTCGTCGTCGGACTGCTCCCACCATGGCGGTGAACCGCGTTCCCCGAGAGCCACTTTGGCCGCCTGCACGCCCGCCCGCGATGCGGCTTCCTCTGGCGTGCCGCGGGTGCGTCGCACTTCCCGGCGCCACGCCATCAAGACGCGGGTCAGCTCGTCGCGGCGCTGTTCGGGGATGGCGGGATCGGTGGCCCGCCATCGTCTGCCCTTGATGACGATGTAGTGCTCGGCGTCGGCGCTCATGGGCACTCAGGGTCACTCATGACACACGGCCGCCGCGGACCCGGTGGATCCGCGGCGGCCGTTGCACATCGATCAGTAGGTCGGAACGAAGACGCCATTCAGCCATACACCCCAGTGCTGCCAGCCCTCGTCCCACACCTGCGGGTTGCCGGCGGCCCAGGTGGGATCGACGGGCTTGGGCGGGGCCCATGCCGGGGCGGTTCCCGTATTCGGCCCGGCGGGCGGAACCGGCGGCGGTGTCCAGCCGGGCTGCGCGACCGCAGAACCGGCGACACCCAACGCACCGGCGGTGAGGCCGCCGAACACGGCTGCGCTGGCAAGAACCTGAGTCAACTTCATCGGTGAAACTCCCCTTTCGGGCCTGGTCGGCCCACGGTCGTTGAGTACTGCTAAGTACTAACCGGTCCGTGTCGCGGATAAACGCACGGTGTGGCACACCTCACAGCGTCGGGCTGCTTCACTGGACCTGTGTCCGACCGCCTCCGCACCGAACTCGAGACGATCGCCGACGGCCCGGGCCCGCACGCCGGTACCGCCCGCGCCGCGTTGGGTGATGGTCCGCTCGAGCAGCGACTCGACGCGGCGATCCGCGCGCTGGCCGGACACCGCGGAGCCACCAGCAGCACCTGTCCCTCGGACGCCGCCCGCGCTGTCGGCGGCGCGGACTGGCGGGCCTCGATGGACACCGCCCGCGACATCTCCCGCCGCCTCGCCCGGCGCGGCCTGGTCGAGATCACCCAGCGCGGTGAGGTCCTCGACCCTGACGGCGACTGGCGCGGCCCGATCCGTATCCGCGCGGCGGACCTACCATGACGGCGTGTCCGACGACGACCGTCTCCGGTGGGAGGAGCGCTACCGATCGCTGCCCCCGGGAGACGACGGTGCCGTCGGCCTCCCCGCGCCCTTTCACCCGTTCGCCGACGTGATGCCTCGGCGCGGTCGTGCGCTCGATCTCGCGTGCGGGCGCGGCGGCGCCGCGGTGTGGCTGGCGCAGCGGGGGGTGACCGTCCACGCCTACGACATCTCCCCCGCCGCGGTGGATGCGGCGCGGGCACTGGCCGACACGAGCGGCGTTCTGCCGAGCTGCCACGTCGCGGTAGCCGACCTCGACGACGGTCTGCCCCTCGGTGAGCCGGCGGATGTGTTGCTGTGCAGCATGTTTCGCGCACCTGCGCTGTACCGATCGATGATCGAGCGGGTGGTGCGCGGCGGGCTGATGGCCGTCAGCGTGCTCAGCGAGGTCGGCGCGGGACCCGGCCGCTATCGCGCACCGGCCGGAGAACTCACCCGGGCGTTCGCCGCTCTCGACGTGATCGCCGCCGGCGAGGGAGACGGACGCGCGTGGCTACTGGGCCGGCGCTGACCCGGCCGCCCAGCTGACCGCCGCGTCCAGCGCGGAGAGGGAGAACAGCGCAGCCTCGCCGGGTACCAGCCAGGCAAAGGCGTGCAGCGCGTGGATCACCCAGTCCTTGTCGGTGACCACGGCGATCCGGCGGAACGCGCCATGGTGATGCCTCAGCACATCGAGCCCGAGCCGGAGGTCCTCGGCCAGGCCGCCCGGGCCGAACCCCTCGTAGTCGTCGGCGATCACCTCGACGAGCCGGATCTCCCCCGTCGCGAGCATCTCCTCCACCGAGGGCTGGAACTCCCGCAGATCGGCACCGTCGAGGCGGCCGGACACCCGGAATCCCGCGACGCCCGGCGGCAGGTCCGACAGCATCTCGATCATGGTTCGCAGTGTGGCACGCGCGGCTGATCCGCTGCGCCGAAATCCAGCTGACCGTCAGCCGGACCGTGTGTGAGGATGCTGCGATGCCCAGCACTGTGATCGAAGTTCGGCAGCGATACCGCGTCGATGAGGAGATCGCGATCATCGACGCCGTACACGAAGCCCTGGTGGTGGCGTTCCAGATTCCCCGGGAAGACAAGCACGTTCGGCTCGTCAGTCACGAGCCGCGTCGGTTCGCGCACAATCCCACGTTGGCTCAGCCGGAGCTGTACACGTTCGTGGCCGTCGACTGCTTTGCCGGTCGCTCGGTGCAGGCCAAGCGCAGGTTGTATCAGGAGATCGTGAATCGCCTGAGCGCGTTGGGCATCCCGCCTGATCACGTGACCATCGTCGTGCGTGACAGCGCGCTCGAAAACTGGGGCATTCGTGGTGGCAGGGCTGCCTGTGATGTGGACCTGGGCTTCCCCGTCACCGTCTGACGATCGTGCTCGCGTTGTCGTGCGAGATCAGTTCTGCCGCGGCAGAAGCTCTTCGACGAACCTGTCCAGGAACTCACCCGTGTCGGCCGAGCCGAGTGGGCGGATGACGAACTTCGTCAGGCCCGCGTCGATGTAGCCGTCGAGCATCGCATGCAGCGAAGTCCAGTCGCGAGCTAAGAGTTCCGCGGCGTCGACGTCGGGCCGTCGAGCGTGGACCGCCGCCCGCACCGCATCAGGCAGATCGCCGGCGCCGACCGCCACGTTGATGCCGAAGTGGTCGTCGGGGACGTGCCGGCCGGCCTTGGCGGCGGCCGCGCGGATCTCCTCCACCGCGCCCCGGGTCTCGTCAGGGGTGAGGAAGCTGCCCAACCATCCGTCGGCGTAGGTCCCGATGCGCCGATACCCCGCCGCCGAGGAGCCGCCCAGCCACACATCCAGTCGCGCAGCGGGTTTCGGAGTGATCGCGGCGTCGCGCACCGAGAAGAACTCCCCGGTGAACGTCACTGAGTCCTCCCGTAGCACACGGCGCAGCAGCGTCAACGACTCGTCGAACACCGCACCGCGCTTGCCCTCGGGCACGACGAACAGATCGCGCTCGGCCGGCAGTGCCGAGCGCAACCCGAACACGGGTAACACCCTTTTGGGCGCCAGCGTCGCCAGCGACAGCAGCTGTTTGGCGACCAGCACCGGGTGCCGGCCGGGAAGCACCGCGACCGACGTTCCCACCTTGAGGTGCTCGGTGCGCGCCAGCGCGACAGCCATGCCGACGGTCGGGTCGATCGCCGGCGAGTACACGAGCTCGGAAAACCACAGGGAATCGACCCCCTCGGCTTCGAGTCGGTCGACGACATCGCCCAACCCGTCGGGGCCTACATCCGTGCCCAGGCTGACTCCGAACCGCACCTTCATCGCCACATCTGCTCCCGTCGCTCCTCACCAGGATGCGCCACGGGGAGAACTGAGAGGATGACGGCGTGGCAGAACGCGTGAAGTTCCCCAGCAGCAGCGGTCCGGCGTTGGCCGGCCTGATCGACACCCCGGACGGCGAGATCCGCGGCTGGGGCGTCTTCGCACACGGCTTCACGCTGGGCAAGGACTGCCCGGCCGCCAGCCGCATGTGCAAGCAACTGGCCAGCGAGGGCATCGGGATGCTGCGCTTCGACAACCTCGGCCTGGGCCACTCCGAGGGTGACTGGGGTGACGGATCGTTCTCCCACAAGGTCGCCGACACCGTGCGCGCGGTCGAATTCATGAACGACTCCGGGCGCGAGGTACGTCTGCTGGTCGGTCACTCCTTCGGCGGTTCCGCCGCGATTGCGGCGGCCCACGAGTGCCCGACGGTGACCGCGGTGGCCAGTGTCGGCGCGCCGTTCCAGCCCGCCCATGTGGAGCACATCTACGACGCACTGGTCGAACGCATCGAATCCGACGGGGAGGCACCGCTTCTCATCGGTGGCAAGGCGCTCACACTGCGGCGGCACTTCATCGAGGACGTCCGCGACGCTGACCTGCGCGAGCGCATCAAGACGCTGCGGCGCGCACTGCTGGTCATGCATTCGCCCACCGACAACACCGTCGGCATCGGCAATGCCAGCGACATCTTCCGCGCCGCGCGGCACCCCCGCAGCTTCGTGTCGCTGGAGGGTGCCGACCATCTGCTGACCGAGAAGAATCAGGCCGCCCGCGCGGCCCGGATCATCAGCGCCTGGGCCGACCCCTACCTGTGAGCGTGGCTGCGGGTGGGCTGCGCGTCGCGGCGCAACCCACCCGCGCCGCACTCAGTCCTCGGAACCGCCCTTGCCCGAGTCGCTGCTCTTGCTGGCGCTCGTGCTGCTGCTCGACTCGGTGGCCTTCGGCTTCTTCGAGAGGCTGTCGGTCACCTTCGAGACGCTCGCGTTGATCGAGTCGCGCACCTGCTTGATCGCCGTGCTCGTCGCGGTGGGCTTGCGGTGCTTGGGTCCCGACGTGGTGCTCGTGTTGCCTGTGGTGTCGGAGACGGCCTCGTCCGCGGCGGAGGTCTTCACCTCGGCGGGAGTAACGGCCTTCTCGTCGGTCTTCGTCTCAGGCGTGGCCTCGGGCGCGGCGGTCTTCTCGTCGGCGGCCAGCGTCGTGGCAGTCGAGCTGTCGGGATCGGTGAACACCGGTCCCGGAATCGGCTTGTTGTCCGGGTTGGGCACGAACGGCGCGCACACGGTGCACTGCGTGCCGAGGACGAACGGGTTGAAGTCGGTGTTGATGCCGTTGGCGAGGCTCGTCAGGCTCCCTGCCACGAATTGCGGTGTCACCGGCTTGATCTCGGAGAAGTCGGGCGTCTTGGTGAGGCTGTTGTAGAAGCTGGTGAACGGCGCTGTCGGGTCGAGCTTCACGGTCTCACCGGACCACGGCACCTCGGGACCGTCCTCGTCCTTGACGTAGCACTGGCCGTCCGCGCTGCACGTGATGCCGGCACGGGTTTCGGGATACGTGTAGCCATCGGGCGAAAACAGCGACACCACGTGACGAAGATCAAACATTTTGCTGAGAATTGCCTCGGGATGGTCACACGCGCCGGGGCCGGTTCCGGTGCACCCGACGTCCATGGGTAGCTGTGAGGCCGCGATCGCCGCGACCATGTTGCCCAGGGGCACCGACAGCGCCGGGAACGGCACGAGCACGTTGGTCAGCGCCTGATACCGCGACGGATCCGCCGGGTCGGTGCCCAGGATGTTGGTCTGGCTGTACACCCACCAGTTGCCGGTGTAGCGGAGGTTGCGACCGAGGCCGACGACGCTGCCCTCCGGTTGGGTCAGCGTCACCCCCTCGTAGGTGGGCTGGAAGCTGAAGTCACCGTTGGGATCGGAACCGAGCGCGACGTTGCCTTCGCCGAGGGCGTTGAAGAAGTTGTACGGCGTATTGGCAAGTGCGATAAAAAGGTTCGCCGGAATGTTGAGAATGTTCGTGCTGTCTGTGGTGGTCGCGAACGGGGCCGCCGAGGGGAGGCTCGTCGTCGGGGGCGCGCACAGGGCGCTCGTGCTGCCCGCGGCGCAACTCTGCGTGGCGGCGACCAACCCCACGTCATAGCTCTTCATCTGCAGGTCGAGGTTCGGGGTGACCGGTGTGGCGGAGATGACTCCGGCCCCCATCAGGGCTACGCCGGCAGTGACATAAGAACGTGCGGTAGTGCGCATGACGCGACCCCTCCATGTTGCTGTGTGGCCCCGACCGCGTGAAACGTATCCAGAATGTGATGAATTGTCCACCGAAACGCGAGGAATTGTTTGTGTCGATCGATTTGCTGACGGGCACGTCAGTTAATTCGGCCACCACATGTGAGCAAATTCTTACGCCATTCCGTCAGCTCCGGCGATGAGTAGGCTCGCCAGTCGTGCACATCCTTGCGATCCACGTGGCGCCCGGCCGGCGCATCCCGACGCGGTCAGTGGAGTCGGTGATTGCCGAAGAGGGCAAGGGATTGGTGGGCGATCGGTACCACGGCACCCGCCACCGGCACGTGACACTTCAGTCCCGAGAAGCGCTCGACGCTGCCGCCGCTCAACTCGGCCGACCTGTCGATTCCGGCGCGACGCGCCGCAACATCACCGTCGACCGCGGAGACGTCCCCACCAAGCCCGGCACCCGGATCCGCATCGGCGACGTCGATCTGGAGGTGGTGCGACTCAGCGCCCCGTGCCGGCTGCTCGACGACTGGATCGGTCCCGGTGCCGCTGCTGCGATGTCACGGCGCGGCGGGTCGGTCTGTCGGCTCCTGAGTTCAGGAACCTTGCGCGTGGGCGACGAGGTGACGGTGCAGCCGGTGCAGTGACCGTCAGCTCCCGTCGCCGCCGACCTCGGCAGGCAGTGGGGGCGGAAGCGGGGTGGTCGACGTCTTGGGTGTCTGGGCATTGGGTGTCTGCGGCGCGGCGGCGCTGCCCGGCCGGTGGAAATCGAGCATCTCTTCGTCGCGGATGACCTTCTCGGCGGCACTGATGACCAGCGCGTCGGAGGTCACCATGTACTCGATGCCGTCCCGGGTGGCGGTGAAGGCACCGTCAGCGGACTGAGTCGCCGGAGCGATCAGTTTGGCGCCGTCGCGCACCCTTACCCCGCGGTACTCGAGTTCCCCGTCAGTGCCCTTGCAGATCGCCACACGTGAGCCCGACGTGCTGCCGAACACGACCACGGTCGCCGGCGCAGCGCACCGCGCGGTGGAATCGACATATCCCTGACTGTCCGATGGAGGGGTCGAGGCGGCCGACGGAGCGGCGGCGAGCAGGGCTGCAGCGCCGGCGGTCACGGCCAGCGCCGCTCGGATGCGAATGTGGGAAGACATCGAGGAAGACATCATCTTCCACCAGACCACGTCCGCGTCGATCGCGCCAACAACGACGGCGGATACTCCCGCATCGTTGAGTCTTCGAGACCGGACCGTAATACGCGGCGGCTGTGCGGCGATGAACAATCGTGACCCAATCCGGTACCGCGGCGCGGCTGGTGTACGCGCTCACGGCCATGCTCGCGGTGCTCGTCGGTGTGGCGCCCGCTGCACAGGCGGCCCCTCCCCTTGCGGCCAAGGACTTCTCGAAGCCGGCCATCGTGATCCTGGGATACGGACTCAAGGACAACGGCACCATGCGGCCGATCCTCTACACCCGCGTGCTCACCGGGCTCGCGGTGGCGCAGATGTTCCCGCAGTCGCCGGTCATCGTGACGGGCGGCAATCCGCACAACGGACGCACCGAGGCCGGCGAGATGCGCAAGACGCTGCGCGTTCTCGGGCTGCCCGACGACAGGATCATCGTCGAAGATCGCGCCAACAGCACCGTGCAGAACGCGCAGTTCTCGGTGCCGTTGGCCCGCGACGCCGGCGCCTCGGGCATCATCCTGGTCACGTCGTCGTCACACCAGGACCGCGCGGACGGCAACTTCGCCGATGCCGGTGGCAATGTGCTTGCCACGGTGAGCTTTCCGGACAGCAATCCCAAGACCAACGTGACGCAGTTCGTCAGGGACGTGCTGAGTCCGTTCGTCTCTGTGACGTGACGGTGGCGGTCACCTAGTCGAAAGTGCCGGCGAGGTATGCATCGCGGCATGCTCGCCGTGCCAACTTGCCACTGGTGGTGCGCGGGATCGTCCCGGCAGGGACGATACGGACGTCACTCACCGTCGCTCGATGACGTTGCCGGACAGTGTCGGTGACGGCTTCGGCGGCGACAGCCGGATCGCTGCGCCCGCTGCCCGTCGCACGCTCGGCGACGATGACCAGGCGATCGCCTACCGCGAACGCCGCGACGTAACCTCGGCGCACCATCGGTGAGGCGTCCGCAGCGGTCGACTCCAGATCCAGCGGCGAGTAGCGCTGCTCGCCGAGCACCACGACATCGGCGATCCGGCCGACGATGTACAGCTCGCCGTCGAGATGGAACCCGAGATCGCCGGTGCGCAGCCAGGGTCGACCAAGGTCAGCACCCGTGGCGTGGCTGCCGTCATCGAGGCGAGACACCAGGCGCGTGCCGAAGGTGCGGCGTGTCTCGTCGGCGCGGTTCCAGTAGCCGCGGCCGACGTTGTCCCCCTGTAGCCAGGGCTCGCCCACTTGTCCGTCGGGGACCTCACTTTCGGTGTCCGGATCGACGATGGCGCACCACTGGCTGCGGGCGACCTGCCCGCATGACACGTGTGCCACCGCGCGCTCGTGGCCGGGCGGGACCGGAATCGCGACGCCGCGGGCCAGCTCGTCACGATCGACGTGGAGTACACGCGGGGCGGCTGTGGGCGCTGTCGTCGCGACGAGCAGTGTCGCCTCGGCGATCCCGTACGAGGGTTTGAACGCGGTGGGAGGCAGGCCGAACGGGGAGAACGACGCGGTGAAAGCATCGATGGCGTCGAGGCTGACCGGTTCGGAGCCGATGATCAACACGACGTTGGCGAGGTCGACGGCCGAGTCGGCGGCAGGAACGCCCCGAGCCGCGGTCCACTCGTAGGCGAAATTGGGAGCGGCGGTGACCACGCGGCCGGCCGCTGACCCGGCCGACAGCGCCTCCACCCAGCGAAGGGGCCTGCGCAGGAACGCCGTCGGCGACATCAGTGTCGAATGGCCGCCGTAGACAGCCGGGAACCCGATCATCGACAGACCCATGTCGTGGTAGAGGGGCAGCCAGCTGACCCCGTGGGTGTTGCGGTCCAGCAGGTCGATCGACAGGATCATCTGCACCAGGTTGGTGCCGACCGCCCGGTGGGTGATCTCGACACCGACCGGCGCGCGGGTGGCGCCACCCGTGTACTGCAGATGCGAGACGTCGTCGACGTCGAGCCTGGTCGGGACGAACTCGGTTGCCGCGCCGTCCGGTACGTCGTCGACGGTGACGATCGGCGGCCGGTTCAGACCCGTCATCTGATCGAGGAACGCCACCACGGATTCCCGCGCGGCGCGCGTCGTCAGAATCGCGGCGGGGCGTGAATCGTGTAGTGCGACGTCGAGACGTTCGGCGTGGCCCGGCAGTTCGGGCGCGAACAGGGGGACCGCGATCGTGCCGGCCTTGATCGCGGCGAAAAACCCGGTGATGTAGTCGATTCCCTGCGGTGCGAGCACCGCGACGCGCTCCCCCGCGGCCGTCAGGCTCTGCAGCTGGGCGGCGATCGCGGCCATCCGCACACCGAGCCGGCTCCACGTGATGTCGCGGGTCGTCGTGGCGGGACCGGAGAAGTCGAGGTAGCGGTAGGCGACCTCGTCACCGACATGGGCGATGTTGCGGTCGATCAGCGAGACGAAGGTGGTGCCGTCGGGCAGATCGATGTGACCGTCGGCGGCCAGACAGTCCTCGATCTGCAGCAGCCCTGACTCGATCGGGACGCGCCGTCCGGCTCGAAGGCTCATGCCCGCATCCTAGAAGGCCTGGACGCGGGCATGAATCCCTCTGTGGCGCAATCGGTCAGGCGATGATGCGAACCAGGTAGGGGGTCATGTCCTTGGTTCGTACCTCGGACACGGCGACGCCGGAATCGGTGGTCTCCACCATCTTTCCGTTGCCGATGAACAGTGCGACGCTCTGGGTACCGTCCGGGCCGTAGAACAGCAGGTCACCCGGCAGCGCCAGCGACGGCATCACCTTCTGGCCGACCTTGTACATCTCGCCAGAAGAGCGCGGCAACTTCACGCCCACTCCGGCGTAGGAGTAGACCATCAGACCGGATGCGTCGAAGCCCACCACCTCGACCCGAGGAGCCGGTGCCGGTGTCGGAACGGCAGCGGGCAGGTTGAGCCCGGGAGTGGTCAGGTCGAGGGCGGAGGCATCCGAGGCCGCCTGATCCGGCTGTGCCGGATCGGCGGGCGCGGCGGCCGTGCCCTTGCTGGGCCCGGACGCGCCGCCACCGCCGTAGGCGAAGGGGACGCCGCGCTGGGACAGCGCGCGGGCGATGACGATCTCGACGGCCTTCTGGTTGGTGGCCGAGCGCGTGGGCTGAGCGCCCGCGAGGCCGGGCGCCGCGACCATCAGGGCCAGGCTCAGCGCGAACCCGAGAACCAGGACGACAAACCCACGAACCGCTCGCATGGCACTTCCACCGCTTTCTGTCAGCACCGCCGAGGCGCTGATCTCATCGACACCAGATCACAACAGTCACTATGACCACTTCTACACCACCTGAGCGGGTGTTTTTACGTCGTCGCAGGACTGCGAATCAATCAGATGCCCGACCGGGATCGAACGGTGACCTATGCCGGCGCGTCGGCCTCTAGGGTGTGTCGCGCATCACGCGCCCAGGGCAGCCAGCGCAGCGTCGTAATCGGGCTCCTGGCCGATCTCGGGCACCAGTTCGGTGTAGGAGACGGTGCCATCGGCGCCGACCACCACGACCGCGCGCGCCAGCAGGCCGGCCATCGGGCCGTCAGTGATCGTGACGCCGTAGTCGTCGCCGAAGCTGTCCCGGAACGCCGAGGCCGGGGTCACGTTCTCGATGTCCTCGGCGCCGCAGAATCGCTTCTGGGCGAACGGCAGATCGTTCGACACGCAGAGCACGGTGCCACCCGCCGCGGCCGCGCGCTCGTTGAACGTGCGCACGCTGGCCGCACACACCGGGGTGTCGACGGAGGGAAAGATGTTCAGCAGCAGGGGCTTGCCGCGGAACTGATCGTCGCCGACGGTGCCGAGATCGGTTCCGACGAGCGTGAACCCGGGTGCCGACGATCCGACAGCGGGAAGCTCTCCAACGGTGTTGATCGGGTTTCCACGCAAAGTTATCTGTGCCATGCGCACAGTGTGCCAAGCGGCGACGGTTTCGTCGCGCCCGGGTCAGGCCTCCGGATCGCCGTAGATGCGCGCGATGTCGGGCGAATCCAGCCACCCCGAATACGTCGGGCGCTGAGGCCAGCCCTGCGGTGAGTCCTGCCAGACCTCCTGGCGGCCCCACGGCAGGATGTCGAGCAACGCGAACGAGTGGCTCAACTGCTCGGTGCCCCGGCCGTTGGTGTGCCAGGTGCGATAGACGCGGTCCCCGTCCCGCACGAACACGTTGACCCCGAAACCCGTTCCCGGCGCGGCGTCGACGTCGGCGGCGAACGAACTCTGCGACGATGAGTACCACTCCATCTGGTTCCCGACCCGCTTTTTGTAGGCCAGCGCCTCCTCGATCGGGCCCGCAGTGACGATGACGAACCGGGCGTCGTAACTGTCGAGGAAATCCAAGCGGGTGAACTGCGAGGTGAACCCGGTACAGCCGCCGCACTGCCACGTCTGGCCGTCGCTCCACATGTGGTTGTAGACGATGAGTTGGCTTCGTCCGTCGAAGATGTCGGCGAGCCGGACCGGGCCGTCGGCTCCGATCAACGTGTAATCACCCATCTCGACCATCGGCAGCCGACGGCGCTGCGCGGCGATCGCGTCGAGTTCGCGGGTGGCGGCCTTCTCGCGGGCGCGCAGCTCGTCGAGCTCCGCGCGCCACGTGGCGGAGTCGACGACGGGGGGAAGGGCGGACTGGCTCATTCGGACCATCCTGTCAACGGTGGGGCAACGGGTCGTCAGTTTTGACCGGACGGGCACACAGAATTCATCGCTGACAGGATGATCGGCATGACATTGCGCATCGGGGTCGCGCCCCGCATCGGTTCTGGCCGCACCGATTCCTGGAGCTCACGACTGTGGCGCGACATCGCCCCGATCTTCGACGCGATCACCGCCCACCCCTTTCTCACCGGGCTGACCGACGGCACCCTCGACCCCGCGGCCTTCGCCCACTATGTGGCACAGGACGTCCACTACCTGCGGGCTTACGCCCGGGCGCTGGCGGTCGTCGGCGCCAAGGCGGGCACGCTCGCCGATACCGCGATGTTCGCCCGGCACGCGGCCGAGGTCTTCGACGTCGAGCTCGAACTGCATTCTGCGCTGCTGCCCGTGCTCGGTCTGTCCGCCGAGGCGGTGGACGCCGTCCCCGTCGCCCCGACCACGCAGGCCTACAACAGCTACCTGATCGCGACGGTCTACGAGGGCTCGTTCGCCGACGGGCTCGCCGCGGTGTTGCCCTGCTACTGGATCTACGCCGAGGTGGGTGCTGAGCTGGCCCAGCGGGGCTCGACCGACCCGCGATACCAACGCTGGATCGACAGCTACGGCGGCGACGAGTTCGCCGCGACCGTCTCCGAGGTCATCGCGCTCGCCGACCGGGTGGGGCCCACGCTCACCGAGGCCGACGAAGCCGCCGCCCGCGCGCATTTCGTGACCACCTCCCGCTACGAATGGATGTTCTTCGACGCCGCGCACCGGCATGAGACGTGGCCGCAGGCGATCGCGGGCGCATCCGCCACGTAGTGGCTAAGCTGGCGGATTCTCTGGTCGGACCGAGCAAACGGAGGACACCGATGCCCACCGGACACGTCCGACTGACGTCGCACAGCGGGGGGATCGACGCGCCCGCTCTGCACTGGGGCGCGAAGACGGCCGCCGAGCGCGGTCCGATCGTCGGTACCACCGCCCGTGCGCACCGCAACGTGATCGGCGCGCACAGTGGCGCCTACGGCGTCTACCGGGCGCTGGCCGTCGCCGCGGGCAAGCTGTCCCCCGACCACCGCGCCGACCTGACCGACACAGCGCCGACCGATCGCATCGGCCCGTTCCCGCAGTGGACGGACCCGACGACCATCGTCAGTCTGGACCCGTGGGGGGCGATGGTCACCGAGGCGTTCGCCGACCAGATCGCCGCAGGCATCGACATCAGGCCCACCATCGCGGTGACCAAAGCGCAGGTCATCCTGCCCGAGATCGCCGATGCGCTCGCGAAAGGCCGGCTGATCCCTGACGGGCGCATCCTGCTCGGGACCGGCGCGGCGCAGGTCACCAAGGCCGCCGTCGAACCGGTGTGGCACCTGCCCGGTGTCGCCGCACGCTTCGGATGCAGCGAAAACGATTTGCGCCGTGTGCTTTTCGAAGAGACCGGCGGCATGTATCCCGAACTGGTGACGCGTCCGGACCTCGAGGTGTTCCTGCCTCCGATCGGCGGTCAGACGGTGTACATCTTCGGCGACCCCCAGCACTTGGCCGACCCGACCGTCGAGCTTACCGCGCGGGTGCACGACGAGTGCAACGGCTCGGACGTCTTCGGCTCCGACATCTGCACCTGCCGGCCGTACCTGACCCACGCCATCGAGGAGTGCATCATGGGCGCCCAGCGCGGCGGGGTCGGGCTGGTCGCGTACTCCCGCAAGGAAGGTCGCGCGCTGGGCGAGGTGACCAAGTTCCTCGTGTACAACGCGCGCAAACGCCAGGTCGGCGGTGACACCGCAGACCAGTACTTCACTCGCACCGAATGCGTTGCGGGCGTGCAGGACATGCGTTTCCAGGAGTTGATGCCCGATGTCCTGCACTGGTTCGGGGTGACGAAGATCCACCGGTTGGTGTCGATGAGCAACATGAAGTACGACGCGATCACCGGTGCGGGCATCGCCGTGGGCGAACGTGTCTCCATTCCCGACGAGCTGATCCCCGCCGATGCCCGCGTCGAGATCGACGCGAAGATGGCCGCCGGCTACTACACGCCCGGTGAGGTTCCCGACGCCGAAGAACTCAAGCAAGTCAAAGGCAGGGGGCTGCAGGGGTGACGGCCCCGGCCGAGGCCGCTGAGGCTGCGGAGGTGCTGCGCACCACGACGGCGGTGCGGACACGGTCGGCGTCGCTGCTCGACCGTGCCCGGGCGGGTGACTCCCGCTGGTTCACCGTCGACGACGGCGCCCTCCAGCGCGTCGCCGACGACGTCGCTGCGCTGACCCGCAGCCGGTTTCCCGATCTGGACATCCCGCCGCACAGCCGCTGGCGGCATTTCGCCGCCGGCGGTGTCGACCGCACCGGCCAGCTCACGCATCTGCTCGGTGACGTGCCGGACAGCGACCGCGCCCGGGCCATGATCGACCTCACCGTGGTGAGCGTGCTGCTCGACGCCGGGGCCGGTGCGCAGTGGGCGTTCGTCGAGAACGGAGTGCGCTACCACCGCTCGGAGGGCCTCGCGGTGGCCAGCTGGCACGGCTTCACGGCGGGCGCGTTCTCCAGCGATCCGGACCACCTGCTGCAGGTCGATGCTGACGCGCTGCGCGGCCTGACCGACGACGATCTCGCCAGCGTCCTGCAGGTGTCCGCCGACAATCCGCTCGTCGGCCTGTCCGGCCGGGTTGCGCTGATGCGCAGTCTCGGCGCCGCGCTCGCCGACCAACCCGATGTGTTCGGTCCGCACGGCAGGCCCGGCGGCCTGTTCGACGCCTCCTCGTCCTCCTCCGGCACAGTGGACGCCCACGACCTGCTGGTCCTGCTGCTCACCTCGCTATCGCGAATCTGGCCGTCGCACAACGTCATCGACGGTGAACCACTCGGCGACTGCTGGCGCCACGACGCGGTGGCGGGTCCCGGCGCGACCGCGGGCTGGCTTCCGTTTCACAAGCTCTCGCAGTGGCTCACCTATTCACTGATCGAGCCGCTGCAGTGGGCCGGTGTGACGGTGACCGGGATCGACGCGCTGACCGGGCTGCCCGAGTACCGCAACGGCGGCCTGTTACTGGACGGCGCCGTAGTGCGGCTGCGCGATCCCGCGGTCGCCGCTCGACCGTGGACGCCCGCCGACGAACTGGTGGTCGAATGGCGTGGGTTGACCGTGGCCCTGCTCGACGAGATCGCCCCGCTGGTGCGTGAGCGGCTCGGGGTCGAGGAGTTGCCGCTCGCGTGCGTGCTGGAAGGCGGTACATGGGCGGCCGGGCGGGAATCCGCGCAGCGGTTACGCGGCGGGCTGCCCCCGCTGAACGTGGTCAGTGACGGGACGGTGTTCTAGATGACTTCCTCTGTGTCCGGGGTGCACCTGGTCGACCATCCGCTGGTCCAGCACAAGATCACGCTCATGCGGCGCCGCGACGCGTCGACGAACACCTTCCGTCGCCTGGTACGCGAGGTGTCGGCCCTGATGGCCTACGAGGTGCTACGTGACCTCGCCGTGCACGAGGTCGAGGTCGACACTCCGATGGAGACCACCACCGGCACTGTCATCGACGGCAAGAAGGTGGTGTTCGTTTCGGTGCTGCGGGCGGGCACCGGAATCCTCGACGGCATGCTCGACGTGGTGCCCTCGGCTCGCGTCGGCCACATCGGGCTCTACCGCGAGCCGAAAAGCCAAGTCACCGTGGAGTATTACTTCAAGATGCCGAGCGATCTGGCCGAGCGCGACGTCGTGGTGCTCGATCCGCTTCTCGCCACCGGACACTCGGCGGTCGCGGCAGTCGAGCGGGTCCGCGAGCTCCACCCCACATCGGTCAAATTCGTCTGCCTGGTCACCTGTCCGGAGGGGATCGCGGCGATGACGAAGGCGCACCCCGACGTGCCGATCTTCACCGCCGCCATCGATCGGGAGCTCGACAGCAACGGCTACATCCTGCCCGGCCTCGGCGACATCGGCGACCGCATCTTCGGCACCAAATAGCTCCCCGCCCGCTCATGCCCGGCTCTAGGGTGGGTCATGGCCATCACCGAAGCTGACCTCGCGCCCCAGACCCCGTTCGAGCGCGATGTCGTCGACACCCAGCGCTATTTCGACAGTCCCCGTTTCGAGGGCATCATCCGCCTCTACACCGCACGTCAGGTCGCCGAGCAGCGCGGCACGATCCCCGCCGACTACCCGGTGGCGCGCGAGGCCGCCACCGCGTTCCACCCCCACCTGCGCGAGCTGTTCGCCCAGGGCAAGAGCATCACCACCTTCGGCCCCTACTCCCCCGGCCAGGCCGTGGTGATGAAGCGGATGGGCATCGAAGGCATCTACCTCGGCGGCTGGGCCACCTCGGCGAAGGGGTCGATCAGCGAGGACCCGGGACCTGATCTGGCCAGCTATCCGCTCAGCCAGGTGCCCGAGGAGGCTGCCGGCATCGTGCGCGCGTTGTTGACTGCCGACCGCAACCAGCAGTATCTGCGGCTGCAGATGACTCCCGAACAGCGGGCGGCCACCCCGGAATACGACTACCGGCCGTTCATCATCGCCGATGCCGACACCGGCCATGGCGGAGATCCTCACGTGCGCAACCTGATTCGTCGCTTCGTCGAGAACGGAGTGCCCGGATACCACATCGAGGACCAGCGCCCGGGAACCAAGAAGTGCGGCCACCAGGGTGGCAAGGTGCTGGTGCCGTCGGACGAGCAGATCAAGCGGCTCAACACCGCTCGCTTCCAGCTCGACATCATGCGGGTGCCCGGCATCATCGTCGCGCGCACCGACGCCGAGGCGGCCAACCTGATCGACAGCCGGGCCGACGAACGCGATCAGCCGTTCCTGCTCGGCGTCACCAATCTCAGGATTCCGTCGTACAAGTCGTGCTTCCTGGCGATGGTGCGTCGCTTCTACGACAAGGGCGTGACCGAGCTGAACGGTCACCTGCTCTACGCGCTGCCCGACGGCGAGTACGCCACCGCCGAGGCCTGGCTGGGCCGCCACGGCGTGTTGGAGGTCATCGACCAGACCGCGGCCGCATGGCAGGACGGGGCAGAGCAATCCCTTGACGCGGCGTTCGACACCGTCGAGTCCCGCTTCGTCGATGCCTGGCAGGACGACGCCGGCCTCGACACCTACGCCGGCGCGGTCGCCGACCTGCTGGAATTCCGGGAGCGCGAAGGCGAGTCGGCGGCGATGAGCGCCGGTCAGTGGCGCGAGTTCGCCGAACGCGCACCGCTCTACATCGCGCGGGAGAAAGCCAAGGAACTCGGTGCCGACGCGGCGTGGGACTGCGAACGGGCCAAGACGCCCGAGGGGTACTACCAGGTGCGCGGCGGCATCCCCTACGCGATCGCGAAGTCCCTGGCCGCCGCCCCGTTCGCCGACATCCTGTGGATGGAGACCAAGACCGCTGACCTGGCCGACGCCAAGCAGTTCGCCGACGCCATCCATGCGGTCTATCCGGACAAGATGCTCGCCTACAACCTCTCGCCGTCGTTCAATTGGGACACCACCGGGATGACCGACGAGGAGATGCGCGCGTTCCCCGAGGAGATCGGGAAGATGGGGTTCGTCTTCAACTTCATCACCTACGGCGGCCATCAGGTCGACGGCGTGGCGTCCGAGGAGTTCGCGACGTCGCTACGCCAGGAGGGCATGCTGGCCCTGGCGCGGTTGCAGCGCAAGATGCGCCTCGTCGAATCGCCGTATCGCACACCGCAAACGCTCGTCGGTGGCCCGCGCTCCGACGCCGCGCTGGCGGCCTCGTCCGGGCGGACGGCGACCACGAAGTCGATGGGCAAGGGCTCCACGCAGCACCAGCACCTGGTGCAGACCGAGGTGCCCAAGAAGCTGCTCGAGGACTGGCTGGCGCTGTGGAGTGCGCACAACGAACTGCCGGAGAAGCTGCGCGTGCAGCTGCGTCCTCGACGGGCCGGCTCGGACGTGCTGGATCTGCAGATCCTGGGTGACGGGGAGGAGCCGCTGGCCAACGTCGTGGTCGACCCGATCAAGGATCGGCACGGCCGCAGCATCCTGACGGTGCGCGATCAGAACACGTTCGCCGAGCAGTTGCGGCAGAAGCGGTTGATGGACGTGATCCATCTGTGGCTGATCCACCGCTTCAAGGCCGAGATCGTCTACTACGTCACGCCCACCGAGGACAACATCTATCAGACCGAGAAGATGAAGAGCCACGGCATCTTCAGCGACGTCTACCAGGAGGTCGGCGAGATCATCGTCGCCGACGTGAACCAGCCGCGGATCGACGAGCTACTCAACCCCGACCGCGAGGCCTTGACGCGGCTGATCAGCAAGCAGGACTGACGCCCTACAGCAGCGCGGCGGCGCGGCGCAGCAGGTCGCGCCACTGCGCGACGATCGCGGTGTCGGTGACGCGGAACTGCGCGAGGCGGGTCGCGTCGGGCCCGGCAGGCATCGGCGCGGCGGGAAGGTGACCGTCGCAGGGCACCAGCGACCGCGCGCTCGACACCACGTCACCGTCGCGCAGCCACTGCGGGACGGGACCGCAGGGGTAGGGCAGGTCGGGCAGCGCGGCGGCGAGTGCGACGTCGGCGGCGACCCCGATGCTGGTGGTTCCGCTGAACGCCACCAGCACCGGCATTGCGAGCCGCTCGGCGCGGCGCATCGCGCGACGAACTCCGCCGAGAGGCCCGCACCGCAGTGCGACGACATCGGCGCAGTCCGGATCCGCGGTGAGGACGTCGGCGTCGACGGCGACCGGGACGTCGACACGGGCCCGGATCGCGGAGGCCTGCTGGGCGCTGCAGTCGACGAGATGGGCCACGTCCAGACCGGCCCCCTGGATGCGTGCGACCGCCGTGTCGACAGCGTCGGCTTCGTCGCACCCGACGGACACCGGCGGGCGGGCGGCATCGACGGGCACCCGCCCGCGCAGCGCGTCGGGCCAGCCGACCGTGCTCGGCTCCATGGCCGCGGTCAGCCAGCGCGCCGCCACCTCGTCGGAAGCCCCAGGGGGCGGGCTGAATTCACCCCAGCCCTGCGGGCCCTCCACCAGAACCCCGAACCGCGGGCCGCCGGCGGCGGGGATCGCGAACACGGGTGCGTCGTCGAGATCGATCAGAGTTCTCACTGCTCGACAAGCTAGCCCGTGACTACGCTGGATCGGTGGCCGGTGCCCCATTCCTGCTGTTGTCGATCCGTGGCGAGGACGACGCTGCTGCCGACGAGTACGCATCGGTGATGCGGTTCGCCGGGCTCGACGAGCGGAGCCTGCACCGCATCGGGCTCACCCATCGACCGCTCGGCGAGCTGGACCTGGACGACTGGTCGGGCATCATCCTCGGCGGCGGGCCCTTCACGGTCAGCGACGATCCGGCCACGAAATCGCCGGTGCAACAGCGCGTCGAGGACGAACTCGCCGACCTGATGGCCGCCGTCATCGCCGCGGACTTCCCGTTCCTGGGCTGCTGCTACGGCATCGGCATCGTCGGCGCCGCGGTCGCGGCGCGCATCGACCGCTCGCACAGTGAGCCCGTCGGGCCGCTGACCGTCGAACTGACCGACGACGGGCGCGCCGATCCCCTGTTCGCCGGTCTGCCCGACACCTTCGACGCGTTCGGCGGACACAAGGAGGCAGCCTCGGTCCTGCCCGATCACGTCACCCGGCTGGCCCGCTCTCCTGACTGTCCCGTCCAGGCGTTCCGGGTCGGCGCCAACGTCTACGCCACGCAGTTCCATCCGGAGCTCGACGTCGACGGGTTGTGCACTCGCATCGACGCCTACAAGAACGACGGCTACTTCGCGCCCGAAACCGCGGAGGCGCTCAAGAATGCCGCGCGCGCCCGCAGGGTCACCCACCCGATGGCGATCCTGCGCGCCTTTGCGGCCAGGTACGCCCGCTAGCCGGGCGGAAGCTCCATCTGCGCCCGCGCGATCTGCTCGACCATCGGGGCCAGGCGAGCCCGCAGCGCATTGTGCTCGGCGTCGGCGTCATACGCGCGGTAGGAGTCGATGTCGGCGAAGTCGGCGACGATGACGAAATCCCAATTGCCCTCGCGCAGGCCCGCATCGGTCCCCGCCGAGTACGCCACCGTGCCAGGGCAGTTCAGCTCCCGCAGGCCCTGCTGGATCTGCGCGAGTTCGGCGGCGTCGTAACCGTCTTTGAGCTTGGCAAGCACCACGTTGCGGATCACTCGCGCACCGTAACAGCTCCTCAGTAGGGCGCGAGCTGAGTACCGATGAGCGGCGCGATCTTGTCCGCCATGTAGGCGTGGCCCGCGTCGGTGGGGTGCACACCGTCCGCCCCGATGAGGTCGGGCCGGCCGACGAACCACCGGGCGGCGATCGGGTCGACGAACGTCGCGCCGGCGAGTTGGGCCTGGTAGCCCAGCATGTCGCGAATCCTCAGGATCTCCGGCGGCGGATCGGCCGTCGGCCACGGGGGGCCGATGACCAGCATCTTCGCCGACCGGGCGATCTGGCGGGCCAGATTCAACGTGCCGTACATCGCGATCGACAGCCGCGTCGGTTCGACCTTCATGTCGTTTCGCGACCCGAAGAACACGACCAGCGTGTCGTTGGGTTTGACCGCCCGCACCGTCAGGTCCTCGAAGACGCTGCCGCGGTTGCCGCGCGTGCAGTACCCGGCGCCGCCTTCCGCGGCGACGGTGGGCGTGACCGGGATACCGTGATCGCTGAGCGCCTGCCACACCTGCGGAGCCCAGCCCTGCGGCCCGTTACCGCCCTGATCGCTTCCCGTCGTGTAGGAATCACCGATCACCGCGACCCGGTTGATCGCATAGTCGAGGGTGCGCACCTGGCGATGAGTGACCGTCGGGGCGGGCGCGCTGAAGGCGCCGAACAGCAAGGCGGCAGCGAGGATCCACGTCAGCGCACGACTCACTGGACCAGCCTAGGGTCGGTCCGGCCGGGCGCGCGCGCCGACGCGCCGCGCATCACGATCGCGCCTCATCCCGCCCTCGCAGTGACCGTCTGCAGCCGGCCCTGCGGCGAACCCGAGAGGCTGGCCGGCGGTCTGCGGGGCTCGATCATCCGACGCATCCAGCGGCGTGCCGGCTCCTCGACGACGTGGTAGAGCAGCGCGGCCAGCAGCCCGGACAGCAGGACGAGGCCCATCACGGTGAACTTCGCCGACCAGCTGGGGACCAGGGTGATCGCGAACTGCTGGACCGCCCAGTTCCACATCGTGTGCACGATCTCGTGGACCATGTACAGCCCGAACGAGATGTGACCGAGGTAGACCATCACGGACGTGGACAGGAACGCGGGCAGCGTTCCTGCGCCGATGGCCAGCGTGATGACCAGCGGGACGAACAACACGTCGATGAGCCCGCCGGCGTCGAGCATGTCCTGGGGCGGATACGCGTCGAGGAGGTAGAGCCCGCCGACGATCGCGGCGCCCAGACCCAGCGCGGCGACGCCGGCGGCACGCCGGCCGCGGTCGGTGAGCTGTAACCGGCGCACCGCAGCGCAGGCCAGCGCCCCGGCGGTGAACTGCATGATGATGCGGGGCAGCCAGCTCCACGGCGTGTAGAAGACGCCATGGGCGAGCAGCAGCAGCGTGGGCGCCAGCGCGGCCGCGACCGCCAGCCACATCAAGCCGCGCGCCCGGGTCACCGCCGCGATGCGGAACACCACCAGGACCAGCCCGCCGAACAGCAGGTAGGCCAGCCACTCGGCGCTGATCGACCAGGCCGGGCCGTCCCAACTCGAACCGTCGAAGAACGGCTGGAACCACAGCTGCACGAGGAACACTTGTTTGAGCCAACTCAACGCGTTCAGTGATGCGATGACGTCCGGCGGAAGCGGGAACCGTCCCACGTAGAGGGTGAACACCGCGAACGCCGCGGCCAGGTGCATGGTCACCAGGTACACGGGCCAGACGCGCGCGAGCCGCAGCCACAGGAACCGCAGCGTGGCGCGCGTCGACCAGGATTCACCCATGCGGTCGAGATAGTTCCACGTCAACACGAACCCGCTGAGGATGAAGAACAGGTCGACACCCTGGGCTCCGGCGTTCAGGATCGGCGCCAGCGCGTTGCGCACCCCGGGGGACGCCTCGGCCAGCAGCGGCCGGAAGTGGAACAGCACCACCCACAGCGCGGCCACGATGCGCAGCCCCGACAGGGCCCTGATCTCACCGGTGCGCACACGACTCATTTCGGTCTCGACGAACCACCTCGAAAAACGTCGAAGCGGTGACGACGGCGTCGATCCTCGGGGCAACGTGACAGGTCGCCTCCCCGGAGGTGAAAACACCGGCGACCGGACGCAGGTTACCAGCGCAAGCTGATGTAGAGGCCTCGCAACGCCGCCGCAGCCCGCCTATGAAGATCCTGTGACGGCCCGGGTAATGTCTTGCGAATTGTCAATCGAAGATGTCAGCGTGCGTGACGAGCCGCACGGAGAAGCACCGGGTCAGCTGACTGTCCCGGGCGACGGGGGGCCGCTGCAGGTCCTGCTCGTCGAGGACGATCGCGGCGACGCCGTCCTGGTCGAAGAGCTGATCGCCGACGCCGGCGTCGACATGCATGTCGTGTGGGCCGAGTCGATGGCCGACGCCGAGAAGGCGATCGACGGGTCGCGGCCCGACTGCGTACTGCTGGATCTGCATCTGCACGACACCGAGGGAGTGGCGGGACTGGCGCGCATCACCGCCCGGGACGCGACCGTTCCGGTCGTGGTGCTGACCGGTCTGAACGACGAACACGTCGCGTCGGCGGCCGTCGCCTCCGGCGCACAGGACTATCTGGTCAAGGGTCGAGTCGATCCGGAGACCTTGCGGCGCGCCGTGCTCTACGCGATCGAACGCAAACGCGCGGAACTGACCGCGGTCGACCTGCATGCCACGCGGTCTCGCGAGCGAGAGAACGCCCGGCTGGAGCGGGGGCTGCTGCCTTCGCCGCTGCTGCTCGACGACCCCGGCGTCAGCATCGTCACCCAGTACCGTCCGAGCCGGCAGAACGCACTGCTCGGCGGAGACTTCTTCGACATCGTCCAGACGCCGGACCGCACCGTGCACGTGATGATCGGTGATGTCGCCGGACACGGACCCGACGAGGCCGCACTCGGGGTGGCCTTGCGGATCGCCTGGCGGGCGCTGACCTTCGCCGGGCTGCGCGGCGCGGAGCGCATGCGTCAACTCGAGCGCATCCTTCGCGCCGAAAGGGCAGGCAAAGGCACCTTCGCCACCGTTCTCAGCCTGGCGCTGCCCCTGGACGGGTCGGCGCTCACCGCAGTGCGGGCCGGCCACCCCGGCATGCTGCTGCATGGCGGTGGCACGGTCGAGTGGGTCGAGCCCGCCGGCGGGCCCGCGCTCGGACTGCGGGTCGGCGACTGGACGCCTCAGCTGATGGAGCTGCCGCCGGGCAAGGGGCTCGTACTGCTCACCGACGGTTTGTTCGAGGGGCATGTCGGTCGCGGGAACGAACGGCTGGGTGAGGACGGGCTGCTGGAACTCGCTCGTTCGCTGGCACACCTGCCCGGGCCGCAGTTCGTCGACGGGCTGATCGACGCTGTCGAGCAGCGTGCGCACGCGCAGGGCGGGATCGCCGACGACATCGCGGTGGTACGAGTGGAAAGGACGTCTCGATGAGCCCCGACCAGCGCGGAATGCGCGCCCTGACCGTCGAAGGCTGGCAGTACCTGGTGCTGTCGATCATGGCGCTCGTCGTGCTCGTCGGCGCCATCACGACCGCGGTACTGCTCAACCGCACCGACCGGGTGTCCGGCCAGCTCACCAACAACGTGGGGCCAGCGCGGGTGGCCGCCTACCAGTTGCAGGCGGCGCTGCGCGATCAGGAGACCGCGGTCCGCGGATACGTGATCTCCTCCGATCCCCAATTCCTCCAGCCCTACGACCTCGGGCGTGAGACGGAATCGACGGCATCGGCCGACCTGCGCCAGTTCGAACAGAAACGGCCCGACCTGCTCGCCGATCTGGATGACATCGAGCAGGCCGCCGGGTCGTGGCGGGACAGCTATGCCGAACCCGTCATCGCAGCGGTGCAGCCCGGGGTGCGCAACGCTGTCTCCCCCGCCCTCACCGAGGTCGGCAAAACCGAGTTCGACCGGTTGCGCATGCTCTTCGACCAGCAGAACCTGCACCTCGCTCAGGCGCGCACCGACGGTATCGCCGAACTCGAGTCGATCAGCGCGTGGCGCAACGGGGTGCTGCTCGCGATGCTGGGCGCGTTCGGAGTGACGATGGTGGTGCTGGCGATCGTGCTGCGGCGTGCCCTGGTGCGACCGCTGCGGCGGCTGGCCGAGGCGTGCCGCCGGGTCGCCGAGGGGAGCTTCGGCGAACAGATCGTGCCGCAGGGCCCGCGCGACATCCGGTTGATCGCGATCGACGTCGACAACATGCGCCGGCGGATCGTCGACGAACTGGAGTCATCAAGAGCGGCCACCGAGGCGCTCGACGAGCAGACCGAAGAGCTGCGCCGCTCCAACGCCGAGCTGGAACAGTTCGCCTACGTGGCGTCCCACGACCTGCAGGAGCCGCTGCGCAAGGTCGCGTCGTTCTGTCAGCTGCTCGAGAAGCGCTACGGCGACAAGCTCGACGAACGCGGCACCGAATACATCGCATTCGCCGTCGACGGCGCCAAACGCATGCAGGTGCTGATCAACGATCTGCTGACGTTCTCCCGGGTGGGACGTCTGGGCGCCACCGAGACTGCAGTCGATCTCGACACGGTCGTCGACGCCGCACTGGCGAATGTGGCCACCGCGATCGAGGAGACCAGCGCGCAGATCGAACGGCCGGCCGCCGGTCTGCCGACGATCTCGGGGGATCCGACCCTGCTGACCATGCTGTGGCAGAACCTCATCGGCAACGCCGTGAAGTTCCGCCGCGAGGGCGTGACGCCGCGGGTGGTGATCGAGTGCGGCCCCCCGGATTCCGGCCAATGGTCGTTCTCGGTGAGCGACAACGGGATCGGCATCGCCGCGGAGTTCTCCGAGAAGGTCTTCGTCATCTTCCAGCGGTTACACGGCCGCGATGCTTACACCGGGACCGGCATCGGTCTGGCATTGTGCAAGAAGATCGTCGAACACCACGGCGGGACGATCTGGATCGACAACGACTACACCGACGGCACCCGCTTCCGGTTCACATTGCCGAGCCGCCGTTCGGACAAGGCAGTGGATTCCGACGCCGCGGTCTCCGGTGCAGCACCCCTGATGGAAGGATCGTCGTCATGACCCCCGCTGAACGTGCCATCGACGTGCTGCTCATCGAGGACGATCCGGGGGATGAGTTGATCACCCGGGAAGCGTTCGAGCACAACAAGATCAAGAACAATCTGCATGTCGCTCACGATGGCGAGGAGGGACTGGACTTCCTTTACCGGCGGGGCAAGTACGAAGGCGCGCCGCGGCCGGATCTGGTGCTGCTCGACCTGAATCTGCCCAAATACGACGGACGTCAGCTCCTGGAGACCATCAAGTCCGACCCCGAGCTCAACCACATCCCGGTGGTGGTGCTGACGACATCCTCGGCCGAGGAAGACATCCTGCGCAGCTACAAGCTGCACGCCAACGCCTACGTGACCAAGCCCGTCGATCTCGACCAGTTCATGAACGCGGTTCGGCAGATCGACGAGTTCTTCGTCCAGGTGGTCCGGCTCCCCCACTCGTAGAGGTGGACCTGCCCCGGCCCGATCCGCAGGCGGCTCACCTCGCCGACGTGGCACCGTCGCTGCTCGCGGCGATGGGTGTCGCCGGGTTCTCGTCAAGGCTCACGGGCAGCGTCGACGTCGGTGAGGCGGCGGGCGCATGCCTGCTGCTGATCGACGGGCTCGGTGCCGAGCTGCTCGACGCCCATCTCGACGACGCACCGTTCCTGGCGTCACTGCGCGGGCCGACCCTGACCGCCGGCTATCCGGCGACGACGGCGGCGGGGCTCGCTGCGGTGGGCACTGGATGCCGTTCCGGAGAGCACGGCGTAGTGGGCATGACCTTCCGGCTGCCGGACGTCGGTGTCCTCAATGCGCTGCGCTGGCGTCCGCACCCCTGGGGTGAGGATCTGCGGGGGCGGGCGGTGCCCGAGCACGTGCAGCCGCGGGACACGATGTTCGAGCGGGCTGCCTCGGCCGGGGTGTCGGTGCGCGTGATCTCGGGAGCCGAGTTCGCGGGTTCCGGTCTGACCCGGGCGGTGCTGCGGGGCGGCGACTACGTCGGAGTGCACGCGATCGGTGATCTCGTCGCAGCGGTCAGCGCGACACTGGCCGGCCGTGGCTTCTGCTATGCCTACCACGCCGACCTCGACCTCGTCGGCCATCTGCACGGTCCGGGAAGTGCGGCGTGGCGGTTTCAGCTGCGCCAGGTGGACCGGATGGTGGAGTCGATCGTCGGGGCACTGCCGGCAGGCGGGCTGCTGGCGGTTGTCGCCGATCACGGCATGGTGAGGCTGGGTGACGACACCGTGGATGCCGATGCCGAGCCGCTGCTTCACGACGGGGTGGCCGCGATCGGTGGCGAGGTGCGGGCCCGTCATGTGTACGCCGAACCCGGTGCGTCCGACGACGTGCTGGCCGCGTGGCGGGGCGTGCTCGGCGAACGGGCCTGGGTCGTCAGCCGAGACGAAGCCGTGGCGGCGGGCTGGTTCGGCTCACGGGTGAGCGATGAGGCGATGGTTCGCCTCGGCGATGTGTTGGTTGCGGCACAGGGGGCCTCCGGTGTGGTGCGGCGCACAGTGGAGCCGATCGAATCCTCACTGATGGGTCAGCACGGCTCCTTCACGGCTGCAGAACAGCTGATTCCGCTGCTCATCGCCCGGGGTTAGCCGAATCCTGTTGATTAACAGCATCTTTCCTGGGTCTCTGCTGATCACGAAAAGGGCCGCGCCGCACACATTTTCGTGACAATCACGGTACGAATTGGCGTAATGTGCCCGCTGTCACACAATTTGGCCGTATTAGAGACCCGCTGCTAGCGTCCGGCCGCATGTATGAACTCGCCACACTTTTGACGCTCGTCAACCAGGTGTCGGGAACTCCGTACATCCGAGGCGGAGACTCACCGGCCGGAACGGACTGCTCGGGCCTGGTCTCCTGGGTGACCAACGCGGCCACCGGTCGACCCGTCTTCGGCGACCGCTTCAACACCGGCAACATCGAAGGCGCGCTGAAGGCGCGCGGATTCCAGGACGGAACCCAGCCCGGAGCCCTCGTGGTCGGGTGGAACGGCGGCCACGCCGCGGTGACCCTTCCTGACGGCACCCCGGTCTCTTCCGGGGAGGGCGGTCGCGGTGTCCAGGTCGGCGGTGGCGGCGCCTACCAGAGCCAGTTCACCCACCACATGTTCCTGCCCGCGCCGGCGGCTGCCGACGTGCCCCCGCCCGTCGATCCGCAGCTGACGCCGCCGATGGCCCCGCCGCCGCCTGCCCCCGTGGTGCTGATGGGCTCCGAAGCGCCGCTGCCTCCCCCGCCGCCGGCCGACCCGGTGCTGCCTCCCCCGCCGCCGCCGGCGGGATGATCCGGTGGCGCTACCGTCACTGCCGTGATCGTGCTGTTGCCACCGTCGGAGACCAAACGTGGCGGCGGTGACGGACCGGCTCTGAGCCTGGACTCGTTGAGTTCACCGGTGCTGAGTCCGGTCCGCGCCGAGCTCGTCGACCAACTCGTCGCACTGGCCGCCGACCCGGCGCGGAGCCGCGCGGCGCTGGGCCTGTCCGCGAGCCAGGACAGCGAGATCGACCGCAACGCGGCGCTGTGGTCCGCGCCCACGATGCCCGCTTTGCATCGCTATACCGGTGTCCTCTACGACGCACTGGACGTCACGTCGTTACGCGGCACGGCGGCGTCGCGCGCCACCGCGCGTTTGATGGTCGTCTCGGCGCTGTTCGGGGTCGTGCGGGCCTATGACCCGATTCCCGCCTACCGCCTCTCGGCGGGTTCCAAGTTGCCGGGCCGGCCGACGCTGGCGGCCGTGTGGCGGCCGGCCCTGGAGCCGGTGCTCGCAGAGCTCGCCGGCGGTGACCTGATCGTCGACCTGCGCTCCGGGGCCTATGCCAACTTGGGCAAGGTGCCCGGCGCGGTCACCGTCGACGTGGTCGCCGAACACGATGACGGGCGTCGAACCGTCGTCAGCCACTTCAACAAGGCACACAAGGGACAGCTTGCCCGTGCACTCGCGACGAGCAGGTCAGATCCCGCCGACGCCGCCGCGGTGGCGGCAATCGCCCGGCGTGCCGGGATGCGCGTCGAGCGTCGAGGCGACCACATCACCGTCGTGGTGGCCGCCTGATCCCTTGTCGGGCAGCCGATGTCAGGTGTCAGGCAGCCGATGACAGGTTCGCGACCAGATCGGTCGTGTAGAACTCGCCCGGCTTCTGACTGTTCGTGCCGGGCCGGGTCAGCGCCAACCACGCACCGGTGGCCCCGGGCATCAGCGGCCCGCGCACCGTGGTGTGGCCGGAACCCACTCCGTCGGTGAACAGCGTCGTCGCGGTGACGCCCGGCGCGCCCGCGCCGCAGCCCGCCGCCGAGGACCGGGGCATCTGGATCAGCCGGAGGTCATAGGGCGTGTTGGGCAGACCGGTGAAGAACTCGACGTCGGCGACCACCTCACCGCCCTGGACTCGCAGATGGGCCGACGGGCGACCGTAGCCGCTGCCGCCCACGTACTTGATCTGGGTGAAGTCGCAGCGGCGCAGCTTCTCGGAGAACGGCATGCTGACCGTCGTCCCTTCGGCCGCCGCCGCGCCGGCGAACAGGGGCGCGGCGATGAGCAGTGCTGCGGTCGCGACCGCGGCTCGTGTCGATCGGGACATCAGGTCACCTCACAGAGGAATCAACAGGAAATCTACAGCTTCGTCAAGGTTAGTTGTTCTCAGTTTCTTCTGGCCATCCGGACGGGGCGTTGACGTGCGGGTGTGTCGAAGGTGACACTGTCGGCCGATGGCGGCTCTGTGGGTGTACGTACGCGTGCAGCTGATGATGTTCGTGTTCGGGATCGTCGGCCCGATCTTCCTGTTCGTGTACTTCGCCGCGCAGCCCGACCAGACGATCCGCTGGATGTACTGGTGGGGGTTGACCATCACCGTGGGCGACATCCTGCTCGCGCTCTCGCTGACCGACACCGTCCTGCGCAAAGACCGCGAGCTGGCGGCCCAGCGAGCTGCCCGGCGGGCTGGTGAGGAGGCGCCGTGACGCATCCGGCGCCACGCTCACGCGCAGATCTGGCGACTTCGATCGTCCTGCTGGTTGTGACCGTGCTCATCGGGGCCGTCGGAGCGGTGCTGGGTCTCTTCTCGCTGGCATTCCTGGACCACTGCCCGCCCGTGACGTGCAGTGTGGACGGCGCGGTCACCGCCGTGTTCACCGCGCTCGCCGCCGCCGCGATGATCGGGGTGATCGGCCTGGTGCTGACGGTGTTGGCGCTGGTCCGGCGCGCAAGTGCCTGGCCGTACGCGCTCGCGACCCTCTGCCTGTGCGCACTGAGCCTGTTCCTCGGGATGCTGCGCTATGGCGCCGCGGTGAGCTGAGCCCGTCCGGTTGCCGCGGCGTGCCATCGGCCGGAAGGATTCGGCGCATGGACGCAAGCACAGCGGTCGAACTCGCCGACATCGACGCCGTCGGCCAGGCGGCCCTGGTCGCCGCGGGTGAGCTGAGCGCCACCGAACTGCTGGACGCCGCGATCATCCGCCTCGACGCGGGGCGTGCGCTGAACGCGGTGATCACCGACCTCGCCGACCGCGGTCGGGCCAGCGCCGCCGCCCTCGACGCGTCCGGTGTGCTGCGTGGCGGGCAGGCAGGCCCACTGGCCGGGGTCCCGTTCCTGCTCAAAGACCTCGGCGCATCGCTGGCCGGCGCTCCCGAAGCGATGGGCTGCCGCGCGCTACGCACCCACATCGCATCCGACACCGCCTGGATCGTGGCGCGCTACTCCGACGCCGGTCTGGTGATCTTCGGCAAGACCAACACCCCCGAGTGGGGCAACCACTGCACCACGGAACCGACGTTGTTCGGCGCGACCGCCAATCCGTGGGCGCCCGGAATCACCCCTGGTGGCTCCAGCGGGGGCTCCGCGGCTGCCGTCGCCGCCGGCATCGTGCCCGCCGCGTCGGGGGGTGACGGCACCGGATCGATCCGCGTCCCTGCGGCCTGCTGCGGTCTGGTCGGACTCAAGCCGCGGCGCGGGCGTACCTCGTTCGCGCCGGGGGCCGGTCACGGCTTGGAGGGTCTGGTCAACGAGCACGCCCTCACCCGCACCGTGCGCGACAGCGCGGCATTGCTCGACGCCGTGACCGGAACCGGCGTCGGCGATCCCTACTCGGCGCCGCTGCCGGCCGAGCCCTTCCTCCGCGCCATCGCGAATCCGCCTGCGCCGCAACGCATCGTGGTGGCGACGGGATCCCCGTTTCCCGGGCCGATGACCGATCCCGCCGTCGTCTCGGCCGTCGAACGCACGGCGGCGGTACTGGCCGACCTGGGCCACCGCGTCGAGCCGGGCGCGCCCACGATCGATGCCGAGGCCGTCGCCGACGCGATCGCCGTCCTGCACACCGTCAGCAACGTCGAACTGTTCGAGACGGCGCGCGCACATCTGGGTCGCGAGCCGCGTGAGGACGAGTTCGAGCCGAGTTCCTGGGTGATGATCCAGGAGGGTTTCCACACGACCGGCGTCGCCTATGCCGGGGCCATCGCCGCGATCCACGCCCAGACGCGTCGCTTCGCCACGCAGATGCTCGACCACGACGTGTTGCTCGTGCCCACACTGCTGACTCCCCCGCCGCCGTACGGGCTGCTCGATCAGCCCCGGGGCAGCACGCGCGCGTTCTTCGACGTCGAGTTCGCGACCACCGGCTGGACGTCGCTGGCGAATGTGACCGGCTGGGCGGCGATTTCGCTGCCGCTGGGTATGACGGCCGACGGCCTGCCGATCGGTGTGCAGCTGATGGCGCCCGACGAGGCGGTCTTGCTCGCGGTCGCCGCACAGCTGGAAACGGCCGTCGGGTGGGCCGATCGCCGCCCACCGGGATGGGTCAGCGGGGTCTGAGGTGTTTCTCCGGCATGCGACACTGTCGCGCATGTCCGACGACATCACCCGTCCCAAGCTCGAGGGCAACGTCGCCGTCGGCCCGGAAGGCTCGGGCCGGCGCCTCGGCTTCGCCGAGTTCGGCGACCCTCAAGGCAAGCCGATCCTCTGGCTGCACGGCACACCGGGCGCGCGCCGACAGATTCCGTGTGAAGCGCGGCTCTACGCGGAGCGCAACGGCATTCGGCTGATCGGCATCGACCGGCCCGGAATCGGTTCCTCCACGCCCTACGCCTACGGACGGGTGATCGACTTCGCCGAGGACCTTCGCATGCTGGCCGATGTTCTCGGAGTCGGCAAGATGATGGTGATCGGGCTGTCCGGCGGCGGACCGTACGCGCTGGGTGTCGCCGCCACGATGCCCGATCGCGTCGTCGCGGCCGCTGTCCTCGGCGGGGTGGCTCCGACCAAGGGACCCGATGCCATCGACGGCGGGGTGATGGGCACGGTCGGGGTGCCCGCCGCGCCCCTGCTCGAACACGTCGGCGGCACGTTGAGCCTGGTGGCCGCCGGCTTGATCCGGCTGATCAAGCCTGTCGCCGAACCGATTGCCTCGCTCTACGGCGCGCTCTCCCCGGAGGGTGATCGCCGGCTGCTGGCCCGGCCGGAGTTCAAGGCGATGTTCATCGACGACCTGCTCAACGGCAGCCGCAAGCAACTCGCGGCACCGTTCGCCGACGTCGTGGTGTTCGCCCGCGACTGGGGCTTCCGGCTCTCCGACGTCACAGTGCCGGTGCGCTGGTGGCACGGCGACAAGGACCACATCGTGCCGTTCGCGCACGGCCAGCACGTGGTGTCCCGGCTGCCCGACGCCGAGCTCTACACCCTCTCGGGTGAGAGCCACCTGGGTGGGCTCGGCGAGGCCGAGGCGATCCTCACCTCGATGACCGCGCTGTGGGACGCCGACGAAGACCGTTGATCAGCGCCTGAGCCAGCTCTGCACCGTCGGCAGCTCACGGCTGTAGGACGTCAAGAGGTCGTCGTGGAAGAGCGTGCCGCCGTTGAGGGCGCTGTCGTCTTGCCACACGATGTGGACGCGGATATCGCCCTTGGCGAAGTAGTCGTTGCGCTCGGCCCTGCGCTGCGTCCAGCCGGTCTCCTGGGCGAGCGCCGAGACCGCCTGCCGCTCGTCGGTGTCAACCATGGTCCACACCCTAGCGGGGTGCGCGCAGCGCCCTGCGCAGCATGTGCATCGCGATCGTGGTCGAGCGGTCTCGCACGTCCGATCGTCCGCCGGGCAGCACGGTGGTCCGCGTCAGCGTCGCGCCGTCGGCCAGGGCCACCGTGAAGCAGACCGTGCCCACCGGTTTTGCCTCGGTGCCGCCACCGGGCCCCGCGACGCCGGTGATGGCCACCGCGGTGTCGGCGCCGAAGCGGGCCAGTGCGCCGCGGGCCATCGCCTCGGCGACAGGTTCGGACACCGCGCCGTGCTGGTCGATCAGTGCGGGGTCGACGCCGAGCACTTCGGCCTTCGCGCTGTTCGCGTAGGCGACGGCGCCGCCGCACACGTAGGCCGACGACCCGGGACGCTCGGTGAGTCGCGCGGCCAGCAGACCGCCGGTGCAGCTCTCGGCGGTCGCGATCCTGCGGCCGGCCAGCAGTGCAGCCACCTGGTCGTCGATCAGGGCGCCGTCGGTGGAGAAGATCTCCTGCGCGTGCCGGTCCGACAGCGTCGCGAGAAGTGCGTCGTAGACGGGTGCGTCCTGCGGCTCGAATCGGGTGACGATCTCCAGCTCACCCCGGCGCAGACAGGTCGTGATCTCGAGCCGATCGAACCCGTCGACGTTGCGCTGCGCTTCGCGCAAAGTTTCGGCCAGCCCGGACTCGGGCAGCCCGAACATTCGCACCGTCTCCTGCTGGTAGTACGTGCGGCCCGCCAGCGCGTCGACGATGGCGTCGGTGGCCACCGCCGCCCGCCACATCGGCTGCAGCTCACGGGGCGGACCGGGCAGCACCACCACCGTCGGCCGGCCGGGGACGACGACGCCGGGCGCGGTCCCGACCGGAGGCAGGATCGTCGCGCCTGCGGGTACCAGGGCCTGCTTGCGGTTGGCGGCGTGAACGGCCTCGGCGTCCACTTCGGGGTAGCGGGCCATCAGGCCGTCGACGATGCCGCGAATCGTGGCTTCCAGCTCGGCGTCGAGCACCAACTCGCGGTCGCAGAAGCGGGCCACCACCTCGACGGTCATGTCGTCGGCGGTCGGGCCGAGGCCGCCGCTGGTGATGATCAGATCGACGTCCTGATCGGCGAGGAACCTCAGCTGCGCCTCGATGTCGCCGGGACGGTCGCCGCACAGCGTGATGTGCGCCAGTTCGACGCCGAGTTCGAGGAGGCGATCAGCGAGGTACGGACCGTTCTGATCGGCCACCCGCCCGGTGAGGACCTCGGTTCCGGTGATGACGATGCCCGCCCGTGCGCTCACACCTTGAGACAGTACGCATGGGTCAGCGGACCGGAACGGTGACCGGTGCGGTGTTGTAGCCGGTGACGCGGACCCAGTCCGCGCGCGGCGTGTCCGCCAGCGGTTGCCCGCGGATCTCGACGGTCTCCCCGCCGTAGACGGTGACGTAGTTGTCGGTGTAGGTGATCGGCAGGATCTCGTCGGCGTCGGGTGTCGGCGTGAGCTCCGCGCGGGCGAAGAACGCGACTCCCCGACCGGGATTGTGCAGTCGGATCGTCACCCCGTCTGCGTCTCGGCGCGCGGCGACGTCGAGCCTGCCGCGCGGCATGGTGTTCAACGCAGTCATGTCGGCCCAGCGGGCGGGCCGCAGCTCGAACGCCTGGTCGTTGCTCGGCTCCCCGACGTCGTCGCGGCGCTGGGACTGCCAGTAGGTGCTGTCGGTGACGAGATGCTCTGTGGCATCGAGCAATTCGACGCGGACGAAGAACACCGGGGAATCCGGTGCGACGCGCGGCAGCCACAGCGCCGTCGCGGTCCCTCCGGAGGCGACGTCGACGGGCGGGCTCTTGCGGTCCTCCCGCACGCGGCCCGCCACGTCGTACACCCGGACCCGCACCCGCAGGTCACGCTGATCAGCCTGGGTCTGGTTGACCACGGTCAGAGCGGCGCGGCTGTGGTCTCCGGTGGCGTAGGCGTCGAACACCGCCGACAGCGGGCGCAGACCGGTCTTGGCGCCGAAGTAGGCCCCACCCGGGCGCAGGTAGTAGTCGAAGAGGTGCCCGAAGAACGACGGCCAGTGGTTGTTCAGCATCCAGTAGATCGTCATCTTGTGCGTGTCCCAGCCGCCCGCGGCGAATGCCTCGAACTGCGCACGCGTCGATTCATAGTGCGCCAGTTGGGCTTTGGCGGTGAACATCTCGGCACTCGTGGACGTGCCGTAGCGCCGGTCGATCGCGCGCCGGATCGTGGTCAACGACGAATTGCTGGTGTTCGCGCCCGCGTGGAAGGACCAGGTGTCGTTGATCGGCCACAGCTTGTCGGGCGGGATGAAGCGGCGCAGGCTGGCCATCGGCGGGATGTGTTCGTTGTCGCCCTGCTCGGCGTTTGCGCCCCGTGCTGCTCCGTATTTGCCGGCGAACCAGTAGCTGGGCGGTCGCCAGCTGTACGGCCCGGCCATATGGATGCCGTCCCACGCGACCGCGCCGTCGGCGTCCCGGGCGAAACTGGACACCGTGTCGACCACGGCGTTCGGCCAGTGCAACTGCTGCAGTATCCGGCGGTAGTCGGCCAGCAGGTCCGGCGGCGGCGTGCCGTCACTGCCGTTGGCCCACACGAAAGCCGAAGGGTGCGAACGCAACATGGTGATCTGCGAGGTCAGGCTGTCGCGGGCGACGCGGTTGTCCTCGGCGTCCCACTGCGACCACTTCTCCCACTGGTTGCAGCACATCCACCCCAGCATCAGTGGGATTCCGAGTTCGTCGGCCATCTGCACCATCCGCTCGCCCGGGAACTTGCCCTCCAGGCGCAGCATGTTCAGCCCCAGGTCGCGCACGTAGCGCAACGTGGCGGCGTCGCGCGCCGGGTCGTCGGCGAACAGCAGATCGGGCGAGTAGGCGGCGCCGCGCACCGGGAAATCGCGGCCGTTGACGGTCAGATAGAAGTTGCCGCCGGCGCCGAGCTCGGGGTGGCTGGTGTCGTCGTCCCGGTGCTGGGTGACGGTGCGGATGCCGAAACGCTGTGTGCGGGTGTCGGAATCGTGCCCGAAGCGACGGAACTCGGTGCGCAGATCGTAGAGCGCGGGTTCGCCCATCGTGTACGGCCACCACAGGTCGGGGTGGTCGAGCTTCAGTTGCGGGTACCGATCGGCGGCGAAGCTCACCTCCCGGGTCTCCCCCGGCGCCAACGTCACTCGTGCCTCAACAGCCACGTCGGGCTTTCCCGCCCTGGTGATGGTCACGCGCATCAGACCGCGCACGGTGGCCGGCGAGTAGTTGCGGACCGTCGTGTAGACCGTCAGTGTCGCCGAATCCGTGCGCGGCAGCGGCAGATCGGAGCGCACGGCGCTCTCACCGAGGGAGACGTCCTGCGACATCTGCAGCGTCACGGGTTTCCAGATGCCGGCGTTGCGATCCGGCACGAAGGAGTTGTTCACCGGCAACGCACCTGGTTGTTCGCGATATCCCAGGTAGCGCCAGTTGATCCAGTCGTACCAGCTGTCGGCGAGCTCCACGCCGTCGACGTCTTGGCGCGCCTGCTCGGGAGTCACCTTGACGGCCAACACATTCGCGCCGCCGCGGTGTATCCACGGAGTCGCGTCGATCTGGTGTGCGGCGTGCATGCCGACGACGTCGTCGGAGCCGGCGATGCGGTGCCCGTTCAGCCAGATCTCCGCGCGGTAGTTGATGCCTGGAAAATCGAGGAGATACGTCGTGTGTCCGCCGGGTGCGTCAAAGGTGGTGCGGTACCACCAGTCCTGCCGGTACAGGTCCCAGGGCACCTCGTCGCGCAGCCGGGTGCCGACGTAGAGGTCGGGATAGCTGCCGTCGGCCCGCAGTGTCTGCAGCACCGTGGCGGGCATGCGGGCGATCGGGTGCCACCCGGCCTGCTCGCTTCCCGGGGACGAGAGGGCCGCTCCGTCGTCGCCGGCGACGCGGGCCGAGGCCAGGCTCCACCCCTGGGCCAGCTCGACGCGTGAGGGGTCGGGAGTGGGGCGGGCGAAGTCCGGGAAGTCGGCGACACCGAGCACCGCCACCAGGGCCGCCAACAGGACGACGATCAGCGTCGTGCGTGTGCCGCGACGACGCTGGGCCTCACCTGCGCGGTCCATCGACGACGGTGGCCGGCACCGACTTGGCGCGCGTGGTGCTACTTGTGCGGGACGTCGTTGACCAGACCGCCGTCCATGACGAACTCGGCCCCGGTCGAGTACCGCGATTCGTCACTGGCCAAGAACACCACGAAAGTGGCGACCTCGTCGGGCTGGCCGGGCCGGCCGAGCGGAATTCGCAGCATGTCGTCAGGGAAGAACTTGGTCATCGGGGTGCGGATGAAGCCGGGGTGCACGGAGTTCACGCGGATGTTGTGGGGACCGAGTTCCAGCGCCGCCGACTTCGTCAGCCCGCGCACCGCCCACTTCGAGGCCACGTACGGGTGCACCATCACCGCGCCGCGCAGCCCCTCGATCGAGGAGATGTTGATGATCGAACCGCCGCCGGCGGCTTTCATCGACTCGACGGAGGCCTGCATGCCGAGGAACGTCCCGGTCAGGTTCACGTCGATGACCCTCTGCCACTTGTCCATGTCGAACTCGCCGATCTTGCCGAGTGCGACGGTGCCGGCGTTGTTCACCAACACGTTCAGCGTGCCGAACGCGTCGAGCGCGGTGGCCACCGCGGCATCCCACTGGTCGGCCTGGGTGACGTCGAGATGTACATAGCGAATGGAGTCGGGGGTCTGGGCATTGATCTCTTCGGCCAGCGCCTGACCCTTCTCGTCGAGGATGTCGCCGATCACGACCTTGGCCCCTTCGGCGATCAGCGCCCGGGCGTCCTCGGCGCCCATCCCCTGCGCGCCGCCACTGATCAGTGCCACTTTTCCGTCCACGCGTCCCATGGGGCGACAGGCTACCGCACCACCCCCTGCGCAATTAGAACCTGTTCCAATTCGGCATCCGACCACGCATACTGGCCGCCATGGCGATTCGAGTGGCACAGATCGGCACCGGCAACTGCGGCAGCCTGACGCTGCGTCAGCTGATCGAGGACCCGCGCTTCGAGCTGACCGGCGTCTGGGTGTCCTCGGCCGACAAGCTCGGCAAGGATGCCGCGGAACTCGCCCGCCTCGGCGGTACCACGGGAATCCGTGCCATCGGCGACCTCTCGGCGATCATCGCCGACGCGCCCGACTGCGTCGTCTACTGCGCGATGGGCGACATCCGGCCCAAGGAGGCGCTGGCGGACGTCCGCGCCTTGCTCGAGGCCGGGATCAACGTCGTCGGCTCGTCACCTGGATTTCTGGCCTATCCCTGGGGCGTCATCGGTGAGCGGGCAATCGAGCGGGTGGAATCCGTTGCCCGGCAGGGCGATGCCACGGTGTTCGTCACTGGTGTCGACCCAGGCTTCGTCACCGACCTGCTGCCGCTGGCACTGGCGGGCACCTGCCAGCGTGTCAGCCAGATCCGGACGATGGAGATCGCGGACTACGCCACCTACGACGGTGCGACCGTGATGTTCGACGTGATGGGATTCGGGAACGAGATCGGTGACCTGCCCTTCCTGTACCAACCCGGCGTGCTGAGCGCCGCCTGGGGCGTGGCGATCCACCAACTCGCTGCCGGGCTCGGCGTGACGATCGACGAGATCACCGACACCGTCGAGCAGGAGCCGGCGCCCGAGGATTTCGACGTGGCGGTCGGCACGATCAAGAAGGGCACTGTCGCGGCGGTGCGCTTCCAGATCGAAGGCCTCGTCGGATCCGAGCCCGTCATCGTCGTCGAACACATCACCCGGCTGCGTGGCGATCTGCGGCTCGACTGGGCGCAGCCGGCCCAGGGCGGCGGGTCCTACCGGGTGGAGATCACCGGAGAGCCGTCCTACGCGATGGACATCTGCCCGACCAGTCGCAACGGCGATCACAACTACGCGGCGATCCTTGCTGCCGCCGGCCGGATCGTGAACGCGATTCCCGCGGTGGTGGCCGCTGAGGCCGGCATCCGCACGACACTCGATCTGCCGCTGGTCACCGGTGCCGGCACCTACCGCAGATAGGGATCAGCGACGGGTGACGCCGTGCCACTCCAGGCGGACATGCGTGCCGTGGGTTGACGGCTCGATGACCGACCTGTCGGACAGGGTCTCCATCAGCGGGATACCGCGGCCGCGGGTCCGTGGCACCGGGTCCGTCTGCGGCGTCCGCCACGTGCCCCGGTCCTTGATGTCCACGGCGAGGGTCTCACGCTGGGCGTCATAGAGAGCGCAGATGTCGATGGTGCCGGGTCGTTCGACGAGCCGGTAGGCGAACTCCGCCGAGTTGGCCAGGGCCTCGTTGATGGCCAGCACCAGATCGCTGCAGCGTTCCTCGTCGAGGTCGAAGTAGCGGTTCAGCCAGGCGGCGAATTCACGGCGCGCCATAGCCACCGTTCCGGCGTCGGCGTCGAGGCCGAACCGCTCGAAACGTTCTGCATTGGCTACCTCAGCCGGCGGCATGGAATCGATCATGGCAGTCGGTGGCTACCCGAAGACGCACGTTTCTACGCGGCTTTCCTACGTGTCACGTGCGGCGAGCGCTTCGTCCAGGTTCGGGTAGAGGCTGACGATCTCGGCGATGCCCACCAATTTCAGCGGCCGACTGGTCGCCGGACCGTCGGCTACCACGCTGAATGACACGTCAGCGCCGGCTCTGTCGTGTGCGGCGACCAGAACGCCCATGCCGGCCGAGGCCAGGAATTCCACCTTCGTGAAATCGATCACCACGGCGGACGGCTTCTGTGCCAGAGCGGCATCGATGGCCGACTCGAGCTGCGGTGAGGTGAGCATGTCGACGACACCGGAGACCGCCACGATGGCCACGCCATCGACCCATCGTTCGGTCACGTCGCAGTTCGACGCCCCTGATGAGGCGGTTGCGCCTTCGCCTGCTTGCTCGTCCAAGGTTCACCTTCCATGTCAGGCCGCTGTCCGCCCACTGCCAGAGCGCAGACTCCCGTCCACCTCTCGCACAGGCTGCTTCCTGAACCCGGCTACCAAACTACCGTGGCCGTTTGCGGCGACCGGCACAGATTAAACCAGGAGTGTCGGCGTGGTCCGTAGCATGGCGAATCAACGGCGACACCGGCCGAACGCGAGGAGACCGTGACCGCACTCCCCACCGACCTGCTGGCGGCGATCGCGGCGAGCCCGCAGGGTCCTCACGTCGGTGCGTTCTTCGATCTGGACGGGACGCTGGTCGACGGTTTCACCGCCACCGCGCACGCCGGGGATCGCATCCGTCGCAGGCAGGCCAGGCTCGGCGAGGTGACCGGCGTGATCGAGGCGGCCATGCGGTACCGGTTCGGCCGGGTCGACTTCGCCAAGCTCCTCGAGCGTGCCGCCGGGTACCTTCGCGGTGAGTCGCTGACAGAACTCGACGACATCGGCGAGCGGCTGTTCCGCGAGCGCGTCCGGTCGCGGCTTTTCCCCACCATGCACGATGTGGTCCTCGCGCATCAGAGCCGCGGCCACACGGTGGTGATGTGCTCGTCGGCGCTGACGATTCACGCCGAGCCGGTGGCGCGGTTCCTGGAGATCGAGCACGTGGTGTGCAACCACTTCGAGGTGGACGCCGACGGCCGCCTCACGGGCCGGATTCGACGGCCGGTGATCTGGGGTCGGCGCAAGGCCGACGCGGTCGTGACGCTCTGCGAACAGAGCGACATCGATCTGGCCGACAGCTGGTTCTACGCCGACGGCAACGAGGACATCGCCCTGATGTCGTTGGTGGGACAGCCACGCCCGGTCAACCCCCGCCGCGAGCTGGCGGCCCGTGCTGTGATCGAGGGGTGGCCGGTGTTGCGGGTCACCACTCCGGGCCGGGGAAACCACGACGGCCTCCGCGGTGTACTAAAGTAGAACACGTTCTAATTTCCGACGCGTTCGGCCCATGAGCCCACCAGGAGCGGACTATGCATACTCCCCTGTGCGACCAACTCGGCATCGAGTTCCCGATCTTCGCCTTCACCCACTGCCGCGACGTGGTGGTCGCAGTGAGCAAGGCCGGCGGCTTCGGCGTGCTCGGGGCGGTCGGCTTCACCCCCGAGCAGCTCGAAATCGAGCTGAACTGGATCGACGAGCACATCGGCGACCATCCCTACGGCGTCGACATCGTGATCCCGAACAAATACGAGGGCTCCGACGCCGCGGACATGGACCCCGAGGTGCTGAAGAAGACGCTCAACGACCTGGTGCCCCAGGAGCACATCGAGTTCGCGAAGAGGATCCTGTCCGAGCACGGGGTGCCCGTCGAGCACAGTGATGACGACGCCCTGCAGCTGCTCGGCTGGACCGAGGCGACGGCCACCCCGCAGGTCGAGGTGGCGCTGCAGCACCCGAAGGTGACGATGATCGCCAACGCCCTCGGTACCCCGCCGGCCGACATGATCGCCCGCATTCACGAGCAGGGTCGCGTCGTGGCGGCACTCTGTGGATCTCCCTACCAGGCCCGCAAGCACGCCGACGCCGGCGTCGACATCATCATCGCCCAGGGCGGCGAGGCCGGCGGGCACTGTGGCGACATCGGCTCGATCGTGCTGTGGCCGCAGGTCGTCAAGGAGGTCGCACCCGTTCCGGTGCTGGCCGCAGGCGGTATCGGCAGCGGCCAGCAGATCGCCGCGGCGCTGGCGCTGGGCGCACAGGGCGCCTGGACCGGTTCGCAGTGGGTGATGGTCGAAGAGTCCGAGCACACGCCGGTACAGCACGCCGCATACGCGAAGGCGACCAGCCGGGACACGGTGCGCAGCCGGTCCTTCACCGGCAAGCCGGCGCGGATGCTCAAGAACGACTGGACCGAGGCGTGGGAGAACCCGGAGAACCCCCAGCCGCTCGGTATGCCGTTGCAGTACATGGTGTCGGGTATGGCGGTGGCCGCGACGCACAAGTACCCCAACGAGTCGGTCGACGTCGCCTTCAATCCCGTCGGTCAGGTCGTCGGCCAGTTCACCAAGGTCGAGAAGACCGCAACTGTGATCGAACGCTGGGTGCAGGAGTACCTCGAGGCGACGGGCCGCCTCTCCGAACTGAACGAGGCCGCCGCCGTCTAGCGATTTCGGCGTGGTTGTCGTCGCCCACCGACGACAATCACGCCCAATTCGCGCCAGCGGTTATGTATGGTTGCATACATGACGAGTCCCCGTGAGCGCATGGTCGTCTCGGCTGCGTTGCTGATCCGGGAGCGCGGCGCCCAGTCCACCGCAATCGCCGACGTGCTCGAACACAGCGGCGCACCCCGCGGGTCGGCCTACCACTACTTCCCCGGCGGACGCACCCAACTGCTCTGCGAGGCCGTCGATTACGCCGCCGACTACATGGCCAGCCACCTCGACGCTGCACCGTCATGTCTCGACGCGCTGGAGGAGCTGTTCTCCCGGCAGGCCCAACTGCTGCGCGACAGCGACTTTCGTGCGGGCTGCCCCGTGGTCGCGGTGGCCGTCGAAGCCGGCGACCCCGGTGCGGCAGAGCGGCCCGTCCTCGACCGCGCCGCTGCGGCGTTCTCCCGGTGGCGCGAGGCGCTTGCCACCCGATTGCGTGCCGACGGCGTCGCAGGCGACCGCGCCGACGACCTCGCCGTGTTCACACTGTCGGCGTTCGAGGGGGCGATCGTCATCGCGCGGGCCCAGCGCGACGACGAAGCGCTGCGCCGGGCACAGACCCTCCTCGCGGAGATGATTCGCGCGGCACTACCCGCCGCCACGAGAGAGCGAGCGACGCCATGACCGACACGACCGCTGATTGGCAGCCGACCGCCTGCATCTTGTGCGAATGCAACTGCGGCATCGTCGTCCAGGTCGAGGAGCGCAAGCTCGCCCGCATCCGCGGAGACAAGAACCATCCGGCATCGCAGGGCTACACGTGCAACAAGGCGCTGCGGCTGGATCACTATCAAAACCAGCGCAACCGGCTGACCTCGCCGATGCGTCGCCGGCCAGACGGCACCTACGAGGACATCGACTGGGACACCGCGATATCGGAGATCGCCGCCGGTTTCGCCGCGGTCGCCGACACCCACGGTGGCGACAAGATCCTCTACTACGGAGGCGGCGGGCAGGGAAACCACCTCGGCGGCGCATACAGCGGCGCCTTCCTCAAGGCGCTCGGCTCCTACCACCGGTCCAATGCGCTGGCCCAGGAGAAGACCGGCGAACACTGGGTCGACGCCCACTTCTACGGCGGCCACACCCGCGGCGAGTTCGATCATGCCGAGGTGTCGGTGTTCGTGGGCAAGAACCCGTGGATGTCGCAGAGCTTTCCGCGTGCGCGCGTGGTGCTCAACGAGATCGCCAGGGACCCGGCGCGTTCGATGATCGTGATCGATCCCGTGCTCACCGACACCGCGAAGATGGCGGATTTCCACCTGCGCGTGCGCCCCGGTGCCGACGCCTGGTGCCTGGCCGCGCTCGCGGCGCTGCTGGTGCAGGAAAACCTTTGCGACGAAGCCTTTCTCGCAGAGCACGTCAGCGGCGCCGACGAGGTGCGCGCCGTGCTCGCGCAGGTGCCCGTGGCCGACTACGCCGCGCGTTGCGGGGTCGACGAGCAGCTGCTGCGGGACGCGGCCCGCCGCATCGCCCGCGCCGACAGCGTCGCGGTGTTCGAAGACCTCGGCGTGCAGCAGTCGGTGAACAGCACGCTGTGCTCGTATCTGAACAAGATGCTGTGGTTACTGACCGGCAACTTCGCCAAACCGGGCTCCCAGCATCTGCATTCGTCGTTCGCGCCCCTGTTCAGACCCGGCGGTGTCGGCCGCACGCCGGTCACCGGTGCGCCGATCATCGGCGGCTTGATGCCGAGCAACGTGGTGCCGGACGAGATCCTCACCGACCACCCCGAGCGTTTCCGCGCGCTGATCGTGGAGAGCAGCAACCCAGCGCATTCGATCGCGGACTCGCGAGCCGTGCGCGCGGCGTTCGAGAGCCTGGAACTGCTCGTCGTCATCGACGTGGCGATGACCGAAACGGCGCGGCTGGCGCACTACGTGCTGCCCGCCGCCAGCCAGTTCGAGAAGGCCGAAGCCACGTTCTTCAATCTCGAGTTCCCGCGCAACACCTTTCACCTCCGCCATCGGTTGATGGAGCCGTTGGAGGGCACACTGCCCGAACCCGAGATCTGGGCCCGTCTCACCCGCGCACTCGGCGTCGTCGACGAAGCCGAGCTCGCACCGCTGCGCGAGGCCGCCGAGCGCGGTCTCGACGAGTTCGCGGCGGCGTTCCTGGCTGCCGTCGGCGCGAATCCGGGCCTGGCCAAGGTACTTCCGTTCGTGCTGTACGAGACGCTGGGTGCGACGCTGCCCGACGGCCTGGCCGGCGCGGCCGCTCTGTGGGGGCTGGCGCAGAAGACCGCCATGACCTATCCGGATGCGGTGCGGCGCGCCGGCCACGTCGACGGCAACGCGCTGTTCGAGGCCATCCTCACCGGGCGCTCGGGGATCACCTTCACCGTGCACGAGTACGAGGACGACTTCACTCTGATCACACATCCGGACCGCAGGATCGCGATCGCGATACCCGAGATGCTGGCCGAAGTGGAGAAGCTGGCCTCAGAACCCGTGCAACTCACCTCATCGGAGTTCCCGTTCGTGCTCTCGGCCGGAGAGCGTCGCGCCTTCACCGCCAACGACATCCTGCGCGATCCCAGTTGGCGTACCCGGGATGCGCAGGGGGCACTGCGGGTCAATCCGGCGGACGCGGCCGCGTTGGGGTTGACCGACGGCGGCCCGGCTCGCATCACCACCGCAGCGGGCACGGCCGAGGCCGTCGTCGAGATCAGCGACGCGATGCTGCCCGGGCACGCCTCACTGCCCAACGGGTTCGGGGTGGACTACGTCGACGCCGAAGGCGACACCGTGGCGCCCGGAGTCGCACCCAACGCGCTCACGTCGAGTCGATGGCGCGACGCCTATGCGGGCACTCCGTTGCACAAGCACGTGCCTGCGCGCATCGAGGCGATGGTGGCCACCGCGCTTTAGGAGGCCAGCGCTTTAGGAGGCCAGCGCTTTAAGGGGCCAGCGCTCTAGGGTGACAGCGGAGCCGGAACAGGCGCAGGTGCCGGTGCGGCCGGCGCCGGCGGGGTGGGCTGCATGCCGGGCGTCGCCGACATCGGGCGCTGCGTGAGCAGGAGCAGAGCATCCGAGCCTGACACCTCCTGGGTCTGCATCGAATGCCAGAGGTCACGCAGATACCCCAGACGGGTCTGCGGTGCCGGGGTCTCGGTGGTGCCCGGGGGCAGGTTCTCGGGGCTGGACAGGTGCGGCACCTCGGCGGGCGGCGCTGCAGCGACATCGGGTGCGCCACCGGCCAGTGCTTGGACCGGCGCTCCCGGCACCGCGGCCTGATCCGGCGGCAGCTGGACAGGGGCAGGAACCGGGGCCGGTGGCGGAACCGCGGGACCGGGATCGGCGGCCGCGGTGGGCGCACACACCAGCAGCCCCGCGATCGCGGCGGCGCCCACAGCAGAAGCGGTCCTGACCTGCCATCCGATCATCACCGGTTCCCCCTTCGGAGGTGCGGCCACGATGCAGGCCGCCTTGGGATCATTGTCACCCTGTGCTTCTCCCCCGGAGTCACATTCGTTACAGCTCACTTCGATCGAACTCCGCGAAGTCGGCGCCCCGAGCCCTGCCGGTGGTGTAGGTATCGAATACGAGCGCCCCATGACGGCCTTCATCACGGCAAGGAGCCACAGTATGCCGACTCCGGTCTTCCCCCCTGGATTCGACTTCACCGATCCGGATCTCAACTGCGAGCGACTTCCGGTCGAGGAGCTGGCCGCGCTGCGGCGCGCCGCACCCATCTGGTGGAACGAGCAGACCTCAGGCGGCGCCGGCCCGTTCGGCGACGGCGGCTACTGGGTGGTCACCAAACACCGGGACGTCAAGGAGATCTCGAAACGCAGCGACGTCTTCTCCAGCCTGGAGAAGACCGCGCTCCCCCGCTATCCAGAGGGCTCGACGGGCGAGCAGATCGAGACCGGCAAGTTCGTGCTGCTCAACATGGACGCCCCGCACCACACCCATCTGCGCAAGATCGTCTCCCGCGGCTTCACCCCGCGCGCGGTGGAACGCCTGCGCGCCGACCTCGACACCCGCGCGCAGGACATCGCCAAGACCGCGGCGGCCGCAGGCGCGGGCGACTTCGTCGAACAGGTCTCGTGCGAACTCCCGCTGCAGGCCATCGCCGGGCTGCTCGGCGTGCCGATCGAGGACCGCAAGAAGCTCTTCGACTGGTCCAACCAGATGGTCAGTGACGACGACCCAGAGTTCGCGCACTACGACAACCGCAATGCCGCAACGGAATTGATCATGTACGCGATGCAACTCGCGGCCCAGCGCGCGGAACAGCCGGGCGAGGACATCGTCACCAAGCTGGTGGAAGCCGACGTGGACGGCCACAAACTCTCCGACGACGAGTTCGGGTTCTTCATGGTGTTGCTCGCCGTCGCGGGCAATGAGACGACCCGCAACTCGATCACCCACGGCATGATCGCGTTCACCGAGCATCCCGACCAGTGGGAGCTGTTCAAGGCGCAGCGCCCAGTCACCGCGGTCGACGAGATCGTGCGTTGGGCGACGCCGGTGACCTCGTTCCAGCGCACCGCGCTGTGCGACTACGAACTGTCCGGCGTGCCGATCAAGAAGGGCCAGCGGGTCGTGATGTCCTATCGCTCGGCCAACTTCGACGAAGAGGTGTTCTCCGACCCCTATTCGTTCGACATCCTGCGCGACCCGAATCCGCACGTCGGCTTCGGCGGCACCGGGGCGCACTACTGCATCGGCGCCAACCTGGCCCGCATGACCATCGAGTTGATGTTCAACGCCATCGCCGACCACCTGCCGGACCTGCAGTCCATCGGGACGCCGCAACGTCTCCGCTCCGGATGGCTGAACGGCATCAAGCACTGGCAGGTCGACTACACCGGCACGGGCTGCCCGGTCGCCCACTGAGCGCAGAGCTCGCCGAGCTCCGCCCGGGTGGGTCCAGCGGCCGTCGGCGGCTGCCACCCCGACGCGTAGACCGCGCGGGCCCGGCACTGTAGGCGGTCGAGGCTGGCCGGTAACGCCTGCATCCGGTCGTAGCCGGCGACATCGGCGCGCAGCGACCGGTCCGCGGCTGCTGCGGCCACGACGAGGTCTGAGGGCAGCGCGCGGCTCAGGTCCACCGCACCACCAGCCCATCGACGAAGTCGATCCCCGTCGGAGCGCACGTGGTCGAGGAACCAGGGGCGGATGTGGGCGCGGCACCACTCGTCGAACCGGACGGCCACTGTTCCGGCGTCAGTCGGCGAGTGTTGCAGTAGATCGATCAGCGTACGTGCCTGCCGGAACGCCAGCGTGATGCCGCGGCCGGCCAATGGCGTGGTGGTGCAGACGGAGTCGCCGACGGCGAGAAGTCCCGGCAGTACCGGTCTCCCGGCGCCGTCGACCTGGGTGCGATAGGTGTTGTGCAGTCGGCCGCCGGGCAACACGGGGGTGAGTGGGTGAGCTCGCTCGATCCAGTCGGCCAGCAGCGGGATTGCCCGTGCGGCGGCCTCGAACACGTCAGGCTGGCGCAGCAGTTTCAGGCGGGGGTCGGTGCCGTCGTGGGTGATCGTGACGGAGAACGTCCCGGCATCGTGCAGGAACGCGACGGCGAAGTAGCCGGCCAAGCTCAAGGACAGCCCGACCGGGGCGTTGATCGGTCCCGGGTCGGCGCCGACGAGTCGGTACTGGCGGGTGACATAGGTGGCGCCGCACGGGACCTGATCACCCACGGCGCCGAGGTGACGCAGGATGCGCCCGCTGCGGCCGGACGCGTCGATCACCAGGTCGGCGGACACCGCCGTGCCGTCGACGTCGATCCCGACCGCACGATCCCCGTCCCTCAGAACCCGGTCGACGTGGCCGGTGACCAGCGTCAGTCCTGGTTGGCGCCGGGCGATCGTCCACAGCACCCGTTCGAGAACCTCCCGCCGGCACCGCATGGCGATCGCGGTGCCGTCCTCGCCGGTGACGACGGCGGCTCCGACGCTGCGCAATGACACCAGCGCGTCGGGGATCTCGCTGTCGAGCAGTTCCACCACGGGCCCACGAAATGTGTGAGCGTGCGCGAACTGCATCACGCCCCGGCGCCGCCATGTGATGCCGGGGATGGGCCCGGGATCACGATCGACGACGACCACCCTTCGCCCTCGACGGGCCAGCGCGATCGCGGTGAACAATCCCGTCGGCCCGGCGCCGATGATGACTGTGGCCACAACACCCTCACTTAAGGTAACTTGCGGTGTAATGAATACATTAACGGTCACCCATAATGGATGAATCTGTCAAGCGGGGATACCGCTCCCCTCTGCGCAGCGCTCAGGCCGCGGCCACGCGACGCCGCATCGTCGCAGCAGCCGCCGACCTCTTCGTCGCGGCGGGCTTCGCCGCCACCTCGGTGGACGCAATCGCGGCCGCAGCGGAGGTCAGCAGGAAGACGGTGTTCACCGCGGTCGGCGGGAAGGCAGAGCTCCTGGCGCTGGCGTTGGATTGGGCGGTGGCAGGCGACGATGCACCGGTGCCGCTGACAGAGCGCTCGGAGATGATCGCGCTACTCGCGATGCAGGATCCGGTCGCGATCCTGCACCAGTGGGCTCGCATGCTCACCGACATCGACTCGCGGGTCGCAGAGCTGTTCATAGTCCTGGAGAACGCGGCGAGCGTCGACGACGCGGCGCAGGCCCTGTTCGATCGGATGGCCGATCAGCGCCGCGCGGGGGCCAGAGCCGTTGTCGCGGCGGTCGGCGCAGCAGGCGGGCTTCGCAACGACCTGCGCCGTTCCGAGGCCGTCGATCTGGCCGCGTTGTTCACCGAGCCGATGCTCTACAGCCGACTCGTGACACATCGTGGCTGGCCGCGGCGGACATTCGAGGCGTGGCTGGCTGCCACACTGTGCGATCAGCTGCTGACGCGCTAGCTCGGATAGTCGATGACCGAGCGCCAGTAGTCATCACCGAGCTCGCCGCCCGCCCGCAGCACGATGGCCAGCCCGGTCGCCATGGCCAGCCCCAGAACGCCGAGCCACAGGCCGGCCACTGCGATCAGCACCCACAACCCCGCCGTCACCGCAGGCCACGGCGACACCGCGGCGAGCACGGGCGCGAAGAAGAACCCCGTGCCCAGGTACCACGCCGAGCCGGCTCGATCGCAAACCAGGACGATGCGCAGCCAGCGGGGCGTGGCGGTCATCTCGGACATGCCTCCACGATTCGCGCCTGGGGTAAAGGGCGCAATTACCTCCGAGGTAGTGGCGCCGACTACCGGTCGGGGCCAGACTCGAGTGATGGCGGTACGGGACGCGCCACCTGCCACGGTGGGCGCGATGGTGCGGCGTTGGCGTATGCGACGCCGCCTGAGCCAGCTCGAGCTCGCACTGGAAGCAGACGTCTCGGCGCGCCATGTCAGCTTCGTCGAGACGGGCCGTGCGACACCCAGCCGGACGATGGTGTTGCGGCTGGCCGATGTCCTCGACGTGCCTCGGCGCGAGCAGAATCGAATGCTGATGGCCGCCGGACACGCACCGGCCTACACCGAGCGGCCCCTTGACGCTCCCGATATGGCGTCCGTGCATGCCGGCGTGGCGCGGGTGCTCGAGGCCTACGACCCGTACCCGTGCGTCGTCGTGAACCGGGTCTGGGACCTGCTGCGCGCCAACGCCGGTGCCGGCGTGCTGCTCGCAGGCGTCGCGCCGCACCTGCTGGATCGGCCCAATGCCCTGCGTATCGCCCTGCATCCCGAGGGACTCGCACCGCGCATCCGCAACCTGGGCCAGTGGCGCGCCCATCTGATCGCGCGGCTGCACCGGGAGGCGGCGGCCGACGACACCGGGAACCTCTCCGCACTGCTCGACGAGATCAGCGGCTACCCGGGCGGAGACGATCGATCCCTCGACCTCGGCGGGGTGGCGGTGCCGCTGGATCTCGTCACACCTGACGGCGTCGAACTCCGGTTGCTCTCGACGGTCACGACGTTCGGAACCGCGCTGGACCTCACCGCCGCGGAGCTCAGCATCGAGGCGTTCCTGCCCGCTGACGCCGCCACAGCGCGGGCATTGGGGTGACGCCTCGCGCGGATTGCGCGGGAAGTCCCCGGGCAACGGCTCATCACCGCATAGAGTCGGGCGCCATGGAGACTCGACATCTCGCCGCGATCGTCGCCGTCGGCGGAGCCGTCCTGGGGTTGACGGCGTGCTCATCACCCGAGCCTGCACTCGGCGGCACAACGGCAACCGTTGCGATCGACGGCAACGATGCCGGGGGCGCTTTTCCGGTGACGTGCCGGCAGACGGGCTTCACCTGGTACATCCAGACGGCGGGCAAGGACAAGGGCTTCACCGCCGTGCTGGCGATGGACGGGCCGCCCAAGGCCGAATCCGTCGAATTCCGAGACGTCGCAGGCTTTTCCGGCAACTTCTGGAAGGGCAACATGGGAAATGCCGAGGTGACCGGTCAGCAGGGGCGGTACACGATCACCGGCACCGCGGACGGCAACTTCACCGCGACGCCGAGCGACGACGCCAAGGCGAAGTTCCGTATTCAGACCAACTGCTGAGCGAGTCTTTCTTCATAGCGGGCGATCTCGACGAGGTTGTCGTGCGCCTCGACGCTGACCTCCTCGCCGCTCATCATCCGCAGCATGGGTGAGTCCCCGATCTGGGACACATCCGCCAGGTTGGCTGTCGCGTGTGCGTGATCGCGCATGATCGCACCTCCGTCGTCGATGACAGAGGATTACCCCGCCGGCGGCCGACGAATATGACGGTGTGGTGACCCCCGTCAGGCCTGGACGACGATGGGATCGCCGACGCTGACGGTGTCGAAGTACCACGCGGCGTTGTCCGGGCTGAGGTTGATGCAGCCGTGGCTGACGTTCGCGTAGCCCTGCGAGCCCACTGACCACGGGGCGGAGTGCACGTAGACACCGCCCCAGGTGACGCGGACGGCGTCGGCGACGGTCAGCTTGTAGCCCTCGGGGTCCGACAGCGGGATGCCGATCGTCCGCGAATCCATGACCACGGACTTCTGCTTCTCCAGCGCGGTGAAGCTCCCGATCGGCGTGGTGTGCTTCGGCTTGCCCATCGACGCGGGCATTTCCCGTGCGACGACGCCGTCGATGCTCACGGTGAACGTGTGCGCGTCGAGGTCCGCGACCCCTACGACCGAGGAGCCGGTCTGGAAACTGGTGGCGAATCCTCCCACCGAGACGTCGATGGGTGCGTGCGCCGGGAAGAACTGCGTGGGGGTCCACTGCATGGTCCGGTCGTCGAGCCACGAGAACGTGCCCTGGGCCGGCCCGCCGTCCGACGGCCGCACCGCGAAGGAACTCTCGACGGCGCTGCGGTCGGGTACCGCGGCGGTGAACGTCACCGTGACGGGATGGGCCACGCCGACGGTCTCACCGGGCGACGGCGACATCTCGCTGATCGTCGACGGAAGGGTCGGTACCGCGGTGCCGATGGCTCCGACCGCTGACGGTCCTACCGAGAGGCCGGTCATGACGACCACCGATCCCATCACTGCCGCGATGCGGACGATGGAGGATCGGAGTCGGTTGTGTTCACGTGAGGCGCTCGCCACGGTGCCATCCTAGGTAATCGACGGGTTTGACCCCTGTTGACCGACTATCGCGGTCACGAGGGTGAACGTTTCACTCCACCGCCGACGGCCAGCAACGCATATCCCAGCGCCAGCACGCCGACGGCCAGCGCCGCGACGTTGGCGGCGACCGCGCCTGCGCCGACGCTGTCGACATCGAGGAAGAAGTAGGGCGCACGCCGGCCCAGGTCGTTGAGCACCAGCAGCGCCACCACCAGATACGCCGCCGGGAACGCGAGCCAGGCGACCGGATGCCACCACGCCAGCGTCGACCTCGTCGGCACTGTTGCCGGTTCGGGGCGCCGCCCCACCAGGATCCAGTCGCACAGGGCGAGCACCGGTACGACGCAGTGCAGCAGCAGGTTCGCGACGGTGTAGCCCATGCTGCGCTCGACCAGGAACAGGTTCCACACCACTCCGGCCATGACCAGGTACAGAACGACCGCCCCGCGCAGCCCGGCGCGGCTGTCGGCCCGCGGTCGGACCAGCGTCCAGAGGTAGTAGGCGGCCGCGGCGATGTTGACCTGGTAGGTGAACGTCACCAGGCGCCACCACAGACCACGCTCGGAGGTCACGCCGACGACGAGCAGTGCCGCTGCAACGGCCAGGACTATCCCGACGCGAAGGCCGATACGCAGGGTCACGTCCTCAGGGTAGAGGCGGTGGCGGCGGAGGAGCCGGCTCGACGACCGGCGGCTGCTCGTCGCGTACCCCGGCCAACCGATCGCGGATGCGCTGCAGCAGGCCCGGCTGCTGCTCGGGCACCGGTGGTGGTGCAACGACCGGCGGCGGTGGCGGCGGCACCGCGTCGACCGGCGGCACCGCGTCGACCGGCAGCGGGTCGGTGCTCTCGATCGGCGCCGGCTCCGGCGCCGGAGCGTCCTCGACCGGGGCGGGCTCAGGCGCCGGCTCCGCCGTGGCGGGGGCTTCTTCTACGGGCGGCGGAGCGACGGGAGGCGGCGGCGGGGCGATCGGCGCGACCGGGGCGGCCGGGGCGGCCGGGGTCACGGTCGTTGCGGCCGGTCGCACCGGCGGGGCGGGCCGAACGGGGACGAACTGCAGACCCAGCGCTGCGGAGACCGACACGACGAATGCGACCAGGCCGCCGGCCAGCATCGCTGCCGGACCCACGCGCCGCAGCCGCTCCGACGTGCGCTGCGGCGCAGGCGGCGCCTGTGTCTGCGCGAAATCGTCGTCGATCCACCAGCCGTCGGCGCTGGGGGCGCAGGCCAGCGCCGCTCCCCGTGCCAGCGCCAGTTGGGCTTCGGCGGGCGAGAACACCGGCACGGCCAACGCGTCCTCGAGCACGGGCGCGATCCCGTCGAGGTCCTCGGCCGAGCCGACGAGCACCAGCGCCTCGGGTTCCCAGTCCGCGCGGGCGAAGACCGCGCTCAGCCACCCGATCAGGTCTTCCTCGGTGATCACGGAGCTGTTGACGGCGGTCTGCACCGCGCCGTCGTCCGGCGTGACGACCAGAGCGATCAGCTGTCCCGGCTCCACGACGCACACCGCGGTGGTGTGGTAGCCCATCACCTCGGCGATCCCGCGGGCCAGCGCATCGGTGGCCTCGGAGAGCTGCACGGGCACGATGGTGTGGCCGGACTCGGTGAGCTCTTTGAGCAGCAGTGACGCCTCGGTCCGCGCGTCGTCGCTCCAGGTCATGCCGATGGACTGCACGCGCTGACCGCGCTGCGCAGCCAGCGCCTCGGTGCGTCGCACGGCTTCGGCGGCCTGCTGCGACGTCGCCACCTCGACACCGGTGCCGGTCATCGCCTCGCCGTCGGCGTCCTGCCCGTGCACCAGGACCAGTCCGACAGCCGACGACGTCACCGACAGCCCGAGTACTGCGTCCACGAACCACTCCTTCGTCGCGGCGACCTTACCCGCAGTACCTCCGGTGACGCATGTCCGTCAGGCGAGGGTCTGGGCCAGTAAACGCGGTTCGATGTTGCCGCCGGACAGGATCACCACGGTCGGACCCGGTGGCGTGGTGTGCCGGCGGTACGCCGCGAGCGCGACGGCCCCGCTGGGTTCGGCGACCAGATGGCCCCGCTGGGCGAATTCGCGGACGGCGGAGAGTATGTCGTCCTCTGTGACGGTGAGCACGTCGTCGAGGACGTGGCGCAGATGCGTGAACGTCAGCTCGGACGGCTGCGAACGCAGTCCGTCGGCGACGGTCCGGTTGCGCTTGGTGACCGGCCAATCCACGCGCTCGCCGGTCCGTAGCCCCTCGGCGGCATCGGCGGCCAGCTCGGGTTCCACGCCGAGCACCACCGCCGTCGGGCACAGCGCCTTGATCGCCACCCCGATACCCGAGGACAGTCCGCCCCCGCTGACCGGAACCAGCACCGTGGCCACATCCGGGAGGTCCTCGGCGATCTCCAGACCGATCGTGCCCTGACCGGCGATGATGTCGCGGTGGTCGAACGGCGGGATCATCACCCCACCGGTTTCGGCGACCACCTCGGCAGCGACGGCCTCGCGTTGGCCCGCCCCGCACAGCACCACACGAGCCCCGTGCGCCCGGGTCGCGGCCACCTTCACCTCGGGCGTCTCTTCCGGCATCACTATGTGCGCCCGAAGACCGAACGTGGCTGCGGCGTAGGCGACGGCCTGGGCGTGGTTGCCGCTGCTGTAGGCGACCACGTCGGTGACCGACCCGGGCTGTGCCATCACGGCGGTGAGCGCGTTGAACGCGCCGCGCACCTTGAACGCGCCGATCGCCTGCAGGTTCTCGGGCTTGACCCACAGCGGGCGCTCGGGGTCGCCCCACGGCGCGGGTATCAGCGGAGTCCGCACGACGTGGGTGCGGATGCGCTGCGCGGCAACGCGGATGTCGTCGATCGTCACGAGCTGCATGGCTCGAGTCTGCCTCACCCTTACAGTCGTCGATGATGGCCGGATACGCGCTGCCCGTGGTGCCCCGCTACGCAGAGATCGATCAGCAGGGCGTGGTGTTCAACGGCCACTACCTCACCTGGTTCGACGAGGCGTGCACCGGATTTCTCGACCACTGCGGTGTCGTTTACGCCGAGATGATCGCGGGCGGCTACGACTTCCAGGTCGTGCACAGCGAGATCGACTTCGCCGCCCCGGTGCGCTGGCGCGACGTCGTGCGGGTCAGCGCAGCCTGCGCCAGGGTGGGCACCACGAGCTTCACGATCGAGTTCGCGGTGCGCCGCCGTGCAGCCGCAGACCCCGAGGACGCGGAGCAGGTCGCGGTGCGCGGAGCCAACACCTATGTCGTGGTGTCGACCGACGACTGGGCCAAGCGGCCCGTGCCGGACGAGCTGCGCACCGCGTTGACGGGCCGCGGCATCGCCTGACCGGTACGGTCCTCGCATGGGCCACGGTCACGATCACGGACATCAGCGCGATCTTCCGCCCGGCATGGTCGAGCAGTTGGAACTCGCCTACGCGGGGGTGGCGTCGTTCGGGCACCGCCCGTTCCTCACCGAGACCAGCCAGCTCGACTCCTGGAAACCCGACGTCGCGATCGTCGGCGCGCCGTTCGACATCGCGACCACCAACCGTCCCGGTGCTCGGTTCGGTCCGCGGGCCATCCGTGCCACGGCCTACGAGCCGGGGACCTATCACATGGACCTGGGCCTGGAGATCTTCGACTGGCTCGAGGTCGTCGACTTCGGTGACGCGTACTGCCCGCACGGGCAGACCGAGGTGTCGCACCAGAACATCAAGGACCGAGTGGCCGCGATCGCCAGCCGCGGCATCGTGCCGGTGATCCTGGGCGGTGACCATTCGATCACGTGGCCCGCCGCGACCGCGGTCGCCGATGTGCACGGATACGGCAACGTCGGCATCGTGCACTTCGACGCCCACGCCGACACCGCCGACGAGATCGAGGGCAACCTGGCCAGCCACGGCACCCCGATGCGCCGGCTCATCGAGTCGGGTGCGGTGCCCGGCTCGCACTTCGTGCAGGTCGGTCTGCGCGGTTACTGGCCACCGCAGGACACGTTCGAGTGGATGCAAGAGCAGAAGATGACCTGGCACACGATGCAGGAGATCTGGGAGCGTGGCTTCAAGGCGGTGATGGCCGACGCGGTCGGCGAGGCGCTGGCCAAGGCGGACAAGCTCTACGTCTCGGTCGACATCGATGTGCTCGATCCGGCGCACGCACCGGGCACCGGGACCCCGGAGCCGGGCGGTATCACCAGCGCGGATCTGCTCCGGATGGTGCGCCAGCTCTGCTACGAGCACGACGTGGCCGGCGTGGACGTCGTCGAGGTGGCGCCCGCCTACGACCACGCCGAGCTGACGGTCAACGCCGCCCACCGGGTGGTGTTCGAGGCGCTCGCCGGCATGGCTGCCCGGCGCCGCGATGCCGCCGGCGGCGAGCCGGGACAACCGGCGAAGTCGTACCTGAAGCCGAGCTGATCAGGCTTTGGTCAGGGTGAACTGGCAGATGTCGGTGTAGCCGTCACGGAACAGATCGGCGCAGCCGGTCAGGTACTTCATGTACCGCTCGTAGACCTCGTCGGACTGGATCGCGATGGCCTGGTCCTTGTTGGACTCCAGCGCGGCGGCCCACAGATCCAGCGTGCGCGCGTAGTGCAGCCGCAGCGGCTGGACCAGCCCGACTCCGAAACCGGCCTTGGTCGCGTGCGTCTTGACCTTGACCGGCTGCGGCAGGTCACCACCGGGGAAGATCTCGTCCATGATGAACTTGAAGAATCTGATCTTGGTCATCGTGACCGGCAGGTTCCTGGCCGCGAACTCGTCGTCGTCGGGCTTGACGATGGTGTGCAGCATCATCACGCCGTCGGCGGGCAGCACGTCGTGGGCCCGGCTGAAGAACTCGTCGTAACGATCACGGCCGAAGTGCTCGAACGCACCGATCGACACGATGCGGTCCACCGGCTCGTGGAACTGCTCCCACCCCTGCAGCAGCACGCGCTTGCTGCGCGGGCTGTCGAGTCCGTCGAGCACCTTCTGTACGTGGGCCTGCTGGTTGCGGCTCAGCGTCAGGCCGATGACGTTGACGTCGTACTTCTCGACGGCTCGCTTGATCGTCGCGCCCCAGCCGCAGCCGATGTCGAGCAGCGTCATGCCGGGCTCGAGGCCGAGCTTGCCCAGCGACAGGTCGATCTTGGCCAGCTGAGCTTCCTCGAGGGTCATGTCGTCACGCTCGAAGTAGGCACAGCTGTAGGTCTGCGTGGGATCCAGGAACAACCGGTAGAAGTCGTCCGAGAGGTCGTAGTGCGACTGGACGTCCTCGAAATGCGGAGTCAGGTCCTGGGTTCCGTTGGTGGTGTCTGGCAAATCACTGACCTTTGAATCTCGAGTGCTTGCGAGGTGGCCCCACCGTCTTCGAGGGCCTGTCTCGTCCGGGGCGGAAGTTGCTACGCACAGTACCCGAGCAGGCTGGACCAACGTGAATCGCCGGGCGGGCATGTCCGCCCCCGCGCCGGGCGAACTATCGTGGGGAGACCGCCGAACCCGCCCATCGACTCTCGGAGGTATTCCACCGTGACGACACCCCAGGACGATCCGTTCGACGATGCTCCCGAGGCCGACGTGGCTGAGCAGCGCGTGCCGATCGACCCCGCCGATGACGCCGCTGACGGGGCCTGGCGAGATGCCGACCGGGTGGCCGGCGAGCGGGACTGGCAGGCCAGCGAGGCCGACCTGATCGAGCAGACGATCGACGTCCCGATCGACGACGACTTCGACCGCTGACCCCCCGACGGCTCGTCAGAGACTCGACACACACGCCGCGGTTGCGCCGTCGGCAAGTCGGGTAACTCGCTGACGTGAGTGACGCGAGTGATGCCACGGTCGAGGCCGTCGGCAAGGTGACCGAAGCGCTCGAGTGGGTGGAACGTGCTCGCGGACACCTGTATTCGTTCCACCAGCTGATGGGCCACGCCGACCTGCTCCTCGGGGAGGCGTGCGACGCGCTGCGCGAGGCGGGTCACGACGATGTCGCCCAGCGCATCGAGACCGAACTCGTGGGCCGCAACGTGCTCGAGGGGCGGTGGACCTTCCAGGTCGTCGAGGAGTTCGACGACAGCTACTGGCAGGTCGTTCGCGACCACGAGAAGCGCGTCCGCGACGACCTGGTCGGCGGGCAACGCCACCTGCACGAGGCGCGAATGAAGGAGGACCGTCGCACACATGGCCGAAAGGGTCATGAAGCGCGGCCCTGACGCTACGCTCGGGTCACATGAGCAGCCCCGAACTCGGCACGACACTCGGGGATCTCACCCGGGTGAACGGAACTCCCCCACCGGACATCGCCCTTGGCGACGTCGACCTGGGGTCGTGGGATTTCTGGGGGCTCGACGACGACATCCGTGACGGAGCGTTCGCCACGCTGCGCCGGGAGGCGCCCATCCGGTTCTTCGAGGCCTTCGTCGCCGACCCGGATGCGGAGGTGGCCGGTCACTGGGCGCTCACCCGCTACGACGACGTGTTCTACGCCAGCAGGCATCCCGAGATCTTCAGCTCGGCGCTCGGTATCGTGATCGGGGATCAATCCCCGGAGCTGGCCGAGTATTTCGGCTCGATGATCGCGATGGACGATCCCCGCCACACTCGGCTGCGCAACATCGTCCGCAGTGCGTTCACCCCGAAAGTGCTTGCGCTGATCGAAGATTCCGTGCGGGCGCGGGCGGCGCGGCTGGTGGCCGACATGGTGGCGAACCACCCCGACGGCCGGGCTGATCTGGTCGCCGAGTTCTCCGGGCCGCTCCCGCTGCAGATCATCTGCGACATGATGGGCATCCCTGAATCCGATCATCAGCGAGTCTTCCACTGGACCAACGTGATCCTGGGTTTCGGGGATCCCGACATCGCCACCGACTTCGAGGAGTTCGTCTCGGTCGCGATGGCGATCGGGGCGTACGCCACCGCACTGGCCGAGGACCGGCGCGAGCATCCCGCCGACGATCTGACCACCGCCCTGGTCGCCGCCGAACTCGACGGCGAACGGCTCACCTCGGCCGAGGTGGCGTCCTTCTTCATCCTGCTCGTCGTGGCAGGCAACGAGACGACGCGCAACGCGATCAGTCACGGTGTGTTGGCGCTCAGCCGCTTCCCGGCACAGCGCGACCTGTGGTGGGCCGATTACGCGGGCATCGCCCCGACCGCGGTCGAGGAGATCGTGCGCTGGGCGTCACCGGTGGCCTACATGCGACGGACCGCGACCCGCGACGTGGAACTCGGTGGGGTGCGGATCGCCGCCGGCGACAAGGTGAGCCTGTGGTACGGCTCCGCCAACCGCGACGAGTCCAAGTTCGCCGACCCGTGGACGTTCGACGTGCGCCGCCACCCGAACCCGCACGTCGGGTTCGGCGGCGGCGGGGCGCACTTCTGCCTGGGGGCCAATCTGGCCCGCCGCGAGATCACCGTCGCGTTCGAGGAGCTGCACCGCGCCGTGCCCGATCTGCGCGCCGTCGGTGAACCCGACCGGCTGCAGTCGGCGTTCATCCACGGCATCAAGCGGCTACCGGTGGTCTGGGCCGTCTGATCAGTTCCTGGTGACGTCGGGAGCGACGCGATGGGTGTCGCGTCCGGTGTCACGGGCGACATCAGGGTCGACGGTGCCGTGATGGCTGTCCTGGCTGCTGTGGCGTCCGCCGGCGACCGCGCCGTTGTCCTCGGCGGAGACGTCAGTGTCTGACCGGCGGACTCGCGGGTCGAGCTTGTCGGCATGCTCGCGGCGCTCGTCGAGATGCTGCTGGGAGCTGGTCAGCGCGTCGCGACGGCCCGCCGCGGTATCCGCCAGGCGCGCGGCTTCGGCGGCTTTGGCCTCGGCCTCGGCCTGCGCGGCTCGGGCTTTCGCCTCGGTCTCTTCCACCAGCGTGGCCTGGCGCTGCACGCGCTGGCTGTCGTGCTGGACTTCCTCGCGGATCCGGTCGGCTTCGGCGGCGCGGCGCTTGTTCCGGGACTTGCGTGCGAGGACCACGATCAGGGCGATGACGACGATCGCGGCGACGGCGGCCACCACGATCCAGACTGTGTTGTTGCTGTCCATGACGGCTCCTCGGCTCATGCGGGGCCGTTCGGCGTTGACGACCCCATCAATATGCGCTCGGATGCCCGGGTGGTTACGGAGCTAAACCGCTAGTGCAGACGCAGTGCACTGAGCATGCCGGCTGCCGACCGCGGCCAGGTGAAGTCCTCGGCCCGGCGGCGGGCGCTGCGCCTGCGCTGCTCTTCCGGCCGGCTGATCACGGAGGCGACGGCGCGCGCGATGGCGCGTGGATCGTTGTCCGCGACAGCCCCGCTGTCCTGGGTGAGGATCTCGGTGAGCGCCGAGGTCCGCGACACCACGGCGGGCGTTCCGCAGGCGAGCGCTTCGAGCGCGGCGAGTCCGAAGGTCTCGTGCGGGCCCGGGGCAAGGGCCACGTCGGCGCTGGCGAGGATCGTCGCCACGGTGTCGCGACACCCCACGAATCCGGTGAAGTCGACCGGAAGACCCCGCGCCTGCCGTTGCAGGCGAGCCCGCAGCGGCCCGTCACCGACCACCACCAGACGGGCATCGACTCCCGAATCACGCAGCGCAGCAACAGCATCGATGCTCTGGTGCGGATGCTTCTCCATCGAGAGGCGGCCGCAGTGCACCAGCAGCGTCTGTCCGGGTCCGGCCCAGCGCGCCCGCATGGCTGTGGAGCGGTGGCGCGGATGGAACTGGTCGAGGTCGACGCCGAGGGGCACCGTCACCAGGTTCGTCACGCCGATGCGGTCGAATTCCTCGCGCGCGAACGTGGTCGTGCATACCACCACGTCGTAGGTGGCGGCCGTCCGGCGGTTTGCGGCGTTGGCCACCGCGCGCGCCCACCGCGTGGGCAGGACCTGGCCCACGAGCCGGTCGAGCCGTTCGTGGGAGATCATCGCCGTGGACACGCCGTGACGGCGGCCCCACGGCCCCAGCGAGCGGAGCGTCAGCCGGTCGGACACCTCCAACGCATCGGGGCGCAGCGCATCGAGCAACGCCGTGACGGGGCGCGGAGACACCGCGCGGTAGCCCCCGGTGAACGGAATCTCGAACGCGGGCAGCGTGATTCGTATGACGCCGCTCGCGGTGGCCGTCCATTCACGCCGGGGGCCGGGCACGACGAGGAACACGTCGTGCCCCGCCGCGCGGTACTCCGCGCCGAGCCGGTCGACCGCGGTGCGCAGGCCTCCGGATCGGGGCCCGTAGAAGTTGGCCACCTGGACGACCCGCATGGTGGCATCAGAGCGTGCCCGGGTGTGCGGAAGTCGACGGCGGGGTGGCGCGGCGCCGAACACCCGGTGGCGGCCCCTGGCAACCGGCGGGATCAGCCGACGTGGACCACGAGCCAGTCCAGCGTGCGGCGCCATGCGTCGTCGGCCGCCGTCTGGTCGAACCGTTCACCCGTGTCGTTGAAGAACGCGTGGTTGGCACCCGGCTCGGTGACGAGTTCGTGCACCAGCCCGGCCTTCTCGAGGGCGGCACGGGCGACCGGTTCGGTGGCGTTGACGCGCTGGTCGAGCGCTCCGTAGAAGCCGAGCACCGCCACCCCGGCGGACTTCGAGAAGTCGGGGTCATCGGGGGTGGGACCATAGAAGGGGAACGCCGCGGCCAGCTGCGGGACCCCGCTGTCGAGGAGGCGCCACACCAGTCCCCCGCCCATGCAGAACCCGATGGCGGCGAGCTTGCGCCCGGGGGTGCGTCGCGCCACCTCGGCGATCCCGGACTGCAGGTCGGCCACCATGTCGGCCGGCGGGCGCTCCCCGAGCGCGGCGGTGGCCGCCGCGGGGTCGGTGAACGTGGCGGTGCCGCCGCGACCCGACAGCAGGTCGACGGCGAGGCTCGAGTACCCGGCGCCGGCGAGCCGGCCGGCGACCGATCGCACCCAGTCGGTGAGCCCTTTGTTCTCGTGGATGACCAGGATGCCCCCGCGCGCGTCGGCGGCCTCTGCCCACGCACCCTGCAGCGCTCCGGCGGGGCCGGCCCAGGTCACCGGCGTGGTGGGCAGCGCCCCGGCCTGCCCGGGAGGCTGCCGTGGGGCAGGCGAGGCGGATGCGGGTGTGCCGGAGGAGCCTGACGGGCTCGACGAGCTGGCCGGGGCAGTGCGAGCGTTGTCGGCACAGGCCGCGATCAGCGCCGATGCGCCGGCCGCGCTCACCCCCAGCAGGGCCAGCCGACGCAGTGCCTCGCGTCGCGAGAGCAGGCCCTCGACGTGATCGGTGGCGATTTCTTCGGCGATGTAGCGCTGCAGCGGCGTCACCTTCTCGATTATGCGCCGTGGGTTCGGTAGACAATCCGAAAAAAGTGTTCACGATGTCGTTGACACGTGTCGTGTCGACCTGTTCGATGGGGACGTGAGCAGCGCTGTGACGTACGACACGATCATCCGCAACGGACGTTGGTTCGACGGCACCGGAGCTCCGTCGGCCGTGCGCACCATCGCGATCAAAGACGGTCACGTCGCAGCCATCACCGAGGACGACCTCGCCGGGGCCGAGTGTGCCCAGGTGATCGATGCGGATGGCAAGTGGGTGCTGCCCGGCATGCTCGACATCCACACCCACTACGACGTCGAGGTGCTGAGCGGGCCTGCGCTGTCGGAGTCGCTGCGCCACGGCGTCACCACGGTGCTCCTCGGCTCCTGTTCGCTGTCGACCGTCTATGTCGACGGCGGTGACGCCGGCGACATCTTCGGCCGGGTGGAGGCCATCCCTCGCGAGCACGTGGTGGCCGCGATCGAGCAGCACAAGACCTGGCGAAACGGCGAGGAGTACATCGCAGCGCTCGAGGACCGACCGCTGGGGCCCAACGTCGCGGCGTTCATCGGTCACTCGGACATGCGTGCCGCGGTCATGGGTCTGGACCGCGCCACCCGCTCCGAGGAGCGCCCAAGCGCAGCCGAGCAGGCCCAGATGGAGCGCATGCTCGCCGAGGCGCTACGCGCCGGATTCGTCGGAATGTCCTCGCAGCAACTGCTTTTCGACAAGCTCGACGGTGAGGTGTGCCGGTCGCGGACCCTGCCCTCGACCTACGCCAAGCCGCGGGAGCTGCGCCGGCTCAAGGCGCTGCTGCGGCGCGCGGGCCGAGTCTTGCAGTCCGGACCCGACATCGAGAACCCGTTCAACATCGGTTCGCAGGCATTCCAGTCCCTGGGCATCGTCCGCAACCCCCTCAAGACAAGCCTGCTCTCGGCCGCCGACGTCAAGTCCAACCCGGTGGCGGTCAAGATCCTCGGTCCGCTCGCCCGGCTGGTCAACGGCCTGGGTGGCGACTTCCGCTGGCAGCACCTGCCCGTGCCGTTCGAGGTGTACGCCGACGGCATCGATCTGGTGATCTTCGAGGAGTTCGGCGCCGGAGCGGCCGCCCTGCACCTGCGCGACGAGGTGGAGCGCAACGCACTGCTGCGCGACGAGAACTACCGGCGCCGGTTCCGCCGCGACTACGACGCGAAGTTCGGCATGCGGGTCTGGCATCGGGACTTCTTCGACGCCGAGATCGTGGACTGCCCCGACGCCTCGGTGATCGGCAAGTCGTTCGGTCAGGTCGGGCGGGATCGCGGCGGGCTGCATCCGGTGGATGCGTTCCTCGACCTGGTACTCGACCACGGCACGGCGCTGCGGTGGCGGACCACGATCTCCAACCATCGGCCCGAGGTGCTCAAAGCGCTGGCGCGCGATCCCGGTGTGCAGATGGGGTTCTCCGACGCCGGTGCCCACCTGCGCAACATGGCGTTCTACAACATGGGGTTGCGGTTGTTGCGGCACGTCCGCGACGCCGAACGGGCGGGCACGCCGTTCATGAGCATCGAGGCTGCGGTGCACCGGCTCACCGGTGAACTGGCCGACTGGTACCGCATCGACGCCGGGCATCTGCGGATCGGCGACCGTGCCGACGTCGTGGTCATCGATCCCGAGCGGCTCGACGAGTCACTGGACCGCTACGCCGAATCGCCGGTCGAGCAGTATGGCGGGCTCCCCCGAATGGTCAACCGCAACGACGAGACGGTGCTCGCGGTGCTGGTCGGTGGGCGCGCGGTGTTCCGCGACGGAGAGCTCACCGACCTCGTCGGGACGCAACGCACCGGCCGGTTCCTACGCGCCGCGCACCGCGTCCGGGCCCTGTCGGCGGCGCCCGATGAGTTGACTCGTGTCGGCTGAGCAGACCGTCGCAGCCCTGTGGACTGCGCTTTCTGCGCGCGACTGGGACGGCGTCATGACTCATCTGAGCGCCGACTGCATCTACCTCGACGTGCCGGTCGGCCCGGCCGCTGCCGCGCGCGGACCGGTCGACATCGTCAAGAGGCTGAAGATCGGCCTGCAGCCCCTGGCGTCCTACGAGAACTTCCCTGGCCTGATGGTCAGCAACGGCAGCGACGTGATGTACGAACATCACGAGCAATGGCATTGGCCGACAGGCGAATCCGCGGTCCTGCCATTCGTCACGGTGCACCGGGTGACAGACGGCAAGGTCTCGCTGTGGAAGGACTACTGGGACATGAGCGCGCTCGCTAACCATGCTCCGCCGAGCTGGCTGGAAGACTTCGCGACCGCGGACATGTCCTGGGTGTTCGACGCCACCGGCATGGTGTGACGCGTCAGGCTCCGAGCAGGCCGTCGATCTGATTGGTGGCCGCTGTGGCGCCTTCGATCATGCCCATGTCGAGTACCTGCTGCAGCGCCTCGACCGAGGCGTATGTGCTGACGTAGGTCGCGCGGGTGCCTCCGTCGTTGTCGGCGAACGTGAACACGTTCTTCGACACCGGCAGATCGGTTTTGGGGGTGAAGTCGGGTTCGGCGAAACCGTCGTCGAAACTGAACCCGTGCGGCTCGTCGACCGCGGTCACCTCCCAGTAACCGGCGAACTTCTCGCCCTCCGGGCCCGTCATGTAGTAGGTGACACGGCCACCGGGACGCAGATCATGATCAACCACAGTCGCCGGGTATTCCGGTGGCCCCCAGATCTTCTCGAGTTGACGAGGATCGGCGTAGATCTGCCAGATGCGCTCGACGGGCGCGGCGAAGTCGGCGGTGATCGTCAGGCTGCGGGCGTCCAGATCTTGGTGGACATCGGTGACGGGCATGGTCATTCCTCTCGGGTGTTCTCGGATGCTGAGTTCTCGGACGCGATGAGGTCGTCGATGCGGGCGATTCGGCCGCGCCACACCTGTTCCAGCTCGGCGAGCAGCGAGGCCACCGACCGGATCGCGGTGACCTCACCGCTGGCCAGTTGTTCGCGGCCGCGCCGCCGCTTGGTGATCAACCCGGCTCGGTCGAGCACCGCGACGTGCTTCTGCACGGCGGCAAAACTCATGTCGTAATGCGCCGCCAGTGTGGACACCGAGTGCTCGCCCGCCAGAACACGACGCACGATGTCGCGCCGCGTCCGGTCGGCCAATGCATGGAACAACGCGTCTGCGCGGTCCTCATCGAGCACGTCCACCCCCACAACATACAACCGAACGGTTGTATGTTGTCAAGGGCTCACGCGCTCACACACTCCAGGCGAGGCGGAACTTGTCCGCGAGTTCATCGGCGCTCAGGTGGCCATAGGTGGCGTTCTCGTAGCGGCGCACCGCCAGCACCGCGTCCACCACCGGATCGCCCAGGATCGCGCGCAGGGTCGTCGAGCGGTCCAGAGCGTCGAGCACGGTCCGCTGATCGGTGGGCAACACCGTGACGCCGGCGTCTGCGCGCTGCGCCTCCGACAGCGACGACGGATCGACCGCCACCTCCGCTGGCGGGCGAAGGTCCTGCTCGATACCGTCGAGCGCGAGGCCCAGCACGGCGGCCGAGGCCAGATAGGGATTCGCCGACGGGTCGATGATCTTGACCTCGACATTGGCGCCGTACACGTTCGCCGGTCCCGCGGTCATGAAACGCACAGCGGCTTCGCGGTTCTCGGTGCCCCAGCACGCGTAGGCGCCGGCCCAGCTCCCGGGCTGCATCCGCAACCCCGAGACGATGGATCCGCTCAGCACCCCCTGCGCATCCGGGAGGCCGGCGAGCACGCCCGCCACCGCTGACGCGCCCTCATCGGTCATGCCCGCGGGGCCGTCACCGCCAGAGAACAGCGGCGTCTCGTCGCGGACCAGCGAAAAGTGTTGATGCGCGCCCGATCCTACGCTCCCGGCGAACGGCACGGGCGAGAGACTCACGCGTGCACCGTATTTGCGGGCCGCACGACCGATGATGATGCGTATCAGGCTGACCTGGTCCGCGGCGGCGACGGGCGACAGCGGCGCCAGGGAGATCTCGAACTGGTTCGCGCCGTACTCGGGATGGAACTGTTCGATGGCCACCCCGGACGCCGTCGCCGCAGCTGTCACGTCGCGCACGAAGCCCTCGAACTCGAGCACGCCGGCCAGCCCGTATTGGGCCCACAGGTCGGCGGGCAGTGCGGCGCCGTCGGGCCCGACGAGCACGAACTCGATCTCGTGGCCGACCAGCGCCTGCAGACCCGCGTCGGCGAGCCTGTCCTCGATGCGCCGCAGTGTGCCGCGCGTGCAGAACGGATCGACCGTTCCGTCCTGCCTGTGGAAATCGCCAGGCGCCCAGGCGAATCCGTCACCGAGGATGCGGAGCGCGCTGAGATCGATCCGGATTCGCTGGTCCCCGACGACGCCGGTGGCGGGGGTCAACGCGATGCCGGCCTTGTCGATCGTGAACACGTGCCAGACCGGGCTCGCGCCGAGTCCCGGATCGGCAAAGGACCCCATCCGACGCAGCGGAACGGTCTTGGCGTGCATCAGTCCGGCAGGATTGACGACGGTGCCGATCAGCGTGGCGACTCCGTCGGATTCGAGCTGGGCGATCGCCGCGGCGGCGAGCGGTTTGGCGGCCATGCGGCCATTCTGCCGCCGGGCCGGCGCGTTCACAGCGTGATCGCGCAGGCCTGTCCGATGTCGAGGGTGCGCAGCATGCGACCCATCCCGACCCACATCGCGCACGAGATCGCCAGATCGGTGAGCAGTTCGTCGTCGAAGTGCTCCTTGGCCCGGGCCCAGAAGTCCTCGTCGTCACGCAGTGCGGTGTGGTCCGTGGCGAAGCGGTGCGCGAATTCCATCGCGATGCGTTCAGCGTCGCTGTATCCCGGCCACGTCCGCCACTGCGTGGCGTAGTCGTAGAACTCCTCGGTGAGGCCGTTGGCCTCGCCGTCACCGTCGCGCGTGTTCTGGCACGTCACGCATTCGTTGGCGTACGCGATCACGATGCGGGCGGCTTCGCGGGTGCGCATCGGCAGCCGGTTCTTGGTGTACACCGCATTGCTGAACCGGGCCATCGCAGCCCCGAGATCCGGCGATGTCACCGCGAAACCGGTCACGTCGTCGTCGGCGAAATCCCCGATTCGGCTCATGGCCGAATTGTAACGCGTTCTAGTTCGCACCGATGCTGGGCGGACGGGACACGCACTGGGCCAGGTACAGCTCCTCGCCCAGCTTGCCCATCAGCTCGAGCTGCGTCTCGAGATAGTCGATGTGGAGTTCCTCGTCGGCGAGGATCTCCTCGAGCAGAGTCGCCGAGGTGGCGTCACCCTTCTCGCGGCACATCATCACGCCCGGCCTCAGCCGCCCGACCACCTCGTACTCGATGGCGAGGTCGGCTTCGAACTGCTCGCGCACTGTCTGACCCACGCGCAGGGAGAACAGGCGCTGATAGTTGGGCAGACCGTCGAGAAGCAGGATGCGGTCGGTGATCTTCTCCGCATGGACCATCTCTTCGAAGGATTCCTTGCGGGTGTGCTCGGCCAGCTCGGTGAAACCCCAATTGTCCTGCATCTTCGAATGCAGGAAGTACTGGTTGATCGCCGTCAGTTCGCTCGTCAGCTGCTCGTTGAGCAACTTCAAGACGTCGGGATCCCCTTGCATGGTCAGCTCCTCGAGAACGGGTGTGGCGGCGGCACGGGCCATGTGCCGAGCACGTTCAATCTAGTGCACCGAAAACGTCGAGCCACGTAAGTCTGCCCTCATGCGAGAGGTGAGTCTGGACCATCCACGTGGAGTAAGGCTAGACTTCGCTACGGTAGGTAAGGCTAGACTCAGCTTGGTTGTGACTCCGACAGTGAGGATGGGCGTAGCGGATGTTCGTCTGCCTGTGCACCGGCACCACCCACCACGCCGTTGGTGAGCTCGTGGCCAACGGCGCCCGCACATCGCGCGATCTGGCCGAGGCGTGTGGCGCCGGCGGCGACTGCGGCCGTTGCCGCCGCAATCTGCGGGCGATCATCGAGGCACATTTCGCCCAGAAAGTTGTCGCGCCCGCAGTCAGCGTCGCTGGCTGAACTGGTCCAGCGCCGCGGCATTGGCCACTCCCCCGAGCAACTCAGCGAATTCGGCGTTCTCGCGGGCGGTGGCTTCGGCAATTCCCGGTCGATAGCCCTGTGTGATGGTGCGCTTCACCGCCGTCAGGCTCGAAATCGGTCGGGCGGCAAGCACATCGGCGTGCCGACGGGCCTCGGCCATCAACTCCTCGGGTGCGCAGACCTTCCAGGCAATGCCCATCCGGTGCGCCTCTTCGGCGTCCACCCACTCCGAGGACAGCAGCATCCAGGCCGCGTTCTGCCTGCCCATCAGCTGAGGCAGCAGGTAGGACGACGCCGCTTCCGGGGCGACGCCGAGACTGGTGAACGGGCACTTCAGGCGTGCCGTGGACGACATGAACACCAGGTCCGCGTAACCCAGGATCGTGGTCCCGATCCCCACCCCGACGCCGTTGACCGCGCAGATCAGCGGTTTGGTGAGGTCGGCGAGCGCGGTGATCATCGTCGGAAAGTAGCTGCCGCCCGTATAGGAGCCGTCGGCGATGCGCGTCTGCATCTCCTTGAGGTCGTTGCCCGCGCTGAACGCGCGGCCCGCGCCGGTCAGGAGCACCACGGCGACGTCGGGGTCCGCCGACGCCTCGGTTAGCGCCGTGGCGGTGGCGAGGTAGAGCTCCTCGGTGAAAGCATTCAGCGCCTCCGGCCGGTCGAGCACGATCGTGCGTACCCGATTGTCATCGCTGATCTGCAGAGTCACGGTGCCACCGTAGCGAACGGGTCACGGAGCACGTAGCGACTGCTGGGCACGGTGTCGACGTTCTCGTTGGCGCCGAAGGCCGAGGTGCTGGCGATCATTCGCGTCATCCGGTCGGAGAGATCGTCATCGTCGCTCGCGCCGAAGAAGGCATGCAGATCGGTGGCGGCTGCGAGGGGGAAGAGCTCCTCGACGATCGCCGAGATCGGTTCGGCCCCAGCGGTGAGAGCGCGGACCACCGTGTTCTGGGTGTAACCGAACGTCGCCTGTGTGTCGATGGCGACCTGAGTGTGGTGCCGGTGCCATCGGGTCAGCCACGTGGCCTCGTCCATTGCCGCCGGCCGGCGCAGCAGCGCGACGTTGGCCAGGCCCGGCGTCCGTTCTCCGGGAGGGGTGTGCGGGGGCTTGAGCGGAACGGACTCGGTGACCAGATAGGCCGCGAGCGCATCGCTGTGTGCCGTCAGAATCTCTGTGGCAGCGGCAATCTGGCTGCCGTAGTACTGGTCGGTCCAGATGCTGACGACGGCGATCACCGGTGGGCTGAGCGTGGTCAGGGTCATCAACGAGTCCGTGACGGCCGCGTCGCGCACGTTCACGGTCAGCCCGGCGACGCCGGTGCCGGCCACCTGCTCGGCGATATCGGTGCGCAATCGTAGAGCCCACGTCTCGTCGCCGGGCGCGCCACGCAACGTCATCATCACCTTCTCCACTCCGCGACGATAGCCCCGCGCAGAATGGGGAGATGATCACGGGTGAGACGGTGCGCGCGGCACTGCCGGAGGCTGCTCCGGTCCTGCGCAGCGTCGTACTCACCGTCGTCGCCGCGCTGTGTGCGATCCGGTGGGGCCCGGCGGGTTCTGCGACCGCGGTGGCCGGTACGGCATTGGTCGCCGCTGTGGTGGCTCTGCAGCAGGATCCGCGCGGGCGAACCCTGCGGGTGCTGTTCGTCGCGGTGGTGATGGGCGTGGCGATCCTCGTCGGAACCTCGACGTCGGCGTTCTTCGGGGTGTTCGTCGCCGCTGCCGGCCTCTGGTGTGCTCTTGCCGCCCTGCCCTGGGTGTGGGGCACGTATGCCGGGCTCGTCGCCTCCACATCGGGGGCTCTGGTCGTCGCGACAGGACTGACGGCGCCCACGTGGTCCTCGACCTTCGGGGCAGCGGCACTCGCGGTGAGTGCGGGTGCGCTGCAAGCCGCGGTCACCGCGGCGTGGCCGCCACGACGCTGGCGGCTGCAGCGGGAAGCGTTGGCCGCGGCATACCGCTCGCTCGCCGAGGATGCGACGCGACTGGCAACCCGTGCCGAGGAGTCGGTGGCCAGCGCCGAGCCGATGATCGCGTTGCGCGCGGCGTTCACGGCCGACGCGGCGCGTCCGACGCGCCGATCCGCCGGCTACCGCAACTGGTATGTGGTGCCCGGGCGCATCGGCGCCACCCTGGCCGACCTCGCGGCGAGCGCCGAGCCGACCGAGGTGTTGCACGCGTCCGCGGCCACCTTGAACGCCCTGGCCGACCCCGACCGATCGGCACGCGCCACCGTCGACGCCACGCTCGCGCGACTCGAGGCCGCCGCTGCCGCCGCGGATGGCGATGCGGTGCCCGCCGCGCAACGACTGTCCGCCCATCTCCACCTCGCCGCAGCGCGTCGACCGAACGACAGGCTTCACGTCCGACCGGCTGACCTGTGGACACGGGTGCGGGTCGCGGTCGACGGGTTGCGAGAGCACATCGACCGGCACTCCCCCGTGCTGCGGCACGCCGTGCGCCTCGGTGTCGCGGTGGTTCTGGCGTGCCTGCTGGGGCGCGTGATCGCGGTGGGCGACGGAACCTGGATCGCGTTGACGGTGCTGATGGTCTTGCGTCCCGAGACGGCACACACCTACACCCGCTGTGTGGGACGTACCGCCGGGGTGGCGGCGGGGGCGCTGCTGGTCTCCTGCGTCGCCCTTGTGGCGCATGCAGCTCCGGCGGTGTTCGCAGTCCTCGCGGGCGTCTCCGTGGGTGCCGCCTACGCCGCGTCGCGGTACGGGTACGTCGCGGTGGCCGCTGCCGTCGCGGCTACGACGGCGTTCATCCTCGGGATCGACCATGCCGCCGTACTTGTCGACCCGCGCGACGTTCTGGTCGCGACGGCGATCGGCGGTGCGCTGGCCGTGCTCACCCACGTGCTGATGCCCGACGACCCGCTGACTCGGCTCGCGCAGCGGGCCGGGGAACTCCTCAAGGCCGAGATCGATTACGCGGCAACGGTCGTGAAGGTCTATCTGCACGAGATCGACAGCGCGACGGAGGTGCGGGCCACCGCGTGGGAGCGCACGTTCCGGGCTCGGGCGGCGTTCGAGGCCGCCTCCGGCGCGGCGCGTCTGGTCTCGGCGGAGCAGCGCCGCTGGTTGCGGTGCTATCGCACGGTGCTGAACTCGATCACCGGATCGTGCGCGACGCTCGAGGACAATCTGCCGGTCGACGCGTTCCCCCAACCGCACCGACCCTTCGTCCGCGCGGTCGACGAGTACGTCGAGGTGCTGTGCGGCGAACCGGTGACGGCCACCGACCCGTGGAGCGTCGACACCGACGAACTGATCGCCGCCGCCGAGCGCGCACGGCGGTCGGTGCCCGGGCACGAATCGGTCGAGGGTTCGGCCCGCGTCCTGGTCGCCGAGATCGCCGCGATCACCCGTGCGCTGTGCCTGGTCGCCGACACCCCGTGGCCTGCGGCGCGCTGAATCGCTAAGTCAACGCCTGTTGACATTTGCGTCGATCGGTCTACGGTCGAAGTCAACAACTGATGACTTGCCAGAGGAGACCTGATGACCGCACACATTCCCGTCCTCGTCGTCGGCGCAGGGCCCACCGGCCTGGCGGCGGCAATGGAACTCTCCCGACTCGGCGTCGGCGTTCGCATCGTCGACCGCGCACCACATCCGTCGCCGGAGTCGCGGGCCCTGGCCGTGCAGGCGCGCACACTGGAGCTGCTTCGGGTCCGCGGGGTCGGCGAGCAGATGCCGCCGCTGGGGAACGACGTCCGAGCCGCGGCCCTGCATGCCGGGGGCCGGCACCTCGCGCAGGTGGAACTGAGTCGGATGCCCAGCGTGTTCAACGGCATTCTGATGCTCGCCCAGTCGGAGACCGAAGCTCTGCTGGCCGAGCAGCTCGGCCGTCAAGGGGTCAAGGTCGAGCGCGGAGTGGAGGTCACCTCCGTGCGCAATATGGCTGCATCGCAGTCTGTTTCGGCGGTACTGCGATCCGCAGGAGGGTCCGACGAGCGCGTCGAGGCGCAGTACCTGATCGCCGCCGATGGTCCGCACAGCACGATCCGCAAAGCACTGGGCGTGCCGTTCCCCGGGCGCACCCTGCCGCATGACTACGTACTGGCCGACCTGCACATCGCCGGCCCGATGCCGCAGGATCAGGTGTCGATCTTTCTGGCCCGCAACGGTTTTGTCGCCGTCTTTCCGATGGGTTACGGCCGCTTCCGCATGATGGCCACCGACCCCTCTGGTGTGCTGGGTCGGGGATCGACGCCGACGGTCGATCAGATGCAGGAGCTCTACGACCGCACGGTCGGCGTGCCGGCGCGATTGCACGGGGTGAACTGGAGTTCGCAGTTCCGGATCAACAGCCGACTGGTGCCGGATCTGCGCTCAGGCAGAGTGCTGTTCGGCGGTGACGCCGCACATGTGCACAGTCCGGCGGGCGGGCAGGGAATGAACCTGGGCATCCAGGACATGATCAACCTGAGCTGGAAACTCGCGATGGTGCTCGACGGGCGAGCGCACCAGGAACTGCTCGACACCTACTCATCCGAACGGCTACCCGTGATCCGAAAGGTGTTGCGATTCACCGAGATCGGAACCCGGGTGTTCAACTCCACCAATCCCGTGGTGCATGCGGTGCGTATCCGGATGGCGCCGCGGGCGCTGGCGCGCGACGCCGTGCAGAATGCGGCGGCATCGATGTTCGGGCAGCTGTCGGCTGGTTATCGTGGCGACGCGCTGACCGACGGTGCGGGAGGTCTGGGTGCCCTGCGTGCCGGCGACCGCGTGCCGGATGTGGATGGTCTTTATGACGCGCTCGATCTCGGTGCGTTGACGTTGTTCGCAGGCGCCGATGCGGGTGCGGTCGTCGACGTGGCGCGTGCGTGGGACGGAGTGGTGAGCGTGCGCGAAGGGGTGGATACGCAGGGCTGGCTGCTGGTCCGTCCGGACGGCTACCTCGCTGCCGCCGGCGGGCCTGGCGACGGGCCCGTGCTGGAGCGCTGGCTGCGGCGGTGGTTCATGCGCCCCTGAAGTTGTCGGTGGTTCGAACTAGTGTTCGATATATGGATTTGGTGGCGGACGCGGTCGGGGTGATGCGGGGTCAGTTGGCGATCCTGCGCGACGCCTCCGACGCGCTCTCGCACCGCGAGCTGGTGGCACTGCTGGCCGAGGTGACGTCGTTCGTGCGCTCGGTGCCGGCATTGGAGCATCACATCCTGGCCCGGTTGGTGGCTGAGACGGAGCCGCGGCGGCTCGGCGAAGCGTCGTGGAAGAAGGTCCTGACCACCGCACTGCGGGTCTCCGAACGCGACGCCAAACGCCGCCTGACCGAGGCAGCGGCGCTGGGCCCGCGGCAGGCCATCACCGGAGAAGCGTTGCCGCCGGCGTGGGAAGCCACCGCTCGCGCGCAGGCCGCCGGGGCGTTGGATGCTGATCATGTCGCGGTGATCGCGACGTTTCACGACAAGTTGCCGGTGTGGGTCGATGTCGACACCCGCGCGGCCGCGGATCGGCAACTCGCCTCCCTGGGCGCAGGGTTGACCCCGGAGGATCTGCGTAAGGCGGCGGATCGGTTGGCGGCGATGATCGACCAGGACGGCCCCGAACCCACCGACGCCGACCGCGCCCGCCGACGAGGCATCCAGCTCGGTGAGCAGCAGGCCGACGGGATGAGCCGACTGACCGGATGGATCACCCCAGAAGCGCGCGCCACCTACGAAGCCATCCAGGCCAAACTCGCCGCACCGGGGATGTGCAACCCGGACGACGAGACGCCCTGTGTCGACGGCGAACCCGCCCCCGAGCAAGCGCGATCGGACACGCGCAGTGCGGCGCAACGCAATCACGATGCGTGGCTGGCCGTCGGGCGGATGGCGTTGTCCTCCGGGGAGTTGGGGTCGCACAACGGGTTACCCGTGACCGTGATCGTGTCGACGACTCTGCAGGAGTTGGAGAAGGGTGCGGGGGTGGCGGTCACCGGCGGCGGGTCGCTGTTGCCGATGGCGGATCTGATCCGGATGGCCTCCCACGCCCACCACTATCTAGCGGTGTTCGATCAGTACGCCACCCAACCGCTCTACCTCGGCCGCACGAAGAGACTCGCGAGCCCGGCGCAGCGGATCATGCTGCACTCCTCAGCCCGCGGTTGCACGAGACCGGGCTGCAGCGTGCCCGGCTACTGGACCCAGGTCCACCACATCGACGACTGGAAGACCGGCGGCCCCACCGACATCACCAACCTCACCCTCGCGTGCGGGCCCGACAACCGGATGGTCGAGCAGACCGGCTGGACCACCCGCATCAACCAGCGAGGCCAGGCCGAATGGCTCCCCCCACCCGACCTCGACACCGGCGGGCGCCGCAGTGCGCGGACAGTCAATGGCTACCACCACCCCGAACGCCACCTCCTGCCCGACGACGACGATGATCCATAAGTCGACGCGTGCAACAACTTTCACTGCGGGGCAGGGGCTGTCGCTGCGGGTATCGGCAATTGTTCCTACCATTGTGTGCCATGGCAGCGCCGAGCGAAGGTCCGTCGCGGCCGGTGCTGCCCGCGACACTCGTCGAAGTGGCCGGCCACCGGCTGCGCGATGCGATCCTGTCCGGACAGCTCGCGCCCGGCCAGAAAATCGTCGAAGAACAGCTGTGCGCCGACCTCGGTATCAGCAGGGCCCCGCTGCGCGAGGCGCTGCGTCTGCTGGCCCAGCAGGGACTGGTGGAGCACCTCCCGCGGCGCGGATCGCGGGTCACCGAATGGTCCCCCAGCGACATCCTGCAGCTGTTCGAGCTGCGATACGTCCTCGAACGGCACGCGATCGACACCGCGCTCCCCCTGGCGGATCCCGACCGTCAGCTCGAGCCGGTCCGTGCTGCATTGGATCAGATGGTCAGCGCTGAGGATGCGCTCGATCGCGATGACGCCCACCGCGCGTTCCACGCCGCGGTGGTGACCCTGGCCGACAACCGGCAGCTGGACATCGCGCTGGCGCCCATCCTGGTGAAACTGCAGCTGCCGATGGCCAAGAACCTCCGTGCGGAGGCGCACCACGGGGACCCCGCCGACGGCGTGGAGCGGCACCGGGCGATCCTCAAGGCGCTCGAGACCAACGATGCGGGGGTCGTCGCGGCAGCGCTGCGGCAGCACGGCCACCTCGACTACCTGGGACTCGACACGGACGTCAGCGCAGAGCCGTAACACGGCGGCACAGCGCTTACACAAACGACACATTCCCGACCCGCGTTCGCCATGATTCTGTCGACAATCGACAAACATGGAGGAACACCGTGGCCCGTCGATCGGTCCGTCCGTGGCCGAGATCCTGGCCTCCCACGCCAGCGGAACCGGATCGCCCGCCAAGACCGCAGCCCGCGTCGCCGACGCGATCGAGGCCCGCGGAGATGACGGCACCTGGCTGTCCACCGTCCCCCGCCACGAACTGATCGCCGCCGCCGAAGCCATCGAACGCCGGCCAGGCGCCCGCACGCTTCCGCTCTACGGGGTCCCCTTCGGCGTGAAGGACAGCATCGACGTCGCCGGCGTACCGACCACGCTGTCGTGCCCCGACTTCGCCTACGTCGCCGACGCGACCGCACCCGCGGTCCAGCGCCTCCTCGACGCCGGCGCGCTGTACGTGGGCAAAACGAACCTCGACCAGTTCGCGACGGGCCTCAACGGCACCCGCACGCCGTACACCATCCCCCGCAGCGTGTACGGACGCGACATCATCTCCGGCGGTTCCAGTTCCGGATCGGCACTGGCCGTCGCCCTGGGGCAGGTCCCGTTCGCCGTCGCGACCGACACCGCCGGGTCCGGTCGCGTCCCCGCCGCACTCAACGGCGTCGTCGGCGTCAAGCCGTCGCGCGGCCTGATCAGCACCGTCGGACTGGTACCGGCGTGCAAATCGCTCGACTGCCTCACCGTCATGGCCGGATCCGTCGACGACGCCGACCGCGTGCTCGACGTGATGATCGCCCGCGACGACGGCGACCCCTGGTCGCGCGACCGCGGTCCCCGCGTGACGAGCGCACCCCTGCGCGTCGGGCTGCCGCCCGCCGACGACCTGGAGTTCTTCGGCGACGCCGCGATGCGCGCGGCACACCTCGCGTTCCGTGACCAGCTCGCCCGCAAGCACTCGATCGTCGACATCCCCCTCGAGCCCTTCCTCGCCGCCGGTTCCCTGCTCTACCAAGGCCCCTGGGTGGCCGAACGCCTCGTCGAGTTCGGCGACTTCCTCGCCGAGCATCCCGAGTCCATCCACCCCGTGGTGCGCGAGATCTTCGCCAGCGGTCATCGCTACACGGCCGTCGACGCATTCGCCGCCCTGCAGCGCCTACAGGAACTCAAAGCCCAGGTGGGCAGGCTCTGGCAACGCATGGACGTCTTCGTGCTACCCACCATCGGCACCACCTTCACCGTCGGAGAGGTCCAAGCCGCCCCAATCGACACCAACACCGTGCTCGGCCACTACACCCACTTCGGCAACCTGCTCGACCTCTGCGGTGTCGCGGTCCCGGTCGGTGTCACCGAGAACGGAAAGCCCTGCAGCGCGATGCTTCTCGGCGCTGCTCTCACGGACGACACCGTGCTGCACCTCGCTGCGCAGATCCTCGACGAATCACGACCCGTCCGTCATGTCTCCCCCACCTCGATTCCCGCAGAGGAGCTGCTGTGAACCCGATCCCGATCGCAGCGGAACCGTCGCCGTTCCCGCTCATCGCCGGCAAGACCGCCCTGATGCTCATCGACATGCAACGGGACTTCCTGCTGCCCGGTGGTTTCGGGGAGAGCCTCGGCAACGATGTCGGCCGTCTCGCCACCGTCGTCCCGCCGCTGGCGGCGCTGCTGGCCGCGGCGCGCTCGGCCGGCGTGATGGTGATCCACACCCGCGAAGGCCACCAGCCGGACCTGTCGGATTGCCCGCCGGCCAAGCTCCGTCGCGGCGCGCCGTCCCAGCGGATCGGCGACCCGGGGGCCTTCGGCCGCATCCTGATCCGAGGCGAGTACGGCCACGACATCGTCGACGAACTCGCGCCGATCGAGGGCGAGGTGGTGATCGACAAGCCGGGTAAAGGCGCCTTCTACGGAACCGACCTGTCCGACGTACTGACCGACGCGGGAATCACCCAGCTGATCGTCACCGGCGTCACCACCGAGGTATGCGTCCACACCACCACACGCGAGGCCAACGACCGCGGCTACGAGTGCCTCGTGGTGTCCGATTGCGTCGGTTCGTATTTCGACGAGTTCCACCGTGTCGGCCTGCAGATGATCACCGCGCAGGGTGGCATCTTCGGCTGGGTCGCCGATACCGCGGCCGTCATCCCCGCACTCCGACAACTCACCACCACGGCCGCCTGAGGAGATCCGATGAGCACTGACGTCACGACAGGCCCTCAGATGGGGACCCCCGAGGAGAAGTCCGCGCCGCTGCCGTGGTGGTCGCGCGGCGATCTCAACGCGTTCTTCGGCCTTGGCTTCAACATCCTGGTCAACGTGCTGACACTGACCGGCCTGATGATCGGCGTGGTCAAGATTCCCGCCGGTGACGTCCTGGGCACCGTGCTGCCCGCTCTCGGTGTCGCGCTGATCCTCGGTAACCTCTACTACACCTTCCTGGCGCGCCGACTTGCCAAGAGGGAGAACAGATCCGACGTCACCGCACTGCCCTACGGTCCCAGCGTCCCGCACATGTTCATCGTGGTGTTCGTCGTGATGCTGCCCGTCTACCTCAACACCGACGACGCGATGCGGGCCTGGGAGGCCGGACTGGCGTGGGCGTTCATGATCGGCGTGATCGTGATGATCGGTGCGTTCGTCGGCCCCTACATTCGCAGGCTCACTCCGCGGGCGGCCATGCTCGGCACGCTGGCCGGCATCTCGATCACGTTCATCTCCATGCGTCCCGCCGCGCAGATGTGGGAAGCCGCGTGGATCGGTCTGCCCGTCCTGGCGATCATCCTGATCGGCTTCTTCACCGACATGAGACTGCCGTTCGGCATCCCCGTCGGGTTGGCGGCATTGTTGGTGGGCACCGCAATCGGCTGGCTCGGCGGCTACATGTCCGCACCCGATGTCAGCCAGGCCGTGTCCGATATCGCGATCGGTGTCCCGGATCTGCGCATCGACATGCTGGTGTCGGGATTGTCGAATCTCGCACCGCTGCTGGGGACCGCGATTCCGTTGGGCGTCTACAACTTCACCGAAGCGATGAGCAACGTCGAGAGCGCGGCTGCCGCCGGTGACAACTACAACCTGCGCAGCGTGTTGCTCGCCGACGGAGCGGGGGCAGTCGTCGGGTCGGCGTTCGGCTCGCCGTTCCCGCCCGCCGTGTACATCGGACACCCCGGGTGGAAGGACGCCGGCGGTCGGTCGGGCTACTCACTGGCCAGCGGCGTCGTCATCGGAATCCTCTGTTTCCTCGGCCTTTTCGGTGTTCTCGACGCTCTGCTGCCGGTTCCGGCGATCGTGCCGATCTTGCTCTACATCGGTCTGCTGATCGGTGCGCAGGCGTTCCAGGCGGTCCCCCGGTTGCACGCGATCGCAGTCGTGGCCGCGATCCTGCCGAACCTGGCTCAGTGGGCCAGCGGCCTGATCGACAACGCGCTCAACGCCGCCGGCACATCGGCCAGCAAGGTCGGACTGGAGGCGCTGGGCAATGCCGGTGTGGTCTACGACGGACTGCTGACGCTCGGCGAGGGTGCGGTGCTCGTCGGCTTGATCCTGGGCACGATGGTCACGTTCATCCTGGAGAAGAAGTTCCTCTTCGCCGCGATCGCGTCGGCCGTGGGCGCGGTGCTGTCGTTCATCGGCCTCATCCACGCGCCTCAGGTCGCGTGGGCGGCGAATCCTCAGGTGGCACTGGGCTATCTGCTCTTCGGCGTGGTCTGCCTGCTGTATTCATTCCTGCCGGGCGCGAAGGAGCCCGTCGAGGTCGACGAGTCCGACGTCGTCGCCGGTCACTGATCCGGGTCGGCCGCCCCCTCGGCCACGAACGGCACCGACGCGTGCTCGTCCAACACGATGTACATGCGCCGCCACGGGTCATCGCCCTCGAGGCGCCACTGGTGACCGGACCCGGTGGTGTCCTCGGCCAGCAGCACGTCGCCGGGTGAGAGCCGGAACTGCTCGCCGTCGCGGGTGGTGAACAGCAGTGTGCCCGCCAGCGTGACGACCAGCTGGCGGACCGGCGCGGTGTGCCAAGCCAGCGTGCCGCCCGTCGCCGTCTCCTCCACCGTCACCGACGTCGTAGGGACGCTCGCCGACACCAGATCGTCGTTGCGGCCCGGCTGCATGTCCAGGCGGCCGATCTGCACGTGTGATGCATCGTCGGTGCCGGTCCACAGACGTACGCAACGGATCATGGCGTCACCGTAGCCGTCGCTGAATTATCGTGCCGGGTATGAGCGCACCGCCGATCGAGCCGTACTACGACCTCGGCTCCTACCATCGGCCGACTGACACGCCGTCGCCGAACGCGCAGGTCTGGTTCGACCGGGGCATGGTGTGGGCGTACGCGTTCAACCACGACGAGGCGATCGCATGCTTCGAGCGGGCGCTCGCACTCGACCCTGAATTCGCGCTGGCGCGGTGGGGCATCGCCTATGCGATCGGGCCCAACTACAACAAGGCATGGGAGGCGTTCGACCCCGTCGACCTGACCGCATCGGTGGCGCGGGCGCGTTCCGAACTCGCCCACGCCGCCGACGGGCGCGCCAGCGCGGTCGAGCGGGGGCTGATCGACGCGCTGACGGCACGGTTCCCCACCGACGATCCCGGCGATGCCGAGGCGCTGCAGGCTGGCCATGCCGCCTACGCCGACGCGATGACCGCGCTGGCGCAGGCCCATCCCGACGACGTTGACATCGCAGCGCTGACCGCCGACGCGCTGGTCAACATCACTGCGTGGGCCCTGTGGGACACCCGCACCGGGGAGCCGGCGCCGGGATCACGCGTCATCGAGGCCATGCGGATCCTCGACGCGGCCCTCGCCACGCCTGCCGGACGCGCACACCCCGGAATCCTGCATCTGTACGTCCACGCGATGGAGATGTCGAGCTCACCGCAGAAGGCACTGCCCGCCGCCGACCTGCTGAGAGGACTGGTGCCCGACGCGGGCCACCTGCAGCACATGCCCAGCCACATTGACGTGCTGTGCGGCAACTACCACGACTCCGTCATCGCCAATATCGCTGCGGTGCAGGCAGATCGACGCTTCGTCGAACGCTCGGGTCCGCTCAACTTCTACTCGCTCTACCGCGCCCACAATTTACACTTCGTGGTCTACTCGGCGATGTTCGAGGCCAACCTGACCACTGCCCTGTGGGCCGCCGACGAACTGTCGGACCAGCTGACCCCGGAGCTGCTGAGCATCCCGTCACCGCCGATGGCGGATTGGCTGGAGGCGTTCGTGCCGCTGCGCGTGCACGTGCTCGTCCGCTTCGGCCGGTGGGACGACCTGGTCGCCATGCCGCTGCCCGAACACCCCGACCTGTACTGCACGACCACCGCGACCATCCACTACGGACGCGGCGTCGCCTACGCCGCCACCGGACGGCTCACCGAAGCCCACGCCGAGCGGGAGGCGTTCACCCGGGCCTATGCGCGAATCCCGGAGAGCCGCTACCTCTTCAACAACACCAGCCGGGACATCCTGGCGGTCGCGGCGGCCATGCTCGACGGCGAGATCGCCTACCGGGCTGGTGAATTCGACGATGCCTTCGTACACCTGCGCAAGGCGATCGCGCTGGACGACGCCCTTCCCTACGACGAACCGTGGGGCTGGATGCAGCCCACCCGCCACGCCTACGGTGCCCTGCTGCTCGAACAGGGCCGTATCGAGGAGGCGGCCGCCGTCTATGCGGCCGATCTCGGTCTGGACCCGACGCTGGCCCGGCCGTGCCAGCACCCGGGCAATGTGTGGAGCCTGCACGGCTATCACGAGTGTCTGACCCGGCTGGGCCGCGACGCGGAGGCGGCGATCATCGCCCGCCAGCTCGAGCTCGCGGCCGCCCGCGCCGACGTCCCGATCCGCGCCTCGTGTGCCTGTCGCATGGATGCGTAGACTTCGCCTGTGTCTCTGAGCGCGGCGGACGTCGATCACCTGCGCCGCTGCGTGGACCTCGCTCGGCAGGCGCTCGAGGCGGGTGACGAACCGTTCGGCTCGGTCCTGGTCGACGCCGACGGTGACGTGCTCTTCGCCGATCACAACCACGTCGCCGGCGGGGACGCCACCCGGCATCCCGAGCTGGCGATCGCGCTGTGGGCCGTCGAGAATCTCAGCCCGGCGGACCGCGCTGCCGCGACCGTCTACACCAGCGGCGAGCACTGCCCGATGTGTGCCGCCGCCCACGCATGGGTGGGCCTCGGCCGCATCGTCTACGCGGCCTCGTCGGCACAACTGAGCGGCTGGCTGCACGCGTGGGACGCGCCAGCACCGCCGGTCGCCGCGCTGCCGGTGAGCGCCGTCGCGCCGGACGTGCCGGTCGACGGCCCCGCCCTCGAGCTGGCCGACACCATGAAAGCGTTGTACGAGAGGGCGTTTCGCCGATGAGTGAGCCGGACTGGGTCACCCACGCCATCTGGTGGCACCTCTATCCCCTCGGCTTCGTCGGCGCCCACCCGGCCGATCCGCCGCCGGGGCCCGATGAGCATCGACTCCGGCGGATCGTGGACTGGTTCGACTACGCCCGCGACCTCGGCACGTCCGGCATTGCGCTCGGTCCCATCTTCGCGTCGCAGACCCATGGCTACGACACCACCGACCACCACCGCATCGACGGGCGCCTCGGCGACGACGGCGACTTCGACCACCTGGTGACCGAAGCTCACGACCGCGGACTGCGCATCCTGCTCGACGGCGTGTTCAACCACGTCGGCACCGACTTCCCCCGCTACCGTGACGCGCTCGCCGGCGGCGACACGTCCTGGTTCCGGGTGCGGGACGGCGAGTTCGCCACCTTCGAAGGCCACGGCGGCCTGATCGCGCTCAACCACCGCAGTCCCGAGGTCGTCGACTACGTCGTCGACGTGATGTGCCACTGGCTCGAGCGCGGCGCCGACGGATGGCGCCTCGATGCGGCCTACGCGGTGCCCGACCGCTTCTGGGCGCAGGTCCTGCCGCGGGTGCGAGAGCGGCACCCGCAGGCGTGGTTCGTCGGTGAGGTCATCCACGGCGACTACGTGGCACGGGTGAGCGACTCCGGCTTCGACTCGGTGACCCAGTACGAGCTGTGGAAAGCGATCTGGAGCAGCCTCAACGACGCGAACCTGCACGAGCTCGACTGGGCGCTCAAGCGCCACAACGAATTCCTCGACGCGTTCGTGCCGTTGACGTTCATCGGCAACCACGACGTCACCCGCATCGCGAGCCAGCTGGACAATGCCGACCACGTCGACCACGCGCTGGTGATCCTGATGACCACCGGCGGCACCCCGAGCATCTACGCCGGCGACGAGGTCGCTTACCGCGGGATCAAAGAGGAGCGCTTCGGCGGCGACGACGCGGTGCGGCCCGAATTCGGTTCCCCGCTCGAGGGAGTCGGCGCGCACGGGCATCAGGTGCTGGCCGCCCACCAGCATCTGATCGGAGTGCGCCGCCGTCACCCGTGGCTGCACACCGCACGCACCGCACCGCTGCAGGTGACCAACACCGGCTACGTCTACGTCTCCCGAGGCGGCGGTGACATCGACGACGTGCTGCTCGTCGCCCTCAACGTCGCCGACGAACCTCTGCCGGTGTCCTTGCGCGAGTTCGGATTCGGTGCTGCCCAGGTGGTGGCCGGGTCCGGCGCACCGCCGGCGGAGACGATCACCGACACGGCGGTCCCGCCCCACGGGTGGCTCGTCCTCGCGCCGTGCTGATTTTGACCCCGGGCTGATCTCAGCGCAGCAACTCCAGCGTCGCCGCATCCTCCTCGCCGCCGTAGAACGCCTCCACCACGTCGGTGAACACCGATCCCCCACCCGCACGGGCGAACAGCGTCATCGACGAACGCACCTTCAGATCGTCGGGATAGCCGAGGATGTCGCGCGCGGTCCGGCCGCGGTGGGTCAGCAGCAGAAGGGTGCACTCCTGCAGGCGCGGTCCGAGCACCGGATGCTCGAGGTAGGCGGTGGCTTCCTCGAGTGACGACACCCCGAACCGGTGGGCGGCGGCACTGTGCCCCAGGCCGCGCATCTGGGGGAAGACGAACCAGATCCAATGGGTGCGCTTGCGACCCGCGCGCAACTCGGCGAGGACCGTCTCGTAGACCCCGTCCTGGGCGTCGGTGAAGCGCTCGAGGTCGAACGGGTCGGCATCAGCTGGCGTCATGTCTGTCGTCATGTTCCGGCCTCGAGTGTGCCAGAGCGGCGCCGTTGATCACTGCGCCGAGTCGCAATCGTTAGCCAACCGCGACCGCGAATGGCTGTGTCGGGCAGTCGATCGGGGACGCCGACCGTGTTCCATGGCGGATGCACACGACGGCACGTTTGCGCGACATGTGGACTTGTAATGAAAGGTGGGTTGGTTGCCGTTATGAAGTTGAGAGAGAAGTTTCGAGGTCGGTGGGTTCGCCGGATGGCGGCCGTCGCCCTGGCTGTCACCACGCTGCCCGGGCTGATCGGCTTCGTCGGGGGATCGGCGACTGCCAACGCGTTCTCCCGTCCGGGGCTGCCGGTCGAATACCTGGACGTGTTCTCCGCGTCCATGAACCGCAACATCCGCGTGCAGTTCCAGGGCGGCGGCCCGCACGCCGTCTACCTGCTGGACGGCCTTCGCGCGCAGGACGATTACAACGGCTGGGACATCAACACCCCGGCGTTCGAGTGGTACTACCAGTCGGGTCTGTCGACGATCATGCCGGTCGGCGGCCAGTCCAGCTTCTACAGCGACTGGTATCAGCCCTCGCGGGGCAACGGCCAGGACTACACCTACAAGTGGGAGACGTTCCTGACCCAGGAGCTGCCCGCCTGGCTGGAAGCCAACCGCGGCGTGTCGCGGACCGGTAACGCGGTCGTCGGCCTGTCGATGGCGGGTAGCGCGTCGATGACCCTTGCCATCTACCATCCGCAGCAGTTCATCTATGCGGCAAGCCTTTCCGGGTTCCTGAACCCGTCCGAAGGCTGGTGGCCGATGCTGATCGGGCTGGCGATGAACGACGCGGGCGGCTTCAATGCCGAGAGCATGTGGGGACCATCGTCGGACCCCGCGTGGAAGCGCAACGATCCGATGGTCAACATCAATCAGCTGGTGGCCAACAACACTCGGGTCTGGGTGTACTGCGGCACCGGTACCCCGTCGGATCTCGACTCGGGTACGGCCGGGCAGAACCTGATGGCGGCGCAGTTCCTCGAGGGCTTCACCTTGCGGACCAACATCAGCTTCCGCGACAAGTACATCGCGGCCGGCGGCACCAACGGGGTGTTCAACTTCCCCGCGCAGGGCACGCACAGCTGGGGCTACTGGGGGCAGCAGCTCCTGCAGATGAAGCCGGATATCCAGCGGGTGCTCGGAGCTCAAGCCTCCGCGTAAACCCTCACACTCAGAGAGCCTGCCGTTTCCCCCGAGCGGCAGGCTCTCTGCTGTGTGCCGGTCAAAGATGACCAGCATGTGACCACCGCTGAGCAGCCGGGTCTGTTGCGTTTGAGGCGACACCGCCGGGGGGTATCTCGGGGCTGGTCGGATGCGACGGTCGCGCCGATGCCGATAAGCCCTCTGGAGACAGCCGTGATCCCGTTCATCTGCCCCACCTGCGGTTCGGTCGACATCGACATCGATTTCGACTCGGCCGGTTGCGGCTCCTGTGTCACCGGCGCCAAGGACGTCGCCTGAGCGAGGTCAGTTCTGCCGGGTCGGCCGGATCGTGAGGTCACCGATCTCCACGTCGTGCGGCTGCTCGATCGCGAAGGCGATGGCGCGGGCGACCGCATCGGCGGGCAGGCCGAATTCGTCCATCTGAGCTCTGATCTGGGCGGCGAGGGCGGAATCGGTGACCGAGCCGTCCAGCTCGGTGTTCACGAAGCCAGGTGAGATCGACGTGGTCCTCACCACGCCGTCCGTCGACTCCTGACGCAGCGCCTCCATCACGGTGCGCACCGCGTTCTTGGTGGCCGCGTAGACGCCCATCGTGGGAGTGATCTTGATGCCCGCAGTCGACACCGTGGTGACGATGTGCCCGTGCCCCTGTCGGCGGAACACCGGCAACGCGGCGGCGATGCCGTACAGAACGGCGCGAACGTTGACGTCGATCATCGCGTCCCAGCCGGCGACATCCCCGGCGGCCAACTCTCCGATCGTCGCGATGCCGGCGTTGTTCACCAGGACGTCGAGCCTTCCGAACCGGTCGACCGCGGTGTCGACGACGCGTTGCACGTCGTCGGCCACAGTGACGTCGGCAGGAACGGCGACCGCGGCGTGCGGCAACTCGCGCACCAGCGCCTCCAGCCGGTCCGTGCGGCGGGCAGCCAGAACCACCTGCGCACCCCGGGCGGACAGCAGGCGCGCCGTCGCCTCGCCGATGCCGCTGCTTGCGCCCGTGATGGCGACGACCTGGCCGGTGATCGGGTCAGTGGTCACGGGCGTAACACCACCTTGCCGCGGCTGTGGCGGGCGGCCAGTTCTGTGTAGGCGGCGCGCACCTCGTCGAGGGGGTAGACCGCAGCGATGGGCAGGTCCACTTCGCCGCGGGCGATGAGGCCGGCCAGCTCGGCCAGGTCTTCGATGCCCGACTCGGCGCTGCCGACGGACTGGACGCCGAACCGTTCGACCGCCGCGAAGTCGATGATCGTGTCCACGCGCGTGGGTGCCACCCCGAGTTCGGTGACGGCCAGCTCGACGTACCCGCCGCCGAAGAGATCGAGGAACGCGTCGACCCGGCCGTCCGGCGCGGCGGCCCGCAACCGCTGCGCGAGGCCGTCACCGTAGTTGACCGGGATGACGCCGTGGTTGCGGAGCCAGTCGTCGTTGGCCGGGCTCGCGATGCCCAGGACGGTCGCACCGGTGCGCACGGCGAGCTGAACGGCCAGGGTGCCCACACCCCCCGCAGCCGCCGACACCGCAACGGTGTCCCCTGCGGTGAGCCCGAGCGACCGCACCGCCGCGCACGCCGTCGTCCCCGCGACGTTCAGCGATCCCGCCTGCTCCCACGACAGTCCCGCAGGTTTTTCGGTGACCTGGTCCGCCGGAACTACGACGTAGTCTGCCTGACTGGACCGCTCGTGTGAGAAGCCGAGGACTTCGTCGCCCGCGGACACACCGGTCACATCCGGCGCCACCTCGACGACGACACCGGCCACGTCGCTGCCCTGACCGGAGGGGAACGTGGCGGGCCACCGATCGTGCAGAAAACCTTCTCGGATCAGGGCCTCACCGGGGTTGATGCCCGCGGCGCGCACCTCGATCAGCACCCGCCCGGGGCCGGGCACAGGTCGCGGAACGTCACGGACCTCGAGGACATCGATGCCGCCGTAGTGGTCGAATTGGACTGCTCTGCTCATGGGAGCTACGACCCGCGTCGGCCCAGGACTATTCCGCGCTCGAACCGGTTATCAGTCAACTCGTGGATTTCGCGCAGCGCACCGTCGATCTCGCCCGCCAGAACGTGCTCGAGGGAGGTCGGCCCTTCGCCACCGTCATCGCCCGTGACGGGCAGGTGCTGGCCGAAAGTCCGAACCTGGTGGCGCAGACCAACGATCCGACCGCCCACGCCGAGATTCTGGCGATCCGCGCCGCCTGCACAGCCGTCGGGTCGGAGCACCTCACCGGCGCCACCATTTACGTGCTTGCCCACCCGTGCCCGATGTGTCTCGGCTCGCTGTACTACTGCTCCCCCGACGCCGTCGTCTTCCTCACCCAGCGCGACGAGTACGCGCCCTACTACCAGGACAACCGCAAGTATTTCGAACTGGCCACGTTCTACGACGAGTTCGAGAAGTCCTGGCAGGACCGTCGCCTGCCGATGGAGCACCGGCCCCACCCCGACGCCCTCGGCGTCTACCGGCTCTGGCAGGAGCGCGGCCCGGAGGCCTGATCCGCTCCGGATTCAGCTCTGCGCGATGTGGGGCGTCGCGTTGATGATCGGGGCCCGGCGCGGGAACAAAGTCCGGTAACCCAGGGTTGAGCGCATCAGATTCAACTTTGGAGGATTGATGGCTGAAGTTCTGCAAGTTCCGGTCTTGTTCGTCAGCGAGCCGATCGTGCTGCCGGGAATGGTGGTGCCGATCGAACTCGATGACGCCGCCCGGGCCGCCGTCGACGCGGCCCAGGCTAGCAAGACCGGCAAGCTGCTGATTGCGCCCCGGCTGGACGACCGCTACCCCACCTACGGGGTGCTCGCGTCGATCGTGCAGGTGGGCCGGGTTCCCGGTGGCGGCGCAGCGGCGGTGGTGCGCGGTGAGAAGCGCGCTCACATCGGTACTGGCGCCACCGGCCCCGGCACGGCGCTGTGGGTCACCGTCGACGAGGTCGCCGACCCGGAGGTCACCGACGAGACGCGCGCGCTGGCCGCCGAGTACAAGAAGCTGCTGCTGGCGATGCTGCAGCGCCGTGAGGCGTGGCAGATCGTCGACGTGGTCAACAAGATCACCGACCCGTCGGCGCTGGCCGACACAGCGGGCTACGCGTCCTACCTGTCGGATGTGGAGAAGCGCGAACTGCTCGAGACCGAAGACGTGGCCGCCCGGCTGCGGCTGCTGATCGGCTGGACGAGCGATCACCTGGCCGAGACCGAGGTCAACGACAAGATCGCCGAAGACGTGCGCGCTGGAATGGACAAGCAGCAGAAGGAATTCCTGCTGCGTCAGCAGCTCGCCGCGATCCGCAAGGAACTCGGCGAGGGTGAACCCGAAGGGTCCGACGATTATCGGGCTCGTGTTGAGGCGGCCGACCTGCCGGAGAAGGTCCGTGAGGCCGCGCTGCGCGAGGTCGGGAAGCTGGAACGCTCCAGCGACCAGAGCCCCGAGGGCGGCTGGATCCGCACGTGGCTCGACACCGTGCTGGACCTGCCGTGGAACGTCACGACCGAGGATTCGGCGGATCTTGTTGCGGCCCGAGCGATCCTGGACGCCGACCACCACGGGCTGGACGACGTCAAGGACCGGATCGTGGAGTACCTGGCCGTGCGGGCCCGTCGCTCACAGCGCGGCATGGCCCTCGTCGGTGGCCGCGGCTCCGGTGCGGTGATGGTGCTGGCCGGGCCTCCCGGCGTCGGCAAGACGTCGCTGGGTGAGTCCGTCGCGCGGGCACTGGGCCGTGAGTTCGTGCGCGTCGCGCTGGGCGGCGTACGCGACGAGGCCGAGATCCGCGGGCACCGGCGCACCTACGTCGGCGCGCTGCCGGGCCGCATCGTGCGTGCCATCGGCGAAGCGGGATCGATGAATCCCGTTGTGCTGCTGGACGAAATCGACAAGGTCGGCTCGGACTACCGCGGCGACCCGTCGGCAGCCCTGCTGGAGGTGCTGGACCCGGCGCAGAACCACACGTTCCGCGACCACTACCTGGACCTGGATCTGGACCTCTCCGATGTGATGTTCCTGGCGACGGCCAACGTCATCGAGAACATCCCGCAGGCGCTGCTGGACCGCATGGAACTGGTGCAGATCGACGGGTACACCGCCGACGACAAGGTGGCCATCGCACGGAACTACCTGTTGCCGCGTCAGGCCGAGCGCGCCGCGTTGACCGCCGAGGAAGTGACGGTGACCGACGAGGCGCTGCGCAAGATCGCCGCGGACTACACCCGGGAGCCGGGAGTCCGCCAGTTCGAGCGATTGCTGGCCAAGGCGATGCGCAAGGCAACCACCAAGCTGGCTGCCGACCCGTCGCCGATCACGATCGACGAACCGGATCTCGTTGCCTACCTGGGGCGTCCACGCTTCACGCCGGAATCGGCGGAGCGCACCGCGGTGCCGGGTGTCGCGACCGGACTGGCTGTCACCGGCCTCGGCGGCGACGTCCTCTACATCGAGGCCGGCTCGACCGACGGCGAAGCGGGATTGGCGCTGACCGGTCAGCTGGGCGACGTGATGAAGGAATCGGCGCAGATCGCGCTGTCCTACGTCCGCGCGCACGCCGCCGAGTTGGGCGTCGACCCGAAGGCGCTGGACCGCCGCATCCACGTGCACGTGCCTGCGGGTGCGGTGCCCAAGGACGGGCCGTCAGCCGGTGTGACGATGGTGACGGCGCTGGTGTCGATGGCGACCGGACGCAACGTGCGCTCCGATGTCGGCATGACCGGTGAGGTGACGCTGAACGGGCGGGTGCTGCCCATCGGCGGGGTCAAGCAGAAGCTGCTGGCCGCGCAACGGGCGGGGCTCTCGACGGTGTTCATCCCGCAGCGCAACGAGCCCGATCTGGACGACGTGCCTGCCGAGGTGCTCGAGGCGCTGGAGGTCCGGCCGATGACGGATGTGGCCGACATCGTCGCGCTGGCCCTGGAGCCTGCGGTCGAGGCGGTCACGGCGGCGGCCTGACAACCGATAGGCGCGAGCAGACGCGAACTCGCACGGAATCACGCGATCCCGTGCGAGTTTGTGTCTGTTCGGCGGAAGGAGTCCTCATGCCCGTACGTGGTCACCCGCTGCGCAAGCTGGGTTTCCTCACCATCGGACGGTTCGACGTCGACGACCCGGGGCCGGGCATCGAGGAGACCCTCACGGTGATCGACCGAGCCGAGGCGCTCGGCTTCGACAGCGTCTGGCTCCGCGACAGGCATCTGCAGCCCGGCATCTCCTCGCCCGTGGCGATCATGGCGGCCGCCTCGCAGCGCACCAGCCGCATCGAACTCGGCACAGCGGTCATCCCGCTCGGCTTGGAGAATCCGTTCCGGCTCGCCGAGGATCTCGCCACCGTCGACATACTCTCCGGCGGCCGCATCAATCCCGGGGTGTCGGTCGGTACCCCCATGATGTACGACCACTACAAGGCTGCCCTCTATCCGGAATCGTTTGACCTGCAGGACTTTTCGAAAGATCGCGTGTTACGCCTGCTACGCTGCCTGCGCGGCGAGCCGGTCAGTGACTTCGCCGGGACGGTGGGCATCGAACAGTTCACCGACCACATCCAGCCTCACTCGCCCGGCCTGGCCGACCGGGTGTGGTACGGCGGCGGTCTGGCCTCGGCGACGTGGGCCGGGGCGCAGGGGATCAACTATCTGACGAGCTCGGTGGTCAGCATCGAGGGCTCGACGTCGCGGGACTTCGCGACCATCCAGGCCGAGCAGATCGACGCGTTCCGGTCCGCGCACCCCCGGCCCGAGCAGGCGCGAGTGTCCCAGGGCCTCGTCGTCATCCCCACGGACTCGGCCACCGAGGATCAGATCCGCCGCTACCGCGAGTACGCGGCCGGCCGCTTCGAACGAACCACGGCACCGCAGGGAGCGCGCGGCATGCTGTTCTCCCCCGACTACGTCGGAACCTCCGACGAACTGGCCGACCAGCTGTTCGACCACGCCGGCTTCCAGCGCGCCGACGAGGTGGCGTTCGCGCTGCCGTTCAGCTTCGAGGCCGCCGATTATGCGCAGATCATCACCGACATGGCCGAGAGGCTGGGCCCTGCTCTGGGGTGGACCCCGGCCGGCCCTTGAGCTGCGCGCGCTCGCCGGGAGAATGGACCCGTGGCTTACGACACTGATCTCGCCGAGCGGGTCCGGGAACTGATCAGCGCCGAGCGCGGCCTCGACGAGAAGCCGATGTTCGGCGGATTGGCGTTCCTGCTCAACGGCAACATGGCGGTCTGCGTGAGCGGCAAGGGCGGCCTGATGGTGCGGGTACCGCCGGACGAGACCGACGAGCTGCTCGCCGACGACCACGTCGAGCCGATGGTCATGGCCGGCAGGCCCACCCGCGGCTGGGTGCGAGTGAGTGCCGACGGGGTGACGGGCGACGCCGCGCTGCGCGGCTGGGTTCGCCGGGGCATCGACTACGCGACCAGCCTGCCCGCGAAAGAGAAGGTTCGCGTGCCGCGGCGCGGGTAGCCGACTGACATGAGCACAGACGACACCGTGCGCCGCCTCCTGACCGAGGCCGGTGACACCTATGCCGAGCAGGCCGGAATCACGTTGGCCGACAAGCCCATGCCGCTCTTCGAGTTGCTGGTGCTGTGCATGCTGGCCAGCAAGCCGATCGACGCGAACATCGCGATGCGTGCCGCCCGCGAGCTCTTCGGTGAGAAGCTGCGCACCCCCGATGCGGTGTTGGCCGGCGAGCGCCGGACCGTCATCGACGCCTTCGGTCGCGCCGGATACGCCCGCTACGACGAGAGCTCGGCCACCCGTCTCACTCAGATCGCGACTGCGGTCAAGGAGGACTACCACGGCGATCTGCGCGGTCTGGCCGAACGCGCCGCCGGCGATGTCCGCACCGCCAAGGAGCTGCTCGAAGAGTTCACCGGCATCGGCGACACCGGCGCCGACATCTTCCTGCGGGAGATCCAGGACGTCTGGACCTGGGTCCGGCCCTACTTCGATCCGCGCGCTCTCGACGCGGCGAAGGAGCTCGGCCTGCCCGACGATCCCGCCGACTTGGCGCGTCTGGGCGGCGGCGCGTGTGCACCGTTGGCGGCGGCGCTGGTGCGGGTGTCGCTGGACCGGGCCGTACGCGACGCGGTGCTGGGCTGACCCCCGCGGGAGAACCGGGGTGGCATGCTGGGGCACCGACATGACTGTGATCACCCGACTCTGCGTTGCGGCAGCGCTCGCGCTGTCGGTCGCCGCCTGCACCGGGCCGACCGTCATCACCACCGACGACACCGTCGCCGCGCCGGCCGCCCCACCACCTCCGGCTCCCGAGACCACCCGGCCCAGCAACGCCCACCTCGCCAACGCCTTCGCCTACGCCGCCCCGCTCGACGGCGCGACCGTCTACGCCTTCACGACTCCGAGCGGACGCTGGCAGTGCCAGATCACCCCGCGAATGCAGGCCTCGTGCGGAAAAGCGGGCAGCACCGCCAGCGCGATCGGCATCACCGGGGCTCCCGACGAAGTCCCCGGAGCCGACGGCGACACCACCGCACCCACCGCGATCCTCGTGGACCGCAGCGGCGACCCGCAGTTCGCCGCGCTGCCCGCACCCGCTGTTGCCGACCCGCCGGAGTTGCCGTTCAACCGCATCCTGGCCGTCGCCGGGTTCCGCTGCAACGTGCAGGAAGCCTTCGGGGTGTCCTGCCTGTCGGAGCTCTCGGGCAAAGGCTTCACGTTCTCCGCCGACGGATTCACCACCGCCTACACCGACGTGCCCGCCACCGCGCCCTGACTAAGGTGAGCCCCATGTCGGGCCCAACACCAGCTCCAGTCACCGTGACCGTCACCGGAGCCGCAGGCCAGATCGGCTACGCCGCGCTGTTCCGCATCGCGGCCGGGGCGATGCTCGGCCACGACACCCCCGTCGTGCTGCGTCTGCTCGAGCTGCCCGACGCCGTGCGCGCCGCCGAGGGTGTGGTCATGGAACTCGACGACGGCGCCTTCCCCCTGCTCGCGGGCACCGAGATTTACGACGACCCGGTGCGCGCCTTCGACGGCGTCAACGTCGCGCTGCTGATCGGCGCCAAACCCCGCACCAAGGGCATGGAGCGCGCCGATCTGCTGGGCGCTAACGCAGCGATCTTCGCCACCGCGGGCCAGGCCCTGGGCGCCGGCGCCGCTTCCGATGTCCGCGTGCTGGTGGTCGGCAATCCCGCCAACACCAACGCGCTCGTCGCGGCCGCGCATGCCCCCGACATCCCGAAAGATCGCTTCACCGCGCTGACCCGACTCGACCACAACCGCGCCGTCGCCGCGATGGCCCGACACGCGGGAGTACCCGTCACCGAGATCAGCCGAATGACGATCTGGGGCAACCACTCCCCGACCCAATATCCCGACATCTTCCACGCGATCGTCGGTGGCCGCGCCGGCGCCGACTATGCCGCCGACACCCGTTGGCTCACCGACGATTTCATCCCGACGGTGGCGCGGCGCGGCACCGCGATCATCGAGGCACGCGGTGCGAGCTCGGCGGCATCGGCGGCCAACGGCGCCATCGACCACGTCGACGACTGGATCCACGGGACCCCCGACAGGGACTGGACGTCGGTGGCGCTACCGTCGCCCGGCGCATACGGCATCGACGAGGGGCTGGTGTGCTCGTTCCCGTGCCGCTCGGTCGACGGACGCTGGGAGATCGTGGACGGGCTCGACCTCAATCCGTTCTCGCGCAGCAGGATCGACGCCTCGGTCGCCGAACTGCGGGCCGAACGCGACGCTGTCGCCGCGCTTGGCCTGCTGTAGTCACTCCAGCGTCGCGGTGCCGTCGGCGTGCACGCGCACGGCCGCCCCGGCGATGTCGTCGGTGACCGTGGTCCTGGCGGCTTCGGCGTCGGTGATGACCGCCAGCACCCGGTCGTCGCTGGGGGTGCGTACCGCCAGGAACGCCTTTTCGGGTTCACCGTCGCGGTCGAACGGCGTCGTCCACGTCTCCACGGTGCCCACCCCGGTCCAATCCACCACCTCGGTGCGGGTGGGTTCGCGATCCACCTCGTCTTGGACGTTCTCCCAACGGAATTCGCGCTCCGGAGGCTCGGTGCCGTAGACGCCGAAGCTGTGCTTGGTGAGGTAGCCGCCGTTGGCGGTGATCAGGCCGCGCGTTCCCGGGTTCGCGACCAGTTGCTCGGCCATCGTGGCGATGGAGTGCGTGACGTAGTTGTTCCAGGGTCCGCCGGCGAACGTGAGGCCACCAGTGACGGTGAGCGGCCTGCCGGGATCGCCGACCGGAAGGCCGAGTTCAGCCGCGGCCACCTGGACGGCCGACGGGAAGCAGGAGTACACGTCGATCAGATCCATGTCGTCCACACTGGCGCCAGCCAGGTCCAGCGCGCGCCGTCCCGCGATGCGGATCGCCGGCGAGGTGTGGAACTCGGCACGTTCCCCGATGGCATAGGTGTCATGCGCGTCCGCCCCCGCATACGGGAAAACCCAACGCTCCCGCGGAATCTGGAGATACTGCGCCTTCTCCGCGGATGCCACGATCAGGACGGCGCCCTGGTCGACCATGTTGTTCGAGTTCATCAGCTTGGTGTAGGGCCAGCTGATCATCCGGTTCTGCGGCGACGGCTCGTAGATCTCCTCGGCGCTGTAGGCCTGCCGGTTCCACGCATGCCGATTCTGCGCCGCGACAGCCGAGAACTGTGCCCACAGCTCGCCGATACGCTGCCGGTGCGCGTCGGACGACTCCCCCGCCGCGATGCGGACCGCCTGCTCGAACATCGGGTACACGTATGCCGGGCGATCGAGGTGGATCTTCAGGTCGCCGGGCCCGGCCATCGGCATGACCTCGTCCGAGCCGGGCGCCAGCGGCACCGTCTCGTCCTGCTTGGTCCAGTCCGCCTTGGTGCCCGCTGCGCGCATCTTGGTCTTGGTGCGCCACGTCTCGGCACCTGCTATCAGCACGACATCTGCCCGGCTCTGCTGGATGTCCAGGCAGGCGAGGTTCACCAGTGTCTGGGGTACGTTGCCGCCGATCCCGGTGTAGCGCGTGGCGGCCTTCTCCGCGCCGATTCGTTGCGCCACAGCCAGTCCCGCGTCGCGATAGCGCCACGAGAGCAGGTTGACCACCCGTACCGCGTCGACGGCGGCCAGCACCCGCGGATCGGCGGCCTCGCGCGCGGCCGCGACCATCAGGTCGACCGGTTCGGTGTCAGGGTTCTCGGTGCGCTGGTTGACCTGGCCGTAGCCGACGAGGACCGGGGTTCGGGGATCGAGGGTCATGGGTCAACCTTCCTGGTGGTAGTCGAACAGCACACCTGCGGCGAGCAAGGCGTCGATACGCTCGGCCGTCAGACCGAGCACGTCGGTGCAGATCTCGCGGGTGTGCTCGCCCGGCATCGGTGCCGGGCGCAGTGGGGCACGGGGAATGCGACGGTAGGCCGTAGGCGCCGTCTCGGCGGGAATCGGACGCTCCAGCAGCGGATGCACCAGCTCGGTGAACACCTGGCGGTGCACGACCTGCGGATCGGCGGGCACGTCGGCCGCGCGATTCATCGGCGCGGCAGGAATGCCGTTGCACTGCAGCATGTCCGCGACCTCGAGTTTGTCGCGACCGGAGGTCCACGCGCCCAGCGCGGCGATCAGCGCCGATCGCTCCCGGGGCAGGTCCTCGCCCACCAGCGTGGCCAGGGCCGTCCGCTCGGCGTCGCCGGGCACCGAGATCACGCACCACTCGTCGTCGCCCCCGCACGGACAGACCGCATGCACGGTGCCGTCGTCGACGACGGGCACCCCTGCCGCGCGGGCTGATTCGACGACGTATCGGTCGGCCAGCTGATTGATCGCCACCTCGGCCTGCGACAGGTGCACGTGTGCGCTGCCGCCGCCGCGGTCTCGACGGATCAGTGCCGCCAGAGCCGCGACCGCGGTCAGCCGGCCGACCACGTGGTCGGGGAAGATCGTCGTCGCGTCGAAGAACTCGCCGGGCGGGGCGTCCGGGGACGTCCACAGCCGGGTGATGCCGGTGGACGCGCGCACCAGCGGCCCGTAACCCATTTGCGCGCTCCACGGCCCGTGGTCGCCGTAGGCGCTGCTCTCGGCGAGCACGATGTCGGGGTTGATCTCGCGCAGCCGCTCGATCGGGAAGCCCAGGGCGGCAAGCGTTCCGGGCTTGAAGTTGGCGAACACCGCGTCGGAGGTGGCGACCAGGCGGGCGAAGAGTTCCGCCCCCTCAGCATCGCGCAGGTCGAGCCCGAGGCTGTACTCGTTGCGATGGGTCAGCGCCCAGGACCGGCTCAGTGGCATTCCGGCCGGCGCCTGTCGCAGTCCGTCTGGATAGGCCGCACTCTCGATCTTGATCACCTCGGCGCCGAGGTCGGCGAACAGCCGGCCGAGCTCGCCGCCCGCGACGATCACACCGAGATCGAGGATGCGCAGACCGTCGAAGGGATACACCGGCGGGGGCGTCGCCGAAGGGTCCGATGTGGCAGGACGAAGCCACGTGGCGTCATCGGTTGCGGCAGACGGTGCGGGAGAACGGAATCCGAGACGGCCGCCGTCGACGGTGACGGGACCGACGGGGATCGTGAGCGTCGCATCCGGGGTCAGCGGCAGCTCGGCCAACGCTCCGGTGACGTGAAAATGCTCTGCACTCAACGCCTCTGCGGGAGTGCGGACCGCAGCGATCGGCACGCCGCGATCCCGGCCCTGCGCGACGAGCTCGTCCATCGACTGCGATGCGAACCGCGCGGCGATCGCCTCGTTCAGTTCCGCCGAGGCCGCGTATCGCGCGGCGATCGTCTCGAATTCGGGGCCGGCGAAGCGCGGCGGCTCACCCAACCATGCCCACATCCCGCGCCATTGCCGTGGCGACAGTAGGCAGATGCGGACATGGCCGTCGCGGCAGCCGAAGATCGGATAGATCTGCTGATTGCGGGGGCGGCCACGCCACAACGCGGTCGGCGGTTTCAGCCCGACCGCGGCCTGGCCTTCGGAGCCGTACGGCGGATCGAGCGCCTGCAGAACCGCCTCGAACCGGGAAAAGTCGATGAAATCCCCTCTGCCGCTGCGGGTCCGATCGAAGTAGGCAGCGAGCACGGCCCACGCCGCCTGCACCATGCCCGTCGCCGATCCGACGCCGACGGGCGGGAGTACCGGCGTGCCGGCGGTCGGCCCGGTCCGCGACAGCGCCGAGGAAAGTGCGTAGAACACCGCGTCGTTGCCCCGCCAGGATGCCCGCGGCCCGGTCAGCCCGAAGTCGGTGACCGAGAGCACGACCAGATGGTCGAATCGGTCCGCGAGCTCCCGGGCAGACACCCCGAACAACGCTGCGCCACCGGCGATTCCGCTGTCGATCACGATGTCGGCGCCCGCCGCGAGATCGAGCAGACGGTCACGGTCGGAGGCGTCGGCGGGATCCAGCGTCGCGCAGCGCTTGTTGGCGTTGTCCATCGCGAAACCGATTCCCGCACCGGCGATCGTCGGCGCCGCCGACCGTGCCGGACTGCCCCCGGGTGGTTCCACCTTGAGGACGTCGGCACCGAGGTCCGCCAGGATGCGCCCCACCCCGTCGCCCGCACCGGAGGACAGGTCGAGCACGCGCACGGACGTCAGCAGTGCTGCCTCGCCCATCGATCCTGCCTGCCCTTCTCAAGGTGCCCTCGGCGCAAAGATTAACCCGTTGCTCATCGGGTACGGGTTGACGGTCCGCCGATGCCTAGTTGGATGGGGATGAGGGGTGTTGGATGGGGGACATGGGAAGGGGATCATGACGACAGCCTGGACGACCGTGGACCGCCAACCGATCAGCGACGAGACGATCGACAGGCTGGACCGTTGGTGGCGCGCCGCGAACTACCTCTCGGTCGGCCAGATCTACCTGCTGGACAATCCGCTGCTGCGCACCCCGCTGGCGCGCGAGAACGTCAAACCGCGCCTGCTCGGGCACTGGGGCACGACTCCCGGCCTGAACTTCCTCTACGCCCACCTCAACCGGGTGATCACCGAGCGACAGCAGTCCACGATGTACCTGACCGGGCCCGGCCACGGCGGGCCCGGCATCGTGGCCAACGCCTATCTCGACGGCACCTACAGCGAGATCTACTCCGACATCACCGCCGACGCCGAGGGCGTGCGCCGGCTGTTCCGACAGTTCTCCTTCCCTGGCGGCATCCCGTCACACGTCGCACCCGAGACGCCCGGTTCCATCCACGAGGGCGGCGAGCTGGGGTATGTGCTCTCCCACGCCTACGGCGCGGCCTTCGACAACCCCGATCTGCTGGTGGCCGCGGTCGTCGGTGACGGCGAGGCAGAGACCGGACCGCTGGCGACCAGTTGGCATTCCAACAAGCTGGCCAACCCGGCGCACGACGGTGTGGTGCTGCCGATCCTGCACCTCAACGGCTACAAGATCGCCAACCCGACGGTGCTCGCCCGAATCCCGGAGGACGAGCTGCGCAGCCTGCTCATCGGCTACGGGCACGCACCGTACTTCTTCGAGGTGCCCGACGGCCCCTCAGCCGAGGATCACAAGGACGCGCACCGGCGGTTCGCCACGCTGCTCGACGACGTCCTCGACGAGATCGCCGCGATCAAGGCCCGTGCCGCCGACGGCGACGTCGCGCGCCCGGCCTGGCCGATGATCGTGTTCCGCACGCCGAAAGGCTGGACCGGTCCCGCCACCATCGACGGCAAGAAGACCACCGGGTCCTGGCGCGCACACCAGGTGCCGCTGTCCAACGCCCGCGACACCGCCGAACACCTCGCGGTCCTCGGGGACTGGCTGGCCTCCTACCGGCCCGACGAACTGTTCGACGACGACGGCAGGTTGCACGACGACATCGCGGCGCTGGCGCCGACGGGTGCGCTGCGGATGAGTGACAACCCGCACGCCAACGGCGGCCTGCTGCTCAAGGACCTGCGGCTGCCCGACTTCCGCTCCTTCGGGGTGGACGTGCCCGCGCCCGGCGCCACCGTCGCCGAGGCCACCCGCGTGCTGGGACAGTGGCTCACCGAGGTGATCCGGCGCAATCCGGAGAACTTCCGCATCTTCGGTCCCGACGAAACCGCATCGAACCGCCTGCAGGCCGTCTACGACGCAACCGACAAGCAGTGGAACGCCGAGCTGATCGGCCCCGAAGTCGACGAGCACCTGGCGCGCGCCGGGCGGGTGGTCGAGATGCTGTCCGAACACCAGTGCCAGGGCTGGCTCGAGGGCTACCTGCTGACCGGCCGGCACGGCCTGTTCAACTGCTACGAGGCGTTCATCCACATCGTCGACTCGATGCTGAACCAGCACGCCAAGTGGCTGAAGGTCACCGACAAGATCCCGTGGCGCCGACCCATCGCAAGCCTGAACTACCTTCTGTCCAGCCATGTCTGGCGCCAGGACCACAACGGGTTCTCCCACCAGGATCCCGGCTTCATCGATCACGTCGTCAACAAGAGCGCACACGTGGTGCGCGTCTACCTGCCGCCGGACGCCAACACCCTGCTGTCCACCTACGACCACTGCCTGCGCTCGCGCCAGTACGTCAACGTCGTCGTCGCGGGCAAGCAGCCCTCCCCCACCTTCCTGACGATGGAGCAGGCGATCGCGCACTGCACCCGCGGGCTGGGGATCTGGGAGTGGGCAGGCAACGAGGAACTGGGCACCGATCCTGACGTGGTGCTGGCGGCCGCGGGCGACATCCCGACGTTGGAGGCGCTCGCCGCCGCCGACATCCTGCGGCAGCACCTGCCGGACCTCAAGGTCCGGTTCGTCAACGTCGTCGACCTGATGCGGCTGCAGGACGACAAAGAGCATCCGCACGGACTGTCGGATCGGGACTTCGACATGATCTTCACCGCGGACCGCCCGATCATCTTCGCCTACCACGGCTACCCGTGGCTGATCCACCGCCTGACCTACCGACGGACCGGTCACGCCAACCTGCACGTACGCGGCTACAAGGAGGAGGGCACCACCACGACCCCGTTCGACATGGTGATGCTCAACGACCTGGACCGCTACCACCTGGTGATGGACGTGATCGACCGAGTGCCCTCGCTGGGGTCGCGATGCGCCACGCTGCGCCAGCAGATGGCCGACAAGCGCATCGCCGCCCGCGAGTACACCCGCGCTCACGGTGACGACATCGGCGAGGTCAAGGACTGGGTGTGGCCCGCGGCCCGCGAGTCAGGTTTCGGGGTCGCCGGTGCCGACTCCGACACCGGTGGCGACAACGAGTAGCTGACCTGCGCGGATCGCCGGATTCGGTAGTCTGAGCCGGTTATGACTGTCACGACTGGGACCGGCGTGTCCGCTGAGCCGCACCCGCTGGTGGAGCAGCTGGCGGCGTTGCATCACGCCCGCGCCTACGTCGACGTCGGTGTCGTCGTCGTGGTGCTCGCGCTGACGAACCTGATCGCGCACTTCACCACGCCGTGGGCCAATGTCGTCGTGGTCCCGGCCGCCGCGATCGGTCTCGTCGTGCTCGTGCGCTCACGCGGCCTGGGCTGGCATGAACTCGGGCTGGGGCGGGAGCACTGGCGCTCGGGCGCCGGCTACGCGCTGGGCGCCATCGCGGTGGTCGGCACCGTGATCGCGCTCGGGACACTGCTGCCGTGGACCCGGCCGATGTTCTTGAACAACCACTACGCGACACTGTCGGGCGCGCTGCTGGCCTCGATGATCATCATTCCGCTGCAGACCGTGATCCCCGAAGAGCTCGCGTTCCGTGGTGTCCTGCACGGCGCGTTGGACCGAGCCTGGGGATTCCGCGGCGTCGCCGCCGCAGGCTCACTGCTGTTCGGCCTCTGGCACATCGCCACCTCGATGGGCTTGACGGCCAGCAACGTCGGGTTCACCCGCATCTTGGGCGGCGGCCCCTTCGGGGTGATCGTCGGCGTCATCGGTGCCGTCATCGCCACGGCCGCAGCCGGCTTCGTCTTCACCTGGCTGCGCAGGCGCAGCGGCAGCCTGATCGCACCGATCGCGCTGCACTGGTCACTCAACGGGCTGGGGGCGCTCGCCGCGGCGCTGGTCTGGCATCTCAGCTGACCGCGCAGCTGAACCGCTAACGCCCCCTAATTGCGCCGCTGCACCATTCCGACGATCCAGAGCAGGATCACCGAACCGAGGACCGCGGTGAACAGCGTGAACCACCATCCGCCGCCCGCGGTGTCCAGGAAGAAGCTGAGCAGGAAGCCACCGATCAGCGCGCCGACGATACCGATGACGATGTTCATCAGGATGCCCGAGCCCGAGCCTTTGACGATCTTGCCCGCGATCCAGCCGGCGATCGCGCCGATGATGATGTAACCGATCCAACCCACGCTGGTCTGAGTGGTCGAACGCGCCAGATACTCCGTCGCTGCCACGATCTCGGTGGTGGTCATGTCGATCTCCTGCCTGTCGCAGTCAGGCTCGATTGCGGCCGCAAGCGAGCCTGACTCCGGTATAGCCCCGGCAGGTCACGGTTCGGTCAGTCCATCGGACACGATCGAACGACGCATCACGCAGGCGGCAGCATCCCCGGTGCGGTGTTCGGGTCGACCGGTACCGGTGTGCCGACGGCCGGGCGCGGCGGCGGCGCGTTCGGATCCGCGGGAGGCGGCGGGGCGCCCGGGTCCGTAGGAGGCGGCGGCGGCGGAGGCGTCCACGGCCGGATCGAGTTCGCCAGCGTGACGGCCTCGGCCTGCGGGATCGGACTGGTCGCGGTGCCCAGCCAGACGACGAACCAACGCTCGGGGGCACGTTGCCCGCGCGGGGTACCGGGCGCCGTCGGGTTGCCGACCACGCCGGCCCAGATCTGGCCGTTCGGCTTGTTGGTGTCGGTGAACTTCACCTCGTAGGACGACGCCACACCGGTCATGCCGTTCGCGTTGAGCGGGACGGTCTGCTGGTTGATGCGGGTCCCGGGGAAGGGCATGAAGAACTCGCCCATGTCGGAGGCGAGGCGCTGGGCCGCCTTCGTGTTGTCGGTCTCGGCGCCGGCGAACAGCTTCAGATCCAGACGACCGAGCAGCACGCTGGTGTCGTTCGGCGCCGGTGCGTCCGGCGGCGATCCGGCGGGCGGCAGCTTGCTCAGCAGCGCCTGGCCGTAGGACAGCGAGGCCGCGTCGGCCACCTTCCAGCCGGCGGGCACGACGTAGCTGAATCCGCCGGCGGCGTTGTCCACGCGACCCGGCTCGGGGGCGGGCGGCGGCGGGGGCGCCGGGGCGTTCGGATCGACAGGCGGGGCCGGCGGCACCGGTGCATTCGGATCCGCGGGCGGCGCCGGCGGCGCAGGAGCGGGAGCCGGGGCCGGTGCGTTCGGGTCCACCGGCGGAGCTGCCGGTGCGGGCGCACCCGGAGCTGCCGGTGCTGCCGGAGCAGGCGGTGGCGGCGGCGAAGGTGCCGGCTGCGCTGTCGCCACGGCGGGCAACGTCAACGCGGCGACGGTCGCACCGGTCAGGGCGGCGAGCCCGATCGACGTCGACAGGCCTTTCCGGCGGGGTGACGACATGTCTGGATCACGCATGCCGAAGAAACTACCGTGTTACTGCCGTGACGCAAGTGTGTGCAGCTGAGAATGTACCAAATTGTGACATAGCTATCGCGATGATCACCGCAGCACAAGGCTATTTGACGATTTGCTGACACAACGAGCACCCCGGCGCGGGGCTCGGGGTGCGGTGAGCGAGTCGGGCGGCGATCCCCGGCGGGCTCAGGGGTTTGATCGCAGCGCCCCGCGCCACCGTTACCGGCGTGGGCGCGTCGACTGCGGCCGGCTACCTACCCTCCAGTAACATGGGCGGGACTCGCTGGGGTTCAGCGCCGAACACAACAGGAGGCCGATGATGGATGTGCTGATCACGGGATGCGACACCGACCGGGGCCGCGTCATCGCAGAGAATTTCAGCACCGCCGGCCACCGCGTGATCGTCGCCGGTCGGCGAGCCGATGACGTGGAACTGCTGGCCAAAGAACTCGAGACAGACGCGGTGGTCCTCGACACCACCGATCCCGCGTCGATCGCGGCGGCGAACAATCAGCTCCCCGCCCACCTGGACACCGTGATCAACGTGCCGGCTCCGCTGCGGGCTGCCGGGGACCCGCGGTCCTACACCCTGGTCGACCACGCCGCCGAGTGGCGGAGTCTCTTCGACGCCGGCCTGCTCTCCGGTGTCTTGACGGTGCAGACGCTCGGCGACCAACTGCGGTCGGGCGGCTCCATCGTGACCGTGATCGGTGATGCGATGACCGAAGGCAGTGCCGCGGCCGCGGTCAAGGCAGCGGTGTCGTCCTGGACGGCCGGGCAGGCGCACCACTTCGGTGTCCGCGGCATCACCGTCAACGCGGTGGCGATCGGCCGCGGTACCGAGCCCGGATACGCGGGTCTGGGCTCGTCGTCGCCGACCGTGGACGCCGAGATCGCCCGGCTCGCACTGTTCCTCACGACACCGGCGGCCCGGCACATCACGGGACAGACCCTGCATGTCAGCCACGGCGCACTCGCCAATTTCGGCTGAAGGTCAACCGCCCTGAGCGACTGTTTATTCCATCCATTGTCGAGCTTCGCCACCGGCGAAACCATCTAGAACGCCCTGGTCAGACTGCGTAATGTCGGCCGGGTGACGATTCGACTCGGATTGCAGATCAACAACTTCTCCTACGGGACCGGCGTGGGTGAGCTCTTCCCCACCGTCACCGCGCAGGCCAGAGAAGCCGACGAGGCCGGCTTCGATTCGGTGTTCCTGATGGATCACTTCTACCAACTGCCGGGCATCGGCAACTACGACGAACCGATGCTCGAGGCGTACACCGCACTCGGCGCACTCGCTGCCGCCACCCAGAATGTCCAGCTGGGCACGCTGGTCACCGGTAACAGCTACCGCAATCCCACCCTGCTGGCCAAGGCGATCACGACGTTGGACGTGATCAGTGCCGGCCGTGCGATCCTCGGCATCGGCACCGGGTGGTTCGAACTCGAGCACGACCAATTGGGTTACGACTTCGGCACATTCACCGACCGGTTCGACAAGCTCGGTGAGGCGCTGGAGATCATCCTGCCAATGCTCGCCGGCGAGAGGCCCACCGTCGCCGGAAAGTACTACCGGACCCAGGAGGCGCTGGCCAATCCCCGCTTCCGCGACCACATCCCGCTGATGATCGGCGGCAGCGGTGAGAAGAAGACGATTCCCCTGGCGGCCAAGCACTTCGACCACCTCAACGTGATCGCCGGCTTCGACGAGCTCGCCCGCAAGGTGGCCGTGGTCAAGCAGCGCTGCGAGGAGATCGACCGCGATCCGGCCACGCTGGAGACGTCGATGCTGATCGGCGCGCTCACGGGCGACGGCGTGACCCCGGACATGATTCCCGACGATTTCAAGCAGCGGATGGTCGCCGGCAGCGTCGAGGACATCGCCGAGCAGGTCCAATCCAAGGTGCTCGACGCGGGTATCGACGGCGTCATCCTCTTCGTGCCCACACAGACCGTCGGGTACCAGCCGGGCCAGATCACTGCCCTCGGTGAGGCGCTGAAGCCGCTGGTCACGCGGTGAGCCGACGCGGTGGGGTATCTCACCGCGCCGCCCGGAAGCGCGACGGCTAAGGTTCTGGTTGTTCTGAATGGGTAAAGAAGTTCCGTTAAGGACACCCGCGAGAACCGTGCACAGGAGTAGCCATGAGCCATCCCGGAGCCAACGCATCCGATCGCCACAAGGTGGTCATCATCGGATCGGGATTCGGCGGTTTGACTGCAGCCAAGACGCTCAAGAAGGCCGACGTCGACATCAAGTTGATCGCCCGCACCACCCATCACCTGTTCCAGCCGCTGCTGTACCAGGTGGCGACAGGCATCATCTCCGAGGGTGAGATCGCGCCGGCCACCCGCGTGATCCTGCGAGACCAGAAGAACACTCAGGTTCTGCTCGGGGATGTCACGGGGATCGACCTGAAGACCAAGACCGTGCGTTCGGAGCTCCTCGGCCACACCTACGTCACTCCGTTCGACAGCCTGATCGTCGCCGCCGGTGCCGGCCAGTCCTACTTCGGCAACGATCATTTCGCCGAGTGGGCGCCGGGCATGAAGACCATCGACGACGCCCTCGAATTGCGGGGCCGCATCCTCGGTGCCTTCGAGCAGGCCGAACGGTCCAGCGATCCGGCCCGCCGGGAGAAGCTGCTGACCTTCGTCGTTGTCGGCGCGGGGCCAACCGGCGTCGAAATGGCAGGGCAGATCGCCGAATTGGCTGACCAGACGCTCAAAGGCGCGTTCCGCCACATCGATTCGACCAAGGCGCGGGTGATCCTTCTCGACGCGGCCCCGGCAGTCCTGCCCCCGATGGGCGAGAAGCTCGGCAAGAAGGCCCAGGCCCGGCTCGAGAAGATGGGCGTGGAGATCCAGCTCAACGCAATGGTCACCGACGTCGACCGCAACGGCATCACGGTCAAGGACCCCGACGGCAAGATCCGCCGCATCGAGGCGGCCTGCAAGGTGTGGTCGGCGGGCGTGTCGGCCAGCCCCCTGGGGCGGGATCTCGCCGAGCACTCCGGCGTGGAACTCGACCGCGCCGGCCGCGTCAAGGTCCTGCCGGATCTGTCGATCCCCGGCTATCCCAACGTGTTCGTCGTCGGCGACATGGCCGCGGTCGAAGGGGTGCCGGGAATGGCGCAGGGCGCCATCCAGGGCGCCAAGTACGCCGCCAAGGCCATTCTGGCCGGACTCAAGGGCGCCGACCCGTCCGAGCGGGAACCGTTCAGCTACTTCGACAAGGGCTCGATGGCCACGGTGTCGAAGTACAGCGCGGTCGCGAAAGTCGGACCGATCGAATTCAGCGGGTTCATCGCCTGGCTGTCGTGGCTGGTGCTGCACCTGGTCTATCTGGTCGGTTTCCGGACCAAGATCGCCACCCTGCTGTCGTGGACGGTGACGTTCCTGGGCCGCAACCGCGGTCAGCTCACGATCACCGAGCAGCAGGCGTACGCACGAACACGCATCGAGGAACTCGAGGAGATCGCGGCCACCGTGGACCAGAAAGCGGCCAGCTAGAAACCTGCGAGGGACCCGATGAACCCCATCGGGTCAGGCGCTGTGCCGATCGGCTGGAACACCACCGTGTCGATGCCGACGGCGCGGTAGGCGGCTGCGCCGTCGCGAATGGCGTCGAAGGAACCGCCGACTCCGAACTCGGTGTCCGGAATGACGTGCCACCGCCGCGCCTCCTCGACGAGTCGGTCGCCGACGCCCGTCGTCGTCGGGACGCACGCCAGGTACATGACGCGCCGGAACTGCGCCGCATCGCGCCCTGCACTGCCGCGGGCGACGTGTTCGAGCGCGGTGGTGACGCTGGCTGCGGTGTGCTGGCAGTCGAGCAGCACCCCGTCGGCGATCGCCCCGGCCAGCGCCAGCGTCCTGGAGCCGGTGCCGCCGATGAGCACGGGTACCGCCGTGTCGGGAACCCAGTCCAACCGCGCCGCGTCCAAGCGGACGTAGTCGCCGGTCGTGCTGACGGTCTGCCCGGCGAGCAGGTCTCGTAGGGCCGTGACGTATTCGCGTAGGCAGGTCATCGGCGAGGTCACCGCCACTCCGGCCTGACGCATCCAGTCCTGGACGCCGTGCCCGATACCGACCTGCACACGTCCGGGGAACATCGTGGCCAGTGTCGAGATCTCCAGTGCCGTGGCCACCACGCTGCGCAGCGGTGCGGGGAGCACTCCGATGCCCACCACCAGCGACCGGGTCGCCGCCAATGCGACAGCGGCCTGCGCGATCCCGCCCTGCAGGAAGCAGTCCTCCCAGAGCCACACCTCGTCGAAGCCCGCGCGCTCGGCCTGCTCGCAGAACGGGGCCAGCAACCGCGGGTCGCCGTCGGGACGCCACACAACCCCGTCCCGCTGCGTCACAGCCGATCCCCCTGCCAGGTGCTCAGACATCCGCCGCCGGCCAGCGCGAGTACCACCCCCGGGGCATCGATGTCAGTGGCCGGATAGTGGAATTCGGCTTCGTAGGCGCGCGGCGCAGTGATCTCGTCGTCGGCCACGGCGCCGCTGCCCAACTCGATCCGGTGGCGCAGCAGCGCGGCGCCGTCCAGATCGGCCCGCAGCGTGCCCGACCAGAAGCCCTGCCGCTCACCGGATCTGCCGATCTGCACGCGTTCCCGCACCCGCACCGACGCGCCCGCGGACAGCGCCAGCGCGGTCTGCACGACGTGGCGCGACGGGCCGGCCACGATCGTCGGCTCCGGGTCCAGATCCAGCTCGCCCGCGACCTCCACGGTCCAGCACGCGTGCGACTCCGCGGTGGCGGCACCGGGCAGCACCACAGTCGCCGCCACGGTGCACAGCCGGAGCCGGGCGCCCTCCTCCACCACCACACGCATCCGGATCACGTCGCCGCCCAGCGGGGTGGCCGCGGCCGACACCAGGTGCACGGTGTCCGGCCCGGTCCGCCGCACCGCGACGGCGCCCGTGCCTTCCATATGCGGGGAGCGCCCGGGCCGCGCCACGATCAGCACATCGGAGCGCACCTAGACCGCCTGGGTGACCCGCAGCTGCTCGCGCACCCAGTCCAGCACCGGCGTCGCCGCCGGGTCGGCGGTCAGGGAGATCATCGCGAAGGGGCGATCCGCGCGGACTGCACCCGCATCGCGGCGCATCACACCGAGATCGGCGCCGACCATCGGGGCCAGGTCGGTCTTGTTGATCACCAGCAGGTCCGAGAACGTCACGCCGGGACCACCTTTGCGCGGCACCTTGTCCCCTCCCGCCACGTCGATCACGAAGATCTGCACGTCGATCAGGCCCGACGAGAACGTCGCGGTCAGGTTGTCCCCACCGGATTCGACGAGAATCAGATCCAGATCGTCGTGGGCGGCGATCAGGTCGTCGATCGCGTCGAGGTTGGCGGTGATGTCGTCGCGGATCGCGGTGTGCGGGCAACCGCCGGTCTGCACCGCCGCGATGCGGTCGTCCGGCAGTACTGCGTTGCGGCGCAGGAAATCCGCGTCCTCTGTGGTGTAGATGTCGTTGGTCAGCACCGCCAGGGACAACTCGTCCCGAAGCTGACGGCAGAGCGCGGCGACCAGCGCCGTCTTACCCGAGCCGACCGGCCCGCCGACGCCGATACGCAGCGGCTCACCAGGTTGACGTACCCGGCGCGGGCGGTCGGGGCGGTCATGGGAGTGGCCGACGCCGTCGATGAGATGTGGTGGCATGCAAGCTCTTTCCGGTCAGGACGCGAACAGGGGGCGGTCACGGTCGAGGTGGCGCTGGGCGAGAACGTCGAGCAGCGGATCGGACAGGTCGGCCAGACCGTGGGTGGCCTCGGCCGCGGTGTCCTCGCACAGTGGGGCCAGCGCGAACGTCAGCGCCGCGACGTCGCCGGGATCCAACGCCAACAGTCGCTGCGCAGCCGTGGCCGACCCCGTCATCGTGGTGTAGACGATCGACAGCGCGGTGTGCTCGGCGGCGATCCCGCTGACACGCCCGACGACGCCCGCCGCGACCGCCAGGTGCGGCGTGGGTCCGAGTGCGGCCCAGTCGGTGTCCGGCCAGACGCGCCGGGCCAGCCGCACCAGTCCCCTACCCTGTGCCCGTGAGCTCGCGCGAGCGGCGGGCGCCGGTGTGCGCGCATCGGTTTCGGCTTCTCCCGAACCGCCGGCGGCCGAGGAGAGTGCGCCGCCGTGTACTGCTGCCGCCAGGGAAGCTGTGACGAGGCCGGTCGTGCGGATGCGGCGGTGCAGATACGCCCGCAGCGTGGGCAGGTCGACGACCAGGCCGCTGGTCACCGCCTCCTCGACCCCACCGGAGTGCACGTGGCCGCCGGTGGGCAGCCGCGAATCCGCCAGTGCGAGCAGCGTCGTGATCATCAGAACAAGAAGAAGCGTTGCGCCATCGGCAGTTCCGTGGCCGGTTGCTCCTGCCACACCTCCCCGTCGATGTGCACGGTGAACGTGTCGGGATCGACCCGGATGTCGGGCAGGGCGTCGTTGAGCGGCATCTGCGCTTTGCCGATCGAGCGGACGTTCTCCACGGCGACGAGGCGGCGGCGCACCGCGAGACGATCGGCCAGTCCGTCCTCGATCGCCTGTGGCGCGACGAAATGCACCGACGTGGCGGCCGCGGCGGTGGGCGTCGCGCCGAACATGGGGCGTGGCAGCACCGGCTGCGGTGTGGGGATCGAGGCGTTCGCGTCACCCATGGCGGCCCACGCGATCATCCCGCCCTTGAGCACCGCATGCGGCCGCACGCCGAAGAACGCCGGCTCCCACAGCACCAGATCGGCGAGCTTGCCCACCTCTACCGAGCCGATCTCGCGGTCCATGCCGTGGGCGACCGCCGGGCAGATCGTGTACTTGGCGACATAGCGCTGCGCCCGGGTGTTGTCGGCCCGCGTGTCCCCGGGCAGGAAGCCGCGGCGGCGCTTCATCACGTGCGCGGTCTGCCACGTCCGCAGCACCACCTCACCGATGCGGCCCATGGCTTGGGCGTCGCTGCCGATCATCGAGATCGCGCCGATGTCGTGCAGCAGATCCTCCGCTGCGATCGTCGAGGGCCGAATCCGGCTCTCGGCGAACGCCAGATCCTCGGGCACGCTCGGATTCAGGTGGTGGCACACCATGAGCATGTCGAGGTGCTCGTCGAGGGTGTTGACCGTGTGCGGTCGCGTCGGGTTGGTGGAACTGGGCAGCACGTTCGGCTTACCCGCCACCGTGATGATGTCGGGCGCGTGCCCGCCGCCGGCACCTTCGGTGTGGTAGGCGTGGATGGACCGGCCCTTGATCGCGGCCAGCGTGTCCTCGACGAAGCCGGCCTCGTTGAGCGTGTCGGTGTGGATGTTGGCCTGCACGCCGGCGGCCTCGGACACGGTCAGGCAGGCGTCGATCGCCGCCGGGGTGGTGCCCCAGTCCTCGTGCAGCTTGAACCCTGCTGCACCGCCACGCAATTGCTCCCACATGGCCTCGGCACTGACGGTGTTGCCCTTGCCGAGCAGCGCGACGTTGAGCGGCCAGCTGTCGAGCGCTTCCAGCATGCGGGCCAGATGCCAGGACCCGGGCGTGACGGTGGTGGCCTTACTGCCCTCCGCGGGACCGGTACCGCCGGCGACGATGGTGGTGATACCGCCGCCGAGCGCCTCCTCCATGATCTGCGGGCAGATCAGATGGACGTGGCAGTCGATCGCGCCCGCGGTGACGATGCGGCCGTTGCCGGAGATGATCTCGGTGGACGGGCCGACCACCAGGTCGGGATGGACGCCCGACATGATGTCGGGATTGCCCGCCTTGCCGATCGCCACGATGCGGCCGTCGCGGATGCCGATGTCGGCCTTGATGATTCCCCAGTAGTCGAGGATCACGGCCCCGGTGATCACGGTGTCCGGCGCACCGTCGGCGCGGGTGGCACGGGACTGCCCCATCGACTCGCGCAGCACCTTTCCGCCGCCGAACACCGCCTCGTCGCCGGCCAACCCGGGTCCGCCACTGCGGTCCTCGGTGATCTCGACGAACAGATCGGTGTCGGCCAACCGGATGCGATCACCCGTCGTCGGGCCGTAGAGCGCTGCGTAGCGCGCCCGGGACAGTGACGTCATGCTTCGTCCCATCTGCTCTTCGCGCAAGCGCTCATCGCGCGTCCGATCTGCTCTTCGCGCAAGCGCTCATTGCGCGTCCGATCTGCTCTTCGCGCAAGCGCTCATCGCGCATCCAATCTGCCCGGTGGGTCCAGACTCAGGCCGTACACCTCGCGCGTGCCGCGCAGCGGCACCAGACTCACGCGCTGTGCAATGCCCGGTTCGAAGCGGATCGCGGTGCCGGCCGGGATGTCGAACCGGTACCCGTGAGCGGCGGCGCGGTCGAAGTCCAGCGCCGAATTGGCTTGCGGCACATGAACGTGGCTGCCCACCTGCACCGGCCGGTCACCGGTGTTGACGATGTCGAGCTCGAGGCGTTCCGCGCCGGCGTTCAGCTCGATGTCGTCGTCGTCGAAGACGAATTCGCCGGGGATCATGCGATCGGATCGTGGACGGTGACGAGCTTGGTGCCGTCGGGGAACGTCGCCTCGACCTGGACGTCGTGCAGCATCTCGGGAATCCCGTCCATCACCTCGTTGCGGCCGAGCACGGCGCGTCCGCTGACCATCAGCTCGGCGACGGTGCGTCCGTCGCGAGCGCCCTCGAGGATGTGGTCGGTGATCACCGCGACGGCTTCGGGGTGGTTCAACCGCAAGCCGCGCGCCTGGCGGCGACGGGCGAGTTCGGCGGCATAGGAGATCAACAACCGCTCCTGTTCATGCGGTGTCAGGCGCATAGACGGCGATCCTGCCACGACCGGCCGCGCTCAGCAGCGCACACGGGCGGAGCTACTCCTCGGTCATGTTCTGCAGGCGCACCTGGCCGCGGGCGACCAGCCGCCCGCTCTCCTCGGCGCCCTCGGTGATGGTCACCAGCCACAGCTGCTGACGCCGGCCCCGGTGGATGGGTGTCGACCTGGCCGTCACGGTGCCCGAGCGGATGGCGCGCAGGAAGTCGGTGGTGTTGTTGACCCCGACGACGTACCCGCCGCCGTTCTCGGTCAGCCAGACATGGCCGGACACGCTGGCCATGCTCTCGATGACCGCGCAGTAGACCCCGCCGTGCACGATGCCCCAGGGCTGCAGCAGTACATCGGTGATCTCGAGTGTCGCGCGGCCGCCGTCGGAGGACATCTCCTCGTAGCGCAGGCCGAGCACCGTGTCGAAGCCGTCACCGAGTCCTTCGGGAAGATCAGTCACGGATCGTGTCTACACGTCGCCGACAGGACCCGAGCGAACGGGCCCCACGCCATGCGGCGTGGGGCCCGTCCTGTGGTCGGACCGGGGGTCTCTGCAGCCCTCAGGACTCCGGCGCGGTCCGGGTGGTACCCGATCAATATAGGCAAGGCTGCCCTAATTAAGCAAGAGCTTCCTCGCGATCGGTCGGTGGCCCCCGCGCACCGGCAGACCGAAACTCATCAAGGCATCGAGTACGGCCTGGGTGCGGCGCATGCTCACCGCCTCACTGCTGCCGGCCAGCAGAGGGATCTGCGTCGCCGCGCTGACTGCGGCGGCGCCGACGGCGTGCCACATCACCGACACCGGCGTCCCGTCGCCTTCGGCGCAGAGGCGGGTGAACAGTGGACCCAGTGCCCGGTGGCTGCGGTGAGCCACCCACGTCGTCAATGCCGCTTCACTGGGCAGCGCGATGATGCCCTCGCGACGGAGGGAGCGGCGGCCGGCGAACGCCGGATCGTCGGGCAGAGCTCGCAGCGTCGGATCCGCCACGCCCACCCAGTCGATGGTGCCCTCGGAATCCACGTGCACCCAGAGGTTTTCCGGTCCGGTGTCCCAGGCCCGGCCTTCCAGGACCAGCAGCGGAATCACCCGACCGACGACGACGTGGGCGAACGTCGCTGCAAGCTGCTGGGTGACGGTGGCGGGGTTCCCGATCTCGGCCAGCCCGGCTGCGTACATCCGCGGCAGGCGGTCGGTGGTCAGCAGCTCGGCCAGCGGCCACCAGCGGCGCCGGGACAGGTCGCCCATGACCGCGACGCCGTACACCCGCGGACTGTCGGGTTCGAGCTCCCGCAGCCGGCTGGTGGACGCGTGGATCGGCAACGGACGCCTGATCGTCATGCTCGTGATGAGCGGATCGTCGACGAGAACCGACACGGACACCTCCAGTGAGTTAGGTTAGCCTTACTATAACCACGAGGGAAGCCCGCTCCGCAGGAGGTCGTCGCCGTGATCGGACTCACATCACCGCCCGGCACCGGTGTGTGCTCGACCGGCGTTGCCAACGAAAAGCTCGTCGCACTTGATACGACGCGCGGTAGTAATCCCGTAGTAGGCTCACAACCACCGCCGGTAGGAGAGAGGACCATGCCGAAGTTGACACGGCTCGGAGAGCTGGAGCGCTCCGTGATGGACCATCTGTGGTCCGCGGGGGAGCCGCAGACCGTGCGGCAGGTCCACGAGACGCTGTCGTCGGAACGCGACCTCGCGTACACGACGATCATGACCGTGCTGCAGCGGCTGGCCAAGAAGAACCTGGTGGTCCAACACCGCGACGACCGGGCTCACCGCTACGCCCCCACCCACGGGCGCGACGAACTGGTCGCGGGACTGATGGTCGATGCCCTGGACCAGGCCGCGGACTCCGGGAGCCGCGAGGCGGCGCTGGTGCATTTCGTCGAACGCGTCGGCGCCGACGAGGCCGCTGCGCTGCGCCGGGCACTGGCCGAACTCGAGGACAAACACCGCGCAGGGCCACCCGCTGGCGATCACGGCACCACCTGAGAGACACTGACAGCGTGTCCGCGCTGGCCTTCACCATCGTCGCCCTGATGTTGTCGGGGCCGGTGCCTGCATTGCTGGCCCGCGCATCATGGCCATTACGCGCGCCGCGCGCGGCGATCGTGCTCTGGCAGTCCATCGCGCTCGCCGCCGTGCTGTCGTTCTTCTCCGCGGGTATCGCGATCGCGAGCCGGCTGTTCGAGCCCGGTCCCGACGGCAGGCCCACGGCGACGATCGTCACCGCGCTGGACGATCTGGGGTGGCCTCTGTGGACCGCTTACATCGTCGTCTTCGCGCTGACGCTGGTCGTCGGGGCACGGTTGGTCGCTTCCGTCCTGCAGGTGGCCATCGCCACGCGGCGCCGCCGCGCCCACCACCGGATGATCGTCGACCTCGTCGGCGCACACCCGACCCGGCCGATGGCCGCCCACGGGGTCCGCATCCTCGACGTCGCCCAACCGCTGGCCTACTGCCTGCCCGGCGTGCGCAGCCGCGTCGTGGTCAGTGAGGGCGCGCTGAACACGCTGTCGGACAACGAGATCTCGGCAATCCTGTCGCACGAACGGGCACACCTGCGGGCGCGGCACGACCTCGTGCTCGAGATGTTCACCGCGGTGCACGCCGCCTTCCCCCGCATCGTGCGCAGCGCACACGCTCTGAACGCGGTGCGGCTGCTCATCGAGGCGCTCGCCGACGACGCCGCGGTGCGCCACACCGGACCCACTCCCCTGGCGCGCGCACTGGTCGCCTGCGCCGCCGGACACACGCCGCGCGGCGCGCTCGCCGCCGGCGGCCCGACGACGGTGGTGCGGGTGCGTCGCCTGGGCGGCGCCCCGAACAGCCGCGCGCTCGCCGCCGGCGCGTACGTCTGCGCCGCCGCGGTGCTCGTCGTGCCGACGATCGCGCTGGCCGTGCCGTGGCTCACCGAGCTACACCGGCTGTTCACCGCTTGATGCTTGCCTGACCTGACACAACCGCACAACGAAAGGCGCCCTGCATGACCGACTCCGCCAGCTCGACGACAGGCACCGCGCAGATCGGGGTGACCGGCCTTGCAGTGATGGGGTCGAATCTGGCGCGCAACTTCGCCCATCACGGGTACACCGTCGCGCTGCACAACCGCACCACCGCCAAGACCGACGCGCTGCTCGCCGAGCACGGCTCGGAAGGAAAGTTCGTGCGCAGCGAGACGATCGAGGAGTTCCTCGACGCGCTGGAGAAGCCGCGCCGCGTGATCATCATGGTCAAGGCCGGCGACCCGACCGACGCCGTGATCGACGAGCTCGCCGACGCGATGGAGGAAGGCGACATCATCATCGACGGCGGCAATGCGCTCTACACCGACACGATCCGCCGGGAGAAGGCGATCCGGGAGCGCGGCCTGCACTTCGTCGGCGCCGGCATCAGTGGCGGTGAGGAGGGTGCGCTCAACGGCCCGTCGATCATGCCGGGCGGGCCCGCGGAGTCCTACAAGAGCCTCGGCCCGCTGCTCGAGGAGATCTCCGCCCACGTCGACGGCGTGCCGTGCTGCACCCACATCGGCCCCGACGGCGCGGGCCACTTCGTGAAGATGGTGCACAACGGCATCGAGTACTCCGACATGCAGCTCATCGGCGAGGCCTATCAGCTGCTTCGTGACGGGCTGGGCATGAGCGCACCCGAGATCGCGGATGTGTTCGCCGACTGGAACACCGGCGATCTGGACAGCTTCCTGATCGAGATCACCGCGACCGTGCTGCGTCAGACCGACACCGAGACCGGTAAGCCGTTGGTCGACGTCATCCTCGACGAGGCCGAGCAGAAGGGCACCGGCCGGTGGACGGTCAAGTCGGCGCTAGACCTGGGCGTGCCGGTCACCGGCATCGCCGAGGCGGTGTTCGCGCGTGCCCTGTCCGGATCGGTCGCCCAACGCAAGGCCACCAGCGATCTGGCCTCCGGCGCCCTCGGCGAAAAGCCCTCTGACGCAGAACAATTCATCGACGACGTCAGCAAGGCCCTGTATGCGTCGAAGATCATCGCCTACGCCCAGGGCTTCAACCAGATCCAGGCGGGTAGCGCCGAGTACGACTGGAACATCACCCCGGGCGACATGGCCAGGATCTGGCGCGGCGGCTGCATCATCCGGGCCAAGTTCCTCAACCGGATCACCGATGCGTTCGACGAGAACCCCGATCTACCGACCTTGATCGCCGCGCCGTACTTCCGCGAGGCGATCGAGGCCGGCATCGACAGCTGGCGCCGCGTCGTGGTGAAGGCCACCGAGCTGGGCATCCCGATCCCGGGCTTCTCGTCGGCACTGTCCTACTACGACGCGCTGCGCACCGAGCGGCTGCCCGCGGCGCTGACCCAGGGGCTGCGCGATTTCTTCGGCGCGCACACCTACGGGCGCATCGACGCTGACCCCGCAAAGCGCTTCCACACGCTCTGGAGTGGGGACCGCAGCCAGATCGAGGCCTGATCCCTGCGCGAGCAGACGCAAACTCGCGTGTTTCGGGCCTCCAGAGCCCGAGTTCGCGTCTGCTCGCCGGGGAAAGTGACCGCACTAGACTCGTCGGCGTGAAGTTCCTCGAGGGCCACCGGCCGCCGTACGACCTGACCTACAACGACGTCTTCATCGTTCCGGGCCGCACACAGGTCGCCTCGCGTTTCGACGTCGACCTGTCCACCATCGACGGCTCCGGCACCACGATCCCAGTCGTGGTGGCCAACATGACCGCGGTGGCCGGCCGGCGGATGGCCGAGACCATCGCCCGCCGCGGAGGCATCGTCGTCCTGCCCCAGGACCTGCCGCTCTCGGTGGTCCAGCAGACCGTCGAGTTCGTCAAGAGCCGCGACACCGTCGTCGACACGCCGGTCACCCTCTCCCCCGACGACTCCGTCTCCGATGCGTGCGCGCTGATCAACAAGCGGGCGCACGGCGCTGCTGTCGTCGTCGCCGACGGCCGCCCGGTCGGCCTGGTCACCGAATCCGCCTGCACCGGCGTCGACCGCTTCACCCGAGTGCGCGACGTCGCGATATCGGACTTCGTCACCGCGCCGGTGGGCACCGACCCGCGCAAGGTCTTCGACCTGCTCGACCACGCACCGCAGAAGGGCGCCGACGTCGCGGTGCTCACCGATGGTGACGGCGCCCTGGCCGGCGTGCTCACCCGCACCGGTGCCGTGCGCGCCGGCATCTACGCCCCCGCCCTCGACGCCCAGGGCCGGCTGCGCATCGCCGCCGCGGTCGGCATCAACGGTGACGTGGCGGCCAAGGCCCGCGGTCTGGCCGACGCGGGCGCCGACCTGCTGGTCATCGACACCGCCCACGGCCACCAGGCCAAGATGCTCGACGCGATCGCCGCCGTCGCCGCACTCGACCTCGGGCTGCCGCTGGTGGCGGGCAACGTCGTCTCCGCCGAGGCCACGCGGGACCTGATCGCCGCGGGCGCGTCGATCGTCAAGGTCGGCGTCGGTCCCGGCGCGATGTGCACGACCAGGATGATGACCGGCGTCGGTCGCCCGCAGTTCTCGGCCGTCGTCGAATGTGCCGCGGCAGCAAAGGAACTCGGCGGTCACGTGTGGGCCGACGGCGGTGTGCGCCATCCCCGCGACGTCGCACTGGCGCTGGCCGCGGGTGCGTCGAACGTGATGATCGGCTCGTGGTTCGCCGGCACCTACGAATCCCCCGGCGACCTGCTGCACGACCGCGACGACAGGCCCTACAAGGAGAGCTACGGCATGGCGTCCAAGCGTGCGGTCGCGGCGCGCACCGCGGCGGACAGCGCCTTCGACCGTGCGCGCAAGGGTCTGTTCGAGGAGGGCATCTCGACCTCGCGGATGAACCTCGACCCGGCGCGCGGCGGCGTGGAGGACCTGCTCGACCACATCACCTCCGGCGTGCGCAGCACCTGCACCTACGTCGGCGCGCGCACATTGCCCGAACTGCACGACAAGGTGGTGCTCGGGGTGCAGTCAGCCGCCGGCTTCGCCGAGGGTCATCCCCTGCCGACCGGATGGTGACGGGTAGGCGAGCACCTGCCCGCAGACCTCGACGGTGACATCGGCGCCGGGCGCGACGTCGACCCGGCCGGGGGTGCGCATCCGCACCGCGGCGCCGTCGGGGAGCGCGAGGTCCACGGCCGTGTCCGGGCCGTAGAAGCGGCACGCCGTCACCCGGGCGGGCGCACCGGAGCCCAGGCGCAGTTGCTCGGGTCGCAACACCACGACCGCGGGGCCGTCGGGCACCCGCAGCAGCGCGGGCAGCGGCCCCAGCGCCGTGCCGACCACGCCCGCCGCCGCAGTGCCGGGCACCTCCACCGTCGCGCCGACGAATCGGGCTGCCGCGAGTGTGGCCGGACGTTGATACAGCTCGGCCGAACTGCCGTGCTGAGCGACGGAACCGTCGATGAGCAGGGCCACCGAGTCCGCCAGTGACAGTGCCTCGGTCTGATCGTGGGTGACCAGGATCGATGTCGTCGCGGTGTCCCGCAGGATCGTCGCGATGTCCTCACGAACCCGGGTGCGCAGCCCGGCGTCCAGCGCCGCGAACGGCTCGTCGAGCAGCAGGACACGCGGCCGGGCCGCCAGCGCGCGAGCCAGCGCCACCCGCTGCTGCTGCCCCCCGGAGATCTCGTGCGGGCGGGCGTCGGCGAGCCCGCCCAGGCCGACCACCTCGAGCCAGTGCTCGGTCCGCTCACCCCGCGGCATCCCGAACGCCACGTTGGCACCGACGCTGAGGTGCGGGAAAAGCGCACCCTCCTGCGGCATCAGGCCGACGCGGCGCCGATGCACGGGCACCGGCGCGGACCCACCGGCCACCAGCCGGCCGGCGATGCGGACCGTGCCTGCGTCGGGGTCGGCGAAGCCGGCGAGGATGCGCAGCAGCGTCGTCTTGCCGCAGCCCGACGGGCCCAGCACTGCGGTCATCGTGCCCTCGGGGACCACCAGATCCACCCCGGCGAGCACGCGCCGCGCCCCGAAGGACTTCTCGATGCCGTGCGCGGCCACACCGGCTTCCGGCTCGGGAACGGTGTCAGTCACCGCGCACACTCCACGCGCCCAGCAGCGCCGTCGGCACGGCGGCGAAGAGCAGCAGCGCGGCGGCGTAGGGGGCCGCGGCGGCGTAGTCACTCACCGAGCTGTAGCCCCACAACCTGGTGGCCAGTGTGTCGGTGCCGGTCGGATGCAGCAGCAGCGTCACCGGCAGCTCCTTCATGCACGTCAGCAGCACCATCGCCGCGCCCGCCGCGATACCCGGCAGCGCCACCCGCGCCGTCACCGCGGTGAACGCGCGCACCGGCGGGCGACCCAGCGACCGTGCCACCTCCTCCAGCCGGATGGGCGCGGACTCGATCGCCGCACGCACCGAACCGACGGCCAACGGCACGAACAACACCGTATAGGCCAGGATCAGCAGCGGTTCACGCTGGTAGATCGGTCGCAGCAGCAGCACCCCCAGCGACACCATCGAGATCGCGATCACGATCGCCGGTAGACCGTGGGCCACGTAGCTCGCACCCTCCAACGCCCGTGTGGCGCGGTCGCGGTGCCGGGCGGCCAGCACCCCGAGCGGCAGCGCCGCGAGCGTCGACACGACCGCCGCGGCAGCCGACAACCACAGCGTCGCCCCCAGAGCCGACATCCACAGCTCGCCGTCCCAGCGGGTTCCCGCGGTCCTCAGCCAGTCCGCGAGCTCTGCTCCGGGCACGACGACCGCGGCGGCCAGCACCGCGACGGGCACGAGCAGCGCCGGCCCCTGCCACCGGCCGAGCCGGCTGACCGGCGCGGGTCGCGGCGCGCCTGAGCCGACGCGCGAGGCTGCCGCGCGTCCGCGCGCCGCGTGCTCGGCGACCACCAGGGCCACCGCGAACACCAGCAGCACCAGCGACAGCACCGCCGCCCGGGACGGATTGAACCCTGAGCGGTAGGCGCCGTAGATCACCCACGTGAACGCCTCGAAGCGCATCGCGGCCACCGCCCCGAAGTCGCTGAGTACGTAGAGCGCCACCAGCAGCGCACCCGCGGCGATCGCCGCGCGCGCCTGGCGCAGCGTCACACCGAACAGCACCGCCCAGCCGCCCCGGCCCAGCGACCGGGCCACCTCCTCCTGCGCTGGATCGACCCGGGCCAGCGCCGCCGTCGTCGTCAGCAGCACCAGCGGATAGCTCACCAGCGTCAGCACCAGCACCGCGCCCCAGAACCCGGCGATCGACGGCACTGCCGACACCCACAGGTACGCCAGCAGATAACTCGGCATCGCCAGCGGCAGCGTCAGTGCGACGCTCCAGATCCGCCGCGCCGCAAGGTCGGTGCGGGTGAGCAGGACTGCCAGCGTCACCCCCAGCAGCACGCACGCTGCCGTCACGGTGACCACCAACAGCACCGACCGCCCGATCAACGCCACGGTGCGCGGCTGCATCACCTCGTCGACGACGGCGGTCCAACCTCGCGACAGCGCGCGATCACCCAGATAGACCAGCGGGATCAGAGTCGCCGCAGCCACCACCGCCGCCGCGGCGAGCAGCAGCGCCGGCGGGCGGGCCGCCCGGACCGAGCCCGCCGTCAATTGGTGAGTAGGCCGGTCTTGACCAGGAGTTCCTGCGTGGTCTCGATGTCGTCGAGCTGAGACAGATCGACCGCAGGAGGCTGCAGCTCACTGAGCGGCGGCATCTGCGACGACGGCGCGACGCCGGCGGCCAGCGGGTACTCCTCGGTCTCCTGAGCGAAGTACTTCTGCGCGGACTCGCCCACGAGATAGGACGCAAACCGTTGTGCGCCTTGCGGATTCGGGGCTGCCTTCAACACGCCGACACCCGCGACGTTGACCAGGCCGCCGGGGTCGCCGGCTGCCATGAACTTGTTCTGGGCCGTCACCGCGTCGGCGCCCTTGGCGTCGATGAGTTCGTAGAGGTAGTAGTGGTTGACCAGACCCAGCGGCACCTGACCGGCGTCCACGGCGTCGCGTACGGCGACGTTGTTCTCATAGGGCTTGGGATCCTGGGCCTTGAACGCGCGCAGCCACTGCTCGGCACCGTCGTCGCCACGCACGACCCGCAGCCCGGTGACGAACGCCTGCCACGACGCGTTGCTCGGGGCGAACGCGATCTTGCCCTTCCACTCCGGCGCGAGCAGTCCGTCGATGGTGTCCGGCGGCGTGGGCACCAGCGTCGGGTTGTAGACCACGACACGCGCGCGGCCGGACACGCCGACCCAGGTGCCGTCGGCGGCCGCGTACTGCGCGGGCACCGCCTTCAGGGTCTCGGCGTCGACAGGGGCAAGCAGTCCGGCCTTCGACACCGCGCCGAGCGCACCGGCGTCCTGGGAGAGGAACACATCAGCCGGGGATTTGTCACCCTCGGTGATCAGTTGAGCGGCCATCTCCCCGGAGCCGGCGTAGCGCGCCTCCACCTCGATGCCGGTTTCGTCCGTGAACTGTGTGAGCAACGGGGCCACCAACTCCTCGCTGCGGCCCGAGTAGACGACCACCTTGTCCGCGTCATCGGAGGTGTTCGACGACCCGCAGGCTGTCAACGCCACGAGCGCGGCGACGGTGGCGAGCGCCCCCACCCACCGGGAGGGTTTCGTGACCGAGTGAGTGAGCGGCTGAGTGCGCGACTGCGTGAGCGACTGCGTGAGCGACAACGGGGGGGTCCGCCTTTCCTGATCGTTGGCTGTGAACTTACCATTATCTAAGGCGAGCCTAACCAGACCGATCGCCCGGCTCGGGAGGCGCGGACGAGTCAGTTAGCATGGACAGGCATTCATTTGCCATGTCGTTTGTCACTGCGCCGAAAGGGATCAGGTGCCGCAGGCACTGGATGGACGCCCATCCGAGCCGGCCACATTCGCCGAGCGGCCCGACCGGGAGCCGGCAGAGACCGAGCCTTCCCCTAGTCGGCCGGGCCCAGGGTCCGGCTCTGCGCGTCACGCCGCACGGGGCGGTCGTCGGTGACCGTCGCAACCTCTCTTCTCTCGCTGTTGGCGATCGTGGTGCTCACCGCGGGCACGGCGATCTTCGTCGCCGCCGAGTTCTCGCTGACCGCGCTCGAACGCAGCACCGTCGACGCCAACGCCCGCTCCGGTAACCGCCGCGACCAGATGGTGCAGCGCGCACACCGCACACTGTCGACTCAGCTCTCCGGGGCGCAGGTCGGCATCTCGATCACCACCCTGGCCACCGGCTTCCTCGCCGAACCCGTCGTGGCCCGATTGATCGAACCTGGCTTGGCGGCCCTGTCCCTACCGAAGAGCGCCGCCACCACGCTGGCGCTGGTCCTGGCGATCCTGATCGCGACCTCGGTGTCCATGGTGTTCGGCGAGCTCGTGCCCAAGAACCTCGCTGTGGCCCGCGCCGTGGGGACCGCGCGCTGGTCGGCGCCGCTGCAGCTGATGTTCTCGTTCCTGTTCACGCCGCTGATCCGGCTGACCAACGGCACCGCGAACTGGATCCTGCGCCGCCTCGGCATCGAGCCCGCCGAGGAGTTGCGCTCCGCCCGCTCCCCGCAGGAGCTGGTGTCACTCGTCCGATCCTCCGCCGAGAGCGGATCGCTCGATCCCGTGACCGCGGTGCTCGTCGACCGGTCCCTCCAGTTCGGTGATCGCACCGCCGAGGAGCTGATGACGCCGCGCTCGAAGATCGACACCCTCGACGCCGACGACACCGTGCTCGACCTCAGCCAGGCAGCAGTCCGCACCGGACACTCCCGCTTCCCGGTGATCCGCGGCGACCTGGACGAAACCATCGGCGTCGTCCACGTCAAGCAGGTGTTCGCCGTGCCGCACGGCCAGCGGGCCACCACGAAGTTGTCCGACATCGTGCAGTCGGTGGCGCGAGTGCCCTCGACCCTCGACGGCGACGCCGTGATGTCGGAGGTACGGGCCAATGGGTTGGCCACCGCGCTGGTCGTCGACGAATACGGCGGCACGGCAGGCATGGTCACCGTCGAGGACCTGATCGAGGAGATCGTCGGCGACGTCCGTGACGAACACGACGTCGAGCCACCCGATGTCGTCCACGCCGGCGGCAACTGGCAGGTCTCCGGGCTGCTGCGCATCGACGAAGTCGCCGAGAACACCGAATTCCGCGCGCCCGAGGGCGATTACGAGACGATCGGCGGCTTGGTCCTCGAACAGCTCGGCCACATTCCCGCGGAGGGAGATTCGGTGGAGCTCATCGCATTCGACCCCGATGGTCCGATCGACGACCCGATCCGGTGGCTGGCGACCGTGGTGAAGATGGACGGCCGACGCATCGACCAACTGGAGCTGACGAAGCTCGGCCGCGCGGACGACACGACCGAGACCGGGGAGGACGCCTGATGGGTGACGTCTTCGGCGTGCTGCTCACCTTCGTGCTGCTGGCCGCCAACGCCTTCTTCGTGGCCTCGGAGTTCGCGCTGATCTCGGCGCGTCGGGACAGGCTCGAGGCGCTCGCCGAGCAGGGCAAGAACAGCGCGGTCACGGTGATCAGGGCAGGCGAGAACCTGTCGCTGATGCTGGCAGGCGCTCAACTCGGCATCACGGTGTGTTCGATTTTGTTGGGCCGCGTCGCCGAACCGGCAGTGGCGCACCTGTTGGAGAAGCCGTTCGAACTGCTGGGCATCCCGATCGCGCTGCTGCACACCGTCTCGTTCTTGGTGGCGCTGTCCATCGTCGTGACGCTGCACGTCCTACTCGGGGAGATGGTGCCGAAGAACATCGCGATCGCCGGCCCGGAATCGACGGCGATGCTGTTGATCCCGATCTATCTGGTGTGGATCCGTGCCGCCCGCCCGTTCATCGCGTTCTACAACTGGTGTGCCAACACGACCCTGAGGGCGTTCGGTGTGGAACCGAGGGACGAGCTGGACGTCACGGTGTCGACGGTCGAGCTGTCGGACATGATCGCCGAATCGCTGTCGGAGGGTCTGCTCGATCCCGAGGAGCACACCCGGCTGACCCGCGCCCTGCAGATCCGTAATCGGGTGGTCAACGACGTCGCGCTGCCGCTGCACCAGATTCGCGCGGTCCCCGCAGCACATTCCGGGGCGGGACCGACGATCGGCGCGCTCGAGCAGGCCCTCAAGGAGACCGGATACTCCCGCTTCCCCGTCGCCGACCCCTCCGGCGCGTACGCGGGCTACCTGCACATCAAAGACGTGCTGCCGCTGCTAGACGGCCCGAACGATGATTCGATGGTGCTGGAGTCGTCGATGGTGCGCCCGCTGCCCCAGGTGCCTGCCTCGATGCCGCTCCCCGATGCGCTGACCCGGCTGCGCCGCACCAACAGCCACCTCGCCCTGGTCACCGCCCCCGACGGCACGATCACCGCGATGGTCGCCCTCGAAGACCTCGTCGAAGACCTGGTCGGAACGGTCCGCGACGGCACCCACCGTGTCTGATTCCGCCGTCCGACCGACTCCTGAGCTCGTCGACTGGCAGGACCGGGCCGACGCCCACCGTTGGCGGGCCGACGCCCTGCTCGCCCCACACGTCGAGCGCCGACACACCGGCCGGCCCCACCCAGTGTTCGACTTCCTGTTCACCTACTACCGGCTGCGCCCGCGGCATCTGCGCGTCTGGCATCCCGGCTACGGCGTCGTGCTGACCGGTGCGGGGGCCGACGCCTACCTCACCCGGGCCGGGTACGAGCGCAGCGGTGACGGGGTGACTGTCAGTCGTGACCATCTGGTGACGCGTTCGGACACCGTGAGGTTCATCGCGGATCTGCTCACGGCGACGGCGGCGCGGGCCCCGCGGTTCAGCTGCTTCGGCATGCACGAATGGGCAATGGTCTATCGCACCAAGCAGGTGCGACACGACGCCGTGCCGCTGCGCCTGGGGGCTGCCGGTACGGACGCCGTCGTCGAATCGATGCCGTTGCGCTGCAGCCACTTCGACGCCTATCGCTTCTTCACTCCGGCGGCAGCGCCGCGAAACGTCCGGCCGCTGTCGCGGGCCACGCAGATCGCCGAGGAGCAGCCGGGCTGCGTGCATGCCGGCATGGACCTCTACAAGTGGGCGGCCAAACTCGGGCCTCTGATCGAATCCTCCCTGCTGCTGGATTGTTTCGCTCTGGCCGTCGACGCCCGGATCCTGGACATGAGGGCCAGCCCGTACGACCTGCGCGACTACGGTTTTGCCCCCATCCCGATCGAAACACCCGCCGGCCGAGCGCAATATGCTGCAGCGCAGGAGGACATCAGCGTGCGCGCCGCACCGCTGCGCACTCGCCTCGTCGACGCCTGCGTCGCGCTCGCCGACGAGGTGGCGCTCACCGGCACGGGTGGGGCGTTTACCGGCGGGTAAGCTGGATCGACGGATTTCACGACAGGCAGAGCGCGTCTCGACGCGTGTATGCCGCCGAGGGAGGAATCATGACCGAACGTGTGACGGTGGGTAACCTGCGCGTCGCCCCGGTGCTGTACGACTTCATCACCAACGAGGCGCTCGCGGGTACCGGAATCGATCCCGACACGTTCTGGTCAGGCGTCGACAAGGTGGTCGCCGACCTCACCCCCAAGAACCAGGAACTGTTGGCTCGCCGTGACGAGCTGCAGGCCCAGATCGACCGGTGGCATCGCGCCCGCATCATCGGCGGTTTCGACCCCGAGGAGTACAAGCAGTTCCTCACCGACATCGGCTACCTCGAACCCGAGCCGGGCGACTTCTCGATCACCACCGCCGGCGTCGACGACGAGATCACCAGCACCGCCGGTCCCCAGCTGGTGGTGCCGGTGCTCAACGCACGCTTTGCCCTCAACGCGGCGAACGCCCGGTGGGGCTCGCTGTACGACGCGCTGTACGGCACCGACGTGATCTCGACCGATGACGGCGCGGAGCCCGGCGGCTCCTACAACCCCGTGCGCGGCGACAAGGTCATTGCCTACGCCCGCACGTTCCTCGACGGTGCCGCGCCGCTGGCGGAGGGCTCGTGGGCCGACATCGCCGGGCTGGCGATCGCCGACGGTGCGGTGACCGCCCGCCTGGACGACGGCGGAACCGTCGGGTTGGAGGACCCGGCGCAGTTCACCGGCTACCTCGGTGAGCCGGACGCTCCGACGGCGGTGCTGCTGATCAACAATGGCCTGCACATCGAGATCCTCATCGACGCCGACTCCCCCATCGGGTCGACCGACAAGGCCGGGATCAAGGACGTCGTGCTCGAATCGGCGATCACCACGATCATGGATTTCGAGGACTCCGTGGCTGCCGTCGACGCCGACGACAAGGTGCTGGGCTATCGGAACTGGCTCGGGCTGAACCGCGGCGATCTGTCCGAAGAAGTCAGCAAGGGTGGCAAGACTTTCACCCGCGTGCTCAACGACGACCGCACCTTCACCGGTCCGGACGGCGAGCAGATCACGCTGCCCGGTCGCAGCCTGCTGTTCGTGCGCAACGTCGGCCATCTGATGACCAACGACGCAATCACCGACTCTGACGGTGCCGAGGTGCCCGAGGGTATCCAGGACGCGCTGTTCACCAGCCTCATCGGGATCCACGGGTTGAAGGCCGGAGACGACGGCTCCACCTCTCATGGCCCGCTGCTCAACAGCCGCACCGGGTCGATCTACATCGTGAAGCCCAAGATGCACGGGCCTGACGAGGTCGCCTTCACCTGCGAGCTGTTCAGCCGGGTCGAGGACGTGCTCGGCTTGCCGCAGAACACCATCAAGGTCGGCATCATGGACGAGGAACGGCGCACCACGCTGAACCTCAAGGCCTGCATCAAAGCCGCCGCCGACCGCGTGGTCTTCATCAACACCGGCTTCCTGGACCGCACGGGCGACGAGATCCACACGTCCATGGAGGCGGGCCCGATGATCCGCAAGGGTGCGATGAAGTCGACCGCGTGGATCTCGGCGTACGAGAACCAGAACGTCGACATCGGTCTGGAGACCGGCTTCTCGGGCAAGGCGCAGATCGGCAAGGGCATGTGGGCCATGACCGAGCTGATGGCCGACATGGTCGAGCAGAAGATCGGCCAGCCCAAGGCCGGCGCCACCACCGCCTGGGTGCCCTCGCCGACGGCAGCGACCCTGCATGCCATGCATTACCACGCGGTGGACGTGTTCGAGGTGCAGAAGGAACTCGAAGGCACGAGGCGCGCGACCGCGGACGAACTGCTGACGATCCCGCTGGCCAAGGAGCTCGCGTGGGCATCCGACGAGATCCGCGAAGAAGTCGACAACAACTGTCAGTCGATCCTCGGCTACGTCGTGCGCTGGATCGATGCCGGCGTCGGCTGCTCCAAGGTGCCCGACATCCATGACGTCGCGCTGATGGAAGATCGCGCGACGCTGCGGATCTCCAGCCAGCTGCTGGCGAACTGGTTGCGCCACGGTGTGATCACCGCCGACGACGTCAAGGCCAGCCTGCGGCGGATGGCCGCCGTGGTCGACGAGCAGAACGCCGACGATCCCGACTTCCGGCCGATGGCGCCCGACCCCGAGGGCAGCATCGCGTTCCAGGCGGCGCAGGAGCTGATCCTCGAGGGCGGCGCGCAACCCAACGGCTACACCGAGCCGATCCTGCATCGCCGCCGGCGCGAGTTCAAAGCCGCCAACGCGCACTGATCCCGACGACAGACCAGGGCAACGACAAGGCAGGTACAGGACGACTTGGGTAGACACAGCCTTCCCGATCCCGACGACTCGGACTCCACCAGACGGCAGGGACCGGCGCCCGACGAGTCGCAGACCGAACGCTTCGACGCTGCACAGCGCCACGAAGGACAGGGCCACGAAGGACAGGGCCCGGACGGAACGCGCCCTGATGCAACACAGCGCAGCGGCGGGTGGGACAACGGCGAATGGACCGGTAGCCACCGGGCCATCACCCCGGGTCGCAGGAAGATCTCCGTCAGCGTCATCGTCGCTCTGATCAGCGTCGTGGTGATCGTCGGCGCCGTGATCCTGTGGCGGTTCTTCGGCGACGCGCTGTCCAGCCGCTCTGATGCGGCCGCAGCCCGCTGTGTCGAGGGTGAGTTGGCCGTCGCGGTAGTGGCTGACCCGGCGATCGCCGAGCCCGTCACCGCGCTGGCTCAGCGGTACAACGACACCGCTGAGCCCGTCGGCGACAAATGCGTCAAGGTCAACGTCACCTCAGCCGACTCCGATCAGGTGTTCAACGGCCTGTCCGGGGACTGGCCGGCCGACCTGGGACAGCGTCCTGCTCTCTGGATCCCCGCCAGCTCCGCGTCGGAGGCCCGGCTGGAGGCCAAGACCGGGCCGCGCACCGTCAGCGACAGCCGCTCCCTGGTCACCTCGCCGGTCGTGGTGGCCACCTCGCCGCAGCTGCAGGGCGCCCTGAAGGACCAGAACTGGGGCACCGTGCCCCGGCTGCAGAGCGACCCGGCCGGTCTGGACGGCCTGGGACTGCAGGGATGGGGTGGACTGCGGCTCGCCCTCCCCCTGGGGCAGGACAGCGACGCGTCCTACCTGGCTGCCGAGGCGGTCGCCGCCGAAGCCGCGCCCTCGGGTTCTCCGCCCAGCGCCGGGCTCGGCGCGATCAGCACTCTGATGGCCGCCGCGCCCAAGACCGACGACGCGAACGCCGGCACGGCGCTCGACGCGCTGGTCAACGCCGACGATCCGGAGACCGCGCCGGTGCGCGCCGTGGTGACCACCGAGCAACGGCTGTTCCAGAAGGCAGCGGACACCCCCGATGCCAAGGCCAAGCTGGCCGCGTGGCTGCCCACAGGTCCCACCGCCGTCGCCGACTTCCCCACCGTGTTGCTCTCCGGCGATTGGCTGGCCCAGGACCAGATCTCGGCGGCCAGTGAGTTCGCCCGCTTCATGCGCAAGCCCGACCAGCTCGCCGATTTCGCCAAAGCCGGGTTCCGGGTGGAGGGTCAGCAGCCGCCGGCCAGCGACGTCGTGAGTTTCGGGCCGATCGGCACACCCGTCGACCTCGGCGACAACGCGCTGCGAGCCACCATCGCCGACACCCTGTCCAGCCCGGCGCAGAGCCCGACGGTCACCGTGATGCTCGACCAGTCGATGCCGACGGACGAAGGCGGAAAGGCGCGGCTGAGCAACGTCGCTGACGCGCTGAAGGCGCGTCTGCAGGTGCTGCCGCCCGACTCCGGGGTGGGGCTGTGGACGTTCGACGGGGTGGCCGGACGGTCAGAAGTGGCGCTGGGAGCGCTGTCGGACCAGGTGAACGGTCAGCCCCGCTCGGCTGCGCTGACCTCGGCGCTGGACGGGCAGACACCATCGGGCGGCGGTGCCGTTTCCTTCACGACGCTGCGCCTGGTGTACACCGATGCGTCGGCCAAATACCGCCAGGGACAGAAGAATTCGGTGCTCGTGATCACGGCCGGCCCGCACACCGACCAGTCCCTGGGTGACGACGGGCTGCGACAGTACATCAGCGGAGCCTTCGACCCGGCGAAACCGGTGGCGGTCAACGTGATCGACTTCGGCGACGACCCCGACCGGTCGACCTGGGAGGCCGTCTCCCAGACGACCGGCGGCACCTACCAGAACCTGTCCAGCTCGTCGGGCCCGGACCTGGCGTCGGCCATCGCGACCATGCTGGGCTGAGAACCTCCGCCAGCCGCGTTCTGGTCGTATATTGACGTCCGTGACCGGGGGGTTCTGGCGCAAGAACGGCGTCTCACGCGGTGTCCGGATCCTGGCCACCACACACTTCACGCTGTTCTGGCGTGCGCTCAGTGTGACGCCCGGGGTCGGCACAATGGTGAACCGCTGGCTCATCAACTCGCTGATCTACACGATGCAGACCCGCCCCGGCGCGTTGAGCACCAAGCAGGACTGGACCTCGTGGGAGTCGCTGCACGACCGCACCTACAGCCAGCGGCACCTGCCGCCGCTGCCCGCGTACGCAGCCGGCCTCCCCGCTCCGGACACCGTGGCCCAGGTGTTCGCCCGCCCGGGGCCGCGATGCCCCGACTCGCCGAAGTCGACGCTGCTCTTCCCGATCTTCGCGCAGTGGTTCGTCGACGGATTCCTCCGAACGGATCCACGAGACGACACCAAGAACACCTCGACACACGACATCGACCTGAGCCAGCTCTACGGCCAGGAAGACACGGTGACCGAACTGCTCCGCGAGCGCCGCGGTGGCCGGCTCAAGAGCCAGACAATCCTCGGCGGGGAGTTCCCGCCCTACCTGTGCGATGCCGACGGCCACGTGAAGCCGGAGTTCGAGGAACTGGAGATCATCTTCCGGGGTAAGGACCTCGAGGGGACGGACGCCAAGGCCGTGCGCGGCGGCGCGGTGCCCGATGCGCTGACGTCGAAGCTCTTCGCGCTCGGCATCCCGCGGGGCAACATCCACTACGGCTTCGTGATGATGAGCACGCTGTTCCTGCGCGAGCACAACCGCATCGCCGGGCTGATCAGCGACCAGCACCCTGGTTGGAGCGACGACCGGGTGTTCGACACCACCCGCAACACGCTGACCGTGGTGCTGCTCAACATCGTCATCGAGGACTACATCAACCACATCACGCCGATCAAGTTCCCGCTGTCCGTCGAACCGGGTATCGGCGCGCACGAGCGGTGGTACCGGCAGAACTGGATGTCTGTCGAATTCAACCTGTTGTATCGGTGGCACTCCCTGGTGCCCACCGAGGTCACGGTCGGCGGCCAGCGGCAGCGCTTCGCCGACTTGTGGTGGGACACCCGCCCGGTCACCGAGCACGGGTTGTCCGCGCTGTTCGACGAGGCGTCGCGGCAGCCCTGTAGCACGATCGCCGTCGGCAACACCGATCCGAGCCTGCTCGCGATCGAGGAGAAGTCGATCGCGATCGGCCGGCACACCGCGCTGCAGCCCTACAACGCCTACCGGAAAGCGTGTGGCTTCCCTGAGCTGCAGAGCATCGACGACCTGACCTCGGATCGGCGGGTGCGTGAGGCGCTGAAGACGTGCTACGGCCCCGACGGGATGGACCGTGTCGAGCTGTTCGTGGGGCTGTTCGCCGAAGACATCCGGCGCGGCAGCACGCTACCCCCACTGATGAGTGCGATGGTGGCAGTGGACGCGTTCTCGCAGGCGCTGACCAACCCATTGCTGGACCCCGGCGTGTACGGTGAAGCGACATTCTCCGAGGTCGGGTGCCAGGTGATCGACTCGACGACGACCCTGTCGGACGTGGTGCTGCGCAACATCTCCGGAGAGGCGCCCGCGCCGCGGGTCAGCCTGGCCCGGCGCCGCTGGCGCTGACCGGCGAGCAACTGCTCGAAAGGGTGTGGCGACGTGTTCGACACGCACCGCTTCGCTCGCCTGATTGCTCAGTGACGAGCAACAATGGTATGACGGCGTTACCCGATCGACGTATGGGGATGCGAAGATCAGCTAACAGTTCGGTGATGAGGGGGAGCAAGCGCACGATGCCGACCCGACAGTCCGGCCAGACCGGACCCACTGCTGCGCCCCGCGACTGGCGGGACCGCAAGCGCTACGTCTGGCTGCTCGGAATAGTGATCCCGATCCTGGTGCCCGCCTCGTGGGGGGCTGTGCTGCTGACCGGCTCGGGGCTGTTCTGGTGGTCGGGACCGTGCCTGATGCTGATCGTCATCCCCGTGCTGGACTTCCTCGTCGGTGCCGATTCGGAGAACCCGCCGGACAGTGTGCTCGCCTATCTGGAACAGGACCGCTACTACCGGTGGGCCACCTACCTGTATCTGCCCGCCCAGTACCTGTCGCTGGTGCTGGCGTGCTGGTTCTGGACCGGCGGTGGCGGGGTGACGATGACGCCGCCCGACAAGGTCGGTTTGATGTTGACGGTCGGTGGTATCGGCGGTGTCGCGATCAACACCGCCCACGAACTCGGCCATCAGAGGGCCCGCTCGGAGCGCTGGCTCAGCAAGGTCGCGCTCGCCCAGACGGGCTACGGCCACTTCTTCGTCGAACACAACCGTGGTCACCACGCGCGCGTGGCCACCCCGGAGGATCCGGCCAGCGCGCGCCTCGCCGAGAGCGTGTACGCCTTCTACTGGCGTTCGATCCTGGGCAGCCTGCGCTCGGCCTGGTCGCTGGAGAGCCGGCGGCTGCGACGGCACGGGCAGAAAGTGTGGACGCTGCACAACGACGTGCTCAACGCGTGGTTGATGACGGTCGCGCTGTTCGGCGCGCTGACCGCCGGGTTCGGGATCGGGGTGGCGCCCTGGCTGATCGGCCAGGCGCTGCTGGGCGTCTTCCTGCTGGAGACCATCAACTATCTGGAGCACTACGGGCTACGCCGCCAGCGCCGGCGCGACGGATGCTACGAGCCGGTGCGACCGTCGCACAGCTGGAACAGCAACTCGGTGATCTCGAACGTCTTCCTGTTCCACCTGCAGCGGCACTCCGATCACCATGCCAACCCGCACCGCCGCTACCAGGCGCTCAAGCACGCCGACGAGGCGCCCCAGCTACCGGCCGGCTATGCGTCGATGGTGGTCCTCGCGCTGTTCCCGCCGCTGTGGCGGTGGGTCATGGACCGTCGCGTGCGGGAGCACTACCGCGGGGACATCCGGCTGGCCGCGTTGCGGCCGCGTCACGAGCAACGGCTACTGCGGGGGGCCTGAGGCCACCTCGCGAGTGCGCTTGAGGGCCATCGCCGCTGTCTTCATGGACAGCGTGGGCGACAGACGCTCCAGGTACCACAGGGCCTTCCACCATCGCGGCACGACGATGATCGCCTGATTGCGCCGTACGCCGCGCAAGGCCTGGGAGGCGAACTGATCCGGTTCGATGGGGCGCAACGCCTCGCCGAGCTTGATCAGGCTCTCCCGGCTCAGGGTGCGGTTGCGGCCGTACTCGCCGCCGGAGAGGATCGGCGTCCGCACCACCCCCGGGCACAGCACCGACACCTGGACACCGTGCGCCGCTGCCTCCACCCTCAAGGTCTTCGACAGCGCGACGACGGCGTGCTTGGTGGCCGAGTAACCGGCCTGGGCCGAGGTGGTGATGAGGCCCGCCATCGATGCCGTGTTCACGATGTGGCCGCTGCCCTGGGCGATCATCCTCGGGTAGGCGGCCTGCACACCGTGGACGACGCCGCGCAGGTTGACGTCGATGATGTCGGTCCAGTCGTCCAACGTGAGCGCGTCGACCTCACCGCCGATGCCGATACCGGCGTTGTTGAACAGGAAATCGAGACGGCCGCTGGTTCGTACGGTCTCGTCGACGGCGGCCTCGAATGCGGCTGGGTCGCGGACGTCGAGGGCCAGCGCGTGAGCGGTGGCCCCGGAGCCGCGCAGGCGCCGCGCGAGGTTCTCAGCCGCCTCGACCTGACGATCGGCGATCCACACGTGGGCACCTTCGGCGGCCAGGGCTTCCGAGAGGGCGGCCCCGATTCCCGACGCACCGCCGGTGATGAAAGCGACCTTGCCCGCCAGACCCTGTGATGCCACCTTCGGAAGGATAGCGGTCGGCCGCTGCGTCAGTTCCCCGAGTCGGCGCCGCCCCCGGCGGACGAGGATGCCTTGTCGCCCTTGCCTGCCTTCTCGGTCTTGTCGGTCTTGTCGGTCTTCTCCGTCTTGTCGGCCTTGTCCGTCTTGTCAGCTGTGCCGGTCTTGTCGGCTTTCTCGGCCTTCTCGCCCGCCATGGCCTTCAGGAACCCTCGCAACGGCATGCGGTGCTTGCCGCCCTGCGCTGCCGCGCCGTCGGTGTCGCTGCTCACGGCCGCCGCGTCGGTGGACTCGACGTCCGGGGCGGCTTCAGAGCTGGTCTCAGAGCCCGCATCCGGGGCGTGCACGGTCGGAGGGTCGCTCGGCGCGCTGTCGGGTTTCGTCGAGGCCTGTTCGACGACAGATTCCGCGGCCTCGGCGGTGTCTGTGTTGTCGGTGGCCGCTGAGCGGATCAGCGGGCGGGCCTGGGGTGAGGCGACGGTATCGGTCGCACCCGCCGCCAGTTCACCCTGAGTGGGCTTGCCCTCCAACCAGGTTCGGTTGTACGCGCTGTCGACGATCGCCCGCAACTTCGGCTCGATGTCGGCGACCAATGAACCCAATCCCATGTCGTAGAAGCCCTGCAGCAGCGGGAGATGCTCGGTCGGTGCGTAGACGTAGGTCGTCTTGCCTTCTTTCCAGACGATGTTGTCCGGGTTGTCCAGATCGACCTCGTCATAACGCAAGTGCACATAGACGAACGCGGCGACGCCGTTGGCGACTGCGAGCAGATTGAACGGGTTCGTCGGGAAGTCGGCGATCGGATCGTATTCGGCGGCGACGTCGACGATGTCGTACTGCGTGTTCGTCGGTGTCCGCAGCAGATCACCCCAGAACCAGCCATTCACCCCGCCGTACTTGCGTCCGCCGTTGCCGAGCAGCACGAACGAGAGCTGGTCGGGCGTCGGGGCGTCTTTGTCGTCGGCGTGATCCTTCAACCACACCGATGCGATGCGGGCGCCGCCGCTGTAGGCGTACACGATCTTGGGATCGGTACCGACGTCGTGAATCGCCCGGTCGAGACGATTGACGTTCTCGGTGACACCGAACTCGATCGGGCCGTAGGGCTGAATCCAGTCGTAGGGGACCTCACGGCACACCTTGGGGGCATCACAGAGCACTCCCCCGAGATTGTCGGCCATGTCCCAGGGCGTCGGACCGTGATGCAGCACCGTGGCAGGCCCCGGCGGGATCAACGACGAGGCTGTCGACGTGGCTGCGGCGGCAGCCGCGGCGGGCATCGTCCCGCCACCGAACGTCAGTGGGAGGGTCGCCGCGATCGGCAATGCCGCTGCGGTCACCACTGCCTTGGTCGTTCGTTTCACGCCATATTCCTTCCGAAGTGACGACCGTGCGGTCGTCAGATGACGGGACAAGTAACCGGGGTAAAGAGGTGGAGCCGAGTGGTCGAGCGACGGGAGCGCCAGCGTTGCGTGACCATTGCCTGAGGGCCACGACTGTGCTTCTGCGCTGACGGGGTCAGCGCGTCGACCGCCGCGGACGTTACCGTATGCAAGTACTTTTCGCGTGCCTACATAGCAAACTCACGGGAAGTGAAATCTGGCCACTGGCTGCATATTGGGCGATCGTGGCTATCCAGGTCTCACCGTCTGCCCGAGGGCGGCGCGGTAACGCAGCCGTCAATGGCGCCTCTGGACCACGGCTGTAGGTGGGTCAAAATAATTGGTGGACAACATCTTCGGCAGATCGCCGACGTGCCGGCGGCGCACGCGGAAGGCCGGTGGCGGGATGGCCGGCAATCGCGCGACTCGTTGCTAGCTGGCAGAGCGTGTCACTTGGGTTTGCTCTGGGTCCTCAAGTTCTTACTCGAAAGTCAGATGGTTCATCCGTGGGCGTATCGGTAACCCCAAAGGTGCGCCTCCGCGAGCACGCAATGTTCACTGGCTGGCCACCTCGGCTTCCGGGTGTGCTGTGGGTGATGGTACAGACCAAAAATTTTTTTTAGCCACTTGGGTGTCAGCAACATCTCAGCGACAAACTCTACGAATACAGAGAAACACTTAATAACACGCATGTAAGATTAGCTGATAGAACAGGAGTACACCTGTGCGCCCAGAGAGTGTCCAGTACAGAGTCATATCAACATCGGATCTCGGCGGACCGTGGCTTGTCACTGAGATCGCCAGGTGAAATTCTCTACTAATGTAGAGAACCTATAAAGTATAGGTAACAGCAATAGATACGCACTTTGCCTTTATTGCAAAAAAGTGGAATGTCGCGTTTTTGCTACGAACTTGTTGACGGACGCGCAATATGCTCTTGTCACGCCGAGAACGGCGAGTCGACAATCGTTTCAATTCGGGGAGATGTCATGAAGAACACCATTCGCAAAGCCGGTGTTGCCTGTGGCACCGCTTTTGCCTCAATCGCGATAGCGCTGACCACCGCAACGGGAGCCAGTGCCGTGAGCACTGCGGTGATCATCGGCGGTATCAAGATCAAGTCCATGGATGACACGTTGATGAAGCCGCTGCTCGAAGGCGCGTTCAAAAACGACGTTCGAACGTCGGTCACGTGGCCGGCCGAGGCCGGTCCGTACTCGGGCAAGGGTGACATGACACTCGGCGCGTCGATTCGCATCGGCATCCCGAACCTGGACGCAGCGATCGACACCGCCGTCGGCAATCTCCAGGCTCCCGGCGACAAGGTCACGGTCGTCGGACTGTCGGCCGGCTCGCTCGTCGTCAACGAGGTGATGCGCCAATGGATGGAAGAGGGCACCATGCCCGATCCCTCGAAGGTGACGTTCATCGTCGTCGAGGACTCCAGCCGCCAGGAACTGATCAAGGACGCCAAGTACAGCTCGAAGTACGACTACACCTACCAGCCGCCGCCCGTCACGCCGTTCAACGTCGTCGTGATCACCGGTGAGTACGACGGCATGGCCGACATGCCCGACCGCCCGTGGAACTTCCTGGCGATGGCCAACGCGATGGCCGGCTCGATCGTCGTGCACGTTCCCGTCATGTACACGACCTCGATGGCAGAGCTGGAAGCGCTCAAGGGGACGATGTACTACGAGAAGACGGTCAACGCCCAGGGCGGTGTCACCGAGCACTACCTGGTGCCCACCACCACGCTGCCGCTGGTGCAGCTGATGCCGTGGCTCAAGCCCAAGGAGGCCGAACTCAAGGCGAAGATCCAAAAGGGCTACAGCCGCTACGATGCCGCCCCCGCAGTCAAGGCGGCCGCGCTCACCGCACCCGAAGTCACGGCTGCCGCAGAGTCGTCGGATTCCGGCAGCACGACCGGTGAGGAAGCCTCTGCCGGACAGGCCCAGCCGGAACCGAAGGTGACGGCTCAGGATCGTCGCGACGCACGGGCCGAGGCCCGGGCAGAGGCCAAGGCCCAGCGGGCCGAGGCGAAGGCGGCTCGCGCCGAGGCCAGGGCCACGGCCAAGGCGGAGGCGGCCGCCAAGCGTGAAGCACGAAAGGCAGCCCGCCAGCAGGCTGCGACGGACGATGCGTCGTCCGATGGACCAGGGTCGTCTGAGTCCTCCGGCTCCTCGGAGTAAGCCCTCCCCGGAACTCGAGGCTGCCTGAAGCTTTCAGACACCCGCCCGAAGCCCCGTCCGACTGGTCGGGGCTTCGTGGTGTCTGCAGCAGTGTGTCAACAGCACAGTGTGTCTGCGGAGCGGTGTGACGGCCAGCGCGCCGCCCGGCGACGGCCTAAACTGCTGTGGCCGATGACCTATTTGCTGTGAGGTAGCGTTGATCTCCATGGATTCCCCGCAGTACGACGCGATCGTCGTGGGCGCCGGATTCGGCGGAATGGGTGCCGCGATCCAGCTCAAGAAGATGGGTTACGACGACATCCTGATCGTCGATCGCGAGGACGACCTGGGCGGCACGTGGCACGTCAACCACTACCCCGGGTTGGCCGTCGACATCCCGTCGCCGACCTACTCCTACTGGTTCGAGCCCAACCCGCGGTGGTCCCGGCTCTACGCCCCGGGCTCGGAACTCAAGGAGTACGCCGACCACGTCGCCGACAAGTACGACGTGCGCAAGCACATGCGGTTCAACGCGTCGGTCGACGGTGCGCGGTGGGACGAAGAGAACCAGTTCTGGCAGGTCGCACTGTCCGACGGGGAGACCCTGACCGGACGGTTCCTGGTCGCCGCGACCGGGTACCTGTCGCAGCCCCGCAATCCTGACATCCCTGGCATCGAGGACTTCACCGGTCGCATCATCCACAGCATGGACTGGGACGACGACTACTCCCCCGCCGGTGAGCGGATCGGCCTGATCGGTACCGGCGCGACGGCGGTGCAGCTGATCCCCGAGCTGTCGAAGACCGCGGCGGAGGTGACGGTGTATCAACGCACGCCGATCCACGTGGTTCCGAAGATGGACTTCGCGATCCCACCGGTCGTCCGTCGACTGTTTGCCCGTATCCCCCTGCTGCAGCGCCTGTTCCGCTTGACCACGGATGCCAACCTCGAGGTGATGATGATCCTGTCGGTCATCAACTACAAGTATTTCCGGCAGCTCAACGTGTTCGCGTCCTACCTGTCGCAATTCCATCGGTTCATGTCGATCCGGGACAAGGGCCTACGGGCGAAGTTGACCCCCGACTACGACTTCGGCTGCAAGCGCCCCACCTATTCGAACTCCTACTACCGCACGCTCGCCAAACCGCATGTGCACCTACAGACCGCCGGCATCGAACGCATCGTGTCCGACGGGATCGTGGCCAACGACGGCACGAAGGCGACCATCGACACGCTGGTGCTGTGCACCGGCTTCGACATCTGGGAAGCCAACATCCCGGCCATCGAATTGATCGGCCGCGACGCCCGCAACCTCGGGAAGTGGTGGCGCGACAACGGCTTCCAGTCCTATCAGGGAGTGACGGTGCCCGCGTTCCCCAACCTCTTCATGCTGGCCGGGCCGTATGCCTCCAGCGGTCTGTCGTACTTCAACACCATGGAGTACCAGATGCGGCACATGCACCGGCTGTTCGGTGAACTGCAACGCCGGCGCGCACAGGTCTTCGAGGTCACCGAGGAGGCCAATGTCGCCTTCCGGGAACGGATGGCGGCGAAGTTGGGCAAGACGGTCTTCCGGCAGGGTGACTGCGCACGGTCGCGGTCGTACTACTTCAGCCCCAGTGGGGAGACGCTGGTGCGGCCGGCATCGACGAACGAAACCAACCGCGAGAACGAAAGTTTCCCGCTCAGTCACTACGCCTTCAGCTGACGCCGCAGGTCAGGCCAGCTTTTCCCGGTTCCTGTGAACCTGGTGGCTAGCATGGCTACATGAATGTGCGGCGTGCCAAGAGTGTTCTCGCAGCGGTGATTCTGGCGCCGATGGCGCTGCTGACGGGGCTTGCCGGCGCCCCGGCGGCGCAGGCGCAGCCCTGCCCAGACATCGAAGTGATCTTCGCGCGGGGCACCGGCGCCGACCCCGGCCTCGGGTTCGTCGGCGACGCCTTCGTCGACCAGCTGCGGTCCAAAGTCGGCGGTCGGTCCGTGGGCGCCTACGCTGTCAACTATCCGGCGGGCTTCGACTTCGACGAATCAGCCCCCGCCGGTGCCGCGGATGCCACCGCCCGCGTGCAGTGGATGGCCGACAACTGCCCATCGACCAGGCTGGTGCTCGGCGGCATGTCCCAGGGTGCGGGCGTCATCGATCTCATCACCGTGGACCCGCAACCTCTGGGCCACTACACGCCGACCCCGCTGCCCGCGCATCTCTCCGACCACATCGCCGCCATCGCAGTGTTCGGCAATCCGCTGCGCGATGTCAAGGGCGGCGGCCCCCTGCCCGCCATGAGCAGCACGTACGGCCCGCGCAGCATCGACATGTGCGCCCTCGACGATCTGTTCTGTTCCAAGGGGTTGAGCCTGCCGGCGCATTTCGCCTACGTGGACAACGGGATGGTCGCGCAGGCGGCCGACTTCGTCGCCGGCAAACTCTGAGTCGCGAGCAAACTCGCCACCCACCTGGGAGCATTCCCAAACCTGTTTCGGTCGGCAATCGCTGACAAGTCATATCTGACGGTCGGGTCGATTCCGTAAACTCACAGCTGAAGATCCCTATTACCGGCTGTGCGGCGCGTAGGGTGTGTGCTACGCAGCAAATTGCAGCGCCGGGGAGGGCACATGCGTTTCAGCACAAGGTCAGCTAAGCGTTCGACACACCGTTGGGTCGCGGTGGTCGCAGCTGCTGTGGTGCTCCCGGCGACACTCGGCATGCCCAGCCTGATCGCGGCACCCGAGGCGGCCGCCGCCGTGCCCGATCAACTCAAAGTGGTGACCCTGGCGTTGTATCCGGGACACAACAGCGACGACCACGACGGCATCATGTGCACCGGAACGCGTACGTGCAACCCGGTGGCCTATCCGTACCTCGACCGGTACACCGGGTCAGACGACCTGCAGGCTGCTCTTGCGGCCACCGACTTCACCCAGCCGATGGTGGTGTTCGGATACAGCCAGGGCGCGCGCGTGATCGGTCAATGGCTCGAGGACCGCGCCGGGACCGAAGGGGTGCCAACCCCGGCACAGCTGAGCTTCGTCCTCATCGGCAATCCCGACCGCAAGTACGGCGGAACGCACAGGCGGCTCGGCTCGGTCACGCCGGCCACCGACTACGGCATCATCGACGTGACACAGCAGTACGACCGGGCCTCGGACTGGCCGGACAACCCGATGAACCTGTTGGCGTTCCTGAACGCGAACGCGGGGCTGACCAACATCCATGTCAACTACGACGACATCGACATCTACGATCCGGCCAATTACGTCTGGAAAGAGGGCAACACGATCTATGTCTTCGTTCCGACGGAGAACATCCCACTGCTCGACCCGTTGCGCAAGATGGGCCTCGACAAGCTCGCTGACGAACTCAATGGTCCGCTGAAGGCGAAGATCGAAAAGGGTTACGACCGCTCGTATCTGCCGGAATCCCCCGGTTGGCCCCCGGACCTGCTCCCCCCGATCGTGCCGCCGAACCCCGAGCCCGAACCGCAGCCGCAGACGCGAGCAGCGACCCCGCTGGCGAGCGCGCTGGCCACAGCGCGAGACGCGCGGAAGGCGCGCGCGGCCGAGGTGGCTGCCGACGCGGCGGTGGACGCCGCGGTGAACGTGGTGAAGGCACCCGTCATCGAGGACGAGCCGGCAGTGGCCGACGTCGACGCCACGGCCACGACGCCCGACACGGACGCGGCGCAGGAGTCGACCACGAAGAAGAACGCCGCCGATCGCGCGGCCACACGCAAACGGCCCTTCGCGCGGCTCTTCGAGCGACACACCCGCTCGTCGAACGCGTCGTCGGACACAGCAGCAGGCGGGGACAGCGCATCCGGACAGGAGTGAGGACACCCGCTGTGCTTGGCTGATGTCATGGACGTCAGCCACCTCGCACCGCTCGAACAGACCGCCCTGCTGACCGAATACTGCCGCGCCCTCGACCAGCGCACGGCCCGGCCGATCCTGAAAGACCCGTGGGCCACCGAGACCGTCGGCGCCATCGACTACGACTTCACCACCTTGGCCGCCACGCCCAGCGTGGTGCCACTGGTGGCGCTGCGCGCCAAGATGATCGACGAGATCATCAGCGCGTTCCTGTCCGAGCACCCCGACGCCGTCGTGGTCGATCTGGGGGCCGGCCTGTCCTCGGCAGTGCACCGGGTCGACCCCACTCCTGGTGTCGACTGGTACAGCGTCGACCGGCCCGCCGTGTTGACGCTGCGCGCCGCTGTACTTCCGGCCCACCCGGCCGACCATCCCGTCCCCGCAGATCTGACCGCGCGGGGCTGGGCCGAGCAGATTCCGGCCGACCGGCCCGCCATGGTGTTCGCCGACGGGTTGATCGCATTCCTCGGCGAAGCCGAAGTGCAGGCGTTGCTCTCCGACGTGACAACACATTTCGGCACGGGTGTGCTCGCGTTCAACGACTACGGGCCGGTGAGCCGGGCCAACCGGCTGCTGGGCCGACTGGCGACCTCACGCAAGACGAACTCGCCCCACAACCAGTGGAACTTCCCCGGATTCGCCGATGCCCGCCGGCCGGAGTCCTGGGCCGCGCTGACCCTGCGTCGAGAACAGAGCGTGATGCAGCGGCCCGAAGCCGCGGCGTTCCCTCGCGGACTGCGGCTGGCGGCGCGGCTGTCCCACCGCATCCCGTCGATCGCCCGCAAGGCGCGAGTGCTGTCCTACCGGTTCTAGCGGGCCTCGCCGTTGCCCGCCGAGACCGAATCCGCGGCGCGCGGTCCCGCCGGTGTACGGCGGTGCACGACCACGCGGCCGCCCTGCGCCGGAGTGACGGTGACACCCCGGCTGTGCGGCTTCTCGTCGGGTGCGCTGGTCGGCTCGATACGGAACTCACGCAGGATGGTGCGCAGCGTGACCTCCATCTCCATCGTCGCGAACGAGGCTCCGATGCAGCGCATCATGCCGCCGCCGAAGGGGATCCACGCGAACGGGTTGGGCGGCTTGCCGACGAAGCGGTCCGGGTCGAAGCGGTCGGCGTCGGGGAAGCTGCTCTCCGCGGCCATCGCGAGCTGGGTGCTCGCCAGGATGGTGGCACCCTCGGGAATGACCCACTCGCCCAGCTGAATCCGGGTGCGAGCCCGGCGCAGCGCGGCGGTCAGCACCGGGCGGGTGCGCTGGGACTCGGCGATGGTGGCCAACAGCAATTCGTTGCCACCCGCGTCGACCTCGTCGGTCAGCCGTACCAGCAGATCAGGATGGCGACGAATGCGCTCGATGGTCCACGCCAGCTGCGTCGAGGTGGTCTCGTGACCGGCCACCAACATGGTGAGCAGTTCGTCGACGATGTAGCTGTCGGGAAGCGGTGAGCCGTCGTCGTAGCGGGCCTGCAGTAGCAGCGACAGCACGTCGCCGCGGTCGGCGAAATCCGGATCCGAACGAGCCTGGCTCATCACGGATTTCAGCAACTCGTCCATTCGGCGCCGGTAGCCGGCGAACTTCCCGCCCGGGCTCCAGGGCCCCATGTCCTTGCGCACGATCGACGGCATCAGCGCGATCTTCGACCCGAACTCGACGGCCTTGGGCATCAGCTCACGCATCTCGTCGAGTTCGGCTCCCTCGGCGCCGAACACGGTACGCAGGATCGTGTTGAGCGTGATGCGCATCATCGGGTCGACGGTCGGGAACTCGACCCCCTCGGCCCAGGTGCCGATCTCACGCAGCACCTCCTGCTCGGTCACGGTCTCGTAGGCGCGCATGTTCTTGCCGTTGAACGGCGGCAGCAGAAGCTTGCGCCGGGCGAGCAGCTCGTCACCCTCGAGGTTGAAGATCGAGCCGGGGCCGAGCACGTCGCCGCCCAGGTTGTTCTGCGGCCGGCCGATCAACTCTCGACTGCTGCTGAACAGTTCCTTGACCAGTGCGGGATCACTGATCACCACCGTGGTGCCGAACACCGGCACCCGCAGCGTGAACGTGGAGCCGTACCGGCGACCCAGCGCCGCGATCGATCCGTAGCGGGCCGCGAGTACGGCCGCGCCCTGAACCAGGCTGGGTACGGGCGGGCCCGGCGGCAGCTTGACCGGATCTGTGGTTGCCGCTGTCATGGTGTCACCTCGTTGTCTGGGGGCGTCAGGCTATCTGGTAATCGCTGAGCGGGAAGTGCTCCTGCTCCTTGACGGCCTGTCGAATGGACGTGGGCCGGAACAGCGGCGCCTCGCCGGACTTGTTGAACCAGTATGACCGCGAGTTGGTGCAGTCGCCGAGCCGGAACACCGAATCGTCGAGCAGTGTCAGCATGCGGTCGAGGAATCGGTCGTTGGCTTCCTCTGTGACCTCGAACGCCCGGCCACCGCTGCGCTGCAGTTCACCGAACAGTCGCTTCATGTGCCGCATCTGGTACTCGACGGTGTCGAACCACGACATGCCCACCCAGGCGTACGGGCTGGCCTGGTTGATCATGTTGGGGAACAGCGGCACCGTCATGCCCTCGTAGGCCTGGAACCCGTTCTCCCGCCACCACTTTCCGAGATCGCGACCCTCCCGGCCGATCACCGGGATCGCCGGCAGATTGGATTCCCACACGTCGAAACCGGTGGCGAGAACCAGGGTGTCGACGGTGCGTTTGACTCCGTCGCTGGTGACGATGCCGTCGGGGTCGATGCGCTCGATGCCCGCGGTCTCGAGGTGCACGTGCGTCTTGTTCAGCGCTCGGTAGTACACGTTCGACAGCGTCGGACGTTTGCAGCCGAAGTCGTAGTTCGGGGTGAGCTTGCGCCGCAGCTCCCTGTCCCGGATCGACAGGAAGCGGTGCAGGGCCCCGATGGCCGCCGCCGCGCTGTTCACCGGCCGGAACTGCCGGAACTTCCACATCGCGATGGTCACCATGAGGTCCATGAACAGGTCGCTGGACATCCGCAGAACCCGTTGTGCTGCAGGGAATCTCGCGAAAATCCGCTGCGCGGTGGGGCCGAAGGTGAGGTCGAACTTCGGCATCACCCAGATCGGGGTGCGCTGGTACACGGTCAGCTCGGCGACGTCCTCGGCGAGCTTGGGGATCAGCTGGACGCCGGTCGACCCGGTCCCGATGATCGCCGCCTTCTTGCCTCGCAGCGAGTACTCGTCGTTCCACTCCTGGGCATGCAGCACCGTCCCGGCGAAGTCCTCGATACCGGGGATGTCGGGCTTCTTCGGCTGGCTCAGGTAACCGGTGGCCAGGATGAGGAACTGCGCACGCAGCGTCTCCCCGCCCTGCAGGGACACCTGCCAGGTCTGCGACTCCTCGTCCCAGCGGGCACCGTCGACGGTGGTGTTGAAGCGCATGTAGCGCCGCAGGTCGTACTTGTCGGCGACGTGGTCGGCGTAGGTCTTGAGCTCAGCGCCGGGAGCGTAGAGCCGCGACCAGTACGGGTTGGGTTCGAACCAGTACGAATACGTCGTGGACGGAACATCGACCGTCAGGCCCGGATAGCGGTTGACATGCCAGGTACCGCCGAGATCGTCCTCCCGGTCGAGGATGACGATCCGGCGGTACCCCAGCCTGTTGAGCTGGATCGCGGCGCCCATTCCGCCGAATCCCGCACCGACGATGACAGCGTCGTATTGCTCGGTACTCACGTGGCGATACTACGGGTTTTCACAGGAGCGTTCGTACGGGCGACCGCAGCCCGCTCCTACTTGCTGTCACCGCCATCGGACTTGTCCGCACCGGCCTTGGCGCCCGAACCGTTACCGCCGGCATCCCGCTTGCCGAACTTCGGCGCCTTCTTGGCAGGCTTCGCGTCGTCCGACGAATTCGCACCTGCGGCATCGGCTTTCGGCGCATCGGCTTGCGCGTCAGCGCCGGCCTTGCGGTCCTTGCCGAACGACCATTTCTTGGTGGGCTTGGCGGTGTCGTCCGAGGCCTTGCCGTCGTCGGTCTTGTCGACGACGGGAGTGACCTCGGGGGCGGGGGTCTGCGTGACCGCGCCCTTGTCGTCACCCTTTTCGCCGGCCTCGCCCTTGTCGGCGTCCGCAACCTTGCCCTGGTTGAACTTGTCGGTCAGGTTTTGGATCGCGGTGGCCAGGAAGTCGTTCTTCTTGGCCGGCTTGACCGCGTCAGTGGAGGTGTCCTTGGCGGGCTCCTCGACCTCGGGCGTGGTCTTGGCTGCCAGAAGCGTGGTCGCCGTCGACGTCTCGTCAGGCAGTTGCCCGATCCAGTGGCCGTTCTCGTCGTAGTTCTTCTTGAACTTCGGCGGCACGTAGCTGTTCGGCGGGATGTCGTCGCCCGGCTTCCAGTCCACCGGCATGAACGGGTCTGCCTTGTTGCAATCCGGGCAGAGCACCTTCGCGAAGGGGCGCAGGACGTAGGCCGACAGCGACATCTGCGGGTTCCACAGCGTGCTCTGCGGCACGAAGGGGTACCAGCTCTTCCACAGCGCCGACGTCAGGCGGACCGTGGTGTCCCAGATCTCCTTACCGGAGGGGAAGTCAACCGCCTCGGGATCATTGAGCAGGTAATCCCAGGTCGCATTCCAGCCGGCGTTGGGATCGAGTTTGACGGTCTCGCCTGACCAGTTGGTGGGCAAGCCGGTCTCGCCGAGCTCTTGGCCCCAGTAGGTCTCGTTGGCGCTGATCGGATTGATCACCTCGGGGAACGTGTAGCCGTTGCCGAGGTAGAACTCCCACGGCGCCACCGTGAACATGTGGCTCAGAATGCTGCCCGGGTCGGGGCACGGCGGGAAGCCGGAGCAGCCCGCGTCCATCGGCAGGTTCGCGGCGAGGAAGTAGAACGTCGCGATGCCCGCCTGCTCCGAGTACGGCTTGAAGGGCAGGAGCATGTCCACGAAGCCCTTGGTCATTTCCTCGTTCGGCGGATCCCACCCGAGGACATTGACGTCGCTGTAGACCCACCAGCTCTTGCTCTCTTCCATCGCGGCCGAGAAACGGTTGATGCCGTCGATCTCGGCCTGCGGGATGCTCAGCACCGCGTTGAAGAGATTGGGAATGATGTTGGCGTAGGACTGTCCCGGCTTCAGGCCGGTGCTCGCCGCAACCAGGTCGACGTCCATCGATGTGATGGTCCGTTCCTGGGCGGCGCTCACTGCGGCCTCGACCGGCAGTACCGACCCCGCCGCGATCAACGTGGCCCCGACAAGCGCTACGCCTGTCGTGACGTACGGCCGCAACGCTGATTGCATCTGTGCATCCCTCTCGTCGGACGTGCTCGGGGGTCTCGCGTAACGGGTCACGACGAGATCACGATGACAGTACAGAAGTGTGATGCAGGTGTCCAGCTATTGGAGAATTGCTGCGCCGTCACATGTGTCCACGAAGATGTGGGTGTTCCGCCTGCCTGGCGCACTCGGCGCGCTTTTCGTCATGCGCGCCCCGCATCACCGAAATGTCATGGCTGACCAGGCTTTGCGAATGTCGGCAGCGTCAATATGCGCAGGCGTCAGATCCTCGTCAGCAATGTGAAAGCGCAAACAAGCGTTCGTGGCGTCGGGGTGACAATGCTTTGCCGGAGGCCGGTCCCCGCCTCGGTCAGAGCCCCTCGGCGGCCAACCAGGTGGCGATGCGCACAGCTACCGCCTCCCACCCCGGCTCCAGCATCATGTTGTGCCCCATTCGCGGGAAGAATTCGGGCTCGGTGCGGTAGGCCCGCGCGGTCGCCACCACCTCGGCATGGCTGACGGCGCCGTCGTCGGCGGCCCCCAGCACCAGCATCTGCGTCTGGATCCGGTCCGGATGCGGCCGGTTGACGATCCCGTCGGTACCCGACCGGGCGCTCTCCTCACCCAACCGCTCGGCGTAGCGCAGCACCAGCTCCTCGGGGGTGTGCGGCGAGAAGAAACGCTCCCGGGCCAGCTCAGGAGTGCTGACGTACGGCAGCGTCCGGCGCGTCACCGACATCTTCGCGAAGTGCCAGGGGTGGCGTCGCAACCAGCGCAGCCCCGAGCGCAGGTAGCCCTGCGGGGGCATCGACGCCATCAGTACCGCGGCGGGCGCGTCGTGCGACTCCAGGTACTTCTGCACCACGAAGCCGCCCATGGAGTGTCCGATCAGCACCGGTGGCGTCGCCAGACCGCCGGCAACGGCCGCGACATCGGCTTCGAAGTCGTCGAAGGTGCAGTCGTTGAGGGGTTTGTCGGTGCCGCTGCCGCCGTGGCCGCGCAGGCTCAGCGCCAGCGCTCGATAGCCGCGTTCCGCGAACCAGCCCAGGAAGTGCTCGTCCCAGCACCACGCTGCGTGCCAAGCACCGTGGACGAACAGCAAGGGGGTGGGATGGTCGGCGCTCGCCTGCCCCCGGTCGACAACCTCGAGCAATGGTCTCCTCGGTTTCGGGCGGGTGGGTGGAGCAGCGCAGCGGGCGGGCAGGTGGGCAGCGCCCCTGATAGTACGGTTTCTCCTATGAGGTCGAGCGCCCGACGAGGCGGAACATCCACCGGTGGGCTGCGATTCGGCCTGCTCGACGGGATCGTCAACACCCGCTTCTCGCCGACGGCGGCCACCCGGTTCGCCGGCGCCACCGTGGCTCTCAACGGCGGCGACTCGCTGTGGGTGGGCGATCACCTGAACTCGCTGATCCCCCGCTCGCTGGCCACCCCCGAGCACCTCGGCGTCGGGGCCAAGTTGGTGCCGAAGGTCGACGCGATCCTCGAACCGTGGACGATGCTCGGCCACCTGGCCGCGCGCAACCGGTTCACCCGCCTGCGGCTGGGCGTCTGCGTCACCGATGCCAGCCGGCGCAATCCCGCGGTCACGGCGCAGGCCGCGGCGACGCTGCACCTGCTCACCAAAGGTCGCGCCATGCTCGGCATCGGGGTCGGGGAACGTGAGGGCAACGAGCCCTACGGCGTCCCGTGGGAACGGCCGGTGGCCCGCTTCGAGGAGGCCGTGGCGACGATCCGTGCGCTGTGGAACTCCGGTGGCGAGCCGATCACCCGAGACTCGGAGTTCTTTCCGCTGCACAACGCGGTGTTCGACCTGCCGCCCTACCGCGGCACCTGGCCGGAGATGTGGGTGGCCGCGCAGGGGCCCAGGATGCTGCGCATCACCGGCCGGCATGCCGACGGGTGGGTGCCCTTCACCGTGTCCCGGCCCGCCGACTACTCCCGCGCGCTGACCACCGTGCGCGACGTGGCAACCGATGCAGGTCGCGACCCCGACGCGATCGTCCCCGCGCTCAACCGCGCCGTCGTGGTGGGCCGCACGCGCGATGACGTGGACGAAGCCCTCGACGGGGTCATTCTGAAGTCGTCGGCGCTGGCCGCACCTGCCGAAACGTGGGCCCGGCACGGTGCCGTGCACCCGCTGGGTGCGGACTTCTCCGGCGTGCAGGACCTGGTCCCCCAGACGATCGACTACGAGAGCGCGCTGGCCTACACGAAGGCGGTGCCGCCGTCGTTGATGCGGGAGATCACGTTCAGTGGCACCGCCGACGACGTGCTGGACCAGATCGCGGAGTGGCGCGATCACGGGCTGCGGTACCTGCTCGTGCTGAACGCGAGCCAGCTCAATCCGCGGTTGCGCAAGGCGGTCGCGGCGAGCGGGCCGTTCGGGACCGTGCTGCGGGGGCTCAGGAAGCTCTGACCCACCCTGCCGTCAGCGAGTTAGCTGACTTCGCCAGAGCGTCAGTTTTCGTTACATTGCTGTGCGCGGTCAGCGTGACGTGGGCGGGACCGGCGCTGCCGCCGCATATTTGCCGGCGAGTCAATTTTGCCGCGGCTGATGTCGAGGTCAGCGGCGTCTGCCGGCAGCCGGCGGCTGCGCCGAACTCACCGGAGAGCTTTTCGCAGTCTTTGCACACGGCGGTACTGTGACCGTCTATCGTTGCTTTGCTACGGTCGCATTCGTCCGCCGCATACGGGGAGCGGGTTTGCAGGCGACCGTCACGTCCGACCACAGAAGGATTCCCGATGCACACAGCTCTGCGTCCGTACGCCACCGCTGGCGTCGCGCTGGTGGGGGCCAGCCTCATCGCCGTCAGTCCCGTCGCTCCGACTCCGCACACGACCGTGGTCCGTGACGTCGACGTCGCACTGACGGGCTCACTGGCCAACATTCCGGCCAACGCGTTCATGGCCGCCCTCAACACCCCGGCCAACATGGTGTTCGGCATCCAGCGGTTCGCGGACGCGATGGCAGCCAGCGGCAGCTGGGAAGTCTCGCAACCCAACAACGTGTGGGGCTGGGATCCGGCGAACCCGGAGATGCTCGAGGGCTTCGTCGACATGCTGGTGCCGTTCCCGGCGCTGTCGCGCCCGCTCGGAGAGCACCTGAACTGGTGGGCCGCAGCAAATCTCCCCATGCACGAGGGTTGTGCGTTCGAGTGCACCGACCCCATCGGCATGCTGCAGTCGATGTTCACGGTGCCGATGTGGAAGTTCTACTCCCCCGAGGGCTACACCTTCGGTGAGGTCATCAATCCCGTCGACGGCAAGCCCACCGAGTGGTCCGGCCAGACGATCAAGCTCGACCGGTTCGAGGTCATCAAATCCGTCGCCGACTACTTCACCGGTGAGCCCCAGGCTTTCCGGCCGGTCACGATGTACGACTTCGTCACCGCCAGCGCCAATCTCGCTGCCGCACTGCAGGTCACCGGGCACGTCCCGGACTGGCTGGCCGTGCGCGAGATCGAGACGTTCGTGAAGCTGTTCGTGCCCAAGCCCGAGAACCCCGCCGTCGAGGACAAGGACTACCCGGACAACCCGACGGGCTGGCCCGGGGGCGCTCCCGAGACCGAGACCAGCCGTGTGGTCAGCCTCGACACCGTGACTGCGCCGCCGTCGCCGGAGGCGCAGGCCCCGGCGCGCACCGCCACCGGGCTGTTCGGCAAGAAGACCGCGCAGGTGACCGACGTTGCACAGACGACGGAGAAGGCCACGGGCGCTGACGAGGCGACCGGCGACACCGACGCGGCCGAGCTGGCTGACGCCGCTCCGTCCACCGAAAAGCCCACCGAAAAGCCCACCGACAAGCCCACCGGGACAAAGGATCGCACCGGGTCGTTCAGCGTGGCCTCGACGGTGGAGAACCTGCAGAAGAAGTTCGCCGCCGCCACCGAGAAGACCACCGAGAAAGCCACCGAGAAAGCCACCGACAGGGCGGCAGACAGGGCTTCGTCGCGCACAGCGGACCGCGCGGCGAAGTCGAGCGCTTCCTCATCCGATTCGGGCTCGGCGAAGACCTCGAAGAAGGACTCCGGCGACAACGAGTAGGTGGAAAAGCCGGTGGAGAGTGCGACCGTCGGCGGTTAATCTACGCCGATGCCATCCTGGGAGGCGCTCGCGGCGTTCGCCGTCGCGTCGGTCATCATCATCGCCATTCCTGGACCGAGCGTGCTGTTCGTCATCGGCCGGTCCCTCTCGTCAGGTCGGCGCGCCGGACTGCTGAGCGTGGTGGGCAACGAGCTCGGAGCCCTCCCGCTGGTAGCCGCCGTCGCCCTTGGCGTGGGAACCGTGGTGGCACAGTCGATCCTGCTGTTCACGGTGATCAAGCTCGCAGGTGCTGCGTACCTGGTGTGCCTCGGCGTCCAGGCGATCCGGCAGCGACGGGACCACGCCGTCGTGGCGGCCTCCGGCCAACCACCCGCCTCGTCATGGGAGAGCCTGCGCCACGGCTTCGTCGTGGGCGTGACCAATCCCAAGACCATCGTGTTCTTCGTCGCAGCGCTGCCGCAGTTCGTCGACATCCACGCCGGCAACGTGGCCACCCAGATGATGGTCCTCGGGCTCGTCTTCACCCTCATCGCCTGGGCGTGCGACACCGTGTGGGCGCTGGCCGCGGGGACCGCCCGCGCGTGGTTCGCGACCTCTGGTGACCGCTTGGCAGCGCTCCGCGCGGCCGGCGGCACCATGATGATCGGACTGGCCGGCGCACTTGCGCTGACGAGCAACAAGGCGGCCTGAGAGCTACCCCCGGTGCTCAACGCGTGCGGGGACCGAACCAGGCGCGGTTGCCGAACCGGTCGAGGTGCACCACCTCGTCCACCGGCCTGCGCGTGGTCGGGCCGTAGCGGCCCTTGGGCCAGCCCAGCGGCACCACCGCACACGGCGTGACGTCCATCGGCAGCCCGAGGATGCGCCGCGCGGACGTGAGGTTCCACAGCGGGAGCGTGATCAGCGAGGCGCCGAGCCCCATCGAGCGGGCCGCCAGCAGCAGGTTCTGCACGCTGGGGTAGATCGATCCGAAGAACGCCGATGCCGCCGCGTGCGGCATCGGCACGAACGGCACCTTGCCCTCGCGCGCGCCGAGTCGCAGGCACGCGATCACCAGCACCGGAATCTCGGTGAAGTGCTCCAGCTGCCATTCGATGGCCTTGACGCTTTTGGCCATCTCCTCGTCATACGACGCGATGTCGGCAATGGACGTGCGGTGAAAAGCGCGCCACGCCAACCGGTATCGACGCTGCAACTTCCTCTTGACGCGCTGGTCCTTGACCACCACGAATTCCCAGTTCTGCCCGTTGGCGCCCGTCGGGGCCCGCAACGCGAGCTCGATGCACTTGAGCACGATCGCGTCGTCGACCGGGTCGGGGCGCACCCGACGGATCGCCCGCTGGGTCATCATCGCCTCGACGAGCGACATGTCCAGCCGGGCCAGCGCGTCATCGGCGCTCGGGATGGGTTCGGGCATGCTCACGCCTCCCGTGCGATCCATGATGCCGTGAACTGCTGCATCTGCGGGACGTCGCGGGCGATCAGGTCGGCGACGTAGCGTTCGATGCGGCCCCCCATCACCGGGATCCGGACCTCGACCGTGCCGCGCACCCGCAACCGCGACCCCGTCGGAATCGCCTGCAGCACCATGGTTCCCGACCCGGAGCTGGGCACCCCGCGAGCGGTGATGCCGAATTCGCCGTGCACCTCTGCTGCGTCGGCACCCGGCCGCCACGACTCCCTGCGCGTGATCGAGGTGTCCCCGGGCAGCATGCGCCCGATCTGCCCGGGCAGCATGTCCTGGCGCAGATCCTGCGTGGTCTGAACGACGACGGCGCCGTCGGGCTCGACGGTCAGCGAATCCAACGTCATCGAATCGCCACCGTAGGCGGCCAGCCGGGCCAGCCAGTAGTCCCTGGTGCCGAAGGCGGCGAGCACGTCGGCGACCTCGGCGCTCGCCTCGGCACTCACGTCGAACGGGCGCGCCACGGTTAGCGACGCTCCGATGATGCGCGACCGAACACCTTGTCGGCGACCCGGCCGGCGAACCGCCGCGCCTCCTCGAGGTGTTCGTCGTTGATGTTCGTCGGGGGCAGCTTCATGCCGAGGTAGCGCTCCTTGTACTCCCCCGACCCCAGGTAGCTGGTCAGCGACAGCATGGACGGCAGCTCCCCACCGGGGTAGGTGAAGTGGATCCCGTCGACGTAGCGGCCGCCCTTCTTCTCGGCCAGCTTGCGGACCCCGGCGAGGTTCTTGCGCCACTTGCGCCGGCACACCACGAACACCGCAAATCGCTTGCCGTCCAACACCGGCCGCGCCTCATGCGACATCAGGAACGTGCGCAGCGGCATCGACACGGTGTCCCACCACGTCGGCGAACCGATGCAGATCAGGTCGTAGGAACCGGTGCGCACCGCGTCGGGGGTGCGGATGTCGCCGGTGCGCTTGAGCGTCTGCGCAGGCAGCATACCGAGAAACTCCGGCCACACCCGCTGCATCGGGAAGCGGGAGAACCGCTCGGCGTAGCGGGGATCGGTGAACTCGATCGGCGCCTCGGTCACGTCGTAGCCGCGGGCACGGAACACCTCGGCCGCGGCGTCGAGCACCTTTTTGGCCTGCCCGGTGTAGCTGTAGTAGAGCAACAGCACCTTCGGTGATTCAGCCAACTCCGGCACATCCTTTCCTGGCCTGGGGAACCCGACGTGCCACGCCGGGCCTCGAGCGCATAGCCTCACACACGTGAACGACAAAGTTGCGGTCAATCTGAGCGGCCCCGCGAAGACGATGCTGTCCACGTTGTACCTCAAGGCGCTCGACGCCGACTTCGACCAGCCGATCCTCGGCGACACGTTCGCCAAGGCCGCGATCGGCAAGCTCGACTTCGACTGGAGTGAGCTCGAGATCACCCCGAAGTGGGCCCCGCTGTTCACCGTTCGCACCGCGCAGTACGACATCTGGGTGCGGCAGTTCATCGCCGCGCACCCGGAGTGCACCGTCGTGCACCTGGGATGCGGGCTGGACTGCCGCGTCTTCCGCGTCGACCCCGGGCCCGGCGTCCGTTGGTACGACGTCGATTTCCCACAGGTGATCGCGCTTCGCGAACAGATCTACCCCAGCCGGGACAACTACGAGCTGATCGCGACGCCGGCCACCGAACCGCAGTGGCTCGAGCAGATTCCCGCCGACCGGCCGACGCTGCTGATCGCCGAGGGCATCAGCATGTACCTGACCGAGGACGAGGGCATCGCGCTGCTGCGCCGGTTCGTCGACCGCTTCGGCACCGGCGAGCTGCAGATCGACTTCTTCAACTGGCTGGCCATCAAATCCCAGAAGAGCCAATCGCTGGTACGCACCTCCGGCTCGGTCCTGTACTGGGCGGTCAACAGTCCCCAGCAGATCCTCGACAAGCTGCCCGACATCCGGTTGCTCTCCGCGACAACGTTTTTCGACGCGAGCACCTATGCCCGCACCAGTCGCGGCATGCACGCGCTCAAACGTCTGGTCGCGGCTGCGCCGCCGCTGCGGACCTCGTTGCAATACCATCGCTTCGCGTTCGGCGCCTAGGCGCCCGTGGTCGCGGCCTGCTTGGCCGCGATGCTGTGCAGCTGCGCCTCGATCGCGGCGATCGACTTGTCGCGATCGGGGCCGTGGCTGTGGTACTCGATCATCAACTGCCCGCTGAAGATCTTCGACGTGTAGATCTCGATACCTGCGCCGACCGCGAAGTAGAACTCGCCGTGGCTGGCGGCCACCTCCATGTCCGGCGGAGTGCGCAGTGGCGGCACGATGCCGTTGTCGGTGAACATCACCACATCGGGCAGACCGGGCGGGTTGCCGACGTACTGCGGGCTGAAGTGCAGGAAGCTCTGCTGGATGACGCCTTCGGCGATGTCCTTCTTGTACGTGTCGTTGATGTCGCGGGCCAGCGCCGCCACATCGGTACCCGGATGGATCTCGGCGAGATATGTCGCGATCCCCACCGGGTTGGTGCTCTCGGTCGCCGACACCGGCGGCGTCAGCAAATAGCGCAGATCGACCGGATACACGTACGGCACCGGGATGTTGGGGGTGTTGCGCACCTGCCACTCGGCCATCAGCACCGCGGCCGACAGAAGACTGTTGAGGCCGAGCTTGTTGGCCCGGCAGAACGCGATGATCTTCTCGGTGTCCTGCGCCGAGAGGGTGCAGTACTCCATCGGAACCAGTTGCGGCAGCACCGGATTGGTTTCCGAGGGCGCGCGGCGCGACGGCGGCAGCTCGTAGGCGAACATCGCCGCCAGCAACCGCTCCAACCCCGAGCGCGGCCTCTTCTCCACGCCGCGGCTGGCCAGGATGACCTCCAGCGGCTCAGGTGCGGGATGCACCTTCACCGGCCGGGTGGTGCCCGTGGTCACCAGATCGGTGTAGGTGGAGAACAGCTCCTCGACGAGACTGAACTGGTGGTGGCCGTCGGCCAGACTGTGGTGGATGTAGAGCGTCGGCTGGGCCACCCCGTCGCGGATCGTCAGGCGCAGATGCACCAGCGACTGGGTCTGATCGAAGATCAGCGGCGGAGCCGGCTCGTCACCGGTCAGCTCCACCACCTCGATACCCGGGTGCATCAGATCGTCGAGCACGATCTCCCACTTGCCGTCGGGCAGCTGCTCGAGATGCCCGCCGAGCACAGGATGCGCCTCCAGGAGCGCGTCGAACGCGTCCGACAGCGCGTCGGCGTCCATCGGACCCTTGACGTGCGCCGCCAACCCGATGAAGTTGTGCGTCTCGGCGAACATCTCCTCGCTTCGGGCGAGCTTACGAATCCCCGAGGACGGAAACATCGGTATCAAACTCCCTCAAAGGTCGGCCTTGATGAACATGTCGGATCGGTCATCCACGTCGACTGGCTTTCCGATAGCCCAGGGCCAGCGGGACGGCGCATATCGCGAGGATGCCCACCGACCACAGCACGGCGAACAACATCGGTCGGGCGATCGGCCCCTCGATGGAGAGCCCACGCATCGCCTCGATCGTATAGCTGACGGGCTGATGCTCGACGAACGGCTGCAGCCACTTCGGGTACTGGTCGAGCGGAACGAACCCGATGGAGAAGAACATCAGCACGGCCACCACGATGTCGGTGGCCTGCGGAACCAGCGTGCTCGACGAGTACAGCGCGAGCGTCAGCACCGCCGCCGACAACGCCACCCCGAACATGGCCGGCATGAACACCCACGCGATCGCCGCCGGCAGCCCCTGCTCGAACCGGAAACCCAGCGCGACCCCGACACCCATGACGACCAGCGTGATCACCACGATGCGGACCCATTCGGCCAGCATGCGGGACAGCAGTCCGGCGGCGCGGTGCATCGGCACCACCCAGAACCGCGACAGCAGACCGACGTCGCGTTCCCGCATCACGCTGATCGCCCCGATGATCGCGCCGGTCATGCCGCCGACGAGCGCGACGAGCGGAACCTGGCCGTAGAGCCCGCTCTGCCCGCTCACCTGCTTGATCACATCGCCGAACACGATGTCGAGCGCAGCGAGGAAGCCGGCGGGCATCACGAACGACTGCACCAGCGTGGCCGGGTCACGGCTCCACCGCCGCAAGATCCGGTAGGTGAGCAGCAGCACCTGCGGCACCAGCCGCCGCGGCGAGTTCTCCCACACCCGGGCATCGCGATGCCGGCCGCCGGGACGGTAGGGCGCCTTGGTGACGGGCTCCTGGGCAGCTGACGAACGCGCCATCACCGTCTTCTCCTGCTGACGATGCGGTGCAGGACGACGGCGACGGCGCCGGCGCCCACCGCCCAGGCGAGCCCCGGCGTGAGGACCGCCCAGGTGACCTTCGGCGCCGCGTCGGTGGTGTCGCCGGCGAGCGCCTGCAGGCCGTACACCCACTGCGACAGCGGCTGATTGCGCACGAAACCCTGAATCCAGTCGGGGAACTGCTCGACAGGCTGCAGACCCACCGACGCCAGCCCGAGCGTCAGCTGCGGCACCAGCATCATCGGTGCGGTGGCCTCCGGGTTCTGGGTCGCGATCCCGATGAGGTCGCCGATGACGGCCAGAGTGGCGCCGATCAGCAGCACCAACCCTGCGAACCCGATGGTGTCCAGAACGCTTCCGTGGAACCGGAACCCGATGACGTGGCCGCACGCCACCGACACGACCAACGCGATGACGCAGCGGTACATACTCGCGGTCAGACGGGAGGCCAGCGGCATGATCGCCGGGATCGGCATCGCGCGGAACCGCCGGTTGATGCCCTGCACCGAATCGGTCGCCGACCGGAACGCCGCCGACACGGCGGCGAACCAGATGGCCTGCAGGATGATCAGCGGTGTCAGGTACTGGGCGTAGCTGGACAGCGGCTGCACCGTGCCCATCATCTGCTTGAGCGGCAGGTAGTAGCCGATCGTGAACACGATCGACCCGATGATCTGCGTGGCCAGTTCGCCGTTGCGCAGCGTCGGGATGATCATCCGGACCGTGAGCACCCACCACTGCTGCAGCGCGCTCACCGGCGGCCGCGTGGCCTCAGGGACCGTCGACCCGCCCGGCGTGCGGGCGGTCGAGACAGCGCCGCTCACGCGTAGGCGCCCGCCGCCGGGACCTCGGGGCGCTCGGAGATGTCCCGTGGGTGGTCGCCGGTGAGCGCCAGGAACACCTCGTCGAGCGACGGGCGACGCAGCGCGATGTCCATCAACTCGATGTCGGCCTCGCTCAGTTTCGTCAGCGCGGCCATCAGCGTGCGCGGCCCCTCCGGCGCCGGCATCGAGATGCGATCGGAGGTCTCGGTCAGCGCCGCGCGGTTGGCCTGCGGCAGCAGCGGGCCGAGGACACGCACCACCTCGGGCAGGTCCTTGATGTGGCGGGGCACGATCTCGCAGTACGTGCCGCCGGTGCGCTCCTTGAGTTGGTCAGCGGTGCCCTCGGCGATCACCGTGCCCTTGTCGATCACGATGATCCGGTCGCTGAGCAGATCGGCCTCTTCGAGGTACTGCGTGGTCAGCAGCGTGGCGATGCCGGCCTCCTTGAAGTCGGTGACCAGCTCCCAGATCGCCTGACGGCTGCGGGGATCCAGACCCGTCGTGGGTTCGTCGAGGAACACCACCTCCGGGCGCACCACCAGGCCACAGGCGATGTCGATGCGCCGCTTCATGCCGCCGGAGTAGGTGCTGACCGGGCGGTCGCTGGCCTCCACCAGATCGAACTGCTCCAGCAGTTCGATCGCACGTTCCTTGGCGACCTTCTTCTTCAACCCCTGCAGCCGGCCGAACATCAACAGGTTCTCGCGGCCGGTCAGCATGTCGTCGAGTGCGGCGTACTGCCCCGTCAGCATCAGGGACCGCCGCACGCCCGCCGGGTCGGCGACCACGTCGTGGCCGGCGATCAGCGCGCGCCCACTGTCGGGGGTGATCAGCGTCGACAGGATGTTGACCGTCGTCGTCTTGCCGGCACCGTTGGGGCCGAGAAGACCCAGCACCTCGCCGCGGCCGACCTCGAAGCTGACGTCACGCAGCGCCACCACGGAGCCGAACGACTTGCGGATGCCGGCAACGACGACCGCCTTGTCAGAGCGGGACATGAGCTCCTCCTGCCCGGTTGAGCCGTGTCACGAGAGATCGACGAGCGCCAGCTCGTCACCGGCCGCATCGGTGTCCTCGGCGGCCAGCGCTTCCCGCGTGATCTCCAGCAGAGCGGTCGAGTAGTGCCGGGCAAAGGATTCCACATCGGTGGGCCCCAGCCGCCGGCTGTCGTACCACCAGTCGGTGTAGAGCACCCCGGCCGAGCGGTAGACCCGCAGCTCCAGGGCATGCCCCAACCCGGGCAGCGCGTCCCGGATCGGCATCGCGGTGTCGGTGTCGAACCGGACCGCGGCGTCCTCGGGCTGTTCGGCGGGCACGTCGGGGATGGTGCCGACGTGGGTGAACAGGATGTCGGCAGGCCGGGTGGCGGACAACGCCCGTGCGGTCGGCGCGTACAGGTAGCGCAACAGCCCGTAGCCGATGCCGTAGTGCGGCACGGCCTTCAGCGTGTCCCGCACGTCGTCGAGCAGCGCCGACGCGGCGCTCTGCTGTACCGCCGGAAGCGGGACCGGGTGCAGAGTGGAGAACCACCCGACGGTGCGCTGCAGGTCGACGTCGGGCTTGAGCACGGAACGGCCGCGACCCCCGAGGTCGACCGTCACGGTGCCCTCGCCGACGGTGGCGGCCACGGTCCGGCCCAGGGCGGCCAGCAGGATCTCCTCGACGGGTAGCCGCAACCGCCGCCGGGTGTCGTCGATCTCCCCGGTCTCGGCGGGCGACAGCGACGTCGACAGCCGCACCAGGTCGTCGGCGCCCGGCCGCTCGGCCGGTTCGGGCCCGGCCACGGTGACCGTGGCGGCGCGGGCGACCTGCAGCCAGTAATCGCGACTGTCCAGCACGGCCGGGTGGGTGACCAGTCCGGCGCAGCGCTGCGACCACTCCCGCCACGACGTGGGCACCGGGGCCAGGGAGATCTCCTCCCCCGCCATCCGTTGCGAGAACGCGGTGACCAGATCGGTGAGCAACACGTCCCGCGAGGTGCCGTCGTCGCCGGGTCCGCTGGCGACCCCGTGCAGGGTCAGTGCCAGAGACGACCGGCCGCCGTGCGCGCCACGCAGGAACGTCGCGGTCAACGGTGCGGTGAGCAGTTGGTGCTCGCGCACCTGCTCGTCGAGTGCGGCCTGCACGGCCTCGCGCTCCTGCGGGCTGCCCGCGGCCACGCCGTCGGGCAGCGCCGTCACGATCAGCTCGGTGAACTCGCCGGGTTCGGCGATGTGCTGCTCCCACGTGCCGGCCCGCTCCACGAGGTGCACCCGCAGCGCGTCGTGGGCCGCGGTGACCGCGGTCAGCACCGCCCGCACGTCGTCCTCGCCGATGTCGGCGCGCAGACCCAGCACCACGGGGGTGCGCCAGCGGCCGACGTCACGCAGACCGTGCTCGAGGAAGTACGCGACGTTCGGCGGCACCGGCGGGGTGACGACGTCGTCCATCGACTGCCGGGCCAGACCGCCTTCGGCGTAGCGGGCGGTCAGCACCTTCGCCAGTGACGACACGGTTTGGTTCTCGTAGAGATCCTGCGGGGTGAGGTCCAGCCCGCGGTGGCCCGCCGTCATCGCCACGCTGATCGCGATCAGCGAGTCGCCGCCGATCTCGAAGAAGTTGGCGTTGCGGTCGATGTCGGGCAGGCCCAGGCATTGCGCCCAGACCTGCGCCAACACCGTCTCGACCGAGGAGGTGCCGCCCGCGGCGGCCGGGGCGGCCGCCGGCGCGGAGGCATCGAGAGCGACCCCGTTGGCACCGGCACCGTTGAGCCACGCCGCCGTCGCGTTGTGCTCGACCCAGTGCCGCTGCTTGGCGAACGGATAGCCGGGCAGGGTGACCAGCTGCGGCTCGGCGTCGGTGGTCACCGCGGTCCCGGCCGGGGTCCAGGCTGGGGTCCAATTCACGTCGACCCCGGCCGCCCACAACTGGCCCAACCCGAGCAGGAAGGTGTCGCCGTCGCTGCGGTTCTGCGCCTGATGGCGCATCAACCGCACCGCGCGGTGCCGTTCCGACCACCGGGGATGCCGGCCCGCCGACGAGGTCAGCGTGCCACCGGGACCGACTTCCACGAGCACCCGGTCCGGGGCGGAGAGCAGCAGGTCGAGCTCGTCGGCGAACCGCACCGTGGCCCGGATCTGACGCGCCCACGTGTTCGGGTTGGTGGCCTCCGCCGCCGACATCGTCGTACCGGTGACGTTCGACAGCAACGGGATTCGCGGCTCGTTCAGCGTCACCGAGGACAGGAACGTACTGAACTCGGCGACCACCGGGTCCATCAGCCGGGAGTGGAACGCGTGCGAGGTACGCACCCGCCGCGCAGCGACGCCCTTCTCGGCCAGCGCGGCCTGGAACGTGCGGATCGCCTCGTCGCTGCCGGCCACCACGCAGCTGCCCGGGTCGTTGATCGTCGCGACGTCGACATCACCGGTGAGGTACTCGGTGACGGCCTGCGGGCTCATCGGGACCGCGACCATGACGCCGCGCGGGGCGGCGTGCATCAGCTGTGCGCGCTTGGCGACGACCCTGATCGCGGTGTCGAGGTCGAACACCCCGGCGATGGTCGCGGCCGCGTACTCGCCGATGCTGTGGCCCGCCATGATCGCCGGCTCCACGCCGTAGGACTGAATCAGCTTGGCCAGCGCGTACTCGACGGTGAACAGCGCGGGCTGCGCGCGGTCGGTGTGCTCGAGGTTGCGGCCCACCCCGTCGAAGATCTCGGCGCGCAGGTCGTAACCCATGAGGTCGTTGAACCCCGCCACGCACTCGTCGAAGTGGCGGGCGAACACCGGCTCGGTGTCGTAGAGCCCGCGCGCCATGCCGATGTGCTGGGCGCCCTGACCGGGGAACAGGAAGGCCACCCGGTCGCCGGACTCTTCGGCATCGGGGACCCCGGTGCCTTCGAAGACGTTGTCCGTCTCGGCTGCCGACAGCACGGTCGCGGCGTTGGCCTGGTCGTGCACGACTGCGGCGAGGCGGAACGGATCCTTGCGACGTCGGGTCAGCGTGTAGGCGGCGTCGGGCAGGCTGACCTCGTCGCTGTCGGCCAGTTCGGTGGCCAGCGCCGCGCGCGACTGTGCCAGCGCCTCCTGGGTGCGGGCCGAGAGCACCAGCACCTGCGGCTTGGCACTCGGCGCCGGAGCTGCCGTATGCGGCGCCTCCTCGAGCACGATGTGGGCGTTGGTGCCGCCCACGCCGAACGAGCTGACGCCCGCGCGGCGGACGCCGTCGGACTCCCACGGGCCGTCGGTGTTGCGGATCCGGAACGGTCCGCGGTCGATGTGCAGTTCGGGGTTCGGGCTGGTGTAGTGCAGCGTCGCCGGGATCGCCTTGTGCTCCAGGCACAGGATCGCCTTGATCAACCCCGCGATACCGGCCGCGGTCTCCAGGTGCCCGATGTTGGACTTGACCGAGCCCAGGTAGCAGGGCGCGCTGCGGGTCTCCTCGGCGAGCTCGAACGCCTGGCGCAGGCCCTCCACCTCGATCGGATCCCCGAGCGGGGTGCCGGTGCCGTGCGTCTCGACGTAGGTGATCGACGAGGCGTCCACCCCGGCGATGGCGTGCGCCTCGGCGATGACCTCGGCCTGACCCAGCGCATTCGGCGCGGCGTAGGTCATCTTCGTGGCGCCGTCGTTGTTCAGCGCCGAGCCGCGGATCACCGCATGGATGCGGTCACCGTCGTCGATCGCGTCGGCCAGCGCCTTGAGCACCACCACGCCGACGCCGCTGGCGAAGATCGTGCCGTCCGAGCGCACGTCGAACGGCCGGCACTGTCCCGTCGGGGACACCATCGCGCCCTGCTCGTACCAGTAACCGACGTGGTGCGGGATACGCAGCGACGAGCCGCCGGCCAGCGCGATGTCGCACTCACCGTTGAGGATCGACTGGCACGCCAGGTGCACCGCGACCAGCGACGACGAGCATGCCGTGGCCACCGACAGCGCGGGGCCGCGGAAGTCGAACTGGTGCGCCACCCGGGTGGCCAGATGGTCCTTGTCGTTCTGCAGGCTCAGGTTCACCATCTCGAAGCTGGCGCCCTGCCCGATCACCATCATCGGGTCGAAGTTCGACATCAGGTTGTGCAGCAGGTAGCCGCTGGAGCTGCTGGTACCGAACACGCCGACGGTGGATTCCAGACCCTGCGGGTCGTAGCCGGCGTCCTCGAGCGCGTGGAACACGGCCTGCAGGAACAGCCGGTGCTGCGGGTCGAGCATCCGCGCCGCGTACGGCGTGAAGCCGAAGAAGTCCGCGTCGAACTCCTCGATGCCCGGCATCAGCCCCGCCCGCCGGACGTATCCGCGGTTGCCCAGCGCGCGTTCGGTGACGCCGTTGGCCAGCAGATCGCCCTCTGAGAGGTCGACGATCGACTCCACCCCGGCGCGCAGATTGCGCCAGAACGCCGACACCGACTCCGCACCGGGGAACTTCCCGGCCATGCCGATGACGGCGATCGCGTTGTCCGGGAAGTCCTCGGCGGTACTGCTCGTCACGATCGTGGTCCTACCTTTCGCCGCGATGCGGCACGTTGACGCGCGGCGGCGCGCTGCTGGGCGCGCTCACGCAGGGCGTTGGGACGCTCGGCGGACTCCTGCTCCTCCAGGCCGAGCTGACGGATCAGGTCCACCGCGAGGTCGGTCAGCGTCGCGCCCTGTAGCAGCAGCGCGACGGGCGGCTCGACGCCGAAGTCACCGCGGATCGTGTTGCGCATCCGCACCGCCATCAGCGAGTCGAGCCCCAGCTCGGTCAGCGGCTGCGCGACGTCCACCGCGCCGTCGTCGGAGTAGCCCATGATGGCCGAGATCCGCCGGCGCAGCCGGGCCACGACGACACGGTGTACCTCGGCGGCGTCCATCGTCTTGAGCGCCTCGGCGCCGCCCCAGTCCTCGTCGATGTCATCGGTCTGCAGCTCGCCCACCATGTCGGTGAAGAACCCGATCTGGTGGATCTCCGGGAACGCCGCCGCGGCCCGGTCCAGCCGCAGCCGGGCGATGCCGACACGGGGCAGACCCGCTGCCATCACGCCGCCGAGCGCGTCGACGCCCTCGGCCGGGCTGATCGGGTCGAGCACCGAGAACCGCAGCGTGCTGGCCAGACCCACGTCGGCCCACTGGCCCCAGTTGACCGCGATGGCCGGCAACCCGGCCGCCTGCCGTGCCGACACCAGGCCGTCGAGCCAGGCGTTGGCCGCCGCGTAGGCCGCCTGCCCGGGCGAGCCGAGCAGCGACACGATCGAGCTGAAGGCGACCCACCAGTCCAGGTCCTTGCCGAGGGTGGCCTCGTGCAGGCGTAGCGCACCGGTGGCCTTCGGCGCCCAGATGGTGTCGAGGCTCTCGCGGGTCATGCCGACGAAGATCTCGTCCTCGAGCACCGCGGCCGAGTGGATGAGCCCGCGCATCGGCTTGCCCGTCTCCTCGGCAGAGGCGACCAGTCGCTCGGCCACGCCCGCGTCGGCGATGTCGCCGGTCACGACGGAGATCTCGCAGCGCTGCCGCAGCGTGTCGAGTTCGGCGGCCACCTCATCGGACGGACCGTTGCGGCCGTTGAGCACGAGCCGGCCCGCGCCGTGGCCGACCAGCCAGCGCACCACCGCCATGCCGACACCGCCAAGAGCGCCGGTGACGACGTAGCTGCCGTCGCCGCGGACCGTCAGCTGCCCGGGCGTGGCCGGCAGCGCCGCGCGGGCGAGCCGCTCGACCAGGCGGGTACCGCCACGCCACGCGACGACGTCGTCGGGCGAGCCGCTCTCGATCTCGGCGCTCAGTGCGCCGGCCGGATCGTCGGCGCCGGTGTCGAGCAGCGTGGTCTTCAGGTCGGGATGCTCGTAGGCCAGCACCCGGACCAGGCCCTTGAGGCTGTTGGCGGCCGGATCGCCCGCGCCGTCTGAGTTTTTCGAGGGTGCGGTCACCAGACCGCCGCGGGTCACCAGCCACAGGCGAGGTGCCTTGCCGTGCCAGCTGCCCACGATCGCACGCACCGTGCCCGCCACGCCCCAGATCACGTCGCGGGCGTGCGCCAGACCGGCATCCGCGGACTCGGATCCGAAGTCGCAGAACACGATCACGCCGGCAGGCGGCAGATCGGGGTCGGCCGTCGCGGTGGCGAACGCCTCCCGCACCGCGGACTCGTCGCCGAGGTCGGCGGTGACGACCCGTCGGGTCGGACCGCCGAACCGCTCGGCGAACTCCTGCGCCGCGCTCTGCCCCGCGGCGCCGTCGGCCAACGCGAGCCAGCTCCCCGCCACCGCCTGCGCGGCAGGGGCGGCGGATTCCACCCAGCGGGAGTCGAAGATCTTCTGCGACAACGGAAGTGGCACAGTGCGGCGCTGGATGCGCTTGAGGTGCACGTCGTCGACCCGGGCCAGAACGGTGCCGGTGTCGTCGGTCAGGGTGACCCGACCCGTGGCGTCACCGCTGTCGGCGACACTGACCAGCTCGGCGCGGCAGTGCGCCCGCCTGCCCACCTCCGCGAACACCCGGATCGTGCCGAAACCGACCGGCAGGTAGGTGTCCTCGCCGGAGTCGGCCAGCGTCGCATCGCTCATCGCGGCGGCAAGGCCCTGCAGTGCCGCGTCGAGCAGCACGGGGTGCAGCGTGATGCCGCGCTGCGGCGTCACCGATTCCGGCAGCTCGATCTCGGTGTCGGCGGCCTCGGCGGCGCGGGCGATGCGGGTCAGCGCCTGGAACGCCGGGCCATGGTGCGCGCCGGTGCGGCGCAGCGCGGTGTAGAAGTCCGACGGCGAGACCGGGGTGCCGCCCGGGGCGGGCAGCACCTTGGCCGGGGTTTCGGGGTCGGCGGCCGCGACGGTGCCGACAGCGTGCCGGGTCCAGCCGCCCGCCTCCGAGCGGGAATGGATCTCGACGCGCGATACACCGTCCTCGCCGGTGTTCACCTGAGTGGTCAGCGTCGTCTGCGGATCGAGCGGCAACATGGCCTCGACCTCGACGGAAACGGCCACACCGGTCGCGGGCCGGCCGAGAGCTTCCTGCGCCGCGGCGAACGCGATCTCGGCGAACCCTGCGCCCGGCATGACCGGCAGGCTGTGCACGACGTGGTCGGCCAGCCACGGATGCGCGTCGGTGCCGACGTCGGACTGCCACACGTGGCCGTTGCCCGACGGCAGCTCGACGTGCACGCCGAGCAGCGGGTGCGCCCCGGCGTACTGCGTGTGACCGGAGCGGTCGTCGAGCCAGAACGGCACGTGCTGCCACGCCGTCGGCGGGACGTCGACGAGCCGGCCGGCCGCGCCCTCGGCGCTGACCGCGGGCGGGCGGACCGCCGCGAGCTGCGCATGGAAGGCCAACGTCTCGGGGGTGTCCCGGTTCACGGTCGATCCGACGTGGAACCGCTTGCTGACCGACTGCGCGGCCAGCGTGTCGTTGATCGCGTGGGACAGCAGCGGGTGCGGGCTGATCTCGATGAACGCGCTGTTCTCGGCGCTGGCCTCGTGCACGGCCTGGCTGAACCGGACCGGGTTGCGCAGGTTCGCGGCCCAGTAGTCGGCGGTGTAGAGCGGCGCATCGCCGGTGTAGGCCACGGTGGAGATCAGCGGGATCTTCGGCGCGGCCGGCTTCAGCGACGCCAGCGCCTCCCGCAGCTCCGGCAGCACCGGATCGATCGTCGGGTGATGCGACGCGACGTCCACCTCGACGCGGCGGGCCAGCCGACCCTGCCGGTCGACCGTGGCGACCAGCTCGTCGACCTGCTCGGGCGGGCCGGCGATGACAACCTGCTTCGGCGAGGCGTACACCGCGATCGTCACGTCCGGCTTGTCGGCGATCAGCTTCTCCGCCGCGGCGGGGTCGAGCTCGAGCAGCGCCATCGCGCCCTGGCCGGACAACCGCTTCATCAGCCGGGTGCGGGTGGCGATGATGTCGAAACCCTCGGCGGGGGTGAGCACACCGGCCACGACGGCGGCGGTGGCCTCCCCCATCGAATGGCCGATCACCGCATCGGGTTCCACGCCGTAGGAGCGCCAGAGCTCGGTCAGTGCCAGCTGCATGCCCACCAGCACCGGCTGGATGCGGTCGATGCCCACGACCGGCTCCCCGGCCTCGAGAGTCTGGCGCAGCGAGAAGCCGACCTTGTCGACGAACGCGGGTTCGAGCTCGTCGACGGCCTTGGCGAACGCCGGCTCCTCGGCCAGCAGCGCCTTGCCCATCCCGGCCCACTGCGCGCCCTGGCCCGAGTAGAGGAACACGGTGCCCTTACCGAGGCGGGAGTCGTGGGCCCCGATCACACCGGGTGCGGGCTGACCCGCGGCCAGCGCGCGCAAGCCGGTGACAGCCTCGTCGTGGGTGCGGGCGCACACCGTGGCGATGGTCGAGTAGCGGCTGCGGTGGTGGTTCACGGTGTAGGCGACGTCGGTCAGCGGCACCGATGCGCCGTCACCGGCCAGCCAGTCGGCCAGCGACTGCGCCGAGGCCGCGAGCCGTGCCGGGGTCTTCCCGGACACGACGAGCGTGGTGACCGCCGGGGCCGGGTCGACGGATGCGGGCGCCGGCTCGGGGCCCTGCTCCAGCACGATGTGGGCGTTGGTGCCGCTGAAGCCGAACGACGACACCGCGGCTCGGCGTGGGTGATCGCTGGCCGGCCACGGCGTCGCCTCAGTGGGCACGTAGAGGCGGGTCGGCTTCGGATCGATCTGCGGGTTCCACTTGTCGAAGTTCAGGTTCGGCGGGATCGTGCCGTGCGCCAGCGTCAGCACGGTCTTGATGAACCCGGCCACGCCGGCCGCCGCCTCGAGGTGACCCATGTTGGTCTTGACGGTGCCCAGCGCGCAGGGCACGTCGCCCTTGCCGTAGATCGCAGCCAGCGCGTCGAATTCGATCGGATCGCCCAGAGCCGTTCCAGTGCCGTGGCATTCGACGTAGTCGACGGTGCCCGCGGCGACGTCGGCCGACTTCAGCGCGCGGGTCAGCACGTCGCGCTGCGACGGCGCATTGGGTGCGGTCAGGCCGTTGGAGCGGCCGTCCTGGTTGACCGCCGAGCCGCGCACCACGCCGAGCACCCGGTCCCCGTCGCGGACCGCGTCGGTCAGGCGTTTGAGCACCACCATGCCCGCACCCTCGCCGCGCACGAACCCGTCGGCACGCGAATCGAAGGCGTAGCAGTGCCCGTGCGGGGAGAGCATGCCCCACTTGGCAAGGGCCAGTTGGGTTTCCGGCCGCAGGTTCAGGTTGACGCCGCCGGCGAGCGCGAGGTCGCTCTCACGCATGCGCAGGCTCTGGCAGGCCAGGTGGATCGACACCAGCGACGACGAGCACGCGGTGTCCACGGCCACCGCCGGGCCCTTGAGACCCAGCAGGTAGGCGATGCGGCCGACGGTGACGCTGTGCGCGTTGCCGGTCGCCGAGTACGCGTCGATCGAGTCCGCGTTCTCCGGCGTCGCGTTGTGATACTCGCTGTAGTAGACGCCCAGCATCACCGCGGTGCGGGATTCACCCAGCTGATCGGGGGCGTAGCCGGCGTTCTCCAGCGCTTCCCACGCCACCTCGAGGGCCACCCGCTGCTGCGGATCCATCGACATCGCCTCACGGGGGGTGATGCCGAAGAAGTCGGCGTCGAAACCGGTGATGTCGCTCAAGTAAGCGCCCCACTTGGTGGGCATCCGGCCCGGCACGCTCATGTCGGTGTCGTAGAACGCCTCGGCGTCCCAGCGGTCGGCGGGCACCACGGAGACCGCATCGGTGCCGCTCTCCAGCAGCTTCCAGAAGCTGTCGGGTCCGGTGACCCCGCCGGGGAGCCGGCAGCCGATGCCGACGACGGCGATCGGCTCGGCCCCGGTGACCCGCGACGCCTTCTCGAACTGCTCAGCCAGCTTGTCCCGCTGCTCGGCGGACATGCCCGAGATGCGGTCGAAGGTGGTTTTTGGCTTGGGGGTCGTCATCAGATGGTGCCCTCACTGCCGGCATTGGCCGACTCGACGGAAGATTCGATGCTGTCGAAGAGGTCGTCGAGGCTGAACTCGTCGGAGTCGTCGCCCGCATCGGGCTCCTCCTCGGATTCGGCGGCGGCAGCCTGCTCGTGGGCCTGTCGGGTGGGGGCCAGCAGTTCGGCCACGAACTCCGACAGCTGCGCGATCGACGGGTGATTCCACAGCATGGTTGCCGACAGGTCGATGCGGACCAGCGCCTTGGCGTCGCGCAGCAGGTTCATCGCCATCATCGAGTCCAGGCCGAGCTCCGGGAACGCCGAGTCGACGTCGACCGCCGTCTCGGGCATACCCAGCTCGCGGGCCAGGATGGCGCGCAGACGCACCCGCAGCGTCTCCAGCGTCTCCGTGCCCGACATCGTCGACCAGTCGATGAATTCGGCCGCGGCAGAGGCGGTGTCGCCGATCGCAGGAGCTGGTGCGGATTCGACCGGCGCGAACGTCAATCCACGCACGTCGACCCAGACGGTGCCGTCGGGGCCGGTGACCTGCGCGTCGACGACCAGAGCGGCCCCGTCGCCGCCGCGCCGGACCACCTCGATCGCGGCGGTGCCAACCGCTGCGTCGCCGTTTTCGGTGAGGCTCTCGGCGCCAGCGGGCAGCAGCAGTGCGGCGTTGTCGGCGTCGGCCAGGCGGGCCACGTGCACCGCGGCGTCCAGAAGGGCCGCGGCAGGCGAATCGGTGGCGGGCACCTCGACGGTGCCTCGCGCGCCGGATGTGGTCGCCGTGGCGTCGGCGACGGTCCACTCGAACGGTCGGCCTTCCACACCCCACGCGCGCTGCATGTCCTCGATCGCGGCACCGTCGAACACGGTGCCGACCGGGGTCTGGTCGCCGTGAGGCGCCTGCTGCGGCGCCGTGGTCAGCGTGGCGCTGGCGTGCCGGGTCCAGCGCTGCTGGGCGGTGTCGGGGGCCGGGCTGGACCAGATGGTCAGCGTGTCCCCGTCGGCGACGGCGTGGATCACCTTCGGGGCGTCGGCGAGGATCGGGTACTCGAACCGGATGTCTCCCGCGGCCTTCCCGCCACCCACGCTGTCGGCCACGACCGACAGCGTGTGCAGCACGACCGACACGGGCACCACCTCGACGCCGCGTACCCGGTGCGCGTTCGACCACGTGCGCTCGCCGGGCAGCAACCGCGCCTGCCACAGATGCTCGTGGTCGGCCGATTCGACCGGCTCGCCGAGCACCGTGCCCCACTGGGCGGCCGCGAGAGCCGTCAGGTCGGCATCCTCGGCCGGCCCGGCGACCAGGCGGTCGAGCACCTTGACCGCGGCACGCATGCGGTAGGCCTCGGCCAGGCGCGGCCAGTCGGCGCCGGCGAGCACGATCTGCGTGCCGGCCTGCGGGCTGAGCACCGTCGGCAGCATGCGGATCGCGATGTCGTTGGGCATGGGCTCCAGCCCGGCGGCCTTCATCTGCGGCTGGGCGTCGGACCAGGACTTCCACAGACCCCAGTCGACGACCGTCGCCGGCAGGCCCAGTGCGCGCCGCGCGTAGGCGAACGCGTCGGCATAGGCGTTGGCCGCCGTGTAGTGGGCGACCGCGCGGGAGCCGAGCAGCCCGGTGATCGACGAGAACAGCACGAAGCGCCGCACCGGCGTGGTCAGCGACAGCTTGTGTAGCACCGCGGCCGCGTCGACCTTGGCCCGGAACATGGGCCGCAGGTCGTCGTCGGTCATCTCGGTCAGCAGTGCCTCACCGCCCGCCAGCGAGGCCAGGTAGACGCCGTCCAGCGGCGGCAGGTCCCGGCCGAAGCGCTCGAACACCGCGGCCATCGACGCGTCGTCGCCGGCGTCGGCGGCGACCTCGACCAGCGTGGTGCCCTTGGCGGCCAGCTCGGCGGTCAGGTCGGCCAGCCCGGTGCCGCGCCGCGACACCGCGACCACGGTCGCCGCGCCCATGTCGGCGAGCTGGCGGATCAGGTACGGGCCGACGTTGCCGGTCGCGCCGACAACGAGGTGGCTGGTGTTGTTCTCCAACCGGTTCACCGCAACTGCGGGCAGTGCGCGGGGCGTCAGGCGCGGCACCCGCCGCTCCCCTGCCCGGTAGACGACCTGGTCGTCGCGGTCGGTGCCGCTCGACGTCTCGATCGCTGAAGCCTCGGCGCGCAGGTAGGCGCCCAGCAGCTCGGCGGGCAACGTCTCGTCGACGTCGACCAGGCCACCCCAGAACTCGGGGTGCTCCAGCGCGAGCGTGCGGCCCTGTCCCCACAGCACCGCGTGCGCCGGGTTCGCCCGGTCGCCCTCGGCGACCGGCTGGGCGTTGCGGGTGACCACCAAAAGCCTTGGCGCTGACTCCATTCCGGCGAGCACGACGACGACGCGTCGCAGTTCGTCGAACATTTGGTAGGCCGCGGCGGCGTCGAAGCGCTGCGGCGGGACCGCGGGTGCGTAGACGACGACATCGGCGGCGCCTGCACCGCCGACCTCGTCGAGCCGGAGCGCTCGAGCACCCAGCGCGCTCGCCAGCTCGGCGTCCTCGGAGATCACCGCGAACGTGCCCTCGGCGCGGTCGCCGGCCAGGTCGCGCACCGGCCAGGTCAGCTCGTGCAACCACTCGTGGTGACCGCCCTCGGCACGCGCGGCCGGCGCCGCCGAGGCCCCTGTGGCCGCACCGGCGGCGGCGCGCATGGCCGCCGTCTGAATCCAGTGGTGCGCGTGATGCCACGGCGTGGTCGGGATCTGGACGCGCGGGCCGGGACGCGACGGCGTCTTCGGCGGCCGCGTGGTGTGGGCAGCGTTCAGGTTGGTGCGGAAGGTCAGCGTGTCGTTGGCGTCGCGCTGCAGCGTGGCGATGCTGTGGTGGTGCTGACCAGAGAGCGTGTCCTTGATCGCGTAGCCCAGCAGCGGATGCGGGCTGACCTCGACGAACACCGTGTGGTCGGCGCCCGCGGTGGCGACCGCGCGGGCGAATCGCACCGGGTTGCGCAGGTTCGCCACCCAGTGGTCGGCGTCGAAGACGTTGCTCCCGTCGGTCGGCCTGCCATCGGTGGTGACGAGCACCGGGATGGTCGGCGTTCGCGGCGCCAGCGTGGCCAGCTCGGTCCGCAGCTCGCCGAGGATCGGGTCGATGATCGGGTGGTGCGAGGCCACGTCGACCTCGACGCGGCGGGCCAGCCGGTCCTGCGCGTCGACCACCGCGACGGCGGCGTCGACCTGGTCCGGCGGACCGGCGATGACCGTCTGGTTCGGCGAGGCGTACACGGCGACGGTCAGCCCGTCGTAGCCGGCGATCAGCTCCTCGGCGGCCGCGGCGTCGAGCTCGAGCAGCGCCATCGCGCCCTGCCCGGAGAGCCGCTTCATCAGCCGCGACCGGGTGGAGATCACCTTGAGGCCGTCGGCCGGGCTCAGCGCCCCTGCGACGACGGCGGCGGTCACCTCACCCATCGAGTGCCCGATCACCGCGTCGGGGATGACGCCGTAGGAGCGCCACAGCGCGGTCAGCGCCAGCTGCACACCGACCAGCACCGGCTGGATTCGGTCGATGCCGACGACGGTCTCCCCGGACTCCAGCGTCTGGCGCAGCGAGAAACCGGCCTGAGCCACGAAGTCGGGTTCGAGCTCGTCGACGGCCGCCGCGAACGCGGGCTCCTCGGTGAGCAGCCGCTGACCCATGCCGGCCCACTGCGAGCCCTGCCCGGAGTACAGGAACACCGTGCCGGGCTTCGCGCCGGAACCGCATGCGCCGTCGTGGACGGGCACCACACCGGGCGCGGGATAGCCCTCGGCGAGGGCGCGCAGGCCCGCGACGGCCTGGGTGCGATCGGTCGCGGCGACCGTGGCGAAGCGGGGATGCGGGGCGCGGCGGTGGTTCAGCGTCTCGGCGACATCGGCCAGGCTGACCTGCTCGGCCGCCGGGCCGGCCAGCCAGTCGGCCAGCGCGCCGGCCAACGACGCGACGCGCGCCGGGGTCTTGCCGGTGACGACCAGCGTGCTGACGGGCGGTTCGGGCTGCGGCGCAACCGGTTCGGCCTCGGGGGCCTGTTCCAGCACGATGTGGGCGTTGGTGCCGCTGACCCCGAACGAGGACACCGCGGCGCGGCGCGGCGCGTCATGGACGGGCCACGGCGTCGGCTCGGCGGCGATGTGGAACTTCTTCGCCCCCTCGCCGGCCTGCGGGGTCAGCGCGGAGAAGTGCAGCATCTTCGGGATGAACCCGTGCTGCAGGCTCAGCACGGTCTTGATGAACCCGGTGACGCCGGCCGCGGACTCCAGATGGCCGAGGTTGGTTTTCACCGAACCCAGCACCAGCGGGGCCGCGTCCTTGCGGTCGCCGTAGACCGCCGAGAGCGCATCGAGTTCGATCGGGTCGCCCAGCCCGGTGCCGGTGCCGTGCGCCTCGATGTAGTCGATGGCGGACGGATCCAGCCGGGCGTTGCGCAGCGCGGTGCGCATCAGCTCCTGCTGTGCGGGCCCGTTGGGGACGGTCTGGCCGCTGCTGGCGCCGTCCTGGTTGACCGCCGACCCGCGCACGACCGCGAGCACGCGGTCCCCGTCACGCTGGGCGTCGGAGAGTCTCTTGAGCACGACCACACCGCAGCCCTCGCTGCGCACGTAGCCGTCGGCGTCGGCGTCGAACGTCGCGCACCGGCCCGCCGGCGACAGCATGCCCCAGCGTGAGCAGGCGATGTTGTTCTCGGGGCTCAGGATCAGGTTCACCCCGGCGGCCAGCGCATGGTCGCTCTCTCCGCGGCGCAGGCTCTGGCAGGCCAGGTGGATCGACACCAGCGACGAGGAGCACGCGGTGTCGCTGACCACCGCGGGGCCGCGCACGCCGAGGAAGTAGGAGAGCCGGCCCGCCGCGAAGTTGGGTGCGTTGCCGAACGGGATGTAGGGGTCGATCTCCTCGGGCTCCAGTACGCCGATCACCGAGCGGAAGTAGTCGTTGGCGGTCAGGCCGACGAACACGCCGGTCGACGAGCCGCGCAGGCTACGGGGGCTGATGTTGGCGTTCTCCAGCGCCTCGACCGCGACCTCCATGAGCAGCCGCTGCTGAGGATCCATGCCTGCGGCTTCGCGCGGCGAGATCGAGAAGAACTCCGCGTCGAACTCGTCGGGCTTCCAGGTGGTGAGGAATCCGCCCTCGCGGTTGACGATGGTGCCGGGCACGCTGTGGTCCGGTGAGTAGTACTGGTCGGCGTCCCAGCGGTCGGCCGGCACCCGGATCACGCCGTTGCCGCCATCGAGCAGGAACTGCCAGAACTGGTCGGCGTCGGCCACGCCGCCCGGCAGCCGCGCACCGATACCCACGACGGCGATCGGCTCGGTGTCGACCTTCTCGGCCGCGGCCAGCTTCGCGGTCAGATCGTCGATCTTGCGCAGTGCCTCGGTGATGATGGCCCGACGGTCCGGCGCGGCACCCGAACCGGGCGATCCTGAGCTTGCGGTCATCACACTCAATTCAATCGTTCCGAGAGCCTGGCCAGCAGTTCGTCTTCGGCCAGGTCGTCGTAGGCGTCCTCGTTGGTCACGTCACTGTCCCCGATGGGGTCAGCATCAGGGCTGCCGGCGACCTCGTCGTCGTTACCGGCGGTCCCGATTATCTCAGGCAACACCGACGCCAGATAATCGGTGAGCGCCTCGATGGTCGGATAGTCGAAGACGACCGACGCGGGTAGGACCTCCCCCAGGCTTTCGCTCAGCGAGCGCTGCAACGTTACGCTCATCAGCGAATCCATGCCGAATTGGAAGAAGCCGACCGTGGGGTCCAGCGTGTGGGCCGAGGCCAGGCCCATCGCAGCTGCCACCTGGCCCACGACGTGGTCGGCCAGCAAATCCCTGCGGTGCTCGGCAGGCGCGTCGCGCAGCGCCGCCCGAAACGCCGTGTCACCGGTCGCCGTGGCCGAGGAGCCCGCTTCGTCGTTGCTGGCCAGCAGATCGTCGAGGATGTGCAGCTGCGCGCGGGTGTGGTACGCCGCGGCCAGGCGCGGCCAGTCGGCAGCGACCACCGTCGCACGGGCGGGTGCGCCGGGCCCGGTCAGCAGCCGCAGCGCCGAGATCGCGACGTCGTCGGGCATCGGCTCCAGCCCGGACTCCGCGGTGGCCTGCTTCTCGAAACCGGTCTGCACGTCGGCCAGGGACTTCCACAGCCCCCAATTGATCGCGGTGGCCGGTAGGCCCGCGGCGCGGCGGGCGAACGCGAACGTGTCCAGGAAGGTCGTCGTCGCGGCGTAGTGGGCCAGCCAGCGGGAGCCCAGCACACCCGAGATCGACGAGAACAGCACGAACTGGTCGACGGGGTGGTCCAGCGACAGCGCGTCCAGCAGCGCGACCGCGTCCATCTTCGAGCGGAACATCGCGACGACGTCGTCGCGGGTCATGTCCGCCAGCGTCACCGGCCCGCCGCTCATCGCGGCGAGATAGACCCCGCCCAGCGGGGGAAGGTCGGCGCCGAAACGGTCGAACAGCGCGCGCAGCGCCGTCTCGTCGGCGGCGTCGGCGGCCGCAGTGACGACCGTCGTCCCCGCCACTGCCAGCCGTGCGATCAGGTCGTCGAGCCGGTTACCCGGATTACGGGACACGGCGACAACGGTTTTCGCGCCCATTGCGGCGAGCTCTTCGATCAGGCGGGGCCCGATGTTGCCGGTCGCGCCGATCACCAGGTGCGCCTTGTCGGGATCCAGCCTGGTGGCCTCCGTCGCGGTGGGCAGCTGATGCACCAGCCGTGCCACCCGGCGCGCACCCGCCCGGTAGACCACCTGGTCCTCACCGTCGCCGGCGTGCGCCTCGGCGAGCACCCAGCGGGCGGTCACCGGAGCAGGTACCGACGCGTCGACGTCGATCAGGCCGCCCCAGATCTCGGGATGTTCCAGGGCCAGCGTGCGGCCGAGTCCCCAGAGCACCGCCTGCGCGGGATTGGCGCGATCCCCCTCCTCGACCGGCTGGGCGTTGCGGGTCAACAGGTACACCGCGGGCGGAGTCGGGCTGCCCGCGGCGGCCGCGGCGATCACCCGGCCGGCCTCGAACAGGTCGTAGCCGAGCTCGTCGGAGTCGCTGCCGTCCGGAGCAAAGAGCACGTGGCTGGCGGCGGCCACCGCCTCGGCCAGATCGTCGTCACCGGCAGCCCGGGTGCTGACCGGGGCGCCCAGCAGGCGGGCCATCTGGCCGCCGACGCGGGCGTCGCCCACCACCAACCATCGGCCGTCGGGACTCGGATCAGGTTGCGTGGCAAGCGGTTTCACCGGCCACGTCAGCGCGCAGAACCACTCCGCGGGCACGGTGCTGTCGGCGGGCAGCGCGCCAGGCCGGACCTCGGCGGCGCGCCGCAGCGGCCGCACGTCCACCCAGTGCCTGGTGTGCTGCCACGGGGTGGCGGGCAACACCACGTGCGGCTCGCCGTGATGCGGCGTCTGCGGCGGCCGCGTGGTGTGGGTGGCGTTGAGGTTCGTGTGGAACGTGACGGTGTCGTCCGCGTCACGGGCAAGGGTGCCCAGTGACAGGATGCCGGCCTCCTCTGCCAGGGTCGCGGCGATCGGTTGACCCATCGTGGCGTGGGGGCTGATCTCGACGAAGGTGCCGTGGTCGACGGCCGCGGCGGCGACGGCGCGGCTGAAGCGCACCGGCTGGCGCACGTTGGCCACCCAGTAGTCGGCGTCGAATGTGGGCGGCTGCGCGGGATCGACGACCGTCGACAGGAACTGCAGCGTCGGTGCCGCGGGCGTGATGCCCGAGAGCGCCGCACCGATGTCGGCCAGCACCGGATCCATCAGGGCGGTGTGCGACGCGACGACCATGTTGACGCGACGGGCGAACGCGTTCTGTGCGGCGACAGCGGCGATCACGGCGTCGACCTCGTCGGGCAGCCCGGCCACGACCGTCTGGCGCGGCGACAGGTAGCCGGCGATCTCGACGCTCGGGTACGACGTGATGTGCTCGGCGGCGGTGTCCTCGTCGACGGCGAGCAGCGCGACGGCGCCCTGGCCGGCCAGGCGCGACATGATCGAGGAGCGGGCCGCGATCACCGTCAAGCCGTCAGCCAGGCTCAACGCCCCCGCGACCACGGCAGCGGTCACCTCACCCATCGAATGCCCGATCACCGCATCCGGATGCACCCCATGAGAGCGCCACAACTCGGTCAACGCCAACTGCAGACCCATCAGCACCGGCTGCACCTCGGCATCCCCGCTGACCGCACGACCCTCGGCGATCACCTGCTGCAGCGAGAACCCGACCTTGTCCACGAACACCGGCTCGATCTCCGCCACGGCAGCGGCAAACGCCGGCTCATCGGCCAGCAACTGCCGACCCATCCCCGCCCACTGCGAACCCTGCCCCGAATACACGAACACCGTGCCCGGCTTCGGAACGCTGGCGCCCGCGGGGACCACACCGGGTGCCGACTGGCCGGCGGCCAATGCCTGCAAACCGGCGATCGCATCGGTGCGGGTGCGCGCGGCGACCGTCCCGAACGTGGAGTGCTGGGAGCGGTGATGGTTCAGCGCATGCGCGACGTCGCCCAGCGACGCCTCCGCGCCCGCACCGGCCATCCACTCCGCCAACATCCCGGCCTGCGCGGCGACCCGCTGCGGCGTGCGGCCAGAGACCACCAGGGTGGCGACGGCAGCGTCGTCCGGCACGTCGGCAGGCACCGCGACCGGCGGCTGTTCGATGACGACGTGGGCGTTGGTGCCGCCGAAGCCGAACGACGAGATCCCGGCCCGGCGCGGCCGCCCGGCCGGCGCCCACTCGGTGTGCTCGGCGACCACGGCCAGGCGGAGCTTGTCGAACGGGATGTGCGGGTTCGGGTTCTGGTAGCCGCGGTTGGCGGGAATCATGTTGTGCTGCAACGCCAGAACGGCCTTGGCGAAGCCGGCGATACCCGCCGCGGCCTCCAAGTGCCCCAGGTTGGACTTCACCGCACCCAGCAGCAGCGGACGGTCCGCGGGCCGGCCCTTGCCCAGCACTGTGCCCAGCGCGCGGGCCTCGATCGGATCACCGAGCAGCGTGCCGGTGCCGTGCGCCTCCACGTAGTCGACCTCGCGCGGGTCCACCCCGGCAGTCGCGTAGGCGGCGCGCAGCACGGCCATCTGAGCCGACGGGTTCGGCGCCATCAACCCGTTGGACCGGCCGTCCTGGTTGACCGCCGAACCGCGGATCACCGCCAGCACCCGGTCGCCGTCGCGCTGGGCGTCGGAGAGTCGCTTGAGCACCGCCACGCCGCAGCCCTCGCCGCGGACGAACCCGTCGGCGGCCGCGTCGAACGCGTGGCACTGCCCGGTCTTCGACATCGCCTCGGCCTGGTCCAGACTGCGCGTGCCCGCGGGCGACAGCAGCAGGTTCACGCCGGCCGCCAACGCCACGTCCGAATCGCCGGCCCGCAGGCTCTGGCACGCCAGATGGATCGCCACCAACGACGACGAGCACGCCGTGTCGACGGTGACCGACGGGCCGCGGAAATCGAAGAAGTAGGAGATGCGGTTGGCGATGATGCTGATCGACCCGCCGGTGCTGTACCAGGCGTCGATCGCGCTCAGGTCCGCGGCGCCGAGCTGCGCGTAGTCCGCGGCGCTCGCACCGGCGAACACACCGGTGCGGGTCTCGGCCAGGGTGTCGGCGGGAATGCCCGCGTTCTCCAGCGCCTCGTGTGTGACCTCGAGCAGCAGCCGCTGCTGCGGATCCATCCGCATGGCCTCGCGCGGGATCACTTCGAAGAACTCGGCATCGAAGGCGTCGATGTCGCGCAGGTAGGAGCCCCGACGGGTGGTGTTCGCCAGCGCGGCGGCGCCCTCGGCAGTGCCGTCGTCGAACGCCGCCCACCGCTCGGCGGGCACCTCGACCACCGAGGATCGGCCCTCGGTGAGGAAGTCCCAGAACGCGTCCGGGCCCTCGATGTTGCCGTCGGCTTCCTCCCCACCGGGCAGCCGGAGCCCCAGCCCGACGACGGCGATCGGCTCGTCGGTCGAGCCACCCGACCGCACCCCGACTGCATCGTCGACCGGCTCGACCTCGCCGCCGGTGAGGAACTTCGCCAGTGCGTCGACCGTCGGGTACTGCCAGAAGTCCACCGGCGACACCGGCCTGCCCAGGTACTCCGACAGCACGCCGGTCAGCACCACGGCGTCGCGCGAACCCACCCCGAGGTCGTGCATCGAGGCGCCGCGCGCGATGTGCTCAGGACTGCAACCGTTGTTCGTGACCAGGTAGTCGGTCAACCAGCGACGAACAGCAGCCTCGTCGAAAGCAGAGGTCATCTAGTGGCGTCCAACCGGTTGAACTTGTTGTCGCGGTAGAGGTCTGCGCTCATGGCGCGGCGCACCTTGCCGCTGGTGGTCAGCGGCAGCGAGCCCGGCGGCACCAACGCGAAGTCGGCGAGCCGCACGCTGTGGGTCATCGAGATCGCCGAGGTGACCTTCTGCGTGACCGCGTCCAGCTGCGCCGGATCGACCTGCTTCTTCAGCTCGGCGATCACCACCAGCTTCTCGCTGGCCCCGTCGGGCACCGAGATCGCCGCGACCCGGCCGCCGGTGAACTCCGCGACCGTGCCCTCGATGTCGTCGGGGTAGTGATTGCGACCGTCGACGATCAGCAGGTCTTTGATGCGTCCGACGATGTAGAGCTCGTCGTCGAAGATCACGCCGAGATCGCCGGTACGCAGCCACGGCCCCTTCGGGGTGTCGCCGCTCGGGTCGGCGAGTTGGCCGGAGAACAGCTTCTGCGTCAGTTCGGGGTTCTGGTAGTAGCCGCCGGCGACGTGGTCGCCGTGCAACCAGACCTCGCCGATCGTGCCGGCCGGGTTCTCCGTCAGCGTCTCCGGATCGACCACCCGAACCGTCGTCGAGCGGGGTACGCCCAGCCCGATCTGCTCGGTGCCGTCGTCGGCGACCTCGCTGCGCTCGGCCTGTCCCGCGGCCAGCTTCTCGTAGTCGAACCGTACCGACGTCGGGGGGCGGCCACCCGCTGTGGCCACCACGTACACCGTCGCCTCGGCCAGACCGTACGACGGCCGCATCGCGGCGTCGGACAGACCGAACGCGGCGAAGCGCTCGTTGAAGCGGCGCACGGTCGACCCGTGCACGCGCTCGGCGCCGTTGATCATCACCGCGACGGTGCTCAGATCCTTGCCGGCCATGTCGTCGTCGCTGGTGCGCTTGACGGCGAGCTCGAACGCGAAGTTCGGGGCCGCGGTGAACGCGCTGGGATGGGAGCCGAGCAGCTGCATCCACCGCGACGGCTTCTGCATGAACGAGATCGGGCTCATCAGCGCCGCGGGCGTGCCCAGCATGATCGGGATGAACACACCCACGATCAGCCCCATGTCGTGATAGAAGGGCAGCCACGACACCACCGTGGTGTCCTCCGGCGCACGCCCGTCCGGGTAGGCCTCGTAGTAGTCGGTGAGCAGCTCGGCGACGTTGACCAGCACGTTGCGGTGGCTGACGACCACACCGGCGGGCAGCCGGGTCGACCCCGATGTGTACTGCAGGTAGGCGGTCTTGGGCAGCGCGACGGGCGCGGCCGGACGCAGCGGCGAATCGAAGTCGAGCGTGTCGACCTCGAGGAACTTGGGCGCGCGCTGGCGGTCGAGTTGGCCGTAATGGCGGATGTCGTCGACGACGGCCGAGGTGGTCAGCACGGCGACGGGCTGGGAGTCCTTCATCGCGCCGGTGACGCGTTCGTCGTGCTGGCGCAGCTGCGGCATCGTCAGCGGGACCGCGATGAACCCGGCTTCGATCGCGCCGAGGAAACCGATGATGTACTCCAGACCCTGCGGGGCCAGGATCACCGCGCGGTCCCCGGGTGAGCCGAGCGTGGCCAGCTTCGCGGCCACCACACGGACCCGGTGGTGTACCTCGGACCAGGTCAGCGTCTCGGAGATGCCCGCGGGGTCGGCCTCGTAGTCGAAGAACGTGTACGCGTCATCGTCGGGCTGCTGCTGCGCACGGTCGGCGAGGAGCGCGGGAATGGTCGTCACGGTGGGCGCCGTCAGTGCTGGCATCAGTGGTCCTTTCGCAGACATCTCCCGACATGGTCTCGCGCGTCGGGTCGATCCGGGAAATTCGGGGGATTCCGTCGCGTCGGCACGATCGTGCGATCAGTTCGACTCGACGCTGTCGAACAGCGAGTCCAGCAGGCTGTCCTCGTCGTCATCGGCGGCGGCCGTGGCATCGTCGCCACCTGCCTCCGGGTTCAGCTGCTGCGCCAGATAGCCGGCGAAGCTGTCGATCGTCGGGTGGTTGAACAGCATCGTCGCCGACAACTCCAGCCCGACCAAGCGCTCGATCTCCCGGCGGATCGACATCGCCATGACCGAGTTCAAACCCATCTCCGCGAACGGCCGATCGGTGAGCACGTCGCTTTCCGGCAGGCGCAACTCGGTCGCGAGGATGCCGCGCAAGCCGTCGCGCAGCTCGGCGAGCAGCTCGTCACCCTCCAAGGCGGCCCAGTTCCGTGTCGGCGCCGACGGCCGGTGCGCGTCGGCACCGACGGCGGCGGCATCCTGCGCCGAACTCATCGGGGCCATCACGACCTGGTCGATGTCGAACCGCGTGACGTGGTCCCACGCCGCGAACGCCTCGCCCGGTGCGACGGGCCGTGAGCCCACCCGCTCCAGCTCGGACACCACGACCTGGGCTTCGCTACCGAAGCCGAGGCCGCGCCACGCGACCCAGTCCAGGCTGACCGTGTTGTCGCCCTGGGCGTGCCGGGCGCGGGCGAGCGCGTCGAGGTAGGCGTTGCCCGCGGCGTAGGCGCCCTGGCCAGGGATGCCGAACACCGCGCCCGCGGAGGCGGCCAGGTAGAGGAAATCCAGCGCCTTCGGCGGGAAGAGGTCCGCGAGCACCTGCGCGCCGGCGATCTTCGGCCACACCGTGCGGTGCACACGCTCGGATTCCAGCTCGGTGAGCAGCTGAGCCTCGGTCATGCCTGCGGCGTGGATGACACCGCGGATCGGCGGTGCGCCGTCGGCGTCACGGCGATCGAGCAGCGCAGCCACCGCGTTACGGTCGGCGATGTCGATCGCGACGGTGTCGACGCTGACCCCACGCAGTTCGAGCGCGCGGATCGCATCGATCTTGTGCCGCCGGTCGGGCTCGGTGACCTCGGCCCACACGCGGCGCGGCGGCAGCGCTGTGCGGCCCGCCAGCACCACGCGGCGTGCACCCCGGTCAGCGAGCCAGTCAGCCATCAGCAGACCCAGCACGCCCATGCCGCCGGTGATCAGGTAGGCGGCATCGGGCCGGCAGTGCAGCGGTTCGCGCACCGGCGCCTCGGTGAGCTCGGCCAGCGTCGGGGTCAGCAGTTGGCCGTCGCGCCACACGGACACCGACTTGACGGGGTCGGCCAGCGCGGTGACCAGCGTCTCGGCGTCGTTCGAGGCGTCGGTGCCGGCCTCGGAGACGTCGATGAGACCGCCCCACAGCTGCGGCTGTTCGGCGCCGATGACGCCGGCCAACCCCCACAGCGGGCTCTGGCGCAGCGCCGATTCGGTGGCGGATTCGAAGACCCCGTGGGTGATGACCCACAGCGTCACGGGGTGGCGCGGCTCCCGGTCGGCGAGCGTGGCGACCAGCTCGCCCACCTCGGTGGTCAGCCGGACTGCGGTCTCTTGGGCAGACGGACCGTCGGAGTCGGCGACGTAGACGACGGTGCGGGCCTCGGTCACCTCAGCCTCGGTCTCGACGGCTGCGCGCAGTGCGGCGGCGAATGTCCCGGAGCCGACGACGGCGACGGAACCGGTGTCGGTGCCCGGCGTATCTGTGGTCCACGGCTGCCAGTCCAACCGGTGGGCGATGCGGCGCGGTTCGGCGGCGGCGGGCGCCGCCTCGTTCACGTCGACCGCGGCATAGCGCACGCCACGCAGGTCGGCGACAACGGTGCCGTCGGCGGATTCGACGGACAGGTCGACGACGAGACCGTCGTCGTCGCGGTTGCGGTAACGGGTCACCACGGTGCCGCGCCCCGCGCTCGCGTCACCGACGATGAACTGCTCGACCGCGGCCGGCACCATCAGACCGGGGGTGGACGCGTCGACGAGGCGGCCCAGGTTGACGGCGGCGTCCAGCGCGGCGGCCAGCGGCGCCCCGGGAGCGTCGGCGAAGGTCACCTCGGTGCGCGCTTCACCGTGCGCCTGCGTGTGTCCGCCGACCGTCCACGGATAGGCCAGGCCCTCGATCCCCCACGCCTGATGTAGTTCGGCCAGCGCGCTGGGGTCATAACCTGCCGAGCCCGACACGTCCGATCCGGCGGGATCGGTGGGTCCGACGGCCTCGCGGCTGATGCGCGAGCTGACGTGCCGGATCCACCGGCGGGCCCCACTGTCGTCGCCGCTGTCGTCACCGGTGGCGGACGATATCGTCACGACGTCGGCGTCGGCGTAGACCTGCACCACCCGCGGCGCGTCGAGGCCGATCGGGAATTCGAAGCGCACGTCGGCGAGCGCCGCGGCGCCCACCCGCTCGGCGGCCAGCGCCAGCGTCTGCAGCAGTACCGACAGCGGCACGATCTCGGTGCCGGCGAACCGGTGCGGATGCGGATACGGTCGCGCCTGCGGCGTCAGCCGGGCCTGCCACAGGTGGCCGGGCTGCGGGCCGGCGACGACGGTGTGGCCACCCAGGACGGTGCCCGGACGCGGCGCCGACGGCCCCGATGACGTGGGCTTGCGGAGCGCCCAGTGCCGGGTGCGGTGCCACGGCGTCGTCGGCAGTGCGACGCGCGGGCCGCCCTGGTGCGGCGGGTGTTCGGTTTCCGGCGCATGCGTGGTGTGGGTGGCGTTGAGCGTGGTGTGGAACGACACCGTGTCGTCGCCGTCGCGCACCAGCGTGCCCAGTGCGTGATGGTGTCCGGTGGTGAGTGTGTCGGCGACGGCGTAGGTCAGGATCGGGTTGGGGCTGATTTCGACGAACGTGCCGATCTCCTGCGCGGCGGCGGCCACGGCCCGGCTGAAGTGCACAGGCTGGCGCACGTTGGCCACCCAGTAGTCGGCGTCGAGCACGGGATCCTGCTCGTCGACGACGGTCGAGAGGAACGGGATCGACGGCGTGCGCGGCGTGATGGCGGCGAACGCGTCACGCAGATCCGGCAGCACCGGGTCCATCAGCGCGGTGTGGGAGGCGACCTCCATGTTGACGCGGCGCGCGAAGCGGTCCTGCGCGCCGACGGCGGCGATCACCGCGTCGACCTCGTCGGGCAGACCCGCGACGACCGTCTGGCGCGGCGACACCAACCCGGCGACCTCGACGCTCGGATAGTCGGCGACCAGCGTCTCGGCGGCATCGGGATCGAGTTCGACGAGCGCGACGGCGCCCTGGCCGGCCAGGCGCGACATGATCGAGGAGCGGGCCGCGATGACCGTCAAGCCATCAGCCAGGCTCAACGCCCCCGCGACCACGGCAGCGGTCACCTCACCCATCGAATGCCCGATCACCGCATCCGGATGCACCCCATGAGAGCGCCACAACTCGGTCAACGCCAACTGCAGACCCATCAGCACCGGCTGCACCTCGGCATCACCGCTGACCGCACGACCCTCGGCGATCACCTGCTGCAGCGAGAACCCGACCGTGTCCACGAACACCGGCTCGATCTCCGCCACGGCAGCGGCAAACGCCGGCTCATCGGCCAGCAACTGCCGACCCATCCCCGCCCACTGCGAACCCTGCCCCGAATACACGAACACCGTGCCCGGCGTGCAGGCGCCGATGTGCGGGCCGACGACACCGGGCGCCGACTGGCCCGTGGCCAGTGCCTGCAGACCGGCGAGGGCCTGCGCGCGATTGCGGGCGACCACGGTGGCGAACTTGTTGTGGTGCGAGCGGTGATGGTTCAGCGCGTCCGCGACGTCGCCCAGTGACGCCTCCGCGCCCGCACCGGCCATCCAGTCCGCCAGCATCCCGGCCTGCGCGGCGACGCGCTCCGGCGTGCGACCCGTCACGACGAGCGTGGTCACCGCCGGCTCCTGGGCTGGGGCGGGAGCGGCCGCTCGCGGCGCCTCTTCGATGACGACGTGGGCGTTGGTGCCGCCGAAGCCGAACGACGAGATCCCGGCCCGGCGCGGCCGCCCGGCCGGCGCCCACTCGGTGTGCTCGGCGACGACCCGCAGGCGCAGGTTGTCGAACGGGATGTGCGGGTTCGGGTTCTTATAGCCGCGGTTGGCGGGAATCGTGTTGTGCTGCAACGCCAGAACGGCTTTGGCGAAGCCGGCGATACCCGCCGCGGCCTCCAGGTGCCCCAGGTTGGACTTCACCGCACCCAGCAGCAGCGGACGGTCCGCGGGCCGGCCGCGGCCGAGCACCGTGCCCAGCGCGCGGGCCTCGATCGGATCACCGAGCAGCGTGCCGGTGCCGTGCGCCTCCACGTAGTCGACATCGCGTGGCTCGACGCCCGCCGCGGCGTAGGCCGACCGCAGCACGGCCATCTGCGCGGCCGGGTTCGGCGCCATCAGACCGTTGGACCTGCCGTCCTGGTTCACCGCAGAGCCGCGGATCACCGCGAGGATGCGGTCGCCGTCGCGCTGGGCGTCGGAGAGGCGCTTGAGCACCGTCACTCCGCAGCCCTCGCCGCGGACGAACCCGTCGGCGGCCGCGTCGAACGCGTGGCACTGCCCGGTCTTCGACATCGCCTCGAGCTGGTCGAAGCTGCGGGTCACGGCTGGCGACAGCACCATGTTGACCCCGGCGGCCAACGCCACGTCCGAATCGCCGGCCCGCAGGCTCTGGCACGCCAGGTGAATCGTCACCAACGACGACGAGCACGCCGTGTCGATCGTCATCGACGGGCCGCGCAGATCGAAGTAGTAGGACACCCGGTTGGCGATGATCGACAGCGCACCGCCGGTGCCCGACCACGAGTCGACATCGCCGAGGTCGGTGGTCGACAGGTAGCCGTACTCCCCCAGGCATGCGGCCGCGAACACGCCGGTCTGGGTGTGCCGGAGGCTGTGGGCCGGGATGCCGGCGTTCTCGAGCGCCTCGTGGGTGACCTCCAGCAGCAGCCGCTGCTGGGGGTCCATCCTGTCGGCCTCGCTCGGAGAGATCTCGAAGAACTCCGCGTCGAACGCGTCGACGTCGCGGAGGAACGACCCCCACCGGGTGGTGCCGGCGAGGGCGGCGGCCGCCTCGGGGGAATCGATCCGGAACGACTCCCAGCGGTCGGCGGGCACCTCGCGTACCGCGGACCGGCCTTCGGTGAGGAACTCCCAGTACTGGTCGGGCCCCTCGAGGTTGCCGTCGGCATCGGAGCCGTTGGGCAGACGCAGGCCGAGCCCGATGACCGCGATCGCGTCGTCGTAGTCGGCTCTGCCACCCTCCCGGGCGGCAGCGACCGTGCCGACGGGAGCCTCGATGGGATCGACCTCGCCGCCGGTGAGGAATCTGGCGAGCGTGTTGATCGTCGGGTACTGCCAGAACTCGACCGGTGACACCGTGCGCCCGAGCAGCTCGGACAGCTCGCCGGTCAGCACGACGGCGTCACTGGACCCGACAGCGAGGTCGTTCAGCGGAGCATCGAGATCGATTTCGTCAGGGCTGCATCCGATGTTGGTGACCAGGTAGTCGACCAACCAGTGCCGGAGTGCATCCTCGTCGAAAGCAGAGGTCATGTAGTGACGTCCAACCGGCTGAACTCGTCGGAGCGGTAGCGGTCCACGCAGGCCGAGCGCCGGATCTTGCCGCTGGTGGTGATCGGGATGGAACCGGGTGCGACGAGGACCAGGTCGGACACGCGCACGCTGTGGGTCTTCTTGATCGCCGAGGCGACCTCACGCTTGACGGCCTTGAGCTTGTCGAGCGCCTCGGCTTCCGACGTGCCCTTCTTCTTCAGCTCCACCACGGCGACGAGCTGCTCACTGGTGTCGTCGAGCACCGAGATCGCGGCGACGCGGCCCCCGGTGATCTCCTGGATGGTGGCCTCGATGTCGTCCGGGTAGTGGTTGCGGCCGTCGACGATCAGCATGTCCTTGATGCGGCCGATGATGAACATCTCGCCCTCGCTCATGACGCCGAGGTCACCGGTACGCAGCCAGGGACCGACGGGCGTGCCCTCGGACGGGTTCACCAGCTGGCCGTTGAAGGTGCGCTCGGTCTTGACCGGATCCCGCCAGTAGCCCAGCGCGACCTGTTCGCCGTGAATCCAGATCTCGCCGACCTTGCCGTCGGGATTCTCGACGCACGTCTCCGGGTCGACGATGCGGATGGTCGACGACCGCGGTGCGCCGTAGGTGACGAGCTCGGTGCCCGCTTCGGTGCCGCAGCGTTCCGCGTGGCCGGCGGCCAGCTTCTCGTAGTCGAAGCGCACGGTCGACGGGGTGTGCCCGATCGGAGCCGAGATCACGTACAGGGTGGCTTCGGCCAGACCGTAGGACGGCAGCACCGTCGTCGGGGGCATCCCGAAGGGGGTGAAACGCTCGTTGAAGCGGCGGATGGTGGCCGAGTGGATGCGCTCGCTACCGCTGATGATGCCGAGGACGCCGGTGAAGTCCAGGCCCTCGAGATCGGCATCGGTGGTGCGCCGTACCGACAGTTCGAACGCGAAGTTGGGGGCCGCCGACCAAGCGCATGTGTTCAGCCCGAGCTGCTGAATCCAGCGGGCCGGCTTCTGCAGGAACGCGACCGGGCTCATGACGACCGCGGGCCGGCCGTGCAGCCGTCCGCCATTGTCTTCGTCCGGGGTCAGCAGCGAGGCGAAGACGCCCTGGATGAGGCCCATGTCGTGATAGAAGGGCAGCCACGACACAAGCGTGATGTCGCGCGGCGGCACGCCGTTGCGGTGCTCCATGTAGTCGTCGAACACCTGCTTGACGTTCGCGATCACGTTCTGGTGGGTCATGATCACGCCGGCCGGTGCGCGCGTGGAGCCGGAGGTGTACTGCAGGTAGGCGGTCTTGGGCAGCGGACCGACGTTGACCTGGGGGGTCACCGGAGAATCGAGGTCGAGGGCGTCGACCTCGACGACGGCGGGCGGGTTACCGCCGGGCAGATTGCCCACGTAGTTCAGGATCTCCCCGACCACGGCGGAGGTGGTCAGCACGGCGGTGGGCTGGCAGTCGCGCAGGGCACCGTTGACGCGCTCGTCGAGCTGACCCATCGCTGGAACCGGCAGCGGCACCGCGATCATGCCCGCGGCCATCGCGCCGTAGAACGCGACGATGTACTCGAGCCCCTGCGGAGCGAGGATGGCCGCACGATCGCCCTTGCTGCCGTGGCGCAGCAGTTCGGCAGCGACGACCTGAACACGGTGGTGAACCTGCGACCACGTCAGGGTCTCGGCGTAGCCGTTGGGGTCGATGTCGAAGTCGAGAAAGGTGTACGCCGCGTCATCGGGCTGTAGCCGCGCTCGCTCGGCGAGGAGGCCAGGAATGGTCGACTCAAGCAAAGGCATGGCGACGTCCTTTCATCGTTTGATCCTGCGTCCCGGCCCCATTGCCGCGTGGCAAACCGGACGCCAGCTCGTGCCGCGCATCCCCCGCTTGGCCGAAGGCTAACACCGACCCGTCACAAATGTCGTGTAATCCGACCAAGGATTAGACCACGAAGTGCTTGCCAGAGGGAAGTCGCTCGATCGACCCCGATTTCGTCCGAAACGCGCTGCACGGACGGCCGTTTTTATTCCCGATGCAACGCCGCAGGTTTTGCCAGCTCAGCAAACGTCCACCTCACTCACCGGCGGCCGGTTGCTCGGCGGAGGCGCAGGCCGGTATGCGAATCGAGTGGCGCGGCAGCGCAACGCCATGCCCCAGTCGCCTTGACACGTGCGTAAACAGTTTGCGGTATTTGCACGCCGATGTCGAGTACGTTCCTGACTCCCCGGTAAGTTGCAGGTCCGGCCAGCCTCCCGAAGTGGACCGGCGCGTACCACGGCGACCGATCTGATGTGCTCCGCGCGGCGACGCCGACAACCGCTGTGCCAGCGCCGGTGTGGTCAAAGCCACACCAGCCGATCAGCTCGCTGCGGCGATCCGCGCCGCGATCTTCGCCTCGATGTCGGGCACCACCTGGCCGAGTTGCTCATTGAGATAGAAGTGATGGCCCGGCAGCTCGAGCGCCGTGAAGTCCGACCGGGTGCGGTCGGCCCACGGCGCCACCTTCGCGGCCGTGGCGATCTCGTCGTCGTCGCCGAAGTAGGCGTGGATCGGTCCGGACAGCGTCACCTCGGGCGGGCAGCTGTACGACGCGATCGCCTTGAGCCCGCGCAGAGTCGGCAGGATCGCCGCCGCGAACTCGGGGCTCTTCATGAACTCCGGATTGGCGCCCGTCATCGTGCTCACCGCACCGAGCAGCCCCTCGTCGTCGTCCGGGATGTCCTCGTAGCCGACGTGGCCCGGCGCGGCCACCGCGGACACGAACAGCCCGCTGATCGGCCGGCCGGCGTCCTCGAATCTGCGTGCCACCTCGAACGCCAGCAGCCCACCCATGCTGTGCCCGAAGAAGAACACGGGTCCCCCGTGGTCTTTCTCCGGGGACACCATCGTGACGACCTCGTCGGCGAGTGCGGGCAGGCTGGTGAACGACGCGAAATCCTGCTTGCCGCGCTGTCCGGGGTACTGCACCGCGGTCCGCTTGATGTCGATCGTGAAGGTCTTGGCGAACGGCACGTAGTACTGAGCGGACCCGCCCGCATGCGGAAAGATGAACAACCTCGGCTGTGTCACCGGGACACCCTATCGATCAGGCGAACGCCTCCACGGGCGGGCACGAGCACACCAGATTGCGATCGCCGTACGCCCCGTCGATGCGTCGCACCGGCGGCCACACCTTCGGCCGGAACCCGTGCCCCAGCGGATAAGCCGCCTGCTCGCGCGTGTACGGGTGATCCCAGGCGTCGACCAGCAGGCTCTGAGCCGTGTGCGGCGCGCCGCGCAGCGGGTTGTCCTCGGCCGGCCACTCCCCCGAGCCCACCTTGTCGATCTCGGCGCGGATCGCGATCATCGCCTCGCAGAACGCGTCGACCTCGGCGAGCGACTCGCTCTCGGTCGGCTCCACCATCAGCGTGCCGGCGACGGGGAAGCTCATCGTCGGCGCGTGGAACCCGTAGTCGGCCAAGCGCTTGGCCACGTCGTCGACCGTCACGCCCGTCGCCTTCGTGATACCGCGCAGATCGAGGATGCACTCGTGGGCGACCATGCCGTTCTCGCCGGTGTAGAGCACCGGGTAGTACTCGTCGAGACGGCGGGCGATGTAGTTGGCCGACGCGATCGCGACCAGGGTGGCCGACCGCAGCCCGTGGGCCCCCATCATCCGGATGTAGGCCCACGTGATCGGCAGGATCGACGCCGAACCGTACGGCGCCGCAGACACGGTCAGCTCGTCGGAGAGTTCGTCGGCCAGCGGATGCCCGGGCAGGTACGGCGCCAGGTGCGAACGCACCGCGACCGGGCCGACGCCGGGTCCACCGCCACCGTGGGGGATGCAGAACGTCTTGTGCAGGTTCAGGTGGCTGACGTCGCCGCCGAACTTGCCGGGGCGGGCCAGCCCGACGAGTGCGTTCAGATTCGCGCCGTCGACGTAGACCTGCCCGCCGGCGTCGTGCACCGCGGCGCAGATGTCGGCGACGTCGTGCTCGTAGACGCCGTGGGTGGACGGATAGGTGATCATCAGCGCCGACAGGTGCTCGGCGTGCTGGGCGATCTTGGCGCGCAGATCGTCGAGGTCGACGTCACCGTTCTCGCGGCACGCGACCACCACGACCTTCATGCCGGCCAGCGCCGCCGAGGCCGCGTTGGTGCCGTGCGCGCTCGACGGGATCAGGCACACGTTGCGCTCGGCCTGGCCCGCCGCGATGTGATAGGCCTGGATCGCGAGCAGGCCGGCGTACTCGCCCTGCGAGCCGGCGTTGGGCTGCAGCGAGATCTCGTCGTAGCCGGTGATGCCCGTCAGCCATGCCTGCAGATCGGCGATCAGGCGGCGGAGCCCCGGGGTGTCCGACGCGGGCGCGAAGGGGTGCTGGCGACCGAACTCGGGCCACGTGATCGGCTCCATCTCAGCGGCCGCGTTCAGCTTCATCGTGCAGGAGCCCAGCGGGATCATGCTCCGATCCAGCGCGATGTCCTTGTCGGCCAGCGAGCGCAGGTAGCGCATCATCGCGGTCTCGGTGCGGTACGAGGTGAACGCCGGATGGGTCAGGAACTCCGACGTCCGGTTCGCGATGTCGCTACCGGCTGAGGCAGGGGCCACCGTCGTGGCACCGCCGGAGAACGCGGCGAGCACGTCGGCCACATGCGCATCGGTGGTGGCCTCGTCGCAGGACACCGACACGTGGTCGGCGTCGACGAGCCACAGGTTGATGCCACGTCGCTTGGCTGCGTCGACGACCTCGCGGGCCCGGCCCGGCACCCGGGCCAGCACGGTGTCGAAGAACGCGGGATGGACGACGTCGACGCCGGCCTCGGCCAGGCCGCCGGCCAGGCTCGTCGCTCGCCCGTGCACGCGTGCGGCGATCGCACGCAGCCCGTCGGCGCCGTGGTAGCTCGCGTACATCGCGGCCATCACCGCGAGCAGCACCTGTGCGGTGCAGATGTTGCTCGTCGCCTTGTCGCGGCGGATGTGCTGTTCGCGGGTCTGCAGAGCCAGGCGGTAGGCCGGCGCTCCGTCGGCGTCCACCGACACTCCGACGAGGCGGCCCGGCAGCTGGCGTGCGTGCTTCGAGTGCACCGCCAGGTACCCGGCGTGCGGGCCGCCGAAGCCCATCGGCACACCGAAGCGCTGCGTGGTGCCGAACGCGACATCGGCCCCGATCTCCCCCGGCGGGGCGATCAGCGTGCACGCGAGCAGGTCGGTGCCGACGGCGACGAGCGCGCCGCGCTCATGCGCCTCGGTGACCAGGGCTGTCCAGTCCTGCACGGCTCCGCTCCCACCGGGCAGCTGAACGATCACTCCGAAGAAGTCGCCCTCGGGCAGGCCCTGGCGCAGGTCGGCGGTCACGATCTCGATGCCGAGCGGCTGCGCGCGGGTGCTCAGCACCGCGGCGGTCTGGGCGAAGACGTCGGTGTCGACGGCCAGGCGTCGGCTGGAGCCGCGCACGGCACGCTGCATCAGCGTCATCGCCTCGGCGGCGGCCGTGGCCTCGTCGAGCATCGAGGCGTTGGCCACCTCGAGCCCGGTGAGGTCGGTGACCATCGTCTGGAAGTTCAGCAGCGCTTCGAGGCGACCCTGGCTGATCTCCGGCTGATACGGCGTGTACGCGGTGTACCAGGCCGGGTTCTCCAGGATGTTGCGCAGCAGCACCGGCGGGGTCAGCGTGTCGTAGTAGCCCTGGCCGATCATCGACACCGCGACGGTGTTCGAGTCGGCCAATGCGCGCAACTCGGCGAGCGCCTCGGCTTCGGTGGCCGCCGGGGGCAGATGGTCCAGGCCGGGCGCCACCGCGTCGTCGCCGTCGCCGGTCAATGCGTCGAGAATGCCGGCGGGCAGGGCCTTGGCGGCGAGTTCATCGAGAGAGGAGACACCGATCGTCTCCAGAAGCGTGGCAACCGCGTCGGCGTCGGGCCCGATGTGGCGGTCGACGAAGGTCAGTTCGCGAGGTGCATTGTGATTCGACACGGGGTGATTCGACACGGGGAAAGTCTCCCGACGTTCGGGCGCGAGGCGCGCAGGCGTACCGGCGCCTCCCCCTCTGTCGTCCACCCGATCCGGGCTGCCTGAGAGATTCGGCAGCGTCCGACTGCGAATGTCGGTGTGCCTTTCCCCATGGGCGGGTGCGAAGCACCGCTTTCCAGAGGCATCGGGGCCTGACGCGGTCCGGGGGCCTGAGAGGTTGACGGAGAGGTGTTGCTCCTTCGGCGCCTGTGACTGGCGGTCACAGAGCTCTCCCGCGCGAGGGCGATGCGTCAGCCAGTTTAGCGCGCCGCCCGTAGAGGTGCGGTGTCAGCCGATCTTGCGGTCGCGATGCTTACGCCGCGAGGCCAGCTCGTCCTCGGGGGCGGAGATCGACTCGCCGCCGTCAGCGCGCTCACCCGGGAAGTCGGCGATGGCGCCGGTCAGTTCCCGCATGGCGCCGGAGACCGCGATGCCGAACACGCCCTGACCGCCCTGCAACAGGTCCACCACTTCTTCTGCCGAAGTGCACTCGTAGACCGTGGTGCCGTCGGAGAACAGGGTGATGTTCGCCAGGTCAGAGACGCCGCGCTGACGCAGGTGGTCGACGGCGACGCGGATGTTGTGCAGCGAGATGCCGGTGTCGAGTAGTCGCTTGACGATCTTGAGGACCAGGATGTCCTTGAACGAGTACAGCCGCTGACTTCCCGAGCCCGCCGCGCCGCGGATCGAGGGCACCACCAGGGAGGTGCGGGCCCAGTAGTCGAGCTGGCGGTAGGTGATGCCGGCGATCTGGCAGGCGCTGGGCCCGCGGTAGCCGACGAGTTCGTCGGGCACCGAGTCATCAGGAAACAGGCCGGCCTGCACGGGCTCCGCGGCGACCCGGGGAAGGGTGTCGGCCTCGGGGGCACCGGTGTTCAGGTCCAGCTGCTCCTGGCGTGGCGTGTCTCCCACGTGTCGAATCCTCTCGCCGATCGAAACTCGCGTCGTCTCGTGGGCGCACGTTATCCCGGCCCGAACTTCGTTCGAGCATACGCTTGGACGCCTGCTGTGACTGCCCGTCGGAAGCAAGTATCGTCGCCGACGAGGATGCGGCCGCAAACCCGACCCGCGTGTCGAGTGCGACGAGACGCATCCGTGACCAAGAGGGGTGTTTGGAGTGCCGCTCAGGTGGCTTTGAAGTCGTCGGGCGACACCGAGTCGAGGAACTCCTTGAATTTCTCGACCTCGTCCTCGCGCACCGCGCCAGGGGCGTCGTCGTCGTTCTCGTCGGGGATCAGCAGGCCCGCTTCGGCAAGCACCGCTTCTTCCACGTAGATGGGCACCCCGACACGCAACGCGATGGCCACGGAATCCGAGGGCCGAGCGGAGACCTTGATGTCGCGATCGAAGATCAGATCCGCGTAGAACGTGCCCTCTTGCAGATCGACGATGCGGACCTCTTTGAGCGAATGCCCCAGCGCGGCAATGACATCGCGGAACAGATCGTGAGTCAGGGGCCGGGCCGGCTCGACGCCCTGCTGTTCGAGGGCGATCGCGGCGGCTTCGGACTGCCCGATCCAGATCGGCAGGTAGCGGTCACCGGTGGCCTCGCGGAGCAGCAGAACGGGCTGGTTCTGCGGCTGCTCCACACGGATTCCGACGACGCGAACCTCACCCATCTGTGCCTACCCTCCGCACCGGTGTTGCGCTGTAGCCCCGCGGCCCGACGGGGGCCGGAGGAGACGAAAACCCGTCAAGCCGAGTCTAGTCCTCAGCGATCGAGAACGTCGCGCACGGCCGATTTGATCAATGACGTGTGCAGTGTGATCGCCAGCGCCGCGACTTCCCGCGCGAGGTCGTCGGCGCGGTCACGCGCGCCGGCCTTGCCTGCCTTCACCACCGGGCCTGCGATCTGGGCGATGAGGTCGGACTGGCGGTCGGCCGCGGACCGGAAGGCCCGCAGGTGCCGTGGCTCCACTCCGTAATCGGCCAGAGCACGGGCGCATTGCGCGATCACCACCGAATGCTCGTCGAAGAACACCGTGCCCGCGCCTTTGAAGATCGGGGTGATCACCCCGGTTTTCACCAGTGAGGTGAGCAGCTCGTCGCTGACCCCGGACCGTTCCAGCAGGGTGTCCCGGGTCAGCCGCGCCTGTGCCGGGGCGGCCGTGGCGCCGCCGTAGTCGCTGCCGTGGTCGGTCTTCGCCTCACCGACCGGCATCAACCGGGTGGCGTACGCCGACGGGCTCTGCGGCAGTTCACCGTCGGGCTGCGCGTCGAGCTGCGCCTTGATGACCTTCAGCGGCAGGTAGTGGTCGCGCTGCGCCGTGAGGATGAACCGCAACCGCGCACAGTCGTACGCGGTGAACCGGCGGTAGCCCGACGCCGTGCGTTGCGGCGTCACCAGACCCTCGGCTTCCAGGAAACGGATCTTGCTGATCGTGACGTCGGGGAAGTCGGCACGCAGCGTGTCGAGGACGACCCCGATCGACATCCCGGCCAGGGCTTCGGCACGCGCACCGTCCGGTCCCGAAGCCTCAGGGTGGGTCATCGATGATCGTCGCCGCGATGCAGTGTCAGGTGCCGGGGTCGGTGAGAGGTCGCCGGGTCAGTCGGAGCTGCCGTCGACGCCCTTGGGACCGGTCAGGAAGACCAGGCGGAACTTGCCGATCTGGACCTCGTCGCCATTGGCCAGCACGGCCGAGTCGACGGGCTCGCGGTTGACGTAAGTGCCGTTGAGGCTGCCGACGTCGACGACCTGGAACTCGCCGCCCTCGAGGCGGAACTCCGCATGCCGGCGACTCACGGTGACGTCGTCGAGGAAGATGTCACTGTCGGGGTGGCGGCCCGCCGAGGTGGTGGGCTGGTCGAGAAGGAAGCGCGAGCCGGCGTTCGGCCCGCGCTTGACCACGAGCAACGCCGATCCGACGGGCAGGCCCTCCACTCCGGAGACCGCGCTCTCGCCGCTTGCGGCGGGCGGAGCGTCGAGCTCGTTGAGGAAGTCGGCACGGAATACCGAAGTCGTTTCCACGGTGACTTCGTCAGAGTCGGCCCCCGAAGTGAAGTCTTTTTCCGTCACCCGCTGCTCCTTACTGGCTGCTGTGGCGATCTCCGGCCGGGACCTCCAGCTGTCTCGCCGCTGGTGTCGACCGTACCGCGCAGCGGACCCCATTGGGTCCACCACGGCCGGATTCGCTTACTGGTCGACTGCGACCCTAACAACCCTCAGTCGGTCACGTGGGCGCGGTAGGCCTCCGCGTCGAGCAGAGAGGACAGGGCGGCCTGCATCGACTCGGTGTCTGCCTGCAGTTCCACCAGCCAGCCGCCGCCGTAGGGGTCCGAGTTGACCAGTTGCGGGTCGGCGTCGAGATCGGTGTTGACGGCGACGACCGTGGCGGTGACGGGGGCGTAGAGGTCCGACACCGACTTGGTCGATTCGACCTCCCCGAAGGACTCTCCGGCGGTGATCTCCGCACCCACGTCGGGCAGCTGGACGAACACCACGTCGCCCAGCGCCGACTGGGCGAAATCGGTGATGCCGACGCGCACCGTGTCGTCGCCCGTCTTCGCCACCCACTCGTGTTCTTCGGTGTAGGACAGGTCGGCGGGGATCTCGGTCACTGTGCTCCTCGGCTCCAAGGTTCTCGGTTGTTCGCGACCCAGGCGGTCACGTCATTTGACGGGCTGAGCGTATTGGCGGGGTTTCGGTTGCCGCAAGGCAGTGACGTCGACCCGGTCGGACTGTTGTATCACCATCGATCCGCCGACGCGTTCGATGCTGTCCATCGCGCCGCCCGGAATGTTCATCGCCGCCGCTAGCGTGGGCGGATCCCCAATGGCGACAACCGAATACGTCGGGCTGAGGGTGGTGGAGTCCACCACGAGAGCGCCGGCGGCGCCGACGACCCAGGTGTCGACACCGATCCGCACCGCGGCCTGTCCACCGCCATCGGTTCCGCTACCGGAGCCGCCGCGGATCTCCATCGCCTCGGCGCCGGCCGCGCGCAGCTCGTTGATGACGTCGAGCATCGTGTCGGCGGCCACCCCCGATGACGGATCGGCGATCGTGAGGGTCACCCCCGGCCCGGTCGCGGGCACGGTGCCGATCAGGATCGACAGAGCGGCCAGGCGAGCGCGGGCGTTCTCGATCGCTGCTTGATCGCTACTGCCCGAGGCCTGCAGTTCCGACAGCGTGCGCTGCAGCTCGGTCACCTCGGAGTTCAGCGCGGCTTCCCGCTGCTGCAGCGAATCCAGCAGCACGAGCAGGTCGGCGGGCCGGGCGGTGTCCAGGGCGTCGCCGGAATCGGTCTGGCGCACCTGGGTGGCGATCGCGATGCCCAGGACCAGGCACAGCAGCACGGCCAGCACGCCGAACACGCCGCTGCGGGGGTGGCGCAACCGGCCCAACGCAGACGTGTGCGCGGCGGGCGGCATCTCGTGACGGCCGTGATGGTCGGCCGGGTGGTCTGCCTGGTCCTCGTCGTTGTTCTGGGCCTCGCCCATCTCAGGCTCCGAACAGTCGGCGCCGCAGTGCCGCGGCGTTACCGAAGATCCGGATTCCCAGCACCACGATGATCGCGGTGGAGAGCTGTGTGCCCACCCCGAGCTGGTCTCCGACGTACACGATCAGCGCGGCCACCAGCACGTTGAACACGAACGACACCACGAACACCTTGGCGTCGAAGATGTGCTCCAGATAGGCGCGCAACCCGCCGAACACGGCGTCCAGGGCAGCGACGACCGCAATCGGCAGATAGGGCTGGATCACCTCCGGCACGCTGGGGTGGAACACGACACCGATGACGATGCCGACGACCAGGGCGACGATTCCGATCACTGCAGTCCTTTGGCGAAGGTGAGGTCTCGTACGGAGCCGGCCGGCAGGGTCAGGCCGTCGCCGGCGGCCACCGTGACGCCCACGTCGTAGGAGGCCTCGAGCAGCCGCAGCCGCTGCAGGCCGGAGCTGCGGTCGAACGCGTCGGCCATGGCGTGCGGCGGTCCGACTGCGAGCACGGCGTAGGGGCTGCTGATCGGTTGATTGTCGACGAGGATGCCGCCGCCTGCCTGGCGGATCGTCACGTTGGGGCCGATGCGGACGCCGCCCACCGAGATCGCCTCGGCACCGGCCAGCCACAGCGAGTTGACCACCAGCTGCAGATCCCGGTCGAGGATCACCTGCCTGCTGCCCTCGACACGCTGTTTGGACACGTCGGTCAGGTCGCGGGTGACGCCGGGGTCGGTCACGGTGACGGTGAGGCCGGGCCCGATCACCGGTGTCGCGGCCGCGGCGAAACTCGCCTGGTCGAGCTCGCCGAGCAGCTGTCGGCCCGACGCGTCACCGGCGAGCCGGCTGCGCCGCAGTGCGTCGGCGTCGGCGGCCAGGCTGTTGCGCTGCGCGGTCAGCTCCCGAGTCTCTGCTTCGGCGCCGCGCACGCTGGCGACCAGGACCTGCTGGGATTCGCGCACGCCGGGCTCGGTCGCCCGCGCCTGCGACCAGGCGAATGCGAACACCGCCGCGACCAGCGCCGCCGCCGCCACCTGCCACAGCCGGTCGGTGCGGGCCCGTGGCGACTGCGCGGCGGCGGCGTAGCCCGCATCGAGGTGTTCGGACAGCAGCGAGCGCAGCAGCGACGGCACCGGGATCAGCGTCGGCGCCCCCGCCCGGTGCGCGTTGCGCCCCGACGACGGGTCGAAGCCACCCAGCTGCGTCACGGTGCCTGCACCCCGGCGCCCCCGAATCTGGAGCGCGGCATCGACCGCGCGACCATGCCGACCTGGATCAGGTACAGCACCCCCGACCACAGGTACATCGCCGTGCCCCAGATCACGAAGCCCCAGCCGAACGCGAGCACCGGCGGCTGCCAGACCGCGTCGCCCTGCCCGAGCAGCACCAGCGGCAGGCCCGACATCAGCGCGAACGTCGCGGCCTTGCCGATGTAGGTGACCGGAAGCGCGGTCAATCCGCGGCTGCGCAGCAGCGGCAACGTCGTCGCCAGCACGACGTCGCGGCCCAGCAGCGTGATCACCAACCACCAGGGCACGACACCGGCCAGCGCCAACGCGATCGGGATGACGATCATGTAGATGCGGTCCACGGCGGGGTCGAGCAGCGCGCCCAGCCGCGACGACTGGTTGTCGAACAGCCGGGCGATCTTGCCGTCGGCCCAGTCGGACGCACCGCTGAACATCAACACCGCCACCGCCCAGCCGGTGTTGTGCGTGACCAGCAGCAGCACCAGGAACACCGGAACGAGGACGAGCCGCAGCACCGACAACACGTTCGGGATCGTCAGCACCCGGTCGGGCGGTGCCGGGGTGTCCCCCGGTTGAGACCCGCGAGCCATGCGTAGAACCTAGCGGAACACCCCGGGCAAACTCAGCGCTGACAGGGTGTCGTCGTTGAGCGGGTTGTCGTGCACCATGTACGTCCAGGTCGACGTCGGGCGCGCCAGCTTGGACAGATCCACCCCGGGCTCGTCCTCGATCGACGGCGCGGTGTCGAACGTCTGCTGGGCGGCCTCGATCGCGTCGGCGGCCAGCGAGCCGAACGCGTCGACGGCGAGGCGGTGGAATTCGTCGAGTGGGTTCTGCCGTCCCAGCGCGCGCAGGTGGATGCTCTCGCGGATGTCGGCCAGGTAGGACAGGTGATCGGCCCAACCGCGGTCGAGGTGGTAGAGCATGATCAGCCGGCAGATCTTCTCCAGCTTCGCCTCACCCCCCTCGCCCAGCTGCTCGAGCAGCTCCTCGTAGCGCTGCGGCGACAGTGCGGCCAGCTCCTCGCGGGCAGTTGCGGTGCGCAGCAACGCTTCTCGGCGCTCGACCAGGATGGCGCGCTGCTGGGCGATCAACTGGTTGTAGCGCCAGGTGTTGGCGTGCACGTCGAGCAGGCGGCCCTCGGCGACGCGTTGGGCGTGTTCGAGCAGCGTCGCGGCCTTCGGGCTGAGCACCTTGCCGTCGGAGTCGCAGTCCAGCGGCAGCTTGCCGGCGTCGAGGTGCGAGACCACCACGTCGTCCTCCCAACTGGAGAAGAACACCGTCGAGCCGGGGTCGCCCTGGCGCCCGGCACGGCCGCGCAGCTGGTTGTCCAGCCGCTCGGTGTGGTGGCGGCCGGTGCCGATCACGTGCAGGCCACCCAACTCGGCGACGGCATCGTGGTCCTTCTCGTCGGAGCCGCCGAGCCGGATGTCGGTGCCGCGTCCGGCCATCTGCGTCGACACCGTGACCACGCCGAGTGCGCCGGCCTCGGCGATCACGGCCGCCTCTTCGGCGTCGTTCTTGGCGTTCAGCACGACCGCGGGGACACCGGCCTTGACCAGCCGCCGGTGCAGATCCTCGGATTCGGCGACATCGCGGGTGCCGACGAGGATCGGTTGGCCGGTCTCGTGGACGGTCGCGATGTGGTCGAGGACTGCTTCGTTGCGTGCGGCGGCGGTGACGTAGACGCGGTCGGGTTCGTCTTCGCGGATGTTGGGGGTGTTCGGCGGGATCGGCGACACGCCGAGCTTGTAGAACTGACGCAGCTGTTCACCGGCGGCCAGCGCGGTGCCGGTCATGCCGCACACCGTCGGGTAGCGGTTGATCAAGGCCTGGACGGTGATGGTGTCGAGCACCTCTCCCGTCTCGGTGGTCTCGATGCCTTCTTTCGCCTCGACGGCGGCCTGCAGTCCGTCGGGCCAGCGCTGCAGCGTCGCGATGCGGCCGCGGGAGGCGTTGATCAGGTGCACGGCGTCGTCGCGGACGATGTAGTGCACGTCGCGTTGCAGCAGCACGTGCGCGTGCAGCGCGACGTTGATCTCGGTCAGCGTGGTGGCGACGTGCTCTTCGGAGTAGAGGTCGATACCGCCGAGTTTGGCTTCGATCTTCTGGGCGCCGGACTCGGTGAGGTGGACGTTGCGGCCCTCGGCATCGGTGGCGTAGTCGACGCCGTCGACGAGCTCGCCGACGAACCGGATCAGGTCCAGCCGCGGGGACTCGCGGTGGCTGGTGCCTGCCAGCACCAGCGGCACCAGCGCCTCGTCGACGAGGACGGAGTCGGCTTCGTCGATGAGGGCGACGTCGGGGTTGGGCGACACCAGGTCGGCGACATCGGTGACCAGCTGGTCGCGCAGCACGTCGAAGCCGATCTCGTTGACCGAGGCGTAGGTGACGTTGCACTGGTAGGCGGCGCGGCGTTCCTCGGCGGTGGAGTCGGCGGTGATCCAGCCGACGGTCAGGCCCATGGCCTCGATCAGCGGCGCCATCCACTCGGCGTCGCGGCGGGCAAGGTAGTCGTTGATCGTGATGACGTGCACGCTGCGGCCGGCGAGTGCGTAGCCGGCGGCGGCGATCGCGCCCGAGAGCGTCTTGCCTTCACCGGTGGCCATCTCCACGACGTCGCCGGCGAGCATCCGCTGCGCGCCCAGCAGCTGGACGTCGAAGGCGCGCAGGCCGGTGGTGCGTTCGGATGCTTCGCGCGCGATCGCGAGGAACTGCGGGATGTCGGCCGAATCCGCGAGGTCCTCGAGCTGCAGCAGGGTGGCCGCCTTGGTCAGCTTCTCGTCGTCGAGGTCGGCGGCTTTGGCGTCGAAGTCCGCGGCCGCCCGGACCTGGTCCATCGAGCGGCTCTGGTCGCGATCTGTGCTGGCCCCGAGCATTTTCCAGAAGCGTCCCGACATGCGCCCGCCGGATTTCTTGGACTGCGCAGAATTGGAGGCGGGGGCAGACGTTTTCGATGAGGTGCGTGCCACACGATCACGGTACGCGGACGGGGTGGGATTCCCGGCCGTGACTCCCGCCACCCAGAAATCGCGGTGCTGGTCGTCCAGCCCGCGCGTTGTCCGCGGTGGCGCCGCAGCACTGCGGTAACTTCGCGCAGACCGGGCAGTGCCGAAGGGGGGTGCGTCGCGTGGACACCAAGCCGTTCGCGCCGACGCTGGCCTGGAGCCGGGAATGGCTCAACTCCGCGATCTGGGTGTCGACGGCGTTCTTGGTGACCGCGCTGTGTCTGGCGGTGGTCCTCATCGCACTGGGCCGCTTCACCGAGTGGGGCAGGCAGTTCTGGCGGGTCACCGGCGGGTACTTCACGGGCCGCCCCAGCCTTCGGGTCTGGGCGGTGGTCGCGCTGCTGCTGCTGTCGGTGATCATCTCGGTGCGCATCAACGTGCTGCTGACCTACTACGTCAACGATCTGTTCACCGCATTGCAGATCGCGTTCTCCTCAGGCCCGGACCGGTCCAGCGGTATCGCCGGGTTCTGGGCCACGATGGTGGTCTTCGCGGTGCTCGCCGGGTGCTACATCGTGCGACTGCTGCTCGACATGTACGTGACGCAGCGGTTCATCATGCGGTGGCGAATCTGGTTGAGCCAGCGGTTCATCGACGGCTGGCTGGGCGATCTGGCCTACTACCGGGCCCAGTTCGGCAGCCGGCCGATCGACAACCCCGACCAGCGCATCCAGCAGGACGTCGACGTGTTCACCACCGGGGTCGGCGGGGAGACCAACAATCCGATCTTCACGTCGGGCAACACGCTGCTGTTCGGTGCGGTCGAAGCGGTGCTCTCGGTGCTGTCGTTCGGGGTGATCCTGTGGCAGCTCTCCGAGCCGCTGACCGTGGGCGGGGTGACGCTGCAGCGCGCTCTGTTCTGGATCGTGCTGGTGTACGTGCTCGTGGCCACGGTGGTCGCGTTCGCGATCGGGCGCCCGCTGATCCGGCTCAGCTATCTGAACGAGTTGCGCAACGCGGGCTTCCGGTACGCGCTGGTGCGAGTGCGTGAGGGTGGCGCGGCGATCGGGCTCTACCGCGGTGAAGCAGCCGAGCGCAGGGTGCTGGGCAGGCGCCTCGACGGCGTGATGGACAACTACCGGCACTGGCTGAACCGGATGATGCTGTTCTTCGGGTGGAACGTGTCGATGAGTCAGGCGATCAACCCGCTTCCGTGGCTGGTGCAGGCTCAAGGTCTGTTCGCACAGCGGATCTCGTTCGGCGGGGTGTGGCAGTCCTCGAACGCGTTCGCCGCGATCCACGACAACCTGTCGTTCTTCCGCAACGCCTACGACCAGTTCGCCAGCTACCGCGCGGCGATCATCCGGCTCGACGGGTTGGCCGACCAGAACGAGCGGGCGGGCCGGTTCACCCCGGTACGTCCGTCGGATTCCCCGGACGGGCGCCTGGAGGTGTCGGGCGTCGCCGTGCGCCGGCCCGATGGCAGCCCGTTGCTGCACCCGCTCGACGTCGCACTCGAACCCGGTGAGTCACTCGTCGTCACAGGCCCGTCGGGCATCGGCAAGTCGCTGCTGATGGCCAGCCTGGCCGGGGTGTGGCCGTACGCCTCGGGCGAGGTGCGCCTCCCCGGCGGGCGCGACGGTGCGATGTTCGTGCCGCAGCTGCCCTACCTGCCGTTGGGTGATCTGCGGACCGCGGTCGCCTATCCGCACCCGCCGGACACCTATGACGACGCCGCGATGCAGTCCGCGCTGCGCGATGTGGCGTTGCCGCACTTGATGATCAGGCTGGCCGAGGCGCAGGACTGGGCCAAGGTGCTCTCGGTCGGCGAGCAGCAGCGCATCACGTTCGCCCGGGTGCTGTTGGCACAACCGCGCGCGGTGTTCCTCGACGAGTCCACCGCGGCGCTGGACGAGGGACTCGAGGAGATGTTGTACCGCCTGCTGCGGGAGCGGCTGCCGGACACGATCGTGGTCAGCGTGAGCCACCGGGCCACCGTGCATCCGCTGCACGACCGTCGGCTCTCGCTGGTCGGTGACGGCCAGTGGCGGCTGGAGCGACGCGCCTCGTCGGGTTGACGCCTCCGCCACGCCGCGGGCAGGTTGGCGCGGTACCTTGCCCGCATGGAGGAATTGTTCACCCCGACGCTGGACTGGGGTAGTGAACTGTGGACCTCGCTGTGGTGGATCGCCAAGGCCTGGGCGATCGCGGCGGCGTCCACGCTGGTCGTGCTGCTGCTGATCGGCCGGTTCACGAATTGGGGTCGGCAGTTCTGGCGGATCACGGGTGGTTACTTCACCGGACGCGACAGCATCAAGGTCTGGGCCTTTCTCGCCGTCCTGCTCGCCTCGGTGATGATCAACGTGCGCCTCGACGTTCTGTTCACCTATCAGAGCAACGATCTGCTGACCAGCTTCCAGGTCGTCGTGCAGGGCCTGACGTCGGACAACGAGGAGGTGAGGCAATCCGGCATCGACGGGTTCTGGTCGACGATCGTCATCTTCAGCATCCTGGCGGCGCTGTCGATCACGCAGCTGCTGCTCGACATGTACCTGTTCCAGCGGTTCTGCCTGCGCTGGCGTGCCTGGCTGACCGATCGGCTGACCGGTGACTGGCTGACCGGCCGCGCTTACTACCGGGCCCGGTTCATCGACGAGACGATCGACAACCCGGACCAGCGCATCCAGTCCGACATCGACATCTTCACCGCGACCAACGGTCCGCAGCCCAACCTGCCGTACTACGGCTCGAGCAATTCGCTGCTGTTCGGCGCGATCTCGGCGGTCACCTCGGTGCTTTCGTTCACGCTGATCCTGTGGAATCTGTCGGGCCCGTTGACCGTCGCCGGGATCACGCTGCCGCACGCCATCTTCTGGATCGCGATCATCTACGTGCTGTTCGCCTCGATCATCGCGTTCTGGATCGGCCGTCCGATCATCGGTCTGTCGTTCCTCAACGAGAAGTACAACGCCGCCTTCCGATACGCGCTGGTGCGGTTGCGTGATGCGTCGGAGGCGGTCGCGTTCTACCGCGGTGAGGTCGCCGAGCGCACCGGACTGCGCAAGCTGTTCGCGCCCGTCGTGACGAACTACCGCCGGTACGTGAACCGGTCGCTGCGGTTCAACGGCTGGAACTGGTCGATGGGCCAGCTCATCGTGCCGCTGCCCTATCTGGTGCAGTTCCCGCGGTTCGCCTCCGGCGAGATCCCGCTGGGCGCGCTGAACCAGTCGGCGTCGGCGTTCGGCGCGATCCAGGGCGGCCTGTCGTTCTTCCGCAACGCCTATGACCTGTTCGCCGGCTACCGTGCCGCGATCATCCGTCTCGACGGCCTGGTCACCGCCGACGAGCAGGGCCGGGCGTTGCCGCACCTCGACGTCGCCGGCTGCACCGGCCAGAACGTCACGCTCGAGAACGTCGAGGTCCGCACCCCGGACGGCAAGCAGCTCCTCGACCCGGTGAACCTCCGCCTGGAGCCGGGCGAATGCCTGATGATCACCGGCAAGTCGGGCACCGGCAAGACCACGCTGCTGCGCAGCCTGGCCCAGCTGTGGCCGTTCACTTCCGGCCGGTTGACCTATCCGATCGACGAGAACGAAACCATGTTCCTGTCGCAGATGCCGTACGTGCCGCTGGGCGATCTGCGTGCGGTGGTGTCCTACCCCAACAAGGAGGGCGACATCAGCGACGACGCAGTGCGCGAGGCGCTGCACAAGGTCGCCCTCCCCCATCTGGTCGACCGGCTCGACGAGGTGCAGGACTGGGCCAAGGTGCTGTCCCCGGGTGAGCAGCAGCGCATCGCGTTCGCGCGCATCCTGCTGACCCGGCCCAAGGCGGTGTTCCTCGACGAGTCCACCTCAGCGCTCGACGAGGGCCTGGAGCTGACCATGTACCAGCTGGTGCGTACCGAGTTGCCCGACACGATCCTGGTCAGCGTCAGCCACCGCAGCAGCCTGCAGCGCCACCACACCCGCGAGCTCAAGCTGCTCGGTGGAGGCGCGTGGGAGCACGGGTTGATCGGCGGGGAGCCCGCGCGGGTCTGACCGCTACACGGCGGCCGTGCTGGCGGCGGCCCGGGTGGCGGCGTGCCGCCCGGCCCGGCGGCCGAAGAACGACCCCTCACCCAGTTGGGTTCCGCTCGCGTAGCCCCTGCCGTCCTGGGCGATGTTCGACGCACAGGCCCCGGCTGCGTAGAGGCCTGCGACCGCGCTGCCGTCGGAGCGCAGCACCTCGCCGTCGATGGAGACCTTGAGACCGCCCATCGTGAACCCGGAGTACATGGCGCGGCCCAGGGACAGGTCGAACGCAGCCCACGGTCCCTGGTCCTGCACGGCGACGTACTCGGGCTGCTTGTGGAAGTCGGGATCCTCGCCGCGGGCGGCGCCCGCGTTGTAGCGGTCCAGCGTGGCTGCGAGGTTGCCGGCCGGGATGCCCAGTGCCTCCTCCATCTCGGCCACTGTCTCCCAGCCGTCGATGAACTTGATGAGCGGCATCTCGGGCATCTGCATGTGCGCCTCGTCGACGATCAGGTAGGCCACCTGATCGGGTTGTTCGAGGACGAACGCCGAGGTGCGGGCGTGGTAGGAGTCCTCGGCGACGAACCGCTGACCGTCGGCGTTGACGATGACGCCGGTGAGCAGGATCTCCGGCGGGTACGCGGCGGCGGTGATGAACAGCTCGTTCATGTGGGTGGCCACGCCGCCGGCCGAGACGCCGAGCCCGATGGCCAGGCCGTCGTCGTTGGGGTTGCCCAGGATGTAGGGGGCGACGGTGCCGTGGTGCTTGGTCTTACGTTCGGTGCCCAACGCCGGGGTGTACTCGGCCACCAGCTCGGCGTTCATCGCGAAGCCGCCCGCGGCGATCACGACCGCCTTGGCCCTGATGTCGCCGGTCTCGCCGAAGTGCCTCCAGCGCACCCCGGCCACGGCTCCGGTGTCGTCGATCACCAGTGCGGTCGCCCCGGTCTCGTAGCGGAACTGCACACCGAGCTCGCCGGCGCGGGCGACCAGCAGATCGATCACCATCCCTGCTCCCCCGAGTTCGCCGGGTACGGGAACGGAGTGCCCGCGCGGCGCGGGGACGGCCTGCTCACAGAACGGCCACACCTTCTCGTTGCCGGTGTAGGAGAGGCCCTCGGTGCCCGGCGGCACGACGACCTTGCCGGGGTAGTAGCTGCGTTCGAATTGGAAGCCGAGGGCCTCCAGCCAGTCGAAGTGCTCGACGCTGTCGTCGCAGTAGGCGCGGATCTTGTCGTGCTCGGGGTCTCGGGACTGCGAGACGAGGTACTTGTACATCTCGTCCGGCGAGTCCGGGTGGCCGGTGGCCTGCTGCACGGCGGTGCCGCCGCCGAGGTAGAAGTGGCCACCCGCCATGGAGGTGGTGCCGCCGGCGGCGGCCGCCTTCTCCAGCACGAGCACCCGCGCGCCGGCGGAGGCGGCGCTGACGGCGGCGCAGCCGCCGGCGATGCCGAACCCGATGACGATGACGTCCACGTCATCGGACCAGGAGGTGACGTCAGCGGCGCGGACGGTGTCGGGGGTGGGCAAGCTCACTTCTGCTCCTGTTTGATGTGGTCGAAGAATGCGGCGAGTTCGTCGGGGATGTAAGCGATTTCGGTGTAGGGCACGCCGGCATCGGGGGCTTCGAGGTAGGCGAACCGCATGCCCGCCATGGCGCCCGCCATCGCGACCGGGGTGCCGTTGCGTTCGGCGGCGTCGACTGCCGCGTCGAACGATTCGAGATCCGGGGCGGCGCGGCAGACGTGGTGCAGGCCGGGGCCGCTGCGGTCGAGGAATTCGGTGTAGATGCTCTGCCCGCGCACCGGTGCGATGACCTCCAGCTGGGTGTCCCCCGCGTAGCTCAGCGCGACGTCGGCGACGTGGTCGGCGGGCCGGCCCCGGTAGGTGCAGGAGTCCGGGCCGAAGTGCACGCCCGGCATGTGCACCCAGGTGCGCGCCCCGAGCAGTGCAGTCAGTGCCGCTTCTGTGGCGTCGAGGTCACGGGTCACCCAGGCAATCTGGACAGGTGTCTGGTCAAGCATCGAGTCGAGAATATCGTCACCCGACCCCTCGTGCTAGAACGTGTTCTATTTCGGCGAGCTAACGGCATCGCCCGCCGCCGCGATAGTCCAGGCATGCGCACCTCGGCCCTGTTTGCCGCACCCGTGCTGGCCTGTGCCGGCCTGCTCGCCGGCGCCGCCCCCGGACTCGCCGCCCCGTCGGAGGTCGACGTGACCGCGTATCCGGCGGTCGACCCGGCGCCGTATCAGGTGTTCGGCGCGCATCCGAGCATGTCCGGGTGGATCTTTCGCACCCCGTCGGGCGTCCGCTGCCAGGACAGCCTGATCCCCGACCTCGGCATCTTCTGCTCAGGTCCGCTGGCGGGCACCGACGCCACGACGGTTTCGGTGTCGCTGACCAACGCGGCGATGTTCACCGAGGACGGCGTGGGACCCGCAGAGGCCTTGCCGCCATTGCTGCCGGCGGGCTCGCGGTTCGACGCGGGCAACGGCGTCGTGTGCGCCGTCCCGGACACCGAGACGCTCGCCTGCCATGCGGCCAAGCCCGCGTCCTGGCCGGCGGACACCGTCGATCCGCCGGATCGTCACTACGGGGAGCACGGCTTCGTCACGTCGCCGGACGGCAGCCGGGGTTACTGAGTCATCATCTCTGAGTCATCATCTCGGTGAGCAGCTGCACCTGGACGTCGAAGATCATCGCGGGGTCGGTCAGCGTGTCGGCGCCGTACTGACCGAAGACGTCGAGGCTGATCGCACCGACGAGCGCGGCCCAGAGCAGGAAGCACCGGCTGAGCGTCGCGTCGTCGAGTGCGAGCCCGAACTCGGCCGTGAGTTTGCTGAAATCTGCTGAGAGTGCCTGTGGTACAGCAGTTTCGGACTCACTGATCGCACCGATTTTCACCGCGGAGTCGACGATGCCGAACAGCGTGCCGATCACCCGGGTGCCCGGCCCGACAGTGCGTTCTGCGGGTGCGTGGTAGCCGGGCACCGGACTTCCGTAGAGCAACGCCCAACAGGCCGGTTGGTCGACAGCCCAGCTTCGTGCCGCACGTGCGACGGCGGCGAGCTGGGAGCGCCAGTCCGGCGCCGCGGCGCGATGCGCCTCGTCGACGGCGTCGGCGAGCTCGGTGTAGGCGTCGATCAGCAGCAGCGTCAGCAGTTCGTCGCGGCTGGCCACGTAGCGGTACACGGCGGAGGAAACCATGCCGAGGTCGCGGGCGATCGCACGCAGCGACAGCCCGGCGGCGCCGTCGGTGATCAGGTGGCGCCGGCCGATCTCGATGATCTGTTTCTCGACACGCGCGCGGCTGTCCTCACGTTTCCCCACGGTCGCCAGTGTGACACGTCCGAGAGCACTGCTCTTGAATTTCAGCGCGATCCGTGTCACCGTTGTGAGAGCAGTGCTCTCTAATCCGACGATCGAGGAGATCGACATGACCCACCGCCACATCGCCCGTCGCTCCACCACCCGCTATGACGCCCCGGGACCGGCTGCTCGCCTGGTGAACAGCGCGATCCGTTGGCTCGCCGAGCGTGGCGTGAGCATCCAGGGCAGTACCGCGCTGCGGGTGCGGGGGCGCGCCAGCGGCGAGCCACGGCAGGTGGTGATCAACCTGCTGACGGTCGACGGCCGTGACTACCTGGTCTCACCGCGCGGCAACACCCAGTGGGCGCGCAACGTGCGCGCAGCGGGCGACGTCGAGACCGGCCCGCGCCGGAACTCGCGCCGACGCGACGCGGTCGAGGTTGCCGACGATGCGAAGCCCGCCCTGCTGCGCCCGTACCTCGATCGGTGGTACTGGCAGGTCAAGGGCCACATCGGCGGACTGACACCAGCATCGACCGAGGAGCAGTTGCGCGCGGTGGCGCCGTCGATCCCGGTCTTCGCGCTGTCGCCCTAGGGCTGGGCGGAGACCGGCGTGATCTCCGCGGAGGCCGCCGAGATGGTGTCCGCGCGGGCCTCGGCGCTCGCGGTCTGCCAGGAGACGGCGGCCGGGTAGGTGCCCCACGTGCTGTTGAACACCCCGATCAGGACGGTGCGGCCGTCAGGCGTCGTGGTGTACACCGGCCCGCCGGAGTCACCCTTACGGCTGACGACACCGTTGGCCATCGTGAACCAGCCGTTGTTGACGGCCTCCACCGTGCCGCAGCTCTCCCCCGTCACCACGCCGAAGTGGCAGACCGGCATACCCGCCACCGGCAGCACCGCGGGATCGGTGACCAACACCTTGCCCGACGGCAGCACGTTGTTGACCTTCGCCGACGGCAGCAGATGGATGACTTCCCAGTCAGCGATCTGATGGTTGGTGTCGACGGTCATGCCATCGGGGGTGTTGTCGCGGTAGGAGCCCTGGGTGCCGATCACGGTGCCCGTCTTGTCGGTGACGGTGCCCGAGGCGCGGCAGTGTCCAGCGGTGAAGGCGGTGCGGGTGGCGGGGTCGACGTATCCGAGGGTGCACAGCACCGAGTCCTGGTGGATCTCCATGCCGGGGAAGACCAGTGGGTCGGGCTGCGCGGCGGCGGGGGCCGTGGGGACCAGCAGCGCCAGCAGGGCCAGCGCCGCAGCCGTCATGGCTTGGCGCGGCGGCACACGCTTCGGCAGTCGGTTCAGCACGGCCCCTCCACTCTCCCCGGGTGAGTTCTCGGCGACCGCCGCGCTCACGGTGGGAAAGAGATACCCCCGCGCGCTGACGGTGTAACTGGCTCATCGCGGGTCGATAACGAGGCGTTACATCAGGTCGCGGGGTCGAGGGTCAGGAATCGAAGCCGAGTCCCACCGCGTCGAGTCCGCGCAGCAGCAGGTTGCGCCGTCCGCCGTTGTGGTCGGCACGGTCCAGCGACCAGCGGGTGGCCTGGATGCCTGCGCTGGCGATCGGTTCGGGCGGGAAGGGCATGGGCTTGCGACGCACCATCTCCAACCGGGTGCGGGGGGTGGAGAGCCCGTCGAGCAGGTCGAGGCAGACGTCGGCGGCGAAGCGTGCCGCTCCGACACCGAGCCCGGTGAAGCCGTTGACGTAGGCGACGCGACCGTCGCGCGCGGTACCCCAGTGCGCGCAGAACCTTGTGTTGGTGTCGATCGCGCCGGCCCACCGATGGGTGAAGCGGACGTCCTCGAGCGAGGGGAACGTGAGGAAAAAGTGTGCGGCCAGCCGGCCGTAACTCTCGGTGCGGTCCTCGTAGCTGGCTTTGACCTTGCGCCCGAAGTGGTAGACGGCGTCGTATCCGCCCCACACGATGCGGTTGTCCATCGTGAGGCGGTAGTAGTGGAATTGGTTGGCCGAGTCGCCGATCCCCTGCCGGTTCCGCCAGCCGATGCGGTCGAGTTGGGCGTCGGTGAGCGGTTCGGTGGCCAGCACGTAGTCGTAGACCGGCACGGTGTGCAGCCGGTTGCGGCGCAGCAGGCTGGGAAAGACGTTGGTGGCCAACACGATCTGGCGACACGTCACCGCCGGGCCGTCGGTGTCGACGCGCAGTGCCGCTCCGCCGGAGTGGATCTGGCGTGCGGTCGTGTGCTCGAAGATCTCCACGCCGGCCTCCTGGCAGGCGCGGGCGAGTTCGAGTGCCAGCTTCGCGGGATTGACGATCGCGCAGTCCTCGGCGCTGTAGAGGCCCGCCAGATACGTGGGTGAGGCGACTTCGGCACGCACCGCGGCGGTGTCGAGGAACTGTCCGTGGGCGGGCGCGGACTCCGAGAGCCACTCCACCTGGTGGGGTTCGGTGGCCACCGTGAGCATGCCGGTGCGCTGCCATTCGGTGTCCAGGCCGAGTTCGGCGATCTCGGCCTGCATGCCCTCGAGGTTCTCGTTGCCGAGCGCCTCGAGGGTGTCGATCTCGTCGGGCCAGCGGGACTTCCCGTTCTCGTAGCCGTGGGTCAGGCTCGCGTCGACGAAGCCGCCGTTGCGGCCGGAGGCAGCCCACCCGATGCGATCGGCTTCGATGAGCACGACACGGCGGTCGGGGTGGCGCCGTGCAGCATGCAATGCGCTCCACAGACCGGTGTAGCCACCGCCGACCACCAGCAGGTCGGCGGTCAGCGGCCCCGTCAGCGGCGAATGATCCGGGCGCTGCACCGCACCGGGGTCCAGCCACACCGAGCCCAGCGTGCTGCCGGACAGGGACCGGTCCACCAGAGAGGGGTCGACGGGGGTGTCGAAGACTGTCTGCACTCCGCGAAGACTACGGGCTGACATGGGCACCGGCGACGGGCTGCGCTGCCGGTCGCCACCCGGGCGGACCGAAGATGTACCCGAGTTTGTCGCCCATCGTGCGCGCCGCGCGGACGTCGCGGCCGATCGCGGCGTACTCGCGCGTCTGCAGCCGCCAGATGTTGAAGGTGTGCACCGGTTTCGTCAGCCCGTAGTGCGGACGGAACACCTCGGGCTGGAACGTGCCGAAGAGGCGGTCCCAGAGGATCAGGATGCCGCCGTAGTTGCGGTCCAGGTAGAGCTGGTCCATGCCGTGGTGGACGCGGTGATGCGACGGGGTGTTGAACACGAACTCGACGGGCCGCGGCAGTTTTCCGATCCGCTCGGTGTGGATCCAGAACTGATAGACCAGACTGACCGAGAAGCTGAAGAACACCATCCACGGCGGAATTCCCAACAGCGGCAACGGTATCCACATCACGATCTCACCGCTGTTGTTCCATTTCTGCCGCAACGCGGTCGCGAAGTTGAAGTACTCGCTGGAGTGGTGCGCCTGGTGGGTGGCCCAGATCAGCCGGACGCGGTGGGCGATGCGGTGGTAGGCGTAGAACAGCAGGTCGACGCCGAGGATCGCGATCACCCAGGTGTACCACTGCGTCGCCGGCAGATGCCACGGCGCCACATAGGTGTATATCGCTGCGTATCCGAGTAACGCCCCGAACTTCCACGCGCCCATCGTGGCCACCGACACCAGCCCCATCGAGATGCTCGCCCACGCGTCACGGGTCAGGTACGACCCCGCGCCGGGTCGGTCCTCGGAGTCCTGCTCTGCGACAACGTGTTCGAGCTTGCGGGCCGCGACCCACTCGATGACGAGCAGCAGCAGGAAGAACGGGATGGCGAACAGCACCGGATCCCGCATCGCGGGCGGCAGCACGGTGAGGAACTCCGCTGATGGCACTGCTGCCCCCTACCGGAAGCTCAGCACGTCATCACCCCACGCCTGTCGCACCGGCGCGTCGAGGTCGTCGACGACGGTGTCCTGCCGGTCGATGACCAGCGTGGCACGGGAGTCGTCGTAGGGGCGCCACTGCGGCGCGGCGGCCGGGGCGCCCGGCACGCCGGTGCGGGCGAAGCCGGTCCAGCGGGCACGCATGCGCCGCGACACCTCGGCGCCGGCCGCGCGGCCACCGAGGGCGAACATCGGATCCTTGCGCCCCGCCCCGAGATTCCCCCACACGAAGGGCAATTCGGTGGCGTGCGCGGCGGCCATCCGCAACGCACGCAGCATCGGGGTGGCGAAGTCGAAGCGGTAGAGGTAGACGGGTGCGGTGGCGCGGTGACCGTCGGCGAACCAGATCGACGGCATCCGGAAACCGAGGTCGCTGGCGAGTCCGAGCCCCTTGCCCGCGCGCCTGCCCCGATACATCTTCTCGAGCTGGGCCTTCTCGGGAAGCGTCAGATCTGGTTGCTCGGCCGCGATCTGGGCGAACATCGCGTGGATCGCGTCGGCCTTGATCGGCAGTAACGGCAACTTCATGTACCGGAACAGCGCCGCTTCGTTGCGGTTGGTGCCGATGATCAACGGCACCGGGTGCGTCTGACCGTTCTGGGCCAGCCGGATCGGATAGTCCGGCACCAGGTCGCGGTCGACGATGGGCGCGAAGGCCAGCCGACCCGGGGTGCGCACCGGCACCTCGTTGAACACCGTCCGCGATGCCTCCACGATCGCCCCGATGGGCAACTGGGCAAGCCGGGAGAGCTCGTCGTGGCCGACCCCGACGACGTCGAGGAACCGGGCCGCGATGCGGCCGGCCTGCTCGGTGTCGTAGGAGGAGGTGACGGGCGAGCTCTGCGCGATCGCGGCGTGGAACAGCCCCTTGGCCGCCGGGCTGCCGAGCAGCGTGGTCACCACACCGCCACCGGCGGACTCACCGAACAGGGTCACCCGGCCGGGATCGCCGCCGAACGCGGCGATGTTGTCGCGGACCCAGGTCAGCGCAGCGAGCACGTCGCGCAGTCCGACGTTGGAGGCGAACCGCTCGGACTCCGCGCCGAGCGCGGCGAGCTCGAGGAAGCCCAGCGCGCCGAGCCGGTAGTTCACGGTGACGACGATGACGTCGCCGTCGGCGGCGAGCCGCCGGCCGTGGTAGAGCGGCTGGCTGGCCGCACCCAGGATGTAGGCGCCGCCGTGTACCCACACCATCACCGGTTTGCCGGCGCCGGGTTCGGTGCCGGATGGGGCCCAGACGTTGAGGGTGAGGAAGTCCTCACCCTGGGGAGCGCCGAGAGGAAGAGGAATGCGCGGGTCGGTCGGCTGCGGGCAGGCCGGCCCGACGAGGGAGGCGTCGCGCGGCTCGGTCCACGCTGTCGGCGGGACGGGAGCGCGCCAACGCAGGTCCCCGACCGGAGGTGCGGCGTAGGGAACGGCCTTCCAGGACGCGATCGTCCCGTCGTCGACCCCGCGGACCGGCCCGTATGCGGTGTCGACCACCGGATGACCGTCGGCGTTGCTGCGGGTCTCCTCGGAGCGGGCTTCCGCGGTCATGTCAGTAGATCTCCTTCGATCGAAGGTCCGGTACATCCCCCGTGCGGCCCCGGTACGTCACTGTACCAGCGCATTCTGGCATCACTTCCGGGTTTTGCCGGTCAGCACACCGCCCAGAGCGAGCAGGCTGAGGCCCGCCAGCACCACCATGATCAACCCGACGCGCAACTCCGCCGCATCGGCCACCACGCCCACGATCAGCGGGGCGCCGAGGAAGCCCACGCGCATCAGCCACGTCAGGATCGTCAAGCCCGTGCCGGCGCGCAGCCCGGGGAGTTCGTCGGCGGCGCGCATCGCCGCCGGCACCGCCGTCGCGACGCCCAGTCCGGCCGCGGCGAACCCGGCGATGCTGCCCGGCACCGACGGAAACGCCAGCGCCGCGCCCATCCCGGCCGCGGTGATCACCCCGCCGGCCCGCACCACCGCCCGCTCGCCGAACCGGTCGACCAGGCGGTCACCCACCAGTCGCCCGACGCACATCGCACCGACCAGCGCGACGTATCCGAGCGCGGCGACCGACCCGGCGGCACCCAGGCTGTCCCGCAGATACAGCGTCGCCCAGGAGCTTCCGGCGTCTTCCACGGCGGCACCCGCGATCGCGATGCCGATCAGTGCCAGCAGCGTCAGGTACACCGCGGCACGGGCGGAGGTGGCGCCGCCCTGCGCGGTGGGATGGTCCTCGTGGTCGGGTCCGTGCAGCAGGAACGGATACGCCGCGACCGCCACCGCGCAGAACAGCGCAGCGGACAGGCCGAGGTGCACGGTCCGCGGCAGGTGTACGGCGATGGCGCCGGCGGCCATCAGCCCGCCCACCATCGCACCCACCGCCCACACGGCGTGCAGTGAGTTGATGATCGACCGGCCGTACTGTCGTTGCAGCCGTAGGGCGTTCACGTTCTGCGCGACGTCGGTGATCGCGTCGGCGGCGCCGGCGACGAAGAGTGCCGCGGCGAACATCACGGCACTGGGTGCAGCCGAGGCGATCACGATGAACGCCGCGAGGATCAGCGTGGTGACGAGGTTGACCCGGGCGGACTGGTAGCGCCGGATCAGCGCTGCCGCGGCGGGGCCGGCGATCAGGGCGCCCGCCGAGAACGCGGCCACCGAGCCGCCGAGCATCGCGTTCGACAGCCCGAGGTCGGACTTGACCTCCGGCAGCCGGGGCAACAGATTGGCGAACAGCGCACCGTTGGTGAGGAAGACGGCGCCGATCGCGATCCGGGCACGCCGGTCACGCGTCTGGCCGCCGTCGAGCGGGTGGGGCGCCATGATGGTGCGACCCTACCGGCGCGCGGACCGTCGAGGCGACGGCGGCGGCCGACGCGTACATCGAAAGCACGGCAAGATGGCGCCCATGCCCGTGCCTATGTCCATGGACCGTTCGTCACTGATCGACCTGGCTGCCCGGTACGGCGTGGCCACCGAATATCAGGACTGGTCGGGCCGGCACGTCACCGTGCCCGACACGACGCTGGTGGCCGTGCTCGGCGCCCTCGGCGTCGCCGCGGGAACCGACGCCGAGCGGGCAGCCGCCCTGACCGCGCACGAGCACGCGTACTGGGCGCGCTCTCTGCCCGCGGCTATCGTCGCGCGGGCCGGGACGGCGACGCCGTTCTGGGTGCACGTCACCCACGGCGACCCCGTCGATGTGTGGCTCCAGCTGGAGGACGGCACGCGCCGCGACGATCTGCGGCAGCTCGAGAACAACCGGCCGCCCTACGATCTCGACGGCCGCCTCGTCGGCGAGGCGACCTTCGAACTGCCTGACGATCTGCCGCTGGGATATCACCGGGTGCATCTGCGGGTCGGCGCCTTCGACACCGGAGCGACGGTGATCGTGACGCCGTCTGACATCGCCACCCCGGTGCGGATGGGTGCGCGCCGGCTGTGGGGGCTGTCCACCCAGCTCTACAGCGTGCGGTCCGAGAAGTCATGGGGCGTGGGCGATCTGACCGATCTCACCGACCTGGCCGTGTGGTCGGCGGGTCAGCACGGCGCAGGCTTCATCCTGGTCAATCCGCTGCACGCGGCGGCACCGACACCGCCGATGGAGCCCTCGCCGTACCTGCCGACGTCTCGCCGGTTCGTCAACCCGCTGTACCTGCGAGTCGAAGCCGTGCCGGAGTACGCCTACCTGCGCCACCGCGGGCGGGTGCGTAAGGCCCATGCCCGGGTGCAGGCCCGGGCGGCGCGCTCGCAGCGCGTCGACCGTGATCGCTCCTGGGAAGCCAAACGCGCTGCGCTGCACAGCATTTACCTGGTCCCGTTCAGCCGCGGCCGGGAGCTCGCGTATCAGGGGTACTGCCGCCGCGAGGGACGAGCACTCGACGATTTCGCCACCTGGTGCGCGCTGTCGGAACAGCACGGCTCCGATTGGCGCCGCTGGCCGGCAGAACTGCGGCATCCGCGCAGCGAGGCGGTGGCCGCGTTCGCCGCCGAGCACTCCGCCGCGGTCGACTTCCACCGCTGGTTGCAGTGGCTGCTCGACGAACAGCTCGCCGCGGCGCAGGCCGGCGCCGTGGGCGCCGGCATGGAGATCGGCGTCATGGCCGACCTCGCGGTCGGGGTCGACCCCGCGGGCGCCGACGCGTGGGCGCTGCAGGACGTACTGGCGCTCGGCGTGACCGCGGGTGCACCGCCGGACGAGTTCAATCAGCTCGGGCAGGACTGGTCGCAACCCCCGTGGCGTCCCGACCGGCTCGCCGAAGCCGCCTACGAACCGTTCCGTGCGTTGGTGGCCGCGGCCCTGCGACACGCGGGCGGGGTGCGCATCGACCACATCATCGGCCTGTTCCGGCTGTGGTGGATCCCCCGCGGCGTCGCGCCGACCGAAGGCACCTACGTGCGCTACGACCACGAGGCGATGATCGGGATCGTCGCACTCGAGGCGCATCGAGCCGGTGCGCTCGTCGTCGGCGAGGATCTGGGCACCGTCGAACCGTGGGTGCGTGACCATCTGCGGGACCGGGGCCTGTTCGGGACATCGATCCTGTGGTTCGAATCCGGTCACGACGGTGCGCCGCTGCCGGCCGAACAGTGGCGCCAGGCCTGCCTGTCGGCGGTCACCACACACGATCTGCCACCGACCGCCGGCTACCTGGTCGGCGAGCACGTTCGGCTGCGCGACGAGCTGGGCCTATTGACCCGTCCGGCCGAACAGGAATGGGCGGCCGATCGGGCCCACCGGGACGCATGGCTGGGTGAACTGCGGCGGGTGGGCCTGCTGGGCGCGCAGACGGACCCCGATGCCGACCTCGATGCCGACCTCGACGTCGATGAAGTGGTGATCGCGCTGCACCGTTACCTGGGGCGCAGCCCGTCGCAGCTGCTGGCGATGTCGCTGGCCGACGCCGTCGGCGAAACACGCACCCAGAACCAGCCGGGCACCACCGACGAGTACCCGAACTGGCGGGTACCGCTGGCCGGCCCCGACGGCCGCGCGGTGTTGCTGGACGACCTGTTCGACGACGCCCGCGCTGCGGCATTGTGCGACGTCATGCGCGCAGCCGCCGAGGTGCTGTGACAGCTCCGGGGGTGGCCCCCTGTAACGCCGGCGCCCTCTGCAGCGGTTTCACATTCGTCACCGCTGCGATATGTTCGCACCGCGTCGCCGACCCGAGGAGAGAGTTGTCGTGAGAAAGCTCGTCGTGTTCAGCGGTGGCCTGGTGGCCGCCGGAACAATCGCCCTGGTCGGGGCCGGTGCCGCGCTGTCCCAGCCGGCGGGTGCGCCCAGCCCGTACAACGTCACCGGTGAGCAGTACGGCCGCGCGCTGGCGATCCTGAAGAGCCAAGGCATCAAGGCCTACTTCGGCGGTTCCCGCGGCAGCGTGCTTCCTCAGTCGGCGTGCCTGGTGGATCAGCAGAAGGTCACCAGCGGTGGTCGGATGCTGCTGTCCCTGGACTGCACGCAGGCCGCCGCCGATCAGATCAAGGCTCAGGGCCCGGTGGGTGGCCCCACCGTCGGCGCCAACGGTGTGACCACGGTGACGCCGACGCCTGTCGTGCCGATCGCCGGGGCTCCGGGCGCCGGCGCTCCTGTTGCGGGTGCGCCTCAGCAGATTCCGGGCGGCCCGCCGATCCCCGGTCAGCCGCTGCCTGCCGGCTGATCCCATTACCCGGGACCCGCGGTCCCACCAATCGCGAGGTTCGTCGTAAACTCTCGGTCATGCTGCGACCCCGCCGCGACGCCGTGCGCGTCGACGACATCGATCCCGGGCCCGTGCAGATCCAGGCCCGCAAGGTCACCTTCGACGTCAGCGATGTTCCGCTGCACTGGATTCCGGGCCATCCGGCCGCCTCTCACGTGATCAGCGTGCTGAATCTCGTGCTACCTGCCGGTGAGCGCTGGTTCGTGCAGACCTTCAACGAGGCGCTGCCCATGGTCGAGGACCCGCATCTCGCGGACGACATCCGCGGGTTCATCGGACAGGAGGCCACCCACGCCGACGTGCACGACGCGATCCTGCACGACTTCATGGTCGAACGCGGCGTCGATCCGGAGCCGATCCTCGCCCAGGTCGAGCACGTCTTCTCCCGGGTGCTCGCACCGATCGACTCGCCCGACCCCGACGTGCGCCTGAACCACCTCTGTGAGCGGCTGTGGCTCATCGCCGCGATCGAGCACTACACCGCGGTGATGGGCGATTTCGCGCTGAACTGCACCTGGGACCAGCACGGCGCCGATCCCACACTGACCGATCTGTTCCGCTGGCACGGTAGCGAGGAAGTCGAGCACCGCAGCGTCGCCCACGATGTCGCGACCTACTTCCACGACAGCTACCTCGCTCGGATCCGCGCGATGACGATCGCCGCGTCCATGCTGTTCGTGTTCTTCCAGCGCACCGCGTGGTACCTGGTCAAGACCGACCCGGATGTCACGACGACGTGGTGGGGCTTCAATCGCATGCGGATGCGCGACTCCAAACTCGGCCTGCTGCCCCGCTACAGCTCGCTGTTCGGGTCGAGCACGCTGACCTACTTCCGGCGCGGTTACTCGCCGGAGCAGTTCGGGTCCACCGCCCAGGCGGTCGCCTATCTGGCGAGTTCGCCGGCAGCGCGTGCGGCTCATCAGTGATGTCCGTGCTGGGCAAGCACTACCGGCAGACGCCGCCCAGTGCGTCGGGCCGCAGCCGCCACGACCCGGTACTGGCGCTCGCCGGCGCGGGTCTCGCGCGGTTGTTCTCCGTGACCGCGACGCGCCAGATCCGTCCGCCGAGCAGTCAGGGGCAGCCGACTCTGGCCCTCACGGTGCGCGGCCGCCGGGTGGTCGCCCGCGATCAGGACGTCGTCGAGTTGACGCTGGCCGCGGTCGACGGCGCCGCACTCCCCCGCTGGTATCCGGGTGCCCACCTGGACGTGCATCTGCCCAGTGGCCGTATTCGCCAGTATTCGTTGTGCGGTGACCCGGCCACCTCCGGCGAGTACCGCATCGCAGTGCGCCGCATCCCTGACGGTGGCGGCGGTTCGATCGAGTGTCACGACGCACTGCCCGTCGGCGCGGTGGTACACACCCACGGCCCGCGCAACGCGTTCCCGCTGACCGTACCCGGGCACGGATCCCCCACGCGCCGTGTGCGATTCATCGCCGGCGGCATCGGCATCACCCCGATCCTGCCGATGCTGCGGGCGGTGCGGTACCTCGGCGTGGAGTGGTCGATGATCTACACCGGGCGCAGCCGCGACAGCCTGCCGTTCCTCGGCGAGGTGGCGGACTTCGGGGCGCCGGTCGAGATCCGTACCGATGACGTGAACGGATTACCGTCGGCAGCAATACTTCTCGGTGACTGCCCGGCCGGCACCGCAGTCTATGCCTGTGGCCCGGCACCGATGCTGACGGCGGTGCGCGCGGCGCTGGTGGACCGCGCCGACGTGGAACTGCACTTCGAGCGGTTCGCCGCACCCCCCGTGCAGAATGGCACCCCGTTCGAGGTCAGCGTGGCGTCGACGGGCGCGACGATCAGCGTGGGCGCACAGGAGACCCTGCTGACGGCGTTGCAGCGGGCCGGGATCGCGGCACCGTACTCGTGCCAGCAGGGGTTCTGCGGAACCTGCCGGGTCCGGGTGCTCGCCGGCGAGGTGGACCATCGCGACACGTTGCTCACCGACCCCGAGCGTGACGCGGCCATGATGCTGACGTGCGTGTCCCGGGGCCACGGAGCACTGACGCTCGACCTCTAGCCGAGGGCCTCGACGAGCGCATCGAGCAGCGGCCGTTGACTTTTCAGCAGTTTTTCGCGTGCGACCTCCAGACCCCACCACGCGATCCTGTCGAGTTCCGGAAACTCCGCCATCCGCCCCGAGCGGGGCGGCCACTCCATCGTGAACGTGTTGCTGACGGCACCTCGGACGTCGAGATCGCCCTTCACTGCGAATGCGGTGACGATCTTGCCGCCGGCCTGCCGTACCGGCGGCAGGTCGATGCGGGGTCCGGCCGGCGGCGGCATGCCGATCTCTTCGGTGAACTCGCGTTGTGCGGCCGCCCACGGGTCCTCCCCGTCGTCGTACTCGCCCTTCGGGATCGACCATGCGCCGTCGTCCTTGCGCGCCCAGAACGGCCCGCCCGGATGGCCGAGGAGCACCTCGAGTTCGTCGCTGCCGTGGCGGTAGAGCAGGAGGCCGGCGCTGCGGGAAGGCTTGCGGGAAATCACAGCCGACGATAGCCCGTGTAAGGATGGAGGCGATGACCCGTCCCACGCGGCGCATGCTCACCTCGTTGTGGTCGGCGACCACCATGGTGCCGGTCAACAGCGGCGCCGCGGCCGCCTATCGCACACTGTTCGTGACGGTGCGCCGTCTCGTTCTGGGAAGGCGCCTGACAGTGCGTCTGGACGACGGCGATCTCACCCTGACCGTCACCCGTTTCGATTCCCGGCTCGACGTGCACGGCCTTTCTGTCGGCCAGCTCACCGACGTCCGATTGGTGGCCTCCGACATCCGTTGGCAGGAAGGCATTCTCAACACCGCAACCGTGGTCTTGCACAACGTTCACCTCCGGCCCGGCGCACCGCCGACGCTGGTGGCCGCGCCGGTGGAGGTGACGTTGGAGGTGCCGGCGCCGATGGTCGACGACATGTTCGGCCGCGCCGCGCCGCGGTTGTCCGGCGACGTCGGTGACGACGGGGTGGCCCGCATCCGGTTCGCTCGCCGGCCCCGGTTCGGCCATGTCGAAGTCGATGTGAGTGTCGACGGTTCGACGCTGTGGCTGCAGGCCCATACGGTGGCGCTGGGCGCCCGGCGCTGGCGGCTGCCCGCGCGCACTCCCGCCTACCCGGTGCGGCTGCCCGAGCTGGCCCACGGCCTGACTCTGACCGGTGTCGAATTCGCACCCAAGGTGGTGCGGGTGACGGGAACGCTGCCCCAGTGGCGTACCGACTTGGACCGGAAACGCTTGGAGGACACCATCACCGGACTCAGCGTCGGCATGGTGCTCAACCTGACCAGGGTCGGCAGGTCGCGTTAGAGTCTTCTGCCGTGGCCGGTCACATCGGGTACGCCCGCTTCGTCGCCCTCGGCGACAGCCAGACCGAGGGGCTGTGGGACGGCGACGACGCGACAGGCCTGCGGGGTTTCGCCGATCGCCTGGCCGAGCGGCTCGATGCGCTCTGCCCGGGTCTGCAGTACGCCAATCTGGCAGTGCGCGGTAACCAGATCCGCGATGTTGCCGACGTCCAGCTGCCCGCTGCGCTGGACATGAACGCAGATCTGGTCACCCTCTGCATCGGTATGAACGACATGACCCGTCCCGGAACGGGTTTCGAGCGGGCACTGACCCAGCTGCGGGAGGTGCACCGCGCGCTGGCCGGCTCCGGGGCGACGGTGGTGACGACGACGTTCCCCGACCTGGCCCGCATCCTGCCGATCGGGCGGGTGCTCGGCGCCAGGGTGCTGGCGATCAACGAGGTCATCCGTGCGGCGTCCGAGCGGCACGGCTTCGCGCTGGTCGACCTGTACGGAGCGCCGTCGATGACGCAGCCCGACACGTGGAGCCCGGACCGGGTGCACGGCTCCCCGCGCGGACACCACCTGTTCGCCGAGGCGGCCGCCGAAGCGCTCGGACTGCCGGGCAGCTCCCACGACTGGGCCACCGCGGACCCCACCGCCCCGCCGCCGTCGCTGCGCTCGCGGACCTACTCTCAACTGCTCTGGACGCGGAACATGCTGATGCCCTACCTGTGGAACCACCTGCGTGGCCGATCGCTGAGCGATACGCGCGGTCCCAGGCGTCCGGCGCTGGCTCAGCTGGTCGGCTGACCCTGGCTCAGATTCCCGGCTCAGATTCCCGGCTCAGATTCCCGTCCATGTCGTGTCGAGCTCGTTCGCGACGTCGATCACCTTGGCCTTCTGCGACTCCGGGCTGTCGATCTCGCCCGCGACGTGCGCGGCGATGAACCGCCGGATCTCGGCGTCCACGCCCCCGATGATGCGCACGACTTCTCCGCGCAGCGATTTCGAGGTCACATGGATCGCGATATCGGTGGCGCGCGGTTTCTCGACATCGATGATCAGCAGCAGCGGCTCGGCGGCGCGCGCTACGGCGCGCAGCGAGATCTCGCCGAACACCATGAACCTGGGCTTGTCGATCCGCAGGTCGACCACCATGTCGATCTCCAACGGAATGCGGATCGCGAACGTGATCTCCTCGGCCACCCGCCGGTTGACCCGCGGCGTCAGGATGCGCACCTTGGCGGTCACCTTGGCGAGCTTGCCCGGCCCCTGGGCGATCGGGCCCATTTCGAAAGCCTCGCCGGCGATCTGGCCGATCGCTTCGCCCACCCGCTCTTCGGTCACCGCGACCTCGAAGAACCGCCGGCCGAACTCTTCGTAGCTCATGTAGGTCGTCGGAGCGTCAGAGGTGGTGTTCATGGTCCTGCTACGTTCTCACGTCCACCGCGCCGGAGGCGACAACACCGCCGTTTCTCGGGCCTCAGGCGGTGTCGGTGAAGACCCGAAGCCGGGTCAACGCCGCGCGTTCGGCGCCGCGAGCGCGGCACTCCCCGATCACGACGGCCCGGCGGTCGACCGTGTGCACCCGGGCCGCGACGGACCGGCCGGAGCGGATCCGCTTGTCCCAGCGGCCGCCTGCGAGGAGCCGTGCGACGTCGGAGGCGGTGCGCGGCTCGTCGTCCCCGGTGGTGATCTCGACGCCGGCGGTGCGCCGCCGCAACCCCACTTCGTCACCGGCGCAGGCGTCGTCGAGACACCGCCCGAACGCTGTCCCGATCCCGCTGCCCACACCGCCGAACCCGCGCAGGAACCCCGCGCTGCCGCGCACACCCTGGTGGCTCACCATTGCGCGGCTCAAAGCCAGGCCGGCGGGTAACGCCTGGGTGCCGCCGCGGAGAAACTGGCGGATCATCGCGGGCAGTTCCCAGTAGGCGGACAGAGCGGCGATCCGCAGTCCAGCTGCGGTGTCCGACGTGTCGTAACGGATGTAGGCGGGGACCTGCATGGTCAGCGTCGGCGACATCCGGATCACCAGGGTGAGGTCGCGCAGCACCGTCGCGCCGGCGACAAGGTCCGCGTCGAGGTCGTAGGCGATGTCGCGCGGGCCGATGAAGGTGTCGTAGAAGTGTCCGATCGCGGCGCGGCCCCGGTGCGGCGAGGATCCGACCGGATCTTCGACCCTGCCGTCATCGGTGAACAACCCCAACCACCCGGCGCGGTCGTGCGCGCCTGCCGCGGCGAGGGAACGCTGGGCGGCCGACAGCACGTCGGCGCGCAGAGAGGCCATAGGCGTTGCCTACCACTCAGACCCCCGGGCAGTCGACTGTCCCGGCCGTCGCAGGCACACTGGATGCATCTGCTGTGCGCGCCACAGCCTGGCGAGGAGGACGACCATGAGCGGTAACGGACCTTTCGGCTTCGATCCGGAGGACTTCGACCGAGTGATCCGTGACGCCGGCGACGGCCTGCGTGACGCGTTGGGCAAGTTCATGACGACGTCGGGCGAACGTGCCGGCTGGTCGGTGCTGTTCGACGACCTGGCGCGCGGCGGCCGCCCGCGTCGGCCAGAGACGGCCGGTGAGACCGGCGACGGGGTGTGGGCGATCTTCACCGTCGACCCGTCCGGCGGGGCGCACATCGAGCAGGTGTTCCCGACGGAGTTGGACGCGCTGCGCGCCAACAAGGACAACACCGACCCGACCCGTCGGGTCCGCTTCCTTCCCTACGGCATCGCGGTCAGCGTGCTGGACGCCGCAAAGTCGGACACCGCGAATTCAGACACCGCGGAGTCGGACACCGCGAATTCAGACACCGAGGCCGGTGGCGACACCCCGCAATAAAGGGGCATCTTTCCCTCGTGTGACGCACAGCGCACCGGCGACGAAGTAGTTAGCGGCACCACACAGACTTGCTCTACTGTGTGTCCGGTGAGAAGTTATACCGGCTAAGTTACTATCGGCGGAATCGTACGAGGCCAGGGGTTACATTGCGCGGCACATGCCGGGGACAGATCGGGAGACACGGGTCGTGATGAAGGTTGCCAGAAAAGTGTGGCTGCCCCTGCTGATCGTGTTTGTCGTCGTCGTTGCCGGCCTGACAGTGTCCCGCATCCGGACCTTCTTCGGCTCCGAGGGCATCATCGAGACGCCACGTAATTTCGCCGACCTTCCCGAGCCGTTCGATCCCAAGGTGGTCCGGTACGAGATCACCGGCACCGGCAGCTACGCCGACATCAACTATCTGGATCTCGATGCAAAGCCGCAGCGCGTCGACAACGCTGCGCTGCCGTGGTCGCTGACGCTGTCGACCACCGAACCGTCCGCGGCCCCGAACATCGTCGCCCAGGGTGACGGCGGGTCGATCACGTGCCGGATCCTGGTCGACGACGAGCTCCGTGACGAGAAGACCACCGACGGGCTCAACGCCCAGACCTTCTGCTTCGTGAAGTCGGCATGAGCGCACCTGTCGACGGCGCTCCGACCGACGCCCACCCTCCTGCTCGTGCGCACCGGCCGCTCATCCCCCGCCTGATCCGCACGCTGGCGCTGCCGATCGTTCTCGGCTGGGTCGCGGTCATCATCATCTTGAACACCGTGGTGCCGCAGCTCGAGGAAGTCGGGCAGATGCGTGCGGTGTCCATGAGCCCCGACGACGCGCCGTCGCTGATCTCGATGAAGAAGGTCGGTCAGGCGTTCGAGGAGGGCGACTCCGACAGCTCGGTGATGATCGTCTTCGAGGGCGACAAGCCGTTGGGCGACGAGGCCCACGCCTGGTACGACCAGCTGGTCAAGAAGCTCGAGGCCGACACCACGCATGTGCAGTCGGTGCAGGACTTCTGGAGCGATCCGCTGACGGCGGCGGGTTCCACCAGCAATGACGGTAAGGCCGCCTACGTCCAGGTGAAGATCGCCGGCAACCAGGGTGAATCGCTGGCGAACGAGTCGGTCGAGGCGGTCCAGAAGATCGTCGAGACCGTGCCGCCGCCGCCGGGTGTGAAGGCTTATGTCACCGGGCCGGCCGCGCTGGCAGCCGATCAGCACATCGCGGGTGACCGCAGTATGCGGATGATCGAGGCGGCGACCTTCACCGTCATCATCATCATGTTGCTGTTGGTGTACCGCTCGATCGTCACGGTGCTGATCACGCTCGTGATGGTGGTGCTGTCGCTGGCGACCGCGCGCGGGCTGGTGGCCTTCCTCGGCTTCCACGACATCATCGGGCTCTCGACGTTCGCCACCAACCTGCTCGTCACGCTGGCGATAGCCGCGGCCACCGACTACGCGATCTTCCTGATAGGTCGCTATCAAGAGGCGCGCAGTGTCGGCGAAGACAAAGAGACCGCGTTCTACACGATGTTCCACGGCACCGCGCACGTCGTGCTCGGGTCGGGCCTGACGATCGCCGGCGCGACGTTCTGCCTCAGCTTCACCCGGCTTCCCTATTTCCAGACCCTCGGCGTACCGCTGGCCATCGGCATGGTCATCGTCGTGCTCGCCGGTGTCGTGCTCATGGTGGCGATCATCTCGCTGGCCACCCGCTTCGGCCTCCTCGAGCCCAAGCGCGCCATGCGGATTCGCGGTTGGCGCAAGATCGGCGCCGCGATCGTGCGGTGGCCCGGGCCGATCCTGGTGGGCGCCATCGCGCTGTCGCTCGTCGGGTTGCTGACTTTGCCCGGCTACCAGACCAACTACAACGACCGGAACTACCTGCCCGCCGATCTGCCGGCCAACGAGGGCTACGCCGCCGCCGACCGGCACTTCTCGCAGGCCCGGATGAACCCGGAATTGCTGATGATCGAAAGCGATCACGACATGCGCAATTCCGCGGACTTCCTGGTCATCGACAAGATCGCCAAGGCGCTGTTCCGGGTCGAGGGCATCGCCCGCGTGCAGGCCATCACCCGGCCCGACGGCAAGCCAATCAAGCACACGTCGATCCCGTTCCAGATGAGCATGCAGGGCACTACGCAGCGCCTGAACCAGAAGTACATGCAGGACCGGATGGGCGACATGCTGGATCAGGCCGCCGAGATGGACAAGACCATCGCCACGATGGAGAAGATGTCCACCCTGACCAAGCAGATGTCGGAAGTCACCCACTCGATGGTGACCAAGATGAAGGGGATGTACGTCGACATCGAGGCGCTGCGAGACAGCATCGCGAACTTCGACGACTTCTTCCGGCCGATCCGCAACTACTTCTACTGGGAACCGCACTGCTACAACATCCCGGTCTGCTGGGCGATTCGATCGGTGTTCGACACCCTCGACGGCATCAACGTGATGACCGACGACTTCAAAGAGATCATCCCGGAGATGGAGCGGCTCGACACGTTGATGCCGCAGATGGTCGCGTTGATGCCCGAGATGATCTCCACGATGAAGACGATGAAGACCATGATGCTGACGATGTACCAGTCGCAGAAGGGCATGCAGGACCAGATGGCGGCGCAGCAGGAGGATGCGGACGCCATGGGTGAGGCATTCGACAACTCCATGAACGACGACTCGTTCTATCTGCCCCCGGAGATCTTCGACAACAAGGACTTCCAGCGCGGGCTGGAGCAGTTCCTCTCCCCCGACGGCAAGTCGGTGCGGTTCATCATCGCCCACGAGGGTGATCCGCTGACGCCCGAGGGCATCGCGCGGATCGACAAGATCAAGAACGCCGCGAAGGAGGCGATCAAGGGCACCCCGCTGGAGGGCTCGAAGGTCTACCTCGGCGGTACCGCGGCCACCTTCAAGGACATGAAGGACGGCAACAACTACGACCTGTTGATCGCGGGTATCTCCGCGCTGGGCCTGATCTTCATCATCATGCTGATCCTCACCCGCGCCGTCGTCGCGTCAGCGGTGATCGTCGGCACGGTGGTGATCTCGCTGGGCGCCTCGTTCGGTCTGTCGGTGCTGTTCTGGCAGCACATACTGGGTCAGCCGCTGCACTGGATGGTGCTGGCGATGGCGGTGATCATCCTTCTCGCGGTCGGTGCGGACTACAACCTGCTGCTGGTGTCCCGCCTGAAGGAGGAGATCCACGCCGGCATCGGCACGGGCATCATCCGTGCGATGGGCGGCAGCGGTTCGGTCGTCACGGCCGCAGGGCTGGTGTTCGCGCTTACGATGATGTCGATGGCGGTCAGCGAGCTGACCATCATCGGGCAGGTCGGTACGACGATCGGGCTGGGGCTGCTGTTCGACACGTTGGTGATCCGAGCGTTCATGACGCCCGCGATCGCCGCGCTGATGGGCCCGTGGTTCTGGTGGCCGCAACGGGTGCGACGGCGTCCCGTTCCGGCGCCGTGGCCGAGACCCGGTGGCTTGCAAAGTGATCCGGCAGAAGGAGTGAGGGTATGAAGCGAGTTCTGATGGGGATCGCTGCGGCGGTGTTGACGGCGGGAGCGTTGGGTACCGCGGCGCCCGCGACGGCCGACCCGGACACCGATTTCGCCAACGAGCTACACGTCTACGGGATCTATGGGCAGAAGGACTACAACGCCTGGATCGGCAAGATCATGTGTAAGCGGCTCTACACCGGCGTGGACCCCGATGTGTTCGCCACGGCGCGCTTCATCCAGATGAACATGGAGAAGGGCACCACCACAGAGCAGACCTACCAGTTCATCGGTGCGGGTCTGCGCACGTACTGCCCGGAGAAGCTGCCCGTTCTCGACGCGGCCCGCTAACCGTGCCGTCGGCCGCTCGGAGACGGTTCAACGAGGCGGTCACCGGGTTCTGGAGTGTCGCGGCGCCGGTCTATGACACCGCCGTGGTGCAGCGGTGGGTGTACCGGCCGGCCCAGGACGAGATGATCGCGCTGCTGCAGGCTCGCGGCGCCCGGCAGATCGCCGATGTCGGTTGCGGCACAGGGATTCTCGCCGACCGGATCGCTCGTGAGGTGACGGGCGCCGAGGTCAGCGGAGTGGATCTGTCTGACGGCATGCTTGCCGAGGCCCAGCGGCGCTCGACAAAGGTGAACTGGCTGCGGGCGCCGGCCGAGCAGCTGCCGTTCGCCGACGGCAGCCTCGACGCGGTGGTGAGCACGTCGGCGTTCCACTGGTTCAATCAGCCTGCGGCACTGCGGGAGTTCCGTCGGGTGCTCTCGCCCGGTGGTGTCGCGGCGGTCGCGACGCTGAGTCCGCGCCGACTGGTGCCGGTCGAGATGCTGGCCGCGGTACGGCTGCCGGCGTATGAAGCGCCGGATCCGGCGGCGATGCGACGGCTGTTCACCGACGCCGGCTTCACCGTCGCCGATCAGCACCGCGTGCACCGCCCGCTGTGGACCCAGGTCCTCTCCGACCTCATCACCGTGGGCGAGTTGTCCCCAACGCCGATTTGATCCCCAGCTAGCTCGTCTGTCGGGCCGAATTGTCAGTGGCTGTTGGGAGATTGGGGTCATGTCTCCGAGCAGTTCGCTGGCAATCGATGAGCGGTTGTCGGTGCTGCATGAGGAGTTGGCGGAGCTGACGGGGCAGCGTAACGCGATCGATGCGCGGATCGTGGAGATCGCCGCGGAGATCGACCGCGATGAGTTGTGGGCGGCGGCCGGGGCGCGGTCGACGGCGGGCTGGGTGGCGTGGAAAGCGGGGGTGTCGCGGTCGCGGGGGCAGACGATCGCGGCGATTGCGGCCCGCTACGACGAATTCCCGCAGTGTGTCGAGGGTCTGGCACAGGGTCGGTTCTCCGTGGATCAGGTCGGGGTGATCGCCGAACACGGTCTTCCCGGCTCCGACGCCCATTTCGCGACCATGGCCCGATGCGCGACGGTGTCTCAGTTGCGGACCGCGTTGAAGATGCAACCCAAACCCATCCCGGAACCGCGGCCCGACGACGAGGCAGAGGATGAGGACGGCGTGCCCGTCGTCGATCCGGGGCCGCAGGTGTCGATCACCTCGACCTCCGATGAGCAGTACACCTATTGGCAGATCGCGCTGCCCCATGTCGAGGCCGCCGCGTTCGAGGCGGCGCTGGCCTCGCATCGCGATGCACTGATCACCGAGTGGACGGCCGCCGACCCCGACGGGCGGGCGGCGATGCCGACTACCGCGGCGGCGTTTCTGCGGCTGGTCGACGCGAGCTGGGACGCCGAGGCGGCGGCGCGTCCGCACGGGCAGCGCACCACCGTGGTGGTGCACGTCGACGCCGCCACCCGGGTGGCCGCGCTGCATCTGGGGCCGCTGCTAAGTGACGCCGATCGTCGGTACTTGTCCTGTGATGCGACGTGTGAGGCGTGGGTGCACCGCGACGGGCGGGTGATCGGGGCCGGGCGGACGACTCGCACGGTGAACCGGCGGCTGCGCCGCGCCGTGGAACATCGTGATCGCTGTTGTGTGATGCCCGGCTGCGGGGCCACCCGGGCGCTGCACGCTCACCACCTCGTGCACTGGGAAGACGGCGGACCCACCGAACTGTGGAATCTCGCGCTGGTCTGCCCGTATCACCTTCGGGCCCATCACCGCGGCCTGATCACGATCACCGGACCCGCCGACCACCTCGTCGTCACCGACGCCGCCGGCCACACCCTCACCTCAGCCTCCCTGGCCCGGCCACCCACCCAACCCCCACCGGACGTCGCACCCTGTTCCGGGCCCACCGGCGAACGCGCCAACTGGTGGTGGTACCAGCCCTACGAACCATGAACAGGCTGAGTCAGAGTCCGAACTGGTCCTCGACGATGCCGAGCCACACCGATGCCGCGTCGATCGCGACCTTCTCGCTGATGAACGCGTGCTGGGTGCCCGTGTAGATGTCGCGGAACGCGCGCTCGAGGCGGCTGCCCTCGCGAATCGCCGTCGTGCCCGCGGCCAGGTGCGCCCATTCGGCGCATTCGCGGGCGGTGTCGGTGGCGTGCACGGCGGCCACGCGCATGTCGGCCCGCATCGTAGGGGTGAGCTCATCGCCGGCGGCGACCGCAGCCTCCGCGGTGCCGAACGCGTCGAGGACCAGCAGTCGGGCCGCCCGCCACGCGGCGACGTGCCGGGCGAGCCCCTTCTGGAACGTCGGTCGCGTCGCGAGCGCGGCCATGTCGCTCATCCGGAACTTCGTGGCGGCCAGTTCGGCGACGTCGTCGAGCATGCTCTTGGCCACCCCCAGCGCCCAGGCAGCATGTCCGGCGGCGGTCACCGGCATCATGCCCATCCGCGTGGCGGGCGACGTCCCCCGTCGCGGTTCCCGGGTGAAGAGCGCGAACGTGCGGCCGTGCGGCACGAACACGTCGGTGATGGCGTAGTCATAGGAGCCGGTCGCCTTGAGCCCCTGCACATGCCAGCCGTCGGTGAACTCGACGTCGGCACGCGGCACGATCGCCACCCGCATGTCGGGCACGCCCTCGCTGATCCACTGCATCTCGCCGTCGACCATCGGCAGGAAACCCGCGGCGACGTACTCGGCGTGCCCGGTACCGGAACCGAAACTCCACGAGCCGGTGAGCCGGTATCCGCCGTCGACCGCGACGCCCTGGCCATTCGGGAAGAACTGCCCGCCCATCGTGACGTGGTTGTCGTTCGCGCTGAACACCTCCGCGAAACCGTCATCGGGCAGATACGTGGCGGCGGCGAACGACGATGGCAGATTCGCGATCCCGACCCAGCCAAAAGAACCGTCCTGCCAAGCCATTTCGATCCAGGTCTCGATCATCTGGGCAAACGACGGCTCTGCGCCACCTGCAGGCGCAGGGTTGAATGCCGACATCAGACCCGTCGACCACATTGCATCGACGACGCTGCGGCTCAGCGTGCGCTGGCGCTCCGACTCGGCAGCCTGCTCACGCACCAGTTCTCTCATGCCACGCGCCAACCCGACGAGGTCGTCACGTGCCATCTGCGGGACCGCTGTCACGGCCTCGACGGTAACGCGTCAGGGCACCGCGGTGAACACATTCACCGGAACTGTCATCTCCGGTTCGGGCAGCGCAGGCGTCTCGGCTTCAGGGCCGGGCAGCGGCGCGAGGAGCGGCTCCGCACCGGGCAGGTGCTGTTGAGCGGAGACAGGGAGATGCGGTTCGGCCGACGGAGCCGCCGCGTCGACGGCCGTCTGCGGGAGCGCTTCGATGGCCGGCGTCTCGGGGGTCGAAGTCGGCGCGGGGCCGGGTAGTGCGTCGGGTGGCGGAAGCGCGTCGACGGCCGGGACGGCTGCCGATGCGGCGAGAGCCGCGGGCGCCGGCGCAGCGACCGGAGCTGCAGTAACTGGCGCTGCCACATAGGCGGGAACGGCGGAATATGTCGGCGACGGGGCGGTGACGATCTTGCGCGCCGGCTCCGCAGCAGCGTCGACCGGCGCGGTGACACTGACCCATCCCGGGTCGGCGGCCGGCGCACTGGCCGCTGCCGGTGCGACGTCGGGCACCGATCCGGCGGTCAGGAAGACGACGCCGACGGCGGCCGCAGCAGCCACCCCCATCGCGGCGGCGAGCACCCGGGTGGGTCGCTTTCGACGCGCGACGACACGGGGCAGCGCCACGGTGATCGCCTCGGCGGGGTCGACGTCGGCCAGCGCCGCGCCGTAGGCCAGTGCCACCAGGGGTGGCATGTCGCTGTCGTCAGGATCGATGAGCACGCGGGTCGCGCATGCCAGCGGCACGGCGTCGACGGTCACGCCGAGTGTGCTCAGGTCGGTGCGCAACCGCCGCCCACACGCTTCGGCGTCGGGGGTCCACACCAGGCGCAGCCGATCGACGTCGAGCCCGCATGCCCGAGCCAGGCCGTGGCCGCCGCGGGCGGCGAGGCGGGCGATGTCGGTATCGACATCGGTGCCTGCATCGAACTCCAATGAGTCGTGGTCGACGACAGTGCGGTCGGCTTCGTTCACCAGCGCCCAGGTCACCTCGGTGCTGGTCAACGACAACCCCAGAACTGCGCCCACGGCATCTCCTTCGGGTGTCGAAGCCGGTGTCTGTGGTTCATCGGGCGACCCAGAACCGGTGTTACACCGGCCATACGAAGCCGCCGACGGGGAGCCTAACGCCGACGGCCAGATCTCGCGCGCCAAGCGTGTGACCAGCGGCTTCGAGCCGGTGGCTGCCTATCGGGCGATCCGGCTCCTTACCGGTCGGCGCCACCCCGAATTTGCTGGACACCCCCGTTGGCGCGGTAACGTGCAGGCCCGTGGGTAGACACCGCTTAGCTTCTAAGCGCCGCCATCGGTGGGCGGCGCCTGCCGCTGCAGTTGTCCTGCCCGCGCTGGCGCTGCTCTGCTCCGGAGCCGATTCGATCCACACCCCGGATTCACCCCCCGCCGCCGAGCCCCCGACGGCAGCGCCGTGCTGTGCCTCGGTCATCGCTCTCGCGTCGCCGATCGCCGACTACCGCAGCACCCCCGCCGACGAGGGCCTGCGGCTTGCGAGCTCGCGGTCGATGCACCGCACCCTCGATGCGGCGCTGCCCGGCACGGTCGGCTCCGAGGCGGGCATGCAGGTGAAGACCATCCTGGTCGCCCGCGCGGTCAGCGCGATCTTCCCCGAGATCCAGAGCATCGGCGGGGTCCGCCCCGACTCGCTGAGGTGGCACCCCGACGGCCTGGCCGTCGACGTGATGATCCCCGACTACAGCTCCCCCGACGGCATCGCTCTCGGCGACGCCATCGTGGCGTTCGCATTGAGCAACGCCGACCGGCTCGGAGTGGCGCACGTGATCTGGCGGCAGACGATGTATCCGGCGCACGGCACTCCGCACGGCATGACCGATCTCGGCTCCGACAACGCCAACCACTACAACCACGTGCACATCGCCACGGTGGGCGGCGGCTATCCCGCCGGTCCCGTCTATCTCGGCTGACCGAACCGGCTGGCCGAACGGGCTGATCGCGGGGCCGTGGTCACCGCCCAAAACCGGCGGCGCGCAGAGCGTCCGCCATCGACCCACCCCCGCTGCCGCTCCCCTTCCGCTGCGCGCCGGCCTCGCGACGTGGCCGCTGCTCCGACCCACGCTTCGGCGCCGTCCGTGGACCCGAGTCCTTGCGGGGCGCACGGGTCTTCTCGTCGAGCCGCAGAGTCAACCCGATCCGCTGCCGCTCCACGTCGATGGAGACCACCTTCACCTTCACCACCTGGCCTGAGCGCACCACCTCGTGCGGGTCGGACACATAGCGGTCGGACATGGCCGAGACGTGCACCAGCCCGTCCTGGTGCACCCCGACGTCGACGAAAGCGCCGAACGCGGCGACGTTGGTCACCACGCCCTCGAGGATCATCCCCTCCTTCAGATCGGCCACCTTCTCCACGCCCGCGGCGAAGCTCGCCGTGGTGAACTCGGGCCGGGGGTCGCGACCGGGCTTCTCGAGTTCGGCGAGGATGTCGGTCACGGTCGGCACGCCGAACCGCTCGTCGGCGATCTCGGCGGGCCGAACCGATTGCAGCGCACGCCGATTGCCGATGATCTCGGCCAGACTCACCCCCGCCCGGTCGAGAATGCGACGCACCACCGGGTAGGACTCCGGATGCACACCAGAGCTGTCCAGAGGATCCTCGCCGTCACGGATCCGCAGGAAGCCGGCACACTGCTCGAACGCCTTGGGGCCCAGGCGCGGCACCTCCAACAGCGTGCGGCGGCTGCGGAAGGGGCCGGTGCGGTCCCGGTGCGAGACGATCGACTCGGCGAGCGTCTCGGTGATACCGGACACCCGAGCCAGCAGCGGTACCGAGGCGGTGTTCACGTCGACCCCGACCGCGTTCACGGCGTCCTCGACCACGGCACCGAGACTGCGGGCCAGGATGCCGGGGGTCACGTCGTGCTGGTACTGGCCGACGCCGATCGACTTGGGTTCGATCTTGACCAGTTCGGCCAGCGGATCCTGCAGCCGGCGCGCGATGGACACCGCACCGCGCAGCGTGACGTCGAGTTCGGGCAGCTCGTGTGCGGCGTAGGCCGACGCCGAATACACGGAAGCTCCCGCCTCGCTGACGACGGCCTTCGTGGGTGCCGCCGCACCCGCCGCCCGGATGTCGGCGATCAATTCGGTTGCCAGCGCATCGGTTTCGCGGGATGCGGTGCCGTTGCCGATAGCGATCAGCTCGACACGGTGCCGCGCAACCAAGGCGGCCAGCGTCGCCTTGGCGGTGTCCCACTGCTTCTGCGGCTGGTGCGGGAAGACGGCGCACGTCTCGAGCACCTTGCCGGTGCCGTCGACGACGGCCACCTTGACCCCGGTCCGGAAACCGGGGTCAAGACCGAGCGTGGTGCGGTTTCCGGCCGGGGCCGCGAGCAGCAGGTCTTTCAAGTTGCGGGCGAACACCGTCACCGCGTCGGCTTCGGCGCGCAGCCGCAACCGGACCCGCGCGTCCACCGACGCCGACACCGACAGCCGCGTACGCCACGCGAATCCGACGACGCCAGCCAGCCATTGGGTGGCGCCAGCGCCGGCGGTCAGGTCCACATCGAGCGCGCGGGCGATCATTGCCTGGTACTCGGCTTCGTCCCCGCCGTCGACGGTGACTGCGAGCACCTCTTCTTTCTCGCCGCGCAGCACGGCGAGCACCCGGTGTGACGGCATCGCGGTCAGCGGCTCCGCGAAGTCGAAGTAATCGGAGAACTTCTGCGCCTTCGGCGTCGCTGCAACGGCGTCAGAGGCGGCCCGCGTCCGCACCGTGCCCTGCTGCCAGAAGTGCTCGCGCACCTGGCCGACCAGTTCGGCGTTCTCGGCGGCTCGCTCGACGAGGATGTGCCGGGCACCGTCGAGCGCCGCGGCGGCGTCTGACACCTCGGCCCCGACGAACTCCGCGGCGACCTGCTCGGGAACCAGCGTGGGATCGGCGAGCAACCGGTCGGCCAGCGGTTCGAGCCCGGCTTCGCGCGCGATCTGCGCCTTTGTCCTGCGCTTGGGTTTGTAGGGAAGGTAGATGTCCTCGACGCGGGCCTTGGTGTCGGCGGCCATCAGCGCGTCGGCGAGGGCGTCGGTCAGCTTGCCCTGTTCGCGGATCGAGGCGAGCACCGCGTCACGGCGCTCGTCGAGCTCGCGCAGGTAGGTCAACCGGTCAGCCAGCGTGCGCAGTTGACCGTCATCGAGGCTGCCGGTCACTTCCTTGCGGTAGCGGGCGATGAACGGCACGGTCGCGCCCTCGTCCAGCAGCCGGACAGCGGCGGTGACCTGGCCCTCCCCTACGGCCAGTTCCTCAGCGAGACGGGCGGTTACGGGTTTCGGGCGGCGAATCGGTGCCGAGCTCGTTGTCACGGCGCAGACCCTACCGAACCCTCCCGACAGCACCCCGGCGCACACACGGGGCGTGTCCGGCGGATGATCGTGGGTACCCCCGCCGCGTGTCCTCCGTCACCGCCGCGGACTTCCTGCCGCCGAGCACCGACCTCGACGACCTCGCCGCCGCCGCGCGCGGCTGCCGCGGCTGCGATCTGCATCAGCATGCCACCCAGACCGTCTTCGGAGAGGGCCCGGCCGGAGCCAGGCTCATGGCGATCGGCGAGCAGCCCGGCGACCAGGAGGACAGGAAAGGCGAGCCGTTCGTCGGGCCCGCCGGGCGGCTGCTGGACAGAGCGCTGCGCGAGGCCGGGATCGATCGTGAGGCCCTGTACGTCACGAATGCCGTCAAGCACTTCAAGTTCACCACCGCCGAGCGCGGCGCGCGCCGTATCCACAAGACGCCCAGCCGCACCGAGGTGGTGTCCTGCCGGCCCTGGCTGCTGGCCGAACTGCGTGCCGTCGATCCCGAGGTTGTCGTTCTGCTCGGTGCGACCGCAGCGAAGTCGTTGCTGGGCAACGACTTTCGGCTGACGGAGCATCGCGGAGAGGTGCTGCGCCTCCCCGACCGCGACCCCGCCGTCGCCGACCGCGACCCCGCCGTCGTCGCGACCCTGCATCCGTCGGCGGTGCTGCGCGGGCCCGCCGATGCGCGTGACGCGTCGTTCGCGTCTCTGGTCGCCGATCTTCGCGTCGCGGCCAGCCGGCTGTCGTGAGTTTGGCGGTGGCGCGACGGGGTACGGACTGACACCGAGGCCCCCATGCGCAACGACTTCCACGACACACTCGACTCGCTGGTGAGCGATCTCGCCCTGATGTGCGATCGCGCGTCGGCCATGATGCAGGCGGCCACCACCGCGCTGCTCGACGCAGATGCAGCAGAAGCGCAGCATCTGCGCGCGGACCTCACACAGCTGACGTCGTTGGCGGTGTCGGTCAACGACCGCGCCTATCGCCTGCTGGCGCTGCAGGCGCCGGTGGCACGCGATCTGCGCACGGTGGTGGCGGCGCTGCACATCGGCGCCGACGCCGACCGGATGGGTGCGTTGGCCTCCCACGTGGCCCGTACCGCGACGCGAAGCCACCCGGAACACGCGGCGCCCGCCGAGGTCGCCGATCTGTTCGCCGAGATGGGGACGACCGCGGTGCGGATGGCGGGCGAGGCTGCCGATGCGGTGCGCTCCCTCGATCCGGTGCTGGCGGAGCGGGTCTGCGCGGACGACGAACGGATGGACGACCTTCATCGGCAGCTCTTCGTCCGGGTGGCAGCACCTCAGTGGCAGCACGGGCCGCTGGTCGCCGCGGACATGGTGCTGCTGGGCAGGTTCTACGAACGTTTCGCCGACCACGCCGTCGAGATCGCGCGCCGCGTCTACTTCCAGGCCACCGGCACCGCGCTGACCGGGGATCCGGTCCGGTTCGCCTAGCGCGGCAGAGACGAGAACGCCCACACCGTTCTCGCGAGAACGGTGTGGGCGCTCATCAGCCACAGACCCGGGGGACCTACCGCAGGTCGAACCGGTCGTTGTTCATCACCTTGACCCACGCGGCGACGAAGTCCTCGACGAACTTGCCCTTGCTGTCGTCCTGGGCGTAGACCTCGGCGACGGCCCGCAGCACCGAGTTCGACCCGAAGACCAGGTCGTTGGCGGTCGCGGTCCACTTGACGTCACCGGTGGCACGGTCGCGGCCCTCGTAGACGTTCTCGGTGTTGACCGACGGCTTCCACTCGGTGCTCATGTCGAGCAGGTTGGTGAAGTAGTCGTTGGTCAGCGCACCTGGGGTGTCGGTGAAGACCCCGTGCTTGCTGCCGCCGTGGTTGGCGCCGATCACGCGCAGGCCGCCGATGAGTGCGGTCATCTCCGGTGCGGTGAGGTCGAGGAAGTACGCCTTGTCCACGAGCAGCTTTTCGACCGGTGTCTTCTCGCCGGGTCGCACGTAGTTGCGGAACCCGTCGGCACGGGTCTCCAGCACGGCGAACGATTCGACGTCGGTCTGCTCCTGCGATGCGTCGGTGCGTCCGGGGGCGAAGTGGACGTCGATGTCGAATCCGCCGTCCTTGGCGGCCTTTTCGATCGCCGCCGAGCCCGCCAGCACGATCACGTCGGCCAGCGAGATCTTCTTACCGCCGCTGGCCGAGGCGTTGAAGTCCTGCTGGATCTTCTCCAGGGCCGGCAGCACCTTGGCCAGCTCGGCCGGCTCGTTGACCTCCCAGTTGCGCTGCGGCTCCAGGCGCAGCCGCGCACCGTTGGCGCCACCGCGCTTGTCGGTGCCGCGGAAGCTGGCCGCCGACGCCCACGCGGTCTTGACGAGTGACGGCACGGACAGGCCCGAGGCCAGGATGGTGCTCTTCAGCGACGCGATGTCCGACTCGTCGACCAGTTCGTGGTCCACCGCGGGCACCGGGTCCTGCCACAGCTGCGGCTCGGCCACCCACGGTCCGAGGTAGCGGCTGATGGGGCCCATGTCGCGGTGCATGAGCTTGTACCACGCCTTGGCGAACGCCGCGTTCATCTCTTCGGGGTGGTCGAGCCACCGCCGGGTGATCTGGCCGTAGATGGGATCGACGCGCATCGAGACATCGGTGACCAGCATGGTGGGCTTGCGTGGCGGGCCGCCGAACGGATCCGGGATCGTCGCCTCGGCGTCCTTGGCCTCGAACTGCCAGGCGCCGGCCGGGCTCTTGGTCAGCTCCCATTCGTTGCCGTAGAGGATCTCCAGGTAGCCGTTGCTCCACTGGGTCGGGGTGCCGGTCCACACGACCTCGAGACCGCTGGTCACGGTGTCGTTGGCGTTGCCCGTGCCGAACGGGCACTTCCAGCCCAGGCCCTGCTGCTCGATGGGCGCACCCTCGGGTTCGGGACCGACGTTGACGTCGGCCGCACCGTGGGTCTTGCCGAGCGTGTGGCCGCCGACGATCAGTGCGGCGGTCTCCTCGTCGTTCATCGCCATGCGCCCGAAGGTCTCGCGGATGTCGTGAGCAGCGGCCAGCGGATCCGGCTTGCCTTCAGGCCCTTCGGGATTGACGTAGATCAGGCCCATGGTCGTGGCGCCGAACGGCTCGGCCAGCTTGCGGTCGCTGTCGTTGGTGCCGTCGTAGCGCTTGTCGGTGCCCAGCCAGGTGTCCTCCTGGCCCCACAGCATCTCCTCGGGCTCGAAGATGTCCTCGCGACCGAAGGCGAAGCCGAAGGTCTGGAAGCCCGCGGATTCCAGCGCGGCGTTGCCGGCGTAGGCGATCAGGTCGGCCCAGGAGATCTTGTTGCCGTACTTGCGCTTGATCGGCCACAGCAGCCGACGCGCCTTGTCCAGGTTGGCGTTGTCGGGCCAGCTGTTCAGTGGCGCGAACCGCTGCGAACCCTGACCGGCGCCGCCCCGCCCGTCGAAGATGCGGTAGGTACCGGCCGCGTGCCAGCTCATCCGGATGAAAAGACCTGCGTAGCTGCCGTAGTCGGCCGGCCACCAGTCCACCGAGGTGGTGACCACATCGCGGACGTCGCGCTTGAACGCTTCGACGTCGAGCTTGGCGAACTCTTCTGCATAGTCGAAGTCCTCGCCGAGCGGGTTGCCCTTCTCATTCTGCTTGTGCAGCACCGAGACGTCGACCTGCTCCGGCCACCAGTCCTTGTTCGTCAGCGGCGCATGGGCTTCGGGCTCGGGCGCGTCGATGACCGGGTTCTCGGATTCGCTGTGGCTGTGGGTCTTGGTGTCTGACTGCGGCGGGCGGGCATCGGACGTATCAGAGGACACAACATTCCCTTTCGGTGGTGGATGACGAACTGATCACGGATGTGATCGGGGCTGCGGGCTGCAGTCGGGGCACAGGCCCCAGAAGATGACTTCGGCTTCGTCGACGTCGAAGCCGAGATCGTCCGACGCGGTCAGGCACGGCGCCTCGCCCACGGCGCAATCCACGTCGGCCACCACACCGCACGACCGGCACACGATGTGGTGGTGGTTGTCGCCCACTCGGGCTTCGTAGCGGGCGAGATGACCGGCGGGCTGGATCCGCCGCACGAGTCCGGTCGCGGTCAAGGCGTTGAGCGCGTCGTAGACCGTCTGACGGGAGATGTCGGGCTGCCGGTCGCGAGCCGCGGTGATGATGTCCTCGGTGTCGGCATGAGGAAGGTGCTCGACCGCCTGCATCACCGCGATGCGCGGACGGGTCACGCGTAGGCCCGCTGACTTCAGCGCGTCTGCGTAGTCCCCGTCGGCGGTCATCTCCTCGATCTTGGCCCGTTTTCTGGATTAGATCAAGATTTGGGGCCAACTTTTTGCGGAGAGTTTTCCGCGACGTCGCTGTGTGGCGCGCCGCCGCCGGCAGTCCCCGCCCCCGCACTGATCCGTGCTGCCACCACCGCGGCGACGAACACCGCCAGCGCGGCCCATCCGGAGCCGGTGAGCCCCAGCTTGGCGGTGAACACGAGCGCGACCCCGGCGGCGCACACCAGCGCGCCGGTGATTCCGGCGCGGACGCCGCGGGCGCTCACCGGCCGGTCCCACCACGGCAGCGGGCGGTGCTCCAGCGGCGACAGCGCCACGAAGAGCACACCCATCACGGCGGCGAACACGACCGCGCGCAGCACCAGCAGGGCCCAGAACCCCGGCGCATGCACGTGATACGCGTCGAGGCCGACGGCGTGCAGCGCGAAGGCGGCCACCGCTATCGCGGGGATGTGCCACAGGTAGAGCGTCATCGCGCCGCCGTTGCCCGTGCTGACCACCCGCCACACCCGCGGGCGCAGCGCCCATCGCTGCAGCGCGCCGGCGGCGAGCACGAACGCGCACGACATCCAGATGCAGTGCAGGGCGAGCAGCAGCGTCGGCGGGGCCACGTTGGACACCTGCTCGTTGCCGGTGACCACCAGCGACACGTCGTAGGGCCCCACGGCGGCCAGGGCCAGTTGGACGGCGAAGGCCCCGATTCCGATCGAGGCCGCCCACCGGGCACTGGTCAACCGCCGTGCGTATCCGACGCCGATCACGATCGGGATGAGCCAGACGACGACGAAGTTGGTGACGCCCGCGGTGGGAGTGTCGAGGGCGAAGCGGGCGGCATCACCGAGCGCGGCGGCCGCGAGGAGACCGGCGAGCACGACGGTGACGGTGCGCGGCGTGGCCATCCGGACCAGGGCGGGGACGAAGGCGAGTGTCACCAGGTAGACCCCGAGGAACCACAGCAGCGCGACGCTCTCGCGGCCCAGCCGTGCGGCCGATTCCGCGCCGAGCGTGAACTGGACGGCCAGCAGGCCGACAGACCACACTGCGAGATAGAAGAACACCGGCCGGCAGAGCCGCTGAGCTCTCGTGAAAAGCCATGTTCCCCAGGGGGTTCCCGCGCGGTAGCCGTAGCTGCCCGCGGCCCCGCCAGCCAGGAAGAACAGCGGCATCACCTGCACGATCCACGTGACTGGCGCGATTGCCGGCAACGCACCGATCAGGTTGGCCACATGCAGGCCCCGCCCGTCGATGGTCGCGAGCAGCAGCGCGCAGTGGCCGAACATCACCACCATGAGTGCGGCGAGGCGGGCGACGTCGACGGCGCGGTCGCGGGTGGGAATCGAAACGGTCATGACGCCAGCATGCCGCGGGGCGGGGTCGACCGGATGAGTACTACTACCCCTGTTTACGGCAGCGCTTCGAGGAAGGCGCTCAAGGGACCACCGGATCCCGGAGTGGAGGCACCGCCCGGGGTGGCGGTGTTCGCCGGGACCGGCGGGGCCGACTGCGCAGGCGCCGGGGCGACGACGGCCTGCACCGGTCCGGCGGCCAGCTGCGACCCGGTGAGATGCGGTTCCCCGATCATCGTGCCGATGGTCTGCGGGTCGCTCGGGGTGATGCCGACCGCCGCGATACTCGCGCTGCCGGGCTGTTGAGACTCCTGCACGGTCGCAACCTGTGGCACCGTCGCGGTCTCGGCGGGTTGGACCGTCGTGTCGATGCTGGCCGCCACCGGGGTCGCATCGGAGCCTGCTGCCGCAGGCGATGCCGTCGGCGCCTCCTGCTCCGAGTCCGTCACGGCCGGAGCGGAGTACGCCTGAGCAGATTCGACGGGGGTGAAAGTCTCGGGCGCGGCCTCGGGGGCCGGCGTGGGAACCGCCGGTGCCACCGCGGGGACGGGTGCGGGCACGGCGGGCGGAGCCGCAGCAGGTGCCGGCACCGGTGCGGACGCCTCCACGACGGGAGCGCTCGCGTTGAAGCCGCCGGTCAGCGCGTAGATTCCGACGCCGGCGACGGCGATCACCCCGGCGGCTGCCGAGACGGGCAGCGGGACGCGGGAGACGAGGCGCACCAGGGCGTTGCGGTGTTCCTCACCGTGCACATCGGCGCGGGCCGCGCCGTAGGCGAGCACCAGGTGCGGGGCGATGTGGCGGGCCGTGCGGTTGCGCCCTTCACGAGCCGCTTCCTGGGTCACCGTCTCGACGGTGTCGAAGCCGAACAGCCGCAGCTTGGTGCGCAGCCGGATGCCGTGCGCCCGTGCGTCGTCGTTCCACGTCAGGCGCACCCCGTCGATGTCGCGTTGGCTTTGCAGGGCGAACGCCTGGATGCTGCGCGCCGTGGCTCGGGCAATCTCGTTCGCCGAATCGAGCCCGACCACCTCGTCGGCCAGGATGGTGCCGTCCTTGACATCGACAAGCGCCCACACCGCACTCTTGGCGGTCAACGAAACACCCATAACCACACGCATAGCTACCCCTGACGACGGCCGGTGATGGCCCTTTATCGGCGTATCCACGACGGATGTTACGCACACCACACCGAATTGTGGCCGAACGTGGCGAAACCGCAATGAACCGCAGCGGCGAATCGCGGGGTGTAGCTGGGTGAGCTCAGCTCTGCAGCGACTCCAGGGCTTTGTTGAACGTCTCGCTGGGGCGCATCACCGCGGTGGTCTTCTCCCGGTCGGGGTAGTAGTAGCCACCGATGTCGACGGCCTCACCCTGCACGGCGTTGAGTTCGGAGACGATGGTGTCCTCCTGCTCCGCGAGCGTCTTGGCCAGCGGGCCGAAGTGCTCGGCGAGCTCGGAGTCCTCGGTCTGGTCCGCGAGTTCCTGCGCCCAGTACATCGTCAGATAGAACTGGCTGCCACGGTTGTCGAGCTCACCGGTCTTGCGAGACGGGCTCTTGTTGTTGTCGAGCAGCTTGCCGATGGCGGCGTCGAGAGCCTTGCCCAGGATCGAGGCCTTCTTGTTCCCGGCCTTGTCACCCATGTCCTCGAAGCTGGCGCCCAGTGCGAGGAACTCGCCCAGGGAATCCCAGCGCAGGTGGTTCTCCTCCACCAGCTGGTTCACGTGCTTGGGTGCCGAGCCGCCGGCGCCGGTCTCGTACAGCCCGCCCCCGGCCATCAGCGGCACGATGGACAGCATCTTGGCGCTGGTGCCGAGCTCGAGAATCGGGAACAGGTCGGTCAGGTAGTCCCGCAGGATGTTGCCGGTCGCCGAGATGGTGTCCTGCCCCCGGATCAGCCGCTCGAGCGTGTACCGCATGGCCCACACCTGCGGCAGGATGGTGATCTCCAGACCCTCGGTGTCGTGGTCGCGGAGGTACTTCTTCACCTTGGCGCGCAACTCGTTCTCGTGCGGGCGTTCGTCGTCGAGCCAGAACACCACCGGCATTCCGGAGGCGCGGGCGCGCGTCACCGCCAGCTTGACCCAGTCCTGGATCGGGGCGTCCTTGACGATGGGCATGCGCCAGATGTCACCGGCCTCGACGTTCTGGCTCAGCAGCACCTCACCGGTCTCGTTGTCGACGATGTCGGCGACACCGTCTTCGCCGATCTCGAAAGTCTTGTCGTGGCTGCCGTACTCCTCGGCCTTCTGCGCCATCAGCCCGACGTTGGGCACTGTGCCCATCGTGGTGGGGTCGAACTGGCCGTGGGTCTTACAGAAGTTGATGACCTCCTGGTACATCCGGGAGAACGTCGACTCGGGGTTGACGGCCTTGGTGTCCTTGGTGCGGCCGTCGGCGCCGTACATCTTTCCGCCGAGCCGGATCATCGCCGGCATCGAGGCGTCGACGATGACGTCGCTGGGCGAGTGGAAGTTGGAGATGCCTTTCGCCGAGTCGACCATCGCGAGCTCGGGCCGGTGCTCGTGACACTTGTGCAGGTCCTCGATGATCTCCTCACGCTGCGAGGCGGGCAGGGCCTCGATCTTGCTGTAGAGATCGGACAGACCGTTGTTGACGTTGACGCCCAGCTCGTCGAACAGTTCCTGGTGTTTGGCGAACGCGTCCTTGTAGAACACCTTGACGGCGTGGCCGAACACGATCGGGTGGCTGACCTTCATCATCGTGGCCTTGACGTGCAGCGAGAACATCACGCCTGTCTTGTAGGCGTCCTCGATCTGCGCCTCGTAGAACTCGATGAGAGCTTTCTTGCTCATGAACATGCTGTCGATGACGTCGCCCTCGTCGAGCTTGACCTCGGGCTTGAGCACGATGGTCTCGCCGGCTGAGCCGTCCTTGGGGTGGGTCTTGAGTTCCATTCGAACGCTGCGCGCCTTGTCCAGCGTCATCGACTTCTCACCGTGGTAGAAGTCGCCGCCCTTCATCGTCGCGACGTGCGTGCGCGAGGCCTGCGACCACTCCCCCATGCTGTGCGGATGCTTGCGGGCGTACTCCTTGACCGCCTTGGGCGCGCGACGGTCTGAATTACCTTCGCGCAGAACGGGATTGACGGCACTACCGAGGATCTTCGCGTAGCGTTCCTTGATCTTGCGCTCGTCGTCGGTCTTCGGTTCGCCCGGGTAGTCGGGCAGGTCGTAACCCTTGGCCTTGAGTTCTTTGATCGCGGCGAGCAGCTGCGGCACCGAGGCGCTGATGTTCGGCAGCTTGATGATGTTGGTCTCGGGGAACTGAGTCAGTTCGCCCAGCTCGGTGAGGTTGTCGGGTACTCGCTGCTCCTCGGTGAGCCGGTCGGAGAACTCGGCGAGGATGCGCGCGGCCACCGAGATGTCGGTGGATTTGACGTCGATGTCGGCGGCGCCGGCGAAGGCACGGACCACGGGCAGGAAGGCGTAGGTCGCGAGCAGCGGCGCCTCGTCGGTCAGGGTGTAGAAAATGGTGGGCTGCTCGGCGCTCATGTAGTGGCCTCCCGGCGTTGAGGTGCGGTCAGAGATCTGTCAGTTTCGGGGCGGTTGAAGCCTACCGAACGGGGGTGCTCCCCGGTCCGGTCACATCCTTGGTTGACGGCGCGACGCCGCGGGGCATGGAATGGCATCCATGCAGAAGGTGTCGATCGAAGCGTTGGCCCGACAGCAGCTCGAGCGGGCGACCTCCAGCGGCCGTAACGCCGCCGACACGGTCGTGGGCGGTCACGAGCGGATTCTGCGCCAGACCGTGGTCGGGATGACGGCAGGATCGGAGATGGCCGAGCACGAGAACCCCGGTGAGGCGACGATCTACGTGCTGCGGGGATCCGTCCGATTGGTCGTCGGCGACGACCGATGGGACGGCCGCGCCGGCGATCTGTTGCTGATCCCCGACAGCCGGCACTCGCTGCTGGCGCTGGAGGACGCGGCGATCCTGCTGACGGTGGCCAAACGGCCCTGACCCCTCAGCTGGTGCCGACCGACTCCTCGGCCGCACCGTGGCGCCGGTGCACGATCACGCCGAGAGCCACGATGATGACGGCCGACACCACCGAGAGTCCGATGGCCTGCTGCTGTTTCGGATCGAACGCCATCAGCACCAGCACCGCGATGATCAGTCCGATCACCACCACGGTCAGGTACGGGAACAGCCACATCTTCACCGGCGGTCGCTCGCCGGCGGCCCGCATCTTCCGGCCGAGGACGAATTGGCTGATCGCGATCACGAGGTACACGAACAGCGCGACGGCGCCGCTGGTGGCCAGCAGGTAGCCGAAGATCTTCTCCGGCAGCAGGTAGTTGCCGATCACGGCGAGGAAGCCGACCGCGGTCGAGGCCAGCACCGCGACCCAGGGCGCGCCGTTGCTTGCGATCTTGCGGACCGCCTGCGGTGCGTCGTGACGCTCGCTGAGCGAGAACAGCATTCGCGACGCGGTGTAGAGCGCGGAGTTCAGGCACGACGCCACCGCGGTGAGGATGACGATGTCCATGATGAGCCCGGAACCGGGGATGCCGATCGCCTGCAGCGTGGACTGGTAGGACCCGTCGGGCAGTTCGTTGTACGGCATCAGCGAGACGATGATGAAGATCGAGCCGATGTAGAACAGCGAGATGCGCCAGATCACCGTACGCACGGCCTTGGTGATCCCGTGCTCTGGATCGGGCGATTCGGCGGCCGCGATGGTGACGATCTCGGTGCCCATGAACGAGAACATCGTGATCAGCATGCCGGCGACGACGGCGCCGAACCCGTTGGGCAGGAAGCCGTCAGGCTGCCACAGGTTGTCGATGCCACTGACCTGCGAGTCGGGGATGAGACCGAAGATCGCGGCCACGCCGACGCCGATGAACGCGACGATGGCGACGACCTTGATCAGCGCGAACCAGAATTCGAACTCGCCGTAGTTACCGACGCTCGCGAGGTTGGTTATGGTCAGCAGCAGCGTGACCGCCAGGGCCCAGATCCATTGCGCGCCACCGATGAGACCGGTCAGGATGTCGGCGGCGGCGGTGGCCTCGACCGGAATGACGAGAACCCAGAACCACCAGTACAGCCAACCGATCGAGAAGCCGGCCCAGCCGCCGAGCGCACGGTCGGCGTAGACGGAGAACGAGCCCGTGTCCGGGTTCGCGGTGGCCATCTCCCCCAGCATGCGCATGACGAGCACGACGAGGGTGCCGGCCATGATGTAGGAGAGGATGACTGCGGGGCCCGCCTCGGCGATGGCGTTCTTGGAACCGACGAACAGACCGGCCCCGATGATCCCGGCGATGGAGATCATCGTGATGTGACGGGATTTCAGGCTGTTACCCAGCTTTCGCTCGGTACCGGCCTGTGCAGATTCTGTCCTGATTTCGCTCATCGAGCCGCCTTTCGTCCGGGCCACGCGAGCCCCCCGCACCGAGAACAGGAAGGCAGCTTGCCCACGGCTGCTTCCTTTCAAACGCGCCGTCACTCCAACATTGCCCGCGGCGGCGGCACGCGGCGCTACAGTGCACCTCGTGCGCACGAAACTGTTAGCCAACGGCCGTGGCCGGTGGCTGGCGATCATCATGTCGCTCGTGGTGTCGGCCGGCATGTTCTACGCGCAGGACATGGAAAAGGCTGCCGCGCCGACCTCCGCGCCGCAACTCGAGAAACCAGCCGGATCGTCGGCGTCGCCCGCGGCTCCCCCGCCGGACAAGGCCGAACTCCTGGCCGCCAGCGCACCCATCGACGCGCGGGTCTTCGATCTGTCGCTGCCGCGCGGCGTCGCGCCTGAAGGCGGGTTGCAGGTCAAGACGATCTGGGCGGCCCGCGCGATCAGCGCGATGTTCCCGGAGATCACGACGATCGGCGGCTATCGGCAGGATCCGTTGAAGTGGCATCCCAACGGTCTGGCGATCGACGTGATGATCCCGAACTACCACTCCGACGAGGGCATTGCCCTGGGCAACCAGATCGCCGGCTATGCCCTCGCCAACGCGAAGCGCTGGGGTGTCCTCCACGTGATCTGGCGCCAGGCCCTCTATCCCGGCATCGGCGCGCCGAGTTGGACGGCCGACTACGGCAACGAGACGGCCAACCACTTCGACCACGTGCACATCGCCACCGACGGCGGCGGCTATCCCACCGGCAAAGAGTCCTACTTCATCGCCTCGATGCAGCGCTAAACGGCGATGCTCGGCGCCCTGCACCCCAGGAAGCTCGCCGAGGCCGGATCGTCACCGCACACCGCGAAGAGATCGGCCAGAGTCGTCGTCTCGTCGGGCTGAGGCTCGATCGCGGGCGGTGCCGGCGGCCACAGCGGGAAGATGCTCGCGCCCTCGACACCGGTGAGCTTCGCGACGATCTGCGCCGCGAGGTTCGTCGCGACGTAGATGAGGTCGCCGCCCAACTCGATCGGGATGATCGCGACCTTGGCCACGAGGCTGACCAGCGGGATGCCGAGGTCGACGAGACCCTGCAGACCGCCGGTGAGCTGGTTGGTCGCGCCGAACACGAAGTAGGGCACCGAGGTCACGATGGTGCGGAGGCTCAGTCTGGCCTCGGTGGCCCGGTCCGGATAGCCGTACTTGGCGATGATGTCGAGGAGGTCGGCGCGCAGCTCACCGGGGTCGGGCAGGACATTGCTGTCGTCCTGGTCGGTCAGGGATTCCCCGTCCGAGTCCGAGGAGGGCTGCCCCCCGAACAGGGTGAGCACCGTGGGGGTGACGTCGACGATCGAATACGTCAGGTTGATCGCGCCGGAGTCGAATCCTGCCCCGTTCGCGATCACGAATGTCGATGTCTCGGGCGGCGATTGGAACCCGTGGCCGATGCCCTTCTGCGGCTGGTGCCCGTGGTCGGTGACGACGATGATCGTCCACTCCTGGCCACTGGTCTGGATCGCCTCGAGGATCTCCCCGATGTTGCGGTCGACGTTGGTGACGGCTGCGGCGTACTCCGTCGAGTCGCCGCCGTGCATGTGGCCGTTCTCGTCGACCCCGACGAAGTAACTGAACACGAAGTTGGCGACATCCGGGTCGGCGTTGGCGATAGCAGCCTCGGTGGCGTCCCCGACCCGGTCGTCGGTCTTCGACCAGTCGGTGTCGCCGGCGACCTGGGTGAAATAGATGTTGTTGTCGACGTCGGCTGCCCCGCCGGTGCCCGCGATGCCGGCGATCACGTCCCAGTCGGAGATCGCGGTGGTCTCGATGCTGCTGTCGAACTGCTCGAGCTGGGTGAACAGCGTCGGCCATCGTGAGTAGGTCCAGGGCGTGAAGACGTTGTTGATCACGCCGGTCTTCTCGCCCCACGCCCCGGTCAGGATGGACGACCACGACGGATTGGAGATCGTCGTGTGCCCGACGATCGTCGATGCCGCGGTCGTCCCGCCCTGCATGAGGCTGAACAGGTTGGTGTTCTGCTCATTGGCGAGGATCTTGCTGAGGTTGGTCCCGTCGATGCCGATCACCAGCACGTTCGGAGTGTCGTCGGCGGCCAGGGCGCTCACCTGGGGCACGGCGGTGGTGCGCTGCGCCGTCCGCTCCTCACGCGTGGCGGCAGCGGACGTCAGCAACGTGGTCAGCGCGAGCGGCGCTGCCGGCGGCGCACCGGCCGGAGCATCGGCGCGCGACGACTCGCCATCTTTGGTGACCTTTACCGAGGTGCGCTCGGGACCATCGGTGTCGCGGTCGGCGGAACGAGCACGCCGGGCCTCCTGACGCTCGGCGCGACGAGTCGCGGCAGCCTCGCGCGCTTCTTGGCGGCGTTGCTGCGCAGCGGCCCGTCGCTCGTCGGCCCTGCCGGGCCCGGTCTGCGACGCTTCCGATGACGCATCTGATGACGAGGCAGGCGCCGCCACCGCGGTGTCGCTGCCGGTCTCGTCGGCGTACGCGACGCCGGGGGCGGCGGTGGCCACCGCCCAGCCGACGCCGAGCGTCACGGCGAGCGCGCCGACCCGTCCGATGGTGTGTGCCTGACCCATGAAATGTCCCTTCGCCGACCCCCGTGGCGTGTGTTACGGCAAAATTACGCCCCCGTCAGGCGATCGCGGCGGCAATTCGACCAGATCGTCGTCGTGTCGGCCCTAGAGTTGAGCCGGTGACGAGCTCGCTGCGCCGCGCCCTCCGGCTGGCCGGCATGCGACCGCTTCCCCATCTCTCGGCGGGTACACCAACGGCACTGCGCGGCAAGCGGATTCTGCTCACAGGCGCGTCGTCGGGGATCGGCGCGGTCGCGGCGGAGAAGTTGGCGGGCCACGGGGCCACGGTGCTCGTGGTCGCGCGCCGGGCGGACCTGCTCGCCGACGTCGTCGCCCGGATCACGGCGCGGGGCGGGCACGCAGTGGCGATGCCGACCAACCTCGCCGACCTCGATGCCGTCGACGCGTTGGCCGCGGAGGCGGGCCCGGTGGACATCCTGATCAACAACGCGGGCCGGTCCATCCGTCGGCCGCTGCTGGAGTCGTTGGAACGATGGCATGACGTCGAGCGCACGATCGCACTGAACTACTACGCGCCGCTGCGGTTGATCAGGGGCATCGCGCCGGGGATGGTATCGCGCGGCGACGGCCACATCATCAACATCTCGAGTTGGCGCGTGATGCCGGAGTCCTCGCCGCTGTTCGGCGTCTACAACGCGTCGAAGGCCGCGCTGAGCGCGGTCAGCCGGGTCATCGACAACGAGCTGGCCGACACGGGGGTTCGGTCGACGACCATCTACTACCCGCTGGTCGCCACGCCGATGATCGCCCCGACGCGGGCATACGACGGCTTGGCCGCGTTGAGCGCCGACGAGGCCGCGGAGTGGATGGTCGAGGCCGCGCGCCGGCGCCCGGTGCGCATCGCGCCCCGCAAGATGCTCCCGTTGCGAGCACTCGACCTCGTGTCGCCGCGCCTGCTCAACGGCGTCATGAAGCGCTCGACTCCGAACCTCGCGCCGTCAGTCGGTCGCGGTGCCGGCTGACCGGATCGGCTACCGCACCGAAAACCTCACTGCGGGAGCGCTTCTCACGACCGCAGCTTTCTTCTGTGTCGCACTGGTCGGCGCGCTGGCCAAGGTCGCGGGGCAGCACACCTCGACGGGAGTGCTGCTGTTGACGCAGAACGCGATCTGCCTGGCGGCGGTGGCCCCGGTGGCGCTGCGGCACGGCTGGGCGGCGATGCGGACCCGCAGGATCGGGTTGCATGTGCTGCGCGCCGCGGCAGGGACGGGGTGTTGGTACGCGCTGTTTTTCGCGATCACACAGATCCCGTTGGCGAACGCGACGCTGCTGACCTACAGCGCTCCGCTGTGGATGCCGCTGATCGCGTGGGCGGTGACCCGGCAGCGCGTGGCCGCGGCGACGTGGCTCGGTGCTGCGGTGGGCTTCGCCGGGGTGATGCTGGTGCTGCGACCGCAGGGCCACGGCCTGAGTGTCGGGGAACTGTCGGCGTTCGCCGGCGCGGTGCTCCTGGCGGTGGCGATGATGTCGGTGCGGTGGCTGGGCGCCACAGAACCGACACTGCGGATTCTCTTCTACTACTTCCTGCTGTCCACGGCGATGTCGGTGCCGGTCGCGGCCGCCGACTTCGCCCCGATCACCGCGGCGGCCTGGCCATGGCTGGTCGCCGTCGGCGTCGCACAGTTGTCATCGCAGGCGCTGATCATCGTCGCCTACCGGTACGCGCCGGCCGAGAAGCTCGGGCCGTTCATCTACTCGGTGATCGTGTTCACCGCACTCATCGACTGGCTGGTGTGGCACCACAGCCCGGCGCTGTCGACCTACGCGGGGATGGCGCTGGTCATCGGCGGAGGCTTGCTGGCGGTGCGCGCGAAAACTGCTGCGCCTCAGCCTCTTCTGCCTCCGCCGCCGTCACCGTGAGGTCGGTGCGGCCGCTCGATGATGAACGTCAGCCCCCAGCCGCCGTCGTTGCAGTACCAGCATTGGTAGGGGTAGTAGGGCGCATTCGTGCCAGGCCCCTGACCGGTGTTGGCACCGCGCACATCGCCCTGGGAACAGACGATCGTGCCTGCAGCGCTGGTGCAGTCGGCCGTTGCCGGCGGCGGAGCGATCAGTCCCGTACCGATCAGGGCCGGCAGAATCGTGACGTACGTGAGCCGCATGTCGGCCTCCTGCGTACGGTCGCGAACTCGTCATCGCGGAACCGTACCCCTCGATGATAAGCCCGCAGGTGTCTCCGCCCCTAGCCCTTTCGGTGGACAGTTCGGCCACTTGTGCGCCGCGGACGCGACCGCCCGTTTAGAGTCAGCAGCGGCCGGGGTCGGGCGGGTCGCGAGGGGGCAGAGTTGAGTCAATGGCTGGTGACCCATGTGCCGCCATGGTTGTTGCTGATCCTGATCGTGGCCGCGACGGCGGGACTCGCCGTCGTCATCCAGACGCTGGTGCGGCGCCGCTTCCCCGGCGCTCGCGACGAAGAGCACAACGACGTGACGAAATTCGCGTTCGGTGTCGTCGGGTTCGTCTTCGCGTTCTTCATCGGATTCGTCGTCTCGGCCATGTGGGGGCAGATCAGTCACGCGGACTCGGTGGTGCGCACCGAAGGGGCGGCCGGCGCCCAGCTGGCGCGTGACTCCGGTGTGTTCGACGAGCCGGACCGCGGCCGGATACGTGAGAGCCTGCTCGCCTACGAGCGGGCCGCGCTGACAGAGTGGGACGAGTCCAACGCCGGACGCTTCTATCCCGAGGCTGACCAGGCACTGAACCGACTCTATGCGGCCTACGAGGGCGTGGCAGCCCGGACCGATGCGCAAAAAACTCTGCTGTCAACGTCTTTCGGCAACCTCAACGACATGAGCAAGGCCAGGACGGAGCGTGTGCTGCAGGCGCGCACCGATACCGGGCCACCCTGGTCGCTGTGGGCGGTCATCTTCGTCACCAGCGGCCTGCTGCTGGGGTGCGCGATCATCTACGGGGTCGAGAAACCGGCCAACCACTACGCGATGGTCGCCATCATCGGCACCCTCGTCGGGGCGCAGTTGTTCCTCGTGGTCGAACTGTCGCACCCCTACGTCGGGGCCGTGTCCACGGTGCCGGACCCGCTGCAGCAGGTCATCCAAATTCTGGAGGAGGCCCGGTAGCGCCCGATCCTCTCGGCTGTACACCCAGGTCGTCGGCGAGTGCGCGAACCCGTCGTGCGATGTCGTCTCGGATGAGCCGCATCCGCTCGACCCCGTCGATGCCGATCTCTGAAGGTTCGACGGTGTCCCAGGTCTCGAAGCGAGGGCCTGCAACTTCATCCACGCGCGCTTCGCGGCCGAGCGTGACGACGACATCCGCGTCGCGAATGATGCTGCCGTCGAGCGGCTTCGGCGTCTCAGTGCTGATGTCGATGCCCACTTCGGTCAGGGATCGAGCCGATACGGCGTTGACGCACTCGCCCGGTCGCGTTCCGGCGGAGTGGACGATGGCGGAATCGCCCACGAGTTGACGCATCAGGGCCGCAGCCATCTGTGACTTGCCGGCGTTCTTCACGCACACGAACACCACCGACGGAGTCCTCGCCTCCGTCACGCCGGTGTCGTCTCGGGTCGGGCCGCGGCGAAACGCCGGCGCAGTGCCAGTGACACGAAGACGAGACCGACGAGCACGGGAACCTCGATGAGCGGCCCGACCACACCGGCGAGGGCCTGCCCCGAGGTGGCACCGAAGGTCGCGATGGCGACCGCGATCGCAAGTTCGAAGTTGTTGCCAGCCGCGGTGAATGCCAGCGTGGTCGTGCGCTCGTACCCCAGCCCCAGTGCGGCGCCGATGAGATATCCACCGCCCCACATGATCGCGAAGTAGGCCAGCAGCGGCAGTGCGATGCGAACGACGTCGAGGGGCCGGCTGGTGATCTGATCGCCCTGCAACGCGAACAGGACGACGATCGTGAACAGCAGCCCGTACAGCGCCCAGGGTCCGACTCTGGGCAGGAAGATTCGCTCGTACCAGTCACGCCCCCTCGCCCGCTCCCCCAGTCGTCGCGAGAGATAGCCGGCCAGTAGTGGGATGCCGAGAAAGATGGCGACGGATTTGGCGATCTGCCACGGCGAGGTGTCGATGCTCGCCTGCGCCAAGCCGAGCCAGCCGGGCAGGACCGAGAGATAGAACCATCCCAGTGCGGCGAACATGAGGACCTGGAAGACGGAGTTCACGGCCACCAGGACGGCGGCTGCTTCCCGGTCCCCGCAGGCGAGGTCGTTCCAGATGATCACCATCGCGATACACCGAGCCAGACCCACGATGATGAGACCGGTGCGGTATTCCGGGAGGTCGGGCAGCAGCAGCCAGGCCAGCGTGAACATCAGCGCGGGCCCGATAACCCAGTTCAGCACAAGAGAACTGACGAGCAGCCGGTGGTCGCCGGTCACGGTGTCGAGTCGGTCGTAGCGCACCTTGGCGAGCACCGGATACATCATGATCAGGAGCCCGATGGCGATCGGCAGCGAGATGCCGTCGACCGCAATGCCGTTGAGGGTCCCGTCCAGTCCGGGCACCAGGCGGCCGAGCAGGAGCCCGGAGGCCATGGCGATGCCGATCCACAGCGGCAGGAACCTGTCGAGAAACGAGAGCTTGTCGACGACGCCGGCTTCGGCCATCATGAGCGGGCCATCAGCAGCGAGCGCCGAAGGTGTCCGAGTCCGCGAGCACGGTGTAAACCTCCCAGCGTTCCCCGGCGGGACCGCTCACCCACACCTTGTCCTGGGTGGCGAAGCAACAGGTCGTGTTGATCTCTTCCTCGGTGAACAGTCCCTCGCCAGCGAGGCGGGCGATCTCGCTGTGCACGGTGTCGCTCGAATCCACTTCGATGCCAAGGTGATTGATCGTGCCGCCGTGGCCGGAGTTCTCGAGCAGCACGAGCTTCACCGGCGGATCGGCGACGGCGAAGTTGGCGTAACCCGGTTTGACCTTGGTCGGGGCTGTGTTGAAGAGCGCGGAGTAGAACGCGATGGCCTCGTCGAGGTCGTCGACGTTGAGTGCGAGCTGGATGCGGGACATCGAGGACATACCTGCCTCCCTACCTGTACGACGTATGTCGAAGTGTTGACGACGGCCACAATGCCACCTTTGTGATGAATGTCAAGATGGTGGCACTATGGGTGTGTGCCGAAGAGTTTGCCCACCATCGACATGTCCGGCCCGGTGTGTTGCGCGCCGGTGGCCTCGGGCCCGATGAGTGACGCCGATGCGCTTCAGGTGGCGCTGCGCCTGAAAGCCCTGGCAGATCCCGCTCGGGTGAAGATCATGTCGATGCTGTTCAGCTCGTCGACCGGTGAGGAGAACAGCGGCGCGCTGGCGGCTGCACTGGGGTTGACCGAGTCGACCGTCAGTCACCATCTCTCACAACTGCGGCGCGCCGGCTTCGTGGCGTCGGATCGCCGTGGGATGAACGTCTTCCATCGTGTCGCGCCCGACGCACTCGGCGCTCTGTGCGCGGTGCTGGACCCGAACTGCTGCCGCTAGCCGCTACCGCGCACTCACCCGAAAAGCCAACGCACCTCGGTGGTTTCCGATCGCCAGTCGCGGTATTCGAAGAGCAGGTTGATCAGGATGGTCAACAACGCCACGACCAGAGCAGACGAAATCCGATCGCCGTGGCCGCGGATCACATCGGGCCAACTCAGCGCGATCGGGTGAAGGTGGGCCAGCCACAGCGACGTCAGGAACGTCGTCGCCAGTAGCCCCGCAAGCACGCAGATCAGCGCGAACTCGCGAGGCCGCTCTGTACGCACGTACTTCGGGAAGCGCAGCCTGTGCGGGGTGATGATCTCACCCTTGGCCACGGCGACACCGCCGTGGCGTTGGCGGATCTCGATCTCCTTCTCCAGACCGAGATCGTCGTTGCCGGTCGCCCGTTTGAGCGCGTCGGGCAGGTGGCGGGCCAGTGTGTCGACGGCATCCTTGATCGCGGACACGTCGTCACCGTCATGAACCACTCGGATCATGACCGCGCCATGGCGCTCCAGGCTGACCAATCCCTCTACGGTCAGTCCGACCTGGATGTAGATCAGCCCGGCCTGCTGCAACTGGATACGCAAGCTTTCGGGGAATTCCTGCACCAGCGCTTCCACACGGGCCGTCATCCACGGCTCTGTCGGGTCAGCCGCGGGCAGCCAGGTGGTCGGCGCCAGCGCTGCCCGAAGCTCGTCCACGTCCAACGCCGGAGAGATCGGCAAAGTCAACACCGCACGCATCAGACACTCCCGGCTCATGCAGACACTTCAGAGACCGCATGACATTACGAAACTTCGGTCCGACACGCGACAGATCAAGATCACAGATGCTCAGGAGTGTGTCGCCTCCACCCCGGACAAGTGGCCACCGCGACTGTCCGGGGTGCTGGCTCCCCGCATCCGCTGGGCTGCCAGGCGCAGCCGACGCGCCGACAACTGCGCGTCCCACACCCGTTCCCCGGTGGCGGCCGCGATGGACTCGGCGTGGTTGACACAGGCCAGCGCTTCGGCCGGGCCGCGGTGCACCTCCGTCGCATCGGCGAGCAGCCCGTAGTACAGGGGCGAGAAGATCCGGCGGCCACCCTGCTCATGGAGGTTCAGCGCCGAATGCATGTCGTCGACGGTGTCCACCCGGTCAGGCCCCACCGCGCAGGCCCAGCCGTGGATGAGACGCGCGCCCCCGACGAACTGCTCGATACCGAGCTCGACCAGGAGGCTCACCACGGCGGCGGCGTGCTGCGCCACGCCCGCCGGCTCCCCCACCATCGCGCTGAGCTGGACGGCCGAGGTCCGCAGCACCGCGACGCCGAATGCGTCGCCGCGCTCGTTCCCCTGTGCCAGCCCCTCGGTCAGGGCGGCGTGAGCCTTGTCGAGCTCTCCACGCAACGCGTGCGCGTGCGCTGCGACGGCATAGGCGAGGATCTCGAACGAGGCGAGTGCCCCGTACGTCTGCCAATCCACCGAGGGGACCTCGACTCGCAGGTCCTGTACCGAGGCGAGCGCGAGATCCAGTGAGCCGCGCATGAACTGGGTCAGCGCGCGCATGTAGTAGCCGGCGGCGCCCGATATCGGGTCGGAGGTCACGCGGAAGAAATCGACGAGGCCGTCCGAGAGGCTCGCGGCGTCGTGGTAACGCGCCATCCCGCACGCCTCCAGACACCCCATGGCCACGGCCGTGGTCGCTTCGACGGAGTCGTGCTGCGGTCGCGACGAGTCGCGCAGATCCGCGAGCACACGCGCCGAACTCTGCCCGGTGACAACGGCTTCCACCGATGCCAGTTGCAGCCGTAGGTCCACTTCGCGATCGAAGCGACCACTGTCGGCGGGCAATCGTGCGCAGGCTTCGAGCGCCCGACGATCCAGTTCGGCGACTTCGCGATAGGAGCTGCGCGCCCATGCATCGGTGCGTGCCCGGTCGATCAGCAGCAGCGTGGTGTCCGCGTCGAGGGCCAACCCGGCGTTCCACGCGTGCTGGGCACCGTCGATCGCATCCTGGGACACCGCCGGACCGTCGTCGTCGGCATAGGTGCGGGCAAGGGCGGCGTGCAGCGCGGCGCGGTCGAGTCCCGTCGTCTCCGCAGCGACGGCATCCCGCACGAGTCCGTGCCCGAAGCTGAAGGCGTTGTGGCGCTGGACAGTCGCGACGATCAGTCCGGCGTCGGTGGCCGGCGCGAGGGTCTCGGCCGTCTCGGCGATCGACAATCCGGCCACCTCGGCGAGCCGGGACACCGGGAATTCGGCGCCCGCGACGGCCGCGAGGCGCAACAGGGTTCGGGTGGCTTCGGGCAGATTCGCCATGCGTCGCCGGATAACCCCGCTCACCGCCTCCGGTACGTCGGCGTCATTGCCGAGTGGTGCCTGCAGCTCTGCGGCCCGCCCCTGGTCGACGAGCAAACGCACCAATTCAGTGACGTAGAAGGGGTTTCCGCCGGTGCGATGGTGCATACCGGCGACGAATTCGGGGCACGGCCGTGCGCCGGCGATGTCGGCGATCAAGCCGCCGACGGCGTCGGCATCGATACCCGTGAGCCTCAGGACGTCGACATCGGTGCGGTCGGCGAACCGGTCGAATTCCCGCGCCGTTTCGACCCCGTCGGCGCCGCCGTCCTGCCACGTGGCGACCACCAGCAGCGGCATGCAACGGGCCGCCGACGTGAGATGTTCGAGCACCCGGCGGGTGAAGCGGTCCGCACGTTGCAGATCGTCGAGCACGACGACGGCGGGACGAAGCGCCACCAGGTCGCCGAGAGCGATGACCGTCGCCTCGATCGCGGCGAATTCCCGCTCTCGCTCGTCATCGGTCACACCGTCGACGGTGGCACTCCACCACTGCGGCAGCGGGGTGTGAAAGTGGTTGCCGCGCAGACGTATATGCCCGGCGATACCGCGAACCGCGTGCGCCCACGCCCATGACGGAGGGCGGTGCAGATCGGCCGCGTGCCCGGCCCACGCCGTCGCCATCCCGGACTCTCGACCAGTCTCGACCACCCGTTGCGCCAACATGGTCTTGCCCATCCCGCTGTCTCCACGGATCACGATCACGCCACCTCGTCCGCCCGCGGCGGCCGAGAGCATCGCATGCAGGCGTTGGATCTCGCCTCCGCGACCGTGCATATCGGTGGGTCTGTGCGCCACCACCTCGTCTCGTGCGGCGACGGTGGCCGGCGGACGCCAGTCCAGGATCGTGGCTTCCGTGCGGATCTCGGTGGCGAGACGTTCCAGTTCCACACCGGGGGCGACGCCGATTTCCTCGTGCAGGACCACCCGCGCGCGGTCGTACGCCCGGAGGGCATCGGTGCGGCGGCCACTACGGTGCAACGCCACCATCAAGCAGCCCCACAGTGCCTCGCGCAGCGGATTGGCGGCGACCTCCGATTCGATGCCGTCGACCAGCGAGGCGGACTCCCCCAATTGCAGAGCCGCATCGAAGTACGCTTCGAGCCCGTCGACCCGCAGCGCCTCGAGTCGGTGCACCTCCGGCATGACGAACTCCAGGTGACCGAACTCGCCGAAGGGCTCCCCACGCCACAGCGCCAGGCCCTCGGACAGATCCGCCCGGGCCGCCCCGGCCTGGCCTGCCTGCAGAAGTCGGCGGCCTCGGTGCATCAGCTGGGCGAACTCTCGCGCGTCGACGATGTCGCACTCGGTGTTCAGGACGTATCCGTGCGCGTTCCTGTGCAGCGTGTCCTCACCGACGATGCGCCGGAGGTTGGTCAGATACGAGCGCAGGGAGGCCAGCGGCTTGGGCGGTGGTTCGGCACCCCAGACCTGGTCGATCAGTGCGTCGGCGGTCACGGGGCGGCCGTCGGCGATCAGTAGGGCCGCCAGAACGGTCCGCTGCCGCAACCCGCCCAGTGGGACGGCTCGTCCGTTGTCGAGTATCGACAACGGACCGAGCATCCGGTACTCCACGGCATTGACCGCCTTCGCGTGGTTGTTTGCCGGATATTCTTACGTCTGGCGTCACATTTGGCCACGCATACGGCTCAAATCCATGCATCCCGGTCACAGCAAGCGAGCTCCAACCGAGTTCCAACAGCCCGGTTCTAGCGTGCTCGATGGACACGTCCTCGCCGAAGACCGCAGGAGAGACGCCATGGCCGTCACACAGGAAACCGGGTTGAGCAGCTCGACGGATACATCGTCACCGGCACGGTGTTCCACCGGCTTCCCGGTAGCGGCATCGCGCCCGGCGACAGCCCGCGCGAGTTCGCCAGCGGCGAGCTGACACGGCACGCGACGGACAGCGCCGACGGTGCACCCGACCGCTCCGTTCGTCATCGCCACGGCAGCGGGTTGCGCGTTCTACCGCACCCTGGCCGACGTCGCCGGGGCGTGGGCCGATGAGGCTCAGGCGTTCGATGCACAGGGCCGGCGCCTGTCGATGGCCCGCGGCCGGCTGATCGTGACGTCGGTGGAGCCGCGGGAGTTGGCCCGCATACTCCGACGACATCTGCGTCAGGTCGAGGAACACCGCGGCTGCACGGACTCGTGGCCGCTGTGGCTACTCGTCCACGCGGCGATCGACTACGCCGGCTATGCCTGAGTGCTCAGACCGTGTAGTCGAGGCAGGCCGGTGCCCCGTCGACCACGCCTGTGCGGAAGGCGCGGGTGCGGTCGAACCCGGATCCCTGACGCTCCACGTCACCGGAGCCGCGGAACAGCAGGAGGGCCTTGATGCCCTCGTCGAGGTCACCCGGCGAGATGTGATAGCTGCTGGTGGCCGAGCGGTTGTAGAGGATCACACTCGCGGTGTAGGCACCGGCGAGGCAGTCACCGCGTGCCGTCGAGGTCTTCTCGTCGGATTCGTCGCCCAGCCTCGACAACGCGGCCAGTCCGAACTGGGTGGCCAGCAGCGTCGCGACCGCGTAGTCCCCACCGCGGTTGTAGATCTCGGGCATCGCGTCCACGTTGTCCCATCCCACGTAGTCTTCGGGTACGCAGTAGAACAACACGTAGCCGGAGGTGGACTGCCCGCCGCAGTCCGGAGCATCCGAGGGCCCGAACGGCGCAATACCTTTCAGCGGTGTCCACGGCGTCCCGTCGGTCAGCTCGGGATAGACCTGCGTCCAGTAGTCCTCGAGGTCGTACGGGACCCCGTTGATGATCGAGTCGTAGGGCGCATTGCCCTCGTTGGCGGCATCCTCGGCGTCGTTGAAGGGCAACTCCAACACGCCGGGCTGGCCGTCGCGGTAGCCCTTGCATTGGGAGGCGCCGCTGTCGTATCCGTCCTGGAAAGCGCTCACCCGGTCGAAGCCGCTGCCGTGGGCAGAGTCGTCCGTGGCTTCGGTGCCGGGGGTGTCGCGCAGATCCAGGATCCCGGCAAGGGCCGTGTCCAGCGCGTTGCTGTCGACCTCGAAGACTTTCTCGTCCTGGGCGTGGCGGGCCCAGGCCCCCGCGAAGCAGTCCGCCTGCAGCTCGGAGCTCACGGTGAGGGTGTTCTGGTCGAAGAACCCCGAGCGTTGCTGTACGGCGTGCCCGAATTCGTGGGCCAACACGATGGGGATGACGAAATCGCCGTATTTCTCCTGGAGTTCGGGCAGCAATCCGGAAGCGTCCCACGCCACCGAGTCGTCGATCTTGCAGAAGAACGCGTTGCCGGCGACGTCGCTGTACCCGGAGGCACAGGCAGGCCCGGCCTGCGAGTCGGGTGTCAATGCCCAGAGCTTGCCCGAGATCGGCGGGAAGTCCTTGCCGTAGAGCTCCGGATACTCAGTGGTCCAGTACTTTTCGAGGTCACCGATCGCCTCGACGGCCAGCTTGTTGACGAGCGTGCCCGCGTCGCCCTCGATCGTCACCTCGGGGGCAGGCGGGCTGGCCTGTGACGAGCTGGACTCCGTGGTCTTCGCGGGACCGCCACAGGCAACCAGCACCGACGCCACGCTGATGAGGACAGCAGTCTTGATCATGGCCGGGACCGTAACGGGCGGTGTTGGAATTCGATTGGACCGCTGCGCGACGGTCGGCCAACCGCTGCGGACCGTTCCAACAAAGTTCCAATCGCCTGCCTCTAATTTGCTGACGGCCACTGTGGCCGCAGCAGAACGTGCATCGGCGAAATTGACGAGGAGTGGACTATGGGAGCTTCGACACTGACGGGCGTGGCGGCGACGGCCACGGCTCTTGCCATCGTCCTCAGCGGATGCGGCTCGGATTCGAAGCCGGCAGCGTCGTCGAGCAGTTCGAGCAGCGCCACCAGTGCCGCATCGAGCAGCTCACCGACGAGCAAGAAGGCGGCGCCGACGGTGCCGCCCACCACGCAGGCCGAGGCTGCCGGTCCCAATCCGACCATCGCGGACTACATCGCGCAGAACAACATCCAGGAGGCCGGGATCAAGATGGGCGATCCGAGCGCCCCCCCGGTCAACCTCCCTGTGCCCGACGGCTGGGAGGTCGTGCCGCCCGAGCAGACGCCCGATTACGCCTATGGAGCGATCGTCTACACCGGCCCCGAGTTCGTCGAAGATCAGCCCAACATCATCGCGCTGATGTCCAAACTGACCGGTGACGTCGACCCTCAGCAGATCATCTCGCTGGCACCGGGCGAGCTCAACAACCTCCCCGACTACCAGCCGGGGAACCCCGGTTCGGAGAGCACCCTCGGGGACTATCCGGCCTACGTGCTCGGCGGTAGCTACACCCGAGATGGCCAGACGCGCGTCATCGCTCAGAAGACGGTGGTGATCCCGGCGTCCGACGGACTCTACGTCCTGCAACTCAACGTCGACGGCCCACAGGCGGCCGGCGACGTGATCAGCGCGGCCACCGACAAGATCGACAGCGACACCACGATCGGCTGACGGCGCGTCGCCCCTCCAGCGGGAGGGGCACATCTTGACCACAACGCCTGCGAACAACTACCTTCCCAGTTAATCGAGATTAAAAACGTGCACGCACTCACTGCGCGCGCGTCGGGAAAGTAGGGAATCGTGAATCCTCGTGTGCTGACGCTGTGTGCACTCGGTGGGCCGGCGGCTGTCGTGGTGACCCTCGCGGGTTGGCTGATCGCCGGGATGCTGCCCCTACCGCTGGGCCCGGGTGCACCGATGTCCGAGGTGCGTGCCTTCTACCTCGAGCACCCCACCCTGACCGGTGCAGGCTTCGTCCTCGCGTCCCTGGGCATCGTCTTGTACGCACCACTGGTCGCCACGATCAGCATGCATCTTCTGCGAATCGAGGGGCGGCGCCCAGTGCTGGCGTTGACCCAGCTGGCCACCGGGACCGCCACACTTCTGCTCAACCTGTTGCCGATGTTGTTGTGGGCTATGGCCACGTTCCGCACCGACCGCTCCGATGACACGGTGCTGCTCCTGCACGACATGGGCTGGCTCATCCTGTTTCCGGCCATCATGCTGTTCTGCCTGCAGAACGCGTCCATCGGCATCGCCGTGCTGAGTGGCCAGACGGTGTTCCCGCGCTGGGTCGGCTACGTCAACTTCTTCGTCGCCGTGTCGTTCATCCCCGACATCTTCGCGTTCTTCTTCCACAGTGGTCCGTTCGCATGGAACGGGGTGTTGGTGTTCTGGTTGGCGCTGACCACCTACTGCATCTTCCTGTTCACGATGTCGTGGGCGTGCCTGCAGGCGAACAAGACAGCCACAGAGAACGCAGCCGAGGTCCCCGCTCTCGCCTGAGTGTCGAAGTCTGTTGTCCAACAGGGCAATTGGAGCCAGGTCGCGAGAGGGCTGACCGCTAGGCCGACCTGCTGGTCTGTTGCGCTCCCCCATGCTCAGCGCCGAAGGCGTCGTAGGCAGCGGCGATCGCATCCGCTTCGGCGTCCGGGTGGTCGTAGGCGATGGCGTTGACCGCGGCGATGGTGGCCGGGCCCAGCCCGCAATCGCGCGCCGCCGCCCGTCCATGGGTGAGGGCGCTGTTCAGCAGGACCTGGAAGTTGACGCGCAACTCGTCGTTGGTCGGCAAAGGGGTAGCCATTGACGCCAGCGTAGAGGGCCACATCCGACGAGGCGGCGCTGGACGGCGGAGTTTTCGCAGAGTTCATCCAGCCGCAACGACGGCTCGTCATTCGCTGCGCGCGGCGTGAATCACCTGACACAGAAGACCGAAGTGATCGGACGGGAAGACTCGCGGCAGCGTGCGGGAGATGGGCTCGGTCCCCAGGAGTTGGGCATGCGCCGGAACCCACCGGTCACCTTTGACCAGGATGCGGTCGAATCGCTCCTTCCTGCGCTTGTTCTTGCTGCGCCGTCGCAAGCGGGACAGGAAGGCGCGCATCGCGCCATGGTGTCAGACTGGTCGAGCATCGTTCGACCGCCCACACTGGGCCGTCATCTCCTGATCACCGCCACAACCCGGCGGCTGAGCTGCAGATCCACGAGGAAGTCGGATCCGCCGTCTACCATTCCACCGATCGGCGCCCTCCCCATGGAAAGGACGAGACGTGAGTTACACCGCCGCTGACATCACCGAGCTCGACGATGTCCAGCACACCCGCCTGCGGCCGGCGGTCAACCTCGGTCTGGACATCCTGAACACCGCGTTGCGTGAGCTGATCGACAACGCGGTGGAAGAGGTGGCCGATCCCAGCCACGGCGGGTCGACCGTCACGATCACCCTGCATACCGACGGGTCGGTCAGTGTCGCCGATGACGGGCGCGGACTGCCGGTCGACACCGACCCGGCCACCGGTAAGAACGGCATCGTCAAGACCCTGGGCACTGCCCGCGCCGGCGGAAAGTTCTCCGCGCATGTCGACGCCACGAGCACCGGCGCCGGCCTGAACGGAATCGGGGCTGCAGCAGCAGTTTTCATCTCCGCCCGGACCGATGTCACGGTCCGCCGCGGCGGGAAGACCTATCTGCAGAGCTTCGGCGGCGGTTACCCCGGCGTGTTCGACGGCCAGGATTTCGATCCCCACGCGCCCTTCACCCGCGTCGACACCCGGAAACTCCAGGGCGTCGGCAACCGGAAGCCCAACGCGCACGGCACAACCGTGCGCATCCTGTTCGACCCGACCGTCGTGCCCGATTCCACGATGGACATCGGCGAGGTACTGCTGCGGGCGCACGCGGCGGCGCGCATGTCCCCCGGCGTGCACCTGTCCGTCGTCGACGAGGGCTGGCCCGGTGACGAGGTGCCTCCGGCGCTGCTCGAGCCGTTCGACGGCCCCTGGGGCACCGACACCCTGCTCGACCTCATGTGCACCGCTGCCGGCTCCCCCGCCCCGGTTGTCCGGGCAGCCGTGGAAGGCCGCGGCGAGTACACCACCGGACGCGGCCCGACACCGTTTCGCTGGTCACTGACGGCGGGTCCGGCGGAGCCGGCGACCGTGGCCGCGTTCTGCAACACCGTACGCACACCCGGTGGTGGATCGCATCTGACCGCGGCGATGAAGGGTCTCTCGGAAGCCCTGGCCGACCGGGCGTCGCGCATCCGCGACCTGGGTCTCGCCAAGGGCGAAGAAGGCCCTGAGGCACAGGATTTCGCGGCGGTCACCGCCCTGGCGGTGGACACCCGTGCACCTGACGTGTCGTGGGATTCCCAAGCCAAGACGGCGGTTTCGTCGCGCTCGCTGAACGTGGCGATGGCGCCGGATGTCGCTCGCAGCGTGACGATCTGGGCGGCCAACCCCGCCAACGGTGAGGCGGTGTCGCTGTGGACCAAGCTGGCGCTCGAATTCGCCCGGGCCCGGCGGAGCGCGGAGGGCGCCAAGGCGCGCTCGCGGGCGGCGTCGAAAGCCAAAGGGTTGGGCACCAATCTGTCGCTGCCGCCGAAACTGCTCCCCAGCAGAGAGACCGGCCGCGGCTCGGGGGCCGAGCTGTTCCTCTGCGAGGGTGACTCGGCGCTGGGCACCATCAAGGCCGCGCGCGATGCGACGTTCCAGGCTGCCTTCCCACTGAAGGGCAAGCCGCCCAATGTCTACGGCTTCGCGCTGAGCAAGGCACGCGCCAAGGACGAATTCGATTCGATCGAACGGATTCTCGGCTGCGGCGTGCGTGACAGCTGCGATCCCGAGCAGTGCCGGTACGACCGGATCCTGTTCGCGTCCGACGCCGATCCCGACGGCGGCAACATCAACTCGAGCCTGATCTCGATGTTCCTGGATTTCTACCGTCCACTCGTCGAAGCCGGCATGGTCTACGTGACGTTGCCGCCGTTGTTCGTGGTGAAGAACGGTGACGAGCGGATCTACTGTCAGGACGAATCCGAGCGCGACACTGCGGTGGCGCAGCTGAAGGCCACGTCGAAGAAGCGCGTAGAAGTGCAACGCAACAAGGGTCTCGGTGAGATGGACGCCGACGACTTCTGGAACACCGTGCTGGATCCCCAGCGGCGCACGGTGATCCGCGTCCATCCCGACCATGACGAGGCGAAGCTGCACCACACGTTGTTCGGTGGGCCGCCCGAGGGACGCCGCACGTGGATGGCCGAGATCGCCGCCCGCGTCGACACCTCCGCGTTGGACCTCGACTAGGAGTACTGAAGTGTCTGCCACCCTGGACATCCCCGAACAGAATCCCGACCTGGTGCTCGATCAGAGCGCCGACGACTACTGGAACCACTACCAGCTGACCTTCGCCCTCTACAGCGTCAGCGACCGCGCCATCCCGTCGGCGTTCGACGGCCTCAAACCGGGCCAGCGGCGTCTCCTCTACCAGATGCACGATTCACGGCTGCTGCCCGGCAACAAGCCGCAGAAGTCGTCGAAGGTCTGCTCGGCGGTCACCGGCAACCTGCACCCCCACGGCGGCGCGTCGATGTACGGGGCGGCGGCACTGATGGCGGCCGAGTTCCAGCGCGTGAAAGTCATTGACGGGCAAGGCGCATTCCCCCGCATCCAGGGTGACATCCCCGCTGCCGACCGGTACACCGAGATGCGGTTGTCGGCGCCGGGAGCGGCGCTGACCGCCGAACTCGACGATCACGCCGTGCCGATGGTGCCCACCTTCGACGGTGAATGGACCGAGCCGACGATGCTGCCGGCGCAGTGGCCGGTGCTGCTGTGCAACGGTGCCGTCGGCATCGCCGAGGGATGGGCCACCAAGGTCCCGGCGCACAATCCCCGCGAGGTGATGGCCGCCTGCCGGGCACTGTTGAAGACCCCCAACATGACCGACGACAGGTTGGTCAAACTCATCCCCGGCCCCGATTGGGGGTGCGGCGCCACCGTCGTCGGTACGAACGGCCTCCGGGAGTACATCACCACCGGCAGGGGCGCGTTCACGGTCCGCGGCACGATCCACGTCGACGGGAAGAACTGCATCATCACCGAGCTGCCGCCCGGGGTCGCGAGCAACACTGTGCAGGAACGGATCCGGGCGCTGGTCGAATCCGGCGAGATGTCGGGCGTCGCCGACATGTCGGACCTCACCGACCGCCGTAACGGATTGCGCATCGTGGTCACCGCCAAGCGCGGTCACAACGCAGAAGACATCCGCACGCAGCTGCTGGCCCTGACACCGCTGGAGTCGACGTTCGCGGCGAGCCTGGTCGCGCTCGACGAGAACCGCGTGCCCCGCTGGTGGTCGGTCCGTGACCTGATCGCGGCGTTCCTGACGCTGCGGGATTCTGTGGTGCTGCACCGCAGCGAGTATCGGTTGGAGAAGGTCACGGCCCGTCGGCATCTGGTTGCCGGCCTGATGACGATCCATCTGGACATCGACGCAGCGGTCGCGGTGATCCGCGGCTCAGACACCGTCGACGAAGCGCGCCAGGGGTTGCAGGAGCGGTTCGGCATCGACGCCGTGCAGGCCGATTACGTTCTGGCACTGCAGCTTCGACGCCTGACCAAGCTCGACGTCATCGAGCTGCGGGCCGAAGCGGAGAAGCTGGACGCCGAATTCGCGGCGCTGACCGAACTGGTGACCGACCCGGATGCCCGCCGGAAGGTGATCGACCAGGAACTCGTCGAGACCGCAAAGCTGTTCAAGGGGCCGGAATTCGATCGCCGCACTGTGCTCGATGCGGAGGCCACGCCCGTCACGGCGGGCAGCGACGAGGACGGCCCGCGCGAGCGCAAGGTCAACACCGCGTGGCGCCTCGACGACCGCGGGGTGTTCTCCGACAGCCACGGCGAGCTTCTCACGTCCGGTCTGGGCTGGGCGGTGTGGACCGACGGGCGGGTGAAGTTCACCAACGGGAACGGTCTGCCCTACAAGATCCGCGACATCCCGGTGGCACCGGACATCACCGGGCTCGTGCGCTCGGGAGTGCTACCGGAGGGGTACCACCTGGCCCTGGTGACGCGGCGCGGCAAGATCCTGCGGATCGACCCGGCCGCGGTCAACCCGCAGGGAGCGGCAGGCAATGGAGTGGCCGGCGTGAAACTGTCCGGTGACGGCGACGAGGTGGTCGCCGCGCTACCGGTGTCTTGCGGTAACGGCGAGGCGATCCTGTCGTTGGCCGAAAAAAGTTGGAAGGTCACCGAAGTCGCCGACATCCCGGTCAAGGGTCGCGGTGGCGCCGGCGTCGGCTTCCATCCGTTCATCAAGGGTGAGGACGCGCTGTTGGCCGCGTCGATCTCGCCGACCGGCTATGTGCGGGGCACGCGGACGGTGCGCGCGGAAAACCGCGTCAAGGCGTCGATCAAGGGCTCGGGAAGCGACGTCGTACCGGCAGGCTGATCAGTCGCCGTACTGCCACGACCGGGTCCGCACGGGCGTCACGTAGATGTAGGCGGCGCCCGGCCTGGGCTCGGTGGGCAACTCGGCCTCGGGCACGCCGCGTCTGCGGGCGCCGTGGCGCGCGAGCTCGACGGCTTCCTCGCTGTCGCGGACGATGCGGGCGTGGCCTTGGATCATGACGCCGCGGATGTCGGACATGGTGGAACCGTCTTCGAGCATGATGCTCACCTTCGGATCGCGTTCCACGTTCGCCACCTTGTGCGTGCCGTCGCGAACACCCATGACGACGTCGTCGCCTATGCGGAAGTAGCCCAGCGGCACCGTGTGGGGGAAGCCGTCCTCGTCGATCGTGGTCAGGGCCGCCCAGCCCGGCCGGCTGTCGAGGAAGGCCTTGATCTCGTCGTCAGTGAGTGTGCGTGGCATGACCTCGAGATTACTTGTCGCTTTTCCTTCACAGGTTGTTCCCAGCGTGGTTTGCTGGGTGGGCCGCAGGAGGTGCGCGATGGTGCGTGGAGATCATATCGGCCGTGTGGGTGCATTAGCCGTTGCATTGGGAATCGGTTGGGCGGTCGTCGGATTGGCTGGGGAGGCGCAGGCCGAGCCGGACGGGGCGACCGCATCGGCCGGCACGTCACAGCGTGCCGACGCAGATGCCGGCGGCAAGAGGTTCGACAGACCCTTACGCACCCGCGTGCACAAGGGCAGCACCTCAGATGCCCCGTCGACGAAGAGACACGTCGGCACCACACGCAGCACCGCGGCCAACCGCGATGACGCCGACGAACCAGCAGTAGCCACTGACGACTCCGTCGCTGCGTCGCCCAGGTCAGCGACTGCGCTCAGGACGCTGTTCTCACCCAAGCCAGCCCCGGAGCGCCCAGAAAGTCCGAGAGCCCCGGCGGCCTCGCCGCTGCTGTGGACGATGCTGGGTTCCGCGCGGCGAGACGTTGGCGATGTCCAGGCTGCTGTCTCGTCCTCCGAGCTTCCCGGGGAGGCGTTCGACGCTCCCGTCGTCACCGCGAACGGCACCGTCTACCAGGCCACCACCACGGTGATCAGCAGACGCGAAGCCACCACCCACATCTCCGTCCTCGACGACGACGCCCAGGTCACCGCAAGCGCGGACATCGACGGGTACGCCTACTTCCCTGCCGCGCGCCCTGACGGGACGCTGGTCGTCATCACCTCCAACCAGCGCGGCAGCCGCTCCACCGTCTCCGCGGTCGACAGCTCCGGTGCCGTCACCACGATCGCGATGATCAAGGGCGCGCCGGACAGGAAGATCCGCATCGGGGCAGACGGCGCTCTCTACGTCAGCACCGATGTGCCCACCTTCGGACTCCCGGGAGCGACCCGTCCCTACCGGTTGGTGCGGATCTCCTCGAGCGACACCGTGCAGGTGCTGCCGCACGACACCGCAGTCGAACTCAGGCCCGACGGGAGCGCTTACCTGGTCTCCACGCAGGGCGGGTTCTCGTCACTGCGGGTCATCCCGGCGGCCGGGGCGCCGAAGTCCATCACGCTCCCCTACGGTTCGGACCCGAGCGACCCGATCGTCGGCGACGACGGCACGGTCTACGTCACCGCCGGGGTGAAGGGGCTGTTCGGCAGCAAGAGCACCCGCGTCTACACCGTCACCGGAACGTCGAGCACGGTGCGGTCCGTCGACGGGCTTCCCGGGCGGACCGTGGTCACGCCCGGCGGCGTCTACCTCGAGACGTACACCTACCCTGGCTCGAGCGACGACGGCACCGGGACGACGCTCATCTCGAAGATCACCGCGACCACCGTGGACACCTCGGACGTGATCGACGGCCGCATCGCCAGTTTCCTCATGCAGGTCGCCGCGGATGGCACAGTCTTTGCGTCCCTGGCGCTTCCGGTGTCATCGACGACCACCCCGGTGGCGATCGTCGCTCCCGACGGCACCGTCAGCATCGTCACGCTGCCCGGGTCGCCGGCGCAGCCGAGCTCGCCGGGCCGCGAGAGCACGGTGTCGCCCGCGACGGCGACTGTGGGTTACGTGAACTACATCGCGGGTGGAACCGAGCACGTGGCGGTGCTGAACACCGACGGCACGCTCGCTCGGACAGTCGACCTGCCGGCAGGTGCGTCCGGGAGCTCTGTGGTGTTCGGCCCCGACGGCTCCCCGTACCAGCTGTTGCGATACACCGGGCCTGATGGGTTCATCGTTGCCAACCAGGTACTCGCGCTGACGACCGACACGTTGACGACACAAGTGCCCGGTTCTGTGGGGTACGTCGAGTTCGGTCCGGACGGAACCGGCTATTTCCGTGTCCAGGCGAGTAACGGCGCACAGAGCATTCTGGGCTTCGATTCGGCAGGAAACACCGTCATCCCGCTCAGCGAGTTCAACAGTCTGACGGTCGTCTACACGGAAGACCTTGAGCAGCAGGTGTTCACGTTCGCCCCCGACGGCACCGCGTATGTCATCAACAACGACGTCGGCCCTACCGCAAGCGTGTACGCGCTGACGCCGTCGGGCGCGCAGAAGGTGTTGGAAGCAGCGGGCAGATCCAATACTTCGCAGAGCTTCCTCTCGGAGTTCACGCCGGACGGGATCGCATACGTCAAGCTCGGGACCGCCACCCAAGACACGCTGGTCTACAGCTTCTCGGCGCTGACCGTCGTCTGACGGGGCGTCGGCGTCCGAATCGCACTGTAGGCCTTGTCGACTCGACCAGCACTCCGCGGCGCCGGCAACGACGAGTTCGAGTGCGCCCCGGAACCGTCGTCGGCCTGCGCACGGTCCTACCCCACGCCGATGCGTGTCAGGTCAGATCGCAGATGCCCCACGCGGCCGCTCTAAGGGGATAGCCCACCGTCGGTTCGTGTCGACGCTAGATTTGCTTCATGGCTTCGACTTCCGGTCCGACTGCGCGCGAGACACGTCGGATACAGACCCGTGAGCGCCTCATGGGCGCGGCGATCGCCGAATTCAAGCATTCGGGGGTGGCGGCGGCCGACGTCGCCAGCATCGTCGCCGCGGCCGGGGTAGCTCACGGCACCTTCTTTTTTCACTTCCCCACCAAAGAGCACGTGCTTCTCGAGCTCGAAGGACGAGAGGAGGCCCGCATCGCCAAAGAACTGACTCGCTTCGCCGAGTCAGCCCCGAACCTCGAATCTGTGTTGAGAAAAGCCGTCGATCTCATCACCAGCCTTGAGCGGCGTCTGGGTCCGATACTGTTCAATGATTTTCTCGCGCTGCATTTCTCGCAACGCAGACCCGCGACCGATGAGCTCGAGTCTCACCCTCTCATCGAAGAGGTCACTCGGGCGATCGAGGAGGCCCGCCTCGCTGGTTCCATCGATCGCTCCGTCGATGCCGCCAATTGCGCGATCTTCTTCCTGCTCGGCTTGTACGCACTGCTGATCACAACAGACCAGTGGCCTTCGCAGGAAGCGATGATCGATGACTTTCTCCATCGAACACTTCGCAGCCTCGCACCCACCTGAACCGGTTGACCGATTGCAATCGGTGACTATAGTCAGTCACCATGAACCTGCCGAGCCGTGCTCGCGGCGGTGCTCGGACTCTTGCGCCTGCATCGTCGGGCCGCGGGTTGGCTGAACACGACGCGACGTCGCGAGCAGCGCAAAAGCAAGCGGACAAGTGGCTGATCTCCGGCAGCCTATTGATCGGGACCGCCGCACTCGGCATCTTCGGATTGCCGTTGTTCCTGCGAGGCCTATGGCTTCAACGCAAGGCGCAACGTGACGGACTCTCGGTTCGTCCGATACTCATCAAGTTGATCGGCTACCTCGTCATCATCGACGCCGCGATCAACACCGTCGGATGGGCACTCGACCTCGTCGCCAACCACACGATTCTCGCCCGAATCCTGCTGAACGGCTGGGGCGCAATGTTCGACGCCGGCTACTTCTGGCACTACAACGAGCTGCTAATCGGCGGCGCCGCCGGCCCCGGCGAGAAAGCCATGGAAGTCGGCATGATCCTGACCGTCTTCACCATGCGAATCGCGGCGGCCATCGGGTTCCTGCAGATGAAGCGCTGGGGGCACCAATGGATGATCATCACCTGCTGGATGGGGATCCTGATCTGGTGCCTCTACGTGTTCAACATGACGATGTATGCCGACGTCCGCTTCGCCGGTGTCGTCCTCCCTGTTGTCGGCTGGTGGCTCTACGACATCTTCTACATCACCCCCTTCCTTGCCATCCCCTATCTCCATTCGGTCAACCGTGAGATCTTCACAGATTGATGACTGAAATCAGCGAACAACGGGCAACTGGGGTCTCTCGCGAGCACAGGCTGGCCCCACAGCCGGGAGCTTCGAGATCGGCATCTCGGTCCGACCAACAGAGGAGGTTGATATGGCGGGCTGGATCTGGGAAATCCTGCGGTACGTCGGCGCATGGGGCGGAACTGGACTCATCATCTGGTTCTGGTACTGGATGTTCTCCAACATCGGCACGTTCTGAGACGATTGTCGAAAAACGGTGTCAGATCTGATCGATGCGCAAGCCTCCACCATCGAGCGGAGCTGCGGTGTCACCGCTGTCGCGTTGAGCGACCAACGGCGAGCCGGTGTCCAGCTCGTCAGCGGCTCACATCGCGGGTTCTCGCTGAACACGGGGCTCGACGTCGTCTACGTGCCCTTCCCGCTGCCCGTGGCACATTGGTCACGCCACAGCTTGACCTGCGGGATAGCGCTGCAGTGCTCGCCGTCGAAGGAGCGAGTCACCAACTACCGCCTGAACGAACTCACAGCAAGGGAACTGGCCGCCCTCACCGTGGTGGAATCTCAGGTCGCCGTCGCGTGGGTGGCAGCTCACTGGCCGGGTCTGATGCCTGAAATCCACCGACTGATCGGCGATGTCGGCGACGCCGACCCCGACACCGACGCATCCCAGATGTTCGAGCAAGCCATCACCCTGGCCCGCAGTTCGGGGGCGCTGGTCATCGACCCTCTCTGCGGTCAACTGCCACTGGCGCACACCGCGCCACGCGGACTCTCAGACAAGCTGCGGCGATCGTTCGGCCGTTTACCGTGGGCGTCGCGCCAAAAGCGGACTCCGCAGCCACATTCCGTTCCGGTAGGTGGAGACGGCGGCGTGCGCAATCCGAATCTGCCGCCGCCGAGCCGGCCCGACGAGGACGATTTCGACGTCACTCCCGAGCACCGGCCAGGCATTCCCTATCCCGAGTGGAACGCATGGACGCATTCATTTCTGGTCGACCATGTCGCGGTCCTGGAGCGCTCGCGGGCGTTCGACGCGCAGCCACCCGGCCCGATCGCAGTCGACGTGCGCAAGTGGTTCCAGGAGAACACCCATCGCGGTATCCGCCGCGGTCTCGAAGACGGATCTGACATCGAGATCGACCAATATGTCCGGCATTACGTCGACGCCCTGACAGGTCATGCCGCTGAACCGAGATTCTTCCGCGAGCTGTCACCCACAGACAGAGACGTGGTGACCGCGCTGTTGTTGGACGGCAGCTCCTCGTTGGGAATCAACGGAGGCAAGCTCTTCCGATTGGAGCTCGAATGCGCTGACGCCCTGTCGCGCGCGATGACCGACGCGCGGCAACGGCACGGGATGTTCACGTTCACGGGGAACACCCGCCACCGAGTGCGCGTCGACTGCCTGAAGGATTTCAGCGACCGACGCTTCATCCCCCCGAGCCGGCTCGGGCTCGACGTCGGTGGCTACACGCGCCTCGGCGCGCCGCTCCGGCACATGACGAGCCGCCTTCTCGACCAGCCCGCCGAGCGTCGACTCCTCATCATCATCGGTGACGGTTTGATCTGTGATGAAGGGTACGAAGGTCGCTATGCCTGGGCTGACGCGGCGCACGCGGTCGAGGAGGCAGATGACGCGGGCGTGTCCCTGTACTACATCGGCGTCGGCTCGGTGCGCGTCGACCCGCTGCCTGAAGTGTTCGGGCAGCGGCGATCCCAGCGGATAGCACGTATGGAAGATCTTCCCCGAACGCTCGCTTTCGTCCATCGGGAACTGGTGGCCGCATGACCGTGCCCGAGCAGGATTACCAACCGAACGGCGCGGAAGTCGCCCTCTTCGAGCAGGCTTTCAGGCGGCACCTCCCCGTCATGCTCACCGGCCCGACCGGGTGCGGTAAGACCCGCTTGATCGAGTACATGGGCGCGCGGCTGCGGCGCCCCATCGTCACCATCAGCTGTCACGACGACCTGACCAGCTCCGACCTGGTGGGGCGATTCGTCGTCGCTGGTGGCGACGTGACATGGACTGACGGCCCCCTCACACGAGCAGTCAAATCGGGCGCGATCTGCTACCTCGACGAGGTCGTCGAGGCTCGACACGATTCGTTGGCAGTGCTGCACTCCCTCACCGACCACCGACGCACCCTGCATCTCGACAGGGCCGGCGAGGTGGTCACTGCCGCTGACGATTTCATGCTGGTGTGCTCGTACAACCCGGCGTACCGCAGTTCACTCAAAGAGCTCAAGCCGTCATTCCGGCAGCGCTTCGTCACAGTGCCTATGGACTACCTTCCACCCGAGCGCGAAGCGGACGTGGTTGCCGCCGAGACCGGTGTGCCCTTCTCTACCGCACAGCGGCTTGTCAACTGCGCCATCAGTATTCGGACAGCCGAGAAAACCTTCAATTTAGAGCCGCCATCCACCCGCGTGCTTGTGACGGCCGCCCACCTGATCGCCGCAGGCACTGATGAGATCGACGCGGTGGAGGCCTGCGTGCTGGCCCCGCTGTCCAATGACGGCGCCATCAACGAGGGGCTCCGGGAGGTCGCCTTCGCCAGCCTCGCCAGCACCTCCGCAAGCCGCCGGATCACTTAGGAAGGAAACCCCGCATGGTCGACCAACACGAGCGGAAGCGCAAGAAGGCGCTCATCGTCCTCCAGATCGTCGTCTACGGCTATCTGCTGACGATGTTCGGAATCCAGCTGTACATGTCGTTCGCCAGGGGTTGGTGGGAACTGTGAACGGGCCCCTGGTGCGTCGACGCAGTACTTGGCAGCGGGCCGAGAACCCGCTGCCCGCAACCGGTCTGTCGAAGCATCATGGGAATTCGAAGGCGGCGCAGAAGCGGGCCGACAAGTGGATGATCGTCGGGGCTGGGCTGATGGGTATGTGGGCGCCGGGCATCATCGGTCTACCGATCTTCCTACGCGGTGTGTATCTCCAGCGCCAGGCCCTGCGATCTGGACTGTCGGTACGCCCCATGATCGTCACGCTCATCGGTTATCTCGTCCTCATCGACGGCATGCTCAACAGCCTCGGCTGGGCGCTCGACCTCGTTGCCAGCCACACCCTGATCAATCGCGTCCTGATGGTCGGCTGGGGGGCGATGTTCGACGCCGGATACTTCTGGCACTACAACGAAGGGTGGGTCGGAGGCGCCGCAGCACCCGGCGAAAAATCCATGGTGTTCGGGATGATCCTGACCGTCTTCGCCATGCGGTGCGCAGCTGCCATCGGCTTCCTGCAGATGAAGCGCTGGGGCCACCAATGGATGATCATCACTTGTTGGATGGGGATCCTGATCTGGTGCCTCTATGTGTTCAACATGACGATGTATGCCGACGTCCGGTTTGCCGGCGTCGTCTTTCCTGTCATCGGCTGGTGGCTCTACGACATCTTCTACATCACGCCATTCCTGGCGATCCCCTACCTACACACCGTCAATCGCGAAATCTTCACGGACTGAAGGAGTTCCCCGTGATCACCTCACCGGACACAACTGAAGACAAGATCGACGATCTGCCCCCCGGCACCACGCCCTACTACGCCCGCATGCACAAATGGATCAAACGAGCGGTGCTCGTCTGTCTCGTCGCCCTTGTCATCGAAGGTGCTTTCACCTTGCCGTTCATGGCGGTCTACTACGGTTACCCGACACTGAGTTTGACGCAGATCTGCAGCGAGTTACTCAAAGTCCGGTACTCGGACGACACGCTGGAGTGCCAAGTGCCCTACCCTGCTTTCGGGCCGCCCGAGGGCGCTGAGGGCAAGGACACCGCCAGGGACAAGTGGGGTATCCAACCGGTTCCTGAGTACAAGCGCATCGGATTCCGTGAGCTGGTGCGAAACTACCAAGAGCGCGAGGCGCGCAAGGCGGCCGAGGCAGGCCAAGAACCAGCCGGGACACCGTGATCCGCTCACGACCGCATACCGTCGCGCTGCGATCGCGTGTCAACGCGCGCCTGCACGCGCGGTGGATCCACGATCTTCGCAAGCAGCATCAATCCGGATTTCATCCGTTGCTGCTCCCCCGCGGGATCAGTCGCCACGCCGCTGCCGACAGGAAACAGTGATGCCCGCACCACCGCACAGAATCATCCAATGGATGACCGGAGACGTCGGTCAGGTGGGGGTTCGACACTTCGCGTCGAACCCGTCGTTCGAACTCGTCGGTGTTCTGGTCCACAGCCCCGAGAAGGTCGGCAGAGACGCAGGGGATCTCGTCGGGATCCCGCCTACCGGCATCATCGCCAGCGACGATATCGACGCCGTGATCGGCCTCGACGCCGACTGCGTGTTCTACACACCCATCATCATGGATGTCGACACCGTCTGCAGAATCCTGCGGTCTGGCAAGAACGTCGTGACGACCGCGGGATTCTTCGCCCCCTCACCAGATTTCGCCGCATTGGGAGATCAGATTCGAGCCGCGTGTGTTGAAGGCCAAAGCTCGTTCTACGGCGGCGGGATACACCCCGGTTACGCCGGTGACCTACTGCCTCTGACACTCGCACGCGTAACCAACCGGATCGACAAGATCAGCGTCTACGAGGTCGTCAACATCTTGACCAATGCACCGGTCGATCACATCGACTGGATGGGCTTCGGTAAGGACCGCGAACTGTTCCTGAACGAGCCCACGATCCTCGGTCTCGGACTTCCCTTCTTCGCCCATTCGATGTACATGATCGCCGAGGGTTTGGGCGTCGTTCTCGAACGAGTCACCGCCGCCGACATCGACGTGGCCGTCGCGACCCACGACATCACCCATGACGACGGCGTCATCGCCTCGGGCACCGTCGCTGCGCAACACCACGAATGGACCGGTTGGGCGGACGGACGGCCGTTGATCGTCTTCCACGCCATCTACGTCGCAGCTTCCGCCGATCAGCTCAGTCCACCCTGGGACTGGGGAGGCACACGCTATCGCATCGTCATCGACGGTGACCCGCCCACCGAGCTGACCCTGCAGGGCGTTCGCGACGCCGACGGATCCCACAAGCATCCCGGCTACACATGGACGGCCATGGGTGCCGTCAACACGATCCCCGCCGTCTGCGCCGCAGCGCCCGGCTGGTACACCAACCTCGACCTCGGCCTCATCCAACCCCGCGGATTGGTACGGCGGTGACACGTCCAACGGCACCGCGCCCCAACGGCAACGGCGTCGACACCGTCGTCATCGACATCCCTGACACCGACGCGGACGAAAGGGTCACCGACCACGAGCGCACTGACGCGCTTTCGCCAGAGCTTCGCCGGTGAAGGTTCCTAACTGCACGAGATCGACCAGTCGGTACTCGGCCTGCCCCTGACTCTGCTCTTGACCAATGTGAACCAACCCGGGTGACCCGTGAGAAACGATGACGATGACCAATGCGCTCAACGTCTTGGACGCAGACCTGCCCGTGCTGGAGTACGGATTCACCGACACTCCGCAGGACGTCGAAGGTCAGTTCCGTGAGGCCCAGCGACGCGCGCCGATCGCCCGTGGACCCATTGGTCCCGAGGTGCTCTCGTACGACATGGCCAGGGCAGTCTTGCGCGATCCGCGATTCACCATCCCGCCCGGCATCCACCTGTCGGCTCACGGAATCACCTCCGGCCCGCTCTGGGACCGGGTCACCCGCAGCATCCTCAACATGGAGGGCGAGGAACACCGGCGACTGAGGAGCCTCGTCTCGCGAGCATTCACGCCGCGGGCGACGTCCCGCCTCGACAGCACCATCCACGCCGTCATCAACGAACTCTTCGACGCCGTAGAAGATGCCGGGCGATGCGAGTTCGTCGCCGACGTCGCGCGGCCCTACCCCATACCGGTGATCTGCGCGCTGCTGGGTGCGCCGCGCGAGGACTGGGAGCAGTTCTCCCGATGGGCGGAGGACATCTTCAAGATCGTCAGCTTCGACTGTGACCTCGCCGAGGAACAACCCGTCATTCTGCAGGCCTGGGGCGAGTTCGACGAGTACCTGGACGAAATGATCGCCAAGAGGCGACGAAGCCTGACCGACGACCTACTCTCTGAGCTCATCCGTATCGAGGACAGCGGCGACCGCCTCAGCGCAGAAGAACTGCGAATGTTGGCGTTCTCCATCCTCATTGCGGGTACCGACACCACACGAAGTCAGCTCGCAGCTTCGATGCAGGTGCTCTGCCAGCATCCCGATCAGTGGACCATGCTGCGTGACCGACCCGAGCTCAGCATGCGCGCCGTCGAAGAGACGATGCGCCATTCGCCATCGATGTGCAGCACTGTGCGGACAGTGAACCAAGACACCGAAATCGACGGCTTCGGTTTCCCTGCTGGCACGTTCATCCTGGTCAACACCTTCGCCGCCAACCGCGACAGCACGGTGTACGACGAGCCGGCCCGCTTCGACATCACCCGCGCGGATCCACCGCCCATCCTGACATTCGGCGGCGGCGTGCACTATTGCCTGGGCGCCACCCTCGCGAGACGCGAGCTGGCCGAGGCCTTGAGCATCCTCGCGGCGCGCCTCGACGTACCCCGATGCGCCGGACCTGTTCCCTGGAAGCCCCTTCTCGGCCTCAGCGGCCCGACCGCTCTGCCGTTGGAGTTCGGACTGTGACTTACAAGATCGAACCTGCTGTACTGCAGCAGATCGCGCGGACTGTGGCGGCTTCGGCTTCAGACAGCGACGACGCGGTAGCACGCACGATCAGGCTCTTGGCGGCGGAGTATCCCGCGTTGGTCACTGACGCCCCCGGGGCGCTGGGTGGCCAGCAAAGCCGGCGGCATTTTGGGCAAAGTACGATTCCTTCACGCCAGCGCGCGAGAGTACATCGTCATCTTCGGATCCCCGACGGGAACGCAGGGATTCTCTGGACGCTACCGGCACATCGACATTCACAAATTCCTGTTGGCAGGCCAAATCGATTCCTACGACTTGGAATCCGACAGCACTGCTGCGCTGCCCTCCCTGTATCCAGGGGAGGGCACGTGCCTGCGGCGTGGCGAGGCTCGCGGACTCACGATCCACCCCGGCTCGTGGCACCTCGAGTACGGACGGGGTGCGGTGCTGACCACCGTTCCGTTCGCCATGGTGGACACGCTGCTGCTGTCGCTGGAACTCACCTCTGTCCGACGTTCGACTGCGGAGTTCGTCCGGCTCATCCGAGATCGAGCTGGTGAACTGTCCCCTGGACCCAGAGTTCCTCGTCAGACTAGGTAAAGGGCGGTGATGGTTCCGCCCACGACGAGCAGCCACACGTCGGCGAACAGTCTGAGCCAGGTCGGACCGGTTCTGACGTCCATGAAGTGGCTGATGATCAAACGCACCTTGACGAACGCGATGACTAGCACCACGAGCGCGACGATTGAGGTCGCGCGGCCACCCAGGCTTCGCTCGGCATGTCCGAGCAGCCAAGTGATGACGGTGACTGCCGAGAGGACGAGCCACACCAGGGTCAAGCGGCGGGTCTCCGTCATCAGGACCTCAGCACATAGAGCAGCGCGAAGATGATCACCCAAAGAAGGTCCACCATGTGCCAGAAGGTGGCGGCCTGCTCTATCACCGTCACTCGCGGTACGCGGCGAACGCGCAGATGCTGTAACGCCACTGCGATGATCGCGATGCCCATGATGACGTGGAGCATGTGCAACCCAGTGAGTGCGAAATAGAACGCCATGAACGTTCCGCTGTTGAAGGTGTGGCCGGCGTGCACCTCGTACCACCACTCGGCGAGCTTGACCACGAGAAAAACAGCGCCGCAGGTCACCGTCATGGTGAGGTAGCGCGCGCTGCCGGCCCCCTGTCCCGACCGCGCCGCCAGCACAGCCCGCGCTGCGAACCAGGAACTCAACAGCAGCAGGAGTGTGTTCAGCACGCCGACGTCGAGCAGCAGATTTCGTTGGGCGTCATCGAACGCGGTGAGCTCACGGTCTCGAAAGATCATGTAGGCAACGAAGTACGCGCCGAAAATGATCATGTCGCCCAAGACGAAAAACCACATGGCGCCATCGCCTGGCAGATGTCGCCTGCGGGAGCGTTCGTGGTCGGTGTCGTCTGCCACCGCGGGCCCCAGGCCCGTCATGCGGGCTTTCCGACCGGTTGCCGGGCGATCGCCTTGTTCAGGACGTAGAACTGACACACCTGCCAGAACACGTACACAACTGTGTTGATGTAGAAGGCCATCAATCCATTCCATGCGAACGGGCCCGAGTGGAAGTTGAATACAACGCCGGCGAGGAACTCCGTGACGATCTGCCAGATCGTGGCATAGCCGAACCATTTCGGGTAGATGCGGTTCTTGTCGAGAAGGATGGCGGCGCCGAGAATCGCCCACGCTGCTGCAAAGCACCCCAGCGACCCGATGTAGGAGAGAAACGCCATGTCGTAGAGGACGGTCAACATCTCCGGTGAGCGGTCCGGCCGCAGGACGGCAGTCAGGAATGCAAATGCGCCCCAGAGGAATCCGGGCGTGGAACCGACTGCGAGCGCGGCGATGAAAGCGTACGAGAATGCGGGGTGAACCGACATCCGCCTGATCTGATAGGCGATCAATCCGTTCGCCGTGCCGACAAACCCGGCCACCACCATCAGCAGCCCGAACCCGATCTTGATCCCGAGGGCGTGGTCGTCGAAGAACGCCGCGATCTGCTCCGGTGTGATGTCGGGCCTGCGAGGCGGCATCAGACGTGTCAGCGGAACGTAGATGATGCCTTGGATCGCATAGAACGCCGGGATCGTCCACCAGACCACCCACAGGTCGATCTTCGGGCGACCGAACAGACCTCGCCGCGCCGGTGTAGACGTCGGCGGCGGTACGGTGCGTGTCACAGGACCAGCTCACCGACCGGCTCATCGCGCGCCTCCCGGGCCTGCCGGAGTACGGCTCGACGGAGCACGACGAACATGACGCTCATGTAGATCACCAACGCCGCTAACTTCAACCAGAAGGACAGGAGACCGTCCCAGGCGAAGGGGCCAGTTGTGACGACTGCCGCACCGGCGGCGGGGACCATCGCGACGGCGATGAGGACCGCGAATGGCGCGACCCACCGTGGCAGGATGGGGTCCTCGCGAGAATCGAGGACAACGGCCAACGCCAAGCAGAGGTTCTGCACGCAGAGCATTCCCACCGGCGCGACGAAGATCATCCACGCCATGTCGTTGAGGAGCTGGGTCAACTCCGGATTGCGTTCCGGCCGAAAGGCCGCCAGCAGCCACATGATGTCGGCCATGGCGAACACCGTGGCGCCGCTGGCCGCCGCGGTCAGATAGCAGTACCCCAGAACCCGACTCGGTGTCGCCATTCGTTGCATCTGGGCAACGACGACGCCGGTGAACGGGAGCAGCATCACGCCGAAGAGGTTGAAGACGATCATGCTGAATCGCACGCCCGCCGAGTGGTCCCGATAGAAGTCAGCGACCTGCTGTGCGGACATCGCCGGAGACATGGGCGGCAAGAATCCCGGAAAGGCGATGAAGGCGATCAGAAGAACCGCCGCCATGACAGGCAGAGACCACAGGCACACCAGTTGCGTTCGCACCACGTACCATGTTGGCGCGCGTGATGTTTCGGCAATCTGATCGCTCACCGGACCACCCCGATCATGAAGTTCCCCTGGGTTCATCTGACGTATGACTGACTTGCGTCGACCGAAGGCACCGTTGCTGGCGAAGTCGCGGTCCGAACGGTCAATGGAGGCAGCAGGTGAGCCGGCGGGATGTCTTCCAGGGCGATGAGCCCCGGCGGTGCCGCACACACCCATTCGAGCGCATTGAGCGCCCGAGCTGCCGTCGACATACAGGCAGCATCAGTGGTGTCGAACCGGGGATGCGATATGTGCGTGTCGATTTCGACGCTGGGTTCGCCATCGACGAGCACCCGATGGACTCCCGTCCTACCCTCGGGCGGATACACCCAGTCAGGCGCCGCCGCTGCGGTGAGGCGGGTGACGTGCTCGATGGTGATGACGGGCCGCCCCTTCACCACACCCTCGACGGCGAAACGCACGGCCGCACGCCGGCCCGGCTCGACATCCATCATCGTGCACCGTATGGGCGTCGGGGTGTACCAGCTCTCGGTCCGCTGTTGCACTCCGTCGAGTTCCAGACCCATCAAGTCGGCCAGTCGACGCACCTGGCCACCCCACATGAACTCGACGATCCCAGGCTGGAACAGCATGGGTGTGTCATCGTCGTGGGCCTGATTGAATCCCATCGAAGCGCCGGTGAACTCCGCGTCGTCGTAGTTGGCGTAGTCGAAGATCTCCTGCACCGTGATGGACCTCGCTGCAGTCGTCAGGCTGAGTGCGGTGTGCGCCAACGTGTCTGCCGAGTACCCGGGGTCGACCCCGTTGACGAACAATGAAGCTCCCCCGGCCTCGCAGGCCTGCCGCAGCGGGTCGCGAAGCCAATCCTGAGCATGGCTGGGGGTGACCATCCACACCAGCGAAGTGCCTACGACGTTCGTGCCCGCCGACAAGAACGCGGCCATCTGCTCGAGCACCTCGAGTGGTCGCGTCTCCGCCTGGGCAGTGAACACAACACAATCGGCTCCCAGTGCGACCAGGGCGTCCAGATCATCGGTGGCGATGACGCCGGTGTTCTGCTCTGACCCGCAGAGCATGCCGGCGTCCTGGCCGACCTTTGCGCTCGACGACGCATGGACCCCGACCAGTTCGAGGTCTGGACGCTCGATGATGGCCCGCAGAGAATGCCGGCCGACATTGCCTGTCGAGAACTGAATGACCCTGCGCACGTTACTCCTCGGGTGGCCGGACAACCCACCCCTCGTCGCTACGAATTCTTTTAAATGACTATACTCAGTGACGAAAATCAGCAATAACGTTTGACGATTCAGCGGATGGCTCCGCGACATCTATCCCTTAAGCAACCGCCACGAGCGAAAGGATCGTCATGACGATACCGAGGGGATCACGGGTCGCAGGTAAGCGAGTTCTCGTCACGGGTGCGGCCCGGGGCATGGGTCGCAGCCACGCGGTGAGGTTGGCCGAGGAGGGCGCTGACATCGTCATCGTCGACATCTGCGCACCCATCGCCGGGCTGGAGTACGAACTCGCCAGCGAGGACGACCTCGCGCAGACCGCCGAGGCGGTCGAGAGCGCTGGGGCCCGGTGCATCTCCGTGGTCGCCGACATTCGCGACGAGCACGCGCTGACCGGCGCCGTCAACGATGCCGCGGCGAGCCTTGGAGGCCTTGACGCTGCAGTGGCCAACGCAGGCGTACTCACTGTCGCGACGTGGGACCGCACCACCGCGCATCAGTGGCGAACAGTATTGGACGTCAACCTGATCGGCACATGGAACACGTGCGCAGCGGTCATTCCACACCTGATCGAACAGGGAGGTGGGAGCTTGGTCAACATCAGCTCGGCGGGTGCCTTGAAGGGTTTCCCCCTTCAGCACCCCTACACCGCCGCCAAACAAGGTGTCACCGGCTTGACGGTCGCGCTCGCGAACGAACTCGCAGCCCAGAAGATTCGGGTCAACTCCGTACATCCGACCGGCGTGCCCACAGGGATGATTCCACCATCGCTGGGCGCTCTGCTGGGCGAACAGCGCCCCGACCTCGTCCCCAGCTTCATCAACGCCATGCCCACCCCCTTCGTCGATCCACTCGATGTCAGCCACGCGGTGACCTATCTGGTGTCCGACGAATCGCGGTTCGTCACCGGCATGCAGCTCAAAGTCGATGCCGGCGTCACCATCAAGTGACGAGACGCGTGACCGACCCGCCGTTACTTTAGTTGACTGAAGTCATTCAATACTCCTCCAGCGACGCGCTCAGTAGGGAATTTGCGAGCGAGTCGCACGGTTCCTCGCCTTCGATGCCTGGCTTGCCGAAGAGAAGATGACCGATGCGAGGATCTCATCAGAAACCCTGGGCACGTGTCGGGCGAACGCCTCAACGCGGCACACGACCATTGACCGACATCAGTACCCATCTTGTACAGGCTCTTGTGAATACACGTTTTGATGTACTGTCGTCGACGTGCAGACACTCGCCCATACCGACGCACTGGCTAGGTTCGGTCACGCCCTGTCGGATGTCACGCGGACCCGCATCCTGCTCAGCCTCAACGCGGCTCCGAGCTACCCCGCCGACCTCGCCGACCTCATCGGTGTCTCTCGACAGACGCTGTCCAACCATCTGGCGTGCCTGCGCGGCTGCGGACTGGTGGTCGCCGCGCCGGAAGGCCGACGCACCCGGTACGAGTTGGCCGACCCACGCATCGGTCATGCCCTGAACGACCTGATGGGCTTGGTCCTCGCCGTAGACCCCGACTGCCAATGCGTCGGGCCCGACGGCACCGTCTGCGGGTGCGGCTGATGGCCTCCCCGGCGGCGGGCGTGGCGCCCACCGACGACCGGCGCGCGGTGCTGTCCCGCCGCATCCGTCTTTTCGTCGCTGCCACGATCTCCTACAACGTCATCGAGGCCATCGTGGCGCTCACGGAGGGCGCGCGGGTGTCCTCCACGGCGCTCGTCGGGTTCGGCCTCGACTCCGTGATCGAAGTGTCGTCCGCGGCGGCGGTCGCATGGCAATTCGCGGGGCGCGATCCTGAGACGCGCGAGAAGATCGCACTCCGCGTCATCGCGTTCTCGTTCTTCGGACTGGCCACCTACGTCACGGTGGACGCCATCCGCGCGCTGCTCGGCGTCGGCGACGCCGAGCACTCAACCATCGGCATCGTGCTGGCGGCGGTCAGCCTGGTCATCATGCCGGTGCTGTCCTACGCGCAGCGCCGGGCGGGTCGCGAACTCGGATCGCTGTCCGCGGTAGCCGATTCCAAACAGACGCTGCTCTGCACCTACCTGTCGGCAGTGCTGCTCGTCGGCTTGATCCTCAACAGCCTGTTCGGTTGGTCGTGGGCCGACCCCATCGCCGGACTGATCATCGCCGCAATCGCGGTGCGCGAGGGCGTCAATGCCTGGAAGGGCGACACCTGCTGTCCCGCGCCCGTCGCCACCGGCTCCGAGCCGGCCCGGTCGAGCTGTGACTGCTGCGACAACTAGGTAAGGGTTCCAGTCACTTCTTCTGTTGTGTCGCAATCACTTCTGCCGATGGGGACGTGATCGGGCTCCTGCGGAAGACCGACTTCGTGGTCTCGTTTGCCTGCGAGCCCGCACCTCAGGCAGCTGTGCATGACGGCGGGCGGTGATTGGACAGTTCACCTGGCCCCTCAATGGATTCCGATCAGTGCGGCGCACGTGTCCCAGAGGCGCGCGGCATTGTTGGGGTCCAGGGCGTAGGGCGCGACCCCGCCATCCTTGCCCAGGTTCGCAGGACGTTCGCTGACGATCGTCGCTTCGTTGTTGCTTTCGAAGTACCGTCCGCCTATTCCCTCAAGGTGCGGTGATGCGGCCAGCAGCGCCGAGGTTGAGGCGCCCTGAGGAACGCTTTTGCGGAACTGCTCGGGGGTTTTGAGACCGCCGGTGTGCTGTTGCAGACCGGTTGCGATCGCACCGGGGTTCACGGCATTGGCCAGGACGCCGTCCGCGGCCCACCGGCGGGTGAGCTCCACCGCAAGCAGAACCGTGGCCGTTTTGGATTGGCCATAAGCTCCCAGAGGGTCGTATGGGCGAAAGCGGAAGTGGAGGTCGTCGAACACGACCGGTGAGAAAAGGTGCCCGGAGGAGCTCACCGACACCACGCGGGCCCCGTTGGCTGAGGCCAGGGCGTGTCGCAGTCTCGTGGTGAGTGCAAAATGACCGAGGTAGTTGCTCACCAGTTGGAGTTCCCAGCCCTGTGGTGTTCGGGTCAGGTCGGGGATGCCCATCACTCCGGCGTTGTTAACCAGGATGTCCAGCGGGCCGTGCCAGAGCTCGGCAAAGCGGGCGACGGAGGCTTGATCCGCCAGGTCTAGCGGGCGCACGTGAAAGGCCGGGTTGCCGGTGGTTCGGCGTAAGTCTCCTGCTATCTGCTCGCCGACGTCGAGCTTGCGGACGGCCAGGGTGACGTCGGCACCGGCGGCGCCCAAGGCGCGCGCCGTCTCGACTCCGAGGCCACTGGTCGCGCCTGTCACCACCGCCCGCCGATCGGTCAGGTCGATGCCGGCCAGGACGTCGTCGGTCGTGGAATCGAACCCGAATGGGGTGCTGACGAGTGTCATCGACGTTCGGCTGCGCGCCCGCAGTCAGGTTGCAGGCGACGACGGTCGGGCCAGCGCGCGGGGAAGGAAGTCTCGAATGTAACCGCTGATTTCCTCGCCGTGGGTCTCCAGAGCGAAGTGCCCAGCGTCGAGGAGGTGAAGCTCGCCGTCAGGGAAGTCGCGGCGGAAGGCCTCTGCGCCGGGTGCACCGAAGATCTCATCGTTCTTCCCCCAGGTGACCAACAGCGGGGGTTGATGGGTACGGAAGTACTCCTGGAACGCCGGGTAACCGTCGAGGTTGAACTGATAGTCCCAGAACAGTTGCAGCTGGATGGCGTCGTTGTCTTTGCGGTCCAGACCGAGCTGATCGAGTTGCCAGGCTTCTGGGGCGATGCGGTCGAGCCGATCGGCGGGCACGCCGTGGGTGTACTGCCAGTAGGTGGTTTCGGGCGTGAACTTCTCCCGCACCCCGTCCTCGTTGGCGGCCCGGTCTTTGGCGTGAGCGAACAGAATGTCCCAGAACGGCGTGAAACCCTCCATGTAGGCATTTCCGCTTTGAGTGATCAGCGCGGTGATCCGTTCGGGACGTCGGCTGGCGATCCGTAGCCCGATCGGTGCGCCGTAATCGTGAATGTAGAGAGCAAATCTCTCCAGCCCGAGGTGGGTGATCAATCCCTCGGTGATCTCGGTCAGGCGGTCGAAGCTGTAGTCGAATTGTGTGGTCGTCGGCATGGCAGATCGTCCGAACCCGATGTGATCCGGAGCCACTAGGTGGTACTCGTCGGCCAGCGAGGCGATCAGGTTACGGAACATGTGCGAACTCGACGGAAAGCCATGCAGGAGAAGCAATGTCGGCTTCGCGGGATCACCCGCCTCGCGGTAGAACACTTCGAGGCCGTCAATCGTGGCGGTGTGATAGCGGGTAGCGAAAGCGGCCATGTGTCGTCGCGCTCCTGGTGGTCGCGGATGTACGCCGCAGCAAGGCGGCTCTGACAGACGAATTGTGTGCAGCGTCCGAGTGCTCGATAAAGAGCCAACTTTTGTTGGCTGTGATTGAGGGGGCCGATCAATAGCTGGCCGAGCTCGACCCTTGCCAGTAAGTTCACAGGTCATGGAGCTGCGTCAGCTCACGGCGTTCGTGGCGGTGGCCACCGAACTGCATTTCGGGCGCGCGGCCGAGCAGCTGCACATCAGTCAACCCACCCTCAGTCAATTGGTGCAGCGGCTCGAGAGAGAGGTGGGCACTCCGCTGCTCGTCAGAACCACCCGTCGAGTCGCGCTCACAGCTGCCGGGGCCGAACTTCTGAAGCGCTGCAAGATCATCATCGACGAGGTTGATCTCGCCAAAGCTGCGGTGCTGCGAGTGGCGCACGGTGAGACCGGGACGGTGCGGGCGGCCATCACACCTCCGGTGGCGCCCGTCTTGGCGCCCCACCTGAGAGCAGCATTGCGCGAGCGACTGCCTGACGTGAAACTCGACGTGGAGAGGATGTGGTTGCCGGATCTGATCCGCACGATCGCCACCGATCACGCCGATGTGGCCATTACGTGCGGCGTGCCGCCCAATCCTCCGGGTGTGGTCGGCAGAATCTTCTGCAGCGAACCGCTCCTCGTCGGAGTCCGCTGGACACACCCACTCGCAGACCGTGGTTGCGTATCGCTCGATCAGCTAGCCGACGACACGCTAGGAGTACCCAACGAAACACTGTTTCCCGCATGGGCACTGACGCAACGTCAAGCACTGGAAGCGGCCGCCGTGTCTCCACCGACGACTGTCTTGGCTGCCACCGGGTTCTCCTCGACAGGATGGAGCCGACAACCCGACGTGACGTGGGTTCTGCTGAGTGAATCGCTGGGACTCCCGCCCGACACCGCAGTCCTCCGAATCTACGGCGACCCACGTATCCCCTACGTCCTCCAATGGGCACCGGAACGTGTAGGCACCGCCGCCATCCGACGGTTCGTGGAGATGGCCCTGACGATGGACGCTCCGCCCGGATGGCGCGTCGAGCCGGGTCGCGAATGACCACCACGACGACATGTCGTTGATTGGCGGAACCGATCAATAGGTGAGCATTGATTGCTGGAGGCAATCAATGAGACGGAGTCCAGCACTGACTCCACTCACTATTGCCCACCACCTGTGGGAAAGCGACCGCTTTCACCCAACCCCTCACACGGGGTTCACGAGCCGACCGCGTCCGCGGCGATCAGGCCGAAGCACTGCCGTGGGTCAACGCACGTGCCGGACCACATTGGCATGGGCGTCACCGGAGAAGTGTTGCGGGACTTCATTCTCGGCTGCACCAGGGGCTGAAGCGGTTCGCGGCGACGATCAGTCTCCGTAGAACAGCGTGTAGTGGCCAGGTCCTGTTTCGTAGCAATAGGAACGGCTTGCGCCTGGCGGAGCCGCTGCGTTGGCCTGTCGGGCTGCGGCCTTGCATGCAGCCTCGTTCACCCCGAAAGGGATGTACTGGTCCGCGCTGGCCGTAGGCGCCGCATGAACTGCCCAGATGAGAATGGCGGCAAAGGTGAGAATCTTCACCATGCTCAGCTCCTCTATCGCCGTTAAACATGCCGATTCGTTGCGGCATCATCAGGAATTCGCCGACAGCTCAACTTTCGCAGCCGACGCCGTCACGATCCTTGTCCAGCCACATGCCGTAGTACGGCGACGAGGATGGAATGTCTTGATAGCCAGCAGCCCTCGCTTGCGTGCAGTTCGAGAAGGGTGTCGACCCAGGCTGTGCATTGACTACTGCGGGCGCCACTACTGAAAGCACTGCAATGACAGAGCTGACAAAGAGCGCGCGCCGGATCATGAGAGTCCCCCTCGATTTGCTGATCTCCCCCACGACCCTAACGAGATTACGGCGCAACGTGCCACATTTGTGAATTTGCTGTCGGCTAGGAAAGCGACCCGGCGGTGTTCCTCGGGACGATATCCGCGCCTGCTGATCGAACCGTGTCAGCCGTCCGCCCCCGCACTGAACCCGAAGTGCCGCAAAGACACCCGCCGACCGGCGCGCTGGTCCTACGTTCGGTTTGTGAGGTGGGTTTGGCCGACATTTGGGCAAGGCAAGGAAAAGGCGGCTCCCGGTGATCGGAAACCGCCTCTGACCTTGGTCGGGCTGACAGGATTTGAACCTGCGACCACTTGACCCCCAGGGAACTCACCTGTGTGAAGGCCAGTCTCGATATGTCGCATCAGGCCACGTCAACGCACGTGCAGCGTCGCCCTCGTCTCGCCCGGTTCGTCCTGTGCACACGCGTCTTGGGACACTGGCGGGACACCAGGAGCGCGGCCAGCGGCACCCACCGATGGCACGGTCGATAGCTCCTACGACCGTCGAGCGCAGTAACCTACAAAGGGTTGCTGCGCGCTGGTACTTTTTGGTGAAGTGCGGCGACGAACAGCTCCAGTACGGCAGCGCATCATCGAACTTGCTTGGCGCCTGAAGGGCCGCAGCCACACCCGCAGCAGTTCCCTAATCTCATTCACACTGGCCCCCCGATAAGCCCATGCCCGGCGCCTCCGTCACCTGAACCGTCATGGCGATCGAACGGACAAACGACGAGACCTTGGCCAGTTGACCGCGGGTATGACTCACGAGCTCAATAAACCCGCCGCCGCGGCGGTCCGAGCCTCAGCCGAGCTGCGCGTCCAAGTCGGAACCATGCGCGAGCGGTTGGCCGCGCTGGCGCATACGGCGATCTCGCCGGATTCGGTGCGATCGCTGGTTGAACTGCAGGATTCGGTCGCAGAGCGCGCCGGCAAGTCCACCGGTCTGACGACCACGGAGGAGTAAGGCATCCAGGCTGGCAGCTAAGACCTCTGGTCATGGTGCTGGTCGGTCGACGGGAAGCAGATTGCGCGACAGGAAGTCCAGGGTGTCCGCTCCAGCGTGCTCAATAAGCGTGAGGTGAGTGTCGCCGGGATGGACGACAACCTGCACGTCTGTGCCGTTCGCGCGTAGCGCGGGCGCGGTCAACACATTCGAGATCGTCGCGGGGACGTCGGTGTCTAGCAGCCCTTGCATCAGCAGCAGCGGACCGGAGACGTCGGTCACCGGCGATCCGGCCAGCGCTCGGACCTTCTCCTTAAACCCTGGGACGGTCCTGAGCGGACGTGCGAAGAGGTCGCCGAGGATCAGCTCGTTGAACTCGCCGAGGTCGTTGATATCAGCCAGACACGTGTTGGCCGCCTCGTCCAGGATGCGAATGCCTTCCTCGGTCAGATATGCGTTTAAGTCCAACTCCGGGTATGCCTCGCGTACTGAGGTCAACGCAAGTGCGACGTAGAGCGTGAACCGGAGATTGATGCCATCGACGTTGAAGGGAAGCACCCTGGGGCTCAGCAGCGGTAGCACATGTTCCATGTTCGCTGGGCCGGCGAGCGAGATCGCGCCACGATACCCGGCGCTTTCTCGGGGGGCATAGTCCGACGACACCACGCGCGCTGTCCCGATGGCCGCGCCCCCGCCTTGGGAGTATCCCGTCACACTCCAGCGGTCGGCCAGAGCAACGCCCAGCGACCTGGAGGCGGAAACACTATCGACGACGTTTTTGCCTTCCACGGTGGAGTTGAGGTAGCTATGCTGTCCCGGGGTTCCCAATCCGGCGTAATCGGCAGCCACCACTGCATATCCGGCGTCGAGGAGTAGTTGGATGTAGTCGGCTTCCAACGCGATGTTCGGTCGGTAGGAGTGTGCCGAGGGTGCACATTCGTCGGCTATTCCTGAGGTGCCGTGCGCGAACGCCACAACGGGATACCCGCCGGGCGGGGCAAGCTGAGCGGGACGGTAGAACACCGCAGTCGAGACCCCTGTGGCCGAGTGTTGGGTCGCGGTGCTGTACAGAAACCGGATCGGGTTCGGATTGCGTGGAAAATCGATCGAGGCTATCCGCGCTGACAATGGCACCGACGTGATGAGGACCCCGTGTTGGGCAGGGATCGGACCGGAATAGTCGCGCACATCAAGACCGGACCAGTCCGGGTGCATCTCAGATGCCGGTGCCGCCGACGCCGCAGGCGCCAACGAGGTGCCCGTCAGAACGGTCGTCACCAATACTGCTGTCGTGAACAGCTTCTTCATCACGGCAGGCCGAAGTGCATTAGGTGTCATGCAGACAACCATCGGTGAGAGACGAGATGAACGCGCTTCTGGTCGGTAAGGCTTGTCGAAATGCGAATGAGAATCGCTCGCGTTCACACCGGCCAGTCAGGCCGCGTGACCGAAACTGTCACCTGATCGTGCAGCAGACCCTGATCGACGATGTCAGGCTAGTTCGAGAATGGTGGTTCTCAGCTTTTCCCTCCCGGCTACCAACCGCACTGCCCGTGCGGCGCTCGAAAACGGCGATCGCGTAGCCAACGATGCTAAAACCCTTGAATAAAAACAGGTTCAGTGGAATGCGTGCCGGACTGCTGGCGGCGAAGCCGACGACCACGAATCTGCCCGCGTAACAGGTAGCCCGTAGCGCCGGTTCGGAGAACCGGCCGCCGGCCACGTCCAGCACGACATCAGCACCGCTTTTGCAGGCGGCTTTGAACGCATCCGCGACATCAGGCCCGGTATACCGGACGGTGTGGTCGGCGCCGAGATCGCCACTGTTACCCACGTTTCGTTGAAGTCCGACCTCAACGACAGCGGTGCTCCTCGGCGCCGCCGGCTCAGGAGCGCCGCCGCCAACGGAGTCGATGGCGCTTCGGGTCGGACCGAAGCGGACACTAGGCTGACGGAGGCACGGCGATCGCGGCTGGGCTGCAACCCCTTTCGGCTAGCGCAGCTTAGGTCCCGGTCCACACCGGTTGACGCTTTTCTGCGAAGGCCAGTGCGCCCTCGCGCGAGTCATTGGAGGCAAAGACGGGGATGCAAATTTGTTCCTGCCGTTGCCACGCTTCCTCGTCAGACCAGCTATCGGCCTCCACGATGATCTTCTTGGTGGCGGCGACGGCCAAAGGTCCGTTGGCGGTGATCTCCTCGGCCAAGTTCAGGGCGGCGGTCAATGCGGCACCAGGTTCCGTGAGGTGGTTGACCAAACCAAGTTCGTGCGCGCGGGCAGCTGGAAGGGGTCGGCCCGTCAGCGCAAGTTCGACGGCAATTTGATAGGGAACGCGTCGCGGCAAGCGCAGCAGGGCGCCGCCTCCTGCAACCAGTCCCCGTTTGACTTCGGGGATGCCGAACATTGCGTTCGTGGCAGCCACGATGATGTCGGTAGCCAAGGCAATTTCGGTGCCGCCGGCGAGGGCGTAGCCTTCGACCGCAGAGATCACGGGCTTCTTGGGTGGTCGTTGGGTGAACCCCATCCCGCGTCCGGCGATGGCAATCTCCTCACCGCGTGCAAAAGCCTTGAGATCCATTCCGGCGCAGAAGGTACCGCCCGCACCCGTCAAAACGGCTACAGAGAGTTGCGGATCATCGTCGAGTCGGTCCATGGCCTCGGCCAATCCGCGGCTCACCGCTCCGTTGACGGAGTTCTTCGCGTTGGGGCGATTGATCGTGACAACGAGAATGCGCTCGCGCCTCTCAACGACTACGTCTTCCGAGTCGGTGGTAGATCGAACGTTGTCGGCCATGGGACCTTCCTTCAGGTGACGATGAGCGCAAGTGATCAGGGACGCAGGGGACTGGAATGTCCACCGTACCTTGATCATTCGGTACGGAGCAACCAAGCAAAGATGCACGTTGACAATGCGCGGCGCGCGGGCGTCATTGAAGGCGAACGACCTTGAATTTGACCAAAGCATCGCGGGGCGCAACGGTTTACATCGTCGGCGTGGTGATGATTCAATGATGCACCAGATGAGACGTCCCAGGATGCTGATTTGCCCTACGACACGAGCGGCCGCGTGTTCCTGGAGGGCTCGGTACGCTGCTATATCCGGGGATCCAGACCTATTCCTCTGCATCGACAGACTCGTAGTCGTTCAACAGCATTCGCCCGAAGTCGCTGACACACCCGAGATGTTGAACGGTTCGGCATAGCCGAAGCTCGCCAGACCCTCGCTGCGCACTTCGGGCCATTGTCGTACGATCAGTGCCAGGGCCAACGCTTCCAATACTGGATTACCTGCGACCCCGCACCACCGGGTCGTTGCCCGCGCAGACCGGCACCGATTCGGCACGACGGCCGTCGGTGACTACACGGGGTGGCCGTACACGGCGACGACGACGGTGCGGTCGAGACTATTCTCCGACCAGACACCAATTTCGGTATTCGCACAGTTCTGCATGATCGCCAGATAGTCGGGGTTGTAGTACCACCGGTTGAGTAGGTCGAGGCCGCTGATCGCAAGAGCAGGGTTGATCGCCACCGTCTCGGCGACCGGGCCACGATAACCGGATGCTGCAGCCCGACTTTGCACGCTCGAACCGTCCGAGCCAATGTCGCCGTCGAGACTGCGGTTGTTGAGGACGTCTTCGGTGTGCCACTGCGCTGCGAGGCGCAACTGCGGGTTGATGCGGATGTTGGTCGTACACCCGGCCTGCTTCTGAATGGTGTAGACGTTGGCGACGACGCTGTTGTTGAGCCTCCTGTTGTCCGCTGCGGCGCTGGGTGCGGCGATGAATGCCGTCGAGGTCGCGGCGGCTATCACATTCGCGACGACTGTCCAACGAAAGACATTGCGCCGCAGTCTGTTGTCGATCAGTAGACGTTCAACGGCGGTGCGCACGTTGCCGGAACTGGAACGTCCGGCGCAAGCCGAGATTGCAGCATCGAGCATGACGGCTCACACTCCCCTTAGATCGGGTCGAATCCGGCGATCAACCAGTGGTCGCCAACTTTGTCGAGAGTGACACGCACGGTGGAAGCCGTGTCACTTGGTGCGTCCTTTCCCACGACGACCGTCTGATTCACGAAGACGACGACCACCGCATGCGTGGGGCTCGCGGATACGCTTGCTGCCGCCGGAACTGTGGCAACTGCGGAAATCCCCTTTTGCTTCGCACCCGGAATGACGACGTCGTGAGTAAGCGACGTGTAGGAGTTTTGAAAGTCACCCGTGAGGAGGTTGCGAGCCGCTTCAAGGTCCCGATCAACCGTGTCGGGCTGATATGACAGCAAGCCGACCGTGCCGTCCTTCGCAGCTTGAACGGACGCGACGCGTGCGAGGTCGGCATCTCGAGCGGTCGCGTCCTGCCATTTCAGGTACCCCGCGGCGGCCGCCGCCAGCAAGACGATCCCGGGTAGGAGGCCGAAGGCCACCGCACGACCCCATCTGAACCTCCTCCGCGTTTGGTCGCCGGATGCTGCAGCATCCGAGTCGAATTCGTCGTCGGCTTCTTCCGGCTCGTCGGCTAGTTCAGCCGCTCCAGGGGCGTCGACGACTTCATCCGTCTTCGACTCCGCGGCCAGAGAATCGTCCGTCGCCGGCGTCTCCTCAGATGCGGTCTTGGTAGTAGTCGACATGGTGCGCACTCCTGTTCGTGTTCGTCCGGTGCTAATTGCGATCACGGAACGAATTCGACGTTGGCGACCTTCACCTGGTCACCGACCCGCTGGACGTCGATCCGCATTCGCCATGCGCGGGGGTCTTGCTGCGGAGCACCGGCCAGGGTGGTCTTGACGCTGACCGCGACAAGCACTTGGGCGTCTTGATCGGTTGCCGATTCAAGCCCGACCTCCGTGACGGATCCGACTGAGGCCGATTGGGCTCGTTTCACCACGTCGATGAACGGTTTCGACCGGCTGGCGAAGTCGTCGTGGAACGTTCCGGTGGCGTTGTTCAATATTCGCTGGACGTCGTCGTCGACGTGTTGCCAATCTATCGAGGTCAGGTTCACGGCGCCCTGGCGGCCGGCCGCCATGAATTCCTGACGCTGGGCAGCGGCCTGGTGGTATTCGCGCGCCTGAAGGCCGAGCCAACCGACCAAGACCGCCAGCACCACGAGCGCCGCAATACCGAAACACGAGGCAGCCGCTTGCGGCGACCGAAGAGCGATCGCCCAGGGATTCCGTGCACCGGCAAATTCATCTGCCTGTCCCTCGGGCCTATCAGTCTCGTCGTCGACCTCGTCGTCGACGTCTGTGCTCCCTGTCATCAATTTCCCTTCGGCAGCGGGAGCAAGTCCCGCAGCGGTTGTTTCCCGCAACCTCAAAAGTTGTGCGCCACCGCTCCTTACGGCAAGTCCTTCGATATGGCTCAGCGGTAGAGGATTTGCATCCCGTAGAGAACGGCGGGCCTGTCGGCCTGGACAACCCGGATGTCCCATTCAATGGTCACCAGAGTGCCCCCGCTCTTGACTACGACGTTCGCGAGCCGCGCGCGGCCGTGCAGGCGCGAACCAGCAGGTACTGGAGACAGAAAGCGCAACTTGTCGGCGCCATAGTTCACGCCGACGGAGTGCCCGACGACCTTGACGGGCGGGCACGTCGCAACTTTCGGCAGTAGCGAGAGGGTTAGGAAGCCGTGGACGATAGGGCCACCGAAGGGGCTCTCCCGTGTCGCGCGCTCGACATCGACGTGGATCCACTGGCGATCGCCGGTAAGTTCGGCAAAGGCGTCGATGTCTTCCTGCGTCACTTCGACTTCGGCACCGAAGTCGCCGTAGTCATCCGAAACAGCCGCTGTCAACGAGTCGATGTCGTCGAACCGAATCTCCTGCATTTGCCACTCCTTCTAGACGTCGTTACCGATCGGGCGCGGCAGATCCAACTGCCGCGGTGGCGATCTGGGAGGAGCCTTCGGCCGAGAGTCCGAGTAACGCGCTGCCGTTGATCGTGAAACCGCCATCCACCGTGACGAGAGAACCCGTGGTAAAGCCGTTTTCGTCTGACGCCAACCACAGTGCGCAGTAGGCGATGTCGTGAGGGATCCCGAGCCGGGGTGTGAGATGTCCTCCGCCTACACCGACGCCGGTATCCGCAGCGTGGGAGATGACGCGCCCGACGCTGATGGTGTTGACCTTGATGTTGTACGGCGCGCCCTCGACGGCAAGCACGCGGGTGATCGCGTTCATGCCCCCCTTGGCTGCGGCGTAGGCAGCGAAGCCACCGATCCCGACCACCGCATGCCCCGACGAGATGTTTATGACGTTTCCTCCCCCGGCCTCCTTGAGGTGGGGCACTGCATACTTCCACGACCAAAAGACGTTGCCGGTCAAGGTGCCACGCATGATGTGTTCCCACTCTGCGGTGGTGTACTGCGTGAGGGGCTTTACGTTGGTACTGATGGCGTCAGTCGGAGCCGCGTTGTTTACCAGAGTGTCCAGCTTGCCGAAGCGCTTGACGACTGCGTCGATGACGTTGCGCACGCTGTCTTCGTCGGTGACGTCGAGCCGAAAGAATTCGGCATCGCCACCCGCCTCACGGATACCGTCGACCACCTTTTCGCCTTTGGTGACGGTACGCCCGGTTACGGCGACTTTGGCCCCTTCGCGGGCGAATAGCTCAGCGATCGTGCGCCCGATTCCCCTCGTCGACCCAGACACGAAGACGACTTTCCCGTGCATCCTCATCTCAGCCTCATGGTGGGCTTGCATGGACACACCGTCAGCCACCAGCCCCGAGAATCATTGTGGCGCTGGAACAGAACCACCCGCCGGTGCCGGAAACACATGCCAATTCGGCGTCGGTGACCTGGCGGGTCCCGCACTCACCGCGCAGTTGCCGGACGGCCTCCACGATCAGGAACAGTCCGCGCTGACCGGGGTGACAGGCAGAGAGCCCGCCGCCGTCGGTGTTGGTGGGCAGCGCTCCGCCGACGTTGAGGCGGCCGCCGCTGACGAAGGCGCCACCCTCCCCCTTCGCGCAGAAACCCAGATCCTCCATCGCCACCACGATCATGTAGGTGAACGCGTCATAGATTTCGCACACGTCGATGTCGGCGGGCGTGACTCCCGCTCGTTCAAATGCCAACGGCCCTGACACCGCCGAGGGTCCCGTGGTCAGATCCGGCCACTGGCTCGTCGACATGTGCGACAGCGCTTCACCGCTGCCCAGCACCCAAACCGGCCTGCCAGGAATGTCCGGGAGGCGATCCTCGGCGACTAGGACCACCGCCGCCGCACCGTCCGAGCGAATGCAGCAGTGCAGTTTGGTGAAGGGATCGGCGATCATCCGGCCGGACACCACGTCGTCGACGCTGATCGGGTCGCGGTAGGCCGCCTGCGGATTGTCCTTCGCGTTTGCGCGGGCCGACACCGCCACTTCGGCCAATTGCTCAATCGTCGTGCCGTATTCGTGCATATGACGACGAGCCGCCATCGCGTATTTGCCGATCAGCGTGTGCCCGTATGGCACCTCCCATTGCAGCGCTCCGCGCGACCCCCAGTCGAGATTGGCCGTCCGCAGGCCTTGGCGCAGATCCGATTTCGCGGTCGAGCCGTAGGTCACCAGGACCACGTCGGCGTGTCCGGCGGCGATGGCATCTGCGGCGTGTGCCACCATCGCCTCCCACGAAGCACCGCCGATCGACGTCGAGTCGAACCACTGCGGGCGCAGGCCGAGATACTCGGCAACTTCCACTGGAGGCATCATTCCCAGGCCGGTTGAGGCCAAGCCGTCGACCTGTTGCGGCTGTAGCCCCGCCTCGCTCAGCGCGCGCCGAGCCGCATCGGCGACGAGGTCGTAGGGGCTGATCTGCCCTTGAGCGACGTCAGCGAGTCCCACGCCCACGATCGCTGCCCGCCGGGTCAACTCGCCGCTCCCAGCATCAGCAGCTCATCGAGATGCGTTGCGCGGGAACCGAAGAGATGGTCCAGGACATGGGCCCGTTTCAGATACAGGTGAACGTCGTGCTCGAAGGTGTAACCCATGCCACCGTGAACTTGAATTGCCTCTGAGGCGTTGGACAACGCCGCCTTGGAGGCCACGATCCTCGCCGCAAGCGCATGCAGTTCCGCGTCGTCGTTGCCCTCCTGCAATGCCAGCGCCGCAAACACCGTCTGCTGCAGTGCAGCTTCGGCGCCAACCGCCATGTCCACGCAGCGATGCTTGATGGCCTGGTTTACACCGATCGGGCGACCGAATTGGACGCGGCTCTTTGCATGTTCGACTGACAGATCGCGGCATGCTTCGGCGATGCCGACGTGCATGGCAGCGGCCAGCACGACGCCTCGCAGCCAGATTGGGTCCGCGTCGGTCGGCACGAAGTTGTGCAGTTTCACCCCGTCGACGTCACAAAGAGCCAGTCGCGATCCGGGATCCAGGCAGTTCGCCGGCGCGCAATGGAAGCCGTCCGACGGCGCCGTGGAAATCAACCCGGCACCGCTACCGTCGGCGAGCAGGACGTAGTCAGCGCCGACCGCATCGAGTGCGTGCACTCGTCCAGACAGTGTGTCCGGGGCGGAACGCACGGCGGTCGTGATGGCCAGACCGCAAAGGACCTCGCCGGAGATCAGCTTCGACGCCAAGTCGGCGTCACCGGACAGCGTCGAGACACGTGCCGCCAGCACCGTTGACAGGAACGGACCGGGCATCAGCGCGCGCCCGAGTTCGCGAAACACCAACGTCTCGTCGGCCAAGCTCATGTCCAGACCCCCGACGGACGCCGGTGCCGATATCCCAAGCAAACCCAGTTCAGAGCCCGCCGACCACTCCTTGAGGGTCAAGGCCGTCGGCTCGTCGCGACGTCGGCGGATCATTTGCGTCGGCTCGACCTGTGAGCAGAAAGCCGCCGCGGCGCCGGCCAATTCGATCTGATCCGGCGATGGCAAAAGGTCCACTCAACGATCCCTACTCTTGTTGGCCACGTCGTACGGCGCGTCGCGCACCCGTAGTGGCCGACCGTCGATCGACAGCGAGTGCGAGCCACCGCGCAGCACCAGCACCTCGAACTCACCGGTCTCCTCGGAACACAACCGCTGTCCGGGTTGCACGCCTGCATCACTGTCGGTGGGCTCGCTCGATGTCGAGTCGGCGACGACATGCATCGCCGCATCCCCACAGCGAACGATCGACGGTGCTGCGGGTGCACGCACCACCATCACCTCCACCGTGTCGACACTGCTCTTCAGACGGAAGCCTGCACGGATGGTTCTCGCCCGTTCACTACTCGGCACAGCCATGAGGGGGACGATAGCCGTCGCAACGTTTCGCCAGGATGTCGAAGACAGTTGTCGGAATTCGATGTCAGAAAGCTGTCGTTGGCGTGTCGGTTCGGCGCAGTGGAGCTGAAACCAGTTTTGCCAGTGGGTGTTTCGTGTCATGATCGCATGACGTTCGACTGCCATGGCGCTGACGCGAGTTGATCTTCCGCACCATCATCGGCCGGTCCATTCCAGGAGGCGACGTGTATTCCCACATAACGCTGGGTTTCAGCGACGGTGTTGCTCATATCCAACTCAATCGCCCCGAGCGGATGAACGCGCTGGGACTCGGCCGCGGGTCCGCCCGTGACGAGATCTCCGATGCGATGCATACCGCCGACAAGGACTCCTCCAGCGGCTGCATCCTGTTAAGCGCGGTCGGCCCCAACTTCTGCGCCGGCGGCGATCTGTCCGGCGCGCCAGAATCGGTTACGCCGTACGACGACTTCAGCTTCGTCCGCCAGCTAGACGACTTCTACACGTCGATACGCCAGGTACGAAAACCGGTAGTCGCCGCAGTCAACGGATTGTGCCTGGGCGCAGGAATGGGGTTGATCGCGCAGTGCGACCTGGTCATCGCCGGCGACGACGCGCGCTTCGGACTCATCGAAGGTCGGATCGGTCAGCCGGGAGCCACCGAACTGGTGCCGATCATCGGCGGCGCATGGGCGAAGTTCCTCATCCTCACAGGTGAACTGATCGATGCCGCGCACGCTGAACGCATAGGCCTCGTACTGACAGTCTTCGAAAATGACCAGTTACACGAGTGCACAACAGAATTGGCGCACAGAATCGCAGCGGTTCCGCGTGAGGCGGCCATCATGAACAAAGCCGCGGTGGACGCTGTCAGCGATGCCATGGGCCGTCAGGCTGGACGCCTGGCTGGCCGCGCATACGACGTCACCACCAAGGCGCACGCCAAATGGGCGACCGCACCCGACGGCCGCCGATTCGCCGACATCATCCGGCAGGAGGGCATGGCCGGCCTGAAGCAGGCCCGCAACGCCCAGTTCAAGGGCTCCTGGCTGTCCCAACGGCTGAGCGCCTCCGAGGTCTCCCCACAAACGTCCATCGCCGCCACCACGACGACGCCACCGATTGGAACTGTCATGAACGAACCGTTTACCGCCATGGTCATCGACGAGGTCGACGGCAAACCCGTTTCCGGCTTCCGGGAACTGACCCAGGCCGATCTGCCCGACCACGACACCTTGGTACAGGTCGACTTCTCGTCCCTGAACTACAAGGACGGCCTGGCCTTGTCCGGGCGTCAGAAGATCGCGCGACGGACACCGCTGATCGGCGGTGCCGACCTCGCCGGCACCGTCGTAGAGAGCCGAAACCCAAGCTGGGCTCCCGGCACTCGGGTGGTCGTCAACGGCTGGGGGATGTCGGAAACCGAGTCTGGCGGCTACACGCGTTATCAGCGGGTCCGCAGTGAGTGGCTGGTCCGCATACCCGAAGCATTCAGCACCGAACAAGCGATGGCCATCGGCACGGCCGGATACACGTCGGCGCTGTGCGTGGATGCATTGGCAAACCGGGGCTCCGTGGGTGATGGACCGGTGCTGGTTACCGGCGCCGCCGGTGGCGTGGGTTCGGTGGCCGTGGCGCTGTTGGCTGCTGCAGGAGTGACAGTCGCGGCGTCCACGGGTCGCGCCTCGACACACGACTACCTCACTGCGTTGGGCGCATCCGAGATCGTCAGCCGGGACGAGTTGCTCTCTCCCGGGCGACCGCTACAGAAGGAGCGGTGGGCTTCCGCGATCGACAGCGTGGGTGGCCAGACGTTGGTCAACGTACTATCCCAGATCCGCTACAGCGGAGCCGTCGCGGCCTGCGGTCTGGCCGGGGGCAACGACATGCCCGGGGCCACCGTGCTCCCCTACATTCTGCGTGGCGTGTCGTTGATTGGCGTCGACTCGGTGATGGCCCCCTTGGCCAAGCGCGAGGCGGCATGGGACCGCTTGGCCAAGGATCTGCGTGCCGATGTCCTCGCCACGATTACCACCGTCGAGCCGATGTCAAGGCTGCCCGAGCTTGCCCACGAGATTCTGGCGGGGCAGACCCGCGGCAGGGTGGTCATCGACGTCACCCGATGAAGGTCAGTCGTGACGCGGCGTCAGGCCGGGGAAACCCAGTCGACGCCGGCACGGCTGACCATGCCGGGCAACTGGTGGCCAAGTTCACCGGCGAGCCAATGGGCGGTGTCCACGACACCGTTGACGTCGACGCCGGTGTGCCTTCCCATACCGTCGAGCATGTAGACCAAGTCTTCGGTAGCGATGTTCCCGGTTGCGGCCGGCGCAAATGGGCAGCCGCCGACACCTCCGGTAGACGCGTCGAGCACACTTGCTCCGACCTGCACAGCCGCAAATGCGTTGGCAAAACCCGTGTTCCGGGTGTTGTGGAAATGGAATCCGATCGGTAGCGGATTCTGTCCCATCTGATCGGACACCCGCGCGTACAGATCCTCCACCTGAGTCGGGACGCCTACGCCGATCGTGTCGGCCAACATAATCTCCGCCGCCCCGCCTGCGGCGAAGTGGGCGGCAAGTGCAGCCACGACGGACGGGGCCACCGGCCCTTCGAACGGACAGCCGAAGGCGGCAGCAATCGACACCGTGACTGGCACCGATGTCTGCGCGGCCAAGGCAACGACCTCGTCCAACTCGGCGACCGTATCGGCCACCGCCTTGCCCTGATTTCGCATGTTGAAGGTCTCGGTAGCGACCACCCCACAGTTGAGTCGGTCGACGCCACTCGCCAACGCACGCTGTGCACCCTTGAGATTCAGGACTAAACCGGTGTATTCGACCCCGGGCCGGCGGACGATCTGGTCGAAGACCAGCTCTGCGTCGGCCATTTGTGGGACGCGGCGGGCGCTCACGAAGCTCCCCACCTCGATCCGGGAGAAGCCGCAGTCCGACAATCGGTTGACGAACTCGACACGCGCCGTCACCGACAACACACGGTCTTCGTTCTGCAGTCCATCGCGAGGACCTACCTCGCAGATCAGCACTTGCGCCACTAGATCGCCCCCTGTTCCCGCAGTACCGCCAGATCCTGATCCCCAAGCCCCAGCAGCGAGCTTAAGACGTCAATGTTGTGCTGTCCGACTTGCTTTGGGCCAGTCCACCGGTGCTGGCCGGGGGTGTCGCTGAACTTCGGCACGAAACCGGGCAGGGCCAATTCACCGAGTTGGTCGTCATGCACGCGCATGACCATTTGCCGTGCCTTGATGTGATCGTCTGCGACGATGTCCGCGACACTGTAGATCGGACTCGTCACCACACCGTGCGCTGTCAGGACCTTGTCGATGTCCGCTGCCTCCCGCCCCGCGGCCCAGTGAGCGATGACTGCGTCGAGTTCGTCGGCATTCGCGCCGCGCGCCAGATGGGTGGCGAACCGCTCGTCGTCGACGAGCTCGGGTTCGTCAATGGCTGCGCAGAGCCGCCTGAACAACGTGTCGGCGTTGGCCGCGATGACGACCCACTTACCGTCCTGGGACTTGTAGATGTTCGACGGCGCGATATTGCGTAACCCGGTACCCGAGGGTTCGCGAATGATTCCGAGCTTGTCGTACTCGGTGAGCGAGCCCTCCAGCATGGCGACACATGATTCGAGGATCGAGGCGTCGACGACCTGGCCGACGCCCGTCTCCAGCCCGTCGCGGCGGTACAGAGCCGCGAGCAATCCCTGCACGGCGAACATGCCGGCAAGCATGTCCCCCATCGAGACTCCGCCACGTGGTGGCGGCTGATCGGGATAGCCGTTGATGTACCGTAATCCGCCCATGGCCTCTCCGGCACTGGCAAACCCGACGCGATCGGCGTATGGGCCCGTCTGGCCATACCCCGACACTCGCACCACTACCAGCCGGGGATTGAGCTCGCGCAACGTGTCCGGCGCAAGGTTCCACTTCTCCAGAGTGCCTGGCCGGAAATTCTCGATCAATGCATCGCTGCGCTTGACGAGTTCACCCAGCAGTCGCTGTCCTTCTGGGTGCGCCAGATTCAAGCTGACGGACTTCTTGTTGCGAGCCAGCGAAGGCCACCACAGACTCTGACCGCTTGCGTCGTGGTGTCCCCATTCGCGCATTGGGTCGCCGCGCCCGGGTGGCTCTATCTTGATCACTTCCGCGCCCATGTCCGCCAGCAAGTGCCCGGCGAAGGGGCCGGCAAGGAGTTGTCCAAGTTCCAGCACCCGTAGGCCCTCGAGGACACCGCCGTTCATGCCCGCCATCATCGTTTCCCTTCATTTGTGCGCACGAGTAGCCTCCTGGGCCCTCGGAGCGCGAGGTTTCGCGGATAGTCGTCGGCACCGACCTCGCGCTCGAGGCGCAGATGCGGCGCGCGTTGTGTCAGCAGTTCTAGGCAAACTGCCATTTCCATACGTGCCAGCGCGGCGCCCTTGCAGTAGTGCGGGCCCCTGCCGAACGCCAGATGTTCGACGGCGTTCGACCGCTCCAGGTCCAGGTGCTCTGGGTTCGGGAACTGGTCGCCATCCCAGTTGCCCGCCGCGAGCAACAAAGCCACCTGCGCTCCCGCGGGAACGTCGACGTCTCCAATCATTACGTCCACGAGTGCTTCTCGACGCCACATCGTCACAGGCGAGTCATAGCGAAGCAGTTCCTCGACTGCCCGGGGAATCCCCGCAGGATCGTCCACGAGTCTTTGCCAGTCCGCTGGCCGTCGCAACAATGCCAGGACACCGTTGGAGATGAAGTTCGTTGTCGTCTCGTGTCCGGCCAATGCCATCGAATACACGACGCTGACCAGATCGGTGAGGTCCGGCGCGTCCGGGTCGGCGTGGTGAAGTCGGATCATGTCGCTGGTGAAGTCGTCGCCCAAATTCTGGACACGCCACGTGACGAATTGATCGCAGTAGTGCCAAAAGTCGACGACGTCTCGAGCAGCCCGCACCTGGTCGTCGACATTGAGGCGACCGTAAGTCAGTTGCGATCGGATGCCCGCCCACGCCTTGATCTGCTCGAAATCTTGCTCGGGGAAACCCAATAGGCCCAATCCGGCGAACGCGGGCAGCGGAAACGCGAGGTCGGCTACGAGGTCGGCTGTGGGCTTGGCAAGCAGGCCGTCGACGAGCTCCTCGCCCTTGGCGCGCACCATCGGTTCGAGCATCTTCAGGCGCCGCACCGACATGCACTTGCGGACCGCTGCAGCGATCATGCTGTGCCGCGGGGGGTCTGCGTTGGTCAGCGCCGGCAGGCGGCGATACCCTCCATCGGTCAGCACGGCCGTCGCCGCCTCGGATAGCGGGCACACCGGTGCGGATGCATTGGCGGCCGAGAATCGCTTGCCGTCACTGGTCGAGAGGACCTCGATGATGTCGGCGTGACGAGTCACGAAGTACATGTCCAGCCGGGGTGAGTAGAACGCGCGATACTGCTCGCTCAGTTGCTGAAACACGGGGTATGGATCGTCCCGTCCGAAGTCCTGCGACAAGGGATCGAAGTCAGCTACGACCGGACAGCGCACGTGCCTTCCCCTCTGCCGTTTGTCTAGCGGCGAAATCTGGTCGACCGTGCCACTCGGTGACTGTCTGCAACATGTCAAAGGGTTCAGCGCGGCAAGCCGAGCACGCGATCGCCGATGATGTTGCGCTGGATTTCGGACGTGCCGCCGCCTATCCCCTGGGAGAACCCCCACAAGTAGCGCTCCGTCCACTTGCCTGCCACAGTGCTCGACGGGTACTGCAGCGCCTCCAATCCGAGGATGTCCAGGCCAAGGCACGTGACTTCCTTCACCAGGTCGGCGTAGTACAGCTTGAGCATGGACCCCTCTGGCCCCGGCGTGTCTACCCGCATGTTGCGACAGATTCCGGCGTAGGTCATCGCCCTCAGCGATGCGACCTCGGCACGCGCAGTGGCCAATCTCCTTGCGACGTCGCGGTCTTCGATAGCTGCGGGCGATCCGCTGGTGTGAGGCGCTCCGCTGGCTAGCGCGATGAGGTCTTCCACCATCACCGCCAACGTCACCTGGTTCGCCGTGAAGGCCGTGCCCCGTTCGAACGACAACGTGGACATCGCTACGGCCCACCCCGAATCGATCTCACCGACCACATTGCTCAAGGGGATGCGAACGTCGTCGTAGAACACCTCGCAGAAATCTGCTGAGCCGTCGATCGTCTCGATCGGACGGATCTCCACGCCGGGACTGTGCATGTCACAGACGACCCAGGTGATACCACGGTGCCTACTGTCGGGCGCACCCGTGCGTACGAGCAACTCTTGGTAGTCAGCCATGTTGGCGAAGCTGGTCCAGATCTTCTGACCGTTGACGACCAAGACGTCACCGTCGATCGTGCCGCGGGTGGACAGTGATGCCAGGTCGGATCCCGCACCCGGCTCGGAGAACCCCTGACACCAGAGTGATTCGCCACGAAGGATTTTCGGCAAGTGGAAGCTCTTCTGCTCGTCGTTGGCCATGGAGATCAACGTGGGTCCGGCGTGACGCAAGCCGACGAAACAGGAATCCATTGCATCCAGCCCGCGACGGGCGTATTCCTCGTGCCAGATCAGTTGCTGCACCATGGTGAGGCCTCTGCCGCCATACTCTGGTGGCCAATCGATTCCGGCCCAGCCGCCGAGCCATTGCGTGTGCTGCCAGCCGAGGTCGTACTCACGCATGGCGGCGGGATCACTCGGGCGCTCCTCACTCGGAGCGTTCTCCTGCAACCAGGTGCGAACCTCATCACGAAACTCGCGCAACTCGGGCGGGAAATACAGGTCCACGCGTCTCCTCGAACTGTCGAGCGGGCAGGTGCCGCAACTGGTCACAGCTCCAGGCTGTTTCTGACATCACGTATAGGTTAGCCGTTCCAAGCCCGTCCGACTCGCCCTGCTGCGTCGAGGACACGGTCCCGAAATGCTCACCTGGATAACGTTCAACGAAACAGCTGCAGCTAGACGATCCCTGAGAGGCCCTGTCGCATGCCGCATCACGAGACGTTGTCCAGCCATTGGTCCCACTCGGTACTCGAAGGGCCGGACCGGCCGTTCCTGCTCTGGGAGTCCTCGACTGGTCAGGTAACGCAATGGAGCTACGGCGAATTCGACAGCCTGGTGGGTCGCGTCGCGGGAACACTGCATGCGGCCGGAGTCACCCCGCAGGCCGGCGTCCATCTGGCCCTCACCAACTCCCCAGCCTTCGTGGCAATATGGCTGGCTGCCATCCGCGTGGGATCGTTCATCGTGCCGTGTGATCCGAATGCTGCGGCGCCCGAAATCGCCGGGCAACTCCAGCGCACCTCACCGGCCGTCGGTGTCGCATCCGTGCGCCGACTGGATACGTATCGCCACGCCGCGTCCGACGTGACGACCGAAGTCATCAGCCTCGACGAAGACGACGTCGAGCTAGCTGTGTTCAACGGTGCCGCGTCCTTCCAGCTCGAAGATCCCGCGCCACTCGACACTGCCGCCATCATGTTCACGTCGGGAACGACGAGTACCCCCAAAGGCGTGGTCATCACTCAGGCGAACTACGCCTTTGCAAGTCAAACCATGGCTGCTGCCGCTGATTTGGGTCCAGACGATCGGCAGTTGGTGGTATTGCCGCTCTTCCACGCCAACGCGCAGTATTACTCCTTTGCGTCCGCGATTGCAGTTGGCGCGAGCATCGCTTTGATGAGTGGATTCTCGGCATCCCGTTTCACCACTCAAGCCGCGCAGTATGGCGCCACGCACGCCAGCCTGTTCGCAGCGCCGATACGAATGATCCTGGCGCGCGGCGCCGTTCATCGCGACGACCTCAAGTTGCGTCACGTCTGGTATGCGCAGAACGTCACGGTCGAGCAGTACCGTTCGCTCAGTACGCTTCTCGGATGCCGGCCACGGCAGCTGTACGGCATGACCGAAACCATCCCGGCAGTCTTGTCGGCATCGGCCAAGGATGCGAATGGAGACGGATCGATCGGCGGCCCCACGCCGGGGTGTGCGGTTACCTTGAGAGACGTCGACCGCGATGGTGTGGGGGAACTCCTGGTGGGCGGCAGGCCGGGTCTGGAGTTGTTCCGCGGTTACCTAGACGACACCGCTACCACGGCAAAAGCGTTCACTGCAGATGGATGGTTTCGCACAGGGGACCTAGCGCGATGCGAAGGCGGCCGGTACTACTTTGCCGGCAGGCGCAACGACGTGCTCAAGGTCGCCGGCGAGAACGTGTCACTTCCCGAAGTGGAAGCGGTGCTTGCCGAGCATCCGTCGGTCTTCGACGTGGCCGTCGTCGGACGTCCGGATCCGATCCGCGACGAAGTTCCGGTGGCCTACGTGGTCGCGCAAGAACAGACGACCCGCCCGTCCGCCGAAGAGCTGGAGCAGTGGTGTGCTGCCCGGTTGAGTCCCCTCAAGCGTCCACGCGACTACATCTTCGTCGACGAGCTTCCGCGCACGTCGGTCGGCAAGGTTCGGAAGTTCCTGCTGCGCTGATGCCTTCGTCGGCACAGCGCCCGACTGTCGCAATGGCGTCCGCAGCCATTGCGACAGTCGGTCAAACTCATCCGGGCCGTCTAGCCCACGGACTTGCGCTGCCCAGGGGTAAAGGTGATGGGAAGGTGTCGCACCGCGTACACCGCACTGGCATCGTCATAGCGAACCACGTCACTCGTGGTAACCGCTAAATCGGGAATGCGTGTCAGCAACTCGCTGATCATGATCTTGAACATTGCCCTGGCCAGGTTCGACCCCAGGCATCGGTGCACGCCGAGCCCAAACGCCATGTGCCGAGTGACCTTGCGGGACAGGTCGATCGTCTCAGGATCGTCGAACTGACTCGGATCGCGATTGGCAGCTGCGTACATGACGAATACCTGATCGCCCTTCTTCAGCTGTCGCCCGTGGAACTCGGTGTCCTTGGTCACCGTCCTCGGCAGTCCCAACACCGGAGTTGCATAGCGCAAGAACTCCTCCGTACCCTGACCCAGCACCGACGGGTCGGCGAGGATTTGCTCGCGCAACTCCGGCTGAGAGTCGATGAGCAGCAACGAATTCGCCGTCAGACCGGCCGTCGTGTCCATGCCGCCGAGTATCAGCAGGAACACCATGTTGGCCAGTTCGTCATCCGTCAGCGTGCGACCGTCGCGCTCTGCAACCGCCAACTCCCCCAGCAGTCCCGGCTTGGGCTGAGCCCTCGCCAAGCCAATTTCTTGGTAGATCTCGCCGAACATCGTCATGACCTTCTGCACCGCGAGTTCGGGGTCGACACCCATGTCGTGAACGAATCCGTGGACCCACGACACCCACTCCGGCCATCGGGAAGAGTCGAGCCCCAGCATGTGCAGCATCATCTGAGCCGGTAGAGGCGTGAACAACTCGTCCGACAGGTCGGCTTTTCCTCGCTCGATGAACTGGTCGATCAAGTCGTTCGTCATGTCCGTGATGACCGGCTGCATCTCACGAACCGACCCGGGCGACAATGCCGCCAGCAGGAATGAGCGGTACAAGCCCAACTCGGGCTGGTCGTAATCGATGGGTGCGAGGCTGCCGGCGCCGGGCTGCGGCGGTATCCCGCGACCGTGCTCGTTGGGCCTGCTGCTGAAGATCTCTGGGGTGTGCAGCGCCTCGAACGCCAAGTCGTAGCTCGTCAACAACCAAAATCCCCCTGCGTGACTGGATTTCGCGACAGGGCACCTGGATTGTAGCTCCGACAGAGCCCGCAGCGGATCTCTCGCGAACGCCAAGGAGTGATGGTCGAGATCGGTGTCGAACGCGTCGGCTGCTTGCGACGGGGAATGGTCGGTTGATGTCATCGATGGACTCCGTACTGTTGCTTCCTCATCGGCGGTCAGGAGATCGTGAAAACGCGCTCAGGGCATGCTTCGGCTCCCCGGCGGGCTCGATCCTGGTCGTCTGGTGCCACCTCACCCGATGTGGAGGCGATCTGACCTATGTCGTCCAAGGCGAAGTAGTCATCAGACATCAGCGCACATAGTGCGTGTCCCTGGCACTTCGAACTGTCGATCTCGATGTTCATCACGACTCCTTCGGCGAGTGAGCGGCTATCGGTCATCAGTGCGCCGGCATCGAGGGCTTCGCAAACTGGTGCGTTGATGTAACTGCGCGACTTTCATGGCACCCCTTCGTCGATGTCGGTCGTGTCAAGTCACGCGCAGCAGGGCGCTCGGCCTAGAGCAAGCACGAACGCCGTAATGACCCTCCGCGGGGCACCAACCGATCACCATCAAGGTAAGCGACCAAAGATGTCCGTTGGATGTCGGCAATCACGGAGTAGGAGGCATGACCATGTCTTCCCACCTTCGCTCCGTCGGCGCGTTCTGGCCAAGATCTGACCGGGTGTGGATCTGTCCATCGGGTGCGACGTAACTCCCTGTGGCTGGGTCATATTCGGCGACGGCCAGCGAAGGGGCAGCAGGTGGTGCGGCGGGTGGTGGTGGCTGCGTACCGGGCGGGGCCGCGGCGCGCGGTGGATCCTTCGGCCCTAGTTGAGGGACGTCTTGGCCCGACAAGGTGGCGTTCGGATCGCCCTTCCAGTTGAACCCGTCGTTGAGTGGCACGTACTGCTCATCGCTGTCGCACATCCACACGAAGGGCGCGCGCTTGCCGGGATGGGTCAGACACGGCAGGTTTTTTGCGCCACGGACGTTGAAGGGTGAATCCTGCGGTGTCCGGCAATAGACATCGCCAGCCGGACGGTCCGGTGCGTCGATTGCGACGGGAGTCCGGCGCTGCTGGGCCGGCAAGAATCCAGTGGTGCAGGGTGGGGGCAAGTTGAAGTTGAGATTGAAGTTGAGGTAACCGCCGGCATAGTCTTGCTGGGTGTTCAGATCTGGGACGGCGCCGGCTTGAATGTTGGCCACTCCCTGTGGGATTAGCACCAACAGCTGCTCGATGGCTGGTTGGTAGTCGAGCGCGATCTTCCCGACGGTCACGAGATTTGCCAAGATCACCGGCAACGTTGGTTGTAATCGGTCGACGAGTTTGTGGGCCTCGTCGGCGGCGGAGCCGCCGTTCTCGATCACTCCCGCCAAGGCGGCATCGTTGTCGCGCAGCTGTCCGGTAATCGTTGCCAGATGCGCCGCCCAGGCTTGGATCGAATCCGCTGTCTCGGTTTGACTGTCGAGCACTGGGGCGGATTGGTCGATCAGCGTTGTCAGCGAGTCCAAGTTGGCATGGGCGTCGATGGCAATTTGGCTTGCTCCCTTGACGATTCGCGACAGTTCGGGTCCCAACCCTCCGACCGCGACAAAGGACTCGTCGACCACGGTCTTCAGGGCGTCGTGCGGGATCGCCTGCAGTCCGCGATTTCCTTCGTCGAGCAACGAATCGATGGCCGGCGGCACCGAGGTGTCCTCAATGCCGATGACGTCGCCGTCCTTCAGCGGCGCAGCAGAGCCATCACGCGGCAACAGTGCAACGTACTGCTCTCCGAGCGCGGACTGGCTGTGTATTTGCGCTGTCAGATTCGAGGGAATGTCGATCCCCGACTGCAGCGACAGCACCGCGGCGACACCGCCGTTCTCGTTGAGGTCGACCGATCCGACCGTGCCGACTTTGGTACCGCGGTAGGTGACGATGGCGCTGGGATACAAGCCGCCGGAGGTCGCCAAATCAACGGTGACGGTGTAGCGACCGATACCCAGCATCGTCGGCACCCTGATATACCCGACGGCCATCACGGTTCCCGCCACCAGAGAAATGACGGCGAATATCACCAGCTGAATGAATGTACGTCGGTTCACTCGCATCTTATGGCCCCTGATCGAGGTGGTAGGGCGCAACTAAGGGGTTGCCGTACGTGTACGGGCTGGGCAATTGGCCGATGGTGCGTCCCCACTGCATCTCCAACGCCGTCAGCTTGCCCTCAAACCGGGTTCCGGTGAGGAAACTCGCGTCCAATCGGCTGAGCGTAAGGTCGATGACGGCAGTCAAGTTGCCGTAATCCCCGCGGACCCAATTTTCGATGTACTCGTTCGGCCAAGGATAGGTCGCAAGGATGCTCAGCGAGCGCGTCAACGCCGGACCCGCGTTGGCGGCCGAACGTAGTACTGGCGCAATATCCTTGAGCTCGGTGACCAGACTTTCCTTGGTCTGGTCGACCGAATCGGCAGTGACGGCGCTGAACTTTCCGAGCCGATCGATCGCTTCGGAGATGTTGTCCCGTTCGTCACGCAGCACGGCAAGCGCGTCGGGAATGGTTTTCAGCGCCTTGCCCAGGACTGGCTTCTGGTCGGCGAATCTACCCACCAGCCGATTGAGGCTGTCAGTGGCGTTGATGATGTCACCGGTCTGGTCGTCGACGGCCCCGACGAACCGGTCGAGTTGCTCGATGAGGCTGCGCAAGTCGCGTTCTCGACCGCGCAGCGCAGTGGAGAACGTTTCCACGACGTCCTGTAACTGACCAACACCGCCTCCGTTCAGCATGAGCGAGATCGCACCCAGGGTCTGCTCGGTGGTCGGGTAGGCACCACCGTTTTGCAGAGGAATCAGCGAACCGTCGTGCAGCCGACCTACCGGCGCCTCATCCCCTGGCGCCGCGAGTTGAATATGCTGTGAGCCCAGCAGACTCGTCTGGCCCATCTTCGCCGTCGCATTCGCTGGCAACACGACCCCAGCGTTGAGGCGCATCGTCAGCAACGCGTGCCAACCCTGGCGCTCGATCCGAATGACGCTGCCCACGTTGACGTCGCCGACCAGAACCCGCGAATTCGGTTCGATGTTGTTGACGTCGGGCAGCTGGGCCTGGACCACGTAGGAGCCGGGTCCGCCGCCCTCGGTGCCCGGCAAGGGCAACGAGTTGAGGCCTCGCCATTCGCAACTCGACACTGACACCGTCGTGAGAGCCAGGACGGCCATTGCCGTTGCGGTGCGCCGACGAAAGGTCGCGGTCATGACCCGGCCCCACTGGGCACCATCATGCCAGGCAGGCCCGCTGCCGGATCAACTGGCACCGCCGGCGACTCGGCCGGGAGCGGAGCCTGCGGGATGGGCGCGTCACCGGGTTGACCAGGGGGTGTCACAGCGGGCGGAACGTAATCGGGCCGCATCCAATCCTCGCTGAAGGTGACCTCGTTGGGCCGCGCCTGCGCGCCGACGGGAAGGAACGGCACCAACGGGGCACCGTTGGTGCCGATGGGGCCGAGAAAGTTGTACTGCCGGTTCTTGAAGATCGGGGCCAGGTACTGGACGCACAGCTTCGCAGACTGTTCGGCACCCAGCCGTGAGGCGGCCTGGATGGCGCTGCAGATGAATTGAATCGGATTGCTGAAGTTGGTGCCAGACAAGGCGCCGGTTATCCCCAAGTTTGCGGGCTCGTAGATGTTGATGAAGTTCGACAGCCCGGTTGGGGCTACGTGGAGCGTCTGCTTGAGGTCTTCTGAACTCTCGCCGAGCGCCTGGGTGATTTCGGCAAGCTTGTCGAATGTCGTGCCGACCGAGTCACGGTTCTCGACGAGGAAGCCCTGCATGTCGGTGACGGCAGCGTTCAGGTCGGCGACCGCGGTACCAACCTCGTTGGGGTCGTTGGCCAATAGCGCAGTAACGGCGGCAAGGTTCCCATTCAAGTCACGCATGATGTCGGTGCTGTCGTGCAACGCCGAGACCAGCACGGACAAGTTCTTCAGTGTTCCGAAGAGGTCTCCGGATTGCCCGCCCAGAATGGACAGGGTCTGCGACAGCTTGATGACTGCGTCACGGATGTTGGCGCCCTGTCCACGCAAGTTGTCGGCGGTGGTGGTGACGAATGCGCCCAACGTCGACACCCCGCCGGGCTGAGTCGGCGCCAGAGTGCGATTCAGCTTTTCCAGTTGATCGCGCAGATCGTCCCACTCCACCGGCACCGCGGTGCGCTCCTGGGGAATGACCGCGCCGTCATCCATCTCGGCTCCGGTCGTGTAGACCGGCGTGAGCTGAATGAACCGTGCCGACACCAGGGTTGGTGAAATGATCACAGCCTTGGCATCAGCGGGGACCTTGTACTTTGCGTCCACCGTGAAGGTGACCTTGGCCCGCTGCGGCTGCGGCTGGATCGTTTCGATGTGGCCGACCGGGACGCCGAGGATGCGGACATCGTCGCCAGGATAGATGCCGTTGGTGTTGTCGAAATATGCAGTGAGCTTCGTCTCGCTGACGGGACTGGACTGCGTGGCGACGAGCAAGCCACCGACCAGCAGCGCCACCAGTACCGCCGACAGCGCGACGCGGACACCCTTGGCTGCGATCATGGCGTCGGCTGTCCTGACTCGATTGGGGGATCGTTCGAATACACCGGGGCCGGAGTGGGCCCGACCTGCTCTGTGCCAGGCAGCGGCGGGCCGGGTGGCGGTCCGCCGGGCGGCGGGGCAGGTAGCGGCTCTCGATAGGGGTAGCGCGGATCGCCAGGATTGCCGGTGATGGCGTCAGGCAGGGTGATTCTGGGTTCGCCGCCCTGTCCTGTTCGTGGGTACGGGACCGGCAGCGGCGGTGTCGCAACTTGACCTGTCTGCGGATCGGTGAGCTCCGATGGCAACTTCACATTGGGGTCCAGCCCCAGATCGGAGAATGCTGCGTCGATGAACGGCTGCAGGAACTGTCCGGGCAACAAGTTGGCGACATAGGCGTTGAAGAATGGCCCCGAGGACACCGACTCGCCGAGCGACATCGCGTAGGAATTGAGCCGCTTGATCGCGTCCTGCAAGCGTCCCTTGCGGTTGGCGACGATGGTCAACACTCCGTTGAGCTTGTCCACCGACGGCTTGAACTGCTCGCGGTTTTCGGCGACGAACGCCGACAGCTGTTTTGCAAGGCCCGATAGGTTTCCCGAGAACTGGTCCAACGCATCGCTTTCCACACGGAGCTGGGCGAGCAACGCGTTGGTCTGACTGATCAAGGTGATCACTTGATCGCTGTGTTCGGCCAGGACCCTTGTCGCCTTGTTGGCATTGGACAGCAGGTTTCGCAGTTCGGCATCACGGTCGTTGAGCGATTGCGAGAAGCGCGAGAGTCCCTTGACGGCGGCTTGCACATCCGGTGGGGTGTTCGCGAATGTCTGCGCCATCGTGTCGAGTGACTGCGACAGTTGGCCGGTGTCAAGCCGGTCGACCGTGGTCGCCAAATCTCCAAGAGCATCCGCCAACTGGTAGGGCGGTGTGGTCCGCTCAACCGGGATGGGGCCCCTCAGCTCGCCGTCGCCACGCGGGATGACCTCCAGGATCCTGCTGCCTAGAAGGCTTTTGGTCTTCACGGCTGCCTCCGTGCGGTCGCCGAGGCGAGCGCTGTCGTCGATGCTGAATATCACCACCACCTGTGCGCCCTCCAGCGACACACTCGACACCTTGCCTACCTCGTAGCCGGACACCTGCACAGCGGCGCCCGGCGAGAGCCCTCCGGCCTCACTGAAGTAGGCCGAGTACTGCTTTTCCGAGCTCACGAAGGGCAGCTTGTCGTAGTTGAGTGCCGCCAGCACGACGACGCCAGTCAGCGCCACGCCCACCATGGCAATGGCAATCGGGTTGCGCTCCGAAAAGGATTTCATTTCAGCGCACACCTTCCCGTGGCTTGGCCGGCGACCTTGACGAAAACCGGCTGGCCCCCTTTGCCGTTGAACTTGAGCACCGCGTCGCAGAGGTAGAAGCTGAAGAAGTCTCCATAAAGGCCCAACCGCCCCAGTGCCCGATACTTGTCCGGCAACGTGTTGAGAATTCTGTCGACGTACTCGTGGTCGGCAACCACGATTCCGGAGGCTCGATCATTTTCTGCGACAACTTCTTTCAACGGCGGGCGCGCCTGAGTCAACAGATCGGCGACGGTGCCGCTGACCTCGTTGACATGCGCTATTCCGGCGCTGATGTCGGTCTTACGGGCGGCCAGCGAGTCGACGAGGTCAGAGAGCGAGGTGACCGTTTTGTCGAGCTGTTCGCTCTGGTCACCCAGCGATCCCAGGACGACGTTCAGGTTGCCGATCACCTGCCCGATCAGCTGGTCGCGATCGGCCAGCGTATTGGTCACCTCCGCGGTTTGCGCCAGGAAGGAGCTGATCGTGGCGCCCTCACCCTGGAACGCCGCGATCAATTGGCCGGAAAGCGCATTGACCTGGTCCGGATTCAACGCGCGAAACAGCGGACGGAAGCCACCGATCAAGGCATCCAGATCGAGCGCCGGCTCGGTGCGGCTCAGCGGGATGGTGGAGCCCGGCCGAAGCACATCGGTGTCGCCGACTCCCTCCTCCAAGCCCAGATACCGGCCACCGAGGAGGTTGTCGTAGCGGATCGCGGCTTTGCTGCCCTCGGTCAGCACTACCGACCGATCGGTGCCGAACTCGACCGACAAGGTGGTATCGGGCATGAGGGTGATCGTCCTGACCTTGCCGACTTCCACCCCCGCGATCCGCACGAAGTCACCGCTCTTGAGGCCGGTGATGTTGCTGAACTCGGCCCGGTAGACATTTTCCTTGTCGAACCGCAGTTGCCCGAAAATGGCCAGTAGCGCGAAGATCCCAAGCAGGCACACGACGCCGAAGACGGCGAACCGCCAGACGGCACCAGCGAAGTTGTCTTTCACGACGTCATTCCCTCGAAACTCTGGGTCATGGTGCGGGTGCCGCCGGATCCGTCGGCGCCGCCTCGGGGATCAGAGGCTCTGGTCGCGGGGGAAGTCCGGCTACGACCCGTGGCGCGACCGGCGTACCGGGCACGGGTACGGGGGGCGGCGTTCCGGCTGGTGGAAGCCCGGGCCACAACGGCACCCCGCCGGGTCCATACAGCGATGCACCGTACGGCGGCATACCGGGCGCGGTAACCGGTCCGATCGCGGGCCCGGGAAGGCAGTCGCGAATGCTCGGCGGTTCCGGGATCGCCCGCGTCACCGGGAGGAAGTTCGCGTAGCACGTCTGCGCCGACACCCCGGGGTTGGGCCGAATGTCGAGCCCAGTGCCCCAGCCGGTGTTGGTGATGAGTTGGCGTACGGGCATCATCTTCGACGCATCGGGCAGCGACCCGCAGCTGGGCTTGCCGCCGGGGCCGCCCTTCGCCGCCACGATCGGCAAGTTATCGGGATAGTTGTACTTGTCGTTGCTGAAAAGAATCGTCGAGTCGGATACGTTCGTGCGTCCGTTCCCGCCGAGACCGAAAGCTCCGTTGTCGAGGAACCACTTTGCTCCGACCAAAGTGCACGTGAGTACCGGATCATATTTCAACAGCAGGTTGGTGGTGGGCGCGAGAATGTTCACCGCGTCGATGAGATTCTGCTGGTTCGGTGCGATCAGGTCCGTTCCTGCACGGGAAAGACCAATTGTGTTGAGCAACAACGTGTCCAGCGAGGCAGCGTGTCGGGTGACCGTGTCACTCGTAGTGCTGGCGGCATCGAGCACGGAGACTATGTCCTGAGCAGCTGCGCCGTAAGCGTCGCTGAAACCCGTCAGGGCGCGGAAGTCCTGGCGAATGGTCTCGCTGCGCGGGTTCGTTTGGAGCAGTACTTGATTCGCGTCGGTGATCGCTTGCCCGATGCGGTCTCCCTGGCCTCGGAATCCCTCGGACAGTGCGCCCAACACCGCGTTCAGCTTGGCCGGGTCGATCTGGTCGAGCAATCCGACCAAGTTCTCGAACACCGTGTTCACCTCGGTGGTGACATTGCGGGACACCAGGACTGCCCCCGCGGCCAACCGCGCGGGGCTGGGGTCGTCAGGGTAGATCAAGTCGACGTACTTCGCGCCGAAAGCCGTCGTGGCACGAATCTGAGCACCGACATTGGCCGGGATGTGGCGGACTTGATCGGCGTCGATGTCCAACTTCAACTCGGCAGTTTGCTGCCGGCCGGTGACGCCGCTGACCTGTCCGACCTGCACACCGCTCAGCATGACCTTGGCCCCGGAGTCCATCACCAGACCCGACCGCTCTGACGTCACCGTCACGGAAACATACGAATTCAAACTGCCGCTGTATGCGACCGCCGTCCCCAGGACCATCGCGAAGATGACCGCGATGAGTATCGCCGTCCACCACGCCGGGTGCAGTTGTCGCTCCCCCGATCTGGATTCCACGCTATGAGGCCAGATGGAAGTTGCCGGATCGCCCGTAAACGGCCAGCGAAACCAGTAGGAGCACGAAGATCGTCGACACCAACGACGCACGGACGGCTCGCCCGACCGCCTCACCAACTCCCGCCGGTCCACCGGAAGCCGTGTAGCCGTAGTAGGTATGAATGAGCATCACGACGACGGCCACCGCGATGGTCTGCACGAAGGACCACAGCAGATCCGTGGGAATCAAGAACGTGTTGAAGTAGTGGTCGTAGACGCCGCTGGACTGCCCGTAGAGCATGATCGTGCCCAGCCGCGCTGCCAGGAACGCCATCAGCGCAGCGATGCAGTACAGCGGGATGACGACGATGACGCCGGTAAGCACGCGCGTCGACGCCAGATACGCAACCGACCGAATTCCCATCACTTCCAACGCGTCGATCTCCTCCGAGATACGCATTGCGCCCAACTGTGCAGTCGCCCCCGCACCGATCGTCGCCGCCAAGGCGACGCCGGCTGTGGCCGGAGCAATGATCCTGACGTTGATGTAGGCCGAGACGAAACCCGTAAGCGCCTCCACCCCAACCCCGGAAAGCTGGTTGTAGCCCTGAACCGCAATGAGAGCGCCCGTCGAGAGCGTGAGGAAGCCGACGACGACAACCGTTCCGCCGATGAGGGCCAGGGCGCCGGTGCCCAAGCTCATTTGCGCAACGAGGCAGAGGATCTCTGCCTTGTAGTGCACTACCGCGGTGCCGATCGACCGGATGGTCAAACCATAGAACTGGGTTTGACGCCCGACGCGATTCCAGCCGACGACGAAGCCGTCGACGCTGCGGCGCAGACGCGGGTGCAGCGAGCTCGGGCTGCTGGCGAGGGTGTGCTTCATCAGAACCCGAACTGCCCAGCGGTGACCAAGAGGTTGATCACGTACAACGCCAGGAACGAGAACACGACGGTCTCATTGACCGCCGTACCGACGCCGGCTGGGCCTCCCCCCGCCGAGATTCCCTTGTAACAGCCGATGAGTCCGGCCGCAAGGCCGAACAGACCCGCCTTGAGCAACAGGATGAAGACGTCTTCGGCGCTGGTCAGCACCGTGAGCCCGGCCACGTAATAGCCTGCTGTGACGCCCTGCACGAAGACCGAGAAGAAGAACGACCCGATCAGGGTCGCCAGCGATACGACCGCCGACAGCAGTACCGCCACCAGGCTGGCGGCCAGCACCCGAGGCACGACCAGAGTCTGGATCGGGTCGACGCCCATTACCCGCAGCGCATCTAATTCGTCGCGGATCGTCCGGGCACCCAGATCCGCACAAATGGCCGTCGCACCCGCACCGGCGACGACGAGCACCGTCACGATGGGGCCAAGTTGCGCCATCGCAAGGCCGGCACCGGTACCAGCGGCGTCTGCGGCGCCAAAGTCCAGCAGGAGTACGTTCAGGGTGAATGCGGTGAGCACCGTGAACGGCACCGCGAGCAGCAAGGCTGGCATGACCGATACGCGGGCGACGAACCAGCACTGCAACCAGAACTCGCGCCAGGAGAACGGCCGTCGCGGAATCGCCACCAACGTGTCAAGTGCCATCGCATAGAATTCGCCGACGCCACGCAGCGGCTTCATCGCCATGTTCGGTATCGGCATCTCAGATGTCCAAGCGTTTGGTAACAGACGGCATCGAATTCAAAGCCTCTCGTCGGAAACGGATTTCGATGACGTCGGCGCCTCGCGATCTCATCGGCGCACCTCCCACTTCGGGTTCCGTTGTGTAACCCGCTCCAGCAACGCCTGGATACTGCAACCCCCGGTGGCCGTGCCGGCCCTCGCTGCCCAGAGCTGTCACGCATCAACGTAAGCCAATGAAGATGTCCATTGGATGTCGACGAATTGCCCTCGCGGTGACCGGGATACACGCCGATCTACACGCAGGTGACATCAGCGCGGTTCTAGCATTCAGAAGCTTCGATCAGTCGGATATCAGAGAGGACCAACCCATGGCTCTGGCCCTGAGTGGAATTCGCGTGATCGACATGACGTCGACCGTGATGGGACCGTCGGCCACCCAGATGCTCGGCGATCACGGTGCCGACGTAATCAAGGTGGAGTCAGCGGTCGGGGACACCACCAGACAAGTGCCTCCGCACAAGAGTTTGGACATGGGCGTCGCGCATTTGCAGCTCAATCGCAACAAGCGCAGCGTAGTGCTCGACCTCAAAGCGGATGCCGGCCGCGATGCGATGTCGGCGCTGCTCAAGACAGCCGACGTCTTCATCTACAGCGTTCGTCCCGCCGCGATGGCTAGACTGGAACTTTCCCCGCAGCAGCTGCAAACATTGAACCCGCAGCTGATAACGGTTAGCTTGGTCGGCTTCGGCGAAGGCGGACCCTACGCCGGCCGACCAGCCTACGAAGACCTCATTCAAGGGCTCACGGCCGTACCTTCGCTACTCATGCGGACCGGTTCTGCGGAGCCGCAATACGTTCCAGTGGCGTTCAACGACCGTGCGGTCGGGCTGTACGCCGTTGCAGCAATACTCACGGCACTATTCCATCGGGCCCGCAGCGGCGAGGCGCAGCACATCGAGCTGCCGATGTTCGAGTCGATGGCTCAGTTCGTGCTGGGAGACCACATGGGGGGCAGGTCCTTCGATCCTCCGCTGGGCCCTGCGGGGTATGCCCGCACGCTCACCCCCGAGCGTCGACCGTACAAGACTGCGGACGGGTATGTCTGCGCCATCATCTACACCGACAACCATTGGCGCGCATTCGGCAAGCTGGTGGGCAAGCCACAACTAGTCGCCGAGGACGAGCGATTCGCGACGTTGAGGTCGCGGACCATATTCGCCCAGGAGACGTACTCCTTCGTCCGGGAGAACTTGACATCCAGGACGACAGCAGAGTGGCTGAAGTCGTTCGAAGAAGCCGATATTCCCGCCACACCCTTGCATACGCTAGAGACGATCTTCGACGATCCGCATCTCAACGCCACCGGGTTCTTCCAGCGCACCGAGCACCCCACCGAAGGTACCTTGGTCAGCATTCGCGGACCCGTCAACTGGTCGAAGACGCCACCCGCCATTATCACGCCTGCCCCCCGGCTCGGCGAGCACACCCGCGAGGTGCTGTCAGAGTTGGGATATTCGACCGACGAAGTAGACGAGGTTGCCGGCGCTTCTGCCGAGTAAATCGTCAACGTGGCGGATGACTGTGACGCAGACTAGCCGCCGTTGAACAGCGCGCGTTGAACGACATCCTGCATCACTGACACGATCCGCTCGTTGGAAACGTCGGCGTCCATCTCGATCAGGGCCTCGGGAAGTCGGTCCAGCATGGCGACGAACACGCCCGCAGCGACGTCGACGTCCAATTGGTATCGCCGCTGTACTCGTGCCAACATCGACCGCGCGGCCCAGTGGGCCGCCGCCATACCGTCGCGGTGCCTTCTCAACAACTGCTCATCGGTGACAACACCCTGCGCGATGGTGCGAAACACTCCGATGTAGCGGCGGCTGAATACTACGAAGTCTGAGAGCCATTGCCGTAGTTGATCATCGAGCCCGCCGACGGGATCGAGGGCTGTGAGTCGCTCGACCAGCTCGACGGCGGCCGCGTCGTACTCGCGGGCCAGCGCGCGTAAAAGAGCGGCTTTGTCGCCGAAGTATCGATAGAACGTGGCACGGCCGACACCTGCCGCGGCGGCCAAGTCATCGATGCCCGTGCCGTTGTAGCCACGCTCGGCAAACAGCCGAGCCGCAGCAGTCAATATTCGCCCGACCGTCGCACTGGCCCGAGGTCCGAGGGTGGACACGGCAGGACGATCCTCGGCCTCGATGTGCTTCACCGGCTCGCGCGAACTGGTCGGTGGAGTACGGATGCCGCCGAACGCGACGGCCGGGGTCGTCGGAAACAACATCAGCTGCATGCAGACCGCCAGCCCGTCGATGGCGTACTCCGCGTCTGGTAGTGGTACGAGGGCCTGGCAACGCAGATAGTTGAAGTGATGCACGAGATTCGTGAGTGCCAGCGCCGCCATGTCGCCCTCTTGGTCCGTCAGGCCGCTGGCGACCAAACGCTTCGACACGCGCGCACCGTAGGCGCGGTTGAATCGCGCTACCATCGCCCGAACACCGCCATCGGACGCTTCCACCTTCGTCGCCTCGACGAACATGGTGACGTAGCGGTCATAGACCCAGGCCCACGCACCGATCCACCAGTGCAGCGTTTCGAAACCTTGGACGGTGGGCCCGAGCGGTCCAAGCCGACGCACCAACCTCATCAGCTCAGAGCCACAGGTCTCCAAAAGCTCCGTGAAGATCTCTTCTTTGTTGCCGAAGTACTGGTATAGCGTCGCACGCGAGGTTTCGGCGGCGTTGGCGATCTCGTCGACCTGGGTGCCATAGAAGCCACGCTCCCCGAACAACACGAGCGCCTCGGCGACGATGCGCTGCCGGGTACGCGTGCCCTTGCTGCCTATTGCCGGATGAGTTGGCCAGTATCCCTCGCGACGCAACACCGGATTTTCTGACATCACAGACAGAATACGGGAGTGTCGTCCGGAGCGAATCCGCGACTCATCATGGAATTTCGCCGTCTTCCTGGTCACATCTCCATTGGTGTTGTCGGCTCGTGCCGCCCGGCGATGATCGCCGACAACTCGGCGCTCAACGCGGTGCCGTTCCCTGCCGCCAGCTGGGCTGCGGAGCTCTTGGCCTCGACCCACTCAGTCAACGCACGCGACGCAGCATCTGGTCGGTCGTTCCAATCCGGCACCAGCGGCGTGGTGATCTCAAGGCGAAGATCATTTACCGGGTCCTGGAAGTAAATGCTGTAGACGATGCCGTGGTCTACCGGGCCGACGATCTCGACGTCTTGCGCCAGCAGATGCCGATGCCATGCGTCTACCTCGGCAACCGAATCTACATGCAACGCCAGGTGATCGAACGTGTCGTAGGCGGCATGCGGAGGCGCTGGACGTTCGGGCAAGCCCGGAGCCTCGAAGAACGCCAACGTCGACCCGTCTCCCAGCCGGAAGAAGATGTGGAAGTAGGGAATCGCCTCGCCCGTCGACGGAATCGAGTCGTCCACCACCGCTTGGACGAACGGCATGTTCATCACGCGGGTGTAGAACTGCACCGTCGCCTCGGCGTCGGGCGTCACGCGGGCAAAGTGGTTGAGCATACGCGGCGGCGAGTCCACTACCGCGAGTGCCGCGAGGGGCGCGGGCGAATCGATCTGGGTCATCGGGTGTCCTTTACGGCTTGGGTGCGTGTTGATCGATTCGACGATAGAAGCCGGGACGTGTCATAGATATGTCTTCGGTGTAGCGGTTGGTGAGCGAAATTGGGCGTAGCGCTGTCGAATCAGTGTGCAAACCCGTGCATCAGCAGACCGCTACTACCGGCTGCTCGGCGCCCGTGAACACGGTTCCGAGAACCGCCGCGGCCGATTCCAGCACGATGCACTCCTGGCTCGTGAATGCACTGCCGTTGCGCCGGGCGAAGCCAACCTGACCCCACGCCGAATTGTGGTCGATCAGCGGCAACGACAAGTGCAAACGGCAGTCGGCTGCACGCATCAACCGAGACGATCGCCGGTACCGCGTAGCGCCGTGCGACACGTCGACGAAGCTGCGCATCTGACGGGAGGTGACGGTGTCCGATGCCAGGAAGGATTCGTCGAGCGGAAGTCCGGCGGCGACGGCATCTTCCCATTCCGCAGGCATCCCCTGTTGTACGACGAGTTGAAGCTGATCACCACCCACACCGCGAGTGAAGACAGCGGAGCCGTCGCAGACGCCTGCGTCTACCACTGCCGAGACGAGCAAGCTACACGCTTGCCGTCGGTCCTCCGCGCTGATCAACGACCTCGTCAGGCTGCGCAGCATCCGGGCCAACACCAGGGTGGTGTTCTCCTGCGGGGCGCCCGTCCTCGCAGCATCTCGGTCGTCGGCATATTCCGCTACGGGCTTGTCGAAGAGGTATCCGACTCCACGTACCAACCTGATGAAGCGCACCGTTCCCGAATCGTCGGCCAACTTCGAACGCAGCCGATTGATCTGCAGGCGAAGCGCGTTTCGCTCGTGTGTGTACTTCCAGTTCCATACTGACTTGAGGATTTCATCGTGCTTGACCGCAATCTGGGGCCTCAGCATCAACATTCTGAGTATGTCGAATTCGGTCGGCGTGAGATCTACTTCGGTGCCGTCGACGAAGGTACGCCGAGCCCACAGGTCAATCGTCAGATCTTCGGCTTCAAGAAAGCGGAGCTTGGGTTCGTTGATGCGAGCGTGGCGGACCAGGGCTTGGACGGCCGACTGGACCAGCTCCGAGCGCGACGTGGACGCCAAAACCATATCCGCTCCCACACGCAACATCGTGGCTTGCCGCTGCTCCAGCTCCGGTGACAGGACGAGCAGGGGCGCCTTGGTCACCGGACGCAACGCGGTAAGTACCTGCGTCAGCCAGCGCGCACTGTGTCCACACACCACGACCAAGCCAAAGCTCCGGATGGAGGCCAACCATTGCGCGCGCTCGGCATCGGAAGTGACGATCGGATCCCAGCCGGCACTTCCGATCTGGCGCGCAGTGTCGCTGAAATGGGCACCCGTTTCCAGGACCACGAGCGCATTGCGACCGCGCGGCGCCGCCGCGGCCTGCGTCTGCGCCTGCGCCTGCGCGGACCCTCCTTCAATGCGCCTCATCGGGGTTCCAACCCTGGACGCCGGTGTCCAAAGAATTCGCTCACGATCCCATCACTCCTGTTCGGTTCGATCTCTTGCCCGCATCGCGCTCGGGGCGAAGCCTCTCCACCCGATACGACGTCGTCATGCCTGCAAAGGCGACAGACGTACGCACGATGCGGTTCGCCGCGACTCAGATCCCAGATCCCTTTCTGACACGCAGTATCGGTTGTCTGGAAATATAGCGTGTCATTCATCACACGTCTACCAACTCACGCCGTTTTAGGATTTGCGGCGGCGGCGACAGGGAAAAGCACGGGGCGACGAGGGCCTTAGCAGGCGACTTCGCGCCGCGCCGAAACCATCAACCCGCGCGCCCCACCTGACGCGACCTCTAGGGAGGCAACCCGGCGAGGCCCGTTGACTCAACCCGGAGGTTGGCGGCGTCCCGTCCGCCCTGGACATCACGTCTCAAAAGATCCGCGTGGAAATCCGTCCGCCCCGATCGTCGGGGGCAGGCGGGGTTGCGATCAGCAGCAGGCGGGGCGGCGTGCTGGTGGATGAATGGAGGACCACCCAGCGCAGAGAGCCCGTCCAACGCCCTGGGGCCAGATCGGCATCGATGTCAGTACCGGTCGAGGAGTGACGATGTGAGCCCGCAGTGAGTGAGTCAGGTGCACGCGGCCCGCGATCAGCTTCGCCCCGATCGCAGAGGGCTTGCCAGTCCGCGTCGCAGAACCGCCGAGCAGCCGTGTTGGCCTCTGGCCAACCGCCGGTCTACGCCGAGGTCCGCGGGAAGTTCAGCATCCGCCGAGCGTTCTCCTCAACGATCAACGAGCACTCATCGTCGGGCACGTCAGCCAGAACCTCAGCGGCACGCTTGCGCGAATTCGGCCAGTTCGAGTCGCTGTGAGGAAAGTCGATCTCGAGCATTACCCGGTCGATGCCAACCTCGTGCCGATTCTTCAGTCCGTGCTCGTCGTCGATGAAACAACCCCAGAAGTGCTTGCGGAATAGTTCTGAGGGCCGGGAGTCGAAGTCGATTTGCTGGTAGTAGCGGTGCCGCTCCCATACGTAATCGGTGCGCTCGAGGATGTAAGGCACCCACCCGATACCGCCTTCGGCCAAGGAGAACTGGAGGTCTGGAAACTGTTGTAGCTTGCCGGAGAACAACAGGTCGACTGTGGTCCACATCAGATTCGTGGAGAACAGTGTGATGGCGACTGCGAAAGGCACTTCGGGCGAGACCATTTCGCCCGGAACCGGCGTGCTCGACGAAAACGAAAAACCTGGAACAAACGAGCCCGACCCGAAGTGGAGCGACACGGGGATACGCGCGTCCGAACAAACCTGCCACAGCCGATCCCAATGATCGGAGTGAAATGACGGGAGCCCCAACGGAACTGGGCTGTCCGGAAAGGAAATGGTTCGTGCGCCTTTGGCCGCCACACGTTCGGCCTCGTCGACCGCCGCGTCGATGTCCCACGTCGGCAGAATCGCCAACGGGATGTACCGATCGGGCGCGGTGGCACACCATTCGTCAATGGAGAAGTCGTTCCACGCCTTAACGCATTGCAGCGCCAAGTCCTGGTCCTTCGCCCGGTGGAAGGTGCCGCCTCCAAACCCGGGGAACGACGGGAAACACAACGCCGCCTGCACCCCGTCGAGGTCCATGTCGGCGATCCTCGCTGTCGGGTCGTAACAGCCGGGGATCATGTCCTCGTAGCGAACGGGATCCATACCCCATTCCTCCGGCGGTTTGCCAGCGACGGCATTGAGCCCGATCGTGGGAAAGATGTCTCCGTCGTAGGTCCACATGTGCTTGCCGTCGAGGTCCACGATGCGGGGTCCCCGTTCACGCAGCGCGGCCGGCAACCGGTCCTGCCACACCCGTGGGTGTTCCACCAAGTGGTCGTCTACGGACACGATCTGGTGATCGTCGAGAAGCGGCATGATGCTCCCTTCGCCCTTGGGCAAGTTGGTAATTCGACTTTCCGTCTTGATTTCTGACGGCGTATCTCGGAGGCTATAGGAGGAGCATCACATTCGTCTACGGACTGAGGAGTACTACATGTCAAGCACAGGTCGTCAGGGCGACACGTCGCGCGAAAAGTTGGACGAAGATGACCACGATCTGCTCACCTTCGTCGAAGCGAGCCAACGACTACAACTCGAGATCGCCGAGGCGGCGGCGTTGGTCGAGCGACTTGACGAGCACGAGTCCTCGACGTCCGACCTGCAGAGGGCGCGCGCGCGCCTCGACGCGCTACGGTCGGCAGCAAGACGCAACAGCGCCCAACCAATCAACGATGCCAACTTCGAGAAATTCTTCGGCTATCCCGGCACCGCCAAGCGCAATCTGCCAGGGCCGTCCAGCGTCGATTGAGCACAGTGACGTCACGCGGATGCACGCGGACCTCATTGCGACACAGAGAATTCGAGTTGATTGGGATTCGTTCAGGGTTTCCGCCTGCCCGACGCCCCCTCCGGCCTCGCCGGCAGATGGTCGGCCCGGCCAAAACCCTCCTCGCCAGTGATCCACGAGGCTGAGGCCGGTCAGCGACTGCTCAGTAACATCGACCCGGCAACTGGACCTCCGCCCACCCCCACGGCGACGACCTCGGGAGTCTTCGGGGCTTGGCGCGGTCCGCCTTCGCCCCACATTTGGACGCACGCCTCGTGCAAGAAGCCCATCCCGTGTAGGCGGCCGCCCGAAAGCTGCCCGCCGCTGGTGTTGATCGGAAGCGGGCCGTCCAGTGCGATGCGAGCTCCGTCGTCGAGGAACTGTGCCACCTTGCCGTGGTCGCAGAAACCCATGGCTTCCAACCACATAACGGTCAGGAACGAAAATCCGTCGTAGATCTGGGCCATGTCGACCTCCGCAGGGGTCAACGTCGTGTTCTCCCAGAGTGTGGCGGCCGAATCGTGGGCCGCCATGGTGGTGATGTCGGTGCGCTGGTCCCACGTCGCACGTTCGAACAGTCCCGGTCCTACCGATTCCACCGTCAGAGGGTGCCGAGGCAGGCCGTTGGCGGCGTCGCGACGGGAGACGATCACGGCAGTCGCGCCGTCGCAAGGCACGTCACAGTCGTAGAGGCACAGTGGTTCGGAAATCATCCGCGCGCCAAGGTAATCGGTCATGCTCATCGGCTCGCGATAGATCGCGTCCGGGTTCAGCCCGGCGTTGGTGCGGGCGTTGATGGCGATGCAGCCCAAATGCTCCCGGGTCAGCCCGAAGTCTGACATGTAACGCTGCGCCGGCATCGCCAGCCAATTCGCCGCCGACAAGGCACCGAACGGCGCCACCCATTCCAGGTGCGGTGGCAGCTCGCCGCCACCGAAGAGTACCGACGCCCGTCCACCGCCCGACTGCTGCGCCGCGGTGGATTCCCACACCGATCGGTAGACCACAACGTGATTGGCAAATCCCAGGGTGACTGCCATACAAGCCTCGATCACGGGGCCGATTTGGCCCGCGGTCTCCGTCGCTGAGATGAACCAGCGGGACCGCAGTCCGAGCGAGTTGCGGACTTCCTGGACAGTCGCACCGGAGAATCCGAGGTCTGGCACGCCAGGCCCGGGGTAGCTGGCGATTCCGTCGACGTCGTCGATGTCCAGACCCGCGTCCTCGATCGCCCGCAGCACCGCCTCGAGCGTGAGGTCCAACCCCGTTCGACCGAGCCTTCGGCCAACCTGCGACTTGCCTGCCCCCGTTATGACGGCCTTCCCGTCGAACGGACCTCCGCTCACGAATACGCCTCCTCTGGCGCGATGTCCGCGCCACCTCTCGATTGGGTACATCCAACCCATCGGCATCGCGTCGAAGCGATCGCGAAGGGAGTCGGGCCTTCGATGGAAGCGAAGTAAGGAATGTCGGCGCTCGCTTTCTTCGAGTCGAGGCAGCTCGACCGATGATCTGTCGTCGCGTATGCGAGGACATCGATCCGGCTGACACCGAAGCTCGGGCCCGATCGAAGCGCCGCGTCGAGCAGCAATCGGATCGCCGATTCTCCCCTGGGCTATAAGGACGCTTCGATGATGGCAGGGGACCGTCGTCGAAGTCCATGCGGCGACAGGCTTCCGACATGCCGGTGTCGTTATGGTCGCCAATGACCACCACATCGGCCTCTGCGGCCAAGCCGGGTAGTGACATACGACGCTGAGGTCCTCATCACGAGAGGCCGTCGTCCGGGCGCACGGCCACCCTCAGTGTTGAAAACAGATCGGCTTCCAAGCTGACACCTCTCCATAGAAAGGCCACGCAGTGACCGCTTCATCGATCGCAGCCAGCTCCGTCAATTTCGATCCTGAAGCGCGCCTCTACATCGGTGGCGAGTTGCGCGGGTCGTCGACGGGGCACACCGCCGACAACGTCAACCCCGCCACTGAAGAAGTCATGGGTGTGTGTTCCGACGCCAACGCCGACGACATGGAGCAGGCGATCACCGCCGCCCGCTCGGCGTTCGACACCACCGACTGGTCGACCAATCACGCATTTCGTCAGCATTGCCTACGGCAACTGCACGAAGCGCTGCAGCAGGAGAAGGAAGCCATCCGTGCTGAACTGGTCGCAGAGGTTGGCGCCCCCCTCCCCTCGACCTACATGGCTCAACTCGACTGGCCACTTGCCGACGCCGTTCGCTGGCCGGCCGAGTACATAAGCGAGTTTCCCTGGGAGCGGATGCTGGAAGAGGACGCCAAGTTGGGTGAGCCCTACCACCGTGTCGTCGTCAAGGAGCCAATGGGTGTCGTCGGCGCCATCACCGCGTGGAACTTTCCGTTCGAAATCATCAGCAACAAGATTGGCCAGATCCTGGCGACCGGCAACACCATGGTGCTGAAACCGGCCATCGAAACGCCCTGGAGCGCACTTCGGTGGGGGCGAATCATCGCTGAGCACACCGACATTCCGGCGGGTGTGGTGAATATCGTCACCACTTCCAACAACGGCGTCGCTGAACAGCTACTCACCGATCCCCGTGTCGAGATGATCTCGTTCACCGGCTCCACGGAGATCGGCCGGCTGATCCAGCGGCTCACCGCCGAAACGATGAAACCCACCCTCCTCGAGTTGGGTGGAAAATCGGCCCATCTGATTCTTGACGACGCGGACCTTCCATCGGCGCTGGCCAGTTCCCTCGCTGCCCTCACTCACTCCGGGCAGGGCTGTGCGGTGGCTGCCCGAATCCTCGTCCCACGCAAGCACTACGCGGAATCCATAGATTTCGTGACGGCAGCGGTCGCTGCGGTCGGGGTCGGCGACCCTTCCGACCCGGACAACTTTTGCGGTCCACTGATCTCTGCCAAACAACGCGAGCGCGTGCTTGCGCTCATCGAGACCGGAAAGGCGCAGGGCGCCAGGCTCACGGTGGGCGGGGCCGCACCCGTGGGCTGCGACCGCGGCTATTTCGTGGCGCCGACGGTCTTCGCCGATGTCACCCCTGACATGCGGATCTTTCAAGAGGAGATATTCGGTCCCGTACTGACGATCACGCCCTACGACGGTGGCGACGACGAAGCAGTTGAACTGGCCAACAATTCGTTGTACGGGCTGGCCGGTGCGGTCATGGGATCGACAGATCGGGCCGTAGCCGCGGCCCGCCGCATCCGGACGGCGTCCATGGCGGTCAACACCGCGATGTTCTACGGCGCGGATGCACCATTCGGCGGCTACAAGATGAGTGGTATCGGCAGACAAAACGGTACTGAAGGCTTCGAACAGCACTTGCAAACCAAGGTCATTGGCTACCCGAAGACCTGATGTCAGGCCCAACGTCAACCCGTATGGAAGGCAATTTGATGGGACGAGTACAGGACAAAGTGGTCTTGATCACCGGTGGCGCTCGCGGCCAGGGCCGCAGCCACGCGGTCAAATTGGCCGAGGAGGGTGCGGATGTCATCCTCTTCGACATTTGTCGTGACATCGAGGTCAACGAATACCCCTTGGCGACTCCGTTCGATCTCGAAGAGGCCGGTCTCGAGGTGGAGAAGACCGGGCGGAGGGCCTACACCGCAGAGGTCGACGTCCGCGATCGTGCCGCGATGGCCGACGAACTCGCCAGCGCTGTAGCCGAATTCGGCAAGCTCGACGTCGTGATCGCCAACGCGGGCATTTGCCCGCTCGGTGCAGACCTTCCGATTCAGGCCTTCGTCGACGCCTTTGACGTCGACTTCATCGGCGTCGTCAACACTGTCCACGCCGCGTTGCCGTACCTGAAGTCGGGCGCGTCGATCATCACCACCGGTTCGGTCGCCGGGCTCGTCGCAGCGTCTCAACCGCCGGGGACAGGAGGTCCACAAGGACCAGGCGGAGCGGGCTACAGCTACGCCAAGCAGCTGGTGGATTCGTACACTCTTGCGCTGGCAGCGCAATTGGCTCCGCACTCGATTCGTGCCAACGTCGTGCACCCGACGAACGTCAACACCGCGATGCTGAACAACGATCCCATGTACCGACAGTTCCGCCCGGACATGCAGGCGCCCACCCGCGACGATGCACTTCTGGCGTTTCCCGTCATGCATGCGTTGCCCACACCGTATGTCGAACCATCGGACATCTCCAATGCCGTGTGTTTTCTCGCCTCCGACGAGTCCCGCTTCGTGACGGGCTTGCAGCTCAAGGTCGATGCCGGCGCAATGCTGAAATTTTGAGCGAGGACCTTCGGATGGATCACCGCGCTGAGCACCTGGGCGCGGCCCAGGACACACACGAGATCAGAAGCGACGACGGTAGAGGAAGTGAAGGAAGATGAAACGGCTTGTCCTGGAATCCGAGCACGAGGCATTCCGCGATTCGGTGCGCGACTTCATCGAGCGTGAACTGGAGCCGAACGCCGAGAAGTGGGAGGCTGACCGGTTGGTCGACCGCTCCGCTTGGGTCGCCGCGGGAAAGTACGGACTCATCGGATTCAACATGCCAGAGGAGTACGGCGGCGGCGGTGTGAACGACTTTCGGTTCAACGCAGTCATAGACGAGGAAATTGCCCGCTACGGCGGTCCCGCGCCGGCTCTCAGCCTGCAGAATGACGTTGTGGGCCCGTACTTTTCATCGTTGTGTGACCACGAACAGAAAGAACGCTGGCTGCCTGGCATAATCAGCGGCGAATTGATCGTCGCGCTCGGAATGACCGAGCCCGGCGCCGGCAGCGACGTAGCAGGCATGCGCACGTCGGCCGTGCGCGACGGTGACGATTGGGTCCTCAACGGCGCCAAGACATTCATCTCGTCGGGCATCAACTGCGATCTCATCGTGGTGGTTTGCCGCACCGATCCGGACGCCGGGCACAAGGGATTCTCACTACTGGTGGTCGAATCCGGCATGGAGGGATTCACCAGGGGGCGCAAGCTCGACAAGATGGGCCTGCATTATCAGGACACCGCCGAACTGAACTTCGACAACGTCCGCGTGCCGTCGACCAATGTGTTGGGCACTGAAGGTCGAGGGTTTTATCAGCTGATGCACAATTTGCCCTCGGAGCGGCTGTCCATCGCCATCTCGGCGATCGCGGGCGCTCGAGAGACGTGGCGCCAGACCTTGCAATACGCCAAGGACCGCAGGGCTTTTGGTCAATCCATCGGGAGTTTTCAGCATAATCGGTTCTTGCTCGCTGAGATGGACACCGAACTCGAGATCGGCGAGCAGTACGTCGATCGCTGTCTGCGTGCGGTCATCGACGGCGAGCTGACGGCTATCGAGGCAGCCAAGGCCAAGTGGTGGTGTACCGAAACTGCCAAGAAGGTGATCGACGGTTGCGTGCAACTGCACGGAGGTTACGGCTACATGACCGAGTATCGGGTGGCGCGCGACTACATGGACAACCGCATCTTGACGATCTTCGGCGGCACCACCGAGATCATGAAGGACATCATCGGCCGCAATCTCGGCCTGTGACGGAAGGTCCATTCATGCGACGGAAGAGGTGAGGCAGTGTCACGTCCGATACCCGCTCAACGGCGGATCAGGCGTGACGCCAGCACCTTTACGTCCGTGCAGAACTCGGTGAAGTTTTTACTCGCCGGCTCGACGGTGAGCCATGTGACGCCGGCGTCGGCGTAGGCCGCCAGCCGGGGTTCGAGGGCCGCACAGAACGCTGCGCAGTCGCCAGTGGAGAGCAAGTCGGCCTCGAACGGAACGAAGGAGACGTCTGCAGGCCCCCGACCCGCGTCTGCACGTCGGTCGTTCACCGTCGCAACCCAATCACCGAGTGTCTCGAGGTCAGTGAGTGCCCGCATGCCGGTGATCGCGGCCAACTCGCCTGACGCAGCCATCGGCATCCAGCCGTCGGCCACTTGGACGACGCGGCGTTGCGCCGCCGCACCATTGCCGCCGATCCAAATGGGAGGGCCGTTGATGCTCCTCGGTGGCGGCAGGGCGATGTGACCGCTTACCCCGAATGCAGGACCAGTGTGGTCCACACCGGCCCAGGTCGCTTTCCATGCACTGATCGCCTCATCCAGCAGAGCACCGCGGCGATCGAAATCTGCTCCCAACGCTGCAAATTCAGATTCGAGGTAGCCAGGACCGGTACCAAGCGTGAAGCGCCCCCCTGACAACAGGTCGAGACTTGCGGCCCCCTTCGCCGCAAGGTATGGGCTGCGATATCCGGACACCAGAAGGTACGTGATCAACCGGATGCGGGTCGTCGCAGCAGCGGCGAAACTCAGCGAAACAAAGGGATCGAACGCGTGGTGCCCGCCGCGGGCCAGCCAGCCCTTATCCGGATACGGGTGTTCTGACATCGAAAATGCGTCAAAACCCACCTCTTCCAGGACTTTCGCGACGTCGGCGATGCCCGCTCCACCACACCATCGATTCCAGTGTTTGACGGCCCGCATTGGGAACAGCAGGTTGTAGCGCACGACGCTCCCCTATCTCACTTGTTCTCTCGCGGCGTACGCCATCGAGTGACGGATGACGTGACGTCGGCACTGAGTTTCGCGAGCATCCACGGTGGCAACCGTTCGGGCATGGGCAGCGGGACATTTCGTGCCCCTCGCGCGTTGAGCAGCGCGTCGTAGGCTGCCGTGTCACCGCTGAACGCCTGGCCCTCGCCGGCGACGAACCCGTACAATTCGCATCCCTGTGCGCCGGCCTCCCAGGGCCCGAACACATCACCCCATTCGAGCATGATGTGTGTTCCAGCGCGTGCCACGACGTCGCCGCAACGGAGCTCCCCCGCCAGTATGAAATTGCTGTGATCGCCCATGTGCCCATGTCGAGGCGAGATGGCGCCGGGATCCCATCTGTTCCAGAACGCAATGTACCTGGGCGACAGTTCAATCCACTTTTCCCAAATCGATGCGGTACGGCCATCGGCGAATTCGTAACGCAGCATCTCCTCGGCTGGTACGTCATCGAGGTGCTTGATCGACGGTTCGCCCCTCATACACTGGTTCCCTCCACTTTGGCCGGTGCTGGTTCAATCGGTCAGGTCGAGCGCGGCGCGCACGATGCTGCCCGTGTCGATGCCGTGCCAGCTGAAGACCTCCTCGAGCGAGCCGGACTGACCGAACTCACTTACTCCTAGCGACCTGCCCGACACCTTGTTGATCGACGGTAGAAAGGCCAACGTGTGCGGATGTCCGTCGAGAACGGTGACCATGGGCGCGGCACGCTCGGCCGGAAAGACCTGATCGAGGATCCAACTAGGCGAGTCGCTGCGGCCACGGCGCCCCTGCATCGCCTCGAAGAGCAGACCCGCGCTGGTCACGCAGATTACCTCCACGGCGATTCCCATGTGGGCCAATCGGTCCGCGGCCTCAAGCCCTTCGGTGGCCAGAGCGCCTACGACGGCAATCGTCACCGCCGGCTGCGGACATGGACGCAGCGCATAGGCGCCAGCGATCACTTGGCGCCTGCGTCGTTCGACGGCCGCCGGATCATTTGGAAGCGCGCACAGTTCTTGCCGAACCGGTCGGGTGGACAGTCGAAGGTACGCCGAGCGCCCATCGGCGCGGCCCAGCCGTGACAGACAATGCAGCAATATCCACTCGACCTCGACGGCGAATGCCGGTTCATACGCCGTACAGCCGGGTTGCTCGATGCCGATCGACGGCGTCTTGATCGATTGGTGCGCCCCACCCTCGGCCGACAAGGTAACCCCTGCAGGTGTACCGACGAGAATGGACTGGCCTCCCGCGTAGATGCCGAAAGACCATGGCTCCAACGCGCGCTCGACGAACGGGTCATAGACGACGCCGATGGGAAACAAGGGCTGCCCCCAGCGACTCCACGTCGCACCAAGCTCACCCAGCAAGCCGACGAGGTTGGTCTCGGCAATGCCGAGCTCGATGTGCTGACCGTTGGGCCGCTCGCGCCAATGCATGACGGTCTCGTTGTCGTCGTGAAACCAGTTGAGACGGTCGCTAGGAGACCAGACACCAACCTTGTTCAGCCAACCGGCGAGATTGGTGGTGGAGGTGACATCGGGGCTGACCGTGACCACCCTCCTCGCGATCTCGGGAGCCTCCCGCGACAGGTCCAACAACGTGCGACCCAGCGCGGCCTGGGTAGTTGTGAAGGGCAATGGTTTTCGTCCCAGTGCGACGGGAACCACCGGGGCGACGACGGGTTCGACAGGAGCGCGATGAAGACGCATTGCGGCGGCTTGGCAGATGTGTGCGGCCGGCGAGTCGGAAGCGGGCCTGACCCACGGCCGCGCCGGATCCTTGCCCAACCGTGTCGCAAGCTCATCGAACTGTTCGGCGCTCAGCAACGACGAGTGATTCTGTGGATGCCCCTGGATTGGCAGACGATGGCCCTTTATCGTGTAAGCGATGATGGCCGTCGGCCGGGTGTCGTCGATCTGGGCAAACACTTCTCGTAACGAGCGCAGGTCGTGCCCGCCGAGGTTCGCGAACGTCCGGACCAGTGCATCGTCATCGAGTTCGGCGATCAATGCCGCGATGGCTGCGGCATGGGGGCCCTCACCGGGCAAGCGTGAACGCAGCTCTTCAGCTGAGCAGCGTAAGAGGCGTTGGTATTCGGAGTTTGGCATGTCCAGGATCCGCTGTTGCAGCGATTCACCGCCCGGTCGCTCGAACAGCGCCTCAAGGAGCTTGCCGAACTTCAGCTCGATGACCTGCCAGCCGTTTGCCGAGAACATCGACGCCATCCGAGCGGCTGCGATGTTGGGCACGATGCGGTCGAGTGACTGACGATTCATGTCGACGATCCATACGATCTCACCGAGTTCGCTAACAGAAGGATCGAGGACCGCCTCCCACACCGCACCTTCATCCAGTTCCGCGTCACCGACAAGGGAGTACTGCCTGCCCCCTGCGGCGCCGCCGAATGCGGTGTCCACGTAGCGGCGCGCGATCGCACCCCAAATCGGCGCGGTCGCCCCGATTCCAACCGATCCGGTCGAGTAATCGACCGGATCGGGGTCCTTGGTTCGACTGGGATAACTTTGCAGTCCGCCACGTTCGCGCAGCCGGCTCAGATAGCTCTCATCGAGAGTGCCGAGCAAGTAGTTGATACTGTGCAGCACCGGTGAGGCATGCGGCTTGACCGCCACCCGGTCACCAGCCTGCAGGTGCTCGAAGTACAGCGACGTCATGATCTCGACCATCGACGCGCAGGAAGCTTGGTGGCCTCCGACCTTCATCCCGCTGGAGTTTGGACGAATTCTGTTGGCGTGGTGAACCATTGAGGTGGCTAGCCACAGGACATGGTCAGCGATGTCCTGTAGCGCGTCAATGTCGTCTATCGGTGACGAATGTGTGGTCTGGGTGCTCAGCGTACATCGCCTTTCCATGCCGAAGAGTGAGCCAGGCGCAAAAGCGAAGGCCCACCACGTCTTAGAGCAGGTCGTGCTCGTCCAACCATGTGTGAATCTGCTTGGCCACGGTGTCGAACAGGTCGTGCTTTCCCTCGAAGTAGTGCGTCACGCCAGGCAGCTGGTGGTATTCCCAGTCGTCGTGGGTGATGTTGGAGATGAAGTCCTGCACGTGAATCGGTGGCACGGCTTCGTCGGCGGTGCCGTGCAGGATGAGGATGGGTACCGACACACTGCGCAGGTTGTGGGCGCCTCCGTTGCTGTCAGCCAGGCTCCACTGGCTCAGCCAGGACCGAAGGGAGCTGAAATGAGCCAGCGACGTCGGCATGTAATTCGAAACGTCCGGACGCCCCCACAACGTCTTGCCCACCGGGCGATCGCTGGGGTCGATCGATCCGTCGAGTGCGCGCAAGTCGGCCGTCGTCCCGTGCACGACGAAGGGCAAGTCGTTAAGCGCTCCATCGAAACGCTGATTGACCTCGGCCATCTTGGCTTTCACCCATGCGGTGATCTTCTCGGCGCGGCGTCGCTGTCCCGCTCGATAGGCGGTGACGAACTCCTCGGAGTACGGCGGGCCGTTCTCTGGGTTGAACATGTCCAGCGCCGGATCCCGATCGAACGGACGCTCCTCGTCGAGGATGGCCGGATCCAGCCACAGTGTCCGGATCAGGGCTCGGCTCGGATGGGCGTTGAGCAGGATCACTGCGTCGGCGGGCTGCAATCCCGCCGTGGTGAGGTCGACCCCGCCACCTCCCGGATAACCGGTGATCGTCGGATTCTCCGCTTGTCCCTGGAACAGCGGGGTCAGCTCGCCGCCGCCAGAGTTGCCGAGCAGCACGACGTGATCGTAGTCGCGTCGAAGATGCTTGACCGCCGCGTCGACGTCGAGCACGCAATTTTCGAGCATCAAGGTGCTGTCGTTGCCGACATAGCGAGTACACATGCCAACCGCCGCCACACCGGTCTTGGCGAGCGACTCGAGCAGGTAGTGCCCGAGAAAGTTCGACGTTGGGTGGTTGAGAAGAACCGCGGTGCGGCAGCTGGCACCGGCAACGCGTACTTCGCGTGCCCAGATCCGCCCGGACAGCCTCGCGACGCCGGAATACACATCTACGTCGCCGCTGGCGGTCATCGGGATGCCAAGCAATCGTTCGTCGAGCGAGTCGTCCATGGTCGCCAGGATCATCGCGATCGGATGTCGTTGGCGTGTCGAGAGTGATGACATCTGCGCGACATGCGGTGACCCTTAACCTTGCCCGGAATCCAGGTTCAACCCCGAGCACCAACTAGGGAGACACATGGCCAAAACCACGTCCCGCGCAGCCATCGTGGCCGCTGCCCGTACGCCGATCGGAACGGCACGCAAGGGCACGTTGGCGAACATGCCGGCGACCGAGCTGGCAAAGCCAGTGGTCGCCGATGTGGTGCAGCGCTCCGGACTGGGCACAGCCGATTTCGACGACCTGGTACTCGCGGAAAGCATGCAAGGTGGCGGCGACAGCGCTCGTTACGTCGCAGTCGACCTCGGCCTGACCAACGTGCCCGGTCTAGCCGTCAACCGGCAGTGCGCGTCGAGCCTCTCGGCGATCGCCATCGGCGCAGGACAGATCGCGGCAGGCATGAGCCGGGCCGTCCTCGCAGGCGGCATGGAATCCTCCTCAACAGCACCACTATTGAGAAAACGAAAGCCCTTCAGCGGCGGCACTACAGCCGACGACTACGAAGACCCGTGGTTCCCACTGTCCCATCCATCGACAGCAGACGCGCCTGCCCTGGACATGACGATCACCGTCGGCCACAACTGCGCGGCGCAGTACGGCATTTCCCGTCAGGCCCAGGATGATTGGGCGCTGCGAAGCCATCAGCGGGCCGTCAAGGCCTCGGACGCAGGCTCATTCGTCGAAGAGATCGTGCCGATCCAGGTTCCGCAGGCCGACGGGAGCACGATCACTTTCGCCGCAGACGAGCATCCGCGCCGCAACGCCGCGCTGGAGACCCTCGCAGGACTCAAGGTGCTCCATCCCGAGATCGACGGCTTCACGATCACCGCGGGCAATTCGTCCGGGGTCAACGACGCGGCCGCGGTGGTGGCGCTGGCCGCCCCCGACACCACGGAAGACGTTTTGGCGCACATCCTTTCGTGGAGCGTGGTGGGCGTACCGCCCAACCGGACGGGTAGCGGTCCGATCACCGCAATTCCCAAGGCGCTCGGCCTCGCCGGCCTCACGCTTCGGGACGTCGCACTGTTCGAGATCAACGAGGCGTTCGCCGCCCAAGTGGTGGCCTGCACCCGTGAACTCGGACTCGACGAGGAAATCGTCAACGTCTACGGCTCGGGCATCAGCCTGGGCCATCCCATCGCCGCGACCGGCGCGCGGATGGTTACCTCGGCCATTTACGAACTACGCCGACGCGGCGGCGGCATCGGCGTTCTCTCGATGTGCGCAGGCGGAGGCATGGGCGCCGCGATGGTCATCGAGGTGGCCTGAGACGACTGGCTCCTCGAAAGGGCCAGTGAGACCTAAGGGCTGAGCACGACAACGAGCAACCCATGTTTTCTTTTGCCGGGTGTGCTGACCACGAAGTGGGGTGCACAGGTGCGCGATGACGCGATGACGCGATCAAAATTCCTGTTCGGGTTCACGCGTTGAACACGAACAGAATTTTTAGTCGAGAGGCTTTGACACCGGGCATCGACATGTTCTGGCGTGTCGGCCCGTCCTCAGTTGGTCATCATCCTCGACGGGAACTGGATGTCACCAGCCAAAGTCGCGCGTCAACCGACTGATTCACGCGGTTCGCGACTTCGGCGAAGCTCCACCGCCAGCGGCTGGGTCACTTGGTGGTGCGTTTGATGAATTCGGCTATAGCGCTGGCGGTTTCATCCGGCTGATCCAGCATGACATAGGTTGAGCCGTCGTCGATGGCGTGCAGCACGGCATGCGGAAACGCGCCGGCGAGCCGTTCGGCATGACTGATCGGAAATAGCTCGTCGGCATTGCCCCAGGCGAGCAGCACTGGCTTCTCCCAGGCGTTTATCGCCGGGGTGGCAGCCAGCGTATAGCGGGGGTCCAGGTCTGCGGTGAGCCCGACCGCCTCTCGCCGGACCTCGGCCGAGCTGGCGAAGCCGCCGAATATTTCGTTCCGGCGAGCCTTGTCAATGCCGTGACGGGTGACCTTCGATGCGAACATGTCCAGGCCTGGCTTGGTCGCCAAAAGCCGCAAGACCCCTGCGCCGAGTGTCGTGTTGAATCTGCATAGCCGCGCGAGGGGGGCGAAGCCGGAGGGCGGGAAGTGCTCGAAACTGTCACAGTTGGTGAACACCAGCCGCGACACCCTGTCGAAGTCGTCCAGGTTGTTGCCCAGCGCTGCCAGCACGATACCGCCGCCGGTGTCGTTCGCCACCAACGTGACATCGGAAAGATCGAGAATCTCAAGCAGTTTGAGGATTCGTCGGCCGGCCGCCTCCACGCCAATGTCAACGCCCGCACCAACGGCCTTGCGTTGCGCGCCGAATGGCCAAGTCGGCACAATGCATCGGTATGACCTCGACAGCCGCGCTGCCACGTCGCCCCACAGCGCTCCGGTTACGTAGACGCCGTGGACGAAAACCAAAGGCGGCCCCGACCCCATGTCGTCATATTCGATTTCGACGTTGTCGACTACAACGGTGTTACTCACGGCGGAATGTCCTCTCACGTTAGTCGCTTGCCGGTAATGGTTTGGCTTCCTTCAGGGTTAGCGCCGTCGCGCCTACGCTGAGCGAGCCCGCACCGGCCTTGGTGACCAATACTTCGGCGCCGCCTGCATCGACATAGCGCTTGCCCATGGCGTTCCCATCGGCAAAAGTGGGATCGAGCTCGGGGGCGTTGGGCTGCTCAGCTCCAAGCGGAAGCATCGGGTGTCCGCCGCAGCGCAAATTGTCGAGGCTGTCGGCGGCCTTGACGACGATCACCTGCGTGTCACACACCTGGCTCTGTAGCCGGACGCCGGTTTTGATCATGATCGATTCTCCTTGTCATCTCGATGGGCGGCTTGGCTGCTCGCCAGCCGCGGCGAGCAGGTCGTCCAGGATCTCGCGCCGCAGCACCTTCCCGGTCGGCGTGGTCGGGACCGCTTCACGAAACACGATTCGGTCGGGCGTGCGCGACCCGCGAAGTCTCTTTCGCGCGAACGCACGCAACTCCTCGACGTTGGGCTCGGCTGAAGGCTCGGGCACGACCACGGCGACGATCAGTTGACCCCACTGGACGTCGTCGACGCCGACCACGACGACTTCGCGGACATCGGGGTGCTCGACAAGCACGTCCTCGATCTCCGAGGGCGCGATGTTCTCACCTCCGCGAATTATGGTGTCATCAGACCGGCCGCCGACGAAGAGATAGCCTTCCTCGTCGACCGACGCAACGTCTTTGGTTGAGAACCAACCTTGCGCGTCAAGCGTTGAGCCGGTTTCGGCGTACCGTCCGGAGACTTGTGGGCCGCGCACGAACAGCTCGCCGGTCTCGCATGGAGCGACCACATGGCCCTCGTCATCACGGATCTCGACCTCGATGCCTGGAACGGGGCGGCCGACGGAGCTCAACCGACGTGCCACGACGGGGTCGACGTTGTCGAGCGAATGGCGATGATCGTCTGGGGTGAGCACCGCGATCGTCGAGCTGGTCTCGGTCAATCCGTAGGCATTGACGAAGCCCACCTTCGGCAGCATTTTGAGCGCCTTGCGCACCAGCGGCTGGGCGACCTTGGATCCGCCGTAGGCAAGGTTGCGCAACGTCGGCAGCTCGGTGAATTCCTGCTCCAACACAGCGACGATGCGATCCAACATCGTCGGGACGACCGTCGCAGTTGTCACCCCCTCTGCGCGAACCAGACGCACCCAATCCCGCGCATCGAACCGGCGCTGGTACACGATCCTGCGACCGGCGTAGACGTTCGACAGCACCGCGCCTACACCGGCGATGTGGTAGGGCGGGACGCATACCAATGCGGCATCGGTGGGATCGGCGGAACCGAATTCGACGGTGCCGGTGACATAGCTGGTCAGATTGTTGTGCGTCAGCTCAACGGCTTTGGGTTGTGACGTGGTGCCGGAGGTGAACAGCACGATCGCGACATCGTCGGGATCGGCGAACACGTCAGCAGGCTCCGCCGATCGCGCAGCTGCGATGAAGTCATCGGAGTTCATCACCGGCTGGGCCCAGCCGGCCACGATGTCGCGATAGTCGCCGTCCACCACGACCAGCGGATCGCGCAGCCGCTCGACGAGCTGACGCAGGCCGTCGACGCTCAGACGATAGTTCAACGGCGTGAACGGTACGTTCGCCCGAGCCGAGGAAAAGATCAGCAGCGGGAGCATCGCTCCCCCGGTGCCCACATAGACGACGTGCGACACCCCAGCCTTCGCCACCACACCCGATCCACCGTCCGCAAGCATGCTCAGCTCGTCGGCACTCAACCGAATATCGTCGTCGACCAACGCAACACGGCCGGGACTGCCCGAGACCGCCATTTCCAGAAGTAGTGAAATGCTCACCGTGCGCGGCCTTGCGAACCCATCACAACACCACCGAGTTGATCTTGAAGTCGATGATCTCGTCTTCGGTGAAGCCAAGCTCCGCGAGCAACGCATCGGTGTGCTCTCCGTGCCCTGGCGCACGGGTGAGCGAGACCTCGGTCTCGTCGAATTGCACCGGGCTTGCCGCCAAGGCGAACTCGTTGCCCTTGGCATCGGTCACCCGCGGTAGGTAGCCGTTGGCGATCACCTGCGGATCGTCATGCACCTCGCGCGCGGTCCGCATGACGTCCCACACGCCCTCGAAGTCTTTGAATGCCTTCTCCCAGTGTGACAGGTCCTCGGATGCGAAGGTTCGACGCAGCTCGGCGATGCAGTCCACGCGGTTGCCGAAACGAACCGGGGCACTGGCGAATCGCGTGTCGTCGATGAGGTCGGGACGGCCCAGCCGGGTGCAAAACTCCGACCAGAACCGGTCGGCCTGCAGCAGAACGAACGCGATGAAACGGTCGTCACGGGTCTTGTACATGTTGGCCACTGGGTTCGGCATCTCCTCGAGAGAGAACTTCGGAATGTCCTGACCGGTGATGCCTGCACCGACGATATCCGGGCCCAGTTGCCAGATGGCGGCGCTGAGTAGTGAAACATCCACGATGGATGGCTCTTTCGTGCGCTCACGTTTGACCAGGGCCGCAGCGACTCCAGCGGCGATGGCCAGGCCGCCGTAGGAGTCACCGAAAGCCGACCGTTGAAGCGGCGGATATGAACCGTCGCCATCGCGGTAGGCCTCGCCGATACCGCCGCGGGCCCAGTAGGCAGCGAGATCGTAACCCCCTTGCGCGCGCAGGTCTCCGCGAGCGCCGTAGCCGTGACCCCGTGCGTAGATGATTTCGGGATTGCGAGCCCGAATCTGTTCGACGTCGACACCCATCCTCTGCCGGGAGTCCGGCAACAGGTTGGTGAGGAACACATCGGCCGTCTCTACGAGCTTCATCAGCAACTCAAGCCCCTCAGGCGTCGAGGTGTCCAGGCCGATGCTTCGCTTGTTTCGGTTCGGCTGTTCTATGAAGTGGTTCACGCCCCCAGCGGCGGTGACCAGTCCAGAGCTGATGAGGCCGCGCTGCGGATCACCGGTCTCCGGGTGCTCTACCTTGATGACGTCCGCGCCCCAATCGGCCAGCACCGCACCCGCTGCAGGGACGAACGTCCATGCTGCCAGTTCGACGACGCGGATCCCGCTGAGGATGTCTGTCATTGCTTCCTTCGCTGTTCGAGTTCGAATCGATGGCGTCGGCCACGGCCTAGGCGCGCAACCCCAATGGTGAGGCGCTGCGGCGCACGCCGGGTCACGCGCTAGCCCCAAGAGTGCCTGAACCGGACCATTTGGAGATGAGATCGTCAACTGTGGTGAGCGTGGCCAGCACCGCAATGGTGTTGTCCAACACTTGTTCTCCGTATACGGCGGGGGTACCTGCAACCGCGTCTCGCGGTACTACGACGTCGAAACCGGCTTGGCTGGCATGCCCTGCCGTGTGTGGCAGAGCCAAATTCAGTGATACACCGGCCAATACGATGGTCTGAACTCCTAGTTCCCGCAAAACTGGCAGCAATTCGGTGTCCAGGGTGGGGAACAACCCGTGGTGTCGCGCGAGTACGAGGTCGCCGGGTGACAGTAGTTCGTCGATGACCTTGGTTGCCGTCGCACCGGGTTCCCACAGGGCTACGGTCTGCCCAAGTGCCCGCCAAAGGCGCGCGGTCCCCGTCGGTCTGCCACCGGGGGTTCCCTCGTATGTCGCATGGACCACGTGTATCCCAGCAGCGCGGGCCGCGCACAGCAACCTGCTCAGGTTCCCGATGAGTTTACCGGCGTCGGCGGCCAGCGCGGGTAGTGCCGGATCCGCTCCGAGCATGCCGTTTTGGCATTCCACGCACACGACGGCCACAGTCCCGACATTGCCTGTGAGCGGGGTGGGCATTTCAGGGTTACTTCGGGCCGAAGCGCTGCGCACCGTCGAGGCGCAAGACTTCGCCGTTGACGTAGCCGTTGGTGAGCAGGAACGCAGCAGCGTCGGCGAATTCGACAGGTGTGCCGAGCCGCTTGGGAAACGGGATGTTGGCGGTGAACTTCGCGATGGCCTCTTCGCCGACCGCCTCCATGATGGGCGTCTTCATCGTTCCTGGCGCGAGCGCATTGACCCTGATGCCCACCGAACTGAGGTCGCGTGCAGCCGCGATCGTCAGCCCGATGACCCCGGCTTTCGCAGCGGCATAAGCCGTCTGGCCGATTTGGCCTTCGTAGCCGGCGATCGAGGCGGTCAGCACCATCGCGCCACGCTCGCCGTTGGCCAGCGGTTCGGCAGCCGCGACGGACGCGGCCACGAGCCGTGCCATGTTGTAGGTGCCGTTGAGGTATAGGTCGATGGTCTTGGTGAAGACGCCGAAGTCGGCTGGTGTGCCGTCGCGTTGTACGATCCGCTGTGCGACGCCGTAACCTCCGTGGGCGATGACGGCGTAGCGCAGCCGCCCGAGCTGATTGGCCCCGTCGATTGCGCCGAGGATGCTGTCTTGGCTCGTGACGTCGGTGCTGACGAATGCTGCCCTGCTGCCCAACTCGTCGGCCAGTGCCTTGCCCTTGTCGGCGTCCAGATCGGCGATGACCACTCCTAGGCCATCGGCATGAAGCCGCCGCACGGTTGCCTCGCCGAGGCCGCCAGCGCCACCGCTGACGATCGCCGACGCGCCTTCAAATTGCGCTACCATCAGCACTTCTCCATCGTCCGTTGCGTTTCCGTATTTGTTCCATGCCATCAAGCGAAATGCCAGGAAAGCATTCGCACGCCGGGCGGTGGTGTCGGAACGGTGGCGTTGTTGACTCGCGCCGATCATTCTGCGACACAGAGCTTTCCAGTGCACCCGGCGAATCGTCCCGCGCTGGCCTCCCATGCGCTTGTCGTACATCTTGGTTCCGGAGGAGGGGCACTGTTGATTCCATCAGCTCACCTGCGCGGACGACAAGGTAAAACGCGTTGCCGACATACGACCGACATATGATGCTCGGCCGTGGCCATCCTGCAGCGGTCGCGGGAGATGTAGCAACGTACGATCGACAATGTCGTCAGGTGATCTCCGCGCCCCGCAGCACCAGACTAATCAGCAGTTCGACATCGGTGGCGCAGTCACGACCGTCCCCTGACGGTCGGTGACCTCGCGATCATCGCGGTCGCCGCTGTGACATGCCGGAGCCAAACGACCTGGTGTCTATGCCCTCGCTGTCGGTCCGCGAGGTGCTCGTCCACAAGCGGCGTCAGAAGAAGGTCGCGACACTGCGAGCCTTTCAGGGGACCTGCCGGAAGTCGAACCATGTCGTGAAATCGATTTACAGTCACACTGATTCGACTCTGCTAAGCGACGAGCATGCGAACGAATTCAGGCTGAAAACGAAGCGCTTCAAGGTAACTCAAGTCGAGATCACCCCTACTGACCAGACGCCATGATCCCCCGTGCTTTAGCCGGACGACGTCATTCCGAGCTCTCTCAGCCGGACGTGGTAGGCCTCGACGCTGGCCAGTTTGACGTCTTCATAGCCCCGCACCATGTCCGCCAGACATGCCACTTCCACTGCCCGGTCGTAATTCATCTGGTCCAACTCCCCTGCGAGCCGGGTGGTGACATCCACGTACTCCGCGAGCAGGCCGCGCTCGATCCTCCGGACGCGCGCATAGCCGAAGGGGTCGAACTTGGTCCCGCGCAGTCGCTTTCCCTTTGCGAGAATGCGCAGAGCGACGTGGCTTCGTGGACCGAGGCCAATCTTCCTGCTCCGGCCCATCGCCCGCAGGACGGGCGGGTGAAGCTTGTAGGTCAAGTTCTCGCCGGCCGGAACCTCGGACCGCACGTATGAGAGAAACCGCGGGTCGGTCAGAAGCCGCGCCACCTCATACTCGTCCTTATATGCCATGAACTTGTATAGCCCCTTCGCGACGGCCCCACTGAACTCGGTCCGATCGCCCACTGCGCGCTCAGCGGTCCAAATCAAGTGCAGCAGCGTCACGTATCGGCGCGCGACTTTCTCACTTTGAAACTGAATGAGGTTCGCAGCCCGTCGTGAGATGAGGTCGCCGACCTCACCGGAGAACGCCATGCCCTGAAGGACGCGCCGAGGCAGCACTGTAGGGCACCGGTCGCGTACGGGTGACACCACGTCGTCGAAGCGGGCCGGGTCGGCAATGGCGACGCGTCCCCAGCGGAAGGCGGCGACGTTGGCCTTGACGGCAACGCCGTTGATTTCAATGGCCTCTTCGATCGACGCCGCCGGAAGCCGCAGCGCCCCAGCCTGGTAGGCGGCTCCGATGAGCAGGAAGTTGGCTGAGGCCGCGTTGCCGAACAGCTTCTGCGCGGCGGCCAGGGCGTCGAGGGAATGCACGGTGCGCGACACCTGAGCAAGGCGGTTGAGCAGATATGCCGTTTCGGGATAGGTGATCGTCCTGTCGTAGACCATGTCACCGGTCGGCGTCTTACTGGTCGACGCTACGGAGACCGTCTTTGCATGCTCGCCATATTCGAGGTTCTTGATGTCGACAGCTGCCAGCAGATCGAAGGCCACGATGCAGTCGGCACTGCCTGGAGTGAGACGGTTGGACGGATCCAGCGTGCCTGCAGCGAATCTCAGGTGCGAGACGACGGGTCCGGCCTTTTGACTCAGCCCGATCTGATCGAGGCCCTCGACATCGTAGCCGGCACGCAACGCTGCCGTGGCGAGGACTTGGTTTACCGTGACTATACCCGTACCGCCGATCCCGGCGAGGAAGACGTTGTGGGTGGCGGTGATTGGCCCGACCTCGAGGTCGGGCAACACCGGAGGCTCGGGCGCCGACTGTGTGCGCGGCTTCTTGCCGGGGCTCACCTCGACGGTGACGAAGGACGGGCAGTCTCCGTCAAGACAGCTGTAGTCGGTGTTGCAAGAGGTTTGGTCAATCCGTGTCTTGCGGCCGAACTCGGTATCCACGGGTTGCACCGACAGGCAGTTCGACTTGACGCCGCAGTCGCCGCAGCCTTCGCAGACCGCCTCGTTGATGATCACCCGGGTGGTGCGGGTGGGCAGCGTGCCGCGCTTGCGTTGCCTGCGTGCGTCGGCCGCGCAATGCTGGTCGTAGATCAGAACGGTCACGCCCTTGACGGCGCGCAGTCTTTTTTGGGCGTCGTCGAGGCGGTCGCGGTGCCAGAGGACGGTGCCCTTAGCTAGTGCCCGCTTGTCGTGCCGCTTCGGTTCATCGGCGCAGATGATGATCTGCTTGACACCCTCTGCGGTCAGTTTGTGGGTTAGCTGCGCGACGGTGAGCGCGCCCTCGGCGTCCTGGGCGCCGGTCATCGCCACGACCTCATTGAAGAGCAGCTTGTAGGTGATGTTCACGCCCGCCGCGACGCAGGCCTGGACAGCGAGTTGTCCAGAGTGGAAAAAGGTTCCGTCGCCGATGTTCTGGAACAGGTGGGGCACGTCGGTGAACGGGGCTTGGCCGATCCACTGGCTGCCCTCCCCGCCCATCTGGGTGAGTCCGGTGACGGCGCTGTCCGTACGGCGCGACATCGTCACCATGGCGTGACATCCGATCCCGCCACCGGCCAGGGAACCGTCGGGCACCGCGGTCGAACGATTGTGCGGACACCCACTGCAGAAGTAGGCGGCACGTGTGGTGGAAAGCACTTCCAGCGGGAGCGTCAGCGGGACAGGTTTTTTGAGCTCCAGTCGATCAGCGAGCACGCGACGCAGCGGAGCCAGCAGGCGTTGGGCGGTTAGTTCGCCGTCGGCGGGAATCAGCAGACGCCCCCCAGCGTCCCTCTTGCCGATGATCGTCGGTAAACTGGTTCGTCCGTATAGGATGCCGCGAACCTGGGTCTCGACGAATGCGGTCTTGTCCTCGACGACGACGATCTCCTCGAGACCCTCGGCAAAGGAGGCAACGGTGTCGGGCCCCAGCGGCGTCGGCATGCCGATGCGCAACAGCCTGATCCCGGCCTTCTGGAGTGCGAAGTCATCGGCGCCCAGGTCGGCCAGCGCCTGCCGCACGGAATCGAAGGTCGTTCCCGTGGCCGCGATTCCGATGGTTGCATTGGGCGAGTCGAGTTCGATGACGTCGATCCCGTTGGCGGCACCGTAGGCGCGAACGACCTCGGCACGGGGTCCGTAGAGGTCGGCCTCGGCGTCCAGGCTGGTGGCAGGCGCGCCCATCGGCCGCTGACGGTACACGAACGGTCTTCCTTCCCACTGAACTTGGGGTATGACGATATCGACGACGACGTCACTGCTGTCGACTGACCAGGCACCGTCGGCCACATCCGCGACGATCTTGAGAGCCACCACACAACCCGACGCCCGCGACATTGCCACACCGTGCATCGCCATCGTCACGATCTCGCGGGCGTTGCGCGGGAACAGAACCGGGATTTCGAGCGCGGCCAACGAACGCTCGCTGACGACTGGCACGGTGGACGACTTGGAGGCTGGGTCGTCGCCGACCAAAAGCAGCATCCCGCCGCGCGGGTTGGCGCCATACAGGTTGGCGTGCCGGAGGGCGTCGGACGCCCGGTCCAAGCCGGGTCCCTTGCCGTACCAGACTCCAACGACTCCATCGTGAGTGGCGGTGCCCATGGGTAGGTCGGCTTGACTGCCCCACACCGAGGTGGCCGCTAATTCCTCGTTGAGGCCGGGCACGAAGGTGATCTCATGTCCCGCCAGAACGTCAGGCATCGCTGCGAGCATTCGGTCGACACCACCCAGTGGGCTGCCCTGGTACCCCGAGACGAACGTCGCCACCTGCCGGCCGGCACGCGCGTCGCGCTCGTGCTGTTCGACGAGTGCGCGGGCGATCGCCTGCACACCGGTGAGCAACACTGGACCGGATCCCGTCCGGTAACGATTGCCCAACTCGTAGGGCTGCCGGTCCGGCGGGCGACTGTCGAGATCTGTCACCTGAGTTAACCACCTAGGTGTTGGAGGGGCATATTGCTCTTTCAAGCGTTACACGAGAATGTCTGGTGGGCAAGCCGATACAGCTTGACTGAGCGCTCTGCCCAAACCCATCTGGCCGTGACGGGCGATATTGAGCGACGTGACGAGATTGGATCACAGCGACGCCCGACTGCTGTTGGCGCTGTGTGACGCCCGCGCCACCGGAGTGCAACTGGCGAGCGAGCTGAACCTGGCGCGGACCACCGCGCACGTGCGGCTGACTCGGTGGGGTCAGGACAAGGTGCTCGCGCCGATCGACCGCTGCGTTTCGCCGCGCGACCTCGGTTATCCGTTGAAGGCCTTCACCACCACGGTGGTCGATCAACACTGACACGAGGAAGTCATCGCCGCGCTGGACCGTCAGTCGGGTGACCCAGGCTACCGGGTTCTCAGGCGTGGCCGATCTGTTAATCGGCTTGGCGGCAACCGATGCGGACGACCTCTATCGCGTGACCGGCTCGGTTCTCGCGGTGCCCGGGGTTGAGCGCACGACGATGTCGGTCGCGATATACGACGTCGTTGCCTACCGGACGCGACCGCTGTTGGAGCAGATCGCGCGCCAGCAGTGACCGACACGATGGCGCCGTGCAGAAAACCTTGCGGAACGTCCCTCGGTTCTCACCGATTACGCTGTTGCGAACGCACTTTGGGTCCTTGGCCCAGCAGCGCGGAGGTTCACCCGAGGTCTCGGCTTGAGGGGCGCTACGCGCATACCCCTGGTCCCGGGTTACGAATCCCAAACCCTCACTGCTTTACGAACATGTCGGAAGCCTGTCGCCGTATCGATCAGCATCGGGATGGCCGCCCCGCTGTGCCAAACTAAAGGTCATGGCTTCTCCGGCCCGAAAACCGTTTCATAAGTGCGCCTGCTCGCACCACACCGTCTATCAGCGAATCAATAGTGGATCAATCATCGGATGATGCTGTTGCCCAAACTGCTGCTGCACAGCGTCGGCGCGAGGCGATTCTCGACATCGGGAATCAACTTCGAGAGAATGCGTTTCGCGGTGACAGTTCAACCGGCGCAGTCCGACGACCGAGATCGCGAGCGGCTGTGGAAGGTCGTCACCAAGTGCAGCAAGTCATACGACGAGATTCAGACGAAGACGGGCCACCATTCCCAATCGTGCGGTTGACATCAAAGCGGAGTTGACCGACCGCGATTTGCCAGGAGGACCAGCGCATGACGCGTGACACCGCATACAGCAGACCTCGGGTGCGGCTGGCGCCCAGTCCGACAGCCGAATCAATGGCGTTCTGGACCGGCGGCGGCAACGGAGAACTGATGATCAACCGCTGCCACCACTGTGGGCATTACTTCCATCCGCCTGGCCCTGCATGCTGGCGCTGCCGGAGCACCGACGTCGCACCGGAGCCCGTTTCCGGCAAGGGCACCGTAGCCGCATATACCGTCAACCGACAGCAATGGATCCCCGGTCTCGACCCTCCGTACATCGTGGCGATGGTCGAGCTGGCAGAGGAACCCGACGTCAGACTCATCACGACGATCGTGGATGTGTCGGTTGACGACATCTGCGTGGGGCTACCGGTCGAGGTCTTCTTCGAAGACTGGACGGCGATGTCGGGTGAAGAAGAAAGCCGGGTGTGGCTTCCACTTTTTCGCCCGGTTGACTAGTGGGAGTCGAACCACATGCCTCAGAGGCGACGCCAACCCGTACGAGTCTCTGTACGAGATACATTGGGATTTAAACGAACTGGTGGGTCTTAACCCGAACAGTCTACCGTCCCAAGCAGAATCGGACCAGCGTCGTCTTGGCGGCGGCAGTGAGCAATTCTTGCCGGTCCGGCTGGCGGTCTGCCGGCAATCCGAGCCTCAGCCCCTTTGCGGCCTCTGGCCCGTTGCGGCGGGCGAACTCACCGAGAATGTCGACTTTCTGGTCGTCTTGTCTTACGACGGTGGGTTCGGCATGGAACCAGCGGCGCTTGATGAGCACCTGGACGTCGTCGGCGCTCGTGATCGCCTTGGGCCAGTTGGCCGAGCTCATTGCGAGCACATCTCCGTTGTCCCAGGGGAAGTAGCCGATGGCGAAGGTGTAGTTTCGGCCCGTCTTGCCACCAACGTAACTCAACAGCATCAACCGGCCGCTCAGTAGGCCATGCAGCGGAGACTTCAAGAGCGGGCGCATGATTGCGTTGGCCTTTGCGAATAGCTTCGCGACGCGACGCAGATCATCAGGCATCGGGATTGGACCTACTCTCTTCTACTAGGGGTAAGGGCGTCATTGAGTTCCTGAACCGTGTCGTCGTCCAGTTCGATGTGGGCGGCGGCCATGTTCTCCTCGAGGTGCTGCACGCTCGAGGTGCCAGGGATGAGCAACACGTTGGGCGCGACGGACAGCGTCCATGCGAGCGCGATCTGCGCGGGGGTGTGTCCACGCTTCGCCGCTTCACGCAGTATGGCTGGGTGGCCGAGCACCGGATTGTCAGCGGTGAAGCTAGAGCCGAGCGGGAAGAACGGCACGAAGGCGATGCCCTGTTGGACACAGGCATTCAGCATCGGCTGTGACGTGCGGTCGACCAGGTTGTACGCATTCTGCACGCAGACGATCTCAGTGCGGTCGAGCGCGATCCTTAGATGGTCGAGGCTGATGCCGCTCAGTCCGATTCCGGCGATGAGGCCCTCGTCTCGGGCCTTGATCATCGCAGACAGTTGCCGGTCGAAACGGTCATGGTTCACTTGGCCGACCGACGTTGGGTCACCGGCGTCGATGCTGCGCAGATTGACCGCGGCAAGGCGGTCGACGCCCAGTGTGCGCAGGTTGTCCTCGATGCCGGCCCGCAACTCGTCGGGCTCCTGTGCGGGCAGCCACCCACCGGCCCCGTCGCGGCGCGCTCCCACCTTGCTGACCAGGGCCAGGTTGGCAGGGTAGGGGTGAAGCGCCTCGCGGATGAGCTCGTTGGAGACGACCGGGCCGTAATACTGGGAGGTGTCGATGTGGTTGACACCCAACTCGATTGCGCGCCGTAACACGTCGATCGCCTGGCCGTGGTCGCGAGGCGGCCCAAACACCCCAGGTCCAGGGAGTTGCATGGCGCCGAAGCCGATTCGGCTGACGCGGAACACGCCCATTGGGAAAGATTGCATACGAGTTCTCGATGTCGGTTGGGTCGCGGTTTAGCGGGCTGCGTCTTCAGAGAAGCCGTGTCGGAGTGAACACCGTCAGATGGGCACCGTCCGGGTCCTCTGGATCGCGTGGCCGAAACACAGCGGTGACGGGCATGTCCATCGACAATTCACCGGGTTCGGCTCCTTCGATCGTCGTGATGACTCGCGGTCCCTCAGCCAAGTCGACCAATGCCGCGATGTAGGGCAGGCGGTTCCGGAACGGTTCCAGATCGTTGACATGGATGACCGAGTACGTATGAAGCGTCCCCTGGCCGCTGGCTTCAAGGGGTTCAACTTGATCGCTCCAGCAAAACGGGCACATCGGCCTGGGGTAGTGATGCCTTCGACCGCAGGCTCCGCAAGCGGCTATCAACAGCCTTCCCTCGCGCGCGGCGTCCCAATACGGAGCGCTGGTCGCGTCGACAGTCGGACGGTCAGCGCCGGCCATGTAGACCACCCCGATTCATCGAGTCCGCATCGGACGCGGGCTGTCCCATCTTGATTGGTGCCATGGTGTCCCTTTCTTCCCTACTCTTGCGGAGAACCTTCGAGCACTGCCGACCCCTTGCGACCGGGTTCCGCCGTGCGCTGACCTCGTTCCTGGAATCGGCGTACGAGCGCCTGGTGCTCGTCCGACATCGCCAAGACCGAATTGGCAAGCCGCTCGAAGTCGCGGGCAGTGCCCCGGTCCATCGATGCCGTGGCATCGATGGCGAGTTTCGCAACGCCGACCGCCTCGTGGGGCAGCCGGGCGAGACTCTGGACGAACGCGTCGACTTCGTCGTCGAAGGACTCCTGCGGGTAAACCGCGTGTACGAAACCAATCTGCAACGCCGACGCCGCATCGACGGTACGGCCTGCCATGACGAGCCACTTGGCCCAGTGAGGCCCGATGAGACGGGTCACCCGACTGATGCCCCCTGAGCCCGGTATGACACCCAGGTTTGGCACTTCGGGTAGGGCGAATGCGGCCGCCCCGGAGGCGATTCTGAAGTCACAGGAGGCGCCGAGTTCGACGCCGACGCCGACGCAGGGCGCATGTACAGCGAGAACGATTGGCTTTTCGATTGATTCGAGCTCGTCGAACAACAGATGCAGTCGACGGTAGGAGCGTCGCAGTGCGCTGCCAGACCCGTCCGCCTCGCCAACACTGGCAGCAAGGCCCCCGATGTCCATCCCGGCTGTGAAGTACCGGCCGGCGGCGCGGATCACCATGACCGACAGGTCGGGCCGATCGCCGAGGTCCGCAGCTGCCCGACGCAGCTCGTCAATCATGTTGTCGGTCAGCGCATTCAACTTCGAGTCTCGGTTGAATACGACGGTGAGGACGTTGTCCTTCTCGACACGCCTGATGTCCTCGTTCATGAGGGCTTGCCTACCGCCTTCCGGCGCCCGTCGCGTGCGCCTGATCGATGTGAAACGACATCGGTGAACCGACGGCGCAGGTCATTCTTGTCAACCTTCATCATTGGGGTCAGCGGAAGTTCGTCGACCAGAACGAGTTCGTCCGGGCGCTTGTAGTCGGCCAGGTGCTCGCGAACGAACCCGCGCAGGTCGTCGAGAGTCGGCGGTGTGGCCGGATCGACTGGAACGACGAAGGTGGCACCAATCTCACCGATCACCCTGGCAGGCATGCCGACAACGCTGACCTTCGCCACGGCGGGATGGGTGGCGAGGACGTTTTCGACCTCCAGCGGGTAGACGTTGTAGCCGCCCCGGATGTACATGTCGCGTGAGCGGCCGGCCAGCACGAGGTTCTCGTGCTCGTCGAGACGACCCAGGTCGCCGGTGCGCAACCATTCCCCGTCGAATGCCAACGCGGTCGTGTCCGGGTCGTTCCAGTAGCCGCGCATTACACACGTTCCGCGGACCTGCACCTCACCGGTACCTCCGGCGGCCATCGGCTTGCCGTCGGCATCCACGATGCGGACCGACATGCCGCGTTGCGGGCGACCCACGGTTCCGCCCGCAACGTCGATTGAATCGTCTGGCTCGGTCCCGGTGATGCTGGGCGACTCGGTCATCGCATACCGAACCACCAGGGGGCAGCCAAGCTTTCGCCGGACGGCCTTGATTAGCTCAGGCGACGCCGCTGCCGTGGCCGCCACACCGATGCGCAGATGCGGCAAGCTCGACGGTGTCAGACCCGGCAGATCGAGCAGCTTTTCCCACTGGGTCGGAACGGCACCCGCAACGGTGATCCGCTCCTCAACCAACACCCGCGCCGTCGACTCCGCGGTCCACGGCTGAGGGGCGAGCACGAAGGTCGTGCCGGTGGCCAATTGCTCCCACACCTTGGCCATGTAGCCGGCATGGGCAAAAGGCGTTGGAACCAGCCGCCGTTGCCCGTAGCCGCCCACCGCACCAGAAGAAGCGACCGCGGCCGCAAGTCCAGCATGGTCGAACCAAGCGCCTTTCGGGTGGCCCGTCGTCCCGCTCGTCCAAATGATGACGGCCGGAGCGTCGACAGTGCCCGACCAAGGGGCAGGCGGCAGCGAGCCGGCACCGGCATCCGTCAGGTCGTCGGGGTAGACCACGGGATGACCGACGGGCGCCGGCAGACCGGTTGCCTGGTCGTAAATCACCAGCGCCGGCGCGCACTGCTCAAGGATCTGGTCCACTTCGAGACGGCCCAGCCGTGTGTTCAGACCGGTGACCACTGCGCCCAGTCGCAAGATCGCCACGTAGGCAACCGCATAGGGGATTCCCGGCGAAAGCATCAACGCGACGACGTCACCCGGACCGATGCCGCGTGACGACAGGACGACAGCCAGTTCGCGCGACCTCGAATCCCATTGCGCGAAGGTCATTCGGTCGAGCCCGTCGACGTAGGCCTCTTGACTGCCGAACACCACGGCGGCTCGGTCCATCTCATCGCCCAGCGTGGTGCAGTCGGACACCGAAGGAATCGACGTTCTGCCACTCACTTCAGTGCCGCCCTTCATCCACAGCGCGTGCCCGCTCCGATCGGGGCCAATCAATTGATTCAACACGTCAGAAAATGCTACGTCCAGACCTAAATTTGGCGTGGAACATTGACGTTTATTGAAGATTACTGTACCCATCAATAGTACACGTCGTGTCAGAAACTTGAATGACGCCACCACGGCTCCTGACCGCGATACGGACGCCTCAAACTCGGGAGGACATCGTGATCCCACATGAACTTTTCGGCAGCGCCGAGAAGGTCGGCCGACGGTGAGCGAGGAATCCGAAGGCGTCGTCGTCGTCGACGACGGCGCGATCAGACGCATCGTGCTGAACAGACCGCAGGCAGCCAATGCCCTGCGCCCACAGGATCGGGACGCAGTCATCAAGGCTTTGGCGGAAGCCGACGACGACCCCGGGGTTCGTGTCGTGGTGCTGTCGGCGGCCGGCCGACACTTCTGCGCCGGCGCCGACGTCAAATCGCTCGCAGTCAAGATGGAGACGCCGATGCTCGTCGGCGACGCCATGCGCACGATCATGAACGGAGCCCAACGGCTCATCAGCAGCGTGTTGGACTGCGGCAAGCCGGTGATCGCAGTGGTGCAGGGCGCTGCAGCTGGGCTTGGCGCCCACCTGGCCTTCGCGGCCGACCTGGTGGTGGCCAGTGAAAACGCCAGTTTCGCCGAGTCTTTCATCAAGCGGGGAATGGTGGTTGACGGCGGAGGCGCCTACTTGCTCAGCCGCCGTATTGCGTTGCAGAGCGCCAAACATATGGCCTTCTTTGGCGATGCGATTACTGCCGAGCAGGCTCACGGGCTTGGTCTCGTCAACGAGGTCGTCGCCGCAGAGGAACTGTCTGCGTGTGCCGAGGCGCTCGCAGAGCGGCTTGCCGTCGCGCCGACCAGCGCCATTGCGCTGATCAAACGGCTGTTCAATTCCGCTCCAGACGGCGATCGCAGCGCAGCGTTTCTTGCCGAGGCGATGGCCCAGGAAATTCAAACGAAATCGCACGACCACGGCGAGGGCGTTCGTGCGTTCGTCGAACGTCGCTCACCCAATTTTCTCGGCCGATGACACGAATCGGCCGATTCACGAGGAGGTTCAGTTGAGTACGCCCATTCAACCGGCGCCGACGGGCGGTGCCGATCGCCGGCAATTCAGTGACCACATCGGGGAGGTTCGGCGATGAGCGCCCTGCTAAGAGGCAAGGTCGCACTCGTGACCGGTGCAGGACACGGCATCGGTCGTGGCCATGCGCTGGAACTGGCACGCCAAGGCGCCACGGTGGTCGTCAACGACTTGGGGTCGTCCGTGGCCGGTGAAGGACGTGGCCGCGATGCCGACGACGTCGTCGACGTCATTCGCGCCGCCGGAGGATCGGCGGCAGCCGACTACGGCGATGTCGGCGATGAAGAGCAGGCCGAAGCGATGGTGCAGCGCGCCCACGACGAGTTCGGCAAGCTGGACATTGTCGTCAACAACGCGGGGATCGTGCGCGACAGGGCGATTTGGAACATGTCCGCCGCCGACTTCGATTTGGTGATGCGGGTGCACGTGCGTGGTAGTTGGCTCACCAGCCGCGCCGCGGCCAGCCGCTGGAGAGCGGCGGCCAAGGCCGGTGACGGCAAGATTTACGGCCGCATCATCAACACCACCTCCGGTGCTGGGCTGCTTGGACACTTCGGCCAGTCGAACTACAGCACCGCGAAGGCGGCGATCGTGGGCCTGACCCAGACATTGAGCCTTGAATTGGCGGGAATTGGCGTGACAGCCAACGTCATCAGTCCCGGCGGCCACACGAGATTGTCGGCGACGGCCGATACGCCTGAGCCCGATCAGCGCGACCCGAATGACTTCGATCCGATGGACCCCTCCCTGTGCAGCCCGGTCGTCGCCTGGTTGGCCAGCCCGGAGGCCGGATACGTGAGCGGCCAGGTGGTCCGCGCCATCGGCGAAACCATCGACCTGATGTCGGGCTGGTCGAAGGCAGTGACCATCTCCAACGGGGCGACCCGTTGGGATGCGAACACCCTCGGCCAACGACTCGCCACTGACGTGTTCAAGGTGCGCACACCAGGCTTGAGGTTGGGCTCGTGAAGGCGGCGACGGTGCGCACGCCGGTGCTGATCGTCGGGGGCGGACCGGTCGGGTTTTCACTGGCCCTTGACCTTGCGCAGCGCGGCACGTCGAGCACGCTGGTGGAGCGAGATGCGGGGACGGCTCTACATCTGCTGGCGAAGGCGGGCACGCTCTATGAGCGCAGCATGGAGTACTGCCGCTGGCTCGGCATCTCAGAGAGAGTTGCCGCAGTCGGGTTTCCCGAGGACTATCCACGCGACACGGTGTACTGCACTGCGCTGCACGGGTTTCCAATCGGGCGAGATCCCCTGCCGTCCACTGCCGACCGTACGCTGGCGCCTGAAACGCCCGAGATGTTGCGCCGGTGTCCGCAGTACGTCTTCGATCCTCTCCTCGCCGACGCGGTGCTGGAGCGCGGGCTCACCGATGTGCGCTACAACCATCGTCTCAGCGGTCTGACCGAGAGCGACGACGGCGTCACGGCCACACTTGTGACAGGCGACGGCGACGAGCTGACCGTTCATGCGGACTACCTCGTCGGTTGCGACGGTGCGAGCAGCACTGTGAGGCAGGCTCTTGGCATTCCGTTCGACGGTCAACAACTCGACTACTCAGTCAGCCTGATGATCTATTGCGCCGACTTCGAGCGATACCAGCCGTACGGCCGATGCGAACGATGGATGTTCCAGGCTCCCGACGGCACCTGGGGCAACATCACCACCGTTGACGGACGCGGCCTGTACCGGTTCACCATCATCGGATCACCCGAACGCATCGCTCCCGACAAGCTCGACGTCGGCGCCCTACTTCGACGGGCCATCGGCGACGACACGGTCGACATTCCGTGGCACGTAGTCAACGTGATGCCATGGCGACGAAGCCAATGCGCGGCAAGTGAGTTCCACAGCAAGCGTGTCGTTCTGGCGGGCGACGCAGCGCATACGACATCACCGACCGGCGGTCACGGTCTCAACACCAGTTTGGGCGACTGCAGCGATCTAGGCTGGATGCTGCCCGCGCTGCTGCAAGGGTGGGGCGGTGAGGGTCTGCTTTCCGCGTACACCGCCGAACGTCGCCCCGTGGCCATCCGCAACAGTTCGCTGTCCACCCGGAACTACAAGGTGTGGGTGGAAAACGATGGGCGCGAACACATTCTCGAGGACTCCGAGAGGGGTCTGCAACAGCGCGACGCGTTGGGCGCACGCCTGAGCGCGCTACTCAAGCAGGAATGGCAGTCCTTTGGAGTCTCGATGGGCTACAGCTATTCGGAATCGCCGATCGTCGTCTCCGACGGCACACCCGCCCCTCCCGACGAGCCGAGCACGTACATCCAAACCGCCCGCCCCGGTCATCGTGCGCCGCACGCTTGGCTGTCGCCGGGCCGCTCAACGCTCGATCTATTCGGTGAGGGCTTCACGCTGCTGGTGTTGGGAGGGAGTGCCACCGATGTCACCCCCCTGACGAAGGCGGCCGACAGTGTCGGCATGCCGCTGAAGGTTGAGGCGATCGACGATCCACACATCGTCGAACTCTACGAGCGTCGACTGGTGCTGGTTCGTCCCGATGGGATGGTCGCCTGGCGTGGTGACGAATTGCCCGAAGACCCCGAAGGTTTGGTAGACACGGTGCGCGGCGCCGGGCGATAGCCGTGACCAAGCAGCTGCCGGCTACCATCCCGGAGGTGGTGGTGCAATGCGCTGGACGCACCCCCGATGAGCTCTTCATGGCCGACTCCACCGGTGCCACAATGACATTCGGTGAACTTGCGGAGTCGGTCGAGCGCACAGCAGCGGGCATGGCGCAATGGGGGGTGGGCCCCGACGACGTGGTCTCTTGGCAGCTACCCAACGGCTGCGCGACAGTGGTGCTGATGCTGGCGTTGCGCCGGTTGTCCGCCGTGCAGAACCCGCTGATCACTACGCTCGGCCGTCGCGAGGTCAGCTTCATTTGTGAGCAGGCCCGCGCCGACCACCTGGTGGTTCCGAGCCGAACCGGCGTGCAGGACGACATGGCGTTGGCACAGCCCATGGCCGGTAGCGGCCTGCAGGTTCATGGCCTCGATGGTGAACTGCCCTCGGGTGCAGCCGTGCTGCCCCAAGGCCAGGACTCGATCGAGGACCAGTGTCGTTGGCTCTTCTACACCTCGGGCACCACGTCGTCGCCGAAAGGTGTCCGGCACTGCGACCAGAGCTTGATCGATGCCGCCGCCCACCTGTCCGACACCATCGAATTGGGGCCCAAAGACCAACTAGTCGCGCCGGTTCCGCTTGCCCACGTCGGCGGCATACTTCATGTGCTGTCGGTCCTGATCGCCGGCGCCAGCATGTTGACCTGTACAACCTTCGACGACGCGGCGATCGACTTCTTCGCGGCCCAGCGCGTGACCGTCCTCGGATCAGGAGTGCCGTTCTTCCACGCTTATCTGAAGCGACAGCGGGCCCATGAACAGGGCCCACTGTTTCCGCACCTGCGCGCCGCGTTGTCGGGCGGTGCGCCCTGCCCACCGTCGCTTCGGCAAACGGTCAAACGAGAACTGGGCGGCGCAGGAGTGGCCTCAGGCTGGGGGCTGACGGAATGCCCGTTCTTGACCATCGGGCGGCCCGAGGACGACGGCGCTGCTGAGGGCAGACCGGCCGCGGGGTCCACCGTGGAGGCAGTGCGGCCCGACGGTACCCCGGCGCCGTCTGGCCAGGAAGGTGAGTTGAGGGTCAAAAGCACGCAGATGATGCTGGGCTATACCGACCCATCATTGGCCGCCGACGCCTTTGACGACCGCGGCCGCTTCCGCACCGGTGACCTCGGAGTGGTCGAGCCGAGCGGGGTAGTCCGAATCACCGGGCGCCTCAAGGACATCATCATCCGCAAGATGGAGAACGTCTCCGCCCAGGAGGTCGAGGAGCTGTTGTCCACCCATCCCGCGGTCGCCGACGTCGCAGTCGTAGGTATTCCCGACGAAACCTGCGGTGAGCGGGTGTGCGCGGTGATCGTCGCGGCCGATCACCGAAACCCACCGAACCTCCAAGACCTCGGCGCGCATCTGCGTGGCCTCGGCCTGTCGACGCGCAAGCTTCCCGAGCAGCTCGAAGTGCTCGACGCGCTCCCCCGCAACAGCATGGGCAAGGTGGTCAAGCGTGAGCTCCGCGCGCGATTAACGCCCGATGTTGCTCAGCGGTAGAGGTTCTGCAGCCCGTAGATCCCGAAGAGGGCGTCGCCATCCCGCCTGGGCGCTCCGCCGCAACGACAAACCCGAGGAGACTCATGAGCACCAACTTCATCGAGAAAATCGACGACGACCTCCTTCCCGAGCGGTTCGCGCCGCTGACGGTCACGCAGCTGATGCCCAACTTCGGCGCACGAATCTCCGGAGTCGACCTCACAGCGGACCTCTCGGACGATACGCGTGCACTGTTGCGCCAGGCGTGGCTCACCTACGGGGTCGTGATCTTCACCGATCAGCAGAAGCTGTCCGGAGAACAGCACCTCGAAATCGCCACTATCTTTGGCACGCCGGACTACGGCAGCCGACTGGTGGAGAAGCTCGGCCCGCAGGTCGACGTCATCACCACCGACGGTGCGCGACCGCCGGTCACCAACCTGTGGCACAGCGACAACACGACGCTCGAGCAGCCTTCGCTGGGCACGTTCATCCAGATCCAGGAGTGCCCGCCGGTCGGGGGCAACACCTCATGGGCCAACACGGCCAAGGCGTACCGCTGCCTGTCGCCGTCGATGAAGCAGTACGTCGACGGTATGACCGCCGTGCACTACTGGGACGGCCGCGGCCACAAGGAGCCCGGGTACCTGCAAGCGACCTGGGACCACGAGAAGTACTCCGAGATGATCAAGAACAATCCACCACGGCACTGGCCGATCGTGAGCATCCATCCGATCACTGGCGCAAAGGCGCTGTACGTCAACGAGACATACACGACCTACATCGAAGGCGTGCACCGCTACGAGAGCGACGCGATCCTGCGCTTCCTCTTCAACTGGATCCGGATGCCAGAGTTCTACACCACTCACAACTGGGCGCGGAACGACATCGCCGTGTGGGACAACTTCCAGGTGCAGCACTACGGCTTGGCCGACTACACCGAGTTCCGCGTGAACCAGCGAGTCACCTTCCTCAAGGAAGGCACCAGCCCGGTCTGAGGACCAGTTGGCGACGCGACGACGTGCTGAAGGTTGCCGGTGAGAACGTGTCGCCGCCGGAAGTGGAAGCGGCGCTTGCCGAGCGTGCGTCGGTCTTCGAGGCGCCCGTCATAGGACGCCCAGACCCGATTCGCGACGAAGCGCCAATGGCCTACATGGTCACGCAGGAAGATGTGGCTCCGGAGTTCTTGCTGCGCTGATGCTTTCGCCGGACATTGCCACTGCGACAGCCAGCTGTCGCTCAGCCGGCGATGAGCCCTTTGAAGACTTGCACTGTCGAGGGGTGAAGGTGATCGGAAGATTGCGTACCGCGTACACCGCACTGGCATCGGCATAGCGAACCACTTCACTTCTGCGCACAGCCAGATCCGGCGCCTGCGTGAGCAACTCACTGATCATGATCTTGAACATGGCTCTGGCCAGATTTGATCCCAGACACCGTTGCACGCCAAGGCCGAATGCCATGTGACGAGTAGCTTTGCGGGATAGGTGAATCGTCTCAGGACCATCGAACTGGTTCGGATTACGATTGGCCGCGGCGTACATGACGAATACTTGCTCACCCTTCTTGAGCTGTCGTCCGTGGAACTCGCGTGACTACTCGTTTCCCGCAGATGACTTCGCCACGCTGTTCTCGATGGCGCCGCGGTCGCGGATATCACGGCCGAGGCCCACGATGCCCGCCCTCTCGTCGCCAGCAGTTGGACGACTATCGATGACCGATTCCCCTAGCGCCGTCGAGATTTCCTTGATTACTCCACAGGTGGCCCGCGACGTGGTGGGCGTGAAGTCATTCCTCGACTGCGGAGAAAACGCCCTTGACTCGTCAGCATTACCGTAGATGTAGGCCTTGGCCAGGTTGGGCAGTGGGCCGACTGGGATGTTATTCGCCGTCGGATGGCCCTTAACGGCGTCGACCGCTTGCGACGTGGCATCACTCTTGTCCTGGCGGTACTGATCGTAGGGTTAACTCGACCGCCACAGAATCTACTGTTTCGCCGGGGTTCCGGCGGTCAGCCGGGGCAAGAGGCTGTATGCGTTGTCGTGCATGACCCGCGCGAGCATGTCGGGCCGAGCTTCGAAGTACGCGTCGACGTTGCTCGTAAACCAATTCACGGTTTTCGGGTTGGCGGCAGGGAAGTCGGTACCGAAGAGAATGTGATCCGGCTCGACGAAGCTCTCGAGAGCCACCAGGTTGGTCTCGAAACCTGATAGAGCGGTCTCGTAGTAGAACGTCCGGAAGTCGGCGAGGATTTCGTCCGGACTCAGTTCGCAGCCGAGATGGAACGCGCCCAATGCGGCGACGCGAGCGGCGAGAACTGGCGTGCTACCGCCAGAATGGGAGAGGATGATCCTCACGTTCGGGAACTGCCGTTTGCGCCCGCTGGTCACGAGATCCGCTGCGCCCTTGTAGGTTTCGTTCGGAGTTTCACTGACCGGGGTGGGCAAGAACTCGCTCGGGGCCCGGTTGCTACCGGGTGTCTGCTCACCGTGTAAGAACACCAGCGCGCCGCGACGGTCGAGTTCGGCCCACAGCGGTTCGAAAATCGGGTCGCCCAGGGATCGGGCCTCATCGCCGACGCCGTAGACGTTGGTGAGGGTGATCCCGTCAGCTCCCAGCACGTCGAAGGCGTAGGTCAGCTCTTCCAGCGCGGCGTCGATGTCCGTCGGAGTGGGAAGATGCGCAAACAGACCGAACCGTCCGGGGTGGTCTTCCATTGCCTGACGGGTCAACGTATTCAACTCGCGGGCTACGTGACGACGCTTGTCCTCGGGGAGCCGCGATTCGATGTCATTGGGGATGGACAGGATCGCAGTATCGATCTGCAGCTGATCCATGAAGTCCACACTGACCTGCGGTGACCAACCGCCCTCGTCCTTTTGGAACTTCCAGCCGGACGTGTCACCGAACAGCCCCGAGGTGAGCATGCTGGTCGGCATGAAGTGGTGGTGAAAATCGATGCGGCCGGGTGCGGTGGTGCTGTCATCAGTCATACCCACACTCAACACGCAATAGTTGATATTTGTCAATAGTTTCTTGATGTTAGGTTCTATCCATGGTTGACACCGACGCTCCGGAGCTGCAGCTCCTCGACGCGCTCTACCGACTCAACAAAATGGTCGTGGCTGACGCCCGCGAGCACGTCGCCGCTACCGCACATCTTGACCTCGTGGACTTCCTGGTCTTGCGCACGGTCAAACTGGGTGTCGACACTCCCAGTGATCTCGTCAGCGATCTCGGACTCAATCCGTCGGTTCTCAGTAGAGCGTTGAGCAAGCTTGCCGACGCGGGATTGGTGACCCGCGAGATTGATCTCGCGGACTCGCGACGATCGCGGATTCGTTTGACGGACAACGGTGTAAAGACCACCGATGACATCGGGCAGCGGCTTCGACCCAGCCTGGCCCAGCGACTTCGCCTCCTGACCCCCGACCGGACCCGAATCCTGTTGGAGAGCCTCGAAATCCTGTGTGGGGACACCGTCGACTGAACCCTGAACGACTGGAGAAACTGCACCCGCTCGCGAGTTCGACGATCGCCGCAGGCAGCCACTAGCCGGTCGTCAAGTTAGTAGGCTAGAGTAGTGCCGAATCGACCGATCGAGGCAGGGAGGTGAGCGGATGGATCAGCGACGAACCGACACCCGCGAGCAGATCCAGTCCGTGGCTCTGGAGCTGTTCGCCGAGAAGGGATACGACCGCGCTTCGCTGCGAGAAATCGCCGAGCGGCTGCACGTCACCAAGGCCGCGCTGTACTACCACTTCCGCACCAAGGACGACATCCTCGCCAGCGTGATCGAGGACTTCCTCCTGCAGCTGGACGCGCTGGTGGAGTGGGCCCACGGACAACCCGTCGACGTCAACGTCCGCGAGGAGGTACTGCGTCGCTACAGCGCACTGCTGACCGGGCGCACCGCGCAGCTGGCCCGCTTCATGCGCGAGGGCATGGCGAAGATCCCAGAGTTGGCACTTGGCATGAAGATTCGCGCTCACTTCGCCGCGCTGATCGATGTGCTGGCCGGGCACGGCGAGTCCACTGAAAACCGGCTACGGGCACAGGTCGCCCTAGCTGCACTGCAACTGGCCACCCTCTCCGATCCCGACCTCGAACCCGCCGACGACGAGACCGACCGCCGCGCCGCCGCTCTGAGAATCGCCACCGAGCTCGTCCAGCCGTCGCCCCCCGCGCCGTAAACCACGCCCACCACTCACAGCTTTCCCTCACCCATCCGAGACGACCCGAAAGAGGACGCAACCATGGCACGCACCGATCACGACAGTTGGGACCTGGCCTCCAGCGTGGGAGCCACCGCCACCGGAGTCGCCGCCGGCCGCGCGCTGGCAGCCCGCGGACCAGAGCCCCTACTCGATGACCCCTACGCCGAACCACTGGTTCGCGCCGTTGGCCTGGACGCCTTCACCCGCATGATCAGCGAGGACGCCGACGAGGTCGCCGACGACCCGGTCTTCAACCGTCAGCAGATGGCCGAACAGGTCACCGTGCGCACCCGGTTCTTCGACGACTTCTTCCTTCAGGCCGGAGCCGCCGGCATCCGGCAGGCCGTGATCCTGGCCAGCGGCCTGGACACCCGCGCCTACCGGCTGCCCTGGCCGGCCGGCACGGTGGTCTACGAAATCGACCAGCCTCAGGTCATCGAATTCAAGACCCGCACGCTGGCCGAGCTGGGTGCCACCCCGACCGCCGAGCATCGCACCGTCGGCATCGACCTGCGCGCGGACTGGTCCACCGCCCTGCGCGAGCGGGGCTTCAACCCCGACCAACCCACGGCGTGGAGCGCCGAGGGGCTGCTGATCTATCTGCCGCCGGAGGCTCAGGACCGCCTCTTCGACGACATCACCGCGCTCAGTGCCCCCGGCAGCGCGCTGGCCACCGAACACGTTCCCGATCTCAGCATCCTCGCCGACGACGACCGCATGGCCAACTTCGCCCAGCGCTGGCAGCGCTACGGCATGGCAGACCAATGGACCGACCTCGTCTACCACGGCGAACGCGCCCAGGTGCCCGCTTACCTCAGCGGCGCCGGCTGGCAGGTCACCGCCCGAGGCACCGTAGACCTCTACGCCGCCAACGGTTTCGCCCTGCCCGACCACGAGATGATGACCGAACTCGCCGACCTGACCTACATCAGCGCCGTGCTGTCGGACCCGACACCCGGCCGCTGACCCCGTCGCCCGTCCCCCTCGCGCCCGCGGGCCGCACCACGGCACGTGCTCGACGACAACCTTCACAAGAGCACGGTCAGAATGATGACCGGAACGACGCGGTGACCGCCGTACACCCCGCGGCCCGGGCACCCAGCATCCGGGCCCGGGCCAGGCCCCTCCTCCCACGGCTTGAACCGCTGATGGCCTGTCGTTGCAGGCCCGCGACGGCGCCTCCCCTGCGGAGAGGACCGCTATCGTCGGCGGCGCCCTGTCGGCCTGGGACAGCGACCTCGGCGCGGCCGCCACCGCGCCGAAGCGGCCGTCTCGCGCGACTCAAGTAGCAGAACATTCGTGCTACAGACCGCGGTAGCGGATCCCGGGTGGTCGCCTGTGGCGATCTGTCCACGAGTCAGTAAGTCGTATTCAGGCGACTCGCTGCTGCACAGCCGGAGAACACGGTGGGATCGAATATGGCGGGTTACGAGTAAGGGGTCGAGTATTCGCTTGCGATGCGAATACTTCGACTTCTATCTCGCGTCGTGCAGGGCGAGCCAGAGCATCCGGCCCAACGTTTGGCTGAAAGCGACGTCGTCGCTCGGCTCGCCGTGAGCCAGTTGATCGAGGATTGCCGCTCTGGTGGTGACCAGAATCAACCGCCCCAGCAGTGTCGGGTTGATCGCCTGCGACATGGTGCCACTGCGCTGCTGGTGGGTTATCCGCACGGCCATCTGTCCGACGTAGTCGCGCACCAGAGTCTCCATCACCGCCGCCGTCTCCGGGTCGCGGTCGGCGATGTCGAACACCGCCAGCCAAGCCAGCCGGTGTTCGCGCCCCTGCTCCATCAGCGTCTCGACGACGTCGACCATGTCTTGCGACGTGCCCCAGGCAGGTTCCCGCCACCAGCGGTCCGACGTGATCCTAGCCGCCGTCATCGCTGGCGCAGCCAACCGGAAGGCAAGGTCCGACTTGCCTGAGAAGTGTTGATAGAAGGTCGATCTCGACACCTTTGCCGCATCAATGATGTCGTTGACCGCGATGTCGGGCAGGCGTTGGCCCGCCTGCAGTAGAGCGGCGGTGGCATCGAGGATCTGCTGCTCACTCGTCGTGCGCCGACGCCGGGAACCAGCAGCGCTCCGGGTCTGAGCCATGTCGCCACCTTAAGCCAAGTCGCCTATTGCCTACTTAATCGAACATAGTGTACGAATAAAGTTATGGCGATGCTACCGATCGACGACACCCCCGCGGTGCGGCGCGATCGGGCGGTCGAACGAAAGACGTTCTGCGGCATCTGCGAAGCATCCTGTGGACTAGTCGCCACCGTCGACGACGGCCGACTCGTCGCCCTTCGTCCAGACGCAGACCACCCAGCGTCACACGGCTTCGCCTGCTCAAAGGGCGTCCAGTTCGGATCGGTCGTAACCGACCCGGACCGGGTGACCGTTCCGCTGCGCCGCACGACCGACGGTTTCGAGACCGCTACCTGGACGGAGGCACTCGACGACATCGGCGCCCGCCTCGGCGCGATCCGCCAGCGGCACGGCACCGAATCGATCGGGGTGGCGTGGGGGAACCCGATCGCGTGGAACTACGCGGCCACGGTGACCATGAATGGCTTTGCCGCAGCGCTGAAGACCAAGCACCACTACACCTCGGCGTCAATCGACGTAAACAACTATTGGGCCGCCAGCGCGAGGACCTGCGGGCCGCTGGAGCCGCACTCTTTAGATAGATCTGGGCCCACTCGCGAGGGCTTGGGACACTCTTGGCCCACCGGCTCAAAATCGCCTCTCTCCCGAGAACCAAAAAACCCGCTCCGACCTGGTCAGAGCGGGTTTCATGCTGTCGGGCTGACAGGATTTGAACCTGCGACCACTTGACCCCCAGTCAAGTGCGCTACCAAGCTGCGCCACAGCCCGCGCGCCTCCCGGGATCGCCGGTCGGCGGTCGAAAGCTTACAGCAGGGTTACCCGCAGCTCCCAACCGCGTCGCCGCGGCCCGCGCGGGTACACCGGACCGATGAGCGACACTCCCCTGTGGCTGTTCGCCGACCAGCTCGGCCCCGCCGTCTACGGCGGTGAACACGCCCACCGCGAGGTCTTGCTCGTCGAGGCCACCTCCGCCCTGGCCAAGCGCCGCTATCACCGCCAGAAGCTGCACCTGGTTCTCTCCGCACTACGCCACGCCGAACGCGACCTCGGCGACCGCGCGACCCTGCTCAAGGCCGACACCTACACCGACGCGCTCGCACAGTTCGACCGCCCCGTCCTGGTCCACCAGCCCACGTCGCACGCCGCCGAGCGCTTCGTCAACCGACTGCAGAAGCAGGGGCTCGTCGAAGAGGTGCTGCCGACACGGACATTCGCGTTGCCGCGCAAGGACTTCCAAGAGTGGGCCGGAAACCGTACCCGGTTCCGGATGGAGGATTTCTACCGCGATCAACGGCGCCGCTTCGACGTGCTGATGGAGGGCACCGATCCCGTCGGCAAGCGCTGGAACTACGACGAGGAGAACCGGGAGTCCCCGCCGAAGAAGCAGCAGCATCTCGACGTGCCCGCCCCGTACAAGCCCCGTGAGGACGACATCGACGAGCAGGTCCGCCGCGATCTCGACGCGATGGACCTCGACACCGTCGGTGCCGACGGCCCGCGCCTGTTCGCCGTCACCCCCACCGAGGCGAAGCGGGCGCTGAAGCGATTCATCGACCACCGGCTGCCGCTGTTCGGTCGCTACGAGGACGCGATGATGGGCGGCGACTGGGCGATGTCGCACTCGCTGCTGTCGGTTCCGCTCAACCTCGGCGTGCTGCATCCCCTCGACGCCGTCGAGGCCGCCGAGCAGGCATACCGCGACGGCAACGCCCCCCTGGCCGCCACCGAGGGCTTCATCCGCCAGATCCTGGGCTGGCGCGAGTACATGTGGCATCTCTATTGGCATTTCGGCCCTGACTACACGTCGAAGAACGAGCTGAAAGCGCGTACGCCGCTGCCGCGGTGGTGGGCCGATCTGGACGCCGACGCCGTCACCGCGGCCTGCCTGCACCACGCCCTGAAAGGGGTCCGCGACCGCGGCTGGTCCCATCACATCCAGCGGCTGATGATCCTCGGAAGCCACGCGCTGCAGCGCGGCTACCGTCCCGACGAGCTGACCGAATGGTTCGCCACCTCCTACGTCGACGGGTTCCGCTGGGTGATGCCCACCAACGTCGTCGGGATGAGCCAGCACGCCGACGGCGGCCTGCTGGCCACCAAGCCGTACACCTCGGGGGGCGCCTACATCAACAAGATGAGCGACCACTGCGGCGACTGTGCGTTCGATCCGAAGAAACGGCTCGGCGAGGACGCCTGCCCGTTCACCGCCGGCTATTGGGCCTTCACACACCGCCATCGGGATCTGCTGGCCAAGAACATGCGCACCCGGCGCGCGGTGTCGTCGATGGACCGCCTCGGCGACCTCGACGCGGTCCTCGAGCAGGAGTCAGTGCGGGAGCACTTCTGAGTGCGGGCTACACAGCCAACAACCGGTACAGCCCGATCAATCCCACGACGACGATCACCGCGCGGAGCACGTTCGGCGAGAGTCGTCGACCGTAGTGCGCACCGACGAATCCGCCGATCAGGGACCCGATCGCGATCAGCCCGGCGGCTGCCCAGCTGATCCGATCGAACGCCACCACCGTGTACGCGACAGCCGCGACGATGTTGACGAGCAACGACAGCAGGTTCTTTGCCGCGTTCATCCGCTGCATGTCCTCAGGCAGCAGCGCACCCATCACAGCGACAAGCAGAATGCCCTGCGCGGCGGTGAAGTAGCCGCCGTAGACGCCGACCGCGAACGTCAACGCGACCAGCGCCGTCATCCGCGCAGCAGACACGTGGTCGGCGGACTCACCCTTCGCTTCGGCACGCCGGCGCGCCCAGGCCTGGATTCGAGGCCCGATGAGCACCAACACCAGGGCGAGCACCAGCAGCACGGGCACCACGGTGGTGAACACCTCCGGGCAGGTGCAGCAGCAGCCAGGCACCACCACCCGCGCCGAGCAGCGACGCGGGGATCTGCCAGCGCAATCGGCGCCACTGACCGCGCAGCTCGCGCCGATACCCCCACGTCCCTGACACCCCGCCGGCGACGAGGCCGACGGCGTTGGACATCGTCGAGGTCACCGGTGGATACCCCAGCGCGACGAGCGTAGGGAACGTGATGAGGGTGCCGGAGCCGACGAGCGCGTTGATCGCGCCGGCGCCGACCCCCGCGAGGGCGATGAAGATCATGTCGACGACGGGCACTCCGCCGACCCTATCGGCGCTTGGGACCCCTCTTTTCACGCACCCTGACGTTGATGCGGACCGGGCTGCCGTCGAAGCCGAACGTCTCGCGTAGGCGCCGCTCGAGGAAGCGACGGTAACCGGCCTCGAGGAAACCGGAGGTGAACAGCACGAACGTCGGCGGACGGGTGGTGGCCTGCGTGGCGAACAGGATCCGCGGTTGCTTGCCCCCGCGCACCGGCGGCGGTGTCGCGGCGACGACCTCTTTGAGGAACGAGTTCAGCTGGCCTGTCGTGATCCGCTTGTCCCATGAGTTCAGGGCGGTTTCCAGGGCAGGCACCAGCTTCTGCACCGCCCGGCCGGTCATGGCCGAGATGTTGACCCGGGGCGCCCACTGGATCTGCGCCAGCTGCAGGTCGATCTCCCGGTCGAGCAGGTAGCGGCGGTCCTCGTCGACGAGGTCCCACTTGTTGAACGCGAGCACCAGCGCCCGGCCCGCCTCGATCACCATCGTCAGCACCCGCTGGTCCTGCTCGGTCAGCGGTTGCGAGGCGTCGATGAGCACGATCGCGACTTCGGCGGCGTCGATGGCGCCGTGGGTGCGCACCGAGGCGTAGAACTCGTGGCCGCTGGCCTGGCCCACCTTGCGCCGCAACCCGGCGGTGTCGACGAACCGCCAGAGTTTTCCGTCCATCTCGATGAGTGAGTCGACGGGGTCGACGGTGGTGCCTGCCACGTCGTGCACGACGGAGCGTTCGTCACCGGAGAGTCGGTTGAGCAGCGAGGATTTGCCGACGTTCGGCTTGCCGACCAGCGCCACCCGGCGCGGTCCCCCGCCGCTGCCCCCCACCTCGGACAGGGCGGGCAGCTCGTCGAGAACGGCGTCGAGCAGGTCGGCCACACCGCGGCCGTGCATCGCGCTGATCGGATGCGGCTCCCCGAGTCCGAGAGACCACAGCGCCGCGGCGTCGGCCTCGCCGCGGTCGTTGTCCACCTTGTTGGCGGCCAGGAACACCGGCTTGCCGGCCCGCTGCAGGATTTTCGCCGCAGCCTCGTCGGCGCTCGTGGCACCGACGACGGCGTCGACCACGAAGACGATTGCGTCGGCGGTACGCATCGCCACCGACGCCTGCTCGGCGACCAGCTGCTGCAGGCCCTTCGCGTCGGGCTCCCATCCACCGGTGTCCTGAACGACGAACCGCCGCCCCGACCAGGATGCGTCGTAGGACACGCGGTCGCGGGTGACACCTGGGATGTCCTGCACGACGGCCTCGCGCCGACCGAGGATGCGATTCACCAGTGTCGACTTACCGACGTTGGGCCGGCCGACGACGGCGAGCACCGGCGGCGGAGCCGAGGCCTCCTCCACCGCCTCGGCAATGTCGTCCGCGCTGACCTCCCAGTCACCTTCGTCGAACCAGACGCCGTCTCCATCACTCATCTGATCGCACCGGCTTTCTGTTCGACCAGTGCGGTCAGATGGCCGATCACCTGGTCCTGGGTCATGTCGCTGGTGTCGACCACCAGCGCATCGTCAGCGGCGCGCAGCGGCGACACCGCCCGGGTGGAGTCGAGGTGGTCGCGGCGACGGACATCGGTGAGGACCGCGTCGTAGTCGTCGGGCAGTCCGGATGCGACGTTCTGATCGTTGCGCCGGCGCGCCCGTTCTTCGGCGGAGGCGGTGAGGAAGATCTTCACGTCGGCATCGGGCAGCACGACGGTGCCGATGTCGCGTCCTTCGACGACGACAGGACCCGTTCCATCGGCGAGATCGCGCTGCAGCGAGACCAGGCGGCTGCGGACCTCGGGCACCGCGGACACCGCCGACACCGCCTTGGTCACCGCGTCGCCGCGGATCTCGGCCGAGACGTCCTCGCCGGCCAGGAAGGACCGGTCCTCTTCGGGGTCGTGTCCGACGGCCATGTCGATGTCGAGGACCGCCGCCACGATTGCCGCCGGATCGTCGAGGTCGACCCCCTGACGCAGTGCGCTCAGCGTGACGATCCGGTACATAGCTCCGGTGTCCAGATAGCGAGCATGCAGAGCTGTCGCCAAACCCCTTGCCACAGTGGACTTTCCGGTTCCTGCCGGGCCGTCGATCGCGATCACCACCGACCGGGTCACAACCCCACCGCCTTGTACAGCTCGCCGATCTCCTTCTGCGTCAGCACCCGGATGCTGCCCGGTCGCTGCTCGCCGAGCGTGACGGACCCGATGTCGGTGCGGACGAGTTCCTGGACAGGAAAGCCGACGTCAGCCAGCAGGCGTCGCACGATGTGCTTGCGGCCCTCGTGCAGCGTCACCTTCACCAGAGAACGGCCCGGCACGGTGTCGACGACAGCGAAGTCGTCCACGCGTACCGGTCCGTCGTCCAATTCGACGCCGGCGCGCAGCTTCTTACCGAGCCCGCGGGGGACGCTGCCCATCACGGTGGCCAGGTAGGTCTTGGGCACCTCGAACGACGGGTGCATGAGCCGGTGGGCGAGCTCACCGTCGTTGGTGAGCAACAACAGTCCCTCGGTGTCGGCGTCGAGCCGACCGACGTGGAAGAGGCTCTTGGTACCCCGGACCCGGTGTTCGACAAGGTCTCCGACACAGGGCCGTCCGCGATCGTCGGACATGGTCGAATGCATGCCGCGCGGTTTGTTGATCGCCAGGTACACCCGGTCCTCGTCGACGGCGATCCGCGCGCCGTCGACCCGAATCGTCGAGTTCTGCGGGTCGACCCGCGTGCCGAGTTCGGTGACGATGACCCCGTCGACCTCGACCCGCCCGTCGCGGATCATCTTCTCCGCCACCCGCCGGGACGCGATTCCGGCTTGGGACAACACTTTCTGCAGCCGCACACCCTCGTCGTCGCTCATCGTCACTCCCGCTCCGCGTCGACGTCGATCGCGGCGTCGGGTTTGGACCCGGACGTCCCGTTGAGTTTCATGAAACGTGGCTCCTCGTCGAGGTTTTCGCTGATGTCGTCGATCACGTCGACATTCGGAAGCAGCGGTGCGATGTCGGGCAGATCGGTCAGCGACGACAGCCCGAGGCGTTCGAGGAACAGCTCGGTGGTGGCGAAGGTGACCGCACCAGAATCAGGGTCGGTGCCGGCCTCGGTGATCAGGCCGCGCGCCATCAACGTGCGGATCACCGCATCGACGTTGACGCCGCGCACCGCACTCACCCGGGCCCGCGTCACCGGTTGGCGGTAGGCGATGACGGCCAGGGTCTCCAGCGCGGCGCGGGTCAGTCGCGTGCGGGCTCCGTCGAGCAGCAGCTTCTCCACGTACGGCGCGTACCGGGAGCGGGTGTACATCCGCCACCCGCCTCCGGCTTCGCGCAGATCGATGCCGCTGCCCCGTGCCGCGAAGCCGTCGGCGAGCACCTGCAGCCGCTCGGCGACGCGGGCCTCCGGGACCTCGGTGGCCGTGGCGAGGGCATCGATGGGCACCGGGGTGTCGACGACGAGCAGCAACGCTTCGAGCACCGCGTCGAGCTCGGCATCATCGAGCACTACGTCATCGAGCTCGGTGTCATCGAGCTCGGCGTCGACGAGGTCGGCCTCGACGTGCTCAGCATCAGGCTCGGTGTCCGGCTCGGTGTCCGGCGAAAAATTCTCAGGCATCTTCTCTAGTTCCGCGCTATTCGGCGTCCGCGGTCGCCAACTGCTCGCTGCTCGGCCGCTCCCCTGTCCAGGAAATCTGGAGCACTCCCAGCGGTTCTGACTGGTCGAATGCTACCGCCCGGGCGCGAAACAACTCGAGCAGCGCCAGGAAGCGTCCGACGATCTCCATCGGCATCTGGCAATCGGCGACCAGGTCGGAGAACGACGCCCACTGGCCGATCCCCCGGTCTTGCAGCAGTGACATCAGATTGGCGGCCTGTTCGGGCACCGAGACGGGGACCTGATGGAGATGGTCGAGACCGACCGACGGCACCGGCCGGGGAGTGAAGGCTGCGGCCGCGATCTCGGCGAAGCGGGTCGCATCGACCCCGAGCATCACCTCGGGCAGCAGGTCGGCGAAGCGGTCCTCCAACGCGACGGCCCGCGGATAGCTGCGCAGCGCCGCGGACTCCAGTTCGGCGAACATCTCCGCGACGTGCTTGAACGCGCGGTACTGCAACAGCCGAGCGAACAAGAGGTCCCGCACCTCGAGCAGCGCCAGGTCGTCCTCGTCGTGCACGTCGCCCGCGGGCAGCAGCCGGGCCGCCTTCAAGTCGAGCATTGTCGCGGCGACCACCAAAAACGACGTCGTCTCGTCGAGGCCGAGCTTGCTGCCGATCTCCTTGGTGTAGGCGATGAACTCGTCGGTGACCTGGTGCAGCGCCACCTCGGTGACGTCGAGTCGGTGCGCGAAGATCAGCTGCAACAGCAGGTCGAACGGACCCTCGAAATTGCTCAGCCGAACCTGGAAACCGGTCTGCTCGCTCACGCGCCGAACCGGTGGATGACCTCGCGAGCCAACGCGCGGTACGCCTCTGCCCCAGCCGATTTGGGCGCCCACGTGGTGATCGGCTCGCCGGCGACGCTGGTCTCAGGGAAGCGCACGGTGCGGGTGATCACGGTGTCGAACACGAGGTCACCGAAGCGTTCGACCACCCGGGCCATCACCTCGCGGGAGTTCACCGTGCGGGGGTCGTAGCGGGTGATCAGGATCCCGCTGATGTCGAGCTTGGGATTGAGCCGGTCGTGCACCTTCTCGACGGTGTCGGTGAGCAGCGCCAGACCGCGCAGCGAGAAGTATTCGCACTCGGTGGGGATCACCACGCCGTCGCTGCACGCCAGTCCGTTGACGGTGAGCAGGCCCAGCGACGGCTGACAGTCGATCAGCACGTAGTCGTAGCGGTCGAGCACCGGGTAGAGCGCCCTCGCCAGCGACTGCTCCCTGCCGACCTCGTTGACCAGTTGGATCTCTGCGGCGGAGAGGTCGATGTTGCTGGGCACCAAGTCCAGCCCCGGCACCCGGGTGGTCATCAGCACCTGGTCGATCGACACCCGCGGTTCGACCAGCAGGTTGTAGACCGTGTTGTCCAGCTCGTAGTGCGGGACGCCCAGCCCGGCCGACAGCGCGCCCTGCGGGTCGAGGTCGACGAGCAGCACCCGGCGACCGTATTCGGCCAGCGCGGCGCCCAGGTTGATCGTGGACGTGGTCTTACCGACCCCGCCCTTCTGGTTGCACATCGCAATCACGGTGGCCGGGCCGTGCGAGGTGCGCGGCGCCGGTTCGGGGATCTCGCGTGGGAGCCGGCCGGTCAACCCGGGGGTGGGAGCGGGGACGGGCTCAGGCGCCGGGTCCGCGGTGGGTCGCGGGTGTGAGATGGATCCCGGGTCTGTGATGGATCCGCCCGTGTCGTCGGTCATGCCGGACCGTCGCTGGTCAGGCATCCTTCGGGCGTGGCGGACATCGCGACGAGTTTAACGGGAGATGGCGCGCCGGCGAGGCAGACCCGCACGCTAGCGCGCTCTCGGGTGCGCACCGGCCCACACCTCGCGGAGCGCGTTGACGGTGACCATCGTGTAGATCTGCGTGGTGGTCACCGAGGCGTGGCCGAGTAGTTCCTGCACGACGCGCACGTCGGCGCCGCCATCGAGCAGGTGGGTGGCGAATGAATGCCGCAGCACGTGCGGGGAGACCGCGGCGGTGATGCCGGCGCGATCGGCGGCGTCCTGGAGCACCTGCCATGCGCTCTGCCGCGACAGACGCCCGCCCCGGGCGTTCAGGAAGATCCCCGGGGTGCCGCGCCCGCGGCGGGCCAGCTCCGGCCGGGCCCGCACCAGGTACGCGTCGAGCGCAGCGACAGCGGGCCGGCCGATCGGGATGAGGCGCTGCTTGCCACCCTTGCCGTGGAGCAGCACCGAGCGGGCGTGCAGGTCGATGTCGTCGAGGTCCAGGCCCACGGCTTCGGAGATCCGCGCCCCGGTCGAGTACAGCAGCTCCAGCAGGGCCCGGTTGCGCAGCGTCAGCGGCCCGTCGGCGTCGCTGTCCCCGCCCGCGGCTTCGAGCAGCGCCAGCACTTCGTCCAACGTGAGGCTCTTGGGCAGCCGTCGGCTCGGTGTGGGCGGCTTGACCTCCCGCGCGACGTCGGCCGTGGCGATGCCCTCGGCCGCGGCGAAGCGGTGCAGGCCGCGCACCGCGATCAACGCGCGCGCCGCCGAGACCGCCGACAGCGCGGGTACGCCGTTGTCGGGGTCGCCCTGGCGAAGGGCGACGAGGAATTCACTGACGTCGGGTTCGGTGGCGTCGGCCAGATCGGAGACGCCGCGCGAGAACAGATGCTCGACGTAGCGGCGCAGATCCCGCCGGTAGGAGCTCAGCGTGTTGGCGGCGGCGCCGCGTTCGATCGCCAGGTGGTCGAGGTAGCCCTGGATCTGGACCTCGAGGGTGGAGCCGACAGACGAGAACGTCTGGGTCACGCGTGTCCCTTCCGCCGTGCGAACGCCCTGGGCCTGTCGGTCCAGGGCGCGTCGACGGCGCGGAGCGCATCGATGCCGGGCATCGCGTGCGCGGCCAGGATGCCGGCGACGGCGATCGAATTCACGATCTCCCCCGAGTACACCCTGGCGACGGCGTCTTCGAGCGCGACACGCTCGACGATCAGGTCGGCTTCTTCGTGTTCTGCGTCCGGGCGGCCGACCTCGCGCAGCCCGGTCGCCAGGAACACCCGCACGCTCTCGTCGCTGAACCCGGCGGCGGTGTCGAGGTCGACCAGCGTGTGCCAGGTGTCTGCGGCCAGTCCGGCTTCCTCCGCGAGCTCCCTCGCCGCCGACTCGTGCGGCGGTTCGCCACTCATGTCCAGCAGGCCGGCGGGCAGCTCCCACAGCCGACGGCCGAACGGGTGCCGGTACTGATAGACGAGGACGACGCGGCCGTCGTCGTCGAGGGCGACCACGGCCACCGCGCCGTAGTGCTCGACGATCTCGCGTCGCGCCGTCGACCCACCGGGCATCCGCACCTCGTCGGCACGCAGCGCGAAGATGTTGCCGACATAGAGGGTTCTCGAGGAGGCGACCGAGAAGTCGTGGGTGCCGGCCTCGTCAGCCACGGGCGGGCGCGTCTTCCAGAGAATGCTTGGCGCCGTTGGTCTCCCGCTCGGGAGCCTCCGGGATGTCGACAGGGAGCCGTTCGGCGTTGTTGTACTCGAGCGACGCACCGACGAACGCGGTGAACAGCGGGTGTGGGCGGGTCGGGCGGCTCTTGAGCTCCGGGTGGGCCTGCGTGCCGACCAGGAACGGATGAACCTGCGGGTCGTATTCGACGAACTCGACCAGATGCCCATCGGGCGAGGTGCCCGAGAATCGCAGGCCGCTCTCGGCGATCTGCGCGCGATAGGCGTTGTTGACCTCGTAGCGGTGCCGGTGGCGCTCGGAGACCTCGGTCGCCTGATATGCCTGCGCGACAATCGAATCCGGTGTCAGGACCGCCGGGTATGCACCCAGGCGCATGGTGCCGCCGAGGTCCGCTTCGCCGGCGACGATCTCCTGCTGATCGGCCATCGTCGAGATCACCGGGTCAGGAGTGTCGGGGTCGAACTCCGCGGAGCTCGCCTCGGTCAGACCCACCGATCGCGCCGCCTCGATCACGATGCACTGCAGACCAAGGCACAGGCCCAGGACCGGCAGGCCGCGACGGCGGGCGTAGCGGATGGCGCCGATCTTGCCCTCGATCCCGCGGATGCCGAAGCCACCCGGGATCAGCACCCCGTCGACATCGGCCAGAGCCGTTGCCGCACCGGCGTCGGACTCGCAGTCGTCGGAGGGGACCCAGCGCATCTCGACCCGGGCGTGATGGGCGAAGCCGCCCGCACGCAGCGCTTCGGCGACCGAGAGGTAGGCATCGGAGAGGTCGATGTACTTGCCCACCAGCGCGATCCGCACGGTCTCGCGCGGTTCGTGCACGCGGCGCAGCAGGTCGTTCCACTGCGTCCAGTCCACGTCACGGAACGGCAGATTGAGCCGCCGCACCACATACGCGTCGAGCTCCTCGCGATGCAGCACCTTGGGGATGTCGTAGATCGACGGTGCGTCGGGCGTCGAGATGCAGCCGTCGATGTCGACGTCGCACATCAGGGCGATCTTGTTCTTCAGCCCTTCCGGCACGTCGCGGTCGCAGCGCAGGATCAGCGCGTCGGGCTGGATGCCGATGCTGCGCAGCGCAGCCACCGAGTGCTGCGTCGGCTTGGTCTTCAGCTCACCTGAGGGCGCCATGTAGGGCACCAGGGAGCAGTGCAGGAAGAAGCAGTTCTCCCGGCCGACCTCGTGACGCACCTGCCGTGCGGCCTCCAGGAACGGCAGCGACTCGATGTCACCGACCGTGCCGCCGACCTCGGTGATCACCACATCGGGGCGGTTCCCGTCGGCGTCGGGCTCGGCCATCGCCAGCACCCGGTTCTTGATCTCGTCGGTGATGTGTGGGATCACCTGCACGGTGTCGCCGAGGTACTCGCCGCGGCGCTCCTTGGCGATCACCGACGAATACACCTGGCCCGTCGTCACATTGGCGTACCCGCTCAGGTTGCGATCCAGGAAGCGTTCGTAGTGGCCGACGTCGAGATCCGTCTCGGCACCGTCCTCGGTGACGAACACCTCACCGTGCTGGAACGGGTTCATCGTGCCCGGATCGACATTGAGGTACGGATCCAGCTTCTGCATCGTCACCTGCAGACCACGCGCGGTGAGGAGCTGGCCGAGGCTGGAAGCCGTCAGGCCTTTACCGAGAGAGGACACCACCCCACCGGTCACGAAGAGGTGTTTGGTGGCGGTTTGCGGATGCTTCCGCAGCGGCTTCATTTGGCCTGGCACGGAACCCCACCCTAACACCGTCTGCGGCACCGCGTCGCTGACACGCGGGCGGGTGACCGGCGTTACTGCGGGACGGTGACCGCGCTGGCGCCCTGTCCGGTTCCGTACTGACCGGGTTTGCCGCCTGCGACCAGCGCGCCCAGCGCGAGCACGCTGGTGATCCGGCCGGATTCCCGGTCGACGTCGTCGACGGTGCTCATCGCGCTGGTGAGTGCGTTGTCCGAGCGTACGACCGCGACAGCCGAGGTGCCCGTGGCCGCACCGTCGCGGCCGGCGAGCACGACGCCCGCGCCATGGGTGGCCAGACCGGCGGCGAACCGGGCCACCGTCGCGCCCTGGTTGCCCGCGTCGTCGCCGAGTGCGCCGCCGGTGACGACGACCGCGGTGTCGGCCACTCCGATGCGGTCGGTGCCGTAGGTGATGAATCCGGTGTCACGCAACGCGGAGAGCACGGTGTCGCGCTGATCGTCGTTGACGGGCGGACCCTTGGGGTCCTTGTTGGCGAGCAGCGTGATGCCGAGCAGATCGCCGGCTTGCGAGCCCTGGTCGACGGTCGTGGTGCTCAGTTGCGTGCCTGCGGGCACGATCGGGGAGTTCACCACCGACAGCAGCTTCTCGGCGGAGTTGGCGTCGACGAACTCCTGGGTCAGCGCGACGGTGCCGCTGACCGCGCCGCCCGCCTCACCGACGAGGCGAGCCACGGCGTCGACGTCGTCATCGGTCGCGTCCGGGGTGCGGAACAGCACCACCGATTTGTCGGCCAAGCTGCCACGCAGGATGCGCGGCGCCATCTGTGCATCGAAGTCGCCGGCGGCGCTGAGCTTTTCGTTCAGCGCATTGCGATCGGTGGTGAGCGTGTCGATCTCGGTCTGCATCTGCGCCTTGTCGTCGCGCAGGCCCGACAGCACGGTGTTGGACAGCAGCCCGGAACCCAGGGCGATGCCGATGGCCAGCGCGAGGAACACGGCGGCCAGCGAGATGGCGTGCGAACGCAGCGAGATCACGGCGCGTGTCCTACGAGACCAGACCCTGGACCCACAGCAGGAACTGGTTCCACGTGTGGGTGACCCATTCGAGCACGGCGGCGTCGGCGCGCGACACCCACAGCGCGGCGATCACCGCGATCAGCATCGCGAGGACCAACAACGCGATCGCGCCACCGGAGACACGGCTGCGGTACAGCGTCGCAACGGCTTTCGCGTCGACGAGCTTCTCCCCCACCTTGAGCCGGGTCAGGAAGGTCGACGGGTTGCTGCGCTGCCGGGTGCGATCGAAGAACTCCTCGATGCTGGCGGTGTGGCCCACGGTGACGATCAGCGACGCCCCGTGGTGATCGCAGAGCAGCAGCGCCAAATCGGCGGCCGACCCCGCGGCGGGGAACGTCATCGCTCCGACGCCGAGGTCCTGGATGCGTTCCAGTCCGGCGGCGTGCCCGTCGGCGTCGGCGGGGAGCACCACCTGCGCTCCGCTGCGTAGCGCCTCGGTGCTGATCTTGTCCGGGTCGCCCACGATCAGCGCCGGTCGGTAGCCCGCCTTGCGCAGGATGTCGGCTCCGGTTCCGACCCCGACGAGGACCGGCTGATACTCCTTGATGAACGGTTTGAGTGCCTTCAGGTCGGCTGCGGCATGGTCCTCCTCGGCGACGACCACGACGTGCCGGCGATTGACATCGACGTCGATGTCGGGGATGCCGATGCCGTCGATGAGCAGAGGGCTCTCGCTGCGGATGAACTCGATGGAGTTGCCGGCGAAGGCCTCCAGATGCGCGACCAGCCCGCCCTTGGCTTCCTGCATCAGCTCGTGAATGTCGGCGTCGGTGCGCTCCGTGCCGAGGATCAGCCGGCGGTCACCGGAGTAGACGCCGCCCTCGTTGATGCGGATCCGTGCGCCGTCCTTGACCTTCTTGAAGATCTCCGGGCCGGTGTCGTCGACGAGGGTGATGCCGTTGGCGACGAGCACCTCGGGCCCGAGGTTGGGGTAGCGCCCCGAGATCGACGACGACGCGTTCACCACGGCGGCGATGTTCGCCTCGACCAGCGCGTCGGCCGTGACGCGGTCGAGGTCCTGCACGTCGATGACGACGATGTCGCCGGGCGTCACCCGGCGCAGGAGCCGGTCGATGTCGCGGTCCACCCGGGCGGTGCCGGTGATGCCCGGCCGTGAACTGGCGTTTCGGGAGAGCAGCGCTGACATCTTCATGGGGGGATTCTGGCCAGCAACGCCCGAGATCTGTCGGAGGCGCGCCGTAACATCAGCCCCAGAAGTATGTTCTTTTCACTCCAGTCACACGCTAGCCGGGCGCGTCACGCTCCGTGCGGGCCGCATCGAGCAGTTCGCGCGCATGCGCTCGGCCGCTGTCGGACTCCCCGAGACCGGCCAGCATCCGGGCCAGCTCGGCGACTCGATCGTCCTCGTCGAGACGGCGCACACCGCTGGTCTTGGCCCGCGTGGAGGTCGCCTCCGCCTGACCCTCGATGACCAGGTGCACGTCGGCGTAGGCGGCGACCTGGGGCAGGTGGGTCACCACGATCACCTGATGCGTGCGGGCCAAGCGGGCGAGCCGACGGCCGATCTGCACGGCCGCGCGCCCGCCGACCCCCGCGTCGACTTCGTCGAACACCATCGTCGTGCCCTCGGTGGACGCGGCCAGCACCACCTCGAGGGCGAGCATCACGCGCGACAGCTCACCGCCGGACGCACTCTTGTGCAGCGGCAGGATGTCCGACCCGCTGTGCGCGGCAAACCCGAATTCCACCGCGTCGACACCGTCGCGTCCGGCGTGTACGACATCACCGGACGCCAGCGTCAGCGGAGCGCTGTCGTCGGGTCGGGCAGGCAGCGGACTCACCGCGATGGTGAACTGCGCGCCGGCCATCGCCAGTCCGCCGAGTTCGGCGGTGACGGCTTTGGCCAACCCCTTTGCGGCCTTGACCCGGGCCTTGGTCAGGTCCGCCGCAGCGGCCGCAACGGCCCCGGCGAGCTCGTCGACGCGGCGCGCGAGACCGGCCATCGCCTCCTCGGAGACGTCGAGCTGGGCCAGGCGGTCGCGGGCAGTGGCTGCCCAGTCCAGCACGCCGTCGACGTCGGGGGCGTACTTGCGGGTCAGCGAGCGCAGCTCGGCCTGGCGCGCCAGCTTGGTCTCCAACGCACTTGCATCACTGGGCAATTCGGACAGGAACTGGCCGAGTTCCGCGGAGACGTCGACGACGACGGTCAGGGCCCCGTCGAGCTGGCCGGCCAACGCCTTGAGCGCAGCGTCATCGGTGTGTTCCAGCGCCGAGCGCGCCTGTCCGATCGTGTCGACCGCGGACGTACCGTCACTACCGGGCTCACTCTCGCCGGAGAGCGCCGAGCGCGCTGTGTGCACGGCCTCGCGCAGCGCGTCGAGCTCGGACAGGCGCCGGATGTCGGACACCAGCGACTCGTCTTCACCCGGCTGCGGCGCGACCGCGTCGATCTCGTCGATGCCGAACTGCAGACGGTCCGCCTCCTGGGCCAGTTCGCGGGCGCTGCGGCGCCTCTCCTCGAGATCGGTGCGGGCGGCCAGCCACTCGTCGCGTGCGGTCCGGTAGCGCTGCAGCTTGTCCGTGACGCCCGCGTAGCGGTCGAGAGCGGCGCGCTGCTGGTCCGGGCGCATCAGGCGCAGCTGGTCATTCTGGCCGTGCAGGGTCAGCAGCTCACCGGTGAACTCACTCAGCGACTTGGCGGGCACGCTGCGGCCACCCAGATAGGCGCGCGAGGGCCCTTCGCGGCTGACCGAACGGGCCGCGATCACGCTGCCGTCGTCGTCGCGGTCGGCGCCCGAGGAATCGAGGATGTCCTCGACCCGGGCGACCGCATCCGCACCGATGTCGGCGGTGACGAACCGTCCCTCGACAACCGCCTTGGCCGACCCGGAACGCACCCGAGCGGGGTCGGCGCGGGCACCCCCGAGCAGATGCAGGCCCGTCACCACCATGGTCTTGCCGGCACCGGTCTCACCGGTGAGCACGGTCAACCCACCGTCGAACTCCGCGATCGCGGCGCTGATCGCGCCGAGCGACTCGATCCGAATCTCGGCTAGCACTACTGTCCGCGCCACCCCGTGACAGGCAACCGGAACTTGCGCACCAGCCGGTCGGTGAACGGCGCGCTGTCCAGCCGCACCCACTTCAGCGGAGTACCGCAGCGGGTCACCTCGAGACGACTGCCCGCGGGCAGCACCATCTCCCGCCGCCCGTCGCAGAACACCATCGCATCGTGGCCGCCTGCCTCGATCTCGATCGCGATCAAGGCGTGCGGACTGGTCACCATCGGGCGGGCGAACAACGCGTGCGCGTTGTTCGGCACGACGATGATCGCCTCCAGGTCGGGCCACAGCACCGGGCCGCCGGCAGAGAACGCGTAGGCGGTGGATCCGGTGGGACTCGACACCAGCACTCCGTCGCACCCGAACGAAGACACCGGCCGGCCGTCCACCTCGAGCACCACGCCGAGTACGCCCAGCCGCGGCCCCTTCTCCAGACTCGCCTCGTTGAGCGCCCAACCGCGGTCGAGCAGTTCCCCGCCCGACCACACGGTCACGTCGAGCGTCATCCGCTCCTCGACGCGGTAGTCGCGGCGGACGATGTGGTCGAGCACGGTGTCGATCGAGTCGGCTTCGGCCTCGGCGAGGAAGCCGATCTTGCCGAGGTTCACACCGAGCACCGGTATCTCGACGTTGCGGGCCAGCTCGGCGGCACGCAGGAACGTGCCGTCACCGCCGAGCACGAGAACGAGCTCGCACCCCTCGGCGGCACGCTGATCGGCGTCTACCACCGTGACGTCGACCCCGAGGGCGGCCATGTCCGTCGAGCGGTACTGCGGCGACCCGCGGTCAACGGCTTCAGCGGAGAGCACGCGCAGGGCGATTCCGTTGTCGCCGAACACCTTTGACACCCGCCGTGCGACATCGACGGCGTCGTCACGTCCGGTGTGCACCACCAGCAGGACGGTGCGTTGGGCTGTCATTGCGGACCTTCCTCGACGGCGCGGCGGATCGCTGTCTCGAGTGCGTCACCCGTCAGGGCATCCGCCGCGTCGGCGCGTAGATGCAGGAAGTACTCGACGTTGCCGGCCGGGCCGGGCAGCGGGCTCGCCGTGACGGCGACGCTGCGCCAGCCCAGCGTCTGCGCGGTCGCGGCGACCGAGCGGACCGCGTCGATGCGCAGCAGCGGGTCCGACACCACGCCACCGGCGCCGACCCGGTCCTTGCCGACCTCGAACTGCGGCTTCACCATGGGAACGATATCTGCGGTCGCCGACGCGCACGCAGTCAGCGCCGGGAGCACCGTCGACAACGAGATGAAGGACAGGTCGGCGACGATCAGATCGACTGGCCCGCCGATGGCCTCGGCGGTCAGTTCCCGCACGTTGGTGCGCTCCATCACGGTGACCCGGTCGTCGGTGCGCAACGCCCACGCGAGCTGGCCGTAACCGACGTCGACCGCGACGACCTCCTGCGCCTCGCGGCTGAGCAGCACCTCGGTGAACCCCCCGGTGGACGCACCCGCATCCAGGCAGCGCCGGCCCCCCACCGCTACCCCGAACGCGTCGAGGGCCCCGATCAGCTTGTGCGCTCCACGCGACACCCAACTGGGCTCGTCGGCGTCGTCGACGGTGAGATGCGCTGTCGTCGCGATCGCTGTCGCCGGCTTGGCTGCCCGCATACCGTCCACGCTCACCCGGCCGGCGCCGATCAGCTCAGCCGCCTGCTGACGCGAGCGGGCCAGCCCGCGCCGGACCAGCTCGGCGTCCACACGAGCGCGCCGCGTCACGCGGATCAGCCTTTCTCGACCGATTCCAGCGCGCGCACCAGCAGGTCGTGCGCCTCCTCCAGGCGGGCGGCGACGGAGTCCAGATCAGCGTCGGTGGGTTCGGTCGACTCTCCGAGGAGTTCAGCGACCTGGGCGCGGATCTGGTCGGGTTCGGTACTCATCTCGGGTGCCACGCTAGTCGATGGCGGGGTCGAGCAGCGACCACCGCTGCGCCGCCTCGCGCGCCGCGTCGTCCGCCGCGACGATCGCGGTGCGGCCAGGTTCGCCCCCGGTGGCCCAGACCGCCGCCGCGATCGCACGCACGATGGACAGTGCGTCGCCGGGCTCCTCACCAGTGGAGGCCACGCCGATGTGGTCGTGGACATCGACGCGCCACGCTGGGTGCGGACCGACCCGCAGGCTGTCGGCGTCGGCGGTCAGTGCGCGAAGATCCTCGGCGATCATGTCCGGCCGCTGATCGGCCACCGCGAATATCGCATCGGCGGAATCGTTGACACCGCACAGCACCATCAGGCTGGGCAGGCCCGCCGCGCGGGCTCCTTCGATGTCGGTGTCGAGCCGATCCCCCACCACCAACGGTGCGTCGAAGTCCCCGCGCGCCAACGCATCTGCCATCAGGGCAGGTGCCGGCTTGCCGGCCACCTGGGGCTCCTGATCGGTGGCCGCACGCAGCGCGGCGACCATCGAGCCGTTGCCGGGCAGCAGACCACGTTCCGAAGGAAGTGTCTTGTCGACGTTGGCGGCGACCCACAGCGCGCCCGCCCTCACGGCGAGTCCCGCCTCGGCGAGATCGGACCATGCGGTCTCCTGCGAGTGGCCTTGGACGACGGCGACGGGCTCGTCGCCGAACTGGCGCACCGGCTGCAGACCGACCGCCCGCACCTCGTCGGCGAGCGCATCAGTGCCGACGATGAGGACCTTCGACTGGCTCGGCAGCTGCTCGGCGAGCATCCGCGCGGCTGTCTGCGCGCTGGTCACGACGTCGTCGGGGGTTGCGGTGAAGCCGAGTTCGCGCAGGTGTTCGGCCACCTGGTCGGCGCTGCGTGAGGCGTTGTTGGTCACGAACAGTCGCCGGGCTTCCAGTGCAGCGAGAGTGTCGACCGCGCCGGGGGTGGGTTCGTGTCCGCGAAAGACGGTGCCGTCCAAGTCGAGCAGGAAACAGTCGTGAAGGTGCGCAAGAGTACTCACGTCAGGACAGTTCCGTGATCCGCTCTTCGGCGTCGGTGACACCTTCTGCATCGGCAGCAGCGGCCTTGAGGAACCATTGCAGCGCATCGTCTCGACGATCCAGAGCCAAGAGTGTGTCGGCGTAGACGTAGAACAGGCGAGCGGCCGTCTGGCCGGTACGGGCCGGATCCAGTTGCGGCGAGGACAGCACGGCGAGCGCCTGCTCGTGCTGGCCGAGATCGGAACGGGCGCCGGCGACGACGATGCGCAGTTCGTCGGCGTCATCACCGGTCAGCTGGGCGGCCTCTGGACTGCGCGCCAGTTCGATCGCGCGTTCGGGACGGCCGACACCCCGCTCGCAGTCGGCGATCATCGCGAGAAGTGGTGAGCGACTGCCCATTCGGCGGGCCGCTCGGAGCTCTGAGAGCGCCTGCGCCCAGTCGCCGCAGGCGTAGGCGGCGATGCCGACGGCTTCACGCACGGCAGCGATGCGTCCCGAGCGGGCACGTGCGGCTCGGGCATGCTCGAGCGCGGCCTCGGGATCCTCGTCGAGCAGTTCACCTGCGGCCACAAGATGACGGGCGACGGCATCTGCGGTAGCCCGATCCAGCGTTGTGAGCTCTCCCCTGATGTCGGGAGCGAGTTGACGGGCCTCGATCTCCGGAGGAATCGGCGGTCCCGCCGGCTTCGTATCGTCCTGCGATCGGGGCTGAGCGGAACGAGCGCGGTGGGGACCCGAGGCACGCGGAGCCGAGCGCTGATCGCGGCGCGGACCCTGCCTGTTTCCGGCCGGACCGCCTCGGTGGGGCCGACGGTCACCGTGGCCAGCCATATTCTCTTCGGGCACCACAAAAGGATACGGGCACCATCGACGACACCACAATTGCGCGAATTCATTGAGCAATAAATGGCGTCGAAATATGTCGTAGAAATAGGAAATCGCCCCCCACGAAAGTGGGGGGCGATTCCAATGTGTGTTCGGCGGTGTCCTACTTTTCCACCCGGGTGGGTAGTATCATCGGCGCTGGTAGGCTTAGCTTCCGGG